>CBDCWT010000047.1:0-317246 GCA_965223305.1 Pirellulaceae bacterium | reverse complement strand
CGCTCGACTCCGGACTGGGCCACTACCGCCGCTATACTGTCGACGAGCTGCGGTTGAAGATGGAGCGGGCTGGATTCGAGGTAGTATTTACCAAGGAGTTCTGCCGTGCCGGGGCCCTAGCGTGGTGGTTTAACGGCAGTGTACTCGGGCGGAGGCATCTCTCGCCACGCCAGATGATCTGGTTCGACCGCCTGTGGCCGTTCCTACAAGGATTCGACCGCTTGCTTCCCACGCCGGCGATGTCGCTGATGATGATCGGCCGCGCGTGACCCGGACTCCAGCAAGTTTAACCGCGACCCAGAGGAGTTTCGCCGACCAGTGCATTGGTCGAGTGCAGGACTCATCCGGCGAAACTCCGCCGGCGAGCGCCCCCAGACTGCACAGAAAAATGCCCGGGCGGCCAGGCAACTGATACGTCGGCGCGCCGCCCGTCAAAGTTTAACCGCGACCCAGAGGAGTTTCGCCGGCCAGTGCATTGGTCGAGCGCAAGGCTCATTCGGCGAAACTCCGGCGGCGAGCGCCCAGACTGCACGGAAAAACGCCCACACTTGCACACGCTCGGCATCCGTACGACGAGCCATCGGCGTGCAGCCGCCCCTCCGCGTCCCGGTTTCAGCCCCCGTCCTGCCTACCGCGACTCCCGCACATACTCGACCCGGAACCTCCGGACAGGTGGCTCCTCCTCGTCCATGTAGTCCTCGAACATTCGCTCGCTGAGCCCACGTTCGACAAAACGCTGCAGTTCACTACGCAGTAGCGGCCACGGCATCTCACCCGTCTCGTCCACCGCATCGCGCCCCCGCGCGATCACCAGTAACCTTCCACCGGGTGCTGTGCATGCTTCGATCTGGTCGATCGCCCGTGCCCGCATTTCCACGGGAAGGACCTGCAGCGTGTAGGCTTCCAACACAAAATCAAATCGCCGTAGCCAGCCGGATGGCAGCTCGAGGAGATCTGCCACCGTGTAGTCAACCGCCGACTCCGGGAACCGTCGCCGGCACCATTCGATGCAAGCTGTCGAGAGATCGAAGGCAGTGACGTCGAAACCGACCTTTCGGAGCATCTCGGCGTCGTCTCCCAAGCCACAGCCGATTACCAACGCACGCTGCCCCGCCGCCTCGACCACCGCCCGCTCGAGCCACCCCGTCAAGTTTGGGTTCACGACCATGTCGGCCCAGGGTACGATCGACGCGTCACCATCGGCGAGGTGATACAACTCGTTAAACCACTCGAGCGGGCTACCACGACCGATTGCGGCCGCTGCAAGTTCGCGCGCGATTCCTCGTCTGTGGTTCGTCATCTGGAACTCCGCCCCGCGTGCTTCAGCCGCCCAAGAACTTGACCACACTCTCGGAAAGCGGGATGCCGTCACTCAGCTGCGGATCGGGTGCAGCCGGACCATAGGACGGTCGCAGTGGAATTTCGCCAGCCCACACTGGCAGTTCATAATCCTCCGGTTCGTCATTAGGTGGACCGGTTCTTACTTTCGCGGAGGCAGATTCGATGGTCATGCGGAGGACGGACGTCGCCTTCAGCTCCTTTTCGAGCGGCGCTCGCACTTCATCCCAACGTCCTTTCAATATCTGCTCCGAAATGACGAACAATCCGCGTTCTTTGTCTTCATCGCTCACTTCCACTGCGGTACCGAACAGGACTGCAGAACGATAGTTCATCGAATGATGGAAGGCCGAGCGAGCCAGCACCAGTCCGTCCACGTGTGTCACCGCCAGGCACACTGGAACTCCCTCGGCGAGACGGTTCAGCATGCGGCTGGCTGTCGAGCCGTGAACGTACAGATCGTCTCCACTGCGGCCATAAAGTGTTGGTATGACAAATGGCTGCTGACCTTGAACGAATCCGAGATGGCAAAGAAACCCTGCATCCAAAACGCCATAAATGGTCTCTCGATCGTAGTGACCTCGGTTGGGAACCCGCTTGACTTGGTTCCGTTCTGTCTTGGAAAAGCTCATCGTACCTCTCATCCTCAGTCTTTAGGAATCGCCCAACAATAGGTTGCCGAATTCTGTTCCCGCCCGGCTACCCTCGGCTCGGCAGGAGCCTCGCCCTCCCGGCGCCCTGACGGATATCTCAGATGCCTCTCCTGGACTTTGCGCGGCGAGAACAGCAAGGGGAGAGGGCGGGGTTAGGAAAACGTCGGCAACTCATTGTCTTGCAGCGCCTCAATGGTCGTTTCCATCGTAAATCCACATGGCTCGGCAGGAAGACCTCTGAAAACCACACCGCTCGTAAAAGGCAACAGCAGCTTGGTCGGCCAACACCGCGTGCTGATGAAAGCCCGCGTATCGCCGCATCAAGCGACCCACAAGCTCCCGTCCGATACCTCGTCGTTGGTAGTCTGGATGCACAACGACGTGTGGATAGTACACAACGAGAAAGCCGTCAGAGATCGCGTTTGCCAAGCCGACCAGTGTGTCTGCATCCCAGGCCGTCACCAGCGAATGCGAGTTGAGCAGCGCCTGGTGTAGTTGGTCCGGCTTCTCGGCAGATGACCAGTGGTTAGCACGATAGAGGTCCAACACTGCGTGTTTGGGCACATCAGTCGACTCACGATAATCGATGCGGCGCCGCGTCATGGAATTTGTCGAGCGTCATTGGCGTGTGGCATCCAGCCCATCTCCGCAGTCGGCTGCCCGACGGCACGATGTTCGTAGCTGCAGGTCATCCGTCCCCCGTAAACATACCCCGACCGTGCGGAAGATGTGTGAAACCAGCTCCACACTCTCCCCTCAGCGGGAGACTAGACACCAGCCTGGCAAGGAGGTTCGCCGGTTCCCGCACCGCGTTTGAGCCGCTAGGCTGGTTCCTTACCCGAATCGTCCACTGGCGGGCGTTTGACCAGTAGCGACGAGCCATCGGAGGACGCATCGGATTCTATCCCACGAATAGGTCGGCGCCCAACGCCGCTAAGGAATTCTTGTAGCCCGAACTCGCCAGAGTTTGGGAATCGCCAATCACAAAACTCTGGCAAGCTCGGCTACGATCGGGATAGCGGCGGAAACTCGGAAAGGCCTTAACGGCGTGGGCACTCGCCCCTCCGCTTGGCCAGAGTCTTCCACACGGGAGTAGAACACGCGACCATGTCGGGTGAGCGCGCAGGCGGACGATCTGTTGATAATCGAAAGGAACGGGCATGGAGTTAAACGCCGTATGTGTCTTCTGCGGGTCGAGCAGGGGAGTCCGTAGCGCGTATCAGGCGGCCGCCCGCGACCTGGGAGCACTCCTTGCGGATCGAGGAATCACGTTGGTCTACGGCGGAGGAAACATCGGTCTTATGGGTGTTGTCGCCGATGCCGCCCTCGAGGCAGGTGGAAAGGTCGTGGGAGTGATCCCCGAAGCGTTGGCACAGAAAGAGCTAGCTCATCAAGGCGTCACCCAACTGCATGTTGTCGTATCGATGCATGAGCGAAAAGCGAAAATGGCGGAGCTCGCCGATGCTTTTGTGGCGCTGCCAGGGGGGTATGGAACCTTCGAAGAGTTCTGCGAAGTGGTGACCTGGGGACAGCTCGGTATCCATAGCAAACCGCTTGGAATTCTGAACGTCGAAGGTTACTACGATGCGTTGTTGCGCCAGTTCGATCACGGCGTTACCGAACACTTCATTCGACAGCAACATCGGTCGCTAGTTACTTCCTCAACTGAAGTCCGTGAGTTGCTGGACCGACTCGCGAGTTACACATCGCCGGTAGCCGACAAGTGGATCACCGAGGCAGAAACGTGATCCTTCTCCCCAGACGTCTGGTATGATGCGCCTGCCTACAGCCAAATGACTCACTGACTGGGAGCCGTATCTTGCGCGTACCAATCCACACCATCGTTACCGTGACCTGGCTGATCGGGCTTGCGCTGATCGTCAACGTCAGCTGGGCTTGGGAGGTTGGCTATTCGGAGGCAGACATCACCCCGCCGGCGGGTCAGGCGATGATGGCGGGCTTTGGCCGAGAGCGTTATGCAGGGGGAACGATTGCGCCGCTCCGTGCCCAGGCGATTGCATTTCGGGACCGCGATGGCCGCACCGCGGCGCTCGTCACCGCCGATGTGCTTGGTTTCGGACGCGTCTCAGTCGAAGCCATGCGCCGCCAGATCGAGGAAAAACACCAGCTTCCTGCCAAGGCAATCTGCTTTTCGGCTTCACATACTCATTGGGGCCCGGCCATCAACTACCGCACTAACTTCGGGATCGGCGGGCCCAACGTCTGGTACATCGGCAAGCTCGAAGAAACACTGGTCCGGCTGGTGGGCGAAGCGATCGCGGAACTGTCACCGGCAACGATCACGTATTCGTCGACACAGGCGCAAATTGGTGCCTGCCGGCGGAATCCGAACGAACGAGGAGAAATCGGCTGGGGACCCTATCTCGCGGGTAGCTACGACAGCCACACGCCGATCGTGCAAGTACGCCGGAGTGCGTCGCCGCAACAAATCGTGTTGGTCGGACACGCCTGCCATCCGACCAGCTCCGGTGCGGTGGGAAAGTGGTCGCCGGACTACCCTGGCGCGATGCGCCGCAAACTGGAGCAAGAGCTACCAGACAGCCGCGCCATGTTTGTGATGGGATGTGGTGGTGATGCCAAGGTCGTCGTACGTGATGAAAGCGGGCAGTACCGATTTGCCGCAGATCCGCAGGAAAGCGATGCTGCGGGAATCGAGCTGGCCGACCAGGTACTACGGCGGCTGGGCGAAGGAAACCTCAGCGAGCTACAGAGCGGCTTGCGAACGACTCTCGTGCGCGGCTCGCTGAGCCTTCAGCCGCCGCGCAACCGCGAGGAAATCGAACGAATGGCCTACGGCGGGAACCCGCGTTCCCACGTCACCTGGTGGGCCGGTCAGAGTTTGGCCTACCCCGATCACCGCCGCCGCCAGCGGTACGAAGTTCAAGCTTGGCAGCTTGGCGAGCTGACGATTGTCGCGTTGGAAGGCGAGGTTTGCGCCGACTGGGGTCCGATGACTCGCGCGTTGGCCGGTACCGAGCACGCGATGGTCATCGCCTACGCCAACCACTGTCCCGGGTACATCCCCACCGCCCGCATCGTCCGTGAAGGCGGATACGAGGGCAACACTTCCCACATGGCCTACTTTCTGCCGGCGCCCTTCGAACCGAGAGTCGAGACTGAGTTGACTCGATTGGTACAAACGGCATTGAGCCCCAATCAGGCTCGGCCGACGGCCCCGCCAGTCTATCCCGACAAGACCAACCTCTTGCGCTATATCAGTGAGGACGGCGAGATGCTAGAGGTAACCACTGCCGAGCAATGGCAGGTGCGCCGCGCTCACATCGCGGCCAACCTGCAGCGGCTGATGGGACCGCTGCCCGGCGACTTCTTTCGTGTTCCCTTGGACATTGAAGTGCTCACAGAGCGCCGGTTTGATAAGTACATCCAAAGGAAGATCGCGTACAACGTCGATCCTCACGACCGGGTCGAGTCGTACTTGTTGATCCCAGCCGATCTCCCTGACAAGGCTCCGGCTGTGTTAGCGTTGCATCCGACACACAAGATCGGCAAGGATCAGCCCGTTGGTTTGGACGGCAAGCCGTCACGATTCTATGCCCGGGAGCTGGTTGAGCGCGGATACATTGTGATCGCGCCGGACTATTGGCCGATGGGGCACTACGCAGCGAAGGACTATGACCCCTACCGACGGGGGTACGCCAGTGGTTCGGTCAAGGGTGTTTGGGGCCACATCCGCGCCGTGGACGTACTCGAGTCGCTTCCGGAGGTGGATCGGCAGCGGATCGGCTGCATCGGCCACTCGCTAGGCGGGTACAACGCCATCTTTGTCGCTGTGCATGATTTGCGCATCAAGGCGGTTGTTTCGAGCGCGGGCTACAACTCTTTCGCGGACTACGCGGCTTCCGACTATGGCAAGGGAGACCTGGCAAATTGGGCCCGCGACGTCCACATTCGCCGCATCGGCACGATTTACGAAAACGACCCTGGCCAAGTGCCAGTCGACTTCACCGAGCTCGTCGCGGCGCTCGCCCCCCGCCCATTCTTTACCAGTGCACCGATCGACGACCACAATTTTGTCGTTTCTGGGGTGACCAAGTGCATCAAAGCTGCTCGACCTGTCTACCAGCTGCTAGATGCAGACGAGCAGCTCGTGGCCGTCTATCCCGACGGCGGACACGACTTTCCCGCAGCGCAGCGTCAAGCGGCCTACGATTTCCTAGACAGCCGGTTGCGGAAGTAGCACCTGTCGGAGCGAGCGGGGGGCGTGGCCTATCGCACTTCCGCTGGATTGCGCTGAGTTTACCCCACCTCGAATCTCCGCGATGGCGCAGGGAATTCTCGGCGGCCTCCCACTCGTGGTTTGTCCCCCGACTAGGTGGCGGCTAAGTAGATGACTGCTCGGTCAGTTCAGTAGAATCACCTTCTGCTGTGGCGGTATTGTGGACGTGATGACCGATGCCCACAACTTGAACACTCGTGAGCGGGTGGGGGTAGCGCGACGCTACGATCAACCGGGTGGATGGAGGGCAGGGAAGAAAAACGCGAGAGGCAGCGCTGACCAAATGACTATGCCGACTGTTCCCGAACAACTCGATTTGTATCGCCGCGGCGTGGTGGACCTCCTCACCCAGGAAGAGCTTCGCCTCAAGCTAGAATCAGCGGCAAAAGAAGGTAGACAGCTGCGCGTCAAACTCGGGCTGGATCCGACTGCGGCGGATGTGCACCTGGGCTTCACCGTAGTACTCAGGAAGATGCGGCAGTTCCAAGATATGGGCCACCGGGGTGTGCTGATTATCGGCGATTACACCGCCCTGGTGGGTGACCCATCGGGGCGTTCTAGGACGCGGCCCAGGCTGGACTACGAAACGGTCCAGCGGAACCTAAAGAACTACCTGGAGCAGGTATCCGCAATCATCATGACCTCGGAAGAGCACCTTGAAATCCGGTTCAACGGAACTTGGTTCAAAGAAATGGAGTTCAAGGACGTTATCGCGATGGCCGGAAAGATCACGGTAGCCCGCGTGCTGGAGCGGGACGATTTTTCAAAGCGTTTCAATGCACAGCTGCCAATTGGGCTGCATGAGCTGCTGTACCCCATGATGCAAGCCTATGACAGCGTCGAAGTTGAAGCGGACGTGGAACTAGGCGGGACGGACCAGCTTTTCAACCTGACAGCCGGGCGCGACTTGATGCGCGACCACGGGTTGGAACCTCAAGTGGCGCTCACCATGCCACTGTTACTAGGCCTTGATGGCACAGAGAAGATGTCCAAATCCCTGGGCAATGCCATTGGGGTGACCGAAGACCCCCGTAATATGTTCGGCAAGACGATGTCCATCCCCGATCACCTGATGCAAAACTGGTTTACCTTGCTGACCGACCGCCCTCTGGATGAAGTCGTGGCTCTGGTGAAGACGAATCCGCGCGATGCTAAGCTAAGACTAGCAACCGACATCGTCGCCTACTTCCATGGAGACGAAGAAGCTGAACTGCAATGCGAGCTTTGGGACGAGCAGGTATCGGACAGGCGATACGTGCCGCCCGACGTCGTCGAAGTGGCCGTGCCCGCTGAGAAGGTAGAAAATGACGCCGTGCGGATCGTGGATCTCCTGGTACTGGCCGGTCATGCCAAATCGAACGGAGAGGGGCGGCGTCTGGTGAAAGGTGGTGGCGTGCAGGTGAACTTCGAGCGTGTGACCGACGAATATGCCAAGGTACCCGTTCGGCACGGCACGATCCTGAAAACCGGGAAAAAACGTTGGGCGAAACTGTATCTTCTTGATCAGCGGACCAACTAGACCGACCAATACCGGTCGATTGGTTCGACTAACCCAGGCACAGCTCACCTTCCGAAGGCCGCGTACTCGAAGAGGCTAGATGGCAACGCGCCGGAGCTCGTTGGTGAATCGCTCCCGCATGTGCCAATCTTCCGGTCCGAGGTTGGGGTACAGCTCCTCGCACCGACTCCCTTGGTACTCACTCATCCAGCTGTATCGGTGACGTACAAACATGCCGACGGTATTCTCACGGCGGTTCGAAAGTACGCCGACGATGGGGGCGCACATGAAGGTCTCGATTGACTGACTGCAATTGCGGACTTAGTTGTTTGTGCCTAGGGCCGCTTCGCCGTCCTCAACGGCGATTTCAACCTTCATCAACTCCATTGGGTTGTTGCTACCTGTCGATCTCGCTGCGGGCGGAAGTGGTGTGGGTGGTGGAAACGTGTCCCACAGCTCGATCCAATGTCCCTGCCAGATGATTGATGCGCGCGAGCCAGTACCAGGCCGGTGACTCAAATCCAGCCCAACCCTGGGCCAGAGCCAGACCAGCACGGCCGCCAGGGTGAGGAGCGCGAACAGGTGCCACAGCCGGATTCTCAGCCATCCCTTTTTATGGTCGGCGCGCACGGGACTATTGTACCCGACGAGACTCACTCTGTGCGAAAGTCGCCCCACGTTTTCCGTTGGCGCGTGTTGTAGGTGCCGGCTGCGAGCTCTCCTTCGATCCGCCTCTTGAACTCTTCGGCCTTACTGTGGCCGCCGATCCGTCTTGATCGCGTCTACCCCGGAATCCCGCGAAAGTTGACAGGCGGCTGCGTGGGCCCCAGCGGCTCTTCTCACACCGGGCGTGCGACTCGAGCAAGAAAGGGTATGATGGTAGACACAGGGGTGCTTGCAAGCGGGTCGACATCTTGTTCGAGCTTCATTTGGCCAGGACCTGCTTGCCATCTACCAGCGGAGGGAGCTAACCGTGAACGTCATCACCCTTGTGATGTTGTTGTCGCTGCCGAACTCGGCTACCGATCAAGGCCAACGAATTGCGGACGCCTACAAGTTTGGCGACGTGGTTGCCGCGGCCTCGTATCTGTCTACAATCGCCAGCCGGGATCCGCGGTCGTTGCTGGCTGTCAGCCAGGAATTGCAGAAACACCGTCTGCCTCCTGCTCCGCAACTCTTAGTCGACGCTCGGCTCACAGCGGCCAAGAACGGTCAGGCGGCACGCTTGCCGAGAATTACCGTGCCGGAAATGTGTCTGGTCGGATCCGGACTCGTGGCGCACATCGACAGCGAGCTAGCAGCGGTGCAGTCCGAGTTGATTCTCAAAGAGACGCCTACGGCACTGGCTGATTACCATGACGCCTTTTGGACATTGAACAGCGCTAGCAATCGCATGCACGAGCTTCACGCGGTCACCTCGTACTGGAAGACCGTGACGATGCGTTTTCCACGTCGCAGTCTTTCGGAACTGCCAGAATCGATTCGCGGTCGCGTTGAGGCTGCGAGTGGAGCTGCAACGCATGAACAAGTTGAGCAGCTGCTGACTCGACTTGATCGACGCGAAATGGAGCTGCGGCTGGCGCGCCTCCTGCTGTCCGTCGACGCGCTGCAGCAGGAGTCGGACCTTGTGCGGCGGATCCTGGCGGCCGGCTATTGGCGCGAGGACTACGAAACACTGAAGAAGTTTGTGGTGGCGCCCGCACAGCCGGACTTCCGTGTGGCCGGCTTGAGCCAGCCGGAACTGCGGACTCTGATCGATAAGAAAGCAGACCTCACTCGAGAGCTGGCTGGTGAGCTGACCGCCAAGTCGGAGTCACTGAATCAAGCGCTGTTTTGGTGGGTCCGCGGCAGATACGCGATCGGTACCGAGCTCTTCGGCCTGGCCAAGCCGGCCGTTGCGAATCAGCGCGGCGATCTCTCCCAGATCATCATGCCGGCCGAGCGCCCGGAACCCACCGCTGCCCAGGCGTACGGTCCGGCCCCGGTTCCTCAGTTCGCCAGGCGACACCATTTTTCATGGGCGGTCGGCCCGCGCAACTTTGGCTATTCTGTTGGGTTTAAGGAACAAGTGCACCAGGTGCCGGTCCTCAAGGGATTCCGCTTGAGGCCGGCCTATCTACGGCGTCGGGTACGCCGCTACTCAGAATCCCGTCCTGCAACTCGACCTGCAGGACCGACACCAAGACCTCCAACGGGTTGTTGGCTTCATTGAATACGCACAAGCCCTGCACTACTTCGAGCAGCTCTTGCGGGTGGTTACTGACGAGGAACTGTCGGCAATCGACGAGATTGTTCAGCAACGGCCAGAGTTGACGATTCACAGCGGACTTTGCCTGCAGTTTCCCGCCGCGGCGGAGAGCCCGTTGGCGGACTTTGGAGATACCAAAGACGATCTTGCCCACAGCGGCGTCCATGCGGTCTCGGCTTTGGCGCGGCTGGAAATCGCCGCCATGCTGGCGGGGCACTTGCCACGTAGGGCATCGATTCCACGACCGCTCTTGCCCAGACCCGACGAACGGGCCGACTACGTGGAGTTCTTGAGAGACGCCGTTTTGTTTCACGCCTATGCCATCGGTACCACCGCTGGGCAGGCTGCTTCGCGACCGTTCACAAAGGCAGATACGTTCACCTACGAACGACGGGTCAAGCAAGCCGAGCGGCTTACGAGACTGCTGTATCAGCTGGAGCAGACGAATCTGACGTCCAAGGAGCGGTCTGAACTAAGGATGATCCAGCGGCGGCTCGTACAAATCAGCGAAACGGTCCGCAACTCGTTGGCGATTGGTGCGAGGTAGTTGGTGTGAAGTTTGACATCAGATTTCATTCGTTGGCATCTTTGCACGCCGCGCACGGGCCTCGCCCGGAGTACTGAATCCGGTCAGCACGAGCCATCGTCTGCATCATCGCAATTCATGTACTCCCACATTCCGTTCTGGTGCAACCAGATGGGGTCGGCATTTTGACGGATGAACTCCTCGACATCCATCCTGTCGATTTGCGGCGGGCGCGGCACACGCTTCTGCTTGCCGTTGATGAAGATCGTCATGTATTTCTCTTTCTGATCGCGCCTTGCCTTCTTTTCGGCAGCCGTCAGTTTTCGCTTTTTGTTTGCCATGCGGGTCCTTACATCCAAGTCAGCGTTTCGCCTTCTTCGCCAACGCAGCCAATTCAGAATCGCAAATAAAGCCGACGCGATCCTGCCGAGTCATGTCCGCGCACCAAGCCGTCACGTCTTCGGCAGGGAGGTCACTCTTCGCGATCGTCTGGATTACAACGTGCAGACATTCTTCGATGTCTTCGGTCATCATGCCTTCGTCGCTCATTTCGACTTGGTAGCTTCCATGGCTCATCAGCTCCTGCGACAACTCCATTGCCGCGCGCAGATACCCCAACTCGATCAAACTGGCAAGATTGCGTTTGACCGTGCTGTACGCTTGATAGTCGTAGGCAAAGTTGTAGTTGATTTCTCGCTCGTCAAAGTCAGTAGCATCGGCGATCGCAACGCGCGTGGCGGCAATCAGTTCCTCCGGTGGTGCTTCCACTTCAAACTGCGATTCAAGTTGGCGCTGAATGGCTCGATTGGCTTTTGCCATTTCAACAATCACGTCAACCAATTCTGTCTTCTTACATTTGGCCAACGTTGCCTTCAGTCGATCGGTGGTCACCTTAGCCTTTGGGATCGGCACTGTCTTCTTTCTGCGTCTTGGCATTGCTGTTTCACCCAGCCTCCCACCAATTGTGCAACCAGTAGCAATAGTCCTTGATCAAGTGACGATTCGGCTTCCCTTTAACATCATCCAGTTCGCCCAGCGGCACCGTAACTACACGGCCTTCCAGTCGAGCTTCGCAGAGGATGCCGTACATCTCGTCCATGATTGGCTCATCAGGATCACCGAGGCCGATGACCTTTACTCGTTCAGGGCGCCCATAGTCTTCACCGTACCGGGCGGCGAATGGGAACGCTAGATGCGTCGACAGGTACCCGTAGTAGGCTTCCTGTGTTTCGCCGTCGACGTCCGGCAACGTGTCGTTGCTCGTCAGTCCGAAAACCATCCTGATGCGGTCATCTTGATCCCTGGGCGAAAGTGGCCTGGTGGTGATCTGCTGGGGTTGCTCGATGTCGAGCGGGTTGCCCATATCGGATTCCAGGTCGTTCACGCCGATCGAATACTGTTCGTAGTCCAAACCGTCGTTCTCGCAACGACTCTTGTACACGGGATGGATCGAGGAGAGTGTTTCTTCGCTCCATCGGACGAGATACGTGTCGTCGTGGGTTTCCGAAATCGCTCCAGCCCAACCACCGATTGGCATGTCAGGGTAGTCGTTGTCCGTAACGCCGTGCCGCACACGAACCTTGTCGCCGATTTGGAATTCGGCAGCACGACGTGATGTGACTTTCTCCGGCACGGTCGTCCTCCATGAATCCTGTTGGTTGACATCCGTCATCATTGATCGATAACGATAGGTCACTTCGCCTCGGCGGAAACTCGTGGCACACCCACCGATTGCACAATCGCAGATTGTACAGCGGTTGACTTCTCCGATAAACGGGCACGCCTCTGCAAGCTGGATAGCTTGACAGACCGCTCAGACGTTCATGCCTGCAGCAAGATTCTTCTTGACAAAGACAATCCTCCCTGGGGCTGGCACCTGTTTGGCGCACTCGGCAACGGCGAAACTTCGTAAAGAACCGACATCGTGTTTGTCAAGTGCCTCCCGGTGTCATGCTCAAGCCGCTCCAGAAGCTGGTGCCAGCTCTCTTTGGGTTCGTCACTGGCGTAGCTGATCGTCCGGTCCGCCCGCTCGCATTTCGACAGAGATGAAACGCGCCGGAAGCGACGACGGCCGGACTTCCGAACGGAATCGCGCCGCCGAGCATGCGATCAAGCTCGTCGATCCCCAATTCCACCCGAGGAATCGGGCCGCGTCGGTAGATCCGCCGCCGGGATCGACCCGACTAGCGTTGGTCCGTCCGTTGGATTGTAAACGCACTGGCCGCGCACGAAGAAGGCCCAACCACCATCAAGCAGCTGGGCCAATCTGCTGTGTATCTGCTGTGTTGGGCTTTCTGAATCGTCGTAAGTCAGTGGTCAGGGCCAGAATTGAACTGGCGACACACGGATTTATCAGTCACAAACTCGTTTTTGCAAGTAGCGTTGCTACCGCATGTTACGACTAGCCAACAGAACTTGTACACGCCTTGTCCACGTTTGTGCGCTTTTCGCTGCGGTGCGCGTCCATCGAAATAACGTGGTCGGGATTAGATGTCGTTGCGAAGGGCAGAGCGGCAACGGCGGATCGTTTGGAGCTCTCCGTCGCCTTCGCATACACATTCATCGTCAAAGACAACGTTGAGTGCCCGACAATCTCCTGAACTGCCTTCGGCTTTGCTCCGTTCTCAAGGCACAAGGTCACGAACGAGACTCGTAGCGAGTGGATGTCGACGGCGCCCCCTTGGTGGCCGTCCTCGATGCCGGCTCGCTTGCAGCACGAATAGAACTTCCGGAGCAAGTTGTTTTTGAGCGGTGTGTTGGCCGCAGACACAAAAACATGCTCGCGACTGAAATTTGCCGTCTGCTGGGCCGTCTGACGGAGCGTACTTCCCAGTACCGGCTGACGCTGCTTGGCCTGCGAAAGCAGCTCTTGGACGAAACCCAGAGCTTCTTCATCCAACGGGATCTCCCGAGCCTTGTGGTTCTTGGCGTTTCCAGCCCGCACGGTCACTACTTTCCGTTCGAAGTCCACGTCGGAGAACTTCATGTTGACCAGCTCGTCACGGCGGATCCCGGTGACCATGAACATTCGCCACACCGGACGCAGGTAAACCGGTGATTTCTCGAACAGGGCTTCGACTTCTTCAGCCGTCAATGCCCGCCTTTCCTTTGCAAGCTCGTCGTGACGCAGCGGCTTCACGTCGGCGATCGGGTTGGTTCCAATCCGTTGCCACTCGACGGCTTTATTTAGCATGTTCTTCAGCGTGCCCACCTGGCGGTTTATCGTCCGCGGAGTGACCCCGCGCTGGTGCCCGTGTCCATGCCCGCCAGACAGCCGCCACTCCCGGAAACCGTGCACATAGTCCGGCCCAATCTGACGAATCGAGCGGACCGGCGAGTACTCTTCGAACTTCTCCAAATCGGCTTCGTATTCGTGAGGGTTGCGGACGGCCTGGCGGGCCCAACGAAGGAATTCGGTCTTCAGTTCATCCCACCGATAGTCGTTGTCCGTCAATCCAAAGTCCGCACGTTCGGCGCGAGCCTTCATCTCCTTGAGTAGGCTGCATGCCACGCGGAAGTCTGTCGAGAGCTTCTTCTGAACCAAGTGCCCGTTAGCGCGGAACCACGCGTAGTAGGCTTTGCCCCGCTGTCTCATCCCTTCCGGAAGCTTTCGTTGTCTTGGCATCCATCGATCTCCTATGATGTTGATTAGTGTCGTCGAGAAGACTAACTTCGTCCGGATTCCTGACGTCGCCCTCGCTTCCCCAAGTAAGGCTGCTGCGACTGCGTCATGAACGTCTCAGCCCGGCACCTTCCCTGACGCGTTGGCCGGTATTGGCTGTAGCGTGCCGTGCAATTCGTGCCTTAGCCTTGGCCCGATACCGCATGACTCGCAGGGCGTAGTGTGTTTCGGGTGGTAGAGTCTCACGGGGAATTGCTGGTGCGGCTAGCAGGCCGAGAGCAACAGCGACTACGAAACGTTTCGTGCGGTCGTCCTCCTAGCTTGGCTGTTCAGATTGGCCTGTCTCTCCCTCAAACGGACGTCACTTGCGTGAAAAGGCGTAGGGACGCTCTTTTCCAGGTCGGGGTGACTGGTACACTCGCGGAATGCCCTATCCCCAGTTCCAATACGGATTGGCTTTGCTGATTCTGATCCTGCTGGCCGGCGGCCTAATTTCCGCGGCGCTGTGGGTCTGGCCGGCGAACATCGGTATGGTCACCTTGCTCGTGATGAGCCTTGTAATTTCCCCTGTTCTGATCGTCGAAATCGTCTGGGGCAACTCCGAATACTGGAAGGCGTTCTGTATCGGAGCGTTGGTTTCTACGTCAGTCGCGGCCATCGCGGCCGCATGCGGAGCTGGATTCGTCACTCTGTTGTTCCTGATCAATGGAGGAAACGGCTACGATGAGTTCCTTCGTTCGATCTGTTACTGCACCGTCGCCCTCTGGGGCGTGTCGATCATCTGTGGGCTGATCTGCTGCGTCCGGCTTTGGGTGATCAAACGGAGTCGAACAGGCACTTGACTGGCACTCTCACAAAGGTAGTCCACGAACACACTTAGTTCGTTTTCCTCGCGGTGAAAACAGACCGGCCCTCCGTGGCCGGCCGACATGCTACGCGAGGTCCGTCACTCTGGCCTCACGCAGCTCGCTCAGCATCTGAGTCGTATCCAAGACAATCTGCTCCGGGTCAGCACCCGTTGTCGTTTTGTTGTGCACGAACGTGCAGCAGCGCTTAGTCAGCCGGTGCAGACGGTTTCGCTGCAGTCGATCGATAGCGCCGTGAGCGTTCAGAGCCTGCAGCCCCGCGCGGTAGCCATCGCGCTCAGCTAGCGTGTCGACATCCGCTTCGACACACCACTGGGCCACGAAGGTCTCGATGGCAATGCGACAGAGACAAGCTGCGATGAAGCGGCTCAGGTCATCACCGTCAAGCAGCTTCCGAGCACGGTCCAACAAGGCGTCAACTCGGTAGGTGACCTTCGTGGCGCCACCGGCCGTTTGGACCACGGTCTTGGTGTCCGTCTTAGTGACCGTGGCGTGTTCGTGTCCACTGAATGGAAACACCCCTAGGCAGTACGGAGATTTGCCTTCGACTGCCCATTCGTTGAACGCTTCAATCACGCTTTGCAGTCGTTCCTCACCAAGCATCTGAAGCGGTCCACCGACGACACTGATTGGCTCCACGTCATCACACGGGTCGTAGAGGCCCAGTTGCACGTGCCGGGATTGCTGCGTCTCTTGTCTGGCCAGGTCCACAGTTGTTGGCTGACTCATGCCACACCTCCTTTCTCCGCACACTGGTCGCAAAGCCAAACACTTCGTGGCTCCTCGTAGTAGTTGACCCGGTACTCGCGAGTGAGGACCCCGGTACATCGGCAGTCGGGAATTGGGCGGGTCTCCTCGAGTTCGTTGGCGTATTCGAGGTGCCAGATGGCGACGCGCCTCAGCTCTTTGATAAGTCGCTCCCGCATGTGCCCATCTTCTTGTCCGAGGTTGTAGTACAGCTCCTCGCACTCACTGCCCTGGAACGCTTGCCATTGGTCCTCTGTGCGGAACTTCGACAAGTGGATGATGCCGGCGACCTCCCGTTCCAGCTCCTGCAGCTCGTAGGATTTGGGTTTATCCCACGGAGAATCCGTCCTTTCGCTCCCTTGCTGACCGTTCGTCGACGCTTTCTCCGTCGATGCATGAAACATGCCAATTCCTTTCCGGCGCTCGCGAGGCAGAAAGAGAACCGCCGCGCCTGCGCCGTCGCAGAACGCGACGGCCTCCGACAACCTGATGAGCGCACGAGAAACGACCGAAGGCTCGACAACTCCTTGCTGGGCGGATTCGGAAAACCGCCCGGTGGGCCTTGCTACCCTGCATCCAGGGTCAACGCTTGGACACCACGCAGAAGCTGCCGAGCCTTCGGCCGGACTATACGTCAACATCAAATTGTCTCCGAACTTTGGTTTAGCACCTTCCAATTTACCGGACGCGGAAACGGGCTGTCAAACCTTGCGCCGCGAAAGGATCTGCGTTTGCAGCATACGAAAAAAGAAAGCCGGCAAAGCTCCTGATCGGCGAGTCCAGGCACTTAACGGAAGACCTGCATCGCTTTCTTGTCGGGATGCTCAACGGCCCGGCCCAGACTCGTCCTGAGCGTTTTCGGGATTCAAGCGCACACTGAGGCGCCGCTTTCCCCCCATGCGCCGGGTGTCACATCGCCGTGTCCAGCGCGTTACCGTTCCGAGCAGCGAGCACATCCATCCGGCGCACGTTGGAATCGCTCCGGAACTAGAACTAGCTTCGTTTTACTCCGAACGCACGAAGCCAAATCCAAAAGTGCGTCGGCCGATGCTGCAAGTTGGCACCTTGCCATTGTCCAACTCTAGCGACCTGCAGCTTCACCAAGTGCCTCCGGACAAGTGCCGTCCGTTAGTCGAACTTCGGGATTACTGTAAGCCGCAAACAACGTCTGCGTTTCGGAATCGTCCCTACTACGGCAGATGCGACTTGGTACGGCCCGGGCCGCGGTGTTGTCGTACCGAGCCATACGCTAGAATTTCTGCTAGATTCCTTTGCGCAATTCATCGATGCGACACTACTCGACTTATGTGATCGGATGCCCGGCGCAGAGTTGCCATGACGATACCGATCAGCTTCTCGGACATCACTAGCCAATCAAAAACGATCCGATGAACGTGACCGATAAAAAGGGCAATGTTTTTGTTGTTGGCGACCTGGTGGTTGACCGTGCGATCTTTGTTCACAACAAGAGTACGGCACAATCAGTCGGCAACGAAACGGTTCACGAAGTATTGCGCAGGGTCACGACTGCGGGGGGAGCTGCAAACTCTGCCCGCGTCCTAGCGTCCTTGAGTCTCGGGCGCACTTTTCTCTGGGGCGTACTCGGTCGATCTCAGTGGTCTACGTTCCGCGACATACTTGAACATTGCCATTGGCTCGATTCCGCTATGCACAGTGTCCAACTACGGGGTGTGCATGATGAGACCGATGCGGCAGTCACGACGATCGCATCAAGTTGACGGTTAATGATTCGCGTTGGCGTTGCCTTTGTAAAGGCTAGCAGCGAATAGTTTCTGTAGACGGATTTTGATTTCGTTTCACGGAGGCCGCCATGCTAGCAGCGTCACTTGATTTTGTAGACCATTTCTCCGACGTCGAAGAACCACGGATTGAGCGAACCAGGATCCATGGCTTGATTGATATCTTGTTCATTAGCGTAGCTGGCACGATTGCGGGGTGTGATGGACCCTCGGACATCGCGAGCTTCGCCACCACACAATTGGCTTGGTGCCGCAGATTTGTGGAACTGAAAAACGGTGTGCCGTCGCATGACACGATCGGACGCGTCATATCCTTGATCAAACCGGATCAGTTCCAAAAGTCGTTTCTCGATTGGGTCTCTTCTTTGACGGCGAACGACCAATCGGGCGGTCCCAAGTTTGTCCCAATTGACGGGAAGACGTTGCGAGGCTCTGGCGGTGCAAAACATCGTGACAATCCGCTTCACGTAGTCAGCGCTTGGGCCACCGAGCAGGGCATGACGCTGGGCCAAGTCGCCGTGGACTCGAAGTCGAATGAAATCACGGCGATCCCCAAGTTGCTAGAAATGCTGGAACTTAAAGGCGCCATTGTCAGTATCGATGCAATGGGTTGTCAGAAGGAGATTGCCAAGCAGATTGTCGACAGTGGCGGTGACTATGTCTTGGCAGTGAAGGACAATCAGCCAAAACTGTCGGAAGCAATCGCTGAGTTCTTCCTCCAACGACATGAAAACGAAGATTTCCATGAGTACGGTTGTCGCCAACACCATACCGCTGAGAAGGCAAGAGGAACACTTGAATCGCGTGATTATACGGTGGCTCCGCTCCCCGAATCGTTGAAGACTCTTCGTCGCGGCTGGAAGGGGTTGAAGTCGATCGGTCAGGCGATCACCATCACCACGGCATCGGACGGCAAAGAAACAAGCGAGGTCAGATACTACATCAGCAGCCGCGCTCCCAAGGTGAAAGAATTTGCGAAGTCCGTCCGAGGCCATTGGTCGATCGAAAGCATGCACTGGATCCTGGATGTCGTATTCGGAGAAGATTCGAGTCGGCTTCGCAACGGCGATAGCACACAGAATTTCGGCTTTTTGCGAAAGTTTGTAATCAGCCTGCTCAAACGTGACACTTCGAAGGGAAGTTTGAAAGGCAAACGGAAGAAAGCCGCGTGGAGCACACAATTCCTCGAAAAACTCCTATTTGGATAGCGACTTAGATGCGATCGTCGTGATGCGGCAGTCAATACGATAACGCGAGTAATATCGGTCGAACACGATCCTCCGAGATACATGAATAGAAGTCACGTACTGCGTTTCGATGATTATCGACATGCTCGCGTTACAGCTTCCAAGCTCGAGACGTGCCTAGACAGTATAATCGAGGCTCACGACAAAAACACTCTATGTGCCATCGTAATCAATGACATGGACCTGGGTGCTTTGTCAAAGGCAACGGTCGCCAATATATCATCGTTTGCCATCCAACACCGAATCCCTTTGTTTGTCGATCCGAAAAGAGATCTGGATAAGTATGAAGGAATCACCGGTTGTGCGATATTGCCAAATCTCAAAGAATGGTGTCACCTCACGCGGCAATCTGAGAAAGAAGAGTTCTGGCGTTCTGGTCTGGATAACTCAAGCCGTCTGCAACAAATGGCGCAGACATCGTTTCGATACCTTGGGAATTTCGAGACGCACATCATCACGTGCGATAAGGATGGGGCGGTCCTCATCCTTCCCCATGAAGACGACACGACCAAATACTCGGTATATCGTGTGCCACCTCATCCAACAGTGGATGGGTTGTCTCATCAAATGGGCTGCGGGGACGTCGTAACGGCCGCATTTGCACTCGAATTTGCCACTTCACAGACCAACAACCACACTCGGCGGGCGCTAGACGCATATCGCGTTGCCAACCGAGTAGCCGCTTCTTTTCGAGAGATGCCGTGGCAGTGCATGCCTTCTCGCCAGGTCGTGCTGGAGGACTCAAGGGTGGCGCCTGAGTTCCAGAAGACGTGTGAAGTCAGCAAGGGGATGCTCTATTTACCGAAGGATTCGGTGATATCAGTCCCATCGGTGCGAAGCCAGATTCCGACGCTATTGTCAGCGGATCCACGTTATCGTGATGGCATTGATGCTCTCTTGTCAAGCATTGGGGACCAGCGACACGTGCGCAGTTTGATTCTGGAGGCGCCCGGGGGGAGTGGAAAGACAGAGGTAATCAAATACGTCCAAATACATATACCTCAGTTGGGAATTGGCGTCGAGGATTTGACGAGTCAGTTCCATGACGGTCGTTTGGATGCGATTCGTGCTCAGATCAGCGATGTTAGGCGCCCAACTGTATTCATCGTCGATGAGGCGTTCTCCGGTCCGTCGCTGGAGATTCTGTCCGGTGACGATAGCGTTCGTCTGCTGGACATTGCAGGAGGTATCGGCGCGAGGTTCCTCTTCGTTGACGCGGACTTTTCGAAGAATAGAGGGAGACTGTCGCAGGAGCAATTCCTATCCCGTTGTGACAATCACTCGCTTCCAGGATTGGCAGACCGACCTGGTGACATTCCTTACATTTTTGCGAGCTGTGTTCTCCAATGCGCGGAGGAGAGGGGCATCACGAGCGTTAAGATTAAGTCATCCACACTCCTGGCTGTTATTGAAATGAATCGTAACCGTTCACGGCAATCTGATTGATCTTGGCCGATTTTCTGTTTTCGGACTATCCTGTTTGGCGTCATGGCGGACGACAAACGACAAGCTGGATGTCCTCGTTGCGTTGAATTAGAGGCACGCGTCGCGGCCTTGGAGGTCGAGTTGGCGAAGTCTCGGAAGAATTCGAGCAACTCATCCAAGCCTCCTTCCAGTGATATTGTCAATCCTCCCAAGAAGGGTAAGAAGAAGGGTGGCGGTAAGAAGCGAAAGTCCGGTGGCCAACCGGGGCATGAGCGACACGAACGAACCCCCTTCACCGAGGATGAGATCGATCAAACCTGGATCTGGTATGACGCTGAGTGCCCCTGCTGTAGCGGCAAACTCGTCGACGTCGACGAGCCGCCACGCACGATGCAGCAAGTGGAACTGCCCCCCGTATCCGTTGTCGTCGAGCAGCACGAAGGTCGACCGCAGCGGTGTGCTCGTTGCGACAAGGTATTCTACCCCAGTTTCCCCGAGGAACTCTGCAAGGCGGGGCTGGTGGGACCAAGGTTGACGGCCTTGGTGGGCTTTCTCAAGGGTGCCTGCCACATGTCCTTCGGGACGATCCGCAAGTATTTTCGCGACGTGATTGGCGTCTCGATCAGCCGTGGCATGCTTCGCAAACTGGTGGGAAAAGTGGCCGACAGCCTGCTTGAACCGTACGAAGCCCTGCTAGCCATGTTGCCCAGTGAGGACCGCCTGAACGTGGACGAAACGGGCCACAAGGAGAATGGCCAGCGGATGTGGACCTGGTGTTTTCGGGCGTATCTTTTCACGGTCTACAAGATTTCGCCCTCGCGTGGCAGTGACGTGCTGCTCGAGGTTCTGGGCAAGGAATTCAACGGCGTGTTGGGCTGTGACTATTTCAGCGCCTATCGCAAGTACATGAGACTGAATGAGAACGTGCTGTTGCAGTTCTGCCTGGCTCATTTCATTCGCGACGTAAAGTTCCTGGCTAACCATCCGAACAAGCGGAATCAGGCACATGGACAGCGTTTGTTGATCGATTTGCGAAAGCTGTTTCGCGTGATTCATCGCCGTGACGAATATAGCAACGGGCGCACCTTCCAAGCCGCCCTGGAGTCGGGCCGTGACACCTTGGTTTGGAATGCCACGATGGAATCACCTCACACCCAAGAGGCGCTGGCGTTGGAGGAGCGGTTCTTCCAGCACACCGAGAGCTACTTCCGATTCATCACCGAACCCGGCGTCGAACCAACGAATAACTCAGCCGAACAGGCCATTCGCTTCGTGGCTATCCATCGGCGAATGACCCAGGGGACACGAAGTCAGGAGGGACGAGCCTGGTGCGAACGGATCTGGACCGTCATTCAAACCTGCAACCAGCAATCCCGCTCCGTGTTTGAATTCTTATCCGCGGCAGTCACCGCGCATTTTCGATCCGAGAAAGCGCCTTCTCTCGTGCCAATTTCGAACCTTGTGCCGGATACATCCTAATCCGCGCTTCAGCTTCCATAGCCGACTGAACAATCACTCATGCCTCTCGTCGCCAGCCGCGCCAGCTCCGCACGGCAACGCGAAAAAACTGGCGAAATCCCGTGAACGGTTACAATGAATCTACCTAGCCCGAACGCGCGCGAACTCGCACAGCTTGCCCAGAACATTGTCGCTGCTGCGCCTGACGGGGTAAGCATGACTGTTGGTCCGGAACATCTGCCCGACTCAGCGCATAGCGACTCTGACCAGCTTCCGATCATTCCAGCTGTGTACGAAATTTACCAATAGATCAACTGACACAATGGACGACATACTCATGACGGGTCTCCGTTTTCAAGATCGGCCCATTCATACGATCTTCTTTGATGTGCGCGGAACCCTGATTCCTCCAGCGGAAGATACTTGCCTCACTCCAGAACTTCGTACGGCACTCGTCAGATGCTTGAGTCGCGGAGCGAGGGTTGTGTTTGCGACAGGAGTGAGCCTGCACCGCATTGAGAAGCTGGTCCTCGGGCCATTAATCGACGAATGTCGCAAGGACCGTTTGGCTCGCGAGACCATTGCAAATTGCGTTGCGTACGTGGACAGTGCCACATGCGGGTACAGCCTATGTCCTGATTGCTTGGTTGTACCATTGGCTGGCTTTGAGTTCTTGCGATTCAGTGATCATGAACGGCGAGCGTCGACCAAGGTCATACGGGATGTATCTAGGGCATTCAGAAGCCAGGACATCAGCTGGAAGTTGAAACCTGGGCAGATCAACTGCTACATTGATAGATCATGGTGTGAGCGACGCATGATGGCGACTCAAATGAACCTTTGCTTCAAACGGATCGGACTGGCGAGAGTCACTGCTCAAGTCCCAAGCTCCCGGAGGAGCATCGACGTGGCACTTTGCACAAAGAGCCGCGCGGCGACAGACTTCTTGGAGAGATCACCGGGTGTTCAGGTCGACAGAATACTAGTGATAGCCGACTCGCTACAACAAGGCGGCATGGACGAGGCGCTACTGTCAAACATGCCGACGGCGATCGGCGTCCATGTAGGTGTGGGAACGCCACGACCGCAAGCGCTTCTTGCTCAGCGAAAAGGTCCGAGTGGCACAGTTGACACACTGCACACATTGCTCGCCGCAAGTCGCACGGGCGGTCAGACTGTAAATACATAGCTTTAGAACAGCAAAGACTGATGCGAGTTCCGGAGCGTTCGCCCTACCAGCGGTTGTATCAACCGATTGCAGAATGGCTGTCTACTTGAGTAAGCCGCGGTGGTGTAATAGGCTGACCCACCTTACGCAAAGGCCGAAACTGCTTCGACTTCATCGTCCAACGCATTTTTCATCAGGCTACGCTAAAGTGCGGCGGTGTGAACGCCCGCTGGCCGAAACTGGACGTTGAGCGGCGTCACATCGCCCGCTGCGTCTCGACCGCGTGCCACACCGGCGAGCGCAAAGCCGCGCGGTGCAGGTCCCCTATGAGCATTGCTGCATCGAAGCACAAATGACGAGACGTCCTCAGGCTGTCACTGATGCGCTCGTAGGGCAGCCGCCGAACCTCTAGTGTGTAAGATATGTCGTTCCTTCTGATAGCGAGTTCGAAGCAGAACGACCAAGGGGAAGGGACGCTTCCGGACGAATCAGAGTTACGAGTTACGCGAACAGATGTAGCGGGAGATGGGAAACGACGTAGATACCTTTGCGCGATTCCTTCGATTCGCGCTAGATGTCCTGACGAATCGGCTCCCCGCCGTAGACTTGACGGACGAAAACGCGGTGTGCTATCGCGCGGGACACGCGTAGTCGACAATATGGGTGGAGCGACCCGATGTCACTTGAAGACACGCTTGCCAACGAGAACTCCGACATCTTTACAAGAGAATTCACGTTTTCTTCTACGCTGTTCGACAACAATGAGGGACAGGAAGTAGAGCTATGTGACGGTGCCATCTGGATTGACGATCTCTTGCTCCTTTTCCAGCTGAAGGAACGCAACCCGGATCACGACACGGCTGATGCGGAGAAGGAGCAAAAGTGGTTCGAGCGTAAGGTTGAGAAGATGGCCGTTGGGCAGTTCGCCGTCACTCTTCGATACTTGCATGAAGAAGATCGCCTGCCATTTGCAAATCGTCGTGGCCAGACTCTTGATTTTGCGGACGCAAAACCGGAACGCATTCATCTTGTCGCCCTCTTCGATTCTTCCGACGCATTGCCGCTGGATGTCGCGTCGAAGAAAGGGCGGCTAAGTGCACGCGTCGGATTTGTCCACTACTTCCATCGCACAGACTACCACGCTATCTGCTTGACGTTGCATACACCATTCGAAATCGCGGAGTATCTAGATTTCCGCACAGATTTTGTCCTGCGGAACAGCAAGGCGCACAAGGTTAGCGAGAAGGCATTGGTCGGTAAGTTTCTTACGGATACTGATGACTTGGATGACATTTGCGATGAACACGAGTTGGTCGTCGACCAGTTGGTTGATGATCGCGACGATTTCGATATCTCGAAACTGCTTCGTATCTACTTTGACCGCATCGTATACGGCAACGAAGGAACTCAGTATCACGCGATTCTGGCAGAACTTGCCAAGCTTCAACGGAACATGCTTCGCGAATTCCGGAAACGGTTCGAGTGGGCAATGGAAAAATGCCACGAAGCAACACAGCCAAAACCTTCGAGGTTTTATCCGATGAAGCAGCAATGCGCATTCATCGCGATTCCTCTGCCTGAAACAGAGCGTGACAACTGGAGAATGCACCTTGAGCTCTACACTCATCTCTGCAAATACGATTTCAGATCTAAACGTTGCCTTGGCTTCACTACCGCCGTCGACGAGAATGATTCAGACGCGTACTGCATTCATTGGTGTTTTCTGGATTACGATTGGGTTCGCAGCTCCGAAATGGACGAAGCTCTAGCCGAGGAAGAGTGGTTCCGTGATTCCAAATGGCAAATGCTGGGCAAGTACACTTTGCGGTAACGCACCTGCGAAACCATGAACGCGAAACCGCCGCTCGCGCGTTTTCGAATGGTGCATCAGCCGCGCGGCGGCCCGGGTTCATTTCTCGACTCTGCGCGTTAGCGTGGCGTCACCGAAAGCACAAGGTGACCTGCGGCGGTGTGCTTCACCGCAGCTGATAGCCGGATTTCTTCCGACGTGCAACAGACCGACGCACCCTTCGGAAGTGCCGAAACTGCGTCGAATTCATCGTCCTATACAGTTTCCACGTCCCTTCGGTTTCACTGAAATGCGGGCTAGAGCAAAAAGGCTCGGATCATCGCTTTCTTTTCATCCGGTGCGGGCGTTCACCTTCCATGAGCATCGTGATGTAGGACCGAAGTTCCGCCGGGGTGCAGTCGGCACGGAGAACGCCATCGCGGTCGATAACAAGCAGCCGCCCGAGTGTCTGGAGCCCCATCGCCCGCATCCACAGTTGTCGCTGCGATTCTTCCGTAGGCACCGTCATCTGCGGCCAAGTCAGATCCAGCGCTCGAATGGCATTGTGGCAGGTCAGTGTGTCACGGTCGAAGTTTAGTCCGACGATTTCGAATCCGTCGCGATGGTATGTCGCGTAAAGCTCTTTGAGTTCGGGCATCTTCTTCATGCACGGAAGGCACCACGTAGCCCAAAAGTCAAGCACGACGACTTTTCCCCGCAGGTCGCTCGAGGTAAGCACGTCCCCGTTGATTCCGGTTAGCTCAAACGGGTATGGCTTTCCAACAACTGGAAACGGAAGCACTCTGAGACCTTGTTCAGTTGCTAGTTCCGCCGCGACCTTCGACTCCTTTGTGAACCCCTCCAGGGTTAGTCCTTCTAAGCCGACGTGGGCCACACGTGAGAACGGCAGTGTCGCGAGGTCTGATGACCATCGCTCGAGCATCACGTTTCCAGTGCCAGCTGCAACCTGAGGACGAAGTTGATGCCGGTTGCCGTCGACGTCGAAGGCTATAGGACGCCAATCATAGTAATCGTGGTACGTCCGCTGACGTGCGAACACGAGCATTAGCTCTTGTGCCTTGCCTTCCTCCATAATCGCAATAAATCCCTTCCAGCCAGTGTCAGCTGCTTCCACGTCCGTTTGGTGTTTGGCTACGTACATTTCGGGGCGACCGCTCGACTGCACGGCAATCGGATGGACAATCCATGCCCACCCCGGTTCGTTTGCGAATTCCTGGGTCTGTCCCCGTGTTGTGCAAGCGTATGTCAGCAAGCCAGTTGTCAGGATAACCAATACTTGAGGCGGCGAAACGTGCCTTCTGAACATCATAAAAGGATCCCTTTGAACGCCCCCGCAATAACTACTTCAACGTCGGCTGGCTGATTCAATGCATATGCCGCCTCGCGTGGCCAATGGTACGAGCGGCAAAGGCACTCCTTCGACAGCGACGAAGACGCATCGGATTCATCGGCCTACACAGATGTTGCTCGCTTCGAAGTTTCACGCCCGACGCGTGCACTTCAACCCTTTTTTTTCGGGCGGCGTCACCGCTGGTAGATAATAGCGGCCCACGGGCGCGGCTCCCCTATCCTTTCTCGACCTTACAGTTGCGCCTGATTGAATCGGCAATTACGTAGGCCTGCCCTCTGAGTGAATCAAGCTTGTCGTTGGCGTCCTGGGCTCCGTCCTTCCATTGGAACTGACCGTCGACTACGGACTGTCCAACGACCAAGTCACTGAACGACCCCATTCCACCGTAGGCCCCAATCAACAGTTCAATCCCAGAGTAATCCGAGTTGAGCAGGCGAGCTCGAGCCGATGCCATCCATTTCCTCCAGTGCTTCTCATCGTCTACATCTAGGAGGACTATTAGCTGGTCTAGAATCTCAATGAGTTGCGTTGTCTGAATCCGCATCGGTCCTGCCGCACAACCTGTTAGTGGACACAATCGATTGTACCAGACTCTCACGCTTGCTAACGACTGGTGCGACAGACTGCCCGCAGTTCTGAATTCCCGAAGCTCGGCTTCATTGTCCGGCGCAGTTGGATGACACTCCGCTTGAGTGCCGCGGTGTAAAGGCCCACTGGACGCATTTGCACCTTGCTAAAGTACAGCACATCGCCCGCCGCTAGTGACTCTGGCGTGGTCCGGTCCACGGTTGGCGATCACACATCCGGTCACTATCGATCATGCGCGGCGGTCAAGCATTCGGTTGTGACCCGGTTCGCTGGGGAACGGTTAACCCTCTCGATTGCCCTACAACTAAAGCTCCCTACGGTTTTGCGGTTATGGTTCCAATTCACTTATCCGCCAGTTCATTCCGAAGGTCAAACACGTTCGTGTAGTTTTGAGGCCTCGGATCGTCACGCTCCGTGATCGTCTGTCGAGGCGGGTTGAATCGGCAATTGACCGCGAACTTGCTCAAGCCGTTGCGGTTCTTCTCAACGAATACCTGATACTCGTGAGCTGGCTTTTTCTGGTCGATTTGATGGGGCCACACCAGAAATACAACGACGTCCGCGTCGTGGCCGAGCTTGCTGCCGTACTCGATATCGGTCAGTCGTGGAACAAGCGGTTTACGGTCTTGGACACGTCTGTTGAGCTGCGCGAGGCAAGTGACGATTGCCTCGTGTTCTTTGGCTAACCGTTTTAGCGTTGCTGAAACGCGGCGCATGATCGAGTTGGTGTCATCTCTCGACCCGGCATCGATTAGCTGCGCGTAGTCGACAATGGCAACACGGACACCGCCACGGAAGGCCTCGGCAAGGTCGCGTTCGATGTCGTCCAACGACGACAGCCCTTCAACGAGAACGCAGGGTGCCGCCCCCCGAAAGTGCCTCGCGGTGTCATGTTCGAGCCGCTCCAGAAGCTGGTGCCAGTTCTCTTTGGGTGCGTCACTGGCATAGCTGATAGTCCGGTCCGCCAGCTCGCCGGCTCCCATTTCGACAGAGATGAAACGCGCCGAAATGCCTTGTGGACCTGTGATGTGGTGCGTCGTCTGGAGGGCGAAGGCAGTTTTCCCGTGTGACGATAGGGCAGCGACTACGGCTAGACTTCCGAACGGAATCCCACCGCCGAGCCTGCGATCAAGCTTGTCGATGCCCAATTCCAGCCGAGGAATCGGCCCGCGTTGGTACTCGTTTAGCCGCTCCTTGACGGCTTGCTCCATCGTGACGCGGCGCACGCCCGACTGGGCGGAGCCAGCGTGATACGGTACAGCTGACTCAACGGCGCGTCGCAGCATCTGTTCGCCGTGGCGCTGCTTGAGCACATCGCGAGCGTCGTCGCCCTTGTCGCCATCGATTGGCAGCGGGAGAGTGCCAATCCTGACGGAAGCAGCCACGTTTACCAACACCGCGGCCGATTGTCGGACTTTGGCTTCTGCGCTCGTTGTCCGATCGGGCATCAGTACCACGTTCGCACCGCGGAACAGCTCGGCAAACTTGGCCGCCAGGTGGTCCGTGTTGAGTCCGCAGGCGAGATACCCCAGCGATTGATAGGCCGCCGCGTCCTTGACGCCCTCGCAGACAATCCAATCTTCGCCAGCCGCAGGAAACCGGGGCCCCTGATCACCGAGTGGGAAGAACAAACCCGCGGGCTTACCCTTCACGAACAGCCCCTTGGCGCGCTTGTCGGTGGCCGCCGGCCAGATGCGGAAGAGCGTGCATTGCTGTCGGTCCGGGCCGTAGGCTGGAAATGTCACTGAGTCCCGATCGGCGACCGCGCCGTACTCGCGTAGGGCAGCCGCTGAGCAGTGCTTGGCAGCGGCGAGCTGTTCCACCGGGTCGACCGAAGTTGACGGGCTCGTCAATTCGCTCTCGCTGAGACCGAGATAGGCGGCCAACATCTGACAGGCCTCGAGAAAATCGACCCGGGCCAACCATCGCAGCGTAGCGATCCCGTCGCCGCCGCCCTTCGCGAAACACTGGTTGCAGAGCGCCGCGCCCGTGGATGCGTCGATCATGCGGAAGCGGTCGGTGCCGCCGCAGTCCGGTTGCGGGCAGGGATGATGCTTGCCGTCGAAGATCTCTCGAGGGGCGCCCGTCAGGCTGGGCAGAATCTCCGACCAGCGTCCAGCTGCAGCGGTCTTGATCGCCAATACGTCGATGGTCATTCGTCGTCCTCGATGAAGGTGTAGCCAGCGGCCTCGATGTCCTGTTTGGTGGCCACGGCGCTGCGTTCTGGCTCCTGGGGTGTCAGCCAGTCCTCGAAGCTCCGATCTCGCAGCCAGCGGAATGCGTCCTTGATGAACTTCTCTTCGGCGGCGTAGGTCGGAGCGGCTTGGATAGCTCTCTGGCGGTCTGAGGCCGACAGGCGCTTCCACTGAGAGATCGCTTTCGCCTTCTCGCGCTTGCGACCGTTGCGACTTGGGTAGAGATTCCAGAAGTGGTCAAAGCCACCATTGCCAGGTGGCATGCCGCCAGGTGGCGCCGAGGTGGCGCCACTTGTAAGGGATAGGGTTAGGGGTAGGGTAGAAGGTTCCCCCCCATCAACCCCCTCACCATCACCCTCACCATCACCCTGAGAGGGATATGATTGGCCTGGACCATCACCCTCAGAGGGATATGATGCTGCCTCGTCAATGGGCAGGTCGTCGACGTCCTCGAGCTCGGCTGGAATCGTTACGAAGTACCGGCCTGGTTGTCGTCTGCGGTTTGGCGGCGGTTGATAGTGCAGCCAGTTCGCCCGGCAGGCTGCGCGACGGGCCCGATCTAGGCGATCCCACTTCTTGAAGCCGAGGATCGCCTGCAGCTGTTCGTTATGGAACGTGACGGGCCCTTTGTAACGCTTGGCGTCCTCGGTGTGGGCGATGTGGACGAGAAGATAGCACGCGTCGATCCCGATCTCCTGCGCTGCGCACGTCTTGAACAGCAGCCGTACGAACCGGTGAGCAAAGTACGGTTCTCGCTTAGGGTAGTCGGGCATTGCCACCCCCAGTTGGTAGCTTTTCGAGGAAAGCGTCGAACGATTCCTTTTCAATCCGCTCAACCGATCGCAAACGGTCCCATTCGCGCTGCGGGACATGCGATTCGATGGCTTCGCGAACACGGCGACGCAGCTCCGTGGGTGGGATGGCGTCGACTTCCGCGCAGGAATCACCGTAGCGTTCGACGAAAGCCGGATAACGTTTGTCGGACGTCTTCGGTTCGAGGCGAATTAGCTTGAATTCCTCGAAGTCGCTAGGCAGGACGCCCAGCCGAACCCAATCAAACTTGGCGTCGCAGTACCGCTTGAGCTTCTCTCGGACATCACGCTCAAGATCGAATCCGGAGGGGTCATAGTCGCCGACATAGTAGGCGGTAATCGGCTTGCTGATCCCGTTCCACTGGTCGGCAATTTGGTGCGCGAACGAGAGACTCACGTATCCGCGGATCGGCGACAGCGCAACGTCGAACTCCCGGGTGGCAGGCGCCAGCGTCCCGGCAATCGCGTCCTTCTCGCAGAAAACGTGGACGTATTCGGGCAAGTTGGCCCAGAAGTCCTTACGGTAGCAGTCACGGACCGTCTCCACGTAGTCGTTGAGGCCGGCCCAACTCGACGGCTTCACGGTGCTGCGCAGGTTGTCGACTATCCACGAGAACGGCACCACGCCGCTTTCCCGCAGTTTGGTCATGACCCGCCCGAGCCGGTTGTAGTGCTTGCTGTCGGTAGACGGGAGCACGCCAGAGGAGACGACACGGTAGAGCAGCCCACGCAGTGTGAGAGGGTGTTCGTTGCAGGCGACCTCAGCGGCGACGGAAGCGAGAGTCAGGTTTTTTCCACGTAGATTGCTGGCCAGAATTCCGAGGTAGGAGTTCTCGGACAGACCGGGCGCCCACCCGATCGACGACAGTTCCGACAAAAGCGAATCTAGCTTCGTTTTCATCCGTCGCGTCTCCGGGCATGACTGATGCACCGCGACCTGCTGTCCTCCCAAGCAAGCTCAGGCTCTGCGGTGCGGAGCGGATGCTGGAGGAATACGGCGATTGCGGCGAACTGCTCAAACAGCGACCCTGGCTGCCCGGCGGATGGACGACAGTTCTGGCTAGCTGGTTCAACCGAGCGGACGTGGAATTGAAGCCGTGAGTTGGTGTCGGTATGATTCATGATGCAATTTGAACTTTGCCAACGGTCGCTTGTCGGGGCGGCCGTTGGCGTTTCTTGGCTTAGTCTTTTATGGTTGCCAGTATCTGGGCTTTGCCGTGCAGGGCGCGCAGAATCAACTCGACACGATCGCGCAGGTCGGTCTCCAACTCGCAGCGGATCTTCACTGGATAGGCGGCGGCTGCATCTTCCGGCAGGCGAACCAACATGGTTCGTAGTTCTTGAAACAGTTGCGACAGAAACTCGTCAACCTGACTGAGCGAGCAAATATCGCTCTCAAGCAGCCGGGCCTTGTGCGCTTCGATTCGCGCGGTGGCTTCCTTCGCGATCGCTTCCGCTGTTAGCTTCCTGCGGCGGATCTCGATCATGGTCGGATCGTCGTTGACCGTGTCAGTCCTTGGCTTGAGAGTGGCCCGCCAGGCGTCGATCTCGCTGAATTTCGCCGGCAGTTTGGGCATGCCCTTCGGCCTCCACTTCTTGCGAACTGTGTCCGGATGCACCTCGTAGTAGCGAGCCACCTCGGCGTACGTTCGGGCGGTACCGTTCTTCTTAGTCACAACACACCCCCGGCCGGGCCGGGCCCGTTTTGAGATCCCAAAAGTGCGCGCTTTGGCCGCGGGGGTTCGCCCCCGCCCGGGGCACCCCCCCTGCAGAAGGACCCGTGAAATCGCACAGGTTGCCTCCTGTTGAACGAGAGGGGATGGCCGCAGCGTGCGGCACGCGTCGATCGTCCCCGAGTTCGGCGTTCTGTGGCTCTATGTCGCGGCCGCATAATGCAACCGATCGAATTCATGGTGCTCTGCACAGCAAGATGGCAAGTTAAGCGCGGCCAGCCACACCGCTCGTGATGACGGGCGAGTGACTCCATTGGCTACGGCTTTACTACGGGCGGATAGATGAACGACATTAGTGAGCACGAATGTTGAGGCATGTGGCCGAATCCCGGGAAAATCAATCCAGCCCAAACTTGGTCAGCTGGTTGTTCGCTTGGGCTAGACGATCTAGTACCTCTTGGTGTTGGTGTTTAAGCGCTTGGATTTGGTTGCGTACTGCCTCTTCACGCTTCGTGAGTTCAGTAAGTTGGTTCCAGAGTTCGTTGTGCTGTGCGGTGACAGCTTTTTTCTTTGTGAGTATGCTGCTGAGCGCCTCCTGATGCCTCTCTTTCCCGCTGAACCGGTCGGATTCGAAATCTGCGGCAGCTTCCTTTGCCTCTGTCCACGCCGCGAGACGCTCGGCGTAGTCCGCCAAACTCAACCCAAGCAGCGATTGCAGCCGCACCCTTTTGTCGAGTACGTCTTCGTCCTCGCCCTCACCATTCGCATCTCGCTCGAGTACTTCTTTGAGTTGCGCTAGCAGCCTTTTTTCAAGGGGCTCAGTTGTTGTTGCCATTAGGTTTTTCCTTCAGTTTTGTGATTGAAATCGTTGCTCAGCCGATACCTCTAAAGAACTGCGGGTACCGTTTTCTTGCGGCCTCGTAGTGCAGCTCTAGAAAGTCGACGTCGACGGGCGGATCTAGGTGTGACCTGATGTAGTCTTCTTCGGATACTCCGAGTTGGCGGTGGAGTGACTTGTATTGCTGGTACTCCGCGCGCCACTCTTGGATCTTGGGGCCGTCGAGGGATGAGATGGGTATGTCGATTGTTGTGGACATCTTGGGTCTCCGAGTGGGTTGGTTTGTGGTGTCTAGCGCTTGCCTCGGCCTTTTCGTGTGTGGTTTGTTGAGCCGGCAATCAACGAGTCGAGCTCGAGTCGATCAATTAAAATCCGGCCTTTCACTGGACGGCTTGCCGTCAACTTGCCGCTGGCGATGAGTCGACGGATGGACTCGGCGCTCAGATCGGAATGCCGAGCCGCCGTGCCGATGGTCATCCATCGCTGTTGGGCGCGGGCGATCAGCGCCCGAAGTTCAGTCAGCGGGACCGCGACAATCTCCGACGCGGCCTGTGGCTCACCGTTGGCGGTCTGCGATTGGCTCGGAAGCATTTGCTTATGCATAGGCTGCCTCCGATGGCTCGGGACCGAGATACTCAATCCGTCCGCTCGAGCCGTGCAAAATCACCCCACTGTACGCATGAGTTCTTCGTGGGTCTCTGCGATCGGGGATCGTGTACCGTACAGAGTTGATACTGGACTCCACGACTAGCTCACGGACGGCACCGTCGAATGGCCCACCAACTAGCTCGACTCTCAGTCGTTTGGTTTTTGGCACTGTCTCAGCCCTTTCCGGGATGGATGCGTACATCTATCTGTTGTGGAAAGATTCACGATCTGAGCTGAGATTTTTTCGCGGAATGGCGAACAAGAAACGAGCAAATCCGCACGAGCTGCGGATTTAGAGCACAAGAAATTCTTTGCGGAGGGCGTCAGAGGTTCATGAATTTTTGCTCGCGATTATGAAATTCTCCTGACGCTGCTTGCTCTCATTAAATTCCCGGACAACAGCCTGGTACTCGCCCTGGTGTAGGCGCAACTGTGATCCCAGGTGATCGTCTCTGCAAAGCCGCTTGTAAGCGCTCATCCCCCCGCTAAACAACTGGTTCATGGCGTCAGAAATCTGAGACTTATGGATGGTCAGTCCGTCTTTCTCGATTACCGCCTTGATCGCATCCTGAGTCATCGGGCCAGCCTTGTCTACATGCCCATTGCTGTAGCGGTGCAACAAACACAAGGCGGAAAGCACCAGATCACGGTTCGCGCCGCGTGGCCGTTTCTTTCTGACCGCCGTTTTGTCGCGACCGCTCTCAGCTGAGTCTGCTGAAGACAGCCACGCTGGTGGATTCCCTAAAGGCGTACCGTCCGCACGCCGCATTTCTCCATCGAGTTCGATCTGCAGAAGCCGCCAGTCGCGATTGAAGACCTTGGCCCTCAGCAGTAGGTCCCGGACCGAGCTCCACTTTTCCGACAGCATGTTCGTATCGATTGGCGACGGCAGCGAAGTCTTGCGAAGGTCAACTGCCCGCCAATCGACGGCGTCGATCTCTAAGGCGACCGCGAGTGTGCGCAATATGCCTGCGGCAGTGAGCCAAAGCACCTCAGCGAAGCTCTGCCCGGCGATCTCTTCGAACCGCACGGTGCAATTGCGGTTCGCTTCGCAAAGGCGATCGAAAGTCGATCGATGCTTGAGCAGCTGCGCGAGGTTGAACCATTCGCGCTGCATTTCCGGGATCCAAAACTCTGCCCGAAGCTTGCTGTCGTGCTTTGCGGCGTACCGGACGTATGCCAGGCAGCCCCAAATGTAGTCCGCCAACTGTGCGGTAGCGAGTACATGCGAGAATTCGCTCCTTGGATATACCTCTGCGCTGTTTTCCCTGTAACCGAGCGGGGGGTCAAAGCGGTAAATGCTGTCCATCTCACTCTCCCTATGAGGGTCGGCTCGCACGCCAGCAGGGCGAAGGATGGAGAAGCCCAGTGGCTTGGCCTGCTGATTTGCAACTCAGCAGAACTGTCCCGTATTGTCGAGGTTGCCGGCTCGCGTCCAGACTCCGGCGAGCGACTTTCGTCAATTATTCATAGCAGGCTTATGGTGTCCATCCGTGTCCACAGCTATTTTGCGTCACGTCTTGCTCGGACTTGAGCCAGAACGTCTTCCTCAACCTTCAGTTGCCTGTCGTGCGCACAGAGTAACTTGAAGAAACGTTGCACGTGCTGTCGTGTCGGTAGTGAGTCAACGTGACTCATGACTTCACCGATGACCACATCACACAGCAACTTGAAGGTCCGGAGTTCCTCTTGGGAAATGCGGCCCAGCAAGCCGCGATGAACAATGCCGTTGCGGCGTTTGGCATAGTCCTTCATCAGGTCAGCGATGCCGGCGCCAATGTCCGTCTGTTGAATCACTGCACTGACGTGGGCACACACAGCTTCGTTTGACGATCTTTCGTCAGTAGCTGCAATCACCTCCGCGCACCGCCACAACGACAGGAAAGCCTGGTCTTCGCTGTAAGAGTCCAGGGCTTGGACGTACAGCCTCATTGCATCCGCGATAAGAGCGCGAGTATCGTTCACATCTGCAGTTTGGGGTAAGACTTGTTTGGTGTTGTCACGAACTGCATCCAGGTGGCGTTGTTCAAGTGGAACGTCTTTGAGTGAGTTTCGTTCGGCGTCACGTAAGACCAGGTCATCGACCTGAAAGAGGACTGGGTAAAGCTCCTTCTCTCGTTTGTTCCATGCGAGTGCCCATGCCGGATGAGGCACGCTGCGCATGCCTCGAAATGGCCAACTAAATCCCGTTGCATAGCAACCAAGCGTGAACTCCATCAGGCCGCGGAACGCATCCAATCTGATCTCGAATTCACTCGCCGCATCCAACGCGCCTCTCCCCGCTAGACCGCCGGCTACAACCAAGTATTTTGCCTCGCGTTTGTCGGTGGGGATTCTCGATGCCTGGAATGTCTCCTTGATTCGCTTGCGTCCAATCCCTTGGATACCAGCGTCCCAGGACACCAATCGTAGCCGCGTCCCGAGTATCCGGAACTCCATTGGCAGTTTGGCGTCTGTCGTGATACGGAGTGGCGCAAGAAGCCTCCAAGAACTAATCGGCGGCAGCTGAGCGATCCAGTCGCCATGAATCGACTCAAAGTCCTCGAGTGCCGTCTTGTTCTCCTCTTTCATGCGTGACAGTGTGACCATCGCGCTCTCTTCCGTGACTCGTCCGTCAGACCAGACATGTAGAAGGCGAAAGTCAAGTTTGTCTCGAAAGCCAAGTTGCCACCCGAATGAAAGCCCAGCGCGAGAACGCTTCAGCCGGGGCGCGTCCCGTGAAATCGCAGCCGCCAAGAGTCTCTCAACGACCTTGGCGCACTCCGTTCGACGAGTCGTATCGAAGAGCTTGCTCATCAGATCTTGTACACACCCTGTACACACTTGTGGCCCAAAACAGACCAAAATAGACCAAATGCGCTGTCCGGCGACCCTCCACTACCGCGCACGAAAAACGCTCGAAACCGCTTGTTTTGCAGTGTTTCGAGCGTTTTTCTTTAGTGGTCAGGGCCAGAATTGAACTGGCGACACACGGATTTTCAGTCTGCTATGTACGCTACGCGACACTACGCGACACTACAAAACAAGGGGTCAGCGGTAGGGCACAGTAGTGGAATGTCGTACTGGTGTGGACTGAACGTGGACTGAAGGTTTGCGGCACTTCGCGTCTCGATTCCGGTCCGATAGAATCAGACCAGCGCGGCTAGGGTAGCTCCCGAACCGCCAGTCTCTCGGGCACTGGTCGCCGCGCCGTTTTCTCTCGCCCGACGCCACGCAAGCCCGAGGTGACATCATGGCGGAGTGGGATGTTTGTGATGACTACCTTGATCCGCTGGCAGCCTACCTCGACACTCTCGCCACGAGTTACGATGAATGGTCATGCGAGAAGCTAGACGCAAAGCTTCGAAGCCTCAAGCACGATGAGGCGATCAATTGGTTCGCTTTCCACGATGCCGGCTACGCTGGTCACTTCTCGGATAGATTGGGTGCCTCACTCGGGGCATTTCGTGAGGTATGCCGCCGAGTTGACGAGATTTCCGACCGACCAACGGCCATTCGACAAATCGCAACGATGGAGTCACTCGACGCCATCAAGTTCGAGTTTTTTCTCACTTCAGAGGATGAGGCTGAGTCGTTCCAGCACTCGATCCACGAGTCACGAGAGACGTTAGCGGACGCGGCCCGCGTCGTGCGCCAAACTGCGGCCATGCTGAGGACGACCGCCCTGGGGGGACCGGGAAACCATAGACGCTACTCAGATCCTGATAACTACGATCGAGACGAGTGGTTATACAACCGCCGACTCGCCGGCGATACGCTCAAAACCCTGCAGTCCTCTCTGGAAGACAAACAAAGCTTCGAGCTGCTTACGTCCTATAATGGAATTCGCAACGCCATCGCCAAGTACTGCGAATTCCGTGGTTTGCCCGTTCCCGAAGGTAAACGTGGACGTCCGTCATCACGCTAGGGAAAAACCTTCAAACCCTGCAGTCACTTCCACTGCATGTTTTTCTCCTTGGCCGTGGCTGGAAGAATCATCGTGACTCACGGAGATTCAATCCATGCAGCGGATGACAAAATCTGATTCGCCCCTGGAGTCGATTCCGACACCTGAGGAGGTACGGGAGAGGCTCGTCCAAAACGCTCGAGAGGGCCGCCTTCTCAGATCTCTGCTCAAGCTGGCAAAACAAGTTGCAGATCAGCCTGCGCGGGGGCAACAGAAGGGGGATGTCGGGTGACCCGCGACGACATCCGCGCCATCGTGGCCGAGGTGCTGGACCAGTACCGGCAGTACGAGTACCGCATCGGATATCCGGAGGCAGAGGCCGCCGCGGCCATGGGGATCCCTCGGCACCGCTTAAGGGATGCTCGGCTCCGCGGGGAGATCACAGCTCGGAGAGTCGGTCGCGGCTATGTGTACAGCCGTGAGTCGCTGCTGAGATTTCTTGAAAGTGATTAAACGCCAACGGCCGCCCCGACAAGCGACCGTTGGCAAAATTCCAATTGCATCATGGATCATACCGACACCAACTCGCAGCTTCAATACGGCACGCCGGTCACCTTGTATTCAAGTCCGGATGTTCAGCCGCATCCTGACTGGGCCGGCCGCCCTCTACCTATCGTCTACACGAGCTACCAGCAGCAGGTCCTGGACATTCTGTGGCTCGACATTTCCGTCGACTTGATGCTCTCACAGCAGTTTGAAAGGTCGTCTACGTGACCTTGCCCGCCACCCTCGATCCCGAGCAGCTCGCCGCGATCCGCGACACGCGGGAACAGCATCCGCTCGACTTGTCGCCGCTGAAGCAGGTGTCGGGGACGTTGGTGACGGGAGATTATTCGCTCGTTGGACTCGAGAACATCATCGCAATCGAGCGCAAGTCACTCGGTGATCTGATCAGCTGCGTTGGTCGGGAGCGTGATCGTTTTGATCGCGAAGTGCAGCGACTGCTGGCCTATCCAGTCCGAGCATTGGTCGTCGAGGCCACTTGGCCGCAGATTGAGACGGGCCAATGGCGCGGGCAAGTGAAGCCCCAAGCCGCAATCGGATCACTACTTGGATGGATGGCACATGGACTTCCAGTGGTCATGGCCGGCGATCACAGACGAGCAGGTCAGTTCGTCAGCCGAATGCTGTACATCGCTGCACGTCGTCGATGGCGGGAAGCTCGAACACTCCTGGAAGGATCTACGAATTGTCAGGCACTCAGTTGAACCACCGCAGGCTTGACGGAGACGCCGTCAAACATGCTGCTCTGGGAAGATGGCCGGAGATATTCGCTCGCCTCGCACCCGAGTTGCACGACGCACTCTCGAAGAGCCCTCGTCACGTTCGTTGCCCATTACCTGATCACGATGATTCGGATCCGTCCTTCAGGATCGATGATCCTGCTGCAGGAAATGCCATCTGCACCTGTGGCGGCTACGGACCATGGCAACTTCTGCGGCGAATTCGTGGCTGGGAATTCAAGGACGCGGTTATGGAGGTCGCCGCCGTCCTCGGAATCGAGGAGACCAACCCACCGAAGATCGACACGATCACCGCCGTGGCCATGAAAAAGAGGATCACGGTCGAGTCGTTGTTGGTTTACGGCGCCTCTCCTGGCCAACGGAACGGTGACAAATGTCTCCGCGTGCCCGTCTACAACGAGAAGGGAGAGACGCACTCTCACTTCGATCTTGGACTCCGAGGAAAGCTTCTGAAAGGGATGTTCAAAGCTGGTAAGGGGAGCAGCGGACTGTTCTTTCCGAAACGACTGCCGGCCACTGGCGAGACGTGGATCGTCTGCGAGGGCTGCAAGGATGCCTGCGCATACCACGCCTTGGGATTCCTAGCTTGCGGGTTGCCGACGGATCAGATGGCCGCAAAGTACGCCAGGCTGTTCCGTGGCGTCGACGTCATTGTCATGCCAGACCGTAGCAAGGCCGCTGAGTCGAAGGCGCAGCTGACGGCAGGACGCCTGGTTGGGGTTGCCAAGTCAGTTCGGGTTGGGGTTCTACCTTTGCCGATCGACGGGAGCGAGGGTGATGATTGTCGTGACGTGCTCCGAAAGCCGGACGGAGAGAAGCTGCTCCGGCAGGCGATCGAAGATGCGACCAAACCAGCGGCAACCGGTACCAGCGACAGCAAGCCAACAGTGTGGGTGACGCTGGATGAGGCGCAAGTTGCCGCTGAAGTGTTAAGGCATTTGGGCGGGTCCGGTCTGTACCAGCGAAGTGGCTGCCTGGTCCATGTCTCCCGCGAACCATCTCCACCGAATGCGAGAGTCGTGGTTCCCGGGTCTCTGCCGCGAATTCGCCACCTACCTGCGTCGCTGCTGCGTGAGACTATCACTGCCGCTGTGGATCTTGTTACAAGAGGAGATGGAGAGGACAAGCCAACCCGACCACACAAGTGGTTGGTCGACGCTTTGCACCAGCGGGGTCAGTATCCTTCGGAGACCATCCCGCCGCTAGTTGGAATCGTCCGCTGCCCGACAATTCGTCCGGATGGTACCGTCCTGCAAGAGCCCGGCTACGACGCCCGCAGCGGTTTGCTCTACGATCCCGACGGCGAATACCCAACAGTGCCCGACGCACCCACTCTTGAGCAGGCTAGTCAAGCAGCAGCCGAATTGCTCGAGGTCATCCAAGACTTCCCGTTCATGGCGGAGGAGCACAGATCCGTCTGGCTGGCTCTGCTGCTCACGCTGGTGGGTCGCTCGGCGATTCCCGGGCCCTGCCCGCTGTTTGCCGTCGATGCGAATACTAGGGGATCTGGTAAGTCGTTGATGTGTGACGCGGCCGGCGTCATCGCGTTCGGCGACCAGCTGCCTCGCAAGACCTGGTCTCGGGACGATGACGAGACACGCAAGACGATCACTTCGATCGCGCTCGAGGCCGTTCCGGCGGTGTTGCTGGACAATGTCTCCTCTACGCTCGGCTCAGCCAGCCTGGACGCCGTCTTGACCGGCACCAGTTGGACCGACCGGATCCTGGGGAAGTCACAGACGACCGGCACGCTGCCGCTGACCGCTGTTTGGATCGCCACCGGGAACAACCTGGTGCTGGGCGCGGACACGGCCAGAAGGTCGCTCTACTGCCGGCTGGAGACGCTCGAGGAGCACCCAGAGGACCGCGAAGACTTTCGGCACCGCGATCTGCTCAGGTGGGTACGGGAGAACCGGCACAGGCTTGCTGTCCACGCGGTGACAGTCTTGCGAGCGTATCTTGCTGCCGGTACGCCAAAGCAATCCTTGAAGAGCTGGGGCAGCTTCCAGGCGTGGTCCGACCTGATCCGTGGCGCCATCGTATGGATTGGTCGTCCGGACCCAGCGCACACCAAAATGATCGTTCGAGACGCGGATCGAACCACGGAATTGCTTGGGATGCTGCTCGAAGGGGTGACCGAGGCGGACACGGGGAATGGTGTCACGGCGGGCGAACTCGCGAAACTCGTTCAGCACCCCTTGAGAGTGGACGATCATGATCCTTACCCAGCTTTACGCGCGGCCGTAACCGAGCTTTGCGGGTCAAAAGTCGACGCAAGGCAACTTGGATACAAGCTAAGGAGCTATGCAGACAGGGTTTGCGGTGGACGACGACTGGTCAGACGGGAGGTGCATACGGGGATCAAGCGATGGTCAGTTGAACCTGTTGACGGAGGTGATGTAGGCCATGGAGGTGATCCCACCCTTCCTTCCCGCGCGCGGGCGCGCGCACGCGCACACGCGCGAGATCGAGATGCGAGGGAAACATCACCTCCATCACCACCATCACCTCCGCACTGTAACCACACGGACTCGGAGACCTGGGAGCGCCGGGGCGGCAAAGCCTTCTGTCCTGGCTGCGGCAAGTTCATGGGGAGGGTTACCACATGAATCCGCAGCAACGATCGGCTGACGAGTTCACTCCGTACCGCTACGTCACCGTGTTCATTCCGCAGTGCCCTGCCTGTGAGTCGACCGAGCTTGATACGGTCCGTACCGAACCGCCTGCTGGAGATGGCTCAAAGACCCAACGAAAGAAGTGTCGCGAGTGTGGCTGGCGGTTCTTTCTGGTCTGGGAACTACGACCCGACGTCGACGATTCCAGAATTTGGAATTACTAAACGGGACATATGTACGATTTAGCCATGACCACCACCATCGAGCTCACTAGTACCGGACAACTGTCGCAGCTGCTGCAGCGCCACCCCAGCGAGATCCGCACGGCTTGCGAGGAGTTGGGCATCCTGCCCAGCTACCGGCTGAACAGCGTGAGCTACTACAGCGTGCAAGACTGCCGGCAGCTCACCGAGTATTTCCGACGCCAACAACCACAAGGAGAAAAGAACCAATGAAACACTTTGCACTCATTCTGGCTTTGGTAATCGCAGTACCAGCCGCCGCCGCCATCGTCTCAGTGCGCAACGACCTGTCGACTCGGTCCAACTACAGCGACGGTGTGCTCATCGGAGCCCAGTCCGCAGTATTCCGTGGTGTGCTGGCCGAAACGAGTGAAGCGAACTCGGACACAATTGACTTCCGTTTCCACCGCAAGATAGCGATAGCCCGCGTCAGTGGCGGCACCACGAGCGTCACATTGTACGTTGAGGCGGAGCCATCCGGCACAACCTGGCGTCAGGCAAAGGACGACACGGGCGCCGTCATCGGGCCGATCACGATCGATGGCACGAGTTGGATTGACCTGCCGGATGAGATCTTCACCTGGGGCGCCGTGAGGCTAGTGGGCGACGTTTCTGGCACTTTTGATGTGTGCCTCAAGGGGTGAACGACCCCGGGGTGGTTTTTTTACAGAAGCCGGCCGAACGCATGACGCCACGCACCGTTCGCAGTTTTTTAGTCCATTTTTTTCGTTAACCCACAGTTAGCTGGTGCATTTTAATGCTGAAGATCCCGCCCAACCTGAATCTGCACGACGACGAGCGTCGCGTGTGGCGGCACGTTGCCCGGCATCTCGGCGAGCAGCTCATTAGCTCCGACGCGTATGTGCTGGAGGCATTTTGCCGGCACTTCTGTCGCTGGCGGCGTCTCTGTGCGGCCGAGCAGACAGCCGTGCGCGAGGGCAAGGACTACGAGGCAGGACGACTCGGGCGGAGCTTGTCCGCGGCCTGGAAAGGCGTGGAGTCGTCCATGGCGAAGCTCGGCCTGTCCCCCAAGGATCGCAAACGAATAACTGGCGGAAGCGGCACGCCCGGGCTGGTCGCGAAAGAGAATCCGCTACTCAAGATGCTGAAGGATCGGAATTGACCATTTCTTTCACGAGCTACTCGAGGACGCAGCTGCCTCCCCTTTTTGGATGGTGTGCCGACGTCGGCCAGTTGCGCAACGCGTCAGCTGCGCCCCCGCGTGGTTCGAGAATCTAATCACTACAGAGAGGAGCCAATTCAGTGAAGGACCAGACACCCCGACCCAAACAGGATCCCGCCTATCTTGAGGGCGTCGAGAAATCGACTCAGATTCGGCGACAACTCAGCGAGCTCGAGAAACGCCGTCAGTCGCTGCAGGACTTGGAGCAGAAGCTGATCAAACAATCGGCGGCTGCACTGCTTGAGAATCCCTCGCTGCCATTCAGCGAAGAGGACGGTCGAGCCAAGGAGATGTTGGAGCTGGACCATCGAAAGGCAGCTTGCCTCGAAGCGATGGCCGCCTGCAAGGAGGCGCTCAAGGTGCAGGACGACCGCAACCAAGACCTTCTGAACGCGGCCATGAAGCGGCTGTGCGAGGAGTTTGACGCCGACTACACCGGGCAGGTCAAGAAGTTGTACAAGGCGATTACGGATACCTTCGAGGCGCTGCAGGGCATTAGTGCACACCAGAAGCGCCGAGCTGCTGCGGGCGTTCCAGCTGAAGGTGCGTCGAGTCGGGTGGCGGCTTTGCTGCAACTCCCCAACAATCCGGGATTCTTTAAGCTACCGCCAGTCCAGCGGGTTGGCCATTTCGCAAAACAGTACTTCGCCCACCAAAAGTCCGTCACGCAAGCGCTCTCCGCTGATATTGACCGGCACTTGAAGAAGTTCGCTTCATCGGCGTCTGAGAGTGAAGAACAGCCTCCGGTGCCTGACGGGCGGCCCACTGTGACCGAGGCAAAGGACAGGATCAAAGCTGCAACTCTCCAAACAGGGGCGAAGTGATCATGGTCGTCGGCCGCATCAACATGCGAAGAGACGTGGACAGCATAAAGCAGTTTGTTCTCACAGGCGAGTCCGAACTGAGAGACTCCACAGACAATCGGGCAGACGCCCTGCGGTTGCTTAAGACTGGCTGCCGATCACCGCGACAACAGGCGCGGGCGGAAGCGTCCCGGCGGCCACCAAAGCCCACGCGGCCTTCTGGACATCACCGGCGTGCGACGGTCGAGGAGTATCGCCGGCGAATTGCTGCGAAGCAGAAGCAGCACGAACGTGACCAGTGGAAGTACAAGCCGGAGGCTCGCACGATTGTGCATGAGGCCGGACATGCGGTGGTGGCCTACGGTTTGGCGGGACCGGATGCCCTTGGGCCGAGGGGCTGCTTTGCGGTGGACTTCGTTGTGAACGATGCAGGTTCGGTTGGTGCGGTCAGCGTGAACCACGACGCTTTCACAGATCCAATCGACGCGATCGCCGTGAGCTTGGCGGGGGCCGTCGCAGAAGAGGAAACACTTGGCGGTGCTTCAAAGCTGTCAAGTAGCGACTATGAGCTTGCCGTCGAAACAGTTCGTGGCCTAGAAGGCTGGACGGACTCGCCGGAAACGTCGACAGCGTGGCACCGCGCTTCGGCCCGGGCTCGGCGGATCATCAGGAACAACCAGGAGCTGATCAACAACTTTGCCGGCCATCTCTCCCTTGAGGGAATACTTGATCGTGGCGCAATGTTGGCCATTCTGCGAAACGGTTCGAAGGAGAAGTGAACTGATGGCAAAAACGATCTCAAAACTCAACATCCTGGTCAGTCTCTCCAGCAAGGGTTTGACGAGCGGCGTCAGAAAGGCGAACGGTATCCTCTCGGGGTTATCCGGAAAACTGGGAGCGGTGAGCGTGGCACTGGCGGGCGCGGCAGGTGTGACCACTCTAGTCTCTGCCGCCATGTCTGGCTTGGCCAACTCTTTCAGAGAGGTCGACGAGGCAGCAAAGATTGCTAGTCGTCTCAATCTCACAATCGCTTCACTCGAAGCGCTCAAATTGGCGGCCGTCGAGGGTGGATCGTCCGCCAGTGCACTGACGTCATCACTGCAGCGAATGACGCGCAGGGTCTCCGAGGCGGCCCAGGGATCCGGCGAAGCAGTCGCCGCACTGAAGGAGCTCGGCTTGTCGGCAGAGGCGCTGACAAAGCTGACAGCAGACGAACAACTTGTCTCGATTTCGAGAGCGCTGCAAGAAGTCTCGAACGAGGGTGACAAGACTCGCTTGATGATGAAACTGTTCGACTCAGAAGGAGTCGCCCTCAAGAACACGCTGGTGAGTCTAGCCGAATCAGGGATGGCTCCGCTGCGGAAAGAAATCCGAGCGCTTGGTGTTTTGTCTGCTTCCGATGCTGCCGGCATCGAGAAGATGAATGATGCATGGGTTGAGCTGAAGACGGCCATGCAAGGCTACATCAATCAGACAGCAGCGGTTTGGGCGCCACTTCTTGAGGACTTGATGCGGAATGTGCTCATCCCAGTGCTCAAGGCCAGCATCGCGTTACAGCGGCAGCTGCGTGCTTTGTTCGGGACCGATCCGGGGAAGATTGCCGGATTTGGCGAGGAGGCCGCACTGGCAGCAAAGACAGCCGCAAGCGAGACCAGCCGTTGGGCGGAAATGCAACGGAAGCTGAAGGAAGAAGCTGCCGCGCTCGCAGAAATCGAGAAAAGGATGACTAAGGAGAGGGCGGCCAAGCTCCGCCACGCAGAGTCCGAGCTGGCGGCGTTGGAGCGGATGAAAGAAACAGTCAAGTCCATCAGTACTCCAACAGTCGGAGCGGTCGGTCTGGGGACAGCTGCCGCGGTGAACACGGTGCAAAGCCTCATCGTGGCCGGTAGGGACCGCGCCGCGGCCGACGCGGAGCGCACTCGCAAGTTGATCGAGTTGGCAGCCAAAAAGGAGCGCTGGCTGGCAGAGATCGCTCGGCTCATGCGGGCGGCTGACGCCAAGCCGACGCTCAAGGTGGCAACTCACTCGATCCCGTAAAGCGGATGGCTACGTCAGGGAATTTGGCCGCTCATGTTGGCGAGGATTTCGAGCGACGCGTCGTCAGCTGCGAGCTCGCCCATCGTGCAGACAGGCTGTCGATACAGCTGGAGGCGGTATACGAGATGCTTGTGGAAGCGCTCAAAGCCGGCGTCTTCAGTGCCGAAGAGGGACGACCTTGGGAAGACCTGGCGAACCGGCTGCACGCGGACTGCAACGAGCTCTGCGGACTTACACTAGGCCTGAAGAACGGCCTGCAGGACGAGAGCTAGGAGGCGCTTGGGTCAACCGTTCCCCGCAACCGGGTCACATCCTTGTGGCAGCGATGCCCCGCATGTATCGATAGTGACCGGATGCGTGAATGCCGACCATGGACCGAACTACGCTAACTGCCCAAGGAAACCCGCGAAGCTGGTCTCGACACACTTGACCTGGGTAAAAGACGGAAAGGTCGCCCGGCGACCGTCCGGATAACCCACTTCAGCAGTCAACCGGAGCCTCACGAAAGAAGGAGGAGGCCGACACTAGCCAGACATGGGACGAGTGGTGTGGAGATTCAAGTCTGAAGCTGCAGACCTCCACTACTATTGCCGAAACAAGTTTTCGTTCCCTATGCGGAGAACATCTGATAAGCGTGGCCAGTTCTGCTTCCATGATGGAAGCCACTTCTCAACGGCTCGCTTCTTGATGTTCTGACAAGCCATCGCCTCAAAAATGAGATCATGGTAGCCCTCCTTTGCCGTTCCCGGGTCAATTCGTTTCCAGATTTCGGGCGGCAATTGGTCTGAATACGTAATCATACACGGCATGTTCTCCGTCATAGCTATTCCATATTCAAAGGGCATCCAGGGCGACACGCTTGCTTCTGTGGCACCTTGATATCTTTCGTGATGCCAAATGCCAACAAAATAGTCGCATGACCGGATCATTCGGAGCACTTGTTTTACAATCTCTTCGTAGTCTGGCTCTTGATATTCGACTAACTCGAACTCTTCCGAAAGAGCCCTGTGGACGAGCTTTGCGTGATTCTTGGCGTATCCCGGATAGGAAAGAAATATTCGCGGACGAATTCTTTGAGAACGTTCGATCACATCTTCTAGGTAATAGATATGTCTTGTGCGAACCTCGCCAATTTCGAGTCCGGTTGGCGGCTCCTTGAGCTGCCTACGATATTCAGACAGTCTTCCTGAAACATCGACCTCCAAGTCGGCTCGGCCTGATCTGCGCTTGTTCGGAAAAGATCTCTTCTTGCCTTGGGGCTTGAGGACCTTCGGCTCAATTGTTTCGTGTGGCCTTGGATACATCGGCGCACATACCGCGACACGAAATTGCTCAAGCACGGAAAGCAAGTCCTTTTGTTCGTCAAGTTTTGTGAAACACCAATCGATCATATCGGCGTGCTTTCGATCTTTGACGCGTTTCTCGAGCCACTTTGGTGGTTGGCCCTGTCCGGTGTACTGAAGAAGCACTTCAAATGTGCTTGCATTTGCCGTTTGCTTTCGCAGAATTCCCGTTAGTATGTTGAAGCATGCATTTTCCAAGAGCTCTGTGATAGCCAGGAGAGCTCCTGGTTTGTTCACATGTGCAAAACCAAGATGAACGAGCGAATCCATCATCGGTTTTGGCGGAACGAACAATCGGAGTGACTTCTTGTCGGTCGAAGAAAACATCACAGTTGGAATCTCTTCTGTAGGCAAATACCCGGTTTCCCGTCGTATTTCGTCAAGCTGAACGCTTGGTAATTGGAGCGAGTTAGTAGCGCCTCGCATCCGCATTATTCGTGGATTCTTTTTCTTGTTGGAATCCACTGGCCTTTCGTCAAGTCGCACACGATTGGGGCCGACTGCGCTTGGATCGGCAAAGGGTTCGATCGTAATCGATGGCAAGGGAAATCCGTGAGCGTCGTCCAGAAGAATCTTGTCGCCACATTCATACATGATGGCCTCGTAAAGAAGAACGTATCGCCAATCGTGCGTCGGAATTCGGTGAGCATTGCGCCTATAGAGATAGCGAAGTTTCTGGGGCGTTTCTCTATAGTTGTTGTGACGAGAATTGTGCCAGTCGAGCACCATTACAACATGATGTTCAGTCTTGCAGTTCATCACCGATGACTCAAGAGTAACAACATTGAGCCCCAACTTCCCAACTGCGTTAAGCAATCGTCTTACGACGCCGAGTTCGTCCTTCATTGCCACAGATAAAGAACAAAGCTTGTCGTATCGTTCAGAAAACGGCGTGATTACTAGTTCGCACGGAGACTCAACGTTACTCCGCCCGTGAAGGAGACTCACCGACACTTCGGTTGATGGAAAGAGCCCGAGATGACCGGTGTGAAATGGAGCGATCGATATGTGGCCCTCAGTCAGAAACTTTAAATAGTCGAGGATGAGCATGATTGACTCGTCATTGGGTCCAGAATCTGAGTTGCCGTTCTTGGTTTATCCGTCTGTTCGAAACATGAGCTTACCGTCCATAGGTCAATCCGTCGACGTTCTCAGAAATACCCTTTGTTGTCAGGCCTCGGTTCTCTTTAGAACAGACCCTCTATCGATGTTAACTCTGTCTTACCAGCGGCATTAGACCTTGCGTTTTCTTCGTGGTCAAATTCGCTGAAGTTGTCTCCCCTGCCGCAGTCTCTCGATCAGCCAATGCGCAGCGGTCGCGTCGAGCTCGTTCAAACCGAAGGTACCCGAAGGTGCGTCGGACCGACGACCGATGCAGTTTCAAGTTTTGGCTTCGTGCGTTCGGAGTGAAACGATGCTGTTTCCAGCACTTTCAAGGTGGGACGGTGAATTGGCCCGCGGCTTGAAGCCGCAGTGCGCTGGATACGGCCGCGTGTCACGCGGCCGTATGGAAGGGGAAAGCGGCGCCTCAGGCAGGCCTGAATCCGGAAACTGGTAGGTGCCTGGACTCGTCGATCAAGAGCTTGCTGGGCTTTCTTTTTTCGTATGCTGCAGACGCAGATCTTGGCGGCGCGAGGTTTGACACCCCGTTCCTACGTGCGGTAGATTGGAGGGCGAGGGTTCCGTGAACAGCTGCACCTCGTAGTGTGGACGCTGTGGGACCCTGGGCTTGAAACACCCAAAAACTCGACTCTGAGACAGTCTGATGGTTAGTACTGAGGCCGTAGGCCCGGTTGCGTGTGGCGGTGACCGACCCGTGAAGCCAGGAAGCTGGTGGAGGACAGGTCACCAGGGGCGTCTTCGATGCCCCGCCAGGTGGTTTCCTTCGGGTTCCACTGTTTCAGCACGTAACCGGGCCTACGGCCTTCTTGTGCGCTCATCGGGTTGTCGGAGGCCGTCGCGTTCTGCGACGGCGCAGGCGCGGCGGTTCTCTTTCTGCCTCGCGAGCGCCGGAAAGGAATTGGCATGTTTCATGCATCGACGGCGAAAGCGTCGACGAACGGTCAGCAAGAGAGCGAACGACAGGATTCGCCGTGGGATAAACCCAAATCCTACGAGCTGCAGGAGCTGGAACGGGAAGTCGCCGGTATCATCCATTTGTCGAAGTTCCGCTCAGAGGACCAATGGCAAGCGTTCCAAGGCAGTGAGTGCGACGAGCTGTACTACAACCTCGGACAAGAAGATGGGCACATGCGGGAGCGACTCATCAAGGAGCTGAGGCGCGTCGCCATCTGGCACCTTGAGTACGCCAACGAGCTCGAGGAGACCTGCCCAATTCCCGACTGCCGCTGCACCGGAGTCCTCACCCGCGAGTACCGGGTCAACTACTACGAGGAACCACGAAGCGTTTGGCTTTGTGACCAGTGTGCGGAGAAAGGGGGTGTGGCATGAGTCAGCCAACAACAGTGGACCTGGCCAGACAAGAAACGCAGCAATCCCGGCACGTGCAACTGGGCCTCTACGACCCGTGTGATGACTTGGAGCCAATCAGTGTCGTCGGTGGGCCGCTTCAGATGCTTGGTGAGGAACGACTGCAAAGCGTGATTGAAGCGTTCAACGAATGGGCTTCCGAGGGCAACTCGCCGTACTGCCTGGGAGTGTTTCCATTCAGTGGACACGAACACGCCACGGTGACCAAGACGGATACGAAGACCGTGGTCCAAACGGCCTGTGGCGCCACAAAGGTCACCTACCGGGTTGACGCCTTGCTGGACCGCGCTCGGAAGCTGCTTGACGGTGATGATCTGAGCCGCTTCATCGCGGCTTGTCTCTGTCGCATTGCCATCGAGACTTTCGTTGCCCAGTGGTGTATCGAAGCGGATGTCGACACGCTAGCCGATCGAGATGGCTACCGTGCGGGGCTGCAGGCTCTGAACGCTCACGGCGTTATCGACCGACTGCAACGAAACCGTCTGCACCGGCTGACTAAGCGCTGCTGCACGTTCGTGCACAACAAAACGACAGCGGGTGCTGACCCGGAGCAGATCGTCTTGGATACGACTCAGCTACTGAGCGAGCTGCGTGAGGCCCGAGTGACGGACCTTGCATAGCACGTCGGCCGGCCACGGAGGGCCGGTCTGTTTACACGGTTCCACACCGCAGACTGATCGGTCGGACAAAATGTCGGACCGATCTGGTCTGGGGGGGTGGATTGAACATCAAAGTTCAGAACTGAAACGGAGGTGTCGTAAGACGACATTTCGCTTCTAACGCACGATCGCCTAGGAGGTGTCCGGTATCGACCAGGCCCGAGTCGTGCAGCACGCGTCAATCTGAAAAGCCGAATTTGGAGGATCAACACATGAAAGCCTGGTTATTCCAAGATCATCGACAAAAACAGCAAATGGGCGAGAGTGCGCCGTGGTACGTGGGGTGGTACGATCCTGACGGTAAGAAGAAACGGAAGCGGATCGGAAGCCGGTCGATGGCCGAGAAGTACCAGCGTCGTTGTGAAGGCGAACTCGCCGCGGGAACTTACAACACGCACCAGCGTAAGACCTGGGCAGACTTCCGCGCGGAGTTTGAGTCGCGTGTGGGTGCGCTGATGGACGCGCCGACGCGCCGAGAGGCGTACCGTTGCTTGGACCATTTTCAACGGATCGCCAAACCTGCGCGGCTGTCGGGAATCAAGACGAAGTTGATCGACGATTTCATCGCGAAACGGAAGGACGAAGACAGCAAACGACACAAGGGTCAGAAAGTGTCGCCAGCCACCGTTAACAAGGAGCTGCGTCACCTGAAGGCAGCCTTGGCGGTCGCGGTTGACTGGGGATATCTACCTAAGGTGCCGAAAGCCCGAATGCTGCGCGAGCCCAAGAAGCTGCCTCGGTACGTTACCGCGGGAGACTTCGCAAAGATCTACCAGGCATGCAACGTAGCGACGATGCCGGCCGGGCAATTTCCATTCGATCCTGAAGACTGGTGGAAGGCGTTGTTGATATTTGCCCGAATGACCGGTTGGCGAATTAGCGAAATACTGGCGCTTCGTCGTGGAGATCTCGACTTTGGTGCCGGACAAGCGATCACTCGCCACGACTGTAACAAGGGCAAGCGAGACGAAGTGGTGCCGCTACACCAGCTCGTGTTGGACCACTTGAAGACGGTCGCTAGCTTCGAGCCGGTGGTGTTTCCGTGGTATCACAACCGACGAACGCTGCAGGTGCAGTTCCACCGAATTCAAAGAGCTGCGGGCCTATCTAAGCCTTGGTACGGCTTTCACGACATTCGGCGGGCATTTGCCACGATGAACGCCGACCGGCTGTCGGCGAACGAACTGCAGGCTATGATGCGGCATTCGAGCCCTGCCACAACGCAAGGCTACATTAACATGGCCAAAATGCTGAACCGCACGGCTGAAAAACTTGACGTTCCAGTTTTCCGCAAAACGGGAGCCCAATGACAGTTGGGTAAAGGGGAATGGACCAAGAAGCGACGCGAGATTTGCTGCGACAATGCTACCAGCTGGCACTTGAGCACAGCGACGACCCAGTCACCAAGAATGCTGCGATGATCGTTACAAATGGTGGGGACGTTGTTGCATGGGGAGTCAACAGATTTCCAGCTGGGATCGAGAAGAGCCCAGAAAGACTTCAGAGGCCCAAGAAATATGATTATCTAATCCACGCCGAACAGGACGCAATCGCCGCCGCGGCCAAGGCTGGCCAGTCTACCAATGGTGCCGTCCTAGTTTGCCCCTGGGCCCCGTGTGTTGATTGCGCTCGCCTGATCATTCAGTCTGGATTCAGTGAGCTAGTCGCGCACAAGCAGATTCATGACAGGACACCCGACCGCTGGGACGATTCGATCAAACGAGCCATCGGCATGCTTCGCGACTCGGGTGTTGCCTACCGGCGAGAGGACGTCGAAATAGGTGCAGTTGACAGCGTATTCAATGGGGAGGTTTGGCAGCCGTAGGCTCTTCTTTGGACGTAGCAGCAGCGGCCTGACCAAGTCGCAATCCTTCGGCGATCGACGTCTGAATGCTCGCTGGAAGTTTGCCGGCAAACACACGAAGCACGGCGTTTGGCCTCGACAACCGCGTTGTCTGAACCGGCTGGCTTAGTCCTTGTCGAATCTCTGACATCGGCTTCCCCCCCCTATCAACCGTATCTTCCATGAACGAAGCGGGCAATCCCTGCGCAACCTAGAATCGCGATGTTCCTGCGATATTCGTCGTCAAAAAACTCTCGGTCGGTGGAGTCTAGGTAGACAATTGCCTCAACCTTTTCCTCGAGCACCAACGGAATCGCCATCCAGGACATCGATGCGGGACTTAGTTTTCTCGCGTCATTCTCAAGATAGTGCCAATGCTCAACCAGTTCTGTAATGTACCCCTCGTAGTCGTCGTTTCTTCGCGACGCCGCAATAAACTCCTTTCGACGGAACGCTTGGCCGATGATTCCAGACTGCGCCGGAAACGACCTCCCCGCCATTTTTTGGTTCCCCCGTTTGTGACCGACGTATTCGGTGATCTGTTGTAGTTGCTCTCCGGACGGCACATGAATTGTGAGTCGTAATTGAGAGCTATCGTCCGCCTGCAGGAGCGCGTGAATCGTGTTGAGGCAACCCTCAAGAGCATGAGGCGAAGCGTCGTTCCAAGTGCGACGGAGGTCCAACACTGCCTTGCCGATCGACGAGAGAGTGACTCCAGCGGCGCCGACGATTGTCACCCAGGCGAGTACGGAGTGGTTGTTCCGGTATAGATCGATAATCCCTGCGATGGAAAGCACCAAGCCGGACAGCGCAATGAAGATGTCGTAGGTTGCGACGTGTTGGACAACTCGCGCAACGACACTTTGATGTCCTGGGATTCGCGCCATGGCCTGCCCTCCAGGCGTTTGAGTCTGGACTGAATCTGGACTGAAGCCGATTTCGAATCGTCGTAAGTCAAGTGGTCAGGGCCAGAATTGAACTGGCGACACACGGATTTTCAGTCCGTTGCTCTACCAACTGAGCTACCTGACCAAGTTAAGGTTTACGTCAAACCCGATCCTTTCCTCGTCTCCTTGGATTACCCTCCCTTCGCTCCAGCCAGTGCCTTGGCAAACAAACGACAAGTCCGTTCTCGAACGCTGTGAGAGCAAACGAACCTCGACTTGCCTGCAGAAGGCCACCAAACAGCCCATTCTACAACGGCACTCTCCGCCGCCAAGCCCACCACAATGCCCCCTCTCGCCGCTCGTGGCCAGCACCCGGCGGCGGCTGCGCCAGAACCACTGAAACACCGCGACTGGTAACCCAGCATGCTAGACGCCGCCAACTACCTCGGCACCGAAATTCGTTCGCCGGCAAGCACAAAACCTCGACCAACGAACGGCCCGAAAAAAAATTGGCCAATGGATGTTGACATGTCGATAGTTGATATGTAAATTATTTATGGGCAATCCAAATCGGGGATTCGGTGAACATGACTGGCGGGCCGCTGCAGCGCGAACTGAAGAAACGACAACCGTTCGAGTCGCCAGAAGTGGAAGCGATTCTGAACATCCTGCGAACGAGCGACCAATTTCAAAATCGCTTCGGCAAGCTGTTTCGCGCCTACGGGCTCACCACTTCGCAATACAACGTCCTGCGGATTCTCAGGGGTGAAGGCCAACCAATGCCGTCGTTGGAGATCGCCGATCGGATGGTGCAGGTCGTCCCCGCAATCACCGGGCTGATCGATCGGCTCGAAAAACAGGAGCTGGTCAAGAGAGAACGCTGTACGGAAGACCGACGTGTGGTCTACGTCGCATTGACAAGCAAAGCAGTCAAGTTGCTGAAACAGATCGACAAGCCAGATCTCGAGCTCCACAAACAGCTGATCGGCCACCTAACACGCAAGGAACTCAAAGAGCTCAGCCGGCTGCTGGCTAAGGCGCGGGAGTCGGTGCGTGCGGCAGAGGATGCCGCTTGAGTTTTCGAGCCATGGACATCTAGGCCGGTGCCGGCAGGCCAACGTAGAAAGTCAGGAGAGCTGCAAATGATTCTGGTTCGCCGAGCTGAAGAACGAGGCTATGCCGATCACGGTTGGCTACAGGCCAGACACACGTTCTCGTTCGCAGGCTATCGCAATGCTAAGCACATGGGTTTTCGGTCACTGAGAGTGATGAACGAAGACCGTATCGCTCCGGGGAGGGGATTCAGCACACATCCCCACCAAGACATGGAGATCGTGACCTATGTGCTGGAAGGCGCACTCGAGCATCAGGACTCAATGGGCAACGGCGAAGTACTTCGTCCCGGCGAGTTCCAGCGGATGTCGGCCGGCACAGGCATCCAGCACAGCGAGTTCAATCCGTCCGCAACAGAACCAACTCATCTCTACCAGATATGGCTACTACCAGCGCGCCATGGAATCGAGCCGAGCTACGAGCAAAAGCGGTTTGAGGACAGCGGCATGTCGAACCGACTGAGACTGGTTGCCTCGCCGGATGCCGAGGGTGGATCACTGAAAATCCATCAAGACGCCCGCATCTATCTGGCGAAGCTGACCAGCGATGCTGAGATCGTCCACCAACTCCAGCCTGGCCGGCACAGCTGGCTGCAAGTACTGCGCGGAGCCGTGATGCTCAACGACCAGCAGTTGAGTACCAGCGATGGCGCTGCAACGAGTCAAGAGAGCTCGCTCACGATCCGGGCGAACGGCCCAGCTGAAATCATGCTGTTTGATCTCATCTAAACGCGGTACGACACTATCTGCGTCCTGAGTCCCACGACAAGGAGAAGATCCGATCGATGACCAAGCCACGAATACTCGCCTTCGCCGGCAGCGCCCGGGCAGAGTCGGTTAACCATCGGCTCGTTCAGATTGCGGCCGAGGGGGCCCGATCTGCGGGCGCTGACGTGACCGTGCTCGAACTCAAAGACTACCCACTGCCTCTGTTCGACCAAGACCTCGAACAGCAACAGGGAACGCCCGCAAACGCGGCCACGCTGAAACAACTGTTCCTCAATCACGACGGGCTACTGATCTCGTCGCCGGAATACAACGGCTCGATCACGCCGCTGCTCAAGAACACCATCGACTGGGTGTCGCGACCCGCTGCAGACGAGGCACCGCTCGCAGCGTACAAGGGCAAGGTCGCGGCGTTAATGGCGGCCTCGCCCGGTGGTCTGGGTGGCTTGAGAGGCTTGGTCCACGTTCGCTCGATCCTGAGCAGCATCGGTGTGATTGTCTTGCCCGATCAAGTTGCGGTTCCGCGCGCGTTTGAGGCGTTTGATGACGGCGGACAACTCAAGAATGAGAAGCAACAAGCACAGGTTCGGGGACTGGGTGAATCAGTTGCCCAGATGTTAGAAAAACTCGCCGTTTGAGCTGGCGATGAACTAAGGAGTGGAGCATGAACAAGCAGTTGATTGGATACTGGTTGACGACCGTGCTGTTCTGTCTGGCGATGGGAGCGGGTGGCACAATGAACCTGATCCGGGCAGAGGTCCAGCAGGAGGCGATGGCGGCGCTTGGCTACCCGGACTATTTGATGACGATCCTCGGCGTGGCCAAAGTGCTGGGCGTGTTTGCCTTGCTCGTTCCCCACGCGCCGTTGCTGAAGGAGTGGGCATACGCGGGTTTTACCTTCGACCTACTGGGTGCCGCCGCCTCGCACGCCTTCGTCGGTGACCCGATGGCAGAAACCGTTGTTCCTTTAGTTATTCTGGCCATCGCGGCCGCGTCGTACTACCTGCGGCCAGCATCACGACGGCTATCGAGCCCTGAGGATCTATCGCTGTCGCCATCCAGCTGAGTTGGGGAAGACGAACGATCGACGGCGCGTGGGCGACAGTTCACCACTGTTGTCCACGGCGACGAACCGCTGCACCTCGAACTACGGAGATGAAACATGGCTCAACCGAAAGTCGCCGCCAAGTCGCCGATTCAAGTCGACCTAGAGAAAGGAGAACATCATTGGTGCGCCTGCGGCGGAACTCAATCCCAGCCGTTCTGTGACGGCTCGCACCGCGGCACGGAGTTCACGCCGCTGGCGTTCACGGTTGAAGAGGATCAGCAGGCACACCTCTGCATGTGCAGGCACACTCAACACCCACCCTATTGTGACGGCAGTCACGCACGGGTGGGTGAGACCCCCGTTGAGCCAGCGGCCGCAGGCGATCAGCCGTCAGCCGGTCAAAACACACCCGAAGAACCGACCGTCGAGCTGATTCACGCTCTGGCCCGGGACGGACTGGAGAAAACAGGACATCACGGCCCGCTGGCTGCGATGGGTGTTCCGCGGCCGACATTGCCGCAATGGGATGATATCCAGTTGCTCACCGGGCAACTCGCAACCAGACCCTTGCTGGAAACGACAGAGGTCGGCACGGAACTCATCGTCGGTCCCAACGCCAAGAAACCGCTCCGGCTTGAGATCCCAATCTTCGTCTCAGACATGAGCTTTGGAGCGCTCTCCGAAGAGGCCAAGGTTGCGATGGCCCGCGGCGCCGAATTGGCGGGCACGGGCATCTGTTCCGGTGAAGGCGGGATGCTGCCCGAGGAACAGGCTGAAAACTCGCGCTACTTCTACGAACTGGCGTCCGCCAAGTTCGGCTACTCGGAAGAACTACTGGCGAGAGTGCAGGCGTTCCATTTCAAGGGCGGACAAGGGGCGAAAACGGGAACCGGGGGGCATCTGCCCGGCAACAAGGTAAAAGGCAAGATCGCCGAAGTCCGGCGGTTACCTGAAGGCCAACCGGCAGTGTCGCCTCCGGCTTTCAGTGAGTTCGAGACTCCGCAAGACTATAGGAACTTCGCTGAACGTGTGCGCGACCTCTCGGGTGGCGTCCCAATCGGTTTCAAAATCTCCGCCCAACACATCGAAAAGGACATCGACTTCGCTCTCGAGGCCAGCGCCGACTACATCATCCTCGATGGGCGAGGAGGCGGAACCGGCGCCGCACCGCTGATCTTTCGAGACAATATCTCCGTCCCCACGATCCCCGCCCTGGCCCGCGCGCGGCGACATCTAGACCGCAGCCGCCGCGGTGATGTCACATTGATCATCACCGGCGGAATCAGAACGCCGGCCGACTTCATCAAGGCCTTGTGTCTGGGAGCCGACGGCGTCGCCATCGCCAATTCGGCCATGCAGGCCATCGGGTGCATCGCCGCCCGGATCTGTAACACCAACAACTGCCCAGCCGGGATCGCAACCCAGCAGAGCCATCTGCGGGCGAAACTGAACGTCGAAAAATCCGCCCAGCAATTAGCCCGATTCTTGAAAGCAGCCGTCGAACTGATGGCCGTCATGGGGCGCGCCTGCGGGCACAACCACCTGAACCAATTTAACACCGAGGATCTCACGACCTGGAAAAAAGAGATGGCGGAATTGACCGGTATCCAGTTCGCAGGCGTCGGGCCCCGCTGACCGCCGGCCCCGGCTTGACACTAGATCGTGATTCCCATAATTTAACCAAATGGTTAATTCGGTCTGCGGGCAACTCGACGACCGACTTCCTTCCCCTTTTATCGAGAGGCGATGATGAGCATTGCGACTCAAATCAAACACGAACTCTCTCTGCCCACGTTTGTTGTGCAGAGCTACTTACAAGACTTGACCGACGAGGACTTGCTACGGCGCCCTGTCCCGAACGCAAACCACATCGCCTGGCAACTTGGCCATCTGATCGAAGCGGAGCACAACCTCAACAACATGGTGTGTCCCGATTCGATGCCCTCCCTGCCGGACGGTTTTGCGGAAAAACACAACAAAGAGGCTGCTGCCAGTGACGACCCCAGCGCGTTTTGCACAAAGAACGAGTACCTAGCGTTGATGGAAGAGCAGCGTGCAGGCACGCATGCGCTGCTCGACAAGTTGAGCGATGAAGATTTGGAAAAGCCAGCCCCCGAGAAGATTCAGAAGTTCGGAGCGACGGTCGGCGCGGTCATTGCCGGTCAGTCGGCTCACTGGATGATGCATGCTGGACAATGGGTAGTCGTTCGCCGACAGCTGGGCAAAGATGCGATGTTCTAAAGGCGCAGTGCCGGTGGACCGACAACGTTGGGCGGAGGTAACTGACCGATGGTAAAGACAGTGGTCGGTGTGGCGATCACGGCCGTGGTGCTCTACGTCTGGGGATTCCTCTACTGGGGACTCGGCCCATATCGCACGATGGGTCTGGAAACACGCGGAGGATGACACGGCGGCGGGCCAAGCGTTGCTGCAACATTTTCCGGAGAACGGAACTTACTACGTGCCGGGGTTCGATCAGGATCAAGAGCAGATCGAACAGCTGTTTTCGAGCGGTCCGGTAGCGTTTGTTCACATGCTCTCTGCGACGGGCCGGTCGATGACTGACTCGTCGATCATGATTCAGGGTTTTTTCCTTAACCTAATCGTGATCGTGCTGATCGCTGTGCTGCTGCGACAGGTTTGCTCGGCGCTACCGACCTATCTGGATCGAGTGAAGTTCGTGGCCTTGGCCGGCCTGACCGCAGCTGTGCTCATCGACTGCGGAGCAGCCGTCTGGTGGCAGATCGACTGGTCGTGGAAGCTATACGGAGCCTTTTATGACTTTTCGGCGTGGTTGATCAGCGGCATAATTCTCGCCCACTTCATTCAACCTGGCGAGAAAGAGATCTCCTACTCGAACGCGGATTAGCGATCCCGCAACCACCGGTACTCCATGTGATTTGCTGTGGCGGCAGCGACCTCCGCTCCCAACAACCGCTCGACCACATACAGGCTCATGTCGATCCCGGCCGAGATACCCGCCGAGGTGATGATCTTTCCGGTATCTACAAAGCGTCGACCTTCATGGACCGTGCCAGTGGGCACCATCTCACGGAGGATGTGATAGGCGACGTGGTGGGTCGTCATTTCGAGGCCGTCTAGCAATCGAGCTTTGCCGAGCAGCAACGCCCCCGTACAAACCGACAGCACAAGTTCCGCTTCGACAGCAGTTCGCTGGATCCAGTCGATCAGTGCGTTGTTGTCCACTTCTTTGCGGGTACCGATACCGCCAGGCACAAGCAGCAGGTCCGGTCGGGGGCAATCCTGCAGGGAGAACTTCGGATTCACGGAGAGACCGTTGCAAGCGTTGATCGGAGTCTTCTGTGCCACCGTAGACACGTTAAACGTCTGTCGATCGCTCTGCCTGTTGGCCACGGAGAAGACCTCGAACGGTCCGCAAAAGTCAAGAACTTCAACGTCGTCGAACAGCAGGATGGCCAGGTTGCGCGTTCCGCTCATGAGTTCGCCGATTCACTTCCTCGCTTGTACAACCGACCACAACAAGTAACGCCACGGGCAATCGACAAGTGCAAAACCAGCTTCCCTCAACCAGTCGAGTTGCTCGGTGAGTGTGTCGTGATAGTCGTGATCCGCTTGATGTTGCATCCACATTTGCCATTCTGAATCGCCTGACCCACTCGCCATTGCCAACGACTTCCAATTCTCAACGTGCCGGGCGTAGAGGTCTTCGGTTACACCGGCGCACTGATCGGCAAAGCAGAGGATGCCGTCATGCGTTAACCAGTCTTCGATGCGACGAAAGAGAGTTTGCTTTCCGGGGGCATCGAGATGATGAATCGAGATACTGGAGATGACCAGATCGAAGGAACCGCTGGGATAGCGAAGATCGGCGAAGTCCCGTTGTTCGCAGCAGAGACTGCCGCACGTCGCTAGTCGCGACCGGCAAACGTCAAGCGACTCGGCGGAGAGGTCGACGAGCCGCAATTCGGCCTTGGGAAAGATGTCATGCAGCAAGACAGATAGGTTCCCGGTGCCGCAACCCAACTCCAACACAGTCTCGAAGCGGCGATCTCGTGGCAGGTAGTCCAGCAGCGCCCACAACATCTCACGGTAGCGCGGGAAACAACGCTCGATGGTCTGCGTGTAGTCGTCTGTGAGCGCGTCGAAGAACTGGCCTACGCCTCGATCTTTCATGAGCCTTCTCCGCGACAGATGGGTCGCTGCATCACCATGAGGTCGCTCCGTGCCAACCAACCGCTTCGCAACCAGAAACTGCTTCCCTGCTGGTTATCGGCATACACGAAGATAGGTCAGAGTCGGTCATCGCCGCGGGATTGTCAACCATGTCGTCCCTTACAACGCTGGCCACCCTGTCACGGAGACACATTGACGACGATCGGGTTCGCGTTTATCGTCACCTTCCCCCTACTGTTCTCGTTGCGCGAGGCAGGGGAAAAGGAACAGAAGTCGGCAACTTACTGTTGGGCGACCCCCAGGTGTCGAAAGCGGACGGCTCACGGAGTGAGCCTGCTACTTTACAGACGGGGCAGTGGAGCGTGCCTGCTACGAACTCTTTTTTCTAACACAGAAATCGAGTCACGGACCGCTTGCATGAAGTCGTTTACTCTTGAACTGTTGTCCGGCACTTTTGCCGTTTGCCGGCTCGATGCGGACGCCCAACAGCCCAATTGGGCAACCGGAGAAGTCGTTTCGATCACCAGGACGCCGAACGAGTTGTCAATCGTCTGCTCGCAAAACAACGTACCAGCGACGATTCAAAGTGAACGTGATTGGCGTTGCCTGCGGGTTGTGGGGCCATTGGCTTTTTCGATGGTGGGTGTGATCGCATCACTGACCACGCCACTGGCCAAAGCGAACGTCGGCGCCTTCGTCCTCTCGACATATGACGCCGATCTGCTGCTCGTAAAACAAGAGCAGCTCGACGCGGCCCTCGAGTCCCTACAGGAAGCCGGTCATACTATCATGACCTCGCCGTGAATCGAGTGAGACGACACACCACGGCAGGCAACGTGGAGCCGCTGTGGCAACTGTGAAGAACGCCCGACGCTGCTTTTTTGTCTGTGACACATCGCAGGCTGTCCGCGGATTCCTCAAGAAGGGTGGCTGAGGGGACTTGAACCCCCGACTTCCAGATCCACAATCTGGCGCTCTAACCAACTGAGCTACAGCCACCGCGTCGAGCACTGCAGTCTAACGCCGGGTCCGAGGCCGGTAAAGTGCACTCCTCTCGCGATCCAAGAGCCCAGCCAGCTGTAGGCCGAAACAAGCAGCGAGAGCGATTCTGATTTTCTCGTAGGACGTGACCGCCGCGCCGGCGACACCAGGGGCCGATACATCTTGTGTCGCCGGAACGGCGCGGCGTGGAATCGTACGCTGATCGGTGACCTCTTTGCGCCGCTTGTTCCGGCCTACCTACTTACCTACTACCTAATGGTCACGCTGTCACCACTGCGACAACCGTGAACACATCCACACGAAGAAGCGGCACGAACACTCGAGCAGACGAACGCGAACTGCACGCGCACCCGACCCAACAACTTAGAAGGGGAACCGCTCGTCCAATCGCGCCGCCGACAACTCAACCAGAAACGGCGCGAGGCGGTCGACGACCAAAGCCATTACCTGCCGACCCTTCTCCTCGGTTGCTGCATGTGGATTTCCCGATCCCGAGTTGGTGGTCAACAGGTGCCAAGGCCGAGTGATGGAAACCCAACCCTCGTTGATCGCATCAAATCGCGTGGCCGACGTTGCTCCAGCATCTGCAGCGAGCCGGCCGTCTGGTGCGCTGTTAACCAGGTGCGAGAAATAGGCCAAGGCAAAAGAAGTCTCCATTTCTCCCGCGTGATCGTCCGGATACTCGAAAATCGAAGAGTAGACGTCGCGCACCATCTGGTACCAATTGCAAAGAAACAGATGTACCGACGTGTTTCCGTATAACTCACGGAGTACAGGTTTGATGTCGTTGCCACCATGACTGTTGAGAATCAGTAGCTTCTCGATGCCACTCAACTCCAAAGACTCCACGAGGTCGGCGATCACCTGGCCCAACGTGGAGGGATTCAAGTTCATCGCCAAAGGAAACTCGCGCATGTTCGAGTCCGTCCCATAGGGGATTGTCGGGAGCAGCACGACACGTGCTCCGCGATCGTGTGCTGCCTCGCAAACATGTTCGCCGATGATCGTGGCTTCCAGCACGTCTGTGGCGTACGGCAGATGAAAGTTGTGCGGCTCCGTGGCACCGAGCGGCAGGACAGCAACCTCGTACGGATGGTCCTTAGTGTGACTGTAGTTGGTCTCAGCGAGTATCCAGGGCCGCATCTGCTCTTCCTCCAGGATCTGTGTGCTCCGCCGGCTGTTTCTTTCCGTCTTAGCGAGGTCTGTCTAGCCACTGTTGAAACTCTTCCCAAGCAGGCTTGGTCACCCGCGTATTGCTGATGTCGACACGTTCCAGCTGCTCCAACGTCCGTAGTGCGCTCAGTCCGTCGTCAGTAATCTGAGTGCCGCCCAACCACAGTATCCGCAACCCGCGAGCCGCGACCAGCGATTTCAGGCCTTCGTCGTCAATCGATGTGCCCGATAGGTCAATCTCTTCAAGCTGCTGTAAACTGCCTAGCGTCGCGAGTGACTGGTTGGTGATTCGAGTGCCTTCCAAATCAAGCTGTTGCAGCATTGGCGATTTAGCCAATTGCTCCACAGTCCTGTCTGTGACTTCGGTGTAAGACAGATCGAGCCACTCAAGTTCCGCAAGAGGTGGCAAACCTGCAAGGCCCTCATCCGAGACTTCGGTTCTTCCCAGCGATAGGCTGCGCACCTGAGAAGGCGGCTTCAGAAACCTCAAGTCACTGTCGTCAACCCGCAGGAAGTCGACGTAGACTTCGTCGATCTGCTCGAACGGAAGATCGAGTGTTGTCGACAACGAGTCGCCTCGATCGCGATGCTGGTAAACGAGCAGCAAGAAATCGGTAAAAGATCGACGGTAGCGACCGCCGTCTCCATTCATCAGCAGGTGCACCAAACCGGCCGATTGCGTGTAGACCCTGGCAAGATCCTGATGCGCTTGGTACCGCTTGCGGTTTAACGCCACCAACTCGTCGACCGGCATGTAGAAGTCACCGCGAAACCGTCGGGCACGGGCATACTGCAGCCGATCCGAATCGAAACCTCCCAGCGTGTAGTAGGCGTCGTGTCGCACTAGCGACTCGAAGTAGACGGCGATCCCCTCGATGACCCAGAAGTTACTTGACTCACCGGCATCCGGCACGGCCCAGCTGCTTTCCTGAAACAACTGGTGAACGACTTCGTGAAAACGAGTCTTCTTGAGCGAGGGGTTGTCACCGAAAAAGAACGCCGTGGCTCTGCCTTTCATGTAGTAGCCTTTGGACCGGCCGACGTTCGGTTCATACGGTGTCAACTTGTCCACATACTCTTGCAGGTCACGAAACAGCACAACTTTGTGCTTCGGTGTCTTACCAAGCGATTTTTTTCCGCCTGCAAAGCGGTCTTTGAGCGCGGTTGGTGAACTCCACGCTCGAAAAAACACCTGTTGCCAGAGGGCGTGCAGCTGCTCGAGTTCGCTGGCCAACTCGACGGCGGCGGTGGCGTTCAGGTTCGTTTCGATCCGAAAGTGCGGCGCGTCGACGGTCCAGTAGCGTCCACGGCGCCAGCCGAATTGGCGGTGGGTCGAACGGCCGGCCTTTGCTCGAAAGCTGCGGCGGCTGCGCGGCAGACCGAGGATTTCACTGGCCTGTTGGTGTGTAGGGGCTTCATGCAAGACTTCGTGGAGCAGTTGAAACGCCTCGGCCGCTCTTCCTCTCGACATCGTATGCTGGGCAAGCTTGAACAGTCCTTCTGCTTGCTCACGACGACAGTGGATAAACTGTCGGCGCCAGTCTTCGCTAGACTCCGAATCGGTGACCGCAGAGTTCTTGTCTCGATCGGGTGGCAAAAAGAGATACTGCCGATTCGGATCGCGGGCAATAAACCAGGCACGGATTTCCTCGGCTTGACGGTTGAGCCCCCGCTGATCGCAACGAGTAGCCAGCTGTTCCAACTTCGCGCGAAACGCCTCGTCGAGCGGACGACGCGAATCGTCCCCGACGACGTCACCCCAAGAAAAGCACAGGCTCAGCCCGATGGAGATTGCCGTGAGCGATCTGGCGGTGCTCATTGCTAGGTCTACGAAAGTGCGTCACGCGAGTGCCGAGCCAACTCGTATTATACCAGTCCAAGAGTTCGAACCTAAGCGTGGCTTTAGGACAGAAAGATTGGAAAAACATTGGGCTGACCGCAGAGAGCAGGCAAAACGTCCGACCAGCGAACCACCTCGGCCTCCTCTCCGTCAACTCTGTTTCCTCGTGTCAAAACGCCTGCTGTGCTCAGCCTGCTGGCATCACCAGTCAGGGTCAGCAGGGACTCTCATCTTTCTGTCCTAATCTTTCTGTCATCCCAAACGCACCCGCAGATCCTGTTCGGACAGAAAGATTGGGACAGAAAATTGGACTGACCGCAGAGAGGAGGCGAAACGTCCGACCAGCGAACCACCGCGGCCTCTTCTCCGTCGACTCTGTTTCCTCGTGTCAAAACGCCTGCTGTGCCCAGCCTGCTGGCATCACCGGTCGGGGTCAGCAGAGCTCTCATCTTTCTGTCCCAATTTTTCTGTCATCCCAAGCGCACTTGCAGATCCTGTTCAGGACAGAAAGATTGGGACAGAAAAATTGGACTGACTGCAGAGAGGAGGCGAAACGTCCGGCCAGCGAACCCATTTCGGGCTGCCTGCGGGGCAGGTGGCTATTCTTCGAACGCCGAGTCAAATGCTCGGCCGCTCGGCGCGAAGTCCTTCGACTTCACAAATTGAGCAGCTTCTCTGGCGCCGAATGCGCGGTCCATCCCCGAGTCTTCCCACTCGACTGAAAGTGGGCCGTCGTATTGGATGTCATTCAGTGCCCGGATCACCTCCTCGAAATTCACACCGCCGCGACCGGGGCTGCGGAAATCCCAGCCTCGGCGCGCGTCGCCAAAATTGAGATGACTGGACAAAATCCCGCTCTTCCCGTCCAAGGTGACCGCAGAATCTTTGACATGCACGTGATAGATCCGATCGGGGAACGCACGAATGAACGCAACCGGATCAACTCCTTGCCACAGCAAATGACTCGGGTCGAAGTTAAAACCGAACTCTTCGCGACCTCCCAAAGCATCCAGCGCGCGTTCGGCAGTGTAGATATCGAACGCGATCTCGGTTGGATGCACTTCCAATGCAAACCGCACCCCGCATTCACCAAAGACGTCCAGGATCGGGTTGAACCGTTCGGCGAGCAATTCGAATCCACGGTCAATCATCGCGGGAGGTACTGGTGGAAACGAGTAGTTAAGATGCCAGATGCTCGACCCTGTGAAGCCGTTGACAATCGAGACGCCAAAGCGTTGAGCTGCCCGGGCTGTGTTTTTAAGCTCGTCGATAGCTCGGGCGTTCACTCCATCCGGGTCACCGTCACCCCACACGTAGTCAGGGAGAATCGCCTTGTGCCTCTCGTCAATAATGTCCAGGACCGCTTGGCCAACCAAATGCGCACTGATGGCCTGGCACTGCAAGTCGTGCCGATCGAGAAGATCCCGTTTCTGCTGGCAGTAGTTGTCTTCAGCCAGAGCCTTGTCGACTTCGAAATGATCGCCCCAACAAGCCAGCTCGATGCCGTCATAGCCGAATTCTCTAGTCTGGCGAGCCATCTCCTCCAGCGGCAGATCCGCCCACTGGCCGGTAAACAGAGTGACAGGTCGAGCCATGCTGTGCTCCTTGGGTGAAGAAAAGCCGCGCAGATCCGAAGAGTGACTAGAAACACTCCGCGGCGGCGAGCCCCTATTTTGCCGATCGAAAGACGGTCACGCAACCGCTATTGGTGCTGCGGACCGGAACCAAGGGTATTTCAGGAAGTTAGCGCAGCGATTTTTCTCGCAATAGTCCGTCTACCCACTTAGCTTCTGCAGAAGGCAACTTAGGCCGCGGATCGCCCCGATAGTCGATGCTGCCGTAACGCCCGTTGCGATAGCATTGAGAAACGAGCGACTGGAGATCCAACGGAACGTCGGTGTGCATTTGGTCCAGGGGAACTCGGATTGTAGGCAGTGGCACCTGCAATGGCAGCGGATAGGCCTCAATCCTGGCGGGCTGCCAACTCCGTCGCACACAAGCCAAATAAAAAGTCTGGTGTGCCTTCGGAATATGAGACATCGGAAGGACGAGGCCGCGACTTCCCTGACGCGTCAAGTCGACCTCGACCGTGCTGACACCCGCCGCCCGGTATTCGCGTTGTTTGCGTTGGTACATTTCGCTTCCGTCACCGGAAGTTTTGTTCGTTGGGCTGAGAAACTCGATTGCGGTGAGCACCTTGTTCCCCGAGACCGTGTCAACGATCTCTAAATATGTTTCGGTGATCGGCTCGTCGGACAACTCGATGACTACCGGTTCGGCGAACTCTGACGCGGGCGGGAGCGAGGAGGACTCGCGCGGCGGCCGTTGGACGACATAGACGTCCGGAGAAATCGTGCGGCTTCCTGGGAGATCACCCGCGACGAAGACTCGCTCCTCCACTTCAACCCGAAACTGCTCCGCCGGCAACACCGCTTGCAACTGGTCTCCGGCGTAGGTGATCAGACGGTGATGTACGGATCTCCAGTGCTGCTCCAAGTAGGGATCCATGCCAGGGAACGGACTATTCACGCTAACCCCTGCAACCTCTCAGCTGCTTCCGCGGTCAGGACAAAGACTCCACCATTTTACCGCGCCCGAGTCCGCTCGACATCCGCAGATTCTAGGACTCCTTGCGTACGCAGATGGTCCACTCGTAGAGGGGATAATCATGGATCAGCTTTACGTGCCGGGAGATATGCCGTTGGCAAAAGTCGAAGTAGACCAAAGGATCTGCGTAGTAGAGAGTCTCTTGCCGCCAATCGACGTAACTGGTCAGCAGATTAAACGACAGGCCGAGCGTAGAGCGTTCAGCGAGCGACATGAGTGACTCTTTCACATGCTCGGCCCATGACTCGTCACTTGCCGCAAGCTTGACGTTGAAAGTGCCAGACGCAAACGAGTAGTCGGCCACTTCGGTAACGGACTGGCCCTGGATGAAGTGGGCCCGCGGATCGTCAGCGACATGATCCGCCGCCGCGCTGAGCATCTGCGCATTGATGTCGTATCCGTTGTAGTGGTTGATCTGCACCGAAGGTAGTTCATCCAAATACCGGAACATCGCGGCATACCCGCAACCGTAGTCGTTGACGCTAATGCCCCGGGTCATTGAAGGATGAACTACTTGGACTAGTTGCTGGAACCTGAGCCGGTGTGATTCATCATCCTTCCAGCCCACGCTCTTTGAGCCCACGCCATGCACCTTCAAGTTGTCGCTATACAGTTGGTCGATTCCCGACAGCGATCTCCGTAACTCGGAAGCCACTCCAGCGTTTGTTTCTTGTTTCATCTCGGTTCCTTATTAACCCGAATTATTCATGAGCGATCTGCTGCGAGGTCGTAAGTCCATCCGTGGCTTCGTCATGCTTCACAATTCTCCCTCGACGTATTGCTTCAATACGCCTGCGGAAGAACTGCTCGCCTTCCTTGCCACGAACGTACTTACAACCTCTCGCGACGATCTTCATGAATAATCCGGGTTAGGCAGTCGGGTTTCGCCGGGAAAGTCAATGAGCAGATGTTACAATGGCGGCACTTGATAGGTGGGCTCGTCGGGTGCCTTCGACGTCCTTGCTCCCGGTGAGCGGGAGCATAACAGTTTGAAGACGCCCTATCATGAGGTAAGAACGGTGGAGACGGCAAGACATGGCCAAGGTTGTGCTATTTGGTACAGGCGATTTCTCCCAGCTCGCGTACGAGTACCTGACACACGACAGTCCGCACGAAATTGTCGCCTTCACGGTTCACGGTAGCCACCTGACGGAGCCTCAATTGTTCGGATTGCCGGTTGTTCCGTTCGAAGAAGTCGTCGACCGGTTCCCACCCGACTCTTTTCAAATGTATGTCGCGGTGGGATACAGGAAAGTCAATAGCATCCGCGCTCGGATCTACGAAGAAGCCAAGAGCAAGGGGTATTCGCTCGTTACTTATATCAGCAGCAAGTGCACGCTAACTGGGAGTCCGCAGATCGGAGACAACTGCTTCGTCTTCGAGGGCAACAACATACAACCATACGCGAAGATCGGTAACGACTGTGTGCTGTGGAGCGGCAACCACATCGGTCACCACAGCACGATCGGTGATCACTGCTTCCTGGCATCGCATGTCGTCGTGTCAGGCCATGTCCGAATCGGTCCTTACTGTTTTCTGGGAGTCAACGCGACGCTCCGTGACAACATCACAATTGGCGAACGATGTGTCGTCGGAGCGGGCGCGCTCATCCTGAAGTCAACCGGTGAAGGAGAGGTGTTCGTTGCGGAGCGAACGAAAGCCCATCGTTTGAGCAGCGACAAGATCGGCATGTAGCGTGTAGACTGGGCTCACTATCAGGCACCCTGCGGCGAGTCCGGATCGAGCCCCGCGAACTCGATGAATCGACGTTCTAGCTCCGGCTTGTCCGCAACCTGCAGCGCTTCCCTTCCACCCTCCACGATCACTTGGCGGACCGTTTCTTTCAGATGTTCTTCTGGGCCCCACCCGTGGACGTATCGCAACTCGTTCGGGTCGAACATCCAGCTGGGGTCGGGGCCGTCAGTGAGCAGCTGCACGTAGCGCTTGGCAACTTCCCGCGGCGTCCATTTCGAGCGTACGAACCGCTGCGCTCGGCGGCCTAGCTCGACACGATATTCCTTATCGACGATCAGCTGCTCGATGGCACCCTCCAAAGCGGCTGGGGCGTTTCGGCAGTGGTGCACTAGGGGAGCGTTGTCTTCCCCGTGGATTTCCCAAGCGTCCGTTGTGTGCGTGCCGTTCAGAGCAGGCTTACCGAAGAACGCAGCCTCGGTGCCAAAGCCGCTGATGGGACCATCGCCGTTCAGTTGGTCAACGACAAAGTCACATGAGGACAGTTCCCGCAGTACCTCCGAGTTGGACTTGCCGATAAGCTCAACATAGTCGATAGCGTGTCCTCTCGACTTCAACTGCTCGATGGCGGAGCGAATTTCTGCCGTACCTTTGAATCGTGGCGCAGACGGGGCGTGGACAATGCGGACGCTACCGTCGTTTGTCCGGTGGATGCTGTTCGGACTGACCTCAGCCGCCGTAAATGGCAGCCCAATCATATGGAACGAGACAATTGGCCTTTCGTGAAAATGGGCCGCCAGAGGCCAATTGACGATGAAATCGGCGTACCGCTCGATGGTCTGAATGTGAACCTTCATGGTTCGCGCCAAGGCCACAATGTCGCGAGGGTCCATGCGAGTCTGCGCCCCACGGCCAATGTACGGCGGCCGCGAATCGCTGCCATGAAAAACATACACTACTCGTTTGTTCAACGCCCGTAGCAAGCGAAGATCCCAAAAGTAGAAAAAACTGCTTTTGAAAGAGAAGATAAAAACATCGTGAGTGGTCACAGCCCAGGCAAATAGGGTCGCCAACGTCAAATAGTGGACGATGCGCCACCACAGACGAACGAACCACTTTTGCCGCCTGTTCGAGGTCCGCAGCTGAACGGCACGTCTGAGCAGCTTGACAAGTCCGTTCGGTGGCGTGTAGTCATACTTGAGGAAGTTGAGCGGAACGTAAGTCGTCCTGACTCCCAGCTCCTCCAACCCTCTGGAGAGCTGGCCGTAGTAGCCGGCCACTTCGACAAGGCCAATGAAGATCCTCAACTGTCCACCACCTTCTCTACCGAAAGCTGGAAACCGCAATCTCACCTATCCCGTTGCCTGCTCGATGCACAGAGTCCGTACCACAAGTTCTTGCTCTTGCTCCGTCAGCTGTGGGAACAGCGGCAACGCCATCGTCAATCGATCAGCCAGATACGCGTTTGGGAACTGTTCAGGTTGCAAACCGTACTTGCCGGCGTAGTACCCAAGCAGCACGGGTGCATGTGTGCCCTGCCGCGTGGCAATCCCATGCTCGGCAAGCCGCTGCATGAGAGCGTTCCGCCGGGCATGCAGAGGCCCAACATTCGCCACCGTCGGTTCCTCTGGGCTGTACAGGCACACATAGGCTTGATAGGCGTGTCGGTGCGTGGCAGGAAACCGCGGTGTGCGCAGCCATGAGGCTTCGACCAACATGTCATCATATCGCTTGGCACATTCAGCGCGGCGGCTCAGGATCGAGTTGGCCCGGCGCAGCTGTGCGCAACCTAACGCGCCCTGCAAATCTGTCATCCGATAGTTGAACCCGAGGTGTTCGTACTCGGCCAACAAGAAACCCGTTTTCATCGTATGCCGCTGGCGGTCGGTGATCGACGCTCCATGATCACGCAAGCTGCGGGCAAGTTCATCGAGTTCCGGACTCTGAGTGGTCAGCATGCCGCCCTCACCTGTAGTAATCGACTTGCGTGGGTGAAAGCTAAACGCTCCAAGGTCACCGAACGAACCGGCCTGCTGTGTGCCAATCCCGGCGCCGAACGCGCACGCTGCGTCCTCAACGACCCAAAGGTGGTGCTTGTTGGCAATCTGAAGCAGGGGCTTCATGGGTGCGCACAAACCGAACAGATGCACTGGAACTACGCCGACAGTTCGAGGCGTAATCAGAGTCTCCAGGTGGCGGACGTCGATATTGAACGTCTCAAGATCGATGTCACAGAACACCGGCTGAGCGCCCATGTACTCCACCACATTCGCGGTCGACACCCAAGTAAACGCCGGTATGATGACCTCGTCACCCGGTTTGAGTCCCAGGGCCGCGACGGCGACGTGGAGTGCCGTGGTACACGAGCTGGTTGCGATCGAGTGCCGGTTGCCGGTGAACGACGAGAATCCCTCTTCAAACTGCTGCACGAAGGGTCCTTGGACAACCCAACCGGTCAGCAAAGGCTCTTGCACCGCTCGCAGCTCCTCCTCACCGAAGAGCGGCTTGGTGATCGGAATTGCGCGGTGCTGCTCCGCCGGTGCTAAGAACTCGCGATCAACGGTCATACAGGCCGTCCCTCCAGCGCACGCTGATCCTCGGTGCGCCACTCCACGACACTCTGCAGACCGTCGTCCAAAGAAACTGCCGCGCGAAAACCCAGCAGCTGCTCGGCCTTTTCAGTGCTGCCGATTCGCTGGGTAACGAACATCTCTTGCTGTGGCCGATATTCCGGCGTCAGCTCGCTACCGGTCAACCGTATGAGCCGATCGACCAGGTCGTTGATATCGGTCTTGGCTCCTGTACCCACGTTAAAACAGTCGTCCGTAGCACTGCTCTTCAAAGCGAGCAAATTGGCACGGGCAACATCGGACACATGCACGAAGTCGTACGCCTGAGCACCATCTCCGTAGATGATCGGAGCGAGGCCGCGGTCGATTCGATCAAGGACTTTCATAATTACACTCACATACGCGCCTCGATAGTCCATGCGAGGGCCGTAGACGTTCATGTAGCGGAGCGCCACGTAGTCGAGTTCGTGCTGCTCGTGGTAAGCTCGAAAGAACTGCTCTCCCGCTATCTTGGTCGCGCCGTACATCGTGCGGTTATTAAACGGGTGGTCTTCGGTCATCGGTGTCAACACGGCGTCGCCGTAAACAGAGGCCGAGGAAGAATAGACGACCTTCTTGACACCCGCCCGCGCCGCAGCCTCGGCGACGTTGTAGGTCCCGACGATATTCACATCGACCGCCTGCCTCGGCTCGTGCACGCATTCAAATAGCCACAGCGCCGCCAAGTGAAAAACATAGTCCGTCCCCTGCATCAGCTCGCCGAGTACGCGCGGCTCGGTGATCGTACCCTCCACAACTTGCAACCGAGCGTCTTGCTCCACCGCCTGGAGGTTTCCTCTCGAGCCACGGACGAAGTTGTCCAGTACCACTACCTCGCCAACTGGCTCTTGCAAGAGCTGCTCGACAATATGCGAACCAATGAAGCCGGCTCCGCCGATGACCAACACGCGACGATCTCTTAGCAACATCAATTCAACCTTCAGAAGAGTGAATACTTAACGGCTCAGCCAGTGCCGGCCGATGCCATACGCCAGCAGGACGAACAAACCCCCGCGTTCTCGTCCAACGAAAACTGTCATTGCTGTCCGAGGCGACGTTAAGCCCGTCGAAGTCGACCGTCTGCGCAACAAAGTCGAGGTCCGTTCCGTTGGAATGGTGTAGAGACACGTCGACCGTGTACTGCTGCGGCAACAACGTCGTGCGGAGGTCGAGGCAGATCCGATGCCAACCAGCCGGCAGGGACCAAGGAGGTTGATCGTCATCGCAACTATACGAGGCGGTCACCACAGTTCCCTGCAGCGTAGAGATGTAGATTCCTGCGATCGCATCCTCGACGGGTCTGATCACCTCGATCGTCAAGCAGATCCGGAATGGCTGTCCCAGGTAGACGTTGGAAATCGCGTTCCCTTCAGCGTCGAGGACCTCGACTTGGCGGATGCGGGCGTCTCCCGTTCCGGAATGTGGGACTGCGTGGGAGAAAACCCGCGCAGGTTCCGAGTTTTTCGGCCTGAGATAGGCGCCGACGACTTCGGAGACACTGCCTTGCAGTACAACCTGGCCGGAGTCCAGCAGAATCGCTCGCTGACAAAGGCGTTTGATCGCCGGCATATTGTGGCTGACGAACAATACGGTTCGACCTTCGGAGGCGACGTCGCCCATCTTCTGCAGACAGCGTTTCTGGAACTGCGCGTCGCCTACCGCGAGCACTTCGTCGACGATCAGTATCTCGGGCTCCAGGTGAGCCGCGACAGAAAACGCCAACCGCATGTACATCCCGCTCGAGTAGCGTTTGACGGGTGTGTCGATGTACTCTTCCAAGTCGGCGAAGCTGACGATGTCGTCGAATCTGCGTTTGACGTCGAATCGCCGCATTCCCAAGATGGCGCTATTCAAGAAAATGTTCTCGCGACCGGTCAACTCGGCGTGGAAACCGGTGCCAATTTCCAACAACGCCCCGACGCGCCCCCGGATCACCGCGCGCCCCTCCGAAGGATCGGTCACACGCGACAGGATTTTCAAGAGTGTGCTCTTGCCGGCGCCATTGCGGCCTACGATGCCGAGCACTTCTCCGCGCGCAACCCGAAATGACACACCACGCAAGGCCCAAATCGACTTCTTCGCTGACGGCTGGCCGCTTCTCCATCGTCGCCGCGGATGGGTCACGAAATCGACGAGTTCTTCACGAAACGTCTTGCCGGGCTCCCGGGCTCGAGTGATCTGGTACTGCTTGCCCAAATCGGTCACGGCAACGGCTCCGTCGTCCATCGCTCAGCTCGCCACGTCGACACAGGTTGCGAGGGGTTCGTGCTCAGTTGCTTCGGGGCGGCCGTCCTCTTGGACAGGGTCAACCTGGTTCATGGCTGCAAAAGGTACGACAAAGAAGTTGGGAAACCGGTCCAGCACTTCGCCACGGCTCCATCCCAGCAGAGAACGGTCATTCAGCTGGGTGTAGTAACTGTATTCGCTTTCCTCAGCTCCCCACTTCTTCTTGAAACGATAGACCCCCGACTGGCTGGTCCAGGTACCTCCCCAGTTCCAAATCGAGCACCCGCGCCGGCTGGCATCGGCCATCGCCGTCTGCAGGATCAGCGCCATCGGCTGCAGCGACCGGTACTCGGAGTGGGTCGCTGGGACGAAGTACTCGACAACCCCGTTGAAATAGAACAGCAGAAGCCCTGCCACCACCCGGCCGTCCCGCTTGGCTACGTACAGATCAAAATCCCGACCCGCTACGAAATGTGCGGCGATCTTGGCAAAAAAATGGTCTGACTTGGGAGTCCCACCTAGCGACCGAAGATTCTCTTGGTGCATTCGTCGGAGACAGTCGATCTGCCCCGCATCAATATCGACCGTGATACCTTCCCGCACGGCCTTGTTGGCATTTCTGCGGGCGCTCGACGCGATCCGCGGACAGAGGTCACCGTCACCTGGCAGATAGGTCCGCTGGCTGACCCGGCGGTCCGTGTAGTTAAACCGGACCTCTGACGACGGCGTCGGGACCAGCGGATTGGAAACCAGTGTCGCCGCGATCGTCGAGGGCGCACAAGCGATCTTGTTGTAGGTTTGAGTCAGTGCGGTTCGGGCCTCCTCATCCGCTGCGATAACGCCTCCATGACTGCCAAAGAAAGGCAGCGAGTTATACACCCGTTGACTGCTGTGCTCTCGAAACATCAACGGCAGCACGCCGCATATTCGCCCTTTTCGCGATGCCACCCAGTACTCGGAGTGACAGTCCAGCAAGTCGCACAAGAAGTCTTTGAACCGATAAGAGTAGTAGAGAAGGGCTTGCTGATGGTCCTGCAGAAACCGATCGTAGCGATCCACGAATTCGGACTGAAGGAGTTCGATCTTCATTTACTCGCGGGACTACAGGACTGGCGCTGAACTAGCTGTACTAAAGACGAACCGGCTGATAACGCGATCTTGTTTGCAACGCGTGGTTGTGCCGATTCGAGCCGCATTGAAAGGCGCGCAACCAGCACTCAAAACTCAGCAGGGACCAAATCAGCAGGCGGTTGTTCTTCATTCCTGAACAATGTCGATCGATGACTTCGTGCACGTACTGCCTGTTGAAGTAGTCGAAAATCCGAGCTCCCTCGCCGAGCAGCGCATCTCGCAAGTACCGCTCGCTGGTGTGGCGAAACCACGATTCGTCCGGACCGCTGAAGCCTTGCTTGGCCGCCTGAGTGATCTGGGCCGGAAGCAGCCGTTCCATTGTCTTGCGGAGGATGTTCTTTCCGTAGCTAGAATTCCTCAGGTAGTACTCGCGTCGCTTGGCGATCGGATCGTTCTCGTTCACCCGCTTCAGTTTGCGACGTCCGCCGATCTTATAACACAACGGAACACGGCAGGCGAAATCGACGAGTTCATTGTCCAGGAAAGGAACCCGCGTCTCCAAAGCGTGGGCCATTGACAGCTTGTCTTCAACGACGAGCAAACCATGCAGAAAAGTCTTGCACTCGAAATAGAGCGCGTTGTTGATTTTTTCGGCATACGTCTTTCCCGACACATGCCGCGGAAACACCTGGCGAAACGCAGTCCAGGTGGCATCCGACAGCAGCTCCGATCCACCGCCGTTCACCTGCCCCAACTGTTGCATCACGTCAGAATTGAACAGCCGCGGCTTGTCTCGGTTGGGGACGAGCCTCTGCCAGTAACGATAGTAGCTCTTCACATAGCTGTCCGTTCCCCCACGAACCGCCGCGGCATACCGCCAAGGATATCCGCCAAACAACTCGTCGCCACCAATACCGGTCATCACCACCTTGACGAACCGGCTGGCCAGCCGGGCAACACAGAAGTTCGGATAGGATTGCCCCACTCGCAGATCCTCCAAATGCCAAACAAGGTCCTGCATCGCCTCTTCCATGTCACCAGCGTGCAGCACGCATTCGTAGTGCTCTGTCTGCAGCTGACTGGCCATCTGCTCTGCTAGGCGGCGTTCGTCAAAACGAATCTCATGCTGCGAAGCGTCCGATAAGTCAAAACCGGCGGTGAACGTGGCAATCCTGCCCCACGTCGAGCTGGTGATCGCCGTCACACTCCCCGAGTCGATGCCCCCGCTCAAGTAACTGCCCACCGGCACGTCACTGATCGACTGCCGCTTGACCGCCTGGGCAACAAGGTCGAAAAGCTGCTCCTCAAGCTCGTCCACCGACGCATTCGACTCCTGAGTAAAGTCAAAGTCCCAATATTGAACCGGTGAAATCCCTCTGCCGTTGCCGCGACCGGCCGCCAAATCAAGCTCAATGTGGCTTCCGGGGGCAAGGAGCCTGATCCCCGCAAACAACGTGTGATCCCCAAAAACGTTCTGGAACGAGAAGTACTGATTCAGCGCCGCGAGATCGACCCCTGGTGTCTCCGGCAGATACTGGAGGATCGCGCGAATCTCGGAACCAAAGACAAACGTCCCGCTGGGCGTCGTCGTGTAGTAAAGCGGCTTGACCCCGTAGCGGTCGCGCGCCAACCAAACCCGCTTCCGCCGGTCATCATAAAGCGCTAAGGCGAACATGCCGTTGAAGCGGCGAATGCAATCAGTACCCCAAGCGCGGTAAGCGTGTATCACAACTTCCGTGTCGCAATCGCTAATGAAATCGTATCCCAGCGTCTGCAGCTCTGCGCGGATCTCAGGAAAGTTGTAGATCTCTCCGTTGTAAGTCAGCCAGATGTCGCGCGGCTGGTCACTCATCGGTTGGTGACCTCGCTGCGAGAGGTCAATCACCGCCAATCTGCGGTGTCCAAAGAAGAGATCCCAATGGCTCGCCTGCAGACTGTCTTGGCCAACCGGAGAATCGATCGGCGGCAGCCAAGGGCAGTTCGCGCGAAAGTCGCCGTCCGTGTATTCCCGACCGTAAGAATTCGCCCGCGTTGCGTGGACGCCCGTCTGCCACACAAGGTAACCCGCGTCATCCGGTCCACGGTGCGCCATGGCATCCACCATCGGCTTCAGCCGAAACACGTCAAGCGGCTCGCCTCTCAGCGATACGGCTCCTGCGATCCCACACATCGTAAGCTGCTTCCTTGGGTCCGTGCTTACCGAGGTCTTTTGATGTCTCCTGCTCCGTTGCCGCTCGCACCGGCGTTCAGCTCCCGATACTTGCTCAGACGAAGCCTCCAGGGTGTGGTCACGCCTCCGGGGTGAGAACGTGAAAGTTGGCGAAGGTAGGCGTGTGCCGACTCGGGAGTGTAGATGCGCCGGAGCTACGCTGGCTCTGCTGCTGCCTCGATCTAATCCAGGTGTCGAAACTCGGCTGCTACCGGCACTCCCCCCGTCCGATCCAACGTGAAGGAGTGAATCAGACAATGACGCTCAGAGGTCAAATGTGATACCGGTTACTTAAGTCCGTGATTCTAGCAACGAGTTTTCGAATGGGAAGCACTTAGTCCCCCAGAATCTCCATATTAAGACTGCGCATGTCTACCCAGACTTTCCATTTTAACAATTGACTTTCCATGGGTGGTTTTGCGCCAAACCAGCTCAGGGCGGAGTGCGTGCACGAGGTTCCCATTCGCCGTTGCTTCCCTTCGGAACCCGAAAGCGTCCGCCTTGAAGTCGTGCTTTCGCCCTCTTGCACGCAACCCTCTTGCACGCACAAGATAGTAGTCGCGTTTTTCGTAACCCGAAAGCGTTAGGAGGTGGTGCAGCTTTGCGCTTCACAAACCTGCGGACATCCACCTCACCCTCCCGCGCGCGGGAGGGTCGGACGCGATAGCGTCCGGGGAGGGCTGCCCGAGAGTGATCGCCCCCGAGGCGTGCCCCCTCTCCGGCCCTTCGGGCCGACTCTCCCCAAAAGAGGCCGTGCAGCTTTTAAACTGAGTTGATCCAACTGTTTAGCTAAATGCTCGTACTGATAGCAGCATAACCGGCGGGAAAACAATTCGCTTTCAATGCATGGATAGCAATGAGGTCAATTCTTCAAGCACTGCCCACACGAAAACCGCTCAACGAGCGGCGCCAGAACTACCGGAAAACAAATGACTTAAAAGCTGCACAGCCTCAAAAAGGGGAGAGTGACGAAACACGAAATCACGCACTAAGTTAGAAGCTGCACGACCTCTTAGCGAGGGGGGAGTTGGTGTACCAACACATGTCATTCCCTCGCTTACGCTTCGCGCTTCCGATTGGGCCAAGAGCGCAACTTCAAAGAACGGCTGGTCGCTAGAAGATCGCCTGTGCCCCCGTACTGCTGGTGAATCTGATTGCAGAGGTCGGGTGCCAATCGCAAGCCGTGCGCAAGGTCGCGCAAGTATTGCGCCTCTGGATTGGAATCCAGATCAATCGTCGCCAAAGACAACGTGTAGACCTGTTGCTCCATACCCAACGGGACGGACCATGCGAATTCGCGGACATCAACCTGTTTGCCAAACTCGGCGCGCAAGAAGTTAACTGCCTCTTGAGTCGGATTCGAAATCCGATCGATGATGCTCTTCTGCTCGTCTTGCGTCACGCGTCCGTCTGCCTTCGCGGCATTGATCATGGCTCGAACCAGCACCAACACCTCGTCATCCTGACTCATCGGTTCTGTACGCTCTCGCTGTCGCTGTCGGCTGCCGCCCGGTTGATAACGAGAGCCAGCTTGTTCAAAGCTAGGAGGATTGTTGTAGCGCGGCGTTTCTTGACGAGGTGGCTGGGATCGCGCACCACCGCCCTGCCGGTCGCGGGCGACACCTAACAAGTCCTCTAACTCGCGCGCTCCCCGAGAGATGTCAGTGGGGCGTTGAGCGGACCCCGCACCCGACCGCGGCGATGGCTTGCTTTGAGTCGAACGCTGCGCGCCCTTCAACAGCTCCTCCAGGATCTTGCCACCCAGACCGCCACCACCGCCGCCGGATTTTCCACCACCGAGTAGTCCGCCAAGAATGTCAATTGCATCCACGACATCACCTTTGAAAAGAGAATGAAAATGAAAAAAATGAAGAGGCACCCGGTTGAACACCGAGCAAACAACACTTTATCGCGAAAAACAGCGAATGCCCACCCCCCGGCGACCGCAGACGTAGATCGTTGGCCGACCCCGCACATCGTGCCACCCGTCAATCTGCCACGCCCTCCAAGGACCGACCGACACTGTAAATTCGAACGGCAGTCTCTTTCCACTTTCAGATTATTTCGTTCGCGCGACCGCGACTCCGGCGATGCCTGCGTCGCTTCTGCCTCGCGAAGCAGTGAGTTACAATGTCCAGTAGCGTCGTTCTGGAAGCAACCTGATGGACTGGAAGCGTACCAACCCGTATCTCACGTCAACAAAAGCAACACGGATCGAAGGACCGCGGTTGCCATCGCAAGCGCTCGCCCTACCGTTCTTGGCGCTCGGGACTTACTACATCATCAGCAGCCTCACGTTGCCCTTCGCAGACGATTTGTGGTTTGGCGAGCTACCGGCACTGGCAATCGTGCAGTTGCCGAAGATGTACTTCTTCGATGCGGCGCGAGAGGCCATCATCCTCCTGATGCGGAAGTGGGGGTTAAGCAGCGGATCCGCATCACCCGACTTGATGGCGGCAGGGCCCTGGGCGATGGCGGTCCTATTCACCGTGCCGGCCACAGTCGTCATCGGTTTAACCGGTCTCGTTCGGAGAATCAGCTCGATGCGGTGGTGGATCTTGTTGCTGTTGGCTACCGCCGCGGCGGACGCTGCCGTCACGATTTGGTTCGACCGGGTTTCAAGCCTGTCGCTCTTCTGAGCCGAAAGCGAGTCCGCCTGAATAGAGCTAGCCCGGATTATTCATGAAGATCGTCGCGAGAGGTTGTAAGTACGTTCGTGGCAAGGAAGGCGAGCAATTCTTCCGCAGGCGTATTGAAGCAATACGTCGAGGGAGAATTGTGAAGCATGACGAAGCCACGGATGGACTTACGACCTCGCAGCAGATCGCTCATGAATAATGCGGGCTAGGAAGCTACGCCAAGATCTCCTTGACCACATTCCCATAGACGTCGGTCAAACGAAAGTCGCGACCGGCGTAGTTGAAGGTCAGCTGTTTGTGGTTCAAACCAAGCAGGTGTAGGACCGTGGCGTGCCAGTCATGAATGTGGACGGGGTTCTCGACTGCTTTGTAGCCAAATTCATCGGTCGCCCCGTAGGCGAAGCCACCCCGGACTCCGCCGCCAGCCATCCAAATCGTGTAGCCTTTATTGTTGTGGTCACGCCCGTCGCCACTCTGTGCGTAAGGTGACCGTCCGAACTCACCCGCCCAAATTACAAGCGTGTCTTTCAACATACCTCGCTGTTTCAGGTCCGTAAGCAACGCGGCGATGGGATTGTCGGTCATGCTACAACTGCTGGCGAGCGTCTCGCGCAGCAAGCGATGATGGTCCCAGTTTGTGGGCGCTGTGACCTCCACAAAACGTACGCCGGCCTCGACAAGCCGCCTGGCCAACAAGCACTGCCTCGCAAACCGATCGCTCGCTGTGTCGCGGCCAATCCCATACATCTCCATGACCGACTTCGACTCCGAGCGGACATCCAGCACTCGTGGGATCTCGTCTTGCATGCGAAAGGCAAGTTCGAACGACTCGATAGCGCCTTCGATTTCGGGTTGGTACTCCTCCCGCTGCAGCTTTCGTTCATTCAGCGTCCGCAACAAATCAAGCTGCGCCCGCTGTTGGTCCGTGGAATGATGCAGGTTCTTGATGTGCTTGAGTGGCGGTCCAGGTTCTTCATCTTTGCCGAGCAGTTTTGCATACAAGGCAGGGACTTGACCACCGCCAATCTTGGTACCTTGGCAGATAGCCGGCAAGAACGCACTGCCGTAGTTGCGTGCGCCGCCAAAATCTGCAGGCGGGTTCAGCGTAACGAAGCCTGGCAAGTTCTCGTTCTCAGTCCCCAAGCCATACAGCGTCCAAGCACCCAGCGAAGGACGCACAAACTGAAAGCTGCCGGTGTGCAATTGACCGAAGGCCTGGGGGTGGTTGGGCAGGTCGGTGTGCATACCATGAACGAAACACAGGTCGTCGGCATGCCGCGCCAGTTCTGGATGTAGCTCTGAAAACCACATCCCGGAATCGCCGCGTTGAGCGAATTCAAACGGCGAACCGAGCAACCTCGCCCCACCCCGTTCTCGCCCAATGCTGGTTGCGGCCCCCGAGTTTTTCTGCAACTCCGGCTTGTAGTCGAACAAGTCGACATGCGAGGGCCCGCCGCGCATACAGAGAAAAATGACTCGCTTGGCCCGCGCCGGAAAATGTGGAGGCTTTGGCGCCAACCCACCCGTGAGCACTTTCTTTGCCGCAGCTTCTGCCGCTAAACCGGCAAAAGCCAGGTAGCCGAATCCAGACGCCACGGTCTTCAGTGCTTGGCGGCGGGAAAAACCGATCTGACGACTCATGAGCGACGATTCCCCCTTGCCGAACAGAGCTTCGCAACAGGCGAAGGCGCCCGGTTCAGTCGACGTTGCGAAATTCCGCGGTTAGAAAGAGAACTTGACAGTACATGGCGAGCGCGTCTTCGCTTGCTAGTCCGCGCTCCGCTTGATCGCTGACGTACTTTCGACCAAGATCCAGCTCAACATCATCGGGAGACCGACCAAAGCAGAGCTGAAAGGCCAACACGATCTGCTCGTGGTGGTTGTCGCATGCCCGGCTCAATCTCGCCGCCAACTCAACCGCTCGTTCACGAACGAATGGGCTGTTCATTAAATAGAGCGCCTGCAGTGGTACGTTGGTCGTCTCCCGGCTTCCAGTCACCAAACTCGGCTCAGCGAAATCAAACAACTCGAGCGCGTCGGGAAGCCGGTCACGTACCACGGGCAGATAGACTGAGCGATGCGGGGAACCGTCCAGGTCAGCCGGCACTCTCTTGTCGAAAGCGAGTATGGCCACGGGCTTATATCCAACCGTCGCGATTAACGAACCGCGCCGTCTTCCCCGATCGAGTTTACCCGCAACGGCAAGCATGGCATCGCGAATGGCCTCTGCGTCGAGGCGTCTCTTGTTCGCTCGCCACAGCAGCCGGTTGTCAGGGTCGGCCTGGAATGCGGTTTCGTCGTAGCTCGACCCCTGACTGTAGGTCCGCGAGAGGACGATTTCCCGAACCAGCGACTTGATCGACCAGCCGCTCTTGACGAAGCGCAGGGCCAGATGATCCAGCAGCTCCGGGTGGCTGGGACGTTCGCCGGTCTGTCCAAAGTTGTCGACCGTGCGGACGATTCCGGCGCCGACCAGATGGCGCCACACCCGGTTCGCCATGACGCGAGCTGTCAGCGGGTGGTCAGGGTGAGTCAGCCAACGCGCCAGTTGCAGGCGGCCGCTACGGTCCTCGGGTGGCGGCTCGGTGGGCAGATCGATAACCTCGGGGAAGGCCCGCGGTATCGGATCTCCGGGGCGCGCGACTTCGCCTCGCTCGAGCAACGGTGCGTCGATGATCTTGGCACTATCCAGCGCACCCATCGCCAGCGGCAGCGCGGTCCCCGATTCGTCGACGGTCTTGAGTTGACCCTCGATGGCGCCGGTTCTCCAAATAATCCGCAGCGCCTGGGCAAGACTGAAGTACTGGTTGGGGTCTTTGCCTTCCAAACGGGCCTGCTGTGCGGCTGCCGTGCGATCTTTCTTCTCCTGAGCAAGAGCCGCCAGATCGGAGCGCAGCTTGGCGAGCCGCTTGGCGGGTATCGAGCGATTGGGGATGAGCTGGCGTGGCAGATCGGGTAGCCGCAGCAGATCGCCCCCCTGTTGATTTCCGGGCCCGATCCGCGTCCCGAAGTGCGTCTTGGTGCTGGCAAAGACGCCTGCCAATCCGTAGTAGTCCTGCATCGAAAAGGGGTCGAACTTGTGGTCGTGGCACCGCGCGCAGGCAACGCTGCTAGCCAACACGGCGCGGGTTACAGTATCGATTTGCTCGTCGACCACGTCGGCCAGGAACTGCAGCCGATTCGTCTCGTTCAACCCTTTGGTGCCCAGCGCCAGAAATCCGGTGGCGATCATCCGCTCCGCCTGCTGCTCGTCGCTCTCATGCGACAGCAGGTCGCCAGCAATCTGCTCGACGAGGAAGCGATCATAAGGCTTGTCGGCGTTAATCGAATCGATGACGTAGTCGCGATACCGCCAGGCGTGGGGGAAAGTGACATTTGTATCCTTGCCGCTCGATTCGGCATACCGCGCCACATCCAGCCAGTGGCGTCCCCACCGCTCGCCGAAGTGGGCGGAGTCCAGCAGCTGGTCGACCTCTGTTTCGAGCGCGGCTTCCCAGCCTTGTGTGTCGACCCGCTCCAGGAACGCGCTGAGTTCGCTCGGCTGCGGTGGCAGTCCAACTAGGTCGAAGTACAGTCGTCTTAGTAATATCGCTGGTTGGGCGTCGGCAGACGGCGCGAGTTGGTGATCGAGTAGTTTAGCCAAGACGAAATAGTCCAGATCACGGCGGGGCCAGGTCGTGTCTGCGATCGCGGGAAGCTCGTGTTCGCGTGGCTTGCGAAACGCCCAGAACTCTCGGCCTGCGGCAATGTCGATCGAAATTAATGGTTGCTCGACGGACCGCGGGTGTGGTGCTCCCATTTCGATCCAGCGTCGAATATCAGCCAGCACTTGGTCAGGCAGGCGATCTTGGTTGGGCGGCATCTCCAAATCCGGATCGGCGTGAGAGACGGCGGCCAGCAAAATGCTGGTATCTGGCTCGTTCGGCACCACCGCAGGGCCGCGGTCTCCACCGGTGCGTACTGCGTGTCGGGAGTCGAGTGCCAAACCGCTCTCTGCTTTGTTGCCCTGGGCCGAGTGACAGCCGTAGCAGTGTTTTGCCAAGACGGGACGGATTTTGGACTCAAAGAAGGTGACGCCTGCGCTGTCGGCAGTCTTCCGTTCATCACCACTGATGGTGGTGGCTTGTGCGATCAGCAATGACAGCCAACACAGCTGGAATTTCAGTCGCTTGCTCATTGGACTGGGGTTCTTCTGGGTGCACTTAGCGAGGCAGCAACCTTATTACGATTTTACCCCCCAGTAAACGTCGCGGCCAACAGGACCCATGATGTTAGCCAGGGTTCCTACAAAACTGGCTACTAACGCATGCCGGCTGATTTGTTTGACCGTGGAACGCGGTTGGACTTCGATCTCACGTCTATCGCACAGGGCGCCTGCACGCTCGGCAACGTCACGCGGAGCGTGACGTCTACGTAGTCATCACGCTCCGCGTGATGAGGCATCTGCATGTAGCGTGAATTCTAACCAAGTCCAACTGGATTGCGCACCCACTTCACCCTCCCGCGCGCGGGAGGGTCGGACGTGATAGCGTCCGGGGAGGGCTGCCCCGGAGTGATCGCCCCTCGCGTACCCCCTCTCCGGCCCTTTGGGCCGACTCTCCCCGATGGGAGAGTGAAGAAAGACAAATCACGCACCAGCCTTGGTACGTGCATTTGTCAATGTGACCTTCGCGTCGCAACCGCTGGTTTGGTTTCGGACTCGTGCTAAAACACATCCGATGAAGCACCCAAAAGGTAACCACGGACTGACCCTGGACTGCGTGTGGGATCTATTGGTTGTGCTGGTGGCCACGCAACTGGTGGTTGTGGTGTGCGTGGTCAGCAGCTTCGCCCTGCAAAGCATCACGCAACTTGCGTTCAGCTTCCTACCGGTGATCTTTGCTGGGCCTTACTCGCTGTACTGGTGGCGCCACTACCGTGAGGCGGTCGGTTGGGCACGAGAAAAGGGCGTTGAGCTACTAACGGTGTCGCCCAGAATTCTGCCGTGTCGCAAGGGGCGGTTTGAGTTTCCCCAGTTGGCTGTGATCCGCTTGACCGCCTGGGACAAGACCGGCAGCGGAGTGGTGCGTGGCGGCTGGCTTGTCGCCTACATCCCGTGGGGGCCCAAGCTGATCAGTCCGTGGAACGACATCAAGGTGCATTGGGACGACGAGGAATAGCGGACCACACAGTGGATCGCTCTGACCGCCTGTGTATGGGGATCCCAAGGAGCGAGCTCAGGCGTTTTGAAGTTGCACATTTCGCCTCCATCGGAACCCGAAGCGTAAGCGAGGGACAACTCGCGATGGTACATCAAACTCCCCTCGCTGACGCTCCGGGTTACGAAAAACCCGGCGAACTCGCCTGCTCTTACTCGCCCCGCTACGAGAAGCGTAACATCAAAACTCAGGCGTCGGTCTCACAGCACCCAGGAGCTAATGACGGCACACCCACTTCACCCTCCCGCGAGAGAGGTCGTGCAGCTATTACGCTGCATGCAGTCCACCAAACTCTGGCGAGTTCGGCTACGCTCTAAATCAGCCGCTGGGCGTTAGCCCACGGTTTCCCCAGCGAAACCGACGCGTAGCGTCCGGCGAGGGCCCCCTCTCCGGCCCTTTGGGCCGACTCTCCCCGAGGGGAGAGTGAAGAGAGAACACAACCTGCCCCCCCGCGCGGGTGGATGCGCAACTAGCGTTGACCGGAGCGTCAAGAGCCAGTAGCCTTCCGCCGGCAGATCCGACGACCTTTCAGCGATATCGTCATGCGTTTGGTTGTGACAAAAGTCCTTCCTGCTGCGCAGAGAGGGGACTTGGCAATCGCGCTAGCACAGCTCGCGTCGATTCGACAGCGTTTTCCCGAAGCGAAAGTTACCGCGTTTGTGCGCCGTCCGCTGCGCGACGGACATTGGTTCTCTGACGCCGATGAAATCGCCGGCGAGCTATTTCCCAGCGACCCGAAGCTCTCGTCCTCCCAGAGTCTCGCCCGCCTGGTCACCTGCTTGTGCGGGTGCCACTACGACGATTCGACACAGTCGTTCTATCAAGCCTGCAAGGAGGCTGATCTTGTCGTTTTCTGTGGAGGAGGGTCCCCCGGTGGTTATGGGGGGAAAAATCTAGTTCGCAACGCGTTGTGTCCGGTCCTGCTGGCGCGGCGGGCGGGCGCCCCCATTTACTTCTCCGGCCTGAGCCTCGCGCCGATGTCTCGTTGGTTGAATCGGAAGGTGGCCACGTGGACCTTGAATCAAGCAAGCTACATTACGTTACGCGAACCGCTCTCCACGAACGTCCTGAGAGAACTGGGAGTCAAAACACCCTACAAAGTAACGGCGGACTGGGCCATCCTGCTTCAGCCAATCGGGGACACAAACGCACGTGACCTTTTGCGGAGGGAAAGTGTACCACTTCACCGCCGCCTATTTGGAATGAACCTGCGCGACATCCGGGCGATTAATCCAGAAGGACAGCCGGATCGCCTCTGTACGCCGTACTTCGAGGACATGAGGCAACTCGTCGAAAGAACGATCCGCGAGATGGATGCCGAACTCCTCATCTTTTCCATGAATCAACCTCCAGCCTCGAACGACCTTGCCTTCGCGGACTCGCTGATCGCAACGCTGCCGGAAACTGTCCGCCGCCACGTACACGTCCTTCGAGGTGACTACGCGCCGTCGCAGCTGAAGGGCATGATCGGCCAAGTGCAGGCCTTCATTGGAACGCGGCTGCATCCAAGCATTTTTGCTGTCTCGATGTGCATCCCGACCCTCACGATCCACGACCACCTCAAAGTTCGCGGCTTCATGTCGCTGGCGGGAATGATCAAGTGGCACCTCCCCGCCAATGGATTTGCGATTGATCAAGCGCTGCAGAAACTACAGATGCTGTACCAGCGCCGCGGAGCCATCTCACTGCATCTGGCGGATCAACGGCACGACCTAGCCCAACGAGCAGCAGCCAATCTTCAGCCAATCGAAGAGATCGCGAAGCGGACGAATCGTCCGCTCCGGCCAGCCGTCCCTGCCTCTGCCTGAGTTCGGTGAAGAGTCCAAACTATGTCCGCATCGCCATACATATCTATCGTGATCGAATTCGAGAACGCTACAACTGTGGCCTGGGATCGCGTAGCAGCGACGTTCAAAAGTTTGGCTGCGCAACTCACCGCTACGCCATTTCCTAGCACTGCCGGGGATCGAGCACCCGAGATCATCTGCGTCCATCCCGGTGTCTCGAGCGACTCGGAGCCTCTCTGTCAACGGATTGTTGCTGGAGCAAAATCGCTGGAGGTGGTTGCCGATCTACGCTGCATCGCGCTGCCCGGAGGACGCTACTACGAACTCAAGAATCACGGCATCCGTGAGGCGCGCGGCGAGCTGGTTGTCCTCATCGACTCGGACGTCGTACCTGAAGACGATTGGCTCGTACAGTTGCTCGGCCCGTTCGACAATCCGGAAACTGTCGCGGTGGCGGGGCACACCTTCCTCGGGAACAGCGACCTCATCTCTCGGACCCTTGCGTTGGTGTGGGTCTTCCCGCTCCGAGACCGTGACCAAACGATCGATCGCCGGCCGCTGGTTGCCAACAATTGCGCGTTCCGCGGCGACTGGTTGAAGGCAAACAGCTTTCCGGAAGATGATGGATTCAAGGTCTCCTGTTCCTTGCTGGCAAACCGGCTTGAAAGTTGCGGGCATGCGCTTGTCCGGGTTCCCGCAAGAGCATGCCATGCGCCACTCTCCGGGTTTCGTTTTCTCGTCTGGCGAGCCTTGGTTACGGGCCGCGACGCAGATCGCAAAGTGATGGCCTTCAAAGGGACGGCCTTGGCAACGCGAATGGTGCGAGCTCTGAAGCACGGTCTCAAGATGGAGCTGCGCGCGATCCGCCGTGTCTTAGCGCATTACCACCACGTCTCGTTGCCCCTTTGGCAAGTACCTTTCGCACTCGGCATCGGACTTTCGTTCTACGGCCTTGCACTGGTATCGCAAGTCCTACAGGCCGCTGGGCTGACCGCTCCGCGAATCGAGCGAGTTCCAGACTACGTCGAGGCGCACTGACATGCCACACACTCCACACTTCTCGGTCGTCACACCTACGTATGATCGGCAGCAGGCGCTCATACGAGCCGTTCGCAGTGTTCAGGCACAGACATTCGCCGACTACGAACACATCGTGGTCGATGACGGTTCGAGGGATGGCACGGCGAAGGCTTTGAGGGAAATCTGTGATGGACGAATTCGATACGAGCCACTCACATTCCACCAAGGGGCTAACGTCGCGAGAAACCACGGTATCCAAATCGCCCGGTCGGAATGGATTACGTTTCTTGATTCGGACGATGAGTATCTACCCCACCGGCTTCAGCATCTGCTCGATGCGATCGTCGAATACCCTGAGACTCATCTCTTTATCAGTTCGTTCCAGCTAATAAAACACGACCGCATAACTACCTGTGCAAACCATCATGGCTACCTCGACGGGTTGCAATTCGAGCGTGCCTTGATGGCGTATGATGCACGAATCGCAGGGACTTCGATATCCGTCCGGCGGGACCTGATACAGCGAGTCGGCGGATTTGCTCCCCGTCTCAGTCGGCTGCAGGATCGTCAATTGCTGTTGGCTATTTCTCGCGTGAGTGGCGCCCGTTTCCTCGCAGACGTCGATTGGCTCAAGCACTACTCAGCCGACTCCATCTCAGAGCAGCGTCAGGGGTACATTGAAGCGATGGATGACTTGCTGGACTTCCATCCTGACCTTGTGGAAAGGTACCGCAGATTGGTCGGCTATCACGTCGCTCGCAGAATTGCCAAGAAATGCTTGCAAGCAGATCTCGCATCGGCAGCATCTGAGTGGCGAGCGAACAAGGTCTCACGGCATCTGAACTACGGCCTCTGGGAACTGTGCCGCGACTACTTTCACGGCAAGAACGTCCGCCGGTCACTCAGTGAGTCGTCGGATCATAGCCGCTCGACGACGGTAGTCTTGCCGTTGAACGCCAATAGGCGTTCGCGAGTCGCGTCGTAATCAGCGAACGTGCGGAAGGCGATTTCCTCCGGCCCCATCTGGTAGTAGACTGATTACTAGTCACCGGGTGCCAAGCGGTCGCGACTAAGACCATTGGCACGGCATTTCTCCGGAGGGAGCGGTAGCTCCCAAGAATACACCGGAGAAGTTCAAGCGCCTGTAGCTCAGGGGATAGAGCAACGGTTTCCTAAACCGTAGGTCGGAGGTTCGAATCCTCTCAGGCGTACATGACGAGTTTCATCTCGTCCCAAGTCGTCACTTGTGACGGTTTTCACTCTTGACGCCACGAGATCTTCCGGTTGTCTTCGCCGAAACCTTCCTGCATAATCTAGTCAGAGACGCGGGTACGAGGTGCGCATCAATGAGGTGCGGATGGACAGAAGAACTTTCATCAAGGTATCCGGGCTATCGCTTCTGCTGCCGCCACTGGAGAGTCTTGGGCAGGTGGCAGACAAGCCCGCAAAGCGCCTCTTTACCATCGTCAACCACCTCAGCTTCTACCAGCCGGCGCTGCTGCCGAGTCACGGCAATCCCGTGTTGCTGGAAAACCTCGCGGCACACCACGCCAACCTCAAGGTCTTCAGCGGGCTCGATAATCCGGGCGTGCAGCTGAGCACCGGGCATACACCTGCGGTCGGTGTGCTGTCGGGCTACTTCAATCGGCTGGAGCGAAAAAACCGCATCTCCGTCGATCAACAGGCAGCGGAGGTGCTCGGCCGGGAAACGCGTTTCAGGTCGCTGGCATTTCAGGCTGGCGAGAACTTGAACTTCTCGCAGGTGTGCTGGGACAAGCACGGCATGCCGGTCTACCAGATCGAATCGCCCGAGCGCATCTTCAACCTGCTGTTCGGCGTGGACCCTAACAACGCAAGGCAGCGGCAGATCATCGCCGAAGACCGCAGCATCCTCGACTTGGCGTACAAGCAGGCCCAGTCGATGTCGAAGAATCTCACGGGCCAGGATCGCGACCGCATCGACGAGTACTTCAACTCCGTCCGCGAAGTAGAGAAGTCCGTTCGGCGGAGGGGCTTTTGGAGCACCAAGGACAAGCCGGAAACCGACTACGCGCTGCCAGACTACTCGAAGCGCAGCGTCGATGATTACGTTCAAGTAATGCTCGACCTGGCGGTGCTGGCCTTGCAGACTGATTCGACGCGCGTCGTCACGATTCAGATCCCGTTTTGGGAAAACTTCACCGACGACGGCCTCTCCGGCAACTACCACCTGTTCTCTCATCACGGAAAGAAAGAAGAGACGATCGAAAAGCTGCTGGTGATGGAGCACATGATTCTCAAGAAGATCGGCGTGGCGCTCGATCGGATGAAGGCCACGACGATGAGCAGCGGTGTAAGTCTCTTCGACGAGACGACGACACTGGTCACTGCCGCGATGGGGAACGCCAGCAACCATACGTTCGACGACCTGCCGGCTCTCTACTTCAACCGCTCAGTAAAGGGCTCTTCAATCCGTGCGCCGGGCAATGCTACGGAACGCACCCTGCAGCAGGAACTCGGACCGTCCATGGAAAAGGGCTTACAGCACGAGGTCCCCAAGGGAACTCCGATCTGCGACTTGTATCTGTCCATCCTGCAGGATCTGGGCGTTGAGATCGGTTCCTTCGGCGAGGGCAAGTCGACCCTGGCCCTGACGTGATCGAGCGAGAGTGTTGCTGGCCTATGAAGACGACCGCCCTACTCTGCGCCCTCGTTCTCGCCTGCCCGGCCGTTGCCGCGGCCGATCCGCTGACCAAGCTGGTCAACGGCTTCTGCATCAAGTGCCACGGTCAGGACGATCCGGAAGGCGACTTGCGGCTTGATCGACTCGACGCCTTGTTCTTCGAAGACGCCGATCGGCTCGAAATCCTCATCGACGTGCTGACCGAGAAGCAGATGCCACCTAGCAAGCAGGAGCAGCCGGCAGATGAACTCCGCAACGACGCCGTAGGGTACGTCAAGGGCAAGCTGCACGAGCATGCTGGGCCAGGGAAGCTGAAGCGTCTCACGCGTGAGGAGTACACGAACGCGATTAACGATCTGTTCGACATGCGTTTCAACCTGACCGAGCTGCTGCCGCCCGATCCATCCGGTGAGGGTTTCAACAAGTGGGGCGACACGCAGCGAATGTCGCCCTATCAGGTCGAGTCGTACCTGAAGACGGCACGGTTCATTGCCGACCGGCTCGTGCTGGATGAGCAGCCGACTCAGCACGAGTGGGAGTTTGGTCTCCCGCAGTTCAACGGGTCCGGTCGGGGAGACTTCAAGGCCGACACCGCGTTCGTGTTGTCGACGCACTACCCATGGCGCAGCAATCTGCACTTTTTTTTGACCGAAAAGCGAGAGCAGATCTTCCGGATCCCCGAGTTTGGCCAATATCGGATAGAAGCCGACGTGACGGTCCGCCACTCGAAAAAGGCGCAAACGATCAGCGTCTCGACCGGCGACCCCCGCTACCCGACCAACTTCAAGAAGATCGCCCGCGTTGTGCTACCGGCCGACGGCGATTCGATCTCTGTTGACCTCACGCTGACAGCGGGCACGTATATTTCGTTCACGTACGAAAGCGCTGCTACGTGGAACGTCGGCGAAAATCCAGAAGAGTACACTGGCCCGCAAGTCGCGTTCTCGAGAGTGCGGATCACCGGCCCGATGACGGAGGCGTGGCCGACGACTGCCGAGCGACTCACCTTCGCTGAGGGTCGCTTTTCGTCCCTTACAGCGGATGACACGCGAGCCTTCACTGAACACGTCATCGGATTGCTGTTGAACCGCTCGCTTCCCGAAGACGACATGCTCGCCTTCGAACGACTGACCAAGCAGAAGTTGGGCACCACCAGCAACCCTAAAGCCGCCGCGCGGACACTGCTGACTGCCCTACTCAGCTCGCCGCACTTCATCTACAAGCACGAAACCACCACGTTGGATGACATCGCGCTGGCTCATCGGCTCTCATACTTCCTCTGGAACTCCGTACCGGATACGGCGCTGCTCGACCTGGCCCGATCGGGCAAGTTGAATTCGAGCCACGCGCTCGTTGAGCAGGTGGAACGCATGCTCGCCGATCCCCGCAACGACCGCTTTTGTGAAGACTTTACGCGGCAATGGCTGCAGACCGACAAGGTCGACGACATCGGCCCGGACGATCGCGTGCACGACAAAAAGAAGGTCACGTTCCTGAAGATCCTCGAGCTTGCCAAGGAACCGCGAGCGTTCTTCAAGGAGATCCTCCAGCACGATCTGAGCATGACTAACTTCATCGATTCCGACTTCGCCATGGTCAACGACGAGACGGCCGAGTTCTACGACTACGACGACGTGGCGGGCCGGGCGTTTCAGCGTGTGCCGGTCGCCGCAGACAGCGAGCGCGGCGGCCTCATTGGCCAGGCCGGCCTGCTCAAGCTGACCTCCAGCAGGTTTGCGACGTCACCTGTCCTGCGCGGCAGCTGGGTCCTCAAAAACATGTACGGCGAGAAACTCAACCCGCCGCCAGACCTCGTCTTCGACGAACCGGACATCCGCGGCGCCGAGACGGTAAAAGAGGTGATCGAGAAGCACAAGAACACCGAGACGTGCAACCGCTGCCACGCCCGCATCGACCCGCTCGGCCTCGCCCTCGAGCACTACGACGAGATGGGCCGCTGGCGTGACAAGTACCGCCACATCGAAACCACGTCCCTCGAGAACAAGAACGAGTCAGTGACACAGCGCACCGCCCCGATCGACAGCACCGCGACGCTGCCGGACGGCCGCGAAATCAGCTCGATGACCGAGCTAAAGGCCGTGTTGATGGAGGACCGCGAGCGAGTCCTCAAGGGCATCGTGTCGAAACTCACCTCCTACGCTCTCGGCCGGGAAGTGGGCGTCCGGGACGAAGGGATGATCGACGAGATCTATAACCGCATCGCCGAAGACGATTACTCTCTGCGGGCCGCCATCCACGCAATCGTCGGGCACGAGTCGTTTGGGCGAAAATGATGACAGGTGCGAGCGGGAACTCACGACCACCGGTCTGCGTTGTCAGGTTGAGTGCACGCCGCGGTCTTCACCGCCCCTTGTTCGCGACGTGACGTCCAACCGTCGGTGGTCACGCCCCCTCTTCTGAGTAGGACGGCCACTCCTGGCCGTCTTGATTTGCACACCCGGTTTGCCCAGACGCAAGAAAAGCGACGGGCAAGAGTGCCCGTCCTACGAACGATCGAGCGGCTCGGCAGGAATCGGGTCCTACACAACGACTGCAGTAGTACTGTACAGGGCTCCTCGCTGCTAGGATACGCCTTCGTGAATCGACCAAGAAAAGATGATCTGCGGGCCATTCGCACTGCAATCCCTTGATGACAGCAGCATCGCCCGGAAACGCACGATGCCTGCCGCAGCTCGGCAACGGCATCCTCAAAGAGAATCTCTAACCAAGACGAGCGGCTAAATGACGGAGCTGTTTCATTCGTACCAGACGCGTTTCTCGATCGAGACGGGCGGGCATCGACACATGCACGACCTGACGGCGCGTGTCGCGGAAGCCATCCGCGATAGCGAGGTTCGTACCGGCATTGCCCACGTGTTCAACATCGGAAGCACCGGTGCCATAGGTACCATTGAGTTCGAACCTGGACTCGAGCAGGATTTGCCCGAAACGCTGGACCGGCTGATGCCGCCCAGCCGCGACTACGGTCACGAGCGGGCATGGCATGACGGCAACGGTCACTCGCATCTCCAGGCGACGATGCTGGGTCCTGGCTTGTCGCTGCCGGTCGCCGATGGTCGTCCCGTGCTGGGCACCTGGCAGCAGATCTTCCACCTCGAATGCGACGTCAAACCCCGCACGCGTGAGATCGTGGTCACGGTCGTCGGGACACTCTAACCCGAATTATTCATGAGCGATCTGCTGCGAGGTCGTAAGTCCATCCGTGGCTTCGTCATGCTTCACAATTCTCCCTCGACGTATTGCTTCAATACGCCTGCGGAAGAATTGCTCGCCTTCCTTGCCACGAACGTACTTACAACCTCTCGCCACGATCTTCATGAATAATCCGGGCTAATCGCTCCGACTGTGATCACGTAGGACGGGCACTCGTGCCCGTCTCCTTCGAGCCGTCTCCTTGAAGCACAAAGCAAGGAATCCGCCGAATTGTGTCGCGATTAACCAATACAGGCTAGACATAGGCGGGCAAGAGTGCCCGCCCTACGAAAAACTCCAATAATCACTTGACGCCGTCATCTACACCGTGTAGTTTTACATGGTGTAGTTGGCAGGCGCGTCACGATCGAGCTTGCCATCTCTCTCTAAGAACGGGTGCAGGAGTGGATTCGGTGAAGCTCGGTGGAAGACAACTGGCGGTCATGCGAGTGCTCTGGGCTCAGGGCGAAGCAACGGTCGCTGAAGTTCAACAGTCGCTGGATTTGGAGCGTCCGCTCGCTTATTCGACGGTCGCGACTGTCATTTCGCGGTTGGAGAAGAAGGGGCTCGTGACGCACCGCGCGGAAGGCCGCATCTATCACTATCGCCCTACGGTTTCGGAACACGGAATGGGCCAGACTTTGCTAGGGGACTTGGTCGAGCGGGTCTTCGGCGGAAGCCCGGCAGAATTGGTGAGTCACTTGTTGGACAGCGATCAGGTCGACGCCGAAGAGCTCGATCGGATCAAGCAGCTGGTCCGTGAACACGCAACGCAACAGCGAAAGAGAGGTTCTCGCAAATGACACCCTTTCTTTCGTCATCCGCAGACGTCTCGCTCTTCTTGCTGACCTATTTGGTCCATTCCTCACTGATTTTCCTGCTTGCAGTTCTAAGCCTGCTCTGGGTCCGGCGGTTGCAGCCCGCTGTGCGGGTGCTGATCTGGAAGGCCGTATTGATCGCGCCAGTGATCACCGCCACGACCTCCTCGCTGGTCCTCGTTCCTCACTTTGGCATCGAGTTTGTCGTCGCCACCTCACTCGGCGACCATGCGGTGGCAAAGACCGCCTCCGAACGGGTTGTGGAAAGAAAACCCATGGCGCCTGAACGCAGCGCTGTCCTCGGCATCGCCGACGATGCCGAGCGAGCGGGGTATGCCCAACGCGATAGCCGCTACGGTGGGAGCTCGTCGAATCCCAGTTTGGCGAAGTTAGTCGGCGAGTACTGGTTCTGGCCTACGGTCGCAGCCATCTGGGTCGCCGGGGTTGCTATTGGCGGCTTGTACCTTGGAGTACACGCGATTCGAGTGCGGCGTATGCGGCAGCGCGGTTGTCTCGTCAGAGACCCTGCGCTGCGAAGGACGCTCGATCGCTTGCGAACCAAGGCACGTATCCGACAACTCGTCACGCTGTTGCAGTTGGATCACCGCTGCGGACCACTGACGGCGGGAATCCTGCGTCCTTTCATCCTGCTCCCAAAGGCCTTCGTCAGTGGCCTCAGCCAACCCGAAAGGGAAGCGCTGATCGCGCATGAGCTGGCGCATGTAGCCAAGCGCGACTCGCTGTGGATCTTGACCGCGCAACTCGTCTGCCGCGTCTTCTTCTTCCAACCGTTGAACTACATCGCTCACCGACAACTCCAGCTCGAAATGGAGTTCGTTGCGGATTGGCAAGCCACGCAGCTGACACGAGAGCGGTCCAGCTTGGCTCGCTGCTTGGCACAACTTGGCGAGTGGCTATCCGCTTCCCCCCAAACCGCAACTCCACACAACCTGGTCGTTGGCATGGCTTCCTTTCGCTCGACACTCGGGCGGCGGGTCGAGACCTTACTCTCGGAGAACACCACGCCCCTCACGATCTCCGGTCGAACCCAAGTCACCGTCGCCCTGTTGCTCGTTACGACGTCCGTCTTCGCAGTCACCTTAGCCCCACGGGCCGTGGCCAGCTCGCCCGACCAATCCGCTTCCAAGCAAAGGAGCCACTCTATGATCAGAAAGATCACCGCGTTCGCGGTGTTGGCCGGTCTTGCCGCGCCGACCACTGCCGATGAGTCTGAGCCTAAACTACCCGCAGGATCGGCTCCTCTCAAGTCGACGGCCGATCGACTGCCGCCTGGCATGAAGGGTTTCAACGGCATGCTGGTGGGACGACTCGCCAAGAAGGACGTTGAAAAGGGGACTTTCATCCTGCGTGTGGACACCGCTTCTCGCGTCTGGCGAAACAGCAAGGCTGAGGATCCCAAGAGTGTGGCCGGCAAGCACATCCTGGTTGACGGGGTCTTCGGCAAGTGGCTCGATGTGCTGCTGCTCCTCAAGAAAGGTGAAACACTGGAATTCGAGGCTCGCCACGACGGCGGTGATCAACTCACTTTTCCAGGTGAACTCATGCGAAAGGTCGCCCCATACCGACCAGAAGACTACCCGGTGTTACCCGAAGACTTCCGCGGATTCGCAGGCGTCGTCGCAGCCAAAGTTGTCAAGAAAGGTGCCGACACATTGGAAATGACGGTTCAGGCCGAGCGTGTGATCGACAAATGGGAGCAGGATAAATCCAAGAGTCCCACGAGCATCGAAGGAAAGCAGTTCCTACTAAGTGGATTCTGGAATCGCAGAGAGGTGTTTCACGATCTGGCGCCGGGCGATTCGATCCAGGTGGGGCTGCGACACATGTCGGTCCGCAGCGATCACATGACTGTCACTGAGTTTGTGCACAAGATTGATGCCCGTCCATCGTCACAGGGTGCGTTCCCAGCTGGCCTGCGCGGGTTCAGCGGCATGCTGGTGGGAAGACTTGCAGACAAGGATGTCGAGCGGGGAACCTTTGGCGTTCAAGTCGACGCCGTACCGCGTGTTTGGCGGAACAACAAGGCCGATCGCCCTAAGACTATCGTAGGCAAGACGATCCAAGTGGAGGGCGTAACTGGAAAGTGGCTCGACGTGCTGTTACTCGTCAAAGCCGGTGAAACGCTTGAGTTCGAGGCCGTCCACAATGGCGGGGACCGACTCACGTTCCCCGGGGAGTGGATGCGCAAGACGGCGCCGGTGAAGCCGGGTGACTATCCTGAACTGCCCGAGGACTTTCGCGGATTCCGGGGGGCGGTGATCGGCACTGTAGCTAAATTGGACCACGAATTGGCAGAGCTCTCTTTGCGGATCAGCGACGTGAAGCGGGTCGGAGACGACAGTCGCGCAAAACAGCCAAAGTCGATTATTGGTCACGAAGTCATCGTGCTGGGATTTTGGCGTCATCGTGAAGCTTTCGACCAACTCAAAGTAGGTGACACGGTTGAATGTGCCTTGCAGCATCTTCAACCACGCAGCGACCACACGAATGTTGGTGAGTTTCAAAAGGTCGACGGGACAAAGCCAAGACAGGTTGAGCGTTAGGAGTCCCCCTCACCCTGCCCTCACCCTGCCCTCCCCTTGCGATTCTCGCCGCGCGAGGCAGGGGAGAGGGAACAGAAGTCGGCAACTTGTTGTTGCACGGCGTCTTAGTTCGCTAGTCGATCTGGTTAGCTGGAGACTGCGCTGTGACCCAATTTATGGCTCGGACAATGGATCCCCACCCACTACGAGAAGCAGGCGGCGCGCGTTCCACGTCAGACGCCCGCCGGGGAATCGCGAGCGGAATCCGTGTCGTGGCGTACTGCGGCGCGGTTCTGGTCTGGCTGGTCGGTCTGTGGACCACCCACGCAGCAGACGCTGCTGATCTGGGGCGGACGGTAAGCGAACGTTTCGCTAGTTCGACGACGGAGGAGGTCCCCGATTTTCAGCGGCACGTTGTTCCCTTGCTGGGCAAGCTGGGTTGCAACGGTCGCGCGTGTCACGGATCGTTTCAGGGCCGGGGCGGTTTTCGCCTTTCGTTGTTCGGGTACGACTTCGAGATGGATCACGCCGCCTTGACCGGACCGTCCTCGTCGGAAGACGGCACGCGAGTCACGTTGCGGTCGCCCGACCAAAGTCTGATTTTGAAAAAACCGTCGCATGAGATCGAGCATGAAGGTGGAAGGCGTTTCAAGTTGGGATCCTGGGAACACCATCTGCTCAAGCGGTGGATACAGGCAGGGGCGGGTGGCATCGAGACTCCGCGGGAATTGGAAAGCCTGCGCCTGGAGCCGAGCGAGGTGATCTTCGGTCGCAATCCCGATCCGCTGGCGCTGCGCGTGGTCGCAGTTTGGCAGGATGGCCAGCGAGAAGACATAACGGCCCTTTGTCGCTTTCGCAGCAACGACGATTCGGTTGTCACGGTAGACCGCGCAGGAATGCTGCGTTCGACGGGACCTGGCGATAGTCACGTGGTCGCTTTCTATGACAATGGCGTCGCAGCTGTCCCCGTGATGCGACCTCTGCCGGGCTCGTCCGAGCAGCGGCATTCGGTGCGATCGTCTCCGAATGAAATTGACCGGTTGATTCAAGCCAAGCTGCAGAAGCTGGGCATCGTCCCATCGCCGGTTTGCTCGGACGCTGATTTTTTACGGCGAGTGAGCATCGACCTGACCGGCACGCTACCTGCGCCCGCTGAAATCGAGCAGTTCTTATCGGATCCGAGCAGCAACAAGCGTCGGCGTAAGATCGACGAGCTGCTGCAAAGGCCGGCCTACGCGGCCTGGTGGGCAAACAAACTGTGTGACTTCACTGGCTGCAATCCGAACCAGCAGGCGGAACTGGGCCAGGAAACATCGGTCCAGTGGTACATGTGGATCTATCGGAGGTTGCTCGAGAACGTTCCCTACGATCAGCTGATTGAGCGCATCGTTCTAGCGACGGGCCGCAACGCGGGCCAGTCGTACGACGACTACGCGGCAGAAGTTTCCGCATATTTTCGTAACGGCGGATCCGCCGGCTTTACGGGCCGCGGCACGATGCCCCACTACTGGACCCGCCGCTCAATGCAGAAGGCGGACGACAAGGCGCTTGCCTTTGCACACAGTTTTCTGGGAATTCGTCTGCAATGTGCTCAGTGTCACAAGCATCCGTTTGCGCCGTGGACGCAAAATGACTTCCAGCAGTTCAGCAGCTTCTTTGAGAACGTTCGCTTCGGCGTCTCGCCGGAAGCGGACGAGCGATACCGTGAGTTAGCCGAGCAGGTAGGACTTAAGATTCGCGGCAAGAACGGCGCACCGATCCGCAAGGACGTGCTGAATCGAGCTCGAGACGGACGCACGGTTCCTTGGCGCGAGCTTTACATCGCAGAGCGTCCGGAGGCGGAAACGCTCAACCTACTGCGAAGCCGGTCGGTCACCCTAGGAGAGCGTGAAGACCCTCGGCAGCCGATCATGGAGTGGATGCTGGAGCGGGACAATCCCTGGTTCGCACGGGCCTTTGTGAATCGCGTTTGGGCTGGCTATTTTAGCAGCGGAATCATTGAGCCGCCCGACGACTTGAATCCGGCTAATCCTCCCAGTAATCCCGCATTGCTCGATTGGCTCACCGAAGCTTTCCTCGAAAACGGCTACGACATGAAGTGGTTGCATCGACAGATTGTGTCGAGTGACGCCTATCAGCGCACCTGGAAACCGAACGAAACGAACCGCACCGACAAGCGTAACTACAGCCGGGCGATACCGCGGCGTATCCCCGCCGAGGTGATTTACGACGGGTTGAAACAAGCCGTCGCGGGATCTGATCAGCTCGATCAGGTACGTCAAGATCTCACCCGCCGCGCAATCGGACACCTGTCGATGCGTCTGGCCGGTACATACGCGATGCACGTGTTCGGCAAGCCGGAGCGTGCTGTCAATTGCGACTGCGAGCGTGTGAGTCAACCGACGTTGCTGCAAGCCGTGTTTCTGCAAAATGACCCGCTGGTGGGACAGAGGCTAGTAGAAAGCGGCTGGATTCAGGAAATCGAGAACGCTCAGCAGCGGGGAGACAACATTGATCAGGAGTCCTTGATCCGATCAGCGTGGCTCCGCACAGTCAGCCGTCCGCCTACCAGCGGCGAAGTCGAGACGGCCCAGACATACCTCGCCAGTGTCGGCTCAACGACCGATGGAATGCGCGATCTCGTCTGGGCATTGCTCAATACTAAGGAGTTCGTTTTAAACCGATGAGAAGGTCTCGCGGCCATCTCGCCATGAGCGCCGCAACCTTCAAACCGAGTACCGGGACCACATCCTCTAGCGGACCTAACCATGAAATCATCAACGTACAAACGCACTCGCCGCGAAGTTCTCAAAGTTGGCGTTTTGGGTGCTGCGTTCTCGCTGAGCGATCACTTGCGGCTGAGCGCTGCCAAGCCGGACGAAGGCCGGTCGGCGATACTCGTCTTCCTCGGTGGCGGGCCCGCGCATCAGGACACATTTGATCTCAAACCTCAGGCTCCGCCAGAATATCGGGGTGAGTTCAGTCCGATCGCGACTGCGGTACCGGGCGTCGAAATCTGCGAACATCTGCCCCAGCTTGCTCGCCGCGCCGACAAGTACGCAGTTATCCGCGGGATCACACACAATCTAGCGGCACACTCCTTAGGCACGCGTTACCTGATGACCGGTAATCGTCCCAGTCCAGTCGTGCAGTATCCGATGTACGGCTCGGTCGTCAGTCGAGAGTTTCCGGCCGCAGAAGATCTCCCCTCGTTCGTCTCGATCGACCGTCCGATCGAGGGCCCCGGCTATCTCGGGCCGGAGTATGGACCGCTGTCGACGGGGGAAAAGCCACGGTTTGGCCAGCCGTTCCGTGTACGCGGAATCACGCTCGGCGACGGTTTGACGGTCGAAAAGTACCGATCTCGGCGCAACTTGCTGACCGACATCGACACGGCATTTACGGGGTTCGAGAGTCTGGACGATACTGTTCGTGGCCTCGATCGATTTTCAGAACAGGCATACCGCATCATCGGTTCACCTGCTGCCCGCGATGCGTTTGACCTGTCACTCGAGCCGACAGCTGAAGTCGACCGCTTTGGGCGACATGAGTACGGCCAAAGCGTGTTGCTGACAACACGTCTGATCGAAGCGGGCGTGCGCTTCGTGACGGTCCTCCTGGAGGGGTGGGACACGCACTCCGACAATTTCAACACGCTCGGCCGGCAGCTGCTGCCGAACCTGGATCAGTCGCTATCAGCGCTGCTCGACCGGCTTGACTCGAGAGGGCTCCTTGAGTCGACCGCGATCCTAGTGACCGGCGAATTCGGTCGAACGCCAAAGGTCAACGAACGCGCTGGGCGCGACCACTGGGCGCGGGCAAGTTGCGCCTTGATGGCGGGTGGCTCGACCAAGGCGGGACAAGTCATCGGAGCTACCGACGCGAACGCGGAGGGACCATCTGGCGACGGCTACACGCCCGACGACCTGGCTGCGTCCTTCTTCCAAAACGTGGGAATTGACCCGAAGAAGGAGTATCGAGCCAACGTAGGCCGCCCGATCACACTCGTGCGCGACGGACAGTGCATTCCGGGGCTCTTGTAGTTTCCCTGGTACGGCACGATGCTGGCTGAGCACCTGAAGTAAGCCACTCGAGGATGTTGGCGTCGTCGCCAGCGACGCTTTAGCCCGGATTATTCATGAAGATCGTGGCGAGAGGTTGTAAGTACGTTCGTGGCAAGGAAGGCGAGCAATTCTTCCGCAGGCGTATTGAAGCAATACGTCGAGGGAGAATTGTGAAGCATGACGAAGCCACGGATGGACTTACGACCTCGCAGCAGATCGCTCATGAATAATTCGGGTTAGCGCCGCTGAACTGCCGCAGCGAGCTCCTCGGCTGTCAACAGGCCGTCTTTGTTGGCGTCTGCAGCTGGGTACTGACGTGACATCCGCTTCCTTTCTTCAGCATTCAGCATGTTGTCGCCGTCAGTGTCGTATTTTCGCACCAGATTCGTGAAGTACTGAAGGTAACGATCACGAGCAAGCGAGCGGGAGGAGTTTCCCGAGGAGCCACGCCGGGAAGCGCCCGATGCAACGACTTCGCCTGGAGCAGGCGTGGAGTTCGCGGGACCGAGGCTTCTCTCTTCGCGCGTTGCAACGCGACGTCGCGCCTGGCCTCGCGTCGGCGGCTCGCTGCGAGAGAGAGTGCGAAACGACACGGCATCGCCGCCAGGTCGCTGCAATCTGGCTCCGATCACCAGGTAGACACTGCTGGCTTGGTCGCCTGGACGGCCTAACTTTCCCGCCAGCAGACTGTGACCGTCTTTGATGTGCAAAGTCGACTGATGCGTCATGGTGGCCGTGCCGGTCGGGGGGCTAGTCTGCCCATCCTCCACGGCGGGTTCAGGCAGAAGTTCAGATTGCTCGAACTGGACACTCATGGCAATTCCACCCTCGTCCGAAGCGACAGCTTGCACAAGCAACATCGTGCCAATGTTCCGCTCCTGGTAGGAGTTCGTCGTTCGGGCACGACCGTCGCGCCCACGACCGACAATGCTCGAACCCACCACGACAGCAACCGTCTCGCCGACTTGCAGCATCGTCTTCTGATTCTCGACGACCGTCAATTGTATGTGATTCGCCAAGTGCAGCTTTCCATCGGTCCTGAGTGCCGCAATGCGTTGTTGGACATCCTCGGTGCGACCCTGGAACTGCTTTGCATCTACATCGACCGATTCATTCCGGTCGCTCTTCAGAAGCTGCAGTTCGACGACGATGCTCCGGGCCGGAGGATCAAGTTTCTTCAGCACGTCCAGGACTTCATTGCGTGAGGCCGCTGGGACTCTCAACAAGAGGATGTTGTTGGTCCGTTCTGCAGTCACCTCGACCTTCGAACTCTTGAAAAACTCCAGTAATGCTGCGGCCAGTCGGTCGGCCGCTGTACTGCGAATCGAATAGACAATCGTTTCACTGGCCGGAGCCGACTTCTCGCTATCTTTCTCCTGTGCGGCCACGCTACCGAGAAGCAAATTGATTAAACAAAGTCCGCAGATGATTTGTTGTCTCATGGCGGGCTCCTAGTTTTTCCAGGTGCTGCGGCGTTCGTTCGTACCTCACCCCGTTGCAAGCGAAATGTCCTGAACCCAGAGTCTATCAGTTTGCACGCCAGCGCGTCGACCGATTCGCGAAAGACGGCTCGCCTGGTCGCGCCTCGCAGCGCCGCTAGGCGACAGCTCGCTCCTGGCTTCGTCTGTCAATCTAAGTTATATACAAGTGGCCCAGTCTTCCAAATTGGAGCCCGACGTAGTTGATTTGATGCTGCTTGAGCACTCGATACAGATCGACGCGCCGCCATCCGTTGTATGGCGGGTCACCGAGGATGTCGAAAGCTGGCCACAGTGGACACCAACTGTCGAGTCCATCGCGCGCGTCGACTCGGGACCACTAGAAGTCGGCAGCACTGCACGGATCAAACAACCCGGCCTTCCCTCAACCGACTGGGTGGTCACTGAGCTGACCCATGGTGAACGGTTCGCGTGGCAAAGCCGCGTCCGAGGTATTCGACTGAAGGCCATACACGAGATAACGGCGATTGGTGCGGGGACGCAAGTGGTTCTTCGTCTCGAGGTGTCCGGTGCCGTAGCAGTCTTGCTGTGGCCGGTGATTCGAAGTGCTGCCCTGCGAGCACTCGAACAAGAGAACGCTGGCCTCAAGGCGCGGTGTGAGAACCTGCATTCGTCATGACGAGCAGCCAGAGCCTGAAGCGTGCAAGAAGCCACGCTCGGTGCGCTGCCATGGCGGAAACTAAAAGCAAGGGTCACGGGCTGCCCAGCCCTCCCACCACGTGCGGGAATGCGTTAGCATCCGGTCCAGTGAGAACCGTGGGCTAACGCCCAACGGCTGATCCTCCAATCGTCTGCCGACAGTAATTTGCGTTGTCGAAAACGTCCGGATAGACTTTGCACGGTCGTATTCGCTCTTTTTGCGACAAGCCCATATTTGGAGGGCTGCGGCGTGCTAAGGCGTCGAGTTTTGAGTCTGTTCTGGCACAACGTACATCCAGACAGTTCCCCAGACCCTGATGGTGCGAGTCCGACCGCGTCCCACTTTCGTAGCCAGTTGGCCTATATCCTGAACCGGTTTCAGCCGATTTCCCTGGACGACTTTCTCGCAGTCCAAAACCGACGTGGCGTGCTGAAGCCGGGTAGAAGGCCGCCCGTGCTGCTCGCTTTTGACGACGGATTTCGAAACGTGCTAGAGGTCGGTTTACCGATTCTTCAGGAGTTCGACGCCCCCGCTGTGTTATTCACGCTGGGTCAGGTTGTGAAGACACCGAACTTTGTGCCGTGGTATGTCGAACGTAAGTACTTGTTGGAAATTACCCCACGTCAGCGCGTACGGTTCTTGAATCGTGACTACGACCGATCCGACGCGGTCGGCGAGGCGGCTCTACGGCGGGCAGTCTACGAGGAGGTGCTGGCCTGCCAGTCCAACGATGATCGCCAGCGGTTGATGGACGAGTTCGCGAGCAGCCTCGGACGAACGCGTCCGCACAGCTCCGACCTTCCAATGGAAGACCGTTTTGTTACTCGAGAGGATCTGGCTCGCCTGGATGAGTCGGCGGGGTTGACGATTGCTTCGCACGCAATGACACACTGGCCCTTGTCAACCCTGAGCGCCGAAGAGCAAGTTTGCGAGCTGCGGGCGAGCCACGAGATTCTAAAGGACGCAACACGTTGCTACCGTCCCGTTGTTTCCTATCCGAACGGCTCGTTTGATCAGTCTACGCTTGAAGCGGCCCGGCAGTTCTACGAGATGGGATTCGCCGTGATTGATGGAAGTGGTTACCGCAGGCGGTTTGCGTATCCAAGGCTTGGGCTAGGGGCCAACGCAAATGATGTCTCGGCGGTCATCAACCCCGTTCGCCTACATCTGAAGTTGCCGGTAAAAAGGATCCTGTTTGATTGTGGCTTCCTCCGCAACTGAGCAACACGACTATCGAATTGTTGTGTTGGCCAACCACGGCAGCTTGTCGAATCAGCAGCAGCTGCACATCGCCGCGCTGCAGACCGCCTTTGGCGTCGACGCGATCGTTCAAGTCAGACGACGCCATCGAAGCCGGGCTCGAAGATATCGGCGCGAGCTTGAAAAGCATGGTCTCTTGAGAGGCGGGCTGGTCCTTGCCAACATACCTGTTTCTAAACTCCTGAGTGGGCGGGTTGCGGAAGAACGCTCAAAGCTGCTCGAGAGCTCCATCGATCGAAACGCGGTCGCAGAAATCCCACGCATCGACGGCGGCATACTCAACACCCAGCAGAGCGTCGAGATCTTGGAGCAGCAGCAGGCAGACATTGTCTTTCAATGCGGCGCTGGTCTGCTGCGTGGTCCCACGATCAGAACTGCAGCCGTTGGCGTACTCAACCTACATCACGGCATCATTCCAGCGATACGCGGCATGGGGTCGGTCGAGTGGGCGATCCGCGAGAACCGGCCAGCTTGGATCGGGATCTCGCTACACGTGATTGACGAAGGAATCGATACCGGTCCACTTGTCGGCCAAGCTCGCTGCCGACTCGAGCGTGGCGACGACCTCGCGCAGATCCTGTCTAGGCTCGATCTGCTTGGCGCGCGTCTGCTCGTCGACGGCATCGCCTTCCTCCAACGCCAGGGGGTCGCACTACCAGCTCCCCCGGAAATGGAGTCGCAATACCGCTCGTCGTTTACGATCTTGGACACGCTGGCCTATGCCATCCGGCGACGGTCCTTCCTTTCATCAGTTGAACGGGACGAAGAATACGCGGTGGGGGAGTATCTCGCACAATAACCAGTTTTTGTGCGAGAATCTTCCAATATTCCATTGCTGACGGCGAATCCATGGTACATCGCCTCGACGGTAGACAAAGTCGGCCTCAAGCCGAATCTGCTCTCCTCGCAGGCCGTTGCGAAACGGGCTCGCCGAAAGATCTGAAGCAGATCGGGCTGTTGACCGGTTCACGGTCCACCCCGTACCAGGTCTAGCTGCGATTCAAACGCACTCGCGAAATTGCCCGTCTTCGACCGCAGTCGGTCGACATACGCTCATTCGTGCGACCCCTAGCCCGGATTATTGATGAAGATCGTCGCGAGAGGTTGTAAGTACGTTCGTGGCAAGGAAGGCGAGCAATTCTTCCGCAGGCGTATTGAAGCAATACGTCGAGGGAGAATTGTGAAGCATGACGAAGCCACGGATGGACTTACGACCTCGCAGCAGATCGCTCATGAGTAATTCGGGCTAGTAGTTTTGTAATTCGTCTTCGTGCCTGTACGCTTGAGCTGCGTACAAGCGGCGCTGTTGGAGTACGCCATGGATCGGATCTCGTCGCGGAAGCGCTACGCAGAGTTTCGTCGAGCCTTTAAGGAAGGAAGAACCCAGGAGTTAGCGGACCGGGACAAAACCGAGCCGACTCGCGAGTCACGCGAACGGCGACAGTATATGCGTGACTATCTGCGGTGGTTGCAACGATACTGGCCTGCCGTGTCGATCTTAATCGGCCTGGCGCTGCTGGTCGCAGTGCTGGACATGTTGCATCCGCTGTTTCTCCGCTATGTCCTGGATGACGTCCTGTTGGACAGCCAGTTGACGGTTGGTGCTCGGCTACAACGTCTGCATCTGGCGGGCGGCGTTTTCCTGGCGGTGATCCTCGCTGGACAGCTGCTTGGCATCGTCAAGAACTATCGCCAGCGACAGTTGAATGTGCGGGTGCTGCTTTCCTTACGTCAGGCTCTGTTTCAGCGGCTGCTCCATCTGCCGTTGGATCGTCTATCGGAGATGAAGACGGGCGGGATCATCTCTCGCATCACTGGCGATGTCGACACCACTACAGGTTTGCTGCAGATGGGGCTGATTTCGCCGGTGGTCTCTCTCTTGCGGTTGCTGATTGCCGTGGGGATGCTGTTCGCGCTTAATTGGCGGTTGGCGCTGCTGGCCATCGTGGTGATTCCGATCGTGACCCTGCTGAGTTTCGTGATCTCCAAGCGAATCCGCCCCATCTACCGCGCGATACGCAAGGACGCCAGCCGTGTAGACGGACGCGCCGGTGAAACGTTCGGGGGCATTCGCGTAGTCCGCGGGTTCCAGCGAGAGGCGTCCGAGCTGGCCCAGTATCTTGGTGGGCGGCACACGATCGTGCGCAAGCAGCTGTTCGCGCATCGCCGCGAGCTACTACTGTGGAGTACCTGGGGGCTGCTGCTGGCTAGTGTTAGCCTCGTCGCCGTTTGGTTCGGAGGACACCTGGTGATCACCGGGTGGGCGACCATTGGCGACATCATGGCCTTTCAGTTGTACACGTCCATGCTGCTCAATCCGGTCTGGAACATCGTCAACTCGTTTTCGGAACTTCAGCGTTCGTTGGCAGCTATGGAACGGGTCTTTGAGGTGCTGAACATGCCGCCCGACAAACCGGATCGCCCCCAAGCTCTGCAAGCCCCCGAGCTGATTGAGTCGATTCGATTCGCTCATGTTGATTTTGAATACGTGCCCGAACGACCGGTGCTGAAGGACTTCGACATCGAGATCCCGGGCGGTTCGGTCGTCGCACTGGTCGGACGCAGCGGTGCCGGCAAGACCACGGTGACCGATCTGCTGGCGCGGTTCCATGATCCTACGGCCGGCCGGATCCTGCTGAACGGAGTTGATCTGCGCAAATACCGGTTAGCCAGCTACCGCAGTCTGCTGGGGATTGTCCAACAAGACACCTTTTTGTTTGACGGCACTGTCGCCGACAACATTGCCTACGGCCGTCCGGGAGCCGACCGGCAGGCGATCATTGCCGCGGCCAAACGAGCCAACGCACACAGTTTCATCGTGGATCTCCCTGACGACTACGACGCGTTCATCGGCGAACGAGGGGTCAAGCTCTCGGGCGGGCAAGCTCAACGGCTCTCCATTGCGCGGGCCATCTTGGCCGATCCCCAGATCCTGATTCTGGATGAGGCAACGAGTAATCTCGACACTGAGAGCGAACAGTTGATCAAAGCCGCCTTAGACCAGCTGCTGCAGGGTCGCACGACCTTCGTCATTGCACACCGTCTCTCCACAATCGCTGGTGCCGATCTGATCCTGGTGATGGACGAAGGCCAGATTGTGGAAGCGGGCAACCACGACGAGCTGATGTGCTCAGGCGGAGTCTACTTCGACATGGTGTCGCGACAACATGAGAGCGTACAAGGTGATTTTCGCTAAGTTGCCCACCAAACTCTGGCGAGTTCGGCTACGCCACAAATCAGCCGCTGGGCGTTAGCCCACGGTTCACCAGCGAGCCGTTCGCCCGCGTGTCGGCTTCGTGTTGCTCTGCTTCTGGCGGACGGCACACGGAGTGTGCCTGCTACCTTCTCACCGGCCCTGCGGGCCGACTCTCCCCGAGGGGAGAGTGAAGAAAGACGAAAACACTACGGCGTTATCGCTTCGGTCTGTGACATAGCGCCGGTGTAGTCCACCAAACTCTGGCGAGTTCGGCTACGCCACAAATCAGCCGCTGGGCGTTAGCCCACGGTTCACCAGCGAGCCGTTCGCCCGCGTGTCGGCTTCGTGTTGCTCTGCTTCTGGCGGACGGCACACGGAGTGTGCCTGCTACCTTCTCACCGGCCCTTCGGGCCGACTCTCCCCGAGGGGAGAGTGAAGAAGGACGAGATCCTACGGCGTTATCGCTTCGGTCTGTGAAATAGCGCCGGTGTAGTAGCCATCTTCGATGTCTTCGGCTCGGAAAACTGTATATCGCTGTGTGACCGGCTTACACCACCCTTCCTCGTCATTGCAGGCAAAGTAGTTCACCGTCACCGTAATCGGCTCACCGAGATCCCAATCGCTGATTTCAACTAGGAACTCGCGGGGGTCGACATCGCTCGGCTCTTTTGGTTGCGGCGCAGTTGCCTGCTGGGGTACCACACTGGTTCTGTCGCTCGCCTCAAGCTCGACCTCCAACGGCGCTACCAAGTTATTCCAATGAACGTGGTACAGAGGATCCAGCCGGAAGTCCAGATACAGCTTCCCGCTGCCAGATCGCAATAGTGCTTGGTCGGCTTGCGGACGAAGCTTCACGTAGAACGGATCGGCGGCGCCGATCATCTCTAGCTCGATGTGCAGCGGCTTCATTTTCTTTGGTTTGTCGATCGGTTTTACGACTCCCCGCGGCGCTGCCAGCTTGGGCGTGATGGTTCCTATGGCCAGCTGCTTTGGCTCGGTAGGGTGTTCGACTTTTCCGACCAACTCCTCCAGGTCTTTTCGCAGCTTGGCGGCGTTGCCCCAGGCTCGTCGCCGCACGATTCGCCCTTCCGGATCCACAACGAACTCGGATGTGGGCGCGTTGCCCAGGGCATGCTTCAGGTCGTTGGTCATTGTGTCGCAGAGCCAAGGAATCCCGGTGCCCAGCACCCGCTGGGCTTCCTGGATGTGCATTAGCCGTTCAGCCTGTGTGAACGGTTGGACATATCCCCGTTGTCCCGCATGCGCGAGGTACTTGTAGATGTAAAAGAACTGCACGCCTCTCGAGCGATAGTCTTGATGAAGGGCCTCCAGACCGGGGACCCGACGTACGAAAGGCGGTCACGTTAGGCAGCCGAACGTAAGTACCGTGTATTGGCCCGTGAGATTCCGCAGCGGCACCTCATTTCCGTCGGTATCCAGCGCAGTGAGATCCGGAAGCAAATCGCCAATCTGTGGCGCGGTCCGGTCGAACCGCCGCGCGACCAATTCCGCAGGTCTTAACCCCGACTCCTGCCCGCGCGACGTGGATGTCAACGTCGGCAATCCTGCCGAGAGCGCGAGAAAAAAACAAACGGCGGTACACAGTCCATCTCGGCGGTAAAGTTCAAACACGCTGATGTCCTTATGTAAACGGTGTCGGCCTCGGTATCTACACATCCTTTTTACCCTCCCTCTGGGCCCAAGGGGAGAGACAAGAGAGACAAAATGACGCTTGCAATCCACCAAACTCTGGCGAATTCGGCTACGACTCTAGCGAGTTCGGCTACGCGCCAAATCAGCCGCTGGGCGTTAGCCCACGGTTCCCCAGCGAAACCGACACATAGCGTCCGGCGAGTGCCCCCTCTCCGGCCCTTCGGGCCGACTCTCCCCGAGGGGAGAGTGAGGAAAGACGAGATCACGCACTAACTTAAAAGCTGCACGAACCTCCGTGCGGGAGGATCGGACGCGATAGCGTCCCGGGAGGACTGCCCTAGCCCGGATTATTCATGAAGATCGTCGCGAGAGGTTGTAAGTACGTTCATGGCAAGGAAGGCGAACAATTCTTCCGCAGGCGTATTGAAGCAATACGTCGAGGGAGAATTGTGAAGCATGACGAAGCCACGGATGGACTTACGACCTCGCAGCAGATCGCTCATGAATAATTCGGGCTAGGGCAATGAAGAAACACCGGGGCAAGGCCGATTTGGGCGAGCGTAAGAAGATGCTCGGGACAATAGCGAGCCGACTCGACTCACTACGATCTCGCAACCCGTCATCAACCGGACAGGCTGCCAGCGCTATCCAACTGACCGCCGTAGACTTGCTATCATACTAGGTCAAGCCTATCGATCACCGGCGATTGAGCGCGTTCCTCAAGTACATCTGGAGCACGAGAGCCGCGATGCCGGTTGAAACACACGAGTTAACTTGCGACGTGCTTGTTGCGGGAGGTGGCGCAGCGGGGGTGCCCTGCGCGCTGGCGGCGGCTCGCTGTGGGGCCCAGGTGATTCTCTGCCAAGACCGCCCTGTGTTGGGTGGAAACGCGTCGAGCGAAGTTCGAATGCACATCGTCGGAGCCAACGGTACGGGTTGGTTCGATCGCGGCAAGGAACTGGAGACGGAGGCGCGGGAAGGCGGCATCATTGAAGAGATTCGTCTGGAGAACTGCGTCCGGAATCCGCAGCGGTCGGCGTCCATGTTCGACTTGATTCTCTACGAAATGTGCCGCGCAGAACCCAGCCTGACGCTGCTGTTAAACACCACGGTGACGGGTGTGGAGATGAGGGGAGCACAAATCCTGGCAGCAATCGCCGAGCGGCAAAGCACCGAGGACCGTTTTCGGATTCAGGCTGGGGCGTTTGTCGACTGTACGGGAGATGGTCGTCTCGGTGTGGAGGCAGGAGCCGCGTTCATGGAAGGCCGCGAGAGCCAAGAACAGTTCGGTGAAACACTGGCGGGCAGCGAAGCAGATCGCTACCGGCTTGGCTCGACGATCCTGCTCCAGGCCCGCAAACACAATCGTCCGATGCCGTTTGCGCCACCCAATTGGGCCAGGCGATTCTCGAAACAGGATCTGAGTTTGCGATTGTACCAGCCCCATGGCGAAGAGAATCCGACGAACGAATACGGTTATTGGTGGGCCGAGTGGGGTGGTACGCTCGACACGATCAAAGACAACGAGAAAATACGGGACGAGCTACTCTCGATCGCGATGGGCATTTGGGATCACGTCAAAAACGGTCCGGCCGATGCTCAGGATGCCGGAGACCCCTTTCAAGCCTCTCACTGGGCTTTGGAATGGATCGGATTTCTACCGGGCAAGCGTGAGAGCCGCCGGTTTGTCGGACAGCATGTTCTCACCGAGCAGGACGTGCTGAGCTCGCGTGAATTTCCGGACGCGATTGCCTTTGGTGGCTGGCCGCTCGACCTGCACCCACCGGAGGGTGTCGATGCCGTGGACCAGCCTCCTTGCCAGCAGACTGCCACACCATACCTTTACGACATTCCGCTGCGGTGTTGCGTTGCTCGAGATATCTCCAATCTGATGTTTGCGGGTCGCAATCTGTCGGCCACGCACGTAGCGTTTTCGTCCACTCGCGTGATGGCGACCTGCGCGGTGATCGGCCAAGGAGTCGGTACAGCGGCCGCGTATGCCGTGCGCGCGGGAATCCCCGTTGACCAACTCGTGTCACACCCGACGGCGGTACGAGATATTCAACAGCGGTTGTTGCGAGACGGCGCATTTCTCATTGGTTGTCCTAATCGCGATCCACGTGACGTCGCCCAGCGCGCCATGGTGTCGTCGTCCAGCGAACAACCGCAGGGTAGAGCCGTCAACGTCGTCTCCGGCTTCACTCGTTCAGTCCACGGACCGCGGGGTGTCCATCCGGCGCGGCAAGCGAGCGGAACACATCGCTGGATGTCAGAACCGCAGGCGGGAGCCGCCGCGACTTTGCAACTCGAGTGGGAAAACGCCGTGGATGCCCGCGAAGTGCAGCTAACTTTCGATACGGGTCTGCACCGTCACCTGACGCTGAGTCATCACGACGGCTATACCCGCTGCATGCATTGGGGACAGCCACAACCGGAGACGGTTCGAGACTACTGGATTGAAGCTTTTGACGGCGAACACTGGGAGACGGTGGTCACCGTCTCCGGCAACTACCAGCGCTGCCGCCGCCATGCGCTAGATGGGCGCAGGCAAATTCGCGCAATCCGCGTCCACGTAACACAGATGAATGGCGTTGATCACGCCCGTATCGTTGAGGTGCGCGTGTACGCCTACAGCTGCTCTGACTAGCTGCTGCCGCCGAGGTCGAGTGCAGACTTGGCAGAGCGACGTGCGCCGCTTGCACAATCGACACAACTTGCCACTCGGCCGTGGCCAATCCCGGAGAAACCAACCATAAAGGGTTCCGTCGCAACAAGTCAACGCTAGCCCGAATTATTCATGAGCGATCTGCTGCGAGGTCGTAAGTCCATCCGTGGCTTCGTCATGCTTCACAATTCTCCCTCGACGTATTGCTTCAATACGCCTGCGGAAGCATTGCTCGCCTTCCTTGCCACGAACGTACTTACAGCCTCTCGCGACGATCTTCATGAATAATCCGGGCTAGGTGAAAGCTCGGCGTACGCTGCTCTGACAAGCCTCGGGCTAGTCGGTCTGGCGATGATCTCTCGCCGACGCAAGACAACTCAACCCCGGAGCTGACGCGACCTTGCGCTGCGGACCTCCCTGCCAAACAGCCAAAATCGCAACTTCAAAGCTCCCGCCTGGGTTACGAATCTCGTTGACTCCCACCCACAGAGGTCGTGCAGCTTCTAACTAAGTGCGTGATTTCGTGTTTCTTCACTCTCCCCTCGGGGAGAGTCGGCCCGAAGGGCCGGAGAGGGGGCACGCGAGGGGCGATCACTCCCGGGCAGCCCTCCCCGGACGCTAGCGCGTCCGACCCTCCCGCGCGCGGGAGCGTAGAAGTAGGCAGAGATTACAGGCGTCTCGTCTTCCTAAGTGAGTGTCGTGCTTGCTCGCAAGGCTACGGCACACGGAGTGTGCCGACTACGTTGCTGGCACGCTTCGCGTGCAACTGCCTACTACTCCGAGGGGTAGGCCGGAACAAGCGGCGCAAAAGAAGCTTCCATCGGCCTACGATTTCCCCGCCGCGCAGTTCCGGCACGCGCCGGTTAAGCAACCAACACGGAGTGCATCGAACTTCGTGCCGCCGGAACAGCGCGGCGTCACCTCATGTCACAAGCCCGCCATCTTTCCTGCCGCTTGTCCCGGCCTACGACTCCCAGCAGCCCTCCCCGGACGCTATCGCGTCCGACCCTCCCGCGCGCGGGAGGGTAAAGCCAATGTCCGCAGGTTTGTGAAGCGCAAAGCTGCACAGCCCCTCTCGCGGGAGGGGTGAAGTGGATGCCCAGACTTTTTTTTCGATCAAAAACACAACTTTTTATCACTCCTTTCTTGAACTCCTATTCACCCCAAGATCTCCACAATAACGAAAGTGGGTATTTTGGAAAAAATAAGAAAATCCTCTTCTCTCTGAGTCTTTCTAACTTAGGAGCACACGGAGCGAATTTTCCTTGACAGCTAGCATGCAGTCGTTAAATTCTTCGCACACAACTTATGATACCGAGATGATTCATTCATCTCAGTCGCTAATTCTTTCCTATACCAACTAAACGAAGGAGGGTATTGGAGATGGCTTTTAGGATTGCAGCAGCGTTGGCCATCGTTGGCAGCATGGCTAGTTTAGGGCAAGCTGGTAATCGATACTTTTACCACCAGGGACGCAACGCGTACTACTGCGAAAGGCCTGAAACCTACACGAACGGCTGTTACGTAGTTTGTGACGAACCAAATGTGGTCAAGATCAACGGATTCCCGGTCATCTCGACCGCCAACGCGAATCAGCTCTGTCAAGGCGCAGCACAACGGGGCCCCATGGTTGGCACCCCACCCAGCCCGGGAGTCGTGCATCCGACTCCGCCGAGCGACGATTGTTGCCCACCCACGATCGGCGGTAACTGTCTGCCGCGGATTATTGATCCGTGTCACTGCGTGGGAGACAAGAATGTCACCAAGATCTGCTTTGAGCCGGGAACGCTGCAAACCGTTTGCAAGACAACTCGGTTCTATAAGGCGATTGGCACAATCGAAGGCACAATTCCGGTTCCCCAGATATGTGTCACTGCGAAAGAGGTGTACAAGTTCCGTCCCCGAACGCTGGAGTTCGACTGCAAGGACGCTCAATGTGACGACGTAGATTGCAAGGATCTGGACTGCAAGGACCACTTGTGCAAAGTCCAGAGCTGTGAAGTCTACGAAAGGGTGGAAAACTGCGACGCGACTTGCAAGATGTGCCCACGCAAAGGCACGCTGGTGATCGCCATCCGGGCAAACGGGCATACCGCCGACGTGTTCATTGGCAAGGCAGGCAAAGCGTCCTTCCCCGAGTATCCACGAAATCTCGTCGTTGTTCAAAATCGTTCACAGGCGGAAATTCGGCGCCTGCTGCAGAACAACGCCATCGACTTTGGAACGATTATCTCAGGCAGCGCCACAGACAACTTACTTGAGTTCCTCTGTGATGACCCGACCAACCCGGCCACCTGCAACGAGTGTGTGACGGGAACCGTCGACGCTGCTCCCGGCGGGCCAGCGGGAGAGCTAGTCGTTGCTCCTCAGGCAGATCAACCAGCACAGTTTCCTAACTCCGCTCAAGAGGCGGATACCGAAGCGACTCCAGCAAAGGCCTCGGTCTCCAGCAGCGGAGATCCGGGTTTGCTGCAGCTGCTGGCTAAGTTGGATCCCCGCTTGCGGGCCTTCCGACAGCTGATGACGAGCGTTGAGCAATAACGAGAGTAGTTTCGGTCGAGCGAGGCAGCGTGCTACACCCGGGATGTTCCCGATCACTCCGCGGTCCGTGGCGTTCGTCTTTGGGACTCATCTGGGAGTCACGTTGTCTCGCTTGGACTGAACTCTCGATCAGTGAGTCGTGCAGCTTCCAAGTTAGTGCGTGATTTCGTGTTTCGTCACTGTCCCCTTGGGGAGAGTCGGCCCGAAGGGCCGGAGAGGGGGGCGCTCGCCGGACGCTACGCGTTGGTTTCGTTGCGGAACCGTGGGCTAACGCCCAGCGGCTGATTCTGAACGTAGCCGAACTCGCCAGAGTTTGGTGGATTGCATGAAGCGTAAAAGCTGCACGAACTCCGGGGGCGGACGGCACGCGGAGCGTGCCTGCTACTTTGGCGGCTGCCGGCTACTCCATTTGTGCAATCGCCTCTTGCAGCGGTGCGGAGAGATCGCCCAGCGATAGAACATCGGCGACAAGTTCCGGGTGCGCAAAAACTCGTACCGGCTTGACGTAGTCGTCAAACTGTTGGCGTGCCAACGTCTGCACGATCGGGGACACGTCACCCAAAGTTCGAAAGCAATCTTCTTTGGGGAAGTAGATTTCGATGTTGAACTGAACTTCCAGATGGACAGGTGGGGCATCAAAAAGGAGTTCGTGGGGCGCGATCCGCCTGCCGAGTTTGCGGCTCAGGATGTTGGCAAACGTCTCCGAGCAGGCCACCAGCCAGGGGTAGGGGCGTCTGGCTAACAACTCATAGATGTCGCGCTGTTGAAAGTAGCTGTACTGTGCCAGCCGCTTGTAGGGCTGCCGGCTGGAGCCGAAAATGCCGCTCAACAGATCCGCCGAAGGGCTGTCTCCAGCGGCCGCAAGCAACCGATCAATCAGCGGCTGTTCGGTCTGACGAAACAACTTGTCGAGATCCAAATGCGCGTAGAGCAAGTAGAACGCTCTCTGCAACATCGCCGTCGCCGCCCGCACAGTATGGTGCCAATAGACTTCGCTAAACATGACATACCGTGCGAACACCAACATCTCCGCAGCCGTTCGCCCCTTGTCCGTGATTGCCAGTCCGTCACCGGCACGGTTGAGGCAGAGGCTGCCGATTAGTCGATGCTGGTCGAAGTTTCGTCCGTAGGGAACGCCCGCATGCAGGCTATCGCGGGCGAGGTAGTCCATCTTGTCGACGTCGATCGGTCCCGACAGCATGCTTTGGAGAATCCGAGAGCGGTGGTTTCGCGGTTTCTCGGACAACAAGGTCACTACTTCTCGTGGCTGGATTTGCCAGTCTCCCCTGAGGGTGTCGGCAATATCTCCCTCCAGTAAGAAGCTATTAGCAAACAGCTCGTGTTGTGGTACGCCCTGCAAGTGGAGGTCCTCGATCGGATGGCAGAAAGGCCAGTGTCCTAGATCGTGGAGCAAGGCGGCAACGATGAACAGCTCCGCGTCGTGCGGTGTCATCGCGTCTGAGAATCGCTGGTCGTAAGAGAGCCGTTGCAGGTAGAGCAAGGCCATACGGTAAACACCCAAGGAGTGTTCGAAGCGCGAATGGTGCGCTGCGGGATAGACCAGCGACACCAGGCCCAGTTGGCTAATTTTCGCCAAGCGGCGAAACTCGACCGTGTCGATAAGCTGTCGCACTCGCCGTGTTATCGGCACGTCGACTTCAGGGGGAATGCGAACCAGGCTCTGCCGGTTATCTAGCGCCTGCAGTTCCGGGATATCCCGAATGGCGTGCACACAGCACCTCAATAGATCCGAAGTTCACCGTCACAAAGGTAGTAGGCACACTCCGTGTGCCGCAACTTGATCAGCAGCAAAGTAGTCGGCACGCTCCGCGTGCCGTAGCTAAACGACCGAGCGTGATTCTGCGACATGAACGGATGGGCTACAAAACCGGATGCTAACTAACGCATTCCGGCTAATTCGTTCGTCCCAGAATCAAACTCGTCGATTTAGCTGACCAACAAGTAGGCGGACGGCACGCGGAGCGTGCCTGCTACTTTTCTTGAACCGCCCAATCCCCTTCCGCCACAGAACTTAGAAGGCTGGCATTCCCGCAGCACAACGAAGGAGGACCGTGACGATCAAGTACATGCCGTAGTGAATCAGCCCGCTCGTAAAATCCAGGTCCAAACTGGCAAACGATGCGAACGCCCCGATCAGCAGGACGGGCGGCGCGACGAAAATCAGTTGATAGGCGGTGATGTCGATCTCGAGCACGGCTTGCACCCAGGCGTAGGCTCCCCAGAGGAACGCGTAGGCGGCGGCGCAGGCCAGCACGCGCAATAACAGCTCGCGCCCGCGGAACGGCTCCAACTCGTCATCGCGCAGAAAAGAGTAGCCGGCTAGGACCAGCAGGGGAGCCAGGGCGATCGCCGCGAGCGCCTGGAGGGAAAGAGGCACGGGACCCTCGTTGGTCCGCCCGACGACAGCCGCCACCGCGAAAACCGCGATCACGCCGACCACAATCGCCACCGTCATCTTCGTCGAGAATTTTGATTCTTCCCGCAGGATGGGGTCGCTCAACCGCCTCCCTTCGGCATCTGTCGGCCCCGAGTGCCGAGGCGCATGAACAACGACTTCGTCGTCCTTGCTGGGGATCGAGATGACGGTCTTGCATTTCGGGCAAGGGCCCTTCTGACCAGCGTACTTGTCGCTGACTGTGAAGCGCTTCTTGCAACCTGGGCAAACGACGTTGATCGACATGCGGCTATCGAAGCGGTGTCCCGCGCAGGTGATCGTGGAGACAAGCTGGCTCAAGGCGTATTCGCGTCACCACAAATCGGGACACCCGTGACAAGACGATCGCCATAGGTGCCACTGGCTTCATGCCTCCGCGACAACAGTTTGCGGAAACTCGCACGTGGAAAATGCAACGCCAAAACTAGCAGACCCCTAGTGTGGCAAACCAGTGAGCATAGTCAAGGACGGGAAACGCTAGCTTCACCAGCTGGATTTCGGCATGGCCAGAGATAACGCAATTTGTTACCTTCCCGAACCCGAATTCCCGTATTCTGGCTGACCCGGCCATGCGAAATCAGATCGAGGAGAACAAGTCTGTGTTTCTTCAAAGCATGCGAATGGACCGTTTTGGTGGCTGTCACGACGTCCAATTGGACGGGTTCAGTGACAGCATACAAGTTATCTACGGACCCGCCGGGGCGGGCAAGCGGACCATTCTGCAGTTCTTGCGTGCCATGCTACTTGGTTTCGACCGTACGACTAGGGAGCGTTACCTGCCAGCTCACTCGCGGGGGTTCGGTGGTGCCATCACACTGGGGACCGATCAAGGCATGCAAACGGTTAGTCGCTACGACGACGGCAGCATTGACGGGCGGTTAACCGTCGAGCACGGAGACGGACGGGTCATTGGTCATCGCCACCTGGAGACACTGTTATCGGGAGTGACGACCGAGCAGTTCGACCATCTGTTTGCCGTCGACTTCTCGACGCGTCCGCACGTCGACTGCTTGGTAGCCAACCTGGAGGCCGCCGGCATCCTGCTCAGTGAAGGGCGCGAATCGAGTGAGTTGAGCGAGATGCAACGAAAGCTGGACCAATACCAGCACGAATTCCAGTCGCTGCCGACATCCTCTTATACCGTCGAGTCGCTGCACCGCCGGCGGAAGGAGATTACGGAAGAAGTCACTGCTCTTGAAGCACGGCTCGCTAGCGCCCAATACGACGAGGATCGTCAGCGGCTGCTCGAACAAAGGCAGAGCATCGACCGCCAGCTGTCCGAAGCACGCGCTCGGCTCAAAGACCTCGAGGCGACACTTTATCGGCTCCGGGCTCGCCGCGACGAGCTTCGCCGAGGAACGGCTATCCGTGCGGAGACTTCTCAACACACTCCGGTACCCGACGAAGTCGATCGACAAATCGAGCGGTGGCGTAAGTTGGCGATCGAAGTCGCTGATCGCAAGCGGAAACTGCAAGCAGAAAAAGAGCACCATGACATTGGTGTGGAGAGAACTGCCAACCCACGCCGTTCGCTGTCCGCGCTGGAAAAGAAGATCCAACATCTGGAAACACGGCTCTCCGCATTCGGTGGGGTCGGCGAGCAACCGCTTTGGCACGAGTTACGGACAGAACTGCAGCTGGCGTTGACCGAGATGCGTCGCGAGCTGTACGCGCTGTGTGGAGAGCTAGGTCATTGGGAATCAGCGAGCGAGTTGACATCCCAAGCCAGCGAACTGCAACAGCTGACTCGCTGTGAAGAGGAGTTTCAGCGCGCAATTGAGATACTGCAAGCCAAACGGCCGGCCCACCGTGGTGATGTTTCACATCGACATGAGAAGTGGTGTCGGTGCGCGGCACATCCGACTGAACAGCCGGCCGAGATCGTCCACGCTGAATCGGGGAGTACCGCGCAGTTGGATGCCGAGATTGCCAGGATTGAAAAGGAACACGTTCAGCTGCGCGAGCGAATCAACACCTGGGATTCGCAGTTGGTTGACTTGAACCGGCGTCTTGCTCAGGTTCGCGCCGAAGACGGTCATCACCTACGCCAACAACTTGAGGCACGGCGGGCTGAACGCGGTCGCGTCGAGCGAGATATTCGCTACGCCGAGCAACGACAGATCCTAGCCGAGACGATCGCTGAACTGCAGCTGAAGATGCGAGCTTTTGATGGCCCCGTTGCCCTTTCCTCGGTCGTTTCCGTGGCCTCGAGGTATCTGTGCGAGCTCTCCGGTGGAGCTTTGCGGCAACTTGAGTTTGACTCACAAAACCGGGTAGCGGTCTTCGACCAAGCCTCACGCCGATTTACATGGCAACAGCTGGACGAGAGTGGGCGCGACCATACCTACCTGAGCATTTTGCTGGCAAGCCAGGCCAGCCTGGCAGCAAACGGTTACCACGTACCGCTGGTGCTGCGGGAAGCCTTCAGCAACCTGGATTCTCGCGACGTGCCTGCCGCAGTAGAAATTCTCCAGGAGGTCGCTGGCCACAGGCAGGTACTCGTGTTGACCCGACACCGCCACGTGGCCGATGAATTCAAAAACCTACTGCTACCCGTGCAGAGTATCTCCGAGTGGAGTGTGACCGAGAGCTACAACGATCTTCCAGTTCGGTACGATCACGTTGAAAGTGTCTCGAGGCCTCACTGGAACCTCGATCGCCTTGCTACCCACGACGAGTATTGTCTGTCGGACGAGAGCCCTGTCGAGGACGCACCTTCGGTCGCGAGTGCCGACGCGGCGCATTTTCGCAGGATCGGTGTCCGGACTGTCGGGCAGCTGCTCGACCTGTCACCTGAGGAAACGGCGATCGAAATGCGGTCGGTGGGAATCACTGTCGAGCAGGTTCAATCCTGGCAGGCCCAGGCACGGTTGATGTGTCGCGTGCCGCACCTCCGCGCTTACGACGCACGGATCTTGGTGGCCTGCGATGTCACCGATCCAGAGCAGCTGCGGTCTATCTCGCCGCATCGACTGCGTGAAATCGTACAACGATTCGCGTCAAGCAGAAATGGGCAATCACTCTTGTTATCTGGGACCGAGTTCGAGCTGTCCCGTGTCGAGGATTGGATCCGAACAGATGGTAACGGGTCCGATCTGGAAGACGACAGTCTGATCGACTACAGCTATCGGCGCAGCGGAGTGCGGCGACAGCGAAGTGCGTCGAACGACCGTAGCTCCGGCCGTACACGCGGCGGCGAACGCCGTGTGGCTCGCTCGTTGCGATCTCGGCCCGAACCTGTTGACCCAGAGGCCGAACTTGAGCAGGACTCGACGACGCAATCGAAGCGACGAGTCGTGAAGATGCCCGAGTCGGATCAACTGCATTTTTATCTGAATTCCAGCGACCCAGTCGTTGACGCCCCTTCGATCGGCCCGCGCACCGCTCAGCGGCTCAAGGCTATCGGAATTCACTCGGTTCACGACCTCTTGCAAGCCGATCACCATGAGCTGGCCGACCGTCTTGGGCAGAAGCGGATCAACGAGGACACCGTACTGCGTTGGCAGCAGCAGACGACGTTGGCGATCCGCATCCCACAATTGCGCGGGCACGACGCGCAGATCTTGGTGGCGCTCGGGATCACGACGCCCGAGCAACTGGCGGAGATGGACCCCAACAAGCTGTGGTCTGATGTGGAACCCTTCGTGCTGACCAATCAAGGGAAGCGCATCATCCGCAACGGTCGGCGCCCTGATCTGCAGGAAGTCGCTGACTGGATCACCTGGGCTTCCTCTGCCCGATCGCTGCAAGCCGCCTGATCGCAAGGATTGGGGCGTTCGCGGGGGATCGACTTCAGCACTCGCAGAGCGTATCCTGCCAAGACTATCCTGCCGCCGCTTGCCGCGGCGTTCCGTCCTGGTAAGGAGATTCTGCCGAGATGCGAACCCATTCGATACGGGCGTTGCGCCTCTTCTCGTTGCTGTTCCTTCTGACAACTCTAGCCGCGCAGCGGCTGGGCTTGGCAGCCGACGAAGGCAGCGCTAATGCTCATGCGGCGGAGAACGCTGTTTCACAGTTAAAGGTCCATCCCGAGTTAACCGCACGCCTGGCCGCCTCAGAGCCGATGATGCGGAACCCTACCAACATTGACATCGATCACCTGGGACGAGTTTGGGTCTGTGAAGTACTCAACTACCGCCGCTTCCGCAACGAACAACTGCCCGAACGGAAAGAGGGCGATCGCATTTTGATACTGGAAGACACAGACGGCGATGGAAGGCTCGACGAGTCGACGACCTACTATCAGGGACGCGATATCGATTCGGTGCATGGCATCTGTGTGCTGCCCGACCCGCACACTCAGAAGATGCGAGTGCTGGTTTCCGCACAAGACAAGGTGTTCTTCTTGACCGACGAAGATGGCGATCTCAAAGCGGACGGAAAAGAGCTCCTATTCAGAGGGATCTCGGGCATCGAACACGATCACGGAATTCACGCCTTCATCTTCGGTCCCGATGGAAAGCTCTACTTCAACTTTGGAAACGAAGGGAAGCAGATCCGCAGCGAGCGAGGTCAGACGATTATCGACTTGGCGGGTAATGTTGTGAACAACAGCCGCAATCCTTACCAGGAGGGCATGGCATTCCGTTGCAATTTGGATGGCAGTGAATTCGAAACACTTGGTTGGAACTTTCGCAACAACTGGGAGCTGGCTGTCGATTCGTTCGGCACCTTGTGGCAATCCGACAACGACGACGATGGTAACCGCGGCACGCGGATTAACTTCGTGATGGAGTTCGGCAACTACGGTTACAAAGATGAGAAGACGGGCGCCAACTGGAAGGCGGAGCGAACGAACATGCACGAGGAGATTCCGTTGCGGCACTGGCACCTCAACGATCCCGGCGTGGTTCCAAACTTGCTGCAGACGGGTGCCGGTTCGCCGACAGGGATCTGTGTCTACGAAGGGGATTTGTTGCCCGAGGAATTCCGCGGCCAGATGATCCATTGTGACGCTGGTCCCAACATCGTACGGGCCTATCCGGTAACCGTGGAAGGCGCCGGCTACAGTGCTCGAGTAGTTGATATCTTGGATGGGTCGGCCAATCAATGGTTTCGCCCATCGGACGTCTGTGTTGCACCCGACGGGTCGATCTTTGTCGCCGATTGGTACGACCCCGGGGTCGGCGGTCATCGTATGGAAGACATCGCGCACGGCCGGCTGTTTCGAGTGACACCGGCATCTCACTCCGATCATTACGAAGTCCCGTCGTTCGATTATTCGACTGTCTCGGGCGCCATCGAAGCCCTGCAGAATCCGAATCTGACGGTGCGCTCGATGGCTTGGAGAGTGCTTCATCAATTTGGCGACGAAGCGGAGCCGCAGCTGGCTGCGTTGCTGGAGAATGCGGAAGACCCGCGTATGCGGGCTCGCGCCTTGTGGCTGCTCGGGAAAATCGAGGAGCGTGGCCCGCACTACGTCGAACTGTCCACGGCCCACGACAACCCCGATCTGCGGGTAGTCGGAATCCGGCTCGCGCGGCAGCTCAAGCTGGACTTGGTACCGATTATCAAGAAGTTGGTTCACGATCAATCGGCGACAGTACGCCGCGAGCTGGCGATCGCACTGCGTCATAACGAATCTGGCGAGAAGCCCAGGCTCTGGGCCCAGTTGGCCAGTCAGCACGACGGCCACGACCGTTGGTACCTCGAAGCACTTGGGATTGGCGCCGGCGACGATTGGGATAACTGCTTGGCGGCTTGGCTCGAGCAGGTAGGTGACGGCTGGAACACGCCGGCCGGCCGCGACATCATTTGGCGGAGCCGTGCGACGCAGACGCCAAGCTATCTGGCGAAGATCATCAAGCACGACGATACACCGCCGGAAACGTTGTCCCGCTATCTCCGGGCCTTCGATTTCCTGGCAGGACCGGAAAAGGACAAGGCGCTCGAGAGCATCTTGGATTTATAATGTGGTCATGTCGTGCGCCACAGCAAATTACCTCTGGCTGCGAGTTGGAAGACTGGGCAATGGAGAGACGTCGTTTATGAGACTTGATTTTGGGACAAGAAATCAGCCGGAATGCATCGGTCGGGATTATTCACGAAGGTCGTAGCAGATCGCTCGTGAGTCCCGGTCAGCATCCTGTTCGTAGAAACCGTGGGCTAACGCCCAGCGGCTGATCTCACACAAACTCGCTCGGTTGTTCAGTTGCTGCGTTGCGATGAAGCTTCTCTTGCCCTCGGCTTTTATCCTTGTCCTCATTCCGGCACTGGTCGCTCCGGCTCTGGCCGACGACGCGCAGGCTGCCAAGGACAGCACCATCGTACAGACGTTGTTGCGGCTGCCGAACATCGACGTTAACAGCAAACCTAAGTTGCGGGAGGCCGTGTTACGGCACTTGGCGACAAAGCCAAGGACGGCCGAATACGTGGACCTAGTGAGGCGGCTGAAGCTGAAGGGTGTTGAATCCCAGCTGCTGCAGATGGCTGTTGAAGATCCGGAGGGCAACGCAGGAGTGCAAGCGGCGGCGCTGCTGTTGAAGCGGGGCGGCGGTCAGATGTTCGCCGACGTGCTGGCAGGTCGGGACGAGGCCTTAGCACACAACGCGGCCAAAGCACTGGGATTGGTCGCCGCACCGGATTGCGTGGAGTTCCTGCGACCCATCGTCACGGACTCGAGCAAGAGTCGGGCGCTGCGGGTGACCGCGGCCTCTGGGCTAGGCCGGAGTCGTGAGGGTCAGCAGTATCTTTTGGAACTTGTGCTTGCCGGCAAGGTGACTACCGATCTGAGGTTTGCGGTGGCGAATGCTTTACATGGCTCGGCCGACCCCGAGATTCGCAGCGCGGCCGCGAAGCACCTGCAGCTGCCTGCTGGTGCGGATGCTGAACCGCTGCCACCGGTGGCCCGGCTGCTGAAAATGTCAGGCAACTCGGCCCATGGTGCAAAGCTGTTTCGCGGCAAGGCAACCTGCCTCAAATGCCATCGCACACGTGGGGAAGGCAAGGAAGTGGGACCCGACCTCTCGGAAATTGGCACCAAGCTCTCGCGCGAGGCCCTCTATACTTCGATTCTCGATCCCAGTGCTGGTATCAGCCACAACTATGAGACATATACGGCTGTGCTGACCGATGGCAACGTAGTTGCCGGTGTCCTAATCAACCGCACCAGCGACGCAGTGACGCTGCGAACCGCAGAGGCCATCGACAAAAGGTATGCTATCGGGGAAATTGACGAACTGGTCAAGAACCAGGTGTCGTTGATGCCCGCCGACCTGCAGAAGCTGTTGAGCGTCCAGGAGCTGGTGGACGTTGTGGAATACTTGACGACCCTCAAGAAGGTCCCGTAGCGACGTGGCAGCCCGCTCGGTTGACCCTCGGTAAGCCCCTGAACATCGCGTTGAGGCACTGCACATGGACTCCGAAGCACTAGCACGATTTAGCGAATTGGCGGAACGGTCCAAGACCACGTCGCTGAACGAACCCCTGGCGGCAACTTTGGCGACGGTCAGCGCAGAAGGTCAGCCGACGGCGCGAGTGGTCTTGTTGCGCGGGTTCGACGAGCACGGCTTTGTGTTCTATACCAATACGCAGAGCGTGAAAGGGGCTCACATGCGCGCCAATCCGCGCGTGGCGCTCTGCTTTTTTTGGGACGAGCTGCATGAGCAAGTGCGCATCGAAGGCAAAGCGAAGCTGGTGCCCGACGAGGAAGCCGATGCCTACTGGGCATCTCGTCCGCGAGACAGCCAATTGGGAGCGTGGGCATCCGACCAGTCTCGGGAGCTCGCTGACCGCAGCGAGCTCGAGCAGCGGCTGGGCGGGTTCGAGACGCAGTTTGCGGGGCAAGAAGTCCCACGTCCTGACCACTGGACGGGCTATCGTGTCGAGCCTGATCGCATCGAGTTTTGGACGCGTGGAGACGCTCGGCTCCACGAGCGCACGGCCTACGAGCTCACCGAGGACGGCGCCTGGCAGAAGCGGTTGCTCTATCCGTAGGGGTTGCTCTAGCCTGGTGAGAAACTCCCGCTCGACGATCGTTCGGGAGGGCGACGCTCCCGCGGAGCCGTCTCCCTTGGGCCATTTGGATCTCGACCGTTTAACCGCGACGCAAAGGGGTCTTGCCGTGCGGTGTCTAAGCCATTCGAGCAGCCGCATCCGGCAGACCCCGTCGCCGAGCGCGCGGTAGGTAGGGTGCTGCTGCGTAAGAAAACACGCGTTCATACGCGCTCGCCGCCGGAGTCCGCTGAGTTTCGCCTCGCTTGACAGATAAAGTCCCCTTGCAGCGAACTCCTCTGGGTCGCGGTTAAACTTGGAGTGCTCTTGCGCTTGCGGCTCGGCGGGAGCCTCGCCCTCCCGAATCGCTCTCGGCAGTAGGACGGGGCTCACCTCTGGATCCAAAGCAACTTGTTGAAGTCTAAAGACGTCTTACGCTCTCGGCGAACCGAATCAGCCGGGAGGGCGACGCTCCTGCGGAGCCGTTTTCTAGCACCGCACGGCTCGGCGGGAGCCTCGCCCTCCCGATTGGCTCGCCTCCCGGTCGGTTCGCCCTCCCGATCGCGAAGTGCCGTCCCGTCCTCGGAACGGTCAGTCGACGAAGTTCACTCGCACGGTCTGTTGGCGGACTTGCTGGGAATCCGGTTCAAGCACGCGGATGCGGATTTGGATCCCCCGTAGCTTGTCCCCATAAGGCGGCCGTGTTTCTCGCTCGTTCAGGTCATCGACACCACCGCGGTTGTCGTCGTCGAGGCCGTCGAGCCCTTCGTCATTGTCGCTGTCCAAGTCCTCGGAAAACCCGTTCCTCTCAAAATCGACCGGCCAGGTGTCGTAGGTAGATAGCGACAGTCCCGGGTCGCTGCCACGGTCATAACGTCCGTTTTGGTTGAAGTCGAGAAAATAAGGCCGGTTTGAAAAACTAGAGAGGGCCGGAGCAGGGAGTGCAGAAGACAGGTAGTTCAAATCGACGTAGGCGCCGGTTCCCAGCAATGTCGGTGGATTGAGAACCCAACCAGGGTCTCCAGGTGCGAGGGCCAGATCGTCGGACCCGGGCCAACCCATCTCGTTGATGTCGTCCGAACCGTTTGCGTTGTCATCGTCAACACCCGCCACTCCCCAGGCTCCGTCGTTACCGGGGTAGGCGTTGATCGGCGCCGCAGGGTCGAATGCACGTACGTCGAACGCCAGGACGTTCTGCAGCACCACGTCATGACCGATTTGGTAGCCGACGATGTCGTCCGTTCCCGGGGTCAACGCCTCGCTCGCATTGTCGACCGTGCCGTCAAAGTCATCGTCCTGACCGGCTCGTCCCCACTGGTTGTCAGCACCGCGATGAGGCCCCCACTGGGCACTGTTCACCAGCGAAACAGGATTGGCCGGATTCAAGCTGATCTCGAAGGGAAACACCGGGCGGATGCCGACATTTCGCTCCCAATCAAAAAACTGCGGTGGCGAGATCGGCGCGATCGGGTAGTGTGCAAAGCGATTCTGCCGCAGTGTCAGGTCGTTCAGTGAGTTGGCTGCGAAACCGATGGGTGCCCCAGTGTTCTCATCCATCACCGGCCGGACCGAGATATCATTCTCGTTGTAGAACACGCTCAACCCCTGGGGAGATATTGCATATCTTCCTAACACAGCGGGAGGCAGCATCCCTGTGATGGGGTCGTTGAGTTCCGGCTTGATCAACAACGCTCGACGATGCAGCTTGAATGTCTCGCCGGAATCCCACAGTTCGCTACGGTTTTGCCCCAGCTTCCGGTCCTGCAGAACGGTCCACCAAACAACCTCGGCGGTCTCCGACGAAATTGTCGTGGGACGCATAATGCCATTCACGTCGGGGAACCAGTACATCCCTACGAAGGGCTCTTCGGCGTTCTTCGCGGTGAACATGACGATATCATCGACGTCCCCAATATGGGAAAGATTAACGATCGGGTCCGAGGAACGTCGTTGCAAAAACAAGGGTTGAGCTGCTCCTGGCGAAACTCCCAACGGATGCATGCGCGGGTTGGCATCCGACCCAGGTCCCTCGATGTACTCGAAGTAACCAAGCCCGGCGCTACTATCCAGCCAAGGAGTGATTGGCGCGGAGTGCGAATCCAGATCAGCTTGCAAACGAATCGCGGTTCCGCGAAGTTGTCCCGCCAATTCAAGTGACGCGCGGTTAGCCGAAATGATACCGCTGACAACCTGAAACGACTGCGTGACCACCAATACCATGACCAGTGTCACGGCCGTGGCGACCAGCATTTCGACCAGTGTCAGGCCTAGACGTTTGCCAACTGTCATTCAATGAACCTCTTCAGCAATATCGCTTTGTCAATGTTGTGCCGCTTACCGGGCTCGAAAGCGACGGGGATCGAACGGTCGATCACATAGAACGCTCGGTGGCGTTTCACGTCGCCGGTGTCCCAGCCGATCTCGGCGCCGATCCGATAGCCGAACGGATTCAGCGGTGAGGGCAGCACGTTTTCGACTTCAAAAAAGCCGACCGTGACCCACACCGCGTAGACGTTCGACCGCGTGGTCACCAGGTTAGCAAAGCGTTGCATCGGCTCGTAACGGAAATAGGTATTGCGGTTCGGGTCGTTGTGAGGACCGCTCAGTAACTGCGGCCGGACGAACAACGGCGCATCGCCGGCCGGTGCCGCTGGCGCCACCGGCCAATCCGCCGCGCCGGAGCTCGTCAGGTAGGGATCCCGATAGTCAATGCGATTGCTCCGCAAGAGCGTCGATTCAATAAAGGGTCGAACCAACCGCGGGAGCGGGACTAACGGAGCGTCGCCGAAACCACGGAAAGGATTGGCAAAAACGGTCGGAACGGTGTTGACTACAGGGTCATAGCCGGGATCCGACGGATCGAACGTGGGAATCTGAGTCCCAGTCCTGATCCAGCTTGTCGCCGCATCATTGCGCCGCTCCGGAGGGCTCGGATTGACCGTGTCAGGCAGACGTTCGCCGAACGCCCGCCGGCTGTCAGCGATCGCGTTGAACCACGGTCCCACCCCGCTGGGCGGTGCTGCTCCACGAATCGCATCAATCACCACCGGTGCATACGCTGTGTTGAGATTGATCTTGCCCGGTTCACGATATTTGGAAACGCGGTTGAACGGAGGACGGAAGTTCTGGGTACCCGGTGCAATGTTCGCGTTCCCAAATACAACCGGATTCAGCAGCGTTTCGGTTCCCACGAACGGCGAGGGAACGTGCACGAAATCAAACAACCGAGCCAAGTCGGCCGCCGGAGTTTTTGGTACCACATCCGGGTCCGTCGACTCGAAGAAATTCAGCAGGTGATTGAACTCCGCCGGCTCCTTTTCGTCGTACGCCGACTTAGACCGGGCGGGATCGACCGGCGCCCATTCGCGCAACAGCCCATATGACGAGCTACGAGGTATCTGTAGCATCTCATAGTGGCTCGTGAACGGACGGTTCAACCAGTTAAACCAAGGAAAGGGCACTCCCACCCCCGCCCGCGTGTTGGGTGCACCGATATAGGCCAGCGCGGGCGCCGTCGAGGTCGAGCCAGAAGAGTCGTGCTGGAACCGGGGACCATAAATGAACTGCCCGTTGGGCAGATCGTTCAAGAAGCCCAGTGAATGATGAAGGTTCACATCAAAGAAGTGGGGGCCTGCCAGCGCTCCTCTGCCTGTCGGCCTGCGGCCACGGCCCATCATCAATCTGGTTTGCCGCCACAGAGCCCGCGCGCCCGGCGGTTCACCCTCGCCACGCTGCCTCGAGTAAAAGCCGACGATCGTCGAGCCCGTGGCAACCGGATCGGCGTCGTTGGACACGCCGTTGAAGCTGGCCAAGTCAACTGCCATGGTGTCGACTGTCATGTACGGGTTGACCGCCAGCTCCGGGTTGTAGTTCGCCTCGCCGGGATACGGATTCCAAGGTTGCAATGGGTTCGCCAGTCGTTGCAGATGCACAACCTTGTCCCAGACGTCGTCATTCACCGAACGTCCAAAGACGTTCATGCTGTCTTGCGTCAGGTACTCGGCGATATCGAGCGGCTCGTCAAACGGCACGGTATAAGCGGGCTCGCCACTGGCGGTCACCGTGTCGGCCGCGGGATAGGCAACACCGATCTCCTCACTCACATTCAGGTTGCGAATCGGAATCGCTACCGGAGGGAGCGCGTCGACGACCGGCGGCCGGCTGGCGGTCGAATCCAGCACTCGGGGGAGCGCGACTGCAGCATCATTGCCCTCGACAAACACGCGGTTTTTGTCGGGGATCTGGTGCGGTTGCAGGACGATACGCCGCGTCGCCTCCGGCATCAGGTTGCTCTCGCTGACGTCCGAGCGACGTCCCACGGTGTTGACCCAGTCAGGGATGCCGTTGGGTGTATTGCCATCAGCAGGATCGGGTAAGTCGGTCGACTGGCCCCGCACAGTGCCGACAACTGCATACCTGCCGCCGATCAGCCGCGCAAAGCGACTCGCCCGCGCCGGATTGCTGATCAAAGGATCTGCCGGTGACGTGGCAGGATCGGGGAAAACCTGGGCAGTGCCCGCCGGGTGCCCGCCGTTGCGGCCAAAATAGACGACGCGGTCACTGTCGTTCGGCTTTGCTCGCGTGGAGTCGTAGGGGGCGTCGTAGTCAGCCGTACCCTCGTGACCCGCGGTGCCACTGACCACTAGCAAACGCCAAACAGGTGACCGCGGGGCGCTCGGTGTGATTGGGTCGACCGGCGTCAGTCGGTCGAGCTGCACTCCAGAGACATCCGGGGTGTTGCCGTCATAGAACTCAGCGGGCTTGCGGAGCGACGGCGAAGTCCATGGATTGTAAAGCTCGACGTAGAACGACCCCTGCGGCCTCAAACGTTGATCGAAGTTGGGATCACCGTTTTGAGTGTCCTGCTGGATGCCGTCATCGTTGCTAAGGTCTTCCGTGCGGCGATCATGCCAGGCCAACGTCTCCGTAATCAACAGCTCGGGACGCTCGATACCCCACACCACGGCGCGATCGGGGTTGAGTGTGGCGTCGTCGAAGTCATCACCGTTTCCAAAAATACGATCGGGTCCGGGGCCTATGCCGATCACGCCGTCGACACCCCAGGGTGGTAGGTCGTCCGAACCAGGCCACATCGCTTCGCCGGGGTCGTCGGTGCCGTTGATGCCATCGTCGTCGGTCCCGGCAATGCCCCAGCCGCCGTCGTTGCCGACGTGAGCGGTGAACGGTGTCAAGTCAAACTCGAACGGTGTCATGATCGAGTCGGGATCGCGGAAGTCGACGGCGTTAACCGCCCACTGGGCGAAGAGCCGAGCCGTATCGGTCGGGTCGGCCGATCCTACGTTGCCGTCGCGGTCGACGTCGATTTCGGTAAAGTAGGCCGGGTCTTTGAGCATCATCATCAGGATGTACAGGTGCCGTGCATAGTGAGCACGAGCTAAGAAGGCATCCTGATCGTCCGAGATGACGTTGTCGTTGTCGTGATCAAAACCAACCCCCGCGGGTCCCCAAGGACCATTCTGCCAGAGACGCTCTGGCGCGGTCAGCTCCCAGAGACTGGCCTCGAGATTGCGGAAGCGACCCGCAGCGTCGGGACCACCAAATCCATGTTCGTCGACCACTCCATTACCGTTGTCGTCTCGCCCGTTGCCGAACGGCCGATTGACATCGAAACGCAATCCCATTCTCAGATCGTGAGAAAGCATGCTCATCGCTGGTACGCTATTCATCGCCTGGATGCCGCTCATCGCGAGGTTGAGACGGTGATCGTGCGGTGAAGCCGTCTGGTTCCAAGAGTTGACGGGATCAGCAATGACCGGTTGCATCCAACCGCCCGCACCGTCCAGATTCTGCATCAATCTCGCCCGCAAGATCTCAGCAACATGGTGGAAGCGGAAGTTGTTGTTCTGGGAGTTCGGCTTGAGCCGCTGGAGGACCGCGAATTGGGCCTGGTTGGTCGGTGCAAAGCCCGCCAGGTCGGGTGGCTCCGACATGTTTGGCACCGGCAAGTCGGCGCTGTGCGTGGTGACGAGGCGGCGATGCAGCGGCGTCGGGCCAAACGGCCGCGCGGCGGTGTCCGTCGGCCGAGGCGCGGGTGCAGTAAAAAAGCCCTGACCAGGAGTCGCCTCAAGCAGCTTCATCAACCGCCTGGCGGCCGGCAAGCCATCAGGTGGGTTCACGTCGGTGTCGTTATAGCGCAGCAGTGCCTCCAGCTCGGAAATCTCAAACAACTGGTCGCTGGCTTTACGAGTAAGCAAGTCCTTCTCGTAAGCGTGATTGACAGTCAGGTTCCGATTGGTGTTGGGAACACTGAAGCGAGGTTGTCCGCGATGATCCAAAGCCAAGGTCAACTCGCCGTTCAAATCGGGCGGCGACTCGAAACCGCCATGCACGTTGACGTTGTAGAAGTTGGCAGGATGTTGAAAGATCTTGGCCAAGGCTAAGACGTCGGGACCTAAAGAGCCGGGCTGATCGTCGCGACCGTAACGCCCGTTAATCCGACCCGTAGGATCACCCCTGAGAAGCCGAGAGTACAGGCCGAGGCCGAGCGGATCGGCTGGTCGCGCAAAGAGAACGCCCAGATTCACATCGGCCGGCCCGGTGCCCATGCCCGGCACGAGGCCGGCAGCGTTGATTCCCGTATCGAGCTCGCCTGCCAGCTCCTGAGGTAGAGCCGCGAAGTCGGTCGGCGAAGGGTTGGCGGCGATCAGGTGTCCTTGCCCCCCCTGGGCATTCAGATTCAAACGACCGTCCAGATCTGTACAGAGGATCGCAACCAACGGCTTGTAGAGCCGTCCTTCGGCGTTCTCCAAGATCGGCATCCCCGCATCGATCCAGATGCTGTCGGTGTCACCGTCCCCGTCGTTGTCGATATCCCAGGGACCTGACAAATAAGGACTCCGATTCGGTTCCGTGACGAGGCCGAAGTTAAAGCTGGTGAACTCCGCATTGGTACCGGTGAAGTTTGGATTCGCTTCCGGCAGCGGCCGCAAGATGATCCGCTGTTTCAACGCCACGATCCGGTCCCGCATTGCCAACGAAATGAAAGCAGGGTCGTCACCACCTCCCAACGCAGCTCGAACGTTGTCCGGACCATAAGGACGCAAGAAGGCACTGATCAGCTGAGTGGGTGTCGGCACGGAGCCCATATCTGACGTCATTTCCGGCAAGATCACGTTCCAGAGCCACCAGTTGATCAACGCGGGCCGATGCAACGAAGGCAACACAAATGAACGGCTCGGATTTGCGGGGTTGGGAACGATCGCCGCTAGATGCATGTTCTGGTAGTCTGCCGCGTCGTAGCTCTCGTCGGCGCCGCCGGCAAGGTACGCGTTTAGCGCCGTCCGCGACGGATTCATGACCGTGTTCGCCCCCACGGCGACGGTGCTTGGTAGCCGGTTCGGTTGTAACGCGACTCCCAGCACATCGTCCGAATTCGAAAAACCGGCTTCGAAGTAGTCGTCGACGACGCCGTTTCCGTCGTCATCGACGCCGGCCACGCCCCATTCGCCGTCGGGTCCCGGATCGGGCCCGTCATTCGCCAGCGAACTTCGATTGAAACCGAACCCGCTGCCGGAAAAAGGCCGACCATTGACGACCACGCGGTTGCCATTGAGCGGAAACACCGTCGAACGACCTTCAATCGGCATGACCAGGAACGTGCCGGTAATCGGATCGTAGTCAACGACGCGGGTGCTGTGGCCACGCGCCGGGCCATCCACAAAGGTCAAGACACAGCCGCCGTAGTAGCCCGCGATCGGACTAAGCCCGTCGGAAAGAGCTACACCGTCATAATCCTGCAGGTTCCCCAACGTCACTCCAAAGAACTGGCCAACCTGCACGTTCGTGTTGGACGGACTCGGCAGCAACTGGCTCACCGAAGCGACGTTCGCTGTAAACCCATCGTCTCCATACATGTCACGCAACAGGCCATGCGAGCGCAGCGAGGACCGCGCATCGACGGTGTCCGTAAACAGGGCATAGGCCGCGTCGTCGGTCAGTTGGCGTGGATCCGGTTCTCTGGCTCCCAGCCGTGCCGAAACTTCGGCCGCAGACCGATATGAACCCGACACGATGACGAACGTCGCGCCCATCAAGGTAAAGATGGTCAACAAGCTCAGCACGACCAACAGGATCACGCCTCGCTCTCTCTTCTTACGTTGATACATCGCCCTCTACCTTCCCCTTCCTGCCTGTCGTCTCAACCGATCCCCCTGTCAGCCCTTCTCACCCCGAATTATTCATGAGCGATCTGCTGCGAGGTCGTAAGTCCATCCGTGGCTTCGTCATGCTTCACAATTCTCCCTCGACGTATTGCTTCAATACGCCTGCGGAAGAATTGCTTGCCTTCCTTGCCACGAACGTACTTACAACCTCTCGCCACGATCTTCATGAATAATCCGGGCTCACTTGTCACTGACCAACCTTCTCTTTCGTTCGCCTGCCAACTGTCGGCTGCCAACGTCGACTGCCAACTTTCACTAATTCTCGATCGTGATGGAACGTTCGTAGACAGCCACCACATTGCTGACCAAGGTGACTCGCGTATGGTCACGCTCGTTTTCGAACGTCGGATTCGGATGTGGGATGATCGCAGCCAACGGCCAATCGGGGCCCTCCAGTGTCACCTCGCGCGAGATGTTGACCATGTTGGTCACGCTGAGATCTTCCACGTCACCCGCTTGGGCCACGCGATACCAGCGGAAATAGGGTGACGGTCCACGTACTGGATGCGCCAACAACGTCGACAGCAGCACCCAATCCCCAGCGCGGGCTTGCAAATCGTTGGTGGGGTTTGGCGACCTGGTATACGCATGCAAGGTCACATCGCCGCCGCTAAAGCCATCCGAGTGGAAGTCCGCCTGGCGGATGTACGCCACTCGTTCGTTGGTCTGATTCATCTCCATCAGCGGGTCGCGGTTGTGGAAGACCACAATTGACAAAATGTATTGATCGCTGGTCAGCCCCACCTGGTCCCGTTTGGGAACCATCGTCGCCATCCAGGAATACTCCCCCTCAAACTCCCGCATGACCGGCACGTCGTCCGAGCCCGGCCAACCCGCCTCGCCCGGGTCGTCGGTTCCGTTGATACGGTCGTCATCCACCGTATCGACACCCCAAGCACCGTCAGGACCAACCATCCATGTATACTGCTGCTCGGGGGGCTCGTTTTCCTGCGGTAGCTCGAACACCAAATCGTCATTGAGCATGAAGAGCTGATCGGCGTGCGCCTTGCCCAGCGGCAGCCTGCCCCGCGGATCGTTCGAGCTGATCAAGGGGAACCGCTTTAGTGAAACGCGGCGCATCTTCAGCAAAGGCCGCTCGAATCCTCTGGTCAATTGCGGTTGCTGCCGGTAGGGAAACTCGTTGCCGTTGGGCTGCGTGGGACCGAGCCGTTCGAAATTGAGCCGCGGGGTTGCAACCTCCGGCGGCAAAGTACGAGACGCCAGAAACCGTGGGTCGATGGCAAAAGCGGCGCCGGGAATCGGATAGTCGGTCAACACATCGTCGCTGTTCGGCCAACCCGCCTCGGCGTCTGTGTTGGGTAAACCGTCGTTGTCATCGTCGCCAGGTGCGCCCCAAGAGTTGTCGAGGCCGGGATTCCAGGTCACACGAGTCCAGCCGACCGCAGGGTGGGGGTGAAAGTAGAGCCACTGATCGGCCCGAGCCATGCCACGCGTTTGGAACTCCCGCAAGGCGTTCTGCCCCGCACGAGACGAGCGGTCTGAGACCTGGCCTTTACCGACCAAGTGCAGTCCGACAGGCACGATCGCCATGACACCCAACAGTCCGATCGCCACCACGCCCATCGCGAAGAGAACTTCCAGGATACTGATGCCGCGACGTAGACTCGCCATCACAGCCCTCCCATCGTTTGAGCCGTCTGGGCAAACTCGCGGGCGGCCCGCAGCGACGCTTGGAAGAAAGGCTTGGCCGGTCCGGAACCTGGCCACGGCGGCGGAGGTAACAACTGCCAGCTGTTCTCTGCCGAAGTGACGTTGCCCGTCCGATGAGCGACCGAAACCCATACCGCTTCCGAGTCGGCGAGGTTCTTGTTGTAGGTGACCGTGCTACTGTCGAGAGCCGAGTACCAGATGGTGTTGGGCGACTCTGGGGAATTGGGGGACGACTCAAGACCTGCGTTGGTACCCACCAACAAGTGAACCGGTCCAGTCGGCGATTCCTGGTTCACTCCGTATGCCACCCGCTCGACACCGCCTGACGGCTGGAACATGATCACAACAGGTGTTTCGTCACTACTACTGCCGGCTGCAAACTGGCGACCGTCGAGCCCATAGCCCGAGTTCTCGAGGTCGACGATCGCTCCACCCGTCAGCTGCAAGGCCCGACCCGAGGTCCGCACCGGTGCCCGGAAGATCTGAAACGGCACACCCGGTTGCAGGTCCGGAAAGCTCGTGCCGATCGGTGGTTCTGCCAAAGATGCAAACTCACCGGTTGGTCTCAACCCTGGAGCTAAGACAAACACCGCCGGATCGGTTACCGGTGAGTTAGGAATAGGCCCTCGCCTCACTCGATAGATCGATCCCTTGAAATTAAAACGCATAAAGAACGTCTCGCCGGGTCTAATCAGAGCAAACGACGAGACGGCGCCCGATTGGGGATTCAACATGCCGTGCATCGTCTCGGCGAATTCGAATCGCCAGAGTTCGCGTTGATCCGCGAGCCATACGCCGGGGAGCACTTGGTCGGTAAACCTCACCGTGGCTCCCTCAAAGTCGCCCGTGTAGATCGGCGGCATTTCGGCCAGGAACAAGTCGAGGCAGGCGTTAGAGCCGGGTGCGCTCCGCTCCATCCAAACACCCGCCGGGCGACCCAACTGCACCGCCCGCGCCTTGGCCACCGCACAAAACGCGTTCACCTGGCGGGCCGCCTCGCGAACGCGTCCCTGCTCCAGAGCTGGTTTCATCAGCGGGACGCCAATGCCCAGCAACATCAATAGCAACGTGACGACAATCAGCAGCTCGACAAGCGTGACGCCCCGAGCAACGCGGGCATCGCGCGGACGGGGTTGTCCTGCGACTCTACGTCGAGCTCGCGCGCACACAATGCGAGTCGTGGGGCGATGTAGGTCAGGTTGGCTCGACACCCTCACCATTAGTTAGCCTCGAGCAGATGGTTCGTGATGTTGTCTTCCGCGTTCATCTCGTTGTCGTTTCCAGCGATCGGCCGGCCGACTTGGATGCGATTCGTGGGATCAAGAAAGCTATAAGGGTCGTTCGGTGGATTGGTCAGTGCATACGCGAACGTGGTTTGAGGGTTCTCGGTTGCTACGTCCAAGATCCCGTCCCTTCCCGCCGAGTAGATCAACGGGAACAAAGCGAACGGATCGGGGTCGATGGTCCGCCAACGGGGATCGACGCGCAATGGATCAAACTGATCCGGCGCCGCGTCCGCTGAACGAATCTGCAACTCCGAGCCGTCATCCGAGCCGTAGGCGCCGATCTCCAACGCGTCATCGATAACGCCGTTGCCGTCGTCATCGTGGCCCGCCCTACCCCACTGCAGGTCGTCCCCCGTTAGGGTCGCGAAGCCAGGCGCCCAGCGGAGAAACTCAATCGGCCGGCCCCAAGCATCCAAGATCTCCGGATGGCCGTCGCCGTCTACGTCCCCAATCTCAGACTCTTTGAAGAATTGCAACGCCGTGTCATCGCCTTCCCGCATCGATCCGACGATTAAGTACAGGCACTCGGCGCCCTGATGAGGAATGGTCCACTGGCCCGAGGAGACTAAATCGACCACTCGCGGCACCTGCGACGGCCAAGGCGGAGGAGGATTGACTCGCCCCAAACCAGCGCGGCGACGGTACATCCGCCACAGCGAGGGGGGGCGGATGTTGACAGTAATAAACGTGTCGACACCCGTGGCAATTCGGGCGGGCGCCGGTGAAAACGTAAGATCTGAAATACGGTCGGGCAGCTCCATCCGCATCAAGTCGCGGATCGCAAACAGCCGCACCTGGGATCGCACGCCCACTGGAGCGGCCGGAGGAATCTGGATTGGCAGTTTACGCGTGCGGTAGCTCTCCCAGCGCTCCATGATCAGTTGATGAATCTTGGCGATCTGAGCCTGCGTCCGCCGCTCCCGCGCGTCCTCCGTTGCGCCATACAGCGCGAACAGCGCCGAGCTGGCCAAGACCGTGATGATCGTGATCACCAGCATCAGCTCGACCAACGTAAACGAACGCCGTGAACAACGCCGCTGCGTCAAGTTGAGTCGCCGGTTTTTGTTCATAAGACCCTCACCCTGGCCCTCTCCCGCAGAGGTCGTGCGGCCTTTACGGCTTCATGTTGACCAAACTTGCCCGCATCCACTTCACCCTCCCGCTTGCGGGAGGGTCGGACGCGTAGCGTCCGGGGAGGGCTCCCCCTCTCCGGCCCTTTGGGCCGACTCTCCCCGAGGGGAGAGTGAAGAAAGACGAAATCACGCACTAAGTTCCTCACGGGATGGCCTCTTCGATCGTCTGGCCTTCCGTGAAATTGGCGATGTTGTCTGCGTCTTCTGACAGGTCCCCGACCGCGACCGTGTAATAATTCTGTACCGGAAACGATTTGAAGACGCTGTCCACCGTCGTGTCTCGATTCTCGGTACCAAAGGCCTCGTCCAGTCCCGCCGAAATAATCTGAAACTTGCCCGGGTTAATCCAGGTGGTGTCGTTCACACCGGGCATGTTCGTCACTGGATGGGTTGTGTTGTCGTTGGCTGGCACCGGAGTATTCGTGCGGTAAGGACGCACGACACCGAATTTCGAAGGAGAAATGTCAGGGACGGCAACGTTTCGACCTACACAAACCACGCCCATGCCAGGCGCGCGCGGCGGATAGACCGCCCAGGCATAGGCACAGACGGCCGGTAGGTTTGTGGGAGTGCATGTTCGATTGCCGTAGTCAAAGTGGTAGTCGTTGAGGATGCGGCCGTCGAAATAGACGTAGGGAGCGTCTCCAGAGTGCTCAGACGTGTACTCCATCCAACCGTCGCCGTCCGAGTCGACCAGCTGTTCGGTCTTAAACTCGAAGTAGATATCCTTCTCGCCAGTCCCCCGAATCGGATTCCGCTGGTTCTTCTTCAGCCCGCCACCCAACCAGAAGACGAGCGCCTCAGATGGATCGAGCGCGCGAGGGTCCAGCTGGTTCGCTGCCGGGGGAGTTGTCAGCCATGCCGCGACGTTCAACTGGTTCCGCGGGAAGGCTTTCTTCATGTGATCCTGGACACCAAACACATTCGAGAAATCCGGTGGATAGTCTTTGTTCTTTAGCTTGTAGGCTTCTACGGCCTGGGCCAGGTTGGTGATCTCGATGGATATGGCGCTCGTCCGCTGTTGGCGCATCACGCGCCCCACGGTGGGGATCAACAGAGCGGCCAAAATGGCAATGATGCTGATCACTACCAACATCTCGACCAAAGTGAAGCCAAAGACGCGCGATCGCCGCTTCCCCGCTCTGCGCGGGCAGGTGAACAAGGGTCGCGTAGGTTGCATCACGATCATCTCCCATCTCCTTCAAACGCGGCGCGGAATGCGCGCAGTCGAGCAGTATTTCTTGCGGCCTTCGTCGCCAGAGGGTTGCGCGGCAGCGTCGGCAACGCCCAGCTTTCAGAAGCCGGCCAAATCCTGCTGCCACACCGTGAAATCATCTGTATTTGACAGCCCACGCTCACACGCGGGGCTGGTTGATCATGCCAGTCCTTGAATCAAGTCGACAAGCGGCATGAAGAGCGAGATGACAATAAAGCCAACTGCACCCCCCAGGAAACAAATCATCAAGGGCTCCAACAGCGCCATCAGGCCGTCGGTCAGCGTCTTGACTTCCTCGTCGTAGGTGTCGGCGACCTTGTAGAGCATCGTGTCGAGCTCACCCGTCTCCTCGCCCACGTCGATCATGTTGACCACCAAGTCGTCCACAACCCGGGTACTCATCTTCGTCATGTAAAACAACATCGAAAGCGTCCCCACCACGAGGGCCACATAGCCGCCGGTCTGCAGCATGTCGGACATCATCGGCGTGAGACACATAATCATCAGCCCGGGCGTGGCGCCGAAGGCGAACCAGAAGAAAGCACACATTGGGTGGAACCCCAACTTCGAGTACTGCTTCATCGGCTGCGAGATCGTTTCACCGTCCCGAATCGAGTCGGTGACCCGCCCATAGAGCCGCTCGAACATGGCGTTCCCCGAAGTTTCACGGGTAATCGTCAGCCCCTCCAAAATAGGCACGCCGCTGGACACAAGTGTCCCCAAGGTGCGCGTCGTCCGCGCCATAATGTTCTTCTCGACCAGCACCCCTAGGACAGGTAATTTCAATATGAACATGTCCCACCCCATGCGGCCATGCCGGAATTTGCGGGCGAGCTTGACGAACAACCAGATTCCCACGGGCACAACGGGCAGCAGAAACCAGAACTCGACAACGAAGTCCGAGATGGCGATCAACAACAACGTCGCTTGAGGCAGCGGCAACTCGAACTCTTCGAACATCTTCGAGAAGACCGGCACGATCTTCAGCATGATGAACGTCAAGATGCCGACCGCAACTAAGATCACGACGACCGGATAGATCATCGCCCCTTTGACTTTCTTCTTCAGCGACTCCGCCCGCTCCATGAACTCGGCCAGCCGCTGAAGGATCACCTCCAAAGCACCACCGGCTTCGCCGGCTTTGATCATGTTGACGTACAACCGCGAAAAGACTTTGGGCGACTTGCTCATCGCCTCGGACAGCGTGGCACCGGTCTCGATCTCGTCGCAGACATCCATCAGCGAGTTCTTGAGTTTGCCGCCTTTGAGGTTGCCTTCGAGGATCTTGAGGCTGCGGAGGATCGGCAGACCAGCATCCTGCAGAATCGAAAGTTGTCGCGTGAAAGCACAAACGTGCTTGCCGCCGGCACCGCCGAACGCTAGCGGCCGCTTCTTTCTGGTGACCGTAGCCGTCGCGCCCGCCGCGCTCCGTTTGACAGAGATCTTTGTGACGAAGTACCCCATCCCGCGGATAGTGGTCTGTGCCTCTTCCTCTGTCGCCGCATCAATGACGTCGCGGATCTCCTGACCCGTGGCGTCCATGGCCTCGAATTCGAAGGTCGGCATGATTGACTATCTCCTGTTTCCTCGCCCCTATGCATCCAAAATCGTCTCGCGGACAACCTCTTCTGCGCTCGTGGTCCCGTCGAACGCGAATGCTTCACCGGCATCGCGCAAGGTCACCATTCCGTAGCCCCGGGCCGTATCGCGCATCATGTCGATCGACGCGTTGTTCATCACCATCTCGCGCAGCTCGTCGTTCATGATCATCAGCTCGAACAACCCCACTCGTCCCTTGTAGCCTGTGCTGTTGCAGACCTCACACCCTTTGCCTCGGAAGAAGGTGCGGCCGTTGAGATCCTCGCGGTTGATATCCATGTCGAGCAGCAATTCGTCCGTTGGCTCTACCTCCTCGCGGCATTGGCTGCAGACGCGCCGCACCAAACGCTGAGCCAAAATAGCCTCGACCGTGGCCGTGATCAAAAATGTGGGAACCCCCATATCCTTGAGCCGCGTGATGGAACTCGGGGCGTCATTGGTATGCAATGTACTAAATACCAAGTGCCCAGTCAGCGAAGCCTGCACGGCGATCTCGGCAGTTTCCAGGTCCCGAATCTCGCCCACCAGAATGCGGTCCGGGTCTTGCCGCAAAATGGCCCGCAAACAAGCCGCAAAGGTGACCCCGATGTCGTGGTCGATCGGGATCTGCACGATGCCGTCGATGTCGTACTCGACCGGATCCTCGGTCGTGATTAGCTTCTCGTCGATCGTGTTCAGCTCCGAGAGCGCCGAATAGAGCGTCGTTGTCTTGCCCGATCCCGTCGGGCCGGTAACCAAGACAATGCCGTTGGGCTTACCGATCACCCCTCGAAAGGCCTCCATCGTCGGCGCGTCCATGCCAACCTTGCCCAAGTCCAACGAAACGACTGACCGGTCCAGCACCCGCATCACCACGCTCTCGCCGAACATCGTGGGTAGCACACTGACGCGCAGGTCGACCGGGTGCCCGCCGACTGTCAACTCGATACGACCGTCCTGCGGGACACGGCGCTCGGCAATATCAAGGTTTGCCATCACCTTGATCCGCGTGGTGATCGCGAACGCCAAGTGACGAGGCGGTGGTACCATTTCGTACAGCACACCGTCCGCCTTGATGCGTACCCGGAACTCGTCCTCGAAAGGCTCGAAGTGGATGTCGCTGGCATGGTCCTTGATGGCCATCAACAGCACCATGTTCAACAACTTGCGAACCGGCGCGCTGTCGGCCAAGGTCTCGGCGCTGGTGAGGTCGAAGGCGTCGGCCCGCCCCATTTGCTCGGCAAGCGTCCGCAAGTCCTCGTCGTCTTCCAGCTGCTCGACCAGCTTCTCGACGCTCTCGCCGCCCGCGTCGTAGTACTTCTCCAGCGCCTTATTCACCTCCCGTTCGGTGGCGACCAGCAGCCGGATTTCCATGCCCAAGAAAGTTCGCAACTCGTCTTGAATGGTGAGATTCTGCGGGTCACACGTGGCGACCGTCAATGTCGTCTCCTCGAATTGACCGGGATGACCCGGTAGAGCTGAGCCATCGTTTCGGTGACCGTCGACTTGACGTCCTCGGGTAACTCGAACTCTTCCAGACTGATGACCTGCATGTTCAGCTGCTCGGCCAACGCCTGCACAATCTGGTCGTCGGTAACTAGGCCCATTTCCTCGGCGATCTTGCCGAGCTTCTCACCCGGTTGCTGACGTTGCTCTTCCAGCAACATTTCCAGCTGGTCGTCGTGATGAACCCCATGTCGACCAGGATTTGTCCGATTCGACGAATTGCCATATGGACTCGCTTCGGATCTGGGTTGGACTGCAAATCTCAGGTTGTTCTCTCAGTAGTCGAGCTACGTGGCCTCCGTTCAGTCGGCACCCGCCGGTACCTCTTCCTCAATCTCCCGCTTGGCGTTGACGATCCGCTTGGCCAGTTCGTCCGGATTGTGTGCCTTGCCCAGGGCGTCCTCGACCATCACTCGCTCGGCCTTCCAAAGGTCAAATAGCGCGTCGTCCATCAACTGCATGCCGAACTTGGCCGCCGGTCTGAATCGCCGAGTTGATACGGAAGGTCTTGTTCTCGCGAATCAGGTTGGCGATACCAGGAGTAATCAATAGCACCTCGTAAGAAGCACAACGACCGCCGCCAATTTTCGGTAGTAGCGTTTGAGCGACCACTCCGATCAGCGCCGTGGAAAGCTGCGTGCGAATCTGGTCCTGGAGGTTGCCGGGAAAGGCGTCAATGATGCGGTTGACCGTCCCCTGGGCGCTGTTGGTATGCAGCGTGCCAAAGACAACGTGCCCGGTTTCCGCTGCCGAAATCGCCGCTTCGATCGTCTCCAGATCCCGCAGCTCGCCCACCAAAATCACGTCGGGATCTTGCCGCAAGGCACGACGCAGCGCCTCCGAAAAACTAGGAACGTCGACGCCCACTTCACGCTGGTTGATCGTCGACTTGATGTGGTCGTGGTAGAACTCGATCGGGTCCTCGATCGTGATGATGTGGTGATCACACGTCTCGTTGATGTAGTTCACCAGGCTGGCCAGCGTGGTGCTCTTTCCAGATCCCGTCGGGCCCGTCACAAGAAACAGCCCGCGCGGACGCATCACGCATTTGACAACCGCCTCCGAGAGCCCCAGCTGCTCGGGTGTCAGTTTGTCGTTGGGAATCTGCCGCAGCACCATCGAGATGTTGCCACGCTGCTTGAATACCGATACTCGAAATCGGGCCGCCGAACCGAAGGCGAAGCCAAAGTCCGTGCCTCCCACCTCTTGGAGCTCGCGTTGGCACCGCTCCGGCGTGATGCTCTTCATCAGCCCAACGGTGTCTTCCGGCTTCTAATGTCTTCGTTTCCAGCTTCCGCATGCGGCCGTGCAAACGCATTACCGGCGGCTGCCCAACCACAATGTGGATGTCGCTAGCACCCTGCTTCACGCAAGCCTGCAGCAGTTTGTCAATCAGAATCGTTGCCATCGAGCCGGCCTAAAGTTTGATACTCGTGAAGGGAAGACCATCAGTACACCCACTTGGGGGGGGGGAGCTCCCGATGCCGATTTGCCTGAGGGCCGGATACCGAATCACGCCCCGAAACAAGACCTGCCTCGGAACGGTCTGCCAGATAAAGTTGGCTCGTCAGGATTATTCGCGGCCCTGTGGGGCGATGCAAGTATTTTCGAGAAGTCTCGCCGGGATGCAATCCAACCAGTTCCCCGCCTGCCGACTCTCGAGACCACCTCGAGCAGGAAGTCCGCCAACCCGATCGTGGCTCGATCCACCACCCCGCTGGCGAAGCCGCCGAAGCGATCCACGCCGCACAGCACCTGCCCCAACCAACCAATCCAGCAAGGCAGACCCGATCGGCCGCGCCGCGGCAAACTTCGACTCTCTCTGAACTCTCACTCAGCGTCCTGCTCCGTCCGTTTGGCCACACGGAACACCTCTTCCAGGGTCGTCAGTCCTTCCATGGCCTTACGGATTCCGTCATTATAAAGCGTTGACATACCTTCGTTTATGGCGGCGACTCGGATATCCTGAGTCGGCGCACCCTCGAACATCAGCTCCCGAATGCGGGAGGTAATTAGCATCAGCTCAAAAAGCCCCTTTCGTCCCCGATAGCCCTTCCGCTGGCAATAGTTGCACCCCTGGCCGCGGGAGAAATCTGCGTTCTTGGCGTCCTCCAGCGAGATGCCTACCTCCTCCAACACGCTCTCAGAAGGCATGTACTTCTGCCGGCAGCGGCCGCAGATGATCCGTACCAAACGCTGTGCCAAAACCCCAATGACGCTGCTGGCGACGAGGTATCCGGGAACCCCCATGTCGACCATACGTGTCACAGCGGTGGGCGCATCGTTCGTATGTAGTGTACTGAAAACCAAGTGTCCAGTCAGAGATGCTTGAATTCCCATCGATGCAGTCTCGTTATCCCGCATTTCTCCGACCAGGATGATATTGGGCGCCTGCCGCAGCATAGCACGAATGATACGCGCAAAATCCACTCCGATACTATGCTTTACCTCTACCTGGTTGATGCCCGGCAGGTAGTACTCCACAGGGTCCTCGGCCGTGATGATCTTGAGATCAGGGCGGTTCAGGTAGTTGAGCGCGGCGTAGAGGGTTGTGGTCTTCCCCGACCCAGTCGGACCGGTAACCAAAATGATGCCATTGGGACGTTTGACGAGCCCGAGGAACTTGTCGAAGTCGCTTTCCCCCATGCCAAGGTCCCGGACTCCGACCTTGATGTTGTCCTTGTCCAGCAGCCGCATCACGACCGACTGGCCGTGATTGGTAGGAATTACGCTGACCCGCAGATCCAGCTCCTTATCGCCCACAGTCACCTTGATGCGGCCGTCCTGAGGTCGCCGCCGCTCGGCGATGTCAAGCTTCGAGAGGATCTTAATACGCGACAAGACAGCTCCCAACAGCCTCCGGGGCGGGCTATCCCGCTCGATCAGCACCCCGTCGATTCGATAGCGGATCCGAATCCGATCCTCGAACGGTTCGACGTGAATGTCAGAAGCTCGCAGCTGAACGGCTTCGCTGATCATCAGGTGGACGAGCCGCACAACCGGAGCGCTGTTCTCATCAATAGCCTCACCGGCGTCTCCGAGGTCGTCTTCGGTCTCGGTGAAGTCGATCGCAGTGTCGGTGAACTCTTGGAGCATCGAGTCCGCGCTTTCCCCCTCCTGCTGGCCGTAGTAGCGGTTGATCGCCTCCACGATACTTTCGCGCGGCGCCAATGCCATCTCGACCCGCCGGTTGAGAATGAAGCGGAGCTTTTCCACCGTTTCGATGTCGAGCGGATCGTTCATGATCACGATCAAGGCATCGTCTTCCTCGGCCATCGGCAGGACGTTGTTCTCACGAGCCACCGATTCTGGGACGAGCTCCACCACGTGGTCGGGGATCGAAATCTCCTGCAAATCGACGTATTCGAGCTTATGGAACTCCGCCATCGCCCGCATGATGTCCTCGCCAGACGCGTAGCGAAGCTTCAGCAGGACGTCGGCGACCTGCTCACCAGTCGTGGAGTCGCGGACCATTTGCTCAGCTTCGGACAGCTGATCGAGACTCACGATCCCGCGGCGGAGAAGAATCTCCGTATAGGAACCCATCTGTGTTGACATCCCAGACACCGTAAGTTTTCTAAGAGAACGCCCCTGCAAGTGTTTTCGGCGAAGGGGCCGATGACTCCCGCGCGCAAAGCGGACTACGTCAGCGTGGCGCCAGTTCAACGCCCAAGTTGCGACCCGGGCTAACCTTCATCTTGGTCGACTGGCTGCATTTGTCAATCAACGCCGTTTGCCGCCGGAGGCACGAAACCTCTGTGCTGCCAGTAGCTTGCGACCAGAAGTGAGGATTATTCACGACGCCAGCTAGCGATGTCAAGCAAGTCTTCCCAGGCGGGGGGGCTCGAGGTCAGCTCCCCCTCCTGCGTGGAGGCTTTTACGCTTCATGTAATCCACCAAACTCTGGCGAGTTCGGCTACGCTGCAAATCAGCCGCTGGGCGTTAGCCCACGGTTCCCCAGCGAAACCGACGCGTAGCGTCCGGGGACGGCTCCCCCTCTCCGGCCCTTCGGGCCGACTCTCCCCGAGGGGAGAGTGAGGAGAGACTGCACGACCTCCACGTGGAGGGTCAGATGATGCTCGAAATTGTGCGTTGACACACTGGAGCCGCCACTCCATAATCCGCGGCCACTCTTCGGCCGAGTTCGATCGGCGTCGGGAGGTGCCACGCCTACTTTACCTATTCGCGGCGGCCATCTCCAAACCAAGTCCTCGTCATCGCCTGCTGCCCGGTCAAAGCCGATTCGGGGCGTGGTCGGACTCCGGAAAACCTAGTTTGGTCCGCCGAACCTCAGATGCCTAACTGCTTGTACCGCTGGTTGTTGGCCTGTTGCCTGGTCGCCGGTCCGGCCACAGCTCAGAAGCCCGACGTCTATGGTCAAGTCAAGACCGACAAGACCAGGGCCACGACACCATACGGCTCGCGCGCGGATGAGACGGTCTCTCCCTCGACCGCGGCGGATCCGCCTGGACCGCTATTCGATAATCGGCCACCCGGAAAGATCTTCAGCTGGCCGCGGCACACGCATCCCGACGATCCAAGACGGCACGTGGGGCTCGGGCATCCGCTGATCGGCACGAGCTGGCGAAACCGGCCGCTCCAGATCGGCTGGCTGGTGGGTGGCCTGTTCGGCAACGACCTTATCGCTGGCAGGGTCAGCCGGGATACCACCCTGTTGGGAGGATATCGAGTTGGCTGGGACTTCGACCACTACTGGGGGTGTGAGCTCCGGTGGGCTTTCGCCAACGGGGGACTCCGCTATCCACAGAACGTCACTACTATGGGGCCATCCGCTGAAGTGCAGTTTTTGGATGTCAGCCTGATGTACTACCCTTGGGGTGATGCCCGCTGGCGCCCGTTCTTTTCGCTCGGCCTGGGGGCGGCGCGCTTCAGATTCAAAGACGATCAGCAACGAGACATCGGCGAGACACCCATCTCCCTGCCGATCGGACTGGGCGTCAAGTATCTTTGGAAGGACTGGTTGGCGTTGCGCGCCGAGTTCACTGACACCTGGTCCTTCGCTTCCGGCGAGGTTGGCTCGCTGCACAATCTCTCCTTGACGTGCGGTGCTGAGATCCGTTGGGGAGGCACGCGGACGAGCTACTTTCCGTTTCACCCCGGGCGCACAATGTGGTAAGCAGCGGGCGGACCCCGGCCACCGCTGCTTCTTCGCCTCCACCCGACGGCTGGCTATAATGACCCGTTGCTCGGTAAGGTTCGCAACTCGATCGAAGGCAGCTCCGTGTTCTTTGCCTACCGATGCCGCTGGTGTAGCGAGACGCTCAAGCCGTCAGCTTTTCGCTGGTTCGAGTATCCCGTGGCGCTGGTCTTCTTTCGACCGTACAAGTGCCCGCACTGCTACGAAAGACATTTTCGGCCGATACTCTAGCCCGGATTATGCATGAAGATCGTCGCGAGAGATTGCAAGTACGTTCGTGGCAAGGAAGGCGAGCAATTGTTCCGCAGGCGTATTGAAGCAATACGTCGAGGGAGAATTGTGAAGCATGACGAAGCCACGGATGGACTTACGACCTCGCAGCAGATCGCTCATGAATAATTCGGGCTAGGTCGGAGCATCGACCAGGCTTTCAAGGCGCGATCGCCTCCAGCGCCTGCTGAGCAGCTGCGCGAACTCGGTCGTCTCTATCGCCTAATAGCTCCAGCAAAGTGGGGGCTGACTCGGCGGCATCGATGCCGATCCGGCCAAGCGCAGAGGCAGCCCAGGCGCGGACGATCGGCCGCCGATCTTTGGCAAGCTCCGTCAGCGCTGGCACAAACTCGCTACCGGTTGCGGCCACCGTCTCCCTCAGGGCTGTGGCCAAGTCCTCGCGTTCTTCGTCCATGGCGACAAGTTCGTCTTCTGCAGCCAGACGCAGCTCCTCAATGCGAGTCTCCGAGTCGATGAGCGCAGTGCGGAGTTCCTCGAGCTGTGATGCTTGCTCTTGCCACTCGGTCGACATCCGCTGCAGCTCAACTCGCAGCAGTCCCAGCTGCTCCTGCAGTTCGCTACGACCGGTCTCTTCGATCTCCGGGGGTCCGAGTGCCTGGTCCGCCGCCGTCAAGGAGAAAACAAATGCAATGGAGGCATCGAGCTCGCCTTGCAGACGCCGGCACTCGGCGTCCTTGTCGTGCAACAGTGCCGTTCTTCTCTCCAACAGCCGACTTGTGGCGGTCAACGTCTGACGTAGCTGCGCGAGCTGGTCTTTGGCACGCGACAGCGTATGTGCTGAAACTCCCAGAGGTGGGTCGGTGCGGCCAGCCGGCGGTGGGCTACGGTTGGCGGCCTCGGCTGTTGGCGAAGCAAGATGCGGTTGGTCCGGCCTACACGCCAAGCGGCCACCTGCGATGGCGGCGGCTGCGATGATCAGATACGCAGCAACGACCAGCACACTGTTTTGCGAGTGCACGACGCGCGGTCCCGAGTGAACCTGGAAGAAGACACTTCCATTCTACTGTCTCCGCACGATGAAGCTACCATTGTTGGCCACATTGAACAGCGGCCGGAAGTAGTCGTTGCCATAGGCCGACCGGCAACCGGGATACCAGACCAGCGAAATGGCGACGTTCCATGCTTCGACCTCGTGGCCACCGCCCAGGGCACCCGTCGCTGCTTCGTCAGGGATCAGGTAGGTGAAGCCCGATTCCAGAGCCCAACTATCGTTCAAGGGAAGCCGCACGTCGCCGCCGATCAACCCGTCTCGATTGCCGGTGAAGCCGGCGAAGAGCCGGACAGTCGACCCATTTCCTTCGGCAAATCGGTGCCGGTAAAAGAACGCGTATAAATCGGTCGCTCGCCACGTTTCGGAAACGGATGCCGCGTTGCCGCTGAACCTCGACAGCGATGTGTGCCGGTTTGTACCAGCGGCAAACCAAAAACCCAGTTCATGGGAACAAGGAAACATCCAGCTAGCCTGGCCGCGGACCTGTGCCAGGTCGGTATCCGTATACCAACGGTCCGCCAGGTAGTCGATCACCAGCCCGCCTTGCAGGCCCCAGTCCACACGCCGAAATAGCCCGCCCGTGAGAAACAGCTGTGTCCGGTCGTCCGCCGTAAAGGCGGCGCCTGAGAAGTTACTAAAAGCGGCGTTCAAGCCGAGCTGCGCACCAAGAGCACCCCCGCTGCAGGGCACAGGACCACCCCAGTTAAATCCTCCGTGGAAGCCGAAGCTGCCCGATTGGCCGCGGTTCTTGGCTCCCATGAACCCATGCACGCCGGTAAAAAACTCAAAGTTGTCCAGCGACAGCACTGGACAAGGGATCAGGCAACACTGGGTGCAACCGCTTCCGTCACAACAACTTCCACCCCCCTCAAACAACAGTTCGCCAGGAACGCCCTGCGCGCCATCCTCGACTATAAACTCGCCCGGACCCAACTCGATGGGCACCGGGCCGCCGTATGAGACGGCGGCAACCGTCCCCTCCGCCGAAGCGGTTTGCTGGGTGTAGTCCGTCAGTCGGATGGGGCTCGAAGTCGAAGCCGGCTCGGCCGCAGCCGGAGCTGCGGGCCGCTTTTTGACTTGGGACTTGCTAGGCTTGGCGGTGCTTACGCGTTGAGACGATGCTGGCCGCAACGGGTTGACCGGGTCTTGGGCCGCAACGAGAGCCGGAAAGGCGGCCGCATACGCGGCAAATAACACCAGCAAAGCAGCCGAGAGTCGCAGGGGAGATGACATGAGAAACATCCCTTAGTCCATACGTGCCGAAGGATACAGGCAACAGACGCCGGTCGCTTATCCACACGTGGAAGCGAGTATCGGATGCTCTCTAATCGGAACTTTCGTTAAAACCGGAATAATTAGAACATTTTGCGCAAACACCCCATATTCAATTCAACCCGCTGCGTTACTGAGCTCGCCTAGATGCCCGAGTGCGATCGTATGGCCGCCAAATTCTGGCGAATTCGGCTACGAGCGGTCGTTAGCGGCGACGTTGCACCTATTTCATTTTCGCTGTTCTTCGCACAAGTCATTGTTTTACTCTCGCCTCGTCCGCCGGCTTCAACCGGCCCCGCAGCTGGACCTCGTCCCAGTCGCCAGTGTCATCGAATGAACCGACTCCCACGCGTCCCCAAAGGAAGTTCCTGTCTTTGGCAGTCATGATCGGTTGCTGCATATCGTCAAAATAGACCTGGATCGTGCCGTCATCGGTGCGGCGCACGATACGGACGTGATGCCACTGGTCGTCCCAACCGGTGCCCGGGGTGGTTTTCGTCGAGATCTTGGTGCGCGGGGCGCCGTTCACGATGAAGATCTGATTCGCGTGATCATCCGTCTTCTTGCCGAGATGGACGTAGTAGAAGTGAGCGGGGTCTTGGTACCCGAAGAAGAGGCAGATGTCCCGATGGTTGTAATCTTCGTGCGTGCTTTGCACCTTCGCATCCAGCACGAAATCGGTGACGCGGACATTCTGCACTAGCGACATGTTGTAGGGACTGCGGAAGGGTGGCTCGTAGTTGCTTTTCTTCTTGAACTGGCTGTAAACGGTGCCGCTGGCCGTCTTCCTCAACCGCCAGGCATCAGGATCGGTCGGTTGCCAGTTGCCGGTTCCCTGCTCGAAGTCGTCCTCGAACACTTTCGGTAACTGCGTGTCTGCGGCGGTTGTAGGCGGGGCGGCGGCAACAAGCAGTGACAAGAGCAGCGGCAGCATGGGAGTTTCTCCTCGGCAGGCATTGGACAGTCCGGGGCGACGACCTGAGGGCGGTCACCGCCGCCCGGTAAAAGGGGCAGTCTACAACGAGTTTGACAGTCGAAACGAAAGTGTTGATCGATCGCGTTGCGACGGTTCGATTCATTGTATCGATAAGTGGGTTGAATCGGAAAACCCGGGTCAGGTCGCTAGGCCCAATTTCTGACGTTAACAGTGCTCGGGGAGGGCGAAATACGATGTGTCGAACAAGGACGTTACTCTTCATGGCATTCTTGACGCTGGTCGTCGCGGGCGCTCCGGCGCGAAGTGAAGGGCCGCGGACCGGTTTGAGAGCCCACCTGATCGGGATGAAGGGCAATCCGATCCAAAAGCTTGCCCCGGTTCAGAAAGCTGTCCCGATTCAGAAGATGACCCCCATGCAAAAAGGCCCGGTGGTCCAAAAGGGTGGTTCCTCGTGCGCGGCGGGACCACGCTGTGGTTGTGGCTCGGTTCCCAAGTGCGGAGGTTGCGGCAGCTGCAATCGCTGCTGCCTCATCCCGGCTCTATTAAATGGGGTCGGCAACATGATCGAAGGAATCTTCAGCTGCAACCGCTGCTGTGCGACCGGATGCTCGTCGAAGTCCTATTCCAAGTCGGGGGGTTCCTCGTCGTGCTCCATGTTCTCTCGTCGCTTGGCGGGCGGTTCGAGCTGTGGGTGCTCAGGCGGCAAGGGTGGCAAATCCTACGGTGGGGGCTACGCCCCGCTCCGACCAGCTCAGCCTGCGGACCCGTTCATCGACGATGATCTGACGCCACCGCCGGTCCCGGTCAGTGAGGCACGCGTGTTGCGCAAGGCGCCTGTCTATCGTGCAGCTACTGTGGTTTCGGCGCCTGCGAAAACGCCCCGCAGGATTTCAATCTCGCGGGCCAAGCCGCTTGGCAAAGTCGTGCGTGTTTCTTCTCACAGCGAAGACCACGTTGTGGTGCGTGCCAACAACCGGTCGGTTTGTGATGACGTTCCTGATAATCCGCTCCGAGACTAAAGTCCAAGATGATGCGCGGTTTAACTCGCCATCATCGGACCCTAGGAGGGAGGTCCGCGCCATGTCCTTGCATGGCGCGGATCTTTTTTTTCGAAGTAGCGGATTGAGGGCGCTCGCCCAAGCGGAAGTGAAAGTTTAGATGTTGCGCGTTTGGCCTCAATCATAACCCGAAGCGTCAGCGAGGGAATAACTTGTGTTGGTACACTAACCCGAATTATTCATGAGCGATCTGCTGCGAGGTCGTAAGTCCATCCGTGGCTTCGTCATGCTTCGCAATTCTCCCTCGACGTATTGCTTCAATACGCCTGCGGAAGAATTGCTCGCCTTCCTTGCCACGAACGTACTTACAACCTCTCGCGACGATCTTCATGATAATCCGGGCTAACTCCCCTCGCTGACGCTTCGGGTTACGAAATGCACGGCGAATTCGCCTGCTTTCACCTGCCCAGCCGCGAAGATCGCAACATCAAAACCGAAAGCGGGGCGGTCCCCTATCGATCGCTAGAGCCGAGTGCTTGGTCCAGGTCCGCCTGCAGGTCGGCGACATCTTCCAGACCCACAGAGATGCGAATCAGCTCGTCGGAGATCCCATGGGCCAGCCGGTCGGCCCGCGCATAACTGGCGTGCGACATGGCCGCAGGCTGCTCGACCAGCGATTCGACAGCGCCCAAACTGACCGCCAGCTGAAAGAGCTTCGTAGATTCCACGACTCGTTTGGCATCTCGAAAATCTCCCTCGATCTCGAAACTGAGCATGGCGCCGAAGCCACCGTTCATCTGGCGTAGGGCAATCTCATGGCCCGGATGCGCGGGCAACCCTGGATAGAGGACTCGCCGAACTCGCGGATCCGCTGCCAGGAACTCGGCGATCCGCAATGCAGAACGGCTCTGCTCGCGAACTCTCAAATCAAGCGTTTTCAGTCCGCGGGCGATCAGGAACGCATCGAAGGCAGCGAGCGTCGCGCCGGTCGCGTTCTGGACAAAGTAGAGCCTCTCGTAGAGCTGTTGGTCGCGCACGACGAGTGCACCGCCCAGCGCATCGCTGTGGCCACCTAAGTACTTGGTCGCGGAATGCATGACGATGTCCACGCCGAGCTCCAGAGGCCGAGTGAGCACCGGCGTAGCGAACGTGTTGTCGACAGCGCTGAGCACGCCGTGACGTCGAGCAATCTCGGCCGCGGCTGCCAGGTCGGTGATCGAAATCAGTGGGTTGCCCGGCGATTCCAGCCAGACGAGTCGCGTCTTGTCGGTAATTGCCGCGCTCAAGCTATCAAGATCGTTGCTTGGTACGAGCCGGACCGTAATGCCAGCACGATCGACGATATTGTGCAGCAAACCGATAGGTGCCGCCGTAAATGTCTGCACCGGCCACGACTTCATCGCCGCTCTCCAACAACATCATGACGCAGTGCGTCGCGGCCATACCACTTGAAAAGGCTAGCGCCGCGGTCCCCGACTCGAGCGAGGCGAGCGTTGTTTCGAGGTTCTTGCGGGTTGGATTGCCGCTCCGCGAGTAGTCAAATTCACGCCACTCGCCGGCGCGGTGCTGCACAAAGGTGGAAGCAACGTGAATTGGCGGAACCACCGCTCCGGTTTGAGGGTCGCAGCGGTTGCCTAGGTGGATCGCTCGAGTACGAAATCTCATTGCTGCAGCGCCTGTGTCAGATCCTCGATCAGGTCGCTCGCGTTTTCCACGCCACACGACAGGCGGATCATGTTGTCTGGGATCCCAAACTGCCGCCGTTCTTCGGGTGTGCACTCGTAGTAGCTCATCACCATCGGCTGCTCGATGAGCGATTCGACGCCCCCCAGACTAGGTGCAATTCTGGGTATGTGCACCGCATCGACAACTTGCGCGGTGGCCTGCCAGTCAGCGTTCTTGATCAAGAAGGTAACCAGCCCGCCGAAACCCCGCATGGTGCGGCGGGCAACCTCGTGGTAGGGGTGCGACGGCAAGCCCGGATAGTAGACTTTCTCGATCCTCGGGTGCTGGACCAGAAAGTCGGCAATCGCCTGACCGTTGTCGTTCTGACGCTGCATTCTCAGTTCGAAGGTCTTCAATCCGCGGGTCAGTAGGTAGACGTTGTGGGGGGAGTTGATCGCGCCCATGATGCCACGCAGGTTACGGACGCTCTCCAATTTCTCTGCCGAACCGATGATCGCGCCAGCCAACAAATCGTTGTGGCCGCCCAGATACTTGGTCGCCGAGTGCAGCACGTAGTCGACACCATGCTCCAGCGGACGCACATTGTAGGGTGTGGCCAATGTGGCATCGATCAGCGTTTCCACCTGAGTGCGGCGGCCTACCTCAACAAAGCGCTCCAAGTCGACGATGCTCAGATGCGGGTTGGTGGGCGATTCACTAACGAGCAGCTTGGTGCGGCTGTTAATGGCCGACTCCATTGCGTCGTAGTCGCACGCTGGGACCTGCCGCGTCACGACACCAAATCGAGAGAGGTGCTTAACACAGAATTCGCGGCTACGGTGATAACACTCGTCAAAGAAAACCACCTCATCGCCGGAGTTCAGCTTGCTCATGAGCAAGCCGACGATCGCCGCCATACCGCTGGAGAACAGCAACGCCTCCGCACCGCCCTCGAGCACAGCAAGCTTTCGTTCGGCAACCCGCTCGCCTGGATTGCCGTAGCGGCCGTATTCCTCGCGGGGCAGTTTTTTTTCGATATAATCGATAACCGTTTGCGTGTTCTCGAAGGTAAACGTTAACGCACAAACAATCGGGTCGGTGATGGAGTCCCCGATTTTCTGCCGTAGTTCACCAGCGTGAACGGCGCGCGTTGAATCGCCTTGGCGGCCGCGACCGGCTTGACTTTCGGACTCGTTGGACTGCATACGAGGGGGCTCCGCGGCGCATCTTCAGACGAGGTACTAAGATTCGCGGAGCGGTTGCAGCAAACGCAAAAACGACATGCAAAAAAATAAAGCTGCGTCGTCCGAACGCCGCAGCTTACTCATGGCACTTTAGCAGTAAAGGCTGCAAGCGGCCGCAAATCCCTGATTTAGGCCTGGATTGTAGCTCCGGCGCGTCCAGAAAGCAATGAGGCCCATGAAGGAGCAGGGCCCTGCGGTATCAGACCCGCCCGACGTCCATCTAGTGTTACAGGTCAGTCCCACGGGTTACGGCACACGGAGTGTGCCTACTACATTGGCTAGCTTGTGGTTACGACACGCACGGTGGAACGATCCCACACCACCCCCTCGTAGGAAGATCACTTTGGAACCAATCACTACGACAACGCGAAACGCCCGTTGGACTGTAATACGAAACGCCCCGCCGGGCGTGGACGCACCGCGCGGGGTTGCTGCTCGTGTTGCTTACGATCGTACCGCCGGCCCTACCCGCACAGCTGCCGATCGCAGAGGTCGAGGGTCAGCCACTGGCTGCGAACGTTCTCCGTTTGCTGACTGCTCTGGACTACCTCGGCCGGCCGCTGCCCAATGAGCTGGGCGAGCAGCTCCGTGCAGCGGCGGGACGCCGTGACGCCGAAGCCCTCCAACAGATGCTCGACGCCGCAAGTGTTGTTGACCGGTGCAGATCAACCCCGAGTCCCGGGTCAAGGTGGGCCGCGGCCCCTCACAGGCCCAGCTGCAGCAAGCTGGGATTTACTCCGGTGCTGATCAAGGTGCTCAACCAAAGTACTGGCACGCCGCGACTGCGCATCGTCAGCAAGCAGGCAGGTGCCGTCTATTCAGGAGTAAGCGAGTTGAGCATGCGACGGCAGCAGCAACCGATGCTCCGCGAAAACCAAAACACGGCTCAAGCTACGGACCGATTCTTGAGCGTCGAGGTCTTTTCGGCGCCGCCCATGACCGGCCAACTGAGCGGGCTGGAAGTCGAATACGCCCATCGCGCTGATCTACAGCAGCGAAGCAGGTCGGCGCGAAGCAACGATAGGGTTTGACATCGGCCAGGGAAATCAAGATCTGGGGTTTCGAGGCGAGGTCCCCGTGCTCTTCGAGATCCGGCCGGCGATTGCCGTCAAACTGAACATCCGCGACGAGCGAGGAGCGCCGACGACCGCCCGTCTGGTCTTTCGCGACCGGTTGGGCCATGTCTACCCTCCTCAGGCGAAGCGCCTTGCTCCAGACCTGTTCTTCCAGCCCCACATCTATCGTGCTGATCGGGAAGTCGTGCTGCTGCCTCCCGGTCCGCTAGAAATGCGATCCAGCCGCGGACCTGAGTATCGCGTGATCACGCGACGAATCGACGTGCCCTCCACCGGTCCCGCCGAGCTAACGGTCGGCCTCGAGCGGTGGGTGGATCCCCAGGCCTACGGCTTTTTCAGTGGCGACCATCATATTCACGCTGCGGGATGCGCCCACTACACGAGCCCCACAGAAGGCGTAACGCCCTCGGACATGTTTCGCCAGGTCAAGGGTGAAGGTCTAAACGTCGGCTGTGTGCTGACGTGGGGACCCTGTTTCGATTTTCAGCGACGGTTCTTCTCGCCGCAGGTGGACAACGTGAGTGAACGTTGGAGTATCCTGAAATACGATCTGGAGATCAGCGGCTTTGGATCGCAGGCGCTGGGTCATGTCTGTCTGCTGAATCTCCGCAATCAGACCTATCCAGGATCACAGGGCACGACCGAGGGTTGGCCGACCTGGACCACACCGGTCATGCGGTGGGCGAAGGAGCAAGGCGGTGTCACCGGCTACGCACACTCGGCCAGCGGCTTGTGGATCGATCCGGAGGTCAGCCGCAGGACGCTTGTTCGCGGAATCGGACCGGGATCAAAACGGGTTTGTGGAACACACAGAGGCAGAGAACTCGTTGCTGCCCGATCGGTTTGAGGCGATCGATACTGACCGGGACCGGCGGCTAAGTCGCGCCGAGCTCATCGAGAGCATCGACCGCGCGGCGGACCAACTGCCCAACTTGGCCGTGCCCCAAATGAACGGCCGTGGGTGCAATGGAAATCTGTGTGAGTGTGGTGGAGGGTGTCTGTGACTTTATCAGCGCGATGGACACGCGACGCATCCAGGAGTGGAACACCTGGTACCATCTGCTGAACTGTGGTTTCCCGTTAAAGGTCAGGGGCGAAACCGATTTCCCCTGCATGAGTGGCCGGCGGGTGGGGCAGGGCCGTGTTTATGTGCAGCTGGGAGCAGTCGAGCGCGTCGATTTCGATGCCTGGGTTCGCGCCCTAGCAGCGGGCAAGTCATATGTTTCGGATGGATATGCCCACGCCTTGCAGTTTTCGGTGAGCGGCCGCGCTCCGGGTACGCAGGATCTCGAGTTGCAGGAGCCCTGGTCAGGTGCACGTTGCGGCGCAGGTTGCCTTCGGCGCCGAGACTCCGCGCGCCGTTGCCCACGGCAACGTCGCGGCACCCGCCGGACCACGTGTCGCGGGAGATACCGTCGTGCTGCATGGCGAACGACTCGAACAGGTCGAACGGGATGGCCTACGGAAAGTCGAGTTGATTGTGAACGGGCGAGCGGTCGCCAGCCAGGAGGTGCCGGCGGACGGCGCGATACACTCCTTAGAGTTCGACGTTCACATCCCCGGGGAGCAGTTGGGTTGCTTTTGCGGCACTTTCCGCAGCTGCATACCAATCCGGTCAACGTAAGTAGTTGACGGCCAGCCAATCCGCGCGTCTCGGAAAAGTGCCTTGTGGTGTATCGAGACCATTGAGCTGCTGTGGGAAGAACCGCGAGCGGCGGATCGCCCCGCACGAACGTCCCGCTGCGAAGGCTGCATTCGATCGGGCCATCACCCGTTTTCGTCAGATCGCAGCGGAGAGCCCCGATGACTCCGAAGGAGGCGCCCGGTCGCATCCCGAAGCGTCAGTCTTGAACCATCTCGACCGAGCCTGGTGACGGCCGTCACGATGACGTCAAACGCGAACTGTCGGGTGCGAAGTTCCCCGTTTCGCCTCGATCGGAACCGAAGCGTAGGTATTGATGTGGCGCATTTCACCCCAATCGGAACCCGAAGCGTAAGCGAGGGACTGACTTGCGATGGTACACCAACTCCCCCTCGCTGACGCTTCGGGTTACGAAAAGCGCGGCGATTCGACATGTTGTCCCTGCCGGACGCCGAAAGGCACCACTTCAAAGTAGGCGCGTCGGGAAAATCGACAGCCTGCTAGCCCGAACAGCTGGCAGAATAGCCCGGATTATTCATGAAGATCGTGGCGAGAGGTTGTAAGTACGTTCGTGGCAAGGAAGGCGAGCAATTCTTCCGCAGGCGTATTGAAGCAATACGTCGAGGGAGAATTGTGAAGCATGACGAAGCCACGGATGGACTTACGACCTCGCAGCAGATCGCTCATGAATAATTCGGGATAGGCTAGCTGGTCGCTCCACGAGCTATTGACGCAGCTTGCGTCCCCATCTATCGTTGCCGCCCTTTCAATGCCGGGAGAACTCGGACGAATCATTCAATGGCGAACTCAGAAGTTGCCGAGCCTTCCTCAGCGCAGAGTCGGAGGCCGCAGCGCTCGTCGGTTCCACCGTTACGCTGTAGGTTCTGATTGACGGCAGCTCAACCTGAAAAAGCTTGCGCTGGCAAGGAATGTCTGTAGCAGGAAGCTTCGCGGAGGTGGTTGAACGATGATGGAATCGAAAGTGCGTGGCATCGCCTACGAACCGCAGCAGGTCCCGCTGCTGGACATCGTCGGTGACAACCGTGACCTGCAAGAAGATCTCCTGGCCCGCATCAGCTCGGTGATCGAGTCGGGACGTTTCCTGCACGGAGCCGATGTGGTCGAGGCCGAGCGACGCCTAGCAGCACTCACCGGAAATGCATACGGCGTAGCTTGTGCCTCCGGCAGCGACGCTTTGTTGTTGAGCTTGATGGCGTGCGCGGCCGGGCCGGGCGACGAAATCATCTTGCCGAGTTTTACCTTCTTTGCCACGGCAAGCGCCGTCACGCGGCTGGGCGCCAAGATGGTGTTTGTCGACATCGACCCCGTGACGTTTAATCTAGATCCGATTCTAGCGGAGGCCGCGATTAGCTCCCGCACCAAGGCAATCCTCCCCGTGCATCTGTTCGGTCAGTGTGCGGCCATGGATAAGTTCTGTGAGCTGGGAAAGCGCTATGAGATCTCCATCATTGAAGACGCTGCACAAGCGATCGGCGCCAGCTTCCAGAACCGGCCCGCCGGTGGATGGGGAGATGTCGGCTGCTTCAGCTTCTACCCCACCAAGAATCTAGGGGGATGTGGCGACGGTGGTATGCTGACAACCAACAGTGACGACTGGGAGCAGCGGCTGCGGCTATTGGCAGCACACGGTATGAAGCCTCGCTATTATCACCAGGTAGTGGGCATCAACAGCCGACTGGACTCGATTCAAGCAGCAGCGTTGAACGTCAAACTCGAGAGGCTGGAACACTGGACGCAGCAACGGCGCGAACATGCAGCCCGCTACTCGCAGCTGTTCTCGGACGCAGGGTTGGAAGACATCCTCACTCTGCCGGTGGAAGGAAGCGGCTGCCGGCACGTCTGGAACCAGTACACGATCCGCATCCCCGATGGGCGCCGCGATGCGCTACGTGCCTACCTGACAGGGGCTGGGGTGGCCAGCGAAGTGTACTATCCCTGCCCGCTGCATCGACAAGAGTGCTTTCAAGAGATCGGCTACGAGTCACAGGGATTGCCTGAGACCGAACGCGCTGCAGAGGAAGTTCTTAGCCTGCCGATCTTTCCAGGTCTGCGACTCGACCAGCAAAGAGTGGTCGTGGGCCGGATCGCGGAATTCTACGGAGCTCAGCAAGCGGCCGCCGCCTGAAGTCTGTGGTTCAGGAGAACATTGCCCGTAGCTTGCCGGTCAACTCCTGGTAGTCCTCGGCCGTCGAGATCTCTTCGCTCTCACCTGAACGGAGATCTTTGACCTGGCAGGTGCCGGCAGCGAACTCTTTGGATCCGGCGATGAGCGCCGCCAAGTGGCCGCGCTTGTCAGCATACTTCAGCTGCTGGCCAAGCTTCTTGGCGTCCGGATAGAATTCGACACGAAAGCCCCTGCGGCGGAGCGCTGCGGCCATGGCGAGGTAGTCTTCGAGCCGCTCGCGATCGAAAAAGGGAATAATGACTTCCGCCGGAGTTGCCACCTTCTCGACCATTCCCAGCTGTTCCATGGCGGCCAACATGCGGTCAAGACCGAGCGAAGCGCCCACGCCCGGCAGCTCCTGTTTGGTAAACAATCCGGCCAGATTGTCGTAGCGTCCGCCGGAACAGACGCTGCCGATCGCCGGCAGATCGTCGAGTATCGTCTCGTAGATCAGCCCCGTGTAGTAATCCAGGCCCCGGGCGATCGACACGTCGATCAAAATGTTGTCGCCATCGACGCCGGCGGAACGAACGCCGCGCAGAACATCCCGCAACCGCTCGACACCCAGCTCGCCAAGCTCGCTGCCGGCCACCAACGCCTGCAACGCCTGCAACACCGACTCGTCGGTGCCCTCAAGTTCGGCCAGCTGCAGGACCGCGTCCGCTTGGGCGGTGGTCGTTTCCGCGACGGCGATTATCTCCGCGCGGACTTTCTCGGGACCGACCTTGCCAAGTTTATCCAGCGCGCGAAGGATGACGGTCGATTGTTCGGTGAGCTCCAGTCGTTCGAGAACGCCGTTTAAGACCATCCGGTTGTTGATACGGATTTTGAAATCTTGGAGGCCAATCGCCCGCATCAGGTCGTGAATGACGAGAGCCGTTTCGATATCGGCGACTACAGACCGCGTGCCGATCGTATCGAAATCACACTGCATGAACTCGCGATAGCGGCCCATCTGCGGATTCTCGCCACGCCACACAGTCGCTATGTGGTAGCGTTTGAAAGGAGTACCCAGACCGCTGGCATGTTGCGCCACGAACCGCGCGAGCGGTACGGTGAGATCGAAACGCATCGCAACCGCGCGACCGCCGTGGTCTTCGAAGCGATATAGCTGCTTGTTGGACTCCTCGCCTCCTTTGCCGTCGAGTATCTCCAGATACTCGAGAGCCGGTGTATCAATGGGGCTGAATCCGTACGAACGGTACACGTGTTTGGCCGTCTCGACCAACTTCTCGCGCGGAAGCATCGCCTCCGGGAGGAAGTCGCGGAACCCCTTGAGGGTGCGAGGTTGGATAGGCGAGGCCATTGGGTCAGTCCTAGATCGGCCATTGCGCCGACCGCACATTCACGCTCGCTTCGCCACGACAGGCAGTTGCTTCGGTTTGCGGCTACGGATCGACTTGCCGCGGCCGGGAGGAAGCACCGCTTCGGCGTACTCGGCGACTTGTTCGGGAGTTTCAAAATACCGATCGTAGACCCAATTGTCCTCGTATTCGCAGTTCTTGGTCGAATACTCGCGGCAAATCGCTGGCCGGGTCTCGTAGATTCCACAGAGGTTGTTTGGCTGTAGGTGTTTGCACCTTGTATGGACCAGCAGGTACCAAGACTCGTCTTCCGTGAAGACCGTCGCGCGCTCATGCAACAGATACCAGCGAAGAAAATCGTAGTCGCGCCGTGACGTCGGTTCGTCGATTGGCAAAGCGAAGTATTGGCAGCACTTCGCAGTACAGTGGTCGCACAGTACTTCGCCGGGTTTCAGTTCACTACGACTGGGCTTCCGCTTCCGTGTTGCGGGCATAGATTCTTGTCTCCCTGATACTAGTCGTGCCGAAAGTCGCCACCAAGTTATCAGACCACCCTGGGCATGACCAGGGCTTGCCCGGACCTCCGATAGACCCGATTCGAGTTGACCTTATCTTCTGGCCTGCGGTAAGCTCGCTACGACACTTGTTCATTTTCCGCAGCGAAGCTGAATCGGTTCCATGGAAGTCATCATTACTGCTGTTGGCCCCGACAATGTCCGCCTGGTTGACCCTATCATTCACTACGTGACCGGCGAAGGCGCGAACATCGCAGAAGTACAGATGTACGACCACGACGAGGAGGCTCTGTTCGCCATGCTGCTGCGGATTAGCTTGGACCAGGATCGCCTGCCTTTGGTTCGCCAAGCCTTGGGCGAAATTGGTGCAATCAAGAACCTGTCGGTCCGCGTGTGGTCACCCGAAGAACGAGCCCAGCGGCCGCGGCTGGCGATTTGCACGACCTACCGCCAGGAACCGCCGCTGGCACTGCTCAGGGCCATTCGCGACGGTCAAGTTCGTGCGGAACCGGCGGTCATGATTGGCAACCGCCAGGCCTGTCGTGGGATGGCCGAGCAGTTTGAGGTTGATTGGCACATGGTGGGTGACCAGCAAGGACGAGTCGACGACGAGCGGCTGGTTGCCTTGTTCGACCAGTACGAGGTCGACTACGTCGTGCTCGCGCGTTACATGCGGGTCCTTTCAGCCGCCGTATGTTGGAAACTTGCCGGCGGCCGGATTATCAACCTACACCACGGGCTACTGCCCAGCTTTCCCGGTCTGCGTCCGTACCACGACGCCTACGCCAGTCGCATGTTGACCTACGGCGCCACCTGCCACTTTATCGTCCCGGAACTGGATGCCGGCAACCAGATCATCAACCAGTCCACATTCACCGTTCCTCCCGGGGCTTCGTTGGAGGAGGTCATGCGAATCGGGCAATCCGACAACGAACCCCGCTGTCTCGTGGAGGGAGTGCGTCGGGCTGTCAGTCGCGAGGTGCGTCTGCACTTCCATCGCGTCGTGGCCAATGTCTAACCCGAATTATTCATGAGCGATCTGCTGCGAGGTCGTAAGTCCATCCGTGGCTTCGTCATGCTTCACAATTCTCCCTCGACGTATTGCTTCAATACGCCTGCGGAAGAATTGCTCGCCTTCCTTGCCACGAACGTACTTACAACCTCTCGCGACGATCTTCATGAATAATCCGGGTTAACAGCCTGTTAGCTCGCATTCGCTAGGCAACCAGCTCCCCATGGCTCAACACCAGCTTCCGTTGGGCCCGCTCAGCTGCGGCTTCATCATGCGTGGCCAATAGAATGGTCCCACCTCCCGCGTGAAAGTCGCCTAGCAGGTCGAGGAGTACAGACGCGTTCTCTCGATCGAGATTCCCCGTCGGTTCATCCGCGATCAGCAGCTTAGGCTGATTGAGCAGCGCCCTGGCCATCGCCACCCGCTGACGCTCGCCGGCGCTCAGTTGAGCGGGTCGGTGCCAACGGCGCTGGTCCAGACCGAATCGTTCGAGCAATCTCGCCGCTTCCTGCCGCAGCTCCGCACGAGCCGCAGTGTTGGGGGCGGCCAGCAACACGTTGTCCACGACATTTAAGTACGGCAGGAGATGGAACAGTTGAAAAACAAAACCCACGTGCTCGTTGCGGTATCTGGCGCGCTCCGCGGACGTCAAGCTGGCCAGATCGTGCTGTTCAACAAGGACAGTTCCCGCAGTCGGCAAGGACAATCCACCGATGAGTGAGAGCAGTGTCGATTTACCGGAACCACTCTTGCCCTGAATGGCGACAAATTCATGTTGCTCGATCTGCAGCGAGACACCATCCAGCGCCTTGACCTCGCCGTGGGCAGCCCGAAAACACTTACAGACCTCGTTCAGAACGATCATTCCGGTAACCGCTCACCGGCCAGTGGGACACCGCCGGCTAGTTGTGGCGTCGCCGCCGAAGTGTGGAAGTGTGATTGTTGAAGACACCAGTCTGAGGGGGGTCGGGATCTGTCGCAGCAGGCTACGTCTTAAGACGGCGTTGACGAGGAACAAACGGCGGGCTACTGCGGGCGCAGCACGGCCAACGTGACGCCAAACAGCACGACTAAGGCGATTGCCAGGCCACCGCCCACAATGCCAAACACGGAGAGCTCCCGCTTCTCGACCTCCTGGACGGCTTCTTCGGCGGACGCCTCTGGCAGGGACGCAACGGCGCGGTCGTCGACGTCGGCCGCTATGGCGTCTTGCATCTGGTCAGCCGCGGCAATGGCATTGCCCAGCGTCGGCTCAGCCGCGGCAACGTCCTCCTCCTCACTGGAGGCTTCGGCCTCGGTGGTGTCCAGGCCGCTGGCATCGGTCGACTCATCAGCTTCGTCGTTGACGGCGACCTCATTCGAGCTCGGTATCAGCAGCTCCGGAAAGAAACTGTCGGCGCCAAAACTGGACTCGTTACCCTCTTCAGAACCGACACGTTCGGCTAAAGCCGCCGCAGCCGCCTCCCAATCGTAGCGAACCAGCAAGTCGACCCCCGGGTTCTGTTCCTTGACCGTGCACGAGCAAGCTCCACTAATGAACTCGACCTCGCGCAGCAGGTTCTCACGTGAAATCCCTTTGCCAATGTACGGCAGCAGCGTTCGGGCTCGCCCATAAACCAAAAACACCATCGGGCCCTGCTGGTCTTTGAGATCCGGTTCTACTGCCAACAGCGACTTGACCAGCCATTGCTCCTCTTCCTTACCGCGGTCGAGTTCGATCAGTCCTAACTCATACTTTGGTTTGCTGGCTTCTGCCTGGTCACCGCCGCCGGCCGGTGGAATGTAGAGGCTCACCTCGCCGGCGCCGACGTCGGCCACGACTTCGTCAAGCACCGAGCGTGCCGCATCATTGGCGGCTTGGTCGTCTCCCTTGAGAAACAGAAAGACCCCGACCTTGCCGCTCTCTAGCTGGACGGCCAGCGTTTTGCGCGCCGGCGACTCGACCAGCGAAGCGACTGATGATTCGGTCAACTCGCCGCTGTACAGCTCCGCTCCGTACGGAGTCGAAATCAGATAGCAAGGCAGTTCCTTGTCCTCGCGTGCCAACCACGCCTGCTTGACATCAGGAGGGACGCTCAGCAGTTCGGGGTCCTCGCCGAGGTTGACCGGCAGATGCACGATGTTGGCTCGATTGTCGGTACCTTCCGCCAGCTCCTCGAGACGGGTCTCGATCTTCTTAGCGGCGTCTGTCGGATCACTGTTGTGCAGGAAATAGACCTCGTAGGGCGCTGGCTGCCAACGATACATGGCATAGCGATAAACGGGCGTCTCGCACGCCCGACTGGCCCCAGACAGCAAGGCGCTCGCCATCAAGGCAACTGCGAGCAGCCGGCCTGAAACCACGCTCGACAGCCAAACAGACCTCGCCCGAACCGCCTTGCGGGGATCCTCCACGCAGCTGTAGGTGGGATGAATTGCGGGCATGGTCTTTTCCTCGAATACGAAGCGATGGCGGGGGAGGGAACGTGTGTTCAAGATACCAAGCACAGGATGCAGTGTGAAGTCAATCCTACTCCTCCTCCGAGATCACAACGTTTTCCATCTTGTCTCCCTGTTGAATGGCGTCCACCACGTCCTGACCCTCCAAGACGCGGCCGAAGACCGAGTGTTTCCCGTCGAGCCAAGGAGTCTCGGTGTGCGTGATGAAGAACTGGGAGCCGTTGGTGTTGGGGCCCGCGTTTGCCATCGAGAGAATCCCGGGACCGCTGTGCTTTAGATCCTTGTGAAACTCGTCTTCAAACTGGTAGCCGGGCCCCCCGGTCCCGGTTCCCTGGGGACAGCCGGTCTGGACCATGAAATCGGGAATGACCCGGTGAAACTTCAGCCCGTCGTAGAAGCCGTCACCTGCCAGCTTCTCGAAGTTGGCAACGGTCTTGGGAGCTTTGTCAGCGAACAGTTCGATCCGAATCGCGCCGCGGTCGGTAGTGATCGTGGCAACCTTCATCGTGCTTCCTCCTGCCGTGGAAAAGTGGTCAACATGAATCTGGAGACGGCCTAGGAAGACCGTCGGGCAATGACGCTTTCTGAGCCGGGTAGGCCGAGTCCGGTGGTACCTGTTCGGCCAAGCGGCCGCGCTCCAGGTGGAACAGGCAATCCGCGAGTCGAATCGTGTCCTCATGACTGTGTGTCACATGCAGAAACGTGACGCGCGTGCGGAACTGGACGACCTTCAACAGCGTGTACATCTCCTCACGGGTTACATCATCCAAAGCGCTGAGAGGCTCGTCCAGCAACAGCGTCGCGGGATGAAACGACAGAGCTCGTCCCAAGGCGACACGTTGCCGCTCACCACCGCTCAGCCCGTGGATCGAGCGGGACATCAGGTGTTCGATCTTCAACAGCTCGGCTAGCTCTTGCACGCGCTGTTGAATTTGCGGCCGCGGCGTCCGCCGTATCGCGAGCGCGAAACCCAGATGGGCCTCGACCGACATCGTTGTGAACAGTGCTCCATCTTGTGGGACGTAGCCGATGTTCCTTTCGGCCGGCTTGAGTCCGGTGACATCGCGGCCCGCTAGATTGATAGCGCCGCCAATCAAGGGCTTGAGACCGGCGATCGCTTCGAGAAGTGTTGTCTTGCCACTTCCCGTGGGCCCCATCAGCATACCGTAGCTGCCTGCCGGCACCTGCAGCGAGACATTCTTCAGCTGAAAATCGCCGACCTGGATGCTGATGTTCTTCAGACGGATCATGCTGACAGCCTCAAGTCACTACACCGCGAGAGTACGGCTCCCAAACAGACGCGCAACGATTAACACAACGACGGCTGCAGCAACCATGATCAGCGACACGGCCACAGCGGCTTCCAGATCCCCAATACTGAGCTCGAGGAAAACCGTTGTAGAAAGCACTTCAGTCTTATTGCGGGTAGCACCGGCAAAGATCAGCAGCGGCCCGAATTCGCCCAACGCCCGCGCCCAAGCCAGGGTCCCCGCAGTCACGATCCCGCGGCCCGCCTCAGGCAGCACTACCAAACTGAAAGCCTGCATGCGGCTGCAGCCCAGAGTCAGCGCCACCCGCTCGCGACGGTCGTCGATCTGATCGAATGTCGCCCGCACCGTGCGGACCGCGAAAGCGCAGGCCACCATAAACTGGGCGAGAATCACCGCGGGAATCTGGTAGACCACAACGTCTCGAAACGACTTGTGCACGAATTGAAACATAATCAGCAGGCTCAACCCCACAACGAGCGGCGGAAGGACGATGGGAATGTCGAGCACCGCGTCCACGAAACTGCGGCCGAAGAACTGGTGCCGGGCCATCAGATATCCGATCGGAATCGCGACCAACACCGAAAGCACCGCTGTCATCGTACACGAAATCAGACTGAGCTGGATGGAGTAACGGATCTCGGGTTTGGAAAGAGCCGCCACCAGCTCGTGCGGCGAGGTATACGCCATGTCTGCGACGATCATCAGAATGATCATCGCGAGATAGAACCCACCGATGATGCCCAGCGCGCCATAGAAGGGTATGTCTGACGAGATCCGGTGGGGAGCGTCGACCGGAAGATAGGCCGGTCTCGATTCATTCATGGGCGCGTGGCCTCGGCCTCTTGGCTGGAATCTGCCTTTGCCAAACGCCAGTTGAAACCGGCTTGCTCGAAGAGGACTCGTGAACCGGCGATTTTCTCGAACAGCCGTCGACCCATGTACTTGTAGTCACTCGACCGTGAAATGCTATATGGCTGAACGGCCCTGGCAAGCGGCGAGTCGATGGGGATCACCTCGACCTTGTCGCGCTCGGCGAGCGTGTCGGTCTCGTAGGCTAGCACCGCGTCGGCCGTTCCTGTCGTCACGTTTGGAATGAGCATTGCCGAGCTAGGGCTTTGGGTGACGACGTTGCTTTCGATCAGCTGGTCGTAAATGCCGGCATCCTGCAGCAGTCGCCGGGACAATACTCCGATGGTGCATTGGTCTGGCTGCCCCAAAGCCAGTCGCACTCCCGGATTTGCCAAGTCTTTCAGGTTGCGTATGCCTCTCGGATTGCCCTTTGGAACAGCGATCACGATCTTGGTGTCGGAGACCTCGACGTCGTCTTGAAACCAGTCTTGCACCGTCTCTAGATAGTAGACGTCACAGGCCATGAAAGCGTCCGGAAAACCACTCTGCTGGTCCCGCTTCAGCGTCCGCATCGTAGCGGTGAGGATCCCGCAACCATTGTAAGAAGTACTTATCTGCACGCCCTCGCGCTGCTCGAATTCGTTGAGCACCGGCTCCAGCGCACGGCGATTGATCGCTCCTGCGAAGAACGTGATTGTCGGCACGTCTTCCCAGACGTCGCCGTCGACAACCTCGAAACCATACTCTTGGAAAGCCGTGAGCCCCTCGTCCCGGGCGCCGAGGAAACGAGCAAAGTGCAGCGCACTCGTTGGGCTCAACGAGCTCTGCAAGACTGAGATCCCGATACTGGCCAGCCCGGCGTCCAGTTCCGGGACATCAATGCCGACTAGCTCCGCGTACTGAACGGCCGTCGCGTCCCAGATGATCCCAGCGTCGACGCTGCCAAGCTTGATGTCGTTGGCGACTTCGTTGACCGTGGGCTTGAAAACGCCCGTACTCGTCACGTGTCGCTGGAGTGCCTCCCATTGGCCGCTGGCGGTCAACAGCTTCCGGGCCTTCTTGCCGACTGCAGCCGCCTCGGGATTGCCCAACGCTACTTTGACATCCGCGCGGAGCAGATCATCAACGGAACGGATGTTTTTGGGATTGTCTTTGCTGACGGCAATCACGGGCTTCATCTTGGCCAAGGGGATGATTTCCTCGGCTAGGCCCTTTTCCCGAGCCAGCTCCAGATAACTGTTGTCGGCGGCCAGGTAGAGGTCCCCAGTCCGGCTAACCTCAAGCTGATTGAGCAACGTGTTGGAACCGCCATACTGCAGTTGAACCGAAACCCCGAACTGCTCCTCGTACTGCCTCACAACCTCCTCGACTGGGTAGCGGATGCCTGCAGCGCAGTAGACAAACAGCGGTTCCTGTCGGCCCGCGGCATCACGACCGGCGACCGGTCGGCCCTGTCGGTCCAAACGCATCAACATCCAGCCGAGCGCAGCTAAGATTGCCAACGCCGAGAGCACCCACAGCGCAAGATTGGAGGTCGTACCTCGACGTGAGAGCTGCTGGGGGAGACGGCGGGGCATGGCGAGCGTCGCGTTAGCGGTCGAGAACCGGCTGTTGTTTGACGTTTTGCCCATGATCGCAGATCAAAAGGGCCCCTGCAAGCAAGCCAGGGACATCGGTAGGAACGTCTCTTTCTTGCTTTCTTCGTCTCGATTGTGGTAGTCTGAGCCTCCGGCCATCCCGTGTGCGGTTGGTCTCGGTGTGCTGCCTGCGGACGTGGCGGCCACCTTGAACAACCTGCGTTGCGCATCATCCTGCACTCGCCCGTTGTCGGGCGCGTCATGCCTTAATGTGTTGCTAACTTAGACGGTGACGAGGGTCCGCCATGCGTCGTATTTACCTAGTCGTTTGGCTCACTGTGCTGGGCGCTACATCATCTTGGGCCTGGTCAGCCGACACGGGCGGGCAGGAGTCCGCAGCCCTACAAGCGCCGGGCCTGGGCGCCCCTGGCGAACTAACGTCGATCTCGGTCGAGACCGGCCGGCCAGCCGGCACTGATTTCGTCGTCGCGGGACGTAATGCCAGCCAGCAGCTGCTGATCACTGGGCATTTCAGTTCTCGCCAAGTTCGTGACCTGACCCGCAACGTAAGCTACCGCAGCGCCGACGACGGCATTGTGAAGGTAGACAAAACGGGCCATGTGACGCCCATCTCGGAGGGCCAGACGACGCTCCTTGTTCAGACCGAGACCGGGCTCAGCCAGACCGTCGGAGTGCGTGTCACGAATATCGATCAAGATGTGCCGGTCAACTTTCCTAACCAGATCGTGCCTATCTTCACGAAGTACGGCTGCAACAGCGGCGGCTGCCACGGTAAATCTGGTGGACAGAACGGATTTCGACTGTCGCTGCTGGGATTCGAACCAACTGAGGACTTCGAGTATCTCGTGAAGGAAGGGAGAGGGCGACGGCTATTCCCGTCCGCACCCCAGCGGAGCCTGCTGCTGCTCAAAGCGACCGCGCAGCTCCCGCACGGCGGCGGTCATCGCATCGATGCCGATTCACCCGCCTATCGGCTAATGAAAAGCTGGGTCGAGCAAGGCATGCCCTACGGGAACGCCGACGATCCGACCGTCACCCATATCGAGGTCTGGCCGCCGGAACGCATCATGGAGCGCGAGCGTTCCCAGCAACTCGTCGCCATCGCGCACTACACCGACGGGTCAACCGAGGACGTGACCCGCATGACACAATTCGATTCGAACGACGCCGAGATGGCTGAGGTGAGCGCAACGGGGCTGGTGACTACCGGCCCGTTGACCGGCAGCGTTGCCGTGATGGCTCGCTACCAAGGACACGTGGGGGTGTTCCGCGCCACGATGCCGTTAGGCATCGCTGTGGACGATCTGCCGGCTCCCGTCAATCTGGTGGACGAGCTGGTTTTTGCCAAGCTACGTGACCTAGGATTACCCGCTTCCGAATTGGCGGACGACGCAACTTTCTTGCGACGGGTTACGATCGACATTGCGGGACGGCTCCCAGCACTCGACGAGGTCGAGAGTTTCTTGCAAAACGACGATCCCGCGAAGCGCGCCAAGTTAATCGATCGATTACTCGAAAGCCCGGCGTATGCCGACTACTTTGCGAACAAGTGGAGTGCCATTCTGCGCAACAAACGGCGGGCCGAATATGAGAAATCAGCGACCTTCGCCTTCCACGAGTGGATTCGGCAGAGCCTAGATGAGAATCGTCCATACGACCAGTTCGTTCGAGAGCTTGTTACAGCCTCGGGTACGCCGGGCAAGAATCCGCCGGTTGCCTGGTACCGGGAGGTCAAGGATCAAGCATCTCAAGTGGAGGACACCGCACAACTCTTCCTTGGCTTGCGAATCCAGTGTGCTCGTTGCCACCATCACCCGTTCGAAGTGTGGAGCCAGCAGGATTACTACGGCTTTGCCGCCTTCTTTTCACGCGTTGGCCGCAAGAAAAGCGGCGTGACCCGGCAGGATCGTGTCTTCCACAACCCCGGCACGGCGCAGGCGCGCAATCCCAAGACCAAGCAAACCGTGCGGCCAACGGGTCTCGGATCGGAAGTGATGACGGTTTCGGCAGCCCAGGACCCACGACTGAAGTTAGCTGATTGGATGACGGACCGGGCCAACCCCTTCTTCGCCAAAGCGCTCGTGAATCGCTACTGGAAGCACTTTTTCGGCCGCGGTCTGGTGGATCCTGAGGATGACATGCGCGTCACGAATCCGGCGTCCAACCCCGAGTTGTTGGAAGCCCTGGCCAGGGACTTTGCGAACCACGGTTTCGACCTGAAGCGTCTGATCAGTACGATTTGCAACTCCCATACCTATCAGCTTGCGGCAGAGCCGAATGACTGGAATCGCGACGACAAGCAGAACTTCTCGCGGTACTATCCTCGGCGGCTAGGTGCCGAGGTGCTACTCGACGCAATCGATCGGGTCACCGGTACCCAAACCAAATTCCGAGGTGCGCCGCTGGGAACGCGAGCCACGCAGTTGCCGGATACGGGTTTCAACTCGTACTTTCTCACCGTCTTTGGCCGGCCCGAGGCGAGCAGCGCGTGTGAGTGCGAGCGATCGGCCGATGCCAATCTGGCGCAAAGTCTGCATCTGCTGAATTCGAGCGAAATCCAAGGCAAACTGACCAGCAAACAAGGCCGTGCCCGCACGTTGGCTAGTGAAGAGGGCCGGGACCATGCTGCCCGAATCCGAGAACTTTATTTGTTGACCTTTGCTCGCCCACCGCATTCGGATGAGGTGGCGATTGCGATGGCCCATCTCGAAAAGTGCGGTGACGACTCGCGCCGCGCCTACGAGGACATCATCTGGGCCCTGATCAACACAAAGGAGTTTTTGTTTAACCACTAGTGCACTGTGCAGCTCAGTTCGATTTGGGTCGCCACCGGACCCCGGCAGTGGAATGAGTGTTTCGGCGTGAGTTCTCCACGCTCTGGCGAGCGTCGCTGCCCCAATTCTTAGCTGTCACTCAGCGCTAGTCGCACTGATCGAAGTTACCTACTGTTCAAACCTGACAGTCGCGACTCCCGCCCCAGTACTCCGGCCCGTTTGAAATCGGGCTACAGCGCAATCACACTGAAGATGCCAGCGAGCCTGCCCAAGTGATGCCGTTCTCTTTGTGCGTCTTGGCACGAGCCGCGCGCCCTTCTGCGGAGCCTGATTCGATGCCCTTTATCCTACGACGTTGGCCTCCTGTTGGTAGGTTGCTAGTCTTGCTCGGCTGGCTGCTCGTGGAGTTTCTAGCCGCGCCGACGGCGAATGCCCAGCTTCCCGCGACCCAGCTTAGCTCGATCTTTCCCCCAGGGGGGCAGCGGGCGAGCGAGGTCGAGGTAAGCGTTAGGGGTGGAGACCAAGACGGTGCCGAGGCTCTGTTGTTCTCGCACCCTAACATCACTGCGAAGCCACGAGTCAATTCGGGGGATGAAGTGCTGGGGCCCCAGACCGTTCCAGGGCAGTTTCGGGTGACGATCGGCGCTGACGTACCGCCGGGAGTTTACGAGGCGCGGGTCGTCGGGCGGTTCGGTGTCTCGAATCCGCGTGCTTTCTCGGTTGGCCAGCTGCCAGAAACACTCGATCGAGGCGGCAATGGCAGCCAGAACAAGGCGGCCGCCATCACGGTGGGGACTACCTTGAACGGCTCGGTTGACAACGAGAGCCGAGACTACTTCAAGTTGTCACTCGCGGCTGGCCAGCGCGTGTTGATTGACTGTGCGGCGCAGCGGATTGACTCGCGTCTGGACGGTTCTTTGATTCTCTCGGATGCCGCGGGTCGCGAGCTGGCCCGCAGCCATGACTACCAAGGCTCTGATCCGCTCCTCGATTTCACCGCGCCAGAGGCAAGCGAGTATAAGCTCATTCTTTTCGACTTCCTATATCGTGGGGGAGCCGATTACTTTTATCGGCTTACCGTGCACGACGGGCCGCATATCGACTTTGTCTTCCCTCCCAGCGGTGTCGCCGGTTCAGCGGAGCAATACACCGTCTACGGAAGGAATCTGCCAGGTGGTCAACCGTCACCCTACTCATGCGGCCAAACGAAGCTCGAAGAACTTTCGCTGACCCTGCCGATCCCGCCGCCTCCGGGTGAGACTGGCCAGGTCTCTTTTGTATCGATGGTTCCTCCCGCGACGTCGCTGCTAGACAGCACTAGCTGCCTGTTGCCCGAAGGCATCGGCGCGACGACTCTCTTTATCGCCCGGGCACCCACGGCGCTGGAGCAAGAACCGAACGACGTTGCCGAGGAAGCCACCGAAATTGGGCTGCCGGCCGAGGTTGTCGGGCAATTCTATCCGTCAGGTGATGTCGACTGCATTCGTTTCCAGGCGCGAAAGGACGAGGCATACACGATAGAAGTCTATGGCCACCGCTTGGGCCAAGATGTCGACCCGCGTTTCTTGATTCACAAGATCACGACCGACCCACAGGGAAACGAACGGGAGAAACTGATCGTCAACGTCGATGATTCGCAAAACCGCAACCGCAGAATCGGCGGTGACTACGATACTTCGACTGACGATCCGACGTATCGACTCGTAGCCGATGCGGACGCCACCTATCAAGTGATGTTGTGGGATCAGTTCGGTACGAGCAGGCCTGACCCGCGGCGCGTTTACCGCTTGGTCATTCGGCAAGAGCAACCCGACTACCGGCTAGCTGTGGTTCCCCTCCAGCTCACGACTCCCGCAAACGCCAACGTCGTACAGATGGGCGCGCCTAATCTACGGCGAGGTGGTACTGCGGTGTTCAGCGCGATTGTGGAACGGATGGGTGGATTCGAGGCAGCCATCCGCTTAGAAGCGGAGGGACTACCGACCGGCGTGAGCTGTCGCGGTGCCGTGGTTGCAGCAGGAGCAGCTTCGACCAACCTGATCTTTGAGGCTCTGGCCGATGCGCCCCCCTGGGCCGGTACGATCCGAATCGTGGGGCGGGCAACGATCGGCGACCGGGAAGTCGTTCGCGCTGCGCGGGGAGGTAGCGTTGTCTGGGGCACCGGCAACCGACAACAAGATCCGCCCACCTTCCGCGCCACGCGCGACGTCGCCTTGGCGGTCCTCGAGGAGCCGTCACCGGTTTCGCTAACGGCAAACTCGAAGACATGGGTAACCTCGCTCGGCGGAACGCTGGAAATACCGATTCGAGTCACCCGCCGGCGCGGCTTCAGCGGCGATCTGACGCTGGCTTGCAACAACCTACCCAACGAACTGAAGCCAAAGAACGTCACGGTAAAGGGAAAGGAGCAAGAGGCAAAGTTGTCCGTTGCAGTGACCAACAAGAAGGTACAGCCCGGCCTCTATACGTTTTTCCTCCGCGCGGACAGCACCGCCAAGCTGGTGCGCGATGCAACCGCTGTTAAGGCGGCAGAAACAAACAGGCAGAAGATTGTTGCGAAGGTGGCGGAGCTCAGGCTTGCCCATCAGCAAGCGCAGCTGGCGGTCGAAGCAGCTCAAGCGCAGCAACAGTCGGCCGACAAGGAGCGAGAGCAAGCCAGCTCCGAGACTCCGCAGTCCGAGCGGAGAACTGCCGCAGCCACGCAGGCAGCCGAGGAGGCCCATGAAGCGAAAAAGGCGGTCGACAAGACGCTCGCTGCCTCGCACGCCCTGCTGCAGCGCGCACAGCAGGCCCAGAAGGAAATCGATAAGCAGTTGGCAGCGGCAAAGAAAGCAAATCAGCCAAAGAACACACGGTTCGTTGCAATTTCGACGCCACTCCAGCTAGAGGTCGTTGAGTCGCCGCTGGCTCTGACCGTCGCACAACCTAGCCACCAACTACAGCGGGGTGGAGAGTTGTCGGTCCCATTACGGCTGGAAAGACGGTTTGGCTTCGCCGACCGCGTCGAGATCGAGGCGGAGCTTCCGCCGGCAGCCAAAGGCCTGAAGTGTGACAAAGTGACGTTGGAGAAAGACCAATCCGACTTCCGGCTGCGCGTCGCTGCCGCGCGTGACGCGCAGCCAGGCGAGCAGATCGTGACGCTGCGTGCCAAAGCTAAGTTCAACAAGGTCGATGTGACTGTGACTGGGGAACTCGTCTTGAGGATCAAAGAATAAATAAAGGGTTGCAGAGAGATGATTGACAACCGTTGCTCGTCCGTAACGTTGTTGCTGGTAATCGCGACCTTCGTCCCTGGAAATCGGCAGGGTAGGTGTGACGAATCGCCGAGCATTTCTATCGCTGAGATCACGCGCGAGGCGCCGGTGGATTTTGAACGAGAGATTCTGCCGATCCTCAGGCGGAATTGTCTGGCTTGTCACAACAACACCGACGCCGAAAGTGATCTGATCTTGGAGAGCCCCCAGGCAATCTTGAAAGGAGGGGCTAGCGGCGAAGTGATCGACACGTCGAACAGCGCCGAGAGCTTGCTGCTGAAGGCCGCAGCCTTCGACGCCGAGCCGTTCATGCCACCGGAGGACAACGATGTTGGAGCCGAACGCCTGGATTCCCAACAGCTGGGGTTGATCAAACTGTGGATCGACCAGGGCGCGAAGGGCACAGTCAAAGGCGAGCGGGGTTTTGAGTGGCAGCCTTTGCCGGACGGCGTAGCCCCGGTCTATGCGGTGGCCCTGTCGCCGGATGGCCAGTTTGTTGCCGCCGGACGTGCAAACCAGATTTTTCTTTATCACGTACCCACGAAACGGGAGGTCGGCCGGCTAACCGATCCGGAGCTCATCGAATCGGGGGTCTATGACAAGCCCGGTGTTGCCCATTTGGATCTTGTTCAATCCCTGCGTTTCAGTCCAGATAGCCAGCTGTTGGCGTCGGGTGGCTTCCGAACTGTTAAGCTCTGGCGCCGCGTCCAGGCGAGCAAACTTCGGATTGAGGATCTCGCGAACGGACTGAGCGCTCTGGCTGTGAGTGCAGATGGCAAGCTTGTCGCAATCGGTCAGGAGAGCGGGGACATCGTCTTGCTGGCCGGAACCTCTTTGACTACGCTCCCAGCGCACGCGGCAGCAGTAACGGATCTGCACTTCTCCGCCCAGGGGCTAATCTCGGGAGGCCGCGACAAGACGGTGCGTCTGTGGAATCTTGCCGAAAACAGCTTGGCCGGAACGCTGGCAACACCCACGCCCGTGCTCTCGCTCGCGGTCCTTGCAAATCAGCGGTTCGCGGTTGCTGGAGAAGATGGTCGGATTCGTATTTGGGAGTTCTCGGCGTTTCGGAACGACTCCGCAGAGCCCTCACACCCCGCCACACACCCCGCCACCGAACTGGCCGGACATGACGGACCGGTGACATCCCTGGGCGTTAGCTCGTCGCAGCCGAACCGTCTGATCTCCGGGAGCCAGGACGGAACACTGCGCGTTTGGGATCTGTCATCTGAGAAACAACTCCTGTTGATGAAACACGGTGACCCGATCGAAGCCGTCGCGGCGCGCCCGGACGGAAAGCGATTCGCCTCGGCTGGGAAAAATAAGGAAGCGATTCTCTGGGACGCAAACGGCAAACGAATCGCTCAACTCAAGGGCGACTTCCGCAAGCAAATCGAGGTAGAAGATGCTGAGCGGGCAGTCGCGATTGCCAAACGGCGTACCGAAAACGCGAATGCGGATTTGAAGGAAGTGGAGGATCGTAAGCAGGCGGAAAGCAAGAACGCCAAGTCGGCCGCGGAGGCGCGTGTTAAGGCTGAAGAGGACTTGCATCAGAAAGAAGAAACCGCTGAGACCTTGCTGGCCAAGAAGTCGGCCGCCGATCAATCGCTGCAGCAAGCGAAAGCAGAACTAGCCAATGTGGAACAACGGCAAAAGGAAGCCGTGGCGGCCGTGGCTCGAGCGGACCAAAGCCTAGCCGATGCCAGAGCCGCGTTGGAGGCCGCGACAAAGGCCATGGCGGCGGCGAATGACACACTGACGGCAGTTCGGGCAACGCAAGACGAAGTGGATCAAGAACTCCAGACGGCAACTGCAGGCGTCAAACAAGCCGAAGAAGCACTCAAGAAGGCGACTGCACCCGCTGACAAAGCAGCGGGCGAACGTGATGCTGCTAAGCAAGCGCTGGAGTCAGCCACCCGAACGATGGCGCGCTCGGAGCAGGCCGTCATGAAGGTTGCTGCGCTGATTCCACCAGCCAAGGAAACTGTCCAACAGAACGAGCAACACGTCCAGCGACAGGAAGAGTTTCTCGAGGACGCCAAGCGACAGCTGGCCGCCAGTGAACAACCGTACTTGGGAATCGCTTTCTCCCCTGACGGACGTACGCTCGCTACTGGAGGCGACGACCGTTCGGTTCGCATTTGGGACTCCGAGTCGGGAGCTGCGATTCAATCCTGCGACCCACAGCGCGGCCGCATTTGTGATCTGGTCTATACACACTCGGGCGACGTTCTGGCGGCGACAGTCGAGGGCCAAGTGTCACTTTGGGATCCGAATCCCGAGTGGCAGCTGGTCAGGAGAATTGGTTCGGTCGACTCGCCGGACGTGCTCGTCGATCGAGTGACCGCACTGGCCTTCAGCCCGGATGGTAAATCTCTGGCGACCGGCGGAGGCGAACCCTCCCGGAGTGGTGAACTGAAGATCTGGAGCCTGGCAGATGGAAAGCTGTCTCGCGAAATCCAGGACGCGCACAGCGACACGATTCAAAGTTTGGAGTTCGCACCGGACGGCAAACTCATCGCCAGTTCCGGCGCTGATCGATTCGCCAAGGTGTTCGAAATGGAGGAAGGCGTGTTGGTGCGCGCCTTCGAAGGGCACACTCACCATGTGCTGGGCGTTAGCTGGCGGGCGGACGGACGGCTGCTGGCGACCAGCGGCGCGGACAACGTTATCAAGATCTGGAATGCCAAGACTGGCGACCAGACGCGTACGATCTCCGGTTTCGGCAAGGAAGTGACCGCGATCCACTTTTTAGCCGCGACGGATCACGTGGTTGCGTCCTCTGGCGACAAGTCGGTGCGCGTCAAGAACGCCGCAAACGGCAAACAAATCCGTTCGCTAGGTGGCGCGACAGATTTCTTGCACAGCGTCACGGCCAGCGCCAACGGCAAACTCATTGCAGCCGGCGGGCAAGACAGCGTGGTACGAGTCTGGCAGGCCGACGGCAAGACCGTGGTCCAGTTCAAGCCATAGTCGCCCTTTGCATCGGGCAGCTTCTGCCGATTCTGCGGATTGGGTCTATCCACGGCACACGGGTCCTGACACTCGTTCCGGGTATGCCCGTTCTGAGCGTGGTGCCATTCATTCTGGCTCCACTGCGTCGTGGCGGTTATCCGGCGAACGCCCCATTAGAGCGGTTGTTTCGCCACGTTTTTGATGTGAGGGTCCGTCTATAGCGGGTCGATAGGTGATAGTGGTCGATAAGGGGGAAACCGATTGACCTGCATGAATCGCACAGCTGCGTCGTGGAGGAGCGGCTGGCGTTGGCTTCAGGGAGGAAGATACTCGTGCAACATCGTCGATGCATCGCCCAGGTTGCGTTGCTGTGCTTGGTGGTGCTCACATCGGCGGCCGCAGCACAGAGCTGTGGGGGGTGTCTAGAGGCGGGCTGTCTAGAGTGCGGCCCGCTGGCCCCGCATCATTTTGGTGTGCCGTTCTTATCCGGATTCTGCGAGCGGCCGCCCGCCTGCTTCGGTACCATATCACTCGATCTGGTTGCGCTGGAGCGAACGGGCGGTGACTATCAAGACGTGCTCTTCGTGGGCGTGAATCCCGTCGCGAACGTTCGCGACTTAAACTTCTCCACCAAATTGGGGTTCCGCGCCGATCTGATTCTGCCCGGGGATGCCGAGTCAGACTTCAACTTCAACCTGTTCAGGACCGGGAACGACCGAGCTCTGGCAACTCGTGAGGGGGCGGGACTTACCTTTGTGTTCTTCGATGCCTTCCCGGCCGTACCGGCCAGTTCGTACACCATGCAATACAAGGCCGACTTAACCAGTGTCGAAGCGAATCTGCGCATGCGGACTTGGCCAAGGCTGGCGTCGTTGGTTGGATTCCGCGTGTTCGACTTGAGCGAAGAGTTCAACATCTTGGAAACGGGGACTAACACTGGTTTCTTTTCTGGGACCGACAACGAACTTTACGGCTTTCAAATCGGGGGACAGGCGTTGATCTTGCAGAAGCCCCGTTGGCGTATCGAGTCTCTGTTTAAGGCCGGCGTGTTCTACAACGACATCCGCACGACCGCTGAAGCTGCGAACGGCATGCTCCTAGGTGATTTCACGCGCACCTCGTTCGCGGGTGAACTTCAGGTCACGTTCATGTACCAGCTTGGCCCGCGAATGCTGCTAAGAACGGGATACCAAGCACTCTGGCTCAGCAGCGTGGCCAAAGCACCCGATCAGAGCGATGACGGGTCGTTCGCCACGGGGCTGTTGGCGCTCGACACAGGACAGATTGCCTACCACGGTGGATTCTTGGGACTGGAGATCACATGGTAGACGCGGGAGAGAGTCGAAGCCGGTCGGTGCCGGGACGGAGCTGGCCTGCTGTGTTGTTGGCCGCGGTGCTGCTGGCTGCGCCTTCGTCCGCGGTGGCACAGTCTTGGACCGCCGCGGTCTGCGCCTCCTGCGGAAGAATCGCCGACTTGCACAATGACTGTTGCGCTTTCGGTGCAGTTTGTGGCGACTGCTGTACGTGCACGACACGGTGGACTGCTTCTGCTGATTTTCTGTGGTTGAACAGGACGCGCGGTAAAGACCTGCCGCTGGTGATCGCTGATGTCAACGGGTTCTCGATTCCCGTACTGGATGTCAAACACCTAGGGTTCAATGTCAATGGTGGTGCCCGCACACGGTTGGCAAAACAATTTGAATCGGGCAGGGAGCTTGAGTTCATCTATCTGGGCGTCTTCGATCAGACGGCGCGGCAGACGGTCAGCGTCGACCCAACGGTTCCCCTGCTGAACTCGGTTACCTACCGCTTCTTCGGCAACATCGGTGGAAACGACACCGCCTACCGCGCTGAATACCAATCCGATCTTCACAGCGCCGAAGCCAACTTGCGCTTCGCCTGCTGGAATGGTTTCGTACCGTTGGTCGGGTTCCGCTGGCTTCACTTGTCCGAGGCGCTCGAGCTGCATGAGGTCGCGACACCAGGCGACGGGGCGCGGGCAGAAATCCGCAACGACCTGGTGGGGGCACAGCTGGGTCTGCACAAAGAACTGTGGACCTATGCGACCACGCGCATTGACGCGACTCTCAAGTTAGGATTCTTCCAAAACGAAGTGGATCTCTATGCTGACCAACACACCGGGGGGATACCGGTTGCGACGCTCGACCGCAGCTTTAGCCAGACGGCGACAATGGGGGAGGTGCACATTACCTTTGTCTGGCAGCCCTGTCCTTACTTGGCGATTCGGGCCGGATACAGCGGGTTGTGGCTCAACGATGTCCCCATCGTTGCCAATCAACTCGACCGCTTCAGCCTGGCGACGGGGCTCGGTTCACTCCAGCGGAGCACGGTGGGCTTTCACGGCGGGCACGTCGGATTCGAAGCAAAGTGGTAACCCGGATTATTCATGAAGACCGTCGCGAGAGGTTGTAAGTACGTTCGTGGCAAGGAAGGCGAGCAATTCTTCCGCAGGCGTATTGAAGCAATACGTCGAGGGAGAATTGTGAAGCATGACGAAGCCTCGGATGGACTTACGACCTCGCAGTAGATCGCTCATGAATAATTCGGGCTAATGCGGCGCGGTGCTGGTTCGTTCTCATCCATCCTGCAAGTGGAGACGCAGCAAGTTCAACGCCTGCTTAGTTGTCCGCGCCTTGAGGATGTCTGGGTGTCCGGTGAATCTCGCCTGGCGACTGAGAATGCCACCGGCGGTTGCCAATGCCAGTTCGACGGTGTCGGTTGCCGCTTCATCTGTTGGAAACGGGCCCACGGCTAAGCCGAGATCAGCTGCAAACGAGCTGCGGACGTGGGCAGCCCCTGCCGCGACGAGGCGCGAGACATCGTTGTCGTGAGTGTCTTGATTCGACAGCCGTGACCATCCGTCTAGCTTGTGAACTACGATGCCGCCGCGAAAGACCTCGCCGGAACCATCTGCGCCGCTCAGCCAATCAGACAGTAGCCCTCCCGATCCATCCTCGACCGTGGCCAACGACCGACCGTTGGCCGCCAAGAGCCGGACTACTGCATGTTGCAGCTCATCCTCGCCGCTGCCGAAGACCAGCTCGCCGAGGCAAGAATGAATCGTATCGAGCGTCGGTTCGATTAGCGCTTGGCAGGCTGATTCACTTGGGGCTTCAGCGGAGATCCGCAAAGTGATCGTCGCCTGACTGACCGTGATGCCGACCGCTGGACTGCGGCCGCGTCGCACCAAGTCCGGCAACATCTGCTCCAACTCGCTCTCGCCGACGCCGAAACACCGTACACAGTGATGTTGGATGATACGGCGATCGCTGCCGAGCATCTCGACCAGCCGTGGGCGCACTGTTCCAAACCACATCTCGCGCATCTCCGCGGGTACTCCGGGCAAGGCAAACAGATGAGCCTCCTGACCGTCACGCCGGGTCACCCGCTGGTAGATGCCCGGCGCTGTACCGTGGGGATTGCCGATCACCTCGCTGCCCCGAGGAAACATGGCCTGAACTTTGTTGCGGTCGGGCATTTCCCGCCCGCGTGAGGCAAACAGCTGGCGAATGTGCTCAAGAGCAGCAGCGTTCGTCACGAGCTCGGCGTCGAATGCTGCAGCCATCGCCTGGCGCGTCAGATCGTCGGCAGTGGGGCCGAGTCCTCCCGTAATGACCACGATCTCCGCCCGTTGGGCGGCGTTCCGGAGCACCTCTATGTTCGCGTTGATGTCATCGCCTACCGTCGAGTGGTACAGCACTCGCAGCCCGATGTCACTCAACTGTTGACTGAGCCACCGGCTGTTCGTGTCGAGTCGCTGACCACTCGTCAGCTCGTCTCCGATCGCGATAACTTCTACGTTCATTTTGGCTGCTGCTCCTAGGAAAAGTGCCTCTTGTCTGCACAGAACATAACAGCCGGCCAATCGTGAAAAAAGTCAACACCCTGCGCCTGTAGAGGTCGTGCAGCTTTTGAGCTAGTGCGCGATCGCGTCTTTCTTCACTCTCCCCTTTGAGGAGAGTCGGCCCGAAGGGCCGGAGAGGGGGGGCCGTCCCTGGACGCTACGCGTCGGCTTCGCTGGGGAACCGTGGGCTAACGCCCAGCGGCTGATTTGGAGCGTAGCCGAACTCGCCCTGATTTGGAGCGTAGCCGAACTCGCCAGAGTTTGGTGGACTGCATGAAGCGCAATAGCTGCACGACCTCCACGCGTAGTTGAGTTGCAAACAGCGAACGTGGGAGTGAACAGCGATCGTAGTCCCACCGTGCGGGGACCGCTCTGCCAGGACATTGACACCACTTACAGAGCGGCATATGATCGCGGGGCCGTTGGCAAATCGGACTCGCCTCCGCGACAGCAGTTGGGGTGCAAAGACAAACATGGCCTTCACCACTGGGTTTGAACATATCGTTCGCGACAACGAACCACTGGCACCCTATACGTGGTTTCGTCTAGGTGGTTCGGCGGAGTACTTTGCTGAACCCACATCGGTTGAAGAGTTGGCCGAGCTGGTGCGACGGTGCCACGATGAAGGCGTGGCCGTGCGTGTGTTGGGCGGTGGTTCGAACTTGCTGATTCGCGATCAGGGGGTCCAAGGGTTGGTCGTGATGTTGTCGGCGCCTGCCTTCGGCGAGATTGCCATCCAGCCACCTACGGTGGTCGCGGGAGGTGGGGCGAAACTGGGGCACGTCATCTCGACTGCCGTACGAGAAGGTCTGGCCGGCTTGGAAGCACTAGCCGGTATCCCGGGCAGCGTCGGCGGAGCACTCCACCGCAATGCCGATGCTGGTGGAAGTGACATCGGCCAATGGACAAAGAGCGCTCAGGTCATGACCAGAACGGGTGATCTCCTCGAGCGAACCAAGGGTGACTTGCGGTTTGCCTACCGCCAAAGCAACCTTGACGAGCTAGTGATCCTCTCGGCTGAATTTGAATTGGAACCAGCCGATGCGCGGCAGCTGACTAAGCGGATGCAGAAGCAGTGGATCGTACAAAAGGCTTCCCAGCCCCAGGGTAATCAGAACCTGGGTTGTATCTTCAAAGATGTGGGAGGCGTCTCAGCGGCGGAACTGGTCGAGAATGCTGGATTGCGCGCGGCTCAAGTGGGCGGTGCAATCATGTCCGAGCACAACGCCAACTTCATCATCGCCAACCCAGGCGCCACCGCAGCGGACGTCATCGGATTGATCGAGCTGCTAAAGAACGGTGTGCAAGAACGGCTGGGAGTCCAGCTGCAAGAGCAAGTCGAAATCTGGTGAGGCAACTTGGCCGACTGAGGCCCTCTTTCGCCGCCAAGCGGTCAGGTAGGCTGGCTAGCACAGCAGTGCTACCAGGTGCCTGAATCGAAGGCGAGAATCAAGATTCTGCCGAGTCCAGCGGTCTGCTATCCTTCGCAGCCCAGCAAGGACTCATATGGCTACTCGCAAGAGAAAAAAAAAGCTCGAGCGCTCACACTGGTGGGATCACTTCGGCCAAGCTGACTCGGCCCTGCCAGTCAACGCGCTACTCGGTTTCTTGCTGCTGGTCACTGTAGCGGCCGGTGTCTACTACGGATGGCGGACGTGGGGTCGGAGTGCGTTGGCACGCCTCAATCATCGTGTAGACGTGGAGAATCTACAGGTCACGCCGCAACCGACGTGGATTGGCGGCAACATTGTGAATCAGGTCTATGACGACAGCAGCTTGGCCGAGCTATCCTTGCTCGACGAGGAGCTGACACTCAAGGTTTACGGTGCCTTCGAGATGCATCCTTGGGTGGCGAAGGTGGACCGAGTCGGAAAACGACCCGGAGGTGCGCTGGTTGTGGATCTGCACTACCGCCAACCGATCGCTAAGGTCGAGATACCTGCCGACATGACCTCAAACAACAGGGAGTCGGTTCTGCCGATCGACGCCGATGCAGTGTTGCTGCCCACGATCCACCTGCGCAATCAACTCGACGCCCTTCCCTTGTTGCGAATTTGGGTCAGCCAGAATCTCGCACCGTGGCCCAACGATGCGGGCGAAACTTGGAGAGACGCCAGAGTTGCCGGGGCAGCGAGGATTGCTTCGCTGCTGGCGGAGCAGTGGCAGGAGTTTGGCTTGTATCGGATTCGCGCCTACTCGATAGATACCGACAACGATCAGGAAGGGCTGTTCCAGCTGGAGACGGGAGAAGGCGAACTGATCGTCTGGGGTAGCGCGCCTGGGAAAGAACAGCCAAACGAACAGCTCGCGGCCGAAAAGCTGCAGAGCCTTCACCATCACTTTAGCCAACGTGTGCGATCCGAACCGGGGATGATGCTCGACCTCCGTCTGGCAGCCGGTCAGCAAGTCAAGAGTACGACAACCCGTTGATCACCGAACCCCGCACCGCATAGGACGACATTTTCCGGTCGTGCGAGCTGACGACGTCGGTATACCCAGCAGCTCTTGGGACGCCGAAGAGTGCGACGTATGCCAACGATCAAGGTGCCGGTTCAGCTTCCGAAGAGTCACCGGGTTGAGCCTTGGACAGCAGGTCCATTAGCTCCTGCCGCACCACTTCGCAACCTGGCGGCGCTTCGACACCCAGACGCACCGTATTGTGGGCGATCCGAACCACGGTAACGGTAATCTTCTCGCCGATGACAAAACTCTCGCCAACTTTGCGACTAAGCACCAGCATTCGCGTACCCGTCTTGAAGGTCAGCGGCAACGATCGGGCCGCTCCCATCTGCCCAGCAGCATCGCGCGAATGATAGCAGTGTCCGCGCTACCTTGCAAGCAACACGAACGAGGTGGGGCACGAACTGCCCCGGTTCCCGGCCACCAAACGCCCATACGCAGCGGCGGCTATCTTTCCCAAGTTATCGCAAACTACCTAATGTATTGCCGCCGCCGTTACTGCCCCAACGGGCGTCTCCACCCAGCCGAGCAGGTTGTCCGCCAAACTCTGGCGAGTTCGGCTACGCTGCAAATCGCCGCTGGGCGTTAGCCCACGGCTCACAAACCGGATGCTAACGCATTCCGGCTGATTGTGGGCCGAGCAGGCTGTCTCACGACCGAACTTAGGCCACATCTTCCATCGGGTCGCTCGAGGCGTTCTCCGTCAGTGGCTGGCCGTTGGTGTGCTGGCGAATACTGGTCTGCGGTCCCTGGATGCGGCCCAGGTTCTTACGTGGCAAACGGCAGTGGATCGTAACCGTCAAATCATCGAATCGCCTCGAGAGGACTTCACCGTGCGCAGCGAGGTAGGCCATCAGCTTGCCGTTGTCGACGCCCGTTTCGACATCGATATCCAAGAAGGTCTTGCTCAATGCGTCACTCACGCCAAAGGCCAATTTGTCCAATCCTGTCTGATTGGATGCGCTGACCGGGATTGCATTGGGGTAGCGATTTCGCAGCCCGTCGATCCGCGCCGGGTTGTTGACGGCGTCAACTTTGTTCAACACGAGAACCGACTCTTTATCGTCGATGCCGAGATCCTGCAGGACGCGAAAGACAGCGCTAATCTGCTCGAACACCGCGGGGCTGCTCGCGTCGGCCACGTGCAGCAACAAGTCGGCTTGCCGCGCTTCTTCAAGAGTCGCCTTGAAGCTGGCGATCAGCCGGTGAGGGAGGTCCCGAATAAAGCCAACTGTATCGCTGAGCAGGACGGGCCCCCAGTGGGGAAGTTGCCACCTGCGAGTACGCGTGTCGAGTGTTGCGAACAACTTGTCTTCTGCCTTCACTCCTGCGCCGGTCAGGGCATTCATCAACGTACTCTTGCCAGCGTTGGTATAGCCGATCAGCGAGACCGTCATTTGCTCACTTCGCGAAGCGACCTGGCGTTCCCTCCTCTTCTCGATCGACTTCAACTCACCCCGCAGATCGTTGATTCGTTTTTCGACGAGTCGACGGTCCACTTCTAGCTGCTTTTCACCCGGTCCGCGCATGCCCACACCCATGCTCAGCCGCGACAAGTGAGTCCACATCCGCTTGAGCCGCGGCAGCGAGTATTCCAGCTGGGCCAGCTCGACCGCAAGCCGCGCCTCGTAGGTCTGCGCGTGCGTGGCGAAGATGTCCAGGATCAACTCCGTGCGATCCAACACCTTCACGCCGAGCGCCTTTTCCAAAGACCGCGTCTGGGCGGGACTCAGGTCGTTGTCGAAGATCACAACGTCTGCTTGATGCCCGTCGACAAGCTGCTTGAGCTCTTCGAGCTTTCCCTTGCCTAGGTAGGTCTTGGAATCTGGTTTGTCTCTCCGCTGAACGATACCTGCCGCAACATTAGTTCCCGCCGTAGTCGCCAGCCCGTGCAGTTCCTCCAACGGGTTGTCCGACGCGGCATGTCCACGGAGAAGTACGCGAACGACAACAGCAACCTCGCTCGCGACACTTTGAGAACGTTCCAAATCGTACACGTTGTCTTCCGACCTCCTCGTCGAGTTTCGTCTACTCTTTCAATTCTAGCTAAAACGCAGGGGTTCTTTAGCCGAAAATCGCCCCATGAACCACTCATGAGGCCGGCTGCGAGCACCTAACTTACCGTAAGCTAACGGTTTCAGCATGACAGCCGAGCTGCAACAGACAGGACACTGCGCCGCCGGTCTGGTTCGAGCTGACAGCCCGATCTCGCTCTGATGGCCAGCTATCGGCCGGCCGTGGTGCTTGCCAGGGCTCCTTCGCCAAGCTCGGTGTCGCTAGGAAACCGTGGGCTAACGCCGGCTAACGCCCAGCGGCTGATTTGGAGCGTAGCCGAACTCGCCAGAGTTTGGCAGGCCGCAAGCTGCACGACCGCCGAGCGGCGGGGGACTCAAAGCCGCCGCAGGTCCCCGCTTGTCCCTTCGTCGCCGGCCAGGATTTTTTTCAGATTTTTTTGAAACGGCTTGCTAGAGGCGGTTTTCTTGCCTGCCTATTTTTTGAGCAACCGACCCTCTGCCTAAGGGTTGGGCAGGGATGCTCTTGTTTTCGGCACCAAATTCTGCCGATGCTAAGTGCAAGCATTGAAATGACATCCGTGCTGCTCTTGACTCCTAGGCCAGATTCTGTCAATCGTGTTGTCAACGCTCCCAACGTTGTTGTTTCGAAATATGTGGAAGGAGCCCGGAAGACGATGAACGACATCTATCAGCAGCCTACGACACCAGCCCTAGAGGCGGGAACGCAGCCAGCGTCGCCACCGATCCCGATCTCAGAGCGACGTCAACAGGCCTGCCGAGCTGCGAGCGATGCTTACCGGAGGAGCCCCGACTGGGTCACGTTCTTTCGCGAAGTGCTCGGTGTCGACGGCATCGTCCGCAAGATGTTCCCCAATCCGAGCGATCTTGTGGCCTTTGAGCAGTCGGACGAGTACACAGAGATCCAGCAGATGATCGCCAAGCTCCGCGAACGCTCCAAGCACCAGACGGAGAGCAACGAGCCGACTCGGGTGATCACGGTGCGACTACCGAAGAGCCTGCATGAGTCGTTGAGGGTGGAGGCCCATCAGAAAAGAACGAGCATGAATCAGCTATGCATTTCGAAACTGCTGCAGATTATCGGCACCGAGTTCGTTCCATCCGACTGATTTGCACAGCTGCTCCGCGTTCACCATTAAGAATTGATCCTGGAGTGGACCTATAAGCCGGGTTCTGTTTTGCGGCGCCGGTGGCGCCGTCAACGACGGCCATTTATCTAGAGTACCGGTTGCCCAGCACCTCGTGCGGCCTACCCGGGAGTGTTTGGCGGACCGGACAGGTCCGCTATCCACGTAAGGTGGGTATCCTCCCTGCTTGGCCTTGCTCCGGGTGGGGTTTGCCGAGCCGACTGGGTCACCCCGGTCGCTGGTGCGCTCTTACCGCACCGTTTCACCCTTGCCTGTGCCCTTTAGGGCCATCGGCGGTCTACTTTCTGCGGCACTTTCCCTGGCCTCGCGGCCGGTCGGCGTTACCGACCACCCCGTCCTGCGGAGCCCGGACTTTCCTCTCGCCGCCAAGCCGAAGCTGGCAGCCAGCGGCCGCCCAGTCCACTCCAGGATCAGGCTTAACGATAGACGAAGTCGTCCCCGAGTTTAACCCGGATTATTCATGAAGATCGTCGCGAGAGGTTGTAAGTACGTTCGTGGCAAGGAAGGCGAGCGATTCTTCTGCAGGCGTATTGAAGCAATACGTCGAGGGAGAATTGTGAAGCATGACGAAGCCACGGATGGACTTACGACCTCGCAGCAGATCGCTCATGAATAATTCGGGTTAAGGGTGTCGACAGCGGCACTCCTTGACGGGGATGAGCACCACGTCCGATGCCACCCTCAAACCAGTGAGTCGAAGGGCGGCGAGGGGATCCATACCCCGGCGTCCCGCAACGATTACAATGTGCCCAGCTATCGAATCCGTGAGCCCATGGGAGAGCCGACCATGCCTAATCGCCGCCAGTTTCTGTCTACCGCCGCGACGCTTGCTGCCGCTTCGAAACTTGCCCCACATTCCGCCGGCAGCCAACCCGCGAAGCGACGGCTAGGATACGCCTTGGTTGGCTTGGGGCGGCTCAGCACCAACCAGCTGGCACCGGCGCTGCTGAAGACGGAACACTGCCAATTGACCGGGATCGTCACCGGCTCGCCAGATAAGGCGCGGAAATGGCAGCAAGAGTATTCCCTCAAGGAGGAGAACACTTACAACTACCGCAACTTCGACCGCATCGCGGACAATCCTGATATCGACGTCGTTTATGTGGTACTGCCTAACTCGATGCACGAAGAATTCACCGTTCGCGCGGCGCGCGCCGGCAAACATGTGCTGTGCGAGAAACCGATGTCGGTCAGCTCGCAGGAGTGTCGCAACATGATCCGCGCCTGCGACGAAGCCGGCGTCAAACTGGCAATCGGATACCGATGCCAGTTCGAGCCGCACCATCTGGAGTGCATGCGGCTGGCCCGCGAAGAAAAGTTCGGCAAGCTGAGGTACATCGACGCCGGTTTCGGCATTCGTATCGGCGACTTTCCTGTTGGCGATCTGAAACGCTGGCGGCTCGAGCGTGAGTTAGCTGGCGGCGGGGCGCTGATGGACGTCGGTATCTACGCATTACAGGCCTGTCGCTACCTCGCCAACGGGGAGCCGACCTCCGTGATGGCTCGTGAAATCAAGACCAAGACTGAGAAGTTCGCCGAGGTCGATGAATCGATCTTGTGGAGCATGGAGTTCCCCCACGGTGTCATCGCCAATTGCTCGACCACCTACGATTTCAGAGGTGTCAACTTCGCAACCGCCTATGCCGAAAACGGTCAGTTCGGGCTTGATCCAGCGTTCAGCTACGGGGGGATCGAGGCTTTCGCGGGTGACAACCCGATCGATCAACCGAGCATCGATCAGTTTGCCAAGGAGATGGACGACTTCTCGCAGGTGGTCCGCCACAATGGCACGTCGAAAGTCGCAGGGGAAGAGGGACTGCGCGACATGCTGGTTATGGAAGCGATCTACGAATCGGTACGAACCGGCAGACAGGTCGCGGTGGCGCCGGTCTAGACATTGCAACTTGCCCTGCACGGCAGACCAAGAAACAAGCCACCGAGCGGGGCAGGCTGCTCGATGGCTCTGGGTACTCCGCTGTTGCGGAACACCTGTCCCGATTTGTCGCATCAACGACGGCGAAAATCAATCCCCTCTTAGGTGGTAGAAAGGGCAAGCCGACAGTTAACCCGGATTATTCATGAAGATTGTCGCGAGAGGTTGTAAGTACGTTCGTGGCAAGGAAGGCGAGCAATTCTTCCGCAGGCGTATTGAAGCAAATACGTCGAGGGAGAATTGTGAAGCATGACGAAGCCACGGATGGACTTACGACCTCGCAGCAGATCGCTCATGAATAATTCGGGTTAACGCCTGCCCAGCAGCTGCAAGTCGCCGTCAACAGGTGCTTCAAGTGAGGCTCACGCCGACTGTTGCTGCCGGGCCAGTGTGATCAGCATCGGATCCGGAAGGGGCTCGACTCCGACCTGACGCAACATGTTGATGACCTGGGCTGTTGTGTATTGGGCGTGAGTACAAACATGAAGAAGGATGTCACCCTGCTGTGTTCCCACCCGCTGACCGGTGAGTGAACTCGTCTTATAGACGACCCGGGCAAGGGAGTTCGAGCTGAGGTCGGCAAGATACACCTGCCATCGCTCGTCAAGTGCGGCCCAGCGCGACCGCAACTCCGCTAGTGACTTCATCGCCCGATCACCTTGTTGATTTCCAGGGAGCTTCCCAGGTGCATCGCCGGGCGCCAGCGGACTTTCGTTGCCCACGAGGGCTTCCAGCCAAACATATTCCGCGGCGAACAGATGAGTCAGCGACAGCCAGATCGAACCTTGCCCGATCGGAAATGGGCGACGGAGCTCCTCGTCCGTGAGTTGTTCGGCGGCCAATAACAACAGGTCGTTCGCCCAGTGGCGATGTTCGTGGAGGCGGCGGATCAGGGCGATGGAATTCATGTGGCGCGAACCTTCCTGCGTGTGGAGCAACGTGAACCAACGGTCCGTCTGAGTGTCAGGTGAGAGCGATCGTGCCCCAGCGAGTATAACGAAATGAAACTACGTTGGGCCATGCTGAGGTAGTTACATGGCGACTCGAACGGCTTGGTTTTCTGCTTGTCATGAGTCGTCAGCCAAAAGAACGAGCTGCTGTTTCGGTACGATACAGCTTCTAACGACATTCCGAGTTGGTAAGAGCGTGGCGTCGGCTTGTACTGGGAACAGTACAAGAAGGCGGTCATCCAAGTGAGGAGATAAGTGCATGACGGCCAACGTCACCTTTCGTCGATTTCAGTCCGGTGATGCCGACGCCCTAGTCGCCTTGTGGCAAGAAGCGTTGCCATCGTCACAGCCTTGGAACGAACCAAGAGGCGTCTTATGCCGAAAAATGAATCAGCACGACGATCTGGTGTTCGTTGCTGAACGGGAAGGAGAGATTGTGGGAGCGGTGATCGCTGGCTACGACGGCATCCGAGGGTGGATCTACCGCCTTGCCGTGTCTCCAGTACACCGGCGATGTGGCATCGGTCGTGGGCTGATGAATGCGGCTGAGGCGGCGCTTGCCGAACTGGGTTGCCCGAAGGTCAATCTGCAAGTGCGTTCGACAAATTTGGACGTGTTGGAGTTCTATCGGCGGAGTGGGTACCAAACAGAAGACCGAGCGAGCCTCGGCAAACGACTGCACAACGAATCTAACCTCTCCAGTAATTCGGTCCCCACAATTCAGGTGACCGCCGAAATCAGCCTGTCGCAAATCTCAGGCGACGATCGATCTGCGTACCTGAAGCATCTCAACGAAACTGACGAATTCCGACTCCACACGGCGTCCCTGCCGTACCCCTACACGGAATTCGACGCCGACCAATGGCTCGCCAAGGTCCGCCGAGAAACTCTCACTCAAGACCGCAAAGTGAACTGGGCGATTCGCAAGGCAAACATCGAGTTAATCGGCTCAATTGGCTTCATGGACATGACCGAAGGTGAAAAGGCAGAGATTGGCTACTGGCTGGCGAAGCCATATTGGGGACAAGGGATCATGACGGCATCCATTCGTCGAGCCTGTTCTTTCGGCTTCGAGCACCACCATCTCCAACGGATCTACGCCCGTGTGTTTGCCACGAATCCAAGGTCAGCTCATGTCCTGACGAAGGCCGGGTTCGAACACGAAGGAACGCTGCGCAACCACTTCTTTCGAGACGGCCAGCCGGTAGATGTCCTTATTTTCGGGCTGCTCAGGAAGGAGTCGCCATGACCGACAACGTCTTAGGATATGAACGCTGGCCTATTCGCAAACCGTCAGAGCTTGGAAGCCCAAAAGAAGAAGCCACTTGCGTCAAGTCGCAAATGGCTTGGTAGTGGAGGATAGGGGACTTGAACCCCTGACCTTCTGAATGCCATTCAGACGCTCTCCCAACTGAGCTAATCCCCCGCTGATCCCCTCGGGACAGGCCGCAACTTGATAGCCATCCAACTTAGTGAAATCGCTGATCTTCTGCCAGTTGAACTACACAGCGACCAAGGCGATCGATACTATGGCAAACTAACACTCGTTCCCGGAGCTGTCAACGGCGACGCGACGCCCCGGGTGTCGCCCCACTTCATGACAGTTTCAGCACGATGTTGAGGAGCAGCTCTTGAAGAAGTTGGCCGTTGTCCTCCGGGTTGTCGTGCCTCTCGCGATCATCGGATGGTTGTTGTCCGCCATCGAACCACAACAGCGGGCAGAGCTGTGGGAGCGCGAGAAGAACTGGGGCACGCTCTGCCTCGCGCTGCTAGGACTCGCGTTTATCGTCTGCCTGACCTTTTTTCGCTGGTATTTGCTGGTGCGGGCGCTGCAACTGCCGTTTCGTCTCCGCGACGCGTTTCGCCTCGGTTTCCTCACCTACCTGTTGAACTTCGTCTCTTTCGGTAGCTCGGGAGGCGATCTGTTCAAAGCAATCTTCATTGCTCGCGAGCAGCCAGGCCGACGTACCGAGGCCGTGGCCACGATTGTCGTGGACCGGCTGCTCGGAGTTTATGCACTGCTGCTCTTAACCGCCGCAGCCATCGTCCTGATCGACATTCCCAACCCATCACCGACCTTGACCGCCATCTGCCGGCTCACCTTTCTCACGGTCGCCGCTGTGACCACCGGCGTGCTGGTACTGTTGATACCAGGCTTCACTACGGGACCACTCGCCAAGTTCTTTGCGAGCTGGCCATACGTGGGCCCGACTTTCGAGCGCGTCGCCACGTCAGTGCGCATGTATCGCTCGAGACTTGGGTTGATGTGTGGACTCTTGGGGATGAGCATGATCGTTCACTTCCTGTTGCCGGTGATCACCTACTCGATCGCGACCTCACTCTTCCGTTCAACACCCGGCATGTCAGAACATTTCGTCATCGTTCCGCTGGCGAACGTCGTGGGCGCCTTGCCGTTCACGCCAGCTGGATTGGGTTCGTTCGAATTCGCGATGGAGAAGCTCTATGAGCTAGTACCGAAAGGAGGGCCGGGCGACGTCGTCGGGGTGTTGGTTGCGCTGACCTACCGGCTGCTGACCATCGTCGTGGCCGCTGTCGGGGCCCTCTGCTTCTGGTCCTGGCGGACCTCCACCTGACCTCGACAACTCTTCTACTCTTCAATCGTGACCTTGCCACCTGATCGCACTAGTGGCGGCGCGGTGTTGTCCAGCAAGTCGCAGCGAATCAGTTCTGTCTTGCAGAAGCCCTCTGTGCGAACCTGTGCGGCACCATTGTCACCGACCAGACAGCCGACAATCTTGACGCGAGAGGCTCCGCCCACAGAGATTCCACTGCGGCCGTTGCCGCGGCAGACGAGCTCGATGAGCGACGTCTGCGTCGCGCCATCGTGGGCATTGACTCCATCCAACTGGAACCCCTGCACGACCAAGTCGCGAATCACAACGTGACGCGTCTCGTAAACCGTAATCCCCACGGGAAGCACGGTGTGCCTCAGGTCGTAGTGCCGGGGAAGCTTGCTAGCCTCGGTACGAAAATAGACCTCGCCGCGAAACAAGCACCACTGCAGAGGTTCTAACGCCGGCAACGTCCTGTCTGTTGCGTCGCGGCGCTGGGCCGGCTTGCCATTTAGGTAAAGCACACCGTGGCGCTTCTTCACAGGTCGGAAACGATAGAGATCGTCGCGGTAGTGTCCCCATGCATCGTCCGGTACCGGTAACGAACCATCTAAAATGGCGCCGTTACCGATCAGCTCGAACGGACGGTGGGATGTACCGCTGTGTTTCGCCGCCTGTAGCGTGAGACTCTCACGGTACGGCTCACCTGTGTTCTCCACGACGATGCGGTCGCCCCGTTGAGCCAACTCCAAACCACGCCGAATCGTCCGGCAAGCGGTCGCCGCCGTCGTACCATCTGCTCGGTCGCTGCCCCGCACGTTGTCCACAAAAATGTCGCGGGCCGCAGCCGACGGGGCTAACAGCACCACCAGCAGCATGGCCAGCGGCCAGCTGGTTTGGACGATCCGCCTTGCCAAGCTACACATGTGTAAATCTAGGTGACATAGGTAATATCGGTAGAGACTGCCGCACGACCCGAGATTGTGTCTGAGGTTGTTGACGACGTCAAGTCAATCCTGCGAATCAGCTTGCCAGTACATCCAACAGTTGGAGTAGATTTGAGGGGATCGGCTTGTGCTCGGCGTAAGTCTCTTCGAATGGCGTGAGCACGAGCTCGTGGCCCAGACGGCCCGCCATCGCACCGGTTTTTCCTTCGAGAATCGACTGGACGGCGAAGGCGCCGAGCTGGCTGGCAAGGATGCGGTCCTGCGGCGACGGCCGACCACCACGTTGGAGGTGGCCCAAGATCACAACACGACTGGGAAACGGACACCCCGCAGCTTGCAGTCGTTGGTTAAGGACGTCGGCGCTCCCTTCCTCGTCTCCTTCAGCCACGATCATCATGACGGAGCCCTTACCTCTTTTCTTCAGGACCGCCAGCCGGCGCAAGATCGCCTCGATCTCCGTGGTTGTTTCCGGAATGCAGACTGCCTCGGCACCGCAGCCGAGAGCAGTATGAACGGCGATGAATCCGCTGTGCCGCCCCATGACTTCGATCAAAAACATCCGCTCATGGCTCTCCGCCGTATCGCGAATTTTGTCAACGGCTTCGACTGCTGTCTGGACAGCGGTGGCGAAGCCGATGGTGAAATCGGAGCCGATCAGGTCGTTATCAATGGTGCCCGGGCATCCCACGATCAACCCGTCCCAATAGCGAGCCAGCGCGACCGCGCCATGGAACGTCCCGTCGCCACCAATCGGGATGAGTGCGTTGATTCGGTGTTTGGTGAGGACCTCGGCGGCTCGCTGTTGTCCAACTTCGGTCCTAAACTCGTCGCTACGGCTGCTGCGCAACATCGCGCCGCCCCGCTGCACCCAGCCCGAAACATCACGGAGGCTGATCCGCTGCGCCCCTGCGTGGCTTTGCCAGAAGTCTTCCTCCAGCAGTCCTTGGTATCCTCGTCGAATTCCAACCACTTCATGACCTTCTGACAAGGCTGCTCGGACGACGGCACGTACGCACGCGTTCATCCCAGGGGCGTCACCACCGCTGCAAAACACTCCGATTCGCATCACTCGCTTCTCCCGCTATTCAAATGGCATTCCATCGCATTGTCAGAGAGCCAGCCGTTAGCAGGATTTGTCCGCCTGCACGTGGCCGGCAATCTCGTAGTCTACGTCGATTCGCACCCGCTACCCGTCGCTCGCGGTCGGATGGTCCCTGCCCCCACCCACCTTCCGCCACTGTGACTGTTATCCCTCAGCCGCGACCAAGGTCACCAAAGTACCGATACAACTGATCGAAGCCTCGATTCGGTCCCCTGGTGCCAGGTAGGTGCCGGATGAGTTCCCGACACCCGCGGGTGTCCCGGTCGAGATGATGTCACCGGGTTCTAGCGTGACGATGTCGGAAATGAACTCGATCACACTGGCGACCGGAAAGATCTGCTGGGAAGTCGCGCCAGTTTGCCTTACCTGTTGATTGACCGCAAGCTGAAGTTCGAGGCTCTGCGGATCCGGCACGCTGTCGGGTGCGGCGACGCAGGGGCCGCAGGGGCAAAAACTATCGTGCCATTTGCCGTGCAGCCAATCGAAAAACGCGTCGCGAGGTCTCTCTTGACGAGCCGGATTGGGACGGAAGCGGCGGTCGGAAATATCGTTGATAATCGTGTAACCTGCGACATAGCTCAGCGCCTCGGACGCTGGGACGCGTCGCGCGTGCCGGCCAATAACGACCGCTAGTTCTAGCTCCCAGTCAATGTGATCCGGCGACACGGCGGGGATGCGGATCGACTTGTTCGGGTCGGTCAAGGTCGTGGTTGGCGGTTTCATGAACACATAGGGAAAAGTCTCCGAACGCTCGGCCGCGACCCCTCCGCCTTCCTCGATGTGCTGGGCGTAGTTACCGGCCAACAGAAACAACTTGTTTGGGCGCGGTACCGGCACCAGCAACTCGACATCGGCCCAAGCTGGAGCCTGCTCAGTCGATAGATGTTGCAGGTTGTGCTCCAGCCAGTCGCCCACGTTCCTGGCATCGCGGGCTGCCGGCCCCAGGGGCGGAAGATACGCCAATAAGTCGGGATGGGTCGGCGGCTCGATCGAACTGCCCGTCGCGGCAGCATAGGCAGCGAACGCATCTTGAAACGGCACGACGCGCTGCTCGCAATAGTAGCCCAACTCAATACTCTGATTGCGACGGAATCGGCAAACTCGCATAACGCGTTCCCTCCAGCTCAAGAGGTCTCTGTCATACGCTCAAAGTAACCCAGCAGGTCGTAGTCGGTACCGTGTGTCAGCCGCTGTCGTACCTGTTCATGCGGAGAGACAGTTGACCTCTCGCAGCGGAGACAGGGATCACCATTTTCGTCCAGCACCCAATCGCCACCGATCTTCTGCCGAATGACCTCACCGAGGTAAGCTCCCCAGAGCGAAGTGATCATGTCGACATTCTCCGGAGACGCTCCTCCCGCAATCGCGAAGTCCAGTGTGTCCACCGAACGCTCGATCTCAGCGATACTCTCGGCTGAGTAATCGAGCTCTAGCACGAGATGTTTGCGCGAGAAGACCTGAGCCTCTCGTGCGGCACCGCTCATCTTTTCTGTTAAGCTCGACATCGCTAACGCCTGGCAGCCACCTTGCGCGACGGCCGGCCACCTGATTCTGGCTTGTCCGAAGCCACGGTGCGGGAACGAAGCGTTGGGGAAAGATGCATAGTAGGATACCATGATTGGGGAGTGACCTGAGAGTGGTCGCTGGTGAACGAGTTTCAGCCGGCAGCGGCCACTGCATCTACGATGCTGTGCACCAAGGCAGCCGACCGAGGCGGCAAAGGCTGGAAGCCCAAAAGGAACTTCTTACATGCTCTCGATCGTGGTCCCGGTGTACAACGAGTCGGAAAGCCTCGTGAAGCTGCATACCGAGTTGACTGCAGTCGCAGCGGAAAACAGCTACGAACTTGAGGTCATTCTCGTCGACGATGGCTCCGGCGACGACTCCTGGCAGGTCGTCGAACAGATCGCAGAACGAGACGACCGTGTTCGCGGTATTCGCTTCCGTCGCAACTTTGGCAAGGCAGCGGCGCTGAGCGCCGGATTCACCGCCGCGCGCGGCGACTTGATCCTCACACTGGACGCGGACCTACAGGATGACCCTCGTGAGATTCCGCGTTTTCTGGCGGAGATTTCCCAAGGATTTGACGTCGTCAGCGGATGGAAGAAAGTGCGTCACGATCCATGGCACAAGGTAATTCCGTCGCGTATTTTCAATGGGCTTGTCGCCCTGCTGACGGGCGTCAGACTACACGACCACAACTGTGGCTTCAAATGCTATCGTCGCGAGGTCTTTGAGGAGGTTCATCTGTACGGCGAGATGCATCGGTTTGTGCCGGTGTTGGCAGCAGCACGTGGTTGGAAAGTGGGAGAAGTCGTCGTACAACATCGACCTCGGGAATTCGGCCACTCGAAATACGGTGCCGGGCGGATCGTGAAAGGATTTCTCGACTTGCTGACCGTCTACTTCCTGACCGGCTTCGGTCAGCGCCCCCAGCACTTGCTCGGCACACTGGGACTGCTGGGCTTCTCCTTGGGTGGGATCGGATTGGGAATTCTGACAGCAGGTTGGATTTTCACGCGGCTGGACGAGGGCCCGGCCAACGACTGGCATCTTCATCAGCGAGCCGTCTTTTATTATTCGATTGTGGCGATGCTGCTGGGTGCTCAGCTGCTGTCCATCGGCTTTTTAGCCGAGATGATCACGGCATTCTATGGCCGCGACGTCGCCCCCTACTCGATTGCCGAGCGTACGGGAGAGCAGAGCAACTCAGCTGTGGAGGAGTCGTCGGATTCATGACTGCGCTCGATCCGCAAGCCAACCTCCGCCGCTCGGTCTACTGTCTCCTGATTGCTCTATCGGTCGCCACAATGAGCGGTCACATCATGGCAGTTAGGTCGCGTCCCGGCGGCACGCCTATGTTAAGTGCCAACGACCGCAGCCGCTGGTGCACAGTCCGTTCCCTCGTGGACCTAGGCACCTACCAGATCGATGACGTTATCGTTCGCGAGGACGGGCAAAGAGACAAAGAGTGGCACACGATCGACATGGTACGTCACCGTGGAGCCGATGGACGAGAGCACTCCTATTCCAGCAAACCCCCACTGCTGGCAACCATGGTCGCGGCGAAGTACTGGCTGTTGAAGCACTCTGTCGGGGCAACTTTGTCCGAGCGGCCGTTCTATGTGGTGCGGTTCTTGTTGCTCACGACGAACGTCTTACCACTACTCCTGTACTTTGTGTTGCTGGCCATCCTGATCGAGCGGCTGGGAGCCACCGATTGGGGGCGGATGTTTGTTATGGCCACTGCGACATTCGGCACTTTTCTGACATCGTTCGCCGTGACACTAAACAACCATCTTCCAGCAGCCGTAGCGATCCTGGTGGCTGCCTATGCAACGCTCCGAGTGCTCCGGGATGGTCGCCGCGAGTTGCGCTATTTGGCAGTCGCCGGCGGGTGCGCTGCCTTCGCTGCGGCAAACGAATTGCCTGCCCTGTCCCTGTTTACTCTGTTGGCCGGCGTGCTCACCTGGCAATTGCCTCGTCAAACGCTGCTTGGGTTTGTACCGGCAGCAGCCTTGGTGGCGGCCGCTTTCTTCGCGACCAACTATGCGGCGCACCGATCGTGGCGCCCGCCCTACGCTCATCGAAGTGAAGGAGCGGTGCTCGCCGTATTGCCCGCGGACATCGTAATCCCACCCGACCTCCCCGATGCGGCGACTCTATCACCGGAGCTCAGGAAGAACTTTCCCGCGCAGCTTTCTCCGTCAGCAACCCTGTCACGAGGCACTGCCGCCAGCACGTGGGTCGTGTGGGACCCCGACCAGCAGCAACGTTGGGTCGTGCGACCTCGGTCAAACACCGCCAGCTTGGAGGTTTGCTCCTGGGACAATTGGTATCAATACGACAACAGCTACTGGACCGCAGAGCGGCGTCGTGGGGTCGACCGCGGTGAGGCCAGTCGCGTGATCTACGCGTTTCACATGACGTTGGGACACCGTGGCATCTTGTCGCTGACGCCTGTCTGGCTGCTAAGTGTCTTTGGCATCGGTTTGTGGATCCAACGCAGTGACCAGGCGTTGCGCGGAGCTGCGCTTGTGATTTCGGCCGCGACGCTGGTTTGCCTCGCATTCTACGTCTGCCGCCCTCTAGTCGATCGCAACTATGGGGGAGTGGCGGCGGGATTTCGTTGGATGTTCTGGTTCGTTCCGCTGTGGTTGTTGACTACGATTCCGGCCGCGGACGCAATCGCGTCAAGAAGAAGTTGGCGCGCAATCGCCTACGTGCTGCTGGCGGTCAGTGTCTTTTCTGCATCGTATCCTGCGCTCAATCCGTGGTCTCACTCCTGGATCTTCGACTATTGGTCCGACCTCGGCTGGATACGGTATTGAAAACTCACGCCGGTAAATCGAGGGAACTGATCCGCCTACAACAACGGGAGTCGGTGGCTGGGCTTACCACCTAGCCGACGCTCAGAGGTAGCCGAACTCGCCAGAGTTTGGCGGACGGCCAATTCGGCCAAATTCTGGCGAATTCGGCTACTCCCCAAACTCTGGCGAGTTCGGCTACCAGAATCCTCCACGGCGTTTCACTTGGTTTTGAGGCGTAGCCCTAACCCGAATTATTCATGAGCGATCTGCTGCGAGGTCGTAAGTCCATCCGTGGCTTCGTCATGCTTCACAATTCTCCCTCGACGTATTGCTTCAATACGCCTGCGGGAGAATTGCTCGCCTTCCTTGCCACGAACGTACTTACAACCTCTCGCCACGATCTTCATGAATAATCCGGGCTAAAACTCCAGACGCCGGAACGCGCGGAAACCGCTGCGCAGCGGCAAGATCGTCGCTAGGCAGCCAAGTGCGATCGTGACCGCTAACCCCACCATCACACTGCCCGGGGTCCCCAAACCAACGGCGCCGCCGAACCACCAGTTGCCACGGCGAGGAGAGCCGACGAAGTTCCACAAGACACAGGGGACTGCGGTCGCGAGCACAACTGCGATGATATAGAACGAGCTAAGCACAAGATTCAACGTGCCGCCGAAACCAGCCGCAATCTTGGAAGGCGAAGGTTCCCGCATGTTGGGTAGCCGCGCCCCTAAACCGACTGCGAGCGCAGACAGCCCCACACAGAGCACCCAACAGGTAACCTGGTGCACGATCACGATCCACGGCGAGTGCTGAGAGACACCCAGCGCCACGTCGCTAGTGAAAACCAATCCCGCGCAGGGCGGCAAAGCACCGGCGCAGGCAAACAGAAACTTGCCCCACAACACGGAGTCGCGATTGATGGGAGCCGTGCCGAGCACCCAAAACCGCCTGCCTTCGAGACTGACCATCGGAAATATGAAGCGTGTGGTGAAGGTGGAGAGAATCAATCCCACAACGGCGAGATTCATGAAGCTCATGATCAATACCCAGCGCGCCATGCTGCCAGCGTAGTCGAAGCGTCGGACGTTGAAAAAATAGAAGAGCAGCAAGGTCACAAAGATTCCCAACTGAGACCACTGCACAGGGTCGCGGCGAAAAAGCCGCAGGTCTTTTAGAAAGAACTGACGAACGTCGCTGGGAAGCGGACGGAGAAACCACAGGACGACGCGGTCGAGGCGGCTAGACGCCCTCCTGCGCTTGACGCGCGATAAGTCGGCTAGTCTACCGAAACCGGGGCGGAGCGTTTTCGCCGCTACCCGCTTCAAGACTAACTGCAGCAACAGAGCGTTGGAAAGCAGTACCGAGAGAAACAACAAGCTCTCCAACCAGGAAGGCAGCACCTCCGGGGAGACGACTGGATGTGCCGCCTCCAACAAACCGCTGCTCAACCACCAACTCGGCAACAACCGCTGCTCGGAGAACTCCAGCCGAGCTAACACGTCTTGAAACCAAGTCATGGACATGACGTCGTGGTTCTCGTAGGCCAGCACGCGCCATCCGAAGGCGCCACCGGCCACAACCGTCAGACCCGCCAAGATAATCAAGACGTACATCCGCACAGCAGGCAGCAGGCGAACGACCAGCAGGCAGACGATCGCTCCGAGCCCAGCGGGTATGAAGACAAAGCTAACGACAAAAGGCAGCAGTAGGACGAAGTAATACCATGGCGAGTCGGCAACCAGGCCGTAGGCCAGCAGCATGGGGCTGCCAAGCAACACGAACCCCCAACAGCTGAAAAACAGCGTCTCTTGGAACTTGTGCACGGCCACACGCTCGCTGCTTACCGGATGAGTGAGCAGGAACTCTACTTCTTCTCCTCGGTACATCGTGCCGTAGGTGATGATTGCGGAAGAAAAGAAGAGCATCGCCGTGAGTGCCAGGAAGAAGACATTGAACACGGCGTGGATCAGCTGCGTGCGGATACCGGGATGAATCAACTCGGTTTGGACAAACAGGAATCCTTCGAGGAACAGAAAGAACAAACCGCACCATAACAGCGTGCAGGAGAAACCGATGGAAATCGCCTGTACCCGCGAGGTTTGAATCGCCTGCCGTACGATAGTCCTGAGAATCCCCCAACGCATGCGCAGAAACGCAGCCGATTCAGCAGCCGGTGCCAGGAGATGCTTCGCAAGTGTTGAGTATTCAGGACCGGTCATCAGCTCGAACTTGTTCCGAAATCAACTTCGCTGCTAGGCGTCATATTGTCTTCCGTTAGCGCCAGAAAAAGTTGTTCCAGTGACTCGTCGCTGGCTAACTGTTCGCGGAGCTGACCGACCGTTCCTAAGAAAATCAACTCTCCGCTGCTGATAACCCCGATGCGGTCGGCAATCTCCTCGGCAACCGCCAACGTATGAGTCGACATCAGTACTGTCGTCCCTTGCCGAGCTCGCTCCTGAAGCAGGTCCTTTACTAACCGCATGCTACGCGGATCCAGACCAACCATCGGCTCGTCCACGATCAACACTTCCGGTTCGTGTAACAACGCGGCAGCAAACACCAGCCGCTGCTTCATACCGTGCGAATAGTTCTCAGCCAACTGGTCCACGAAGTCCGAAAGTGTGAATCGCTCGACCTGTTCCTGGATACGATCACTGAGTTGTTGTGGACCCAAGCCGTAGATTTCGCCCACGAACTGCAAGAATTCTCGCCCCGAGAGCTTGTCATATAGATAAGGCTCGTCGGGTACATAACCCGTCCGCAGATTGACCTGGCGCGACTCCCGCACGACGTCGAAACCACAAATGCGAATCGAGCCGCGAGTTGGCTGCAACAGGCCCACCGTCATTTTGATGGTCGTCGTTTTTCCCGCACCGTTCGGTCCCAGGAAAGCAAACAGCTCGCCCTGGGGAATGTCCAAGTCCAATTCCGATACCGCAACCTTGGAACCGTACTTCCGCGTGACCTGTTCTATCTCAATCATCTGCTAACTCAATCACCGCCGTTTCCGCTATCGAGCCGAGTGAGGGGCCGCCAAAGCCGTGCGTTCTCTGGCGAGTCGAGCCAGGCCGTGTGACTGCTGCCGGCAGAGTCCTCGATCCGCTCAAAAATGAGCTTGATGCCCGCGAACAGCACCTCCTGCCGCACGATCAGTCCATCCATCCGTACCCACTCCCTGCCACTCGGTTCGCGCGTCGCCTGAATATGGGAACCGGGATCGGGGCGGTAGACGACTACCAATGTCTCCACGTCTTCGCCTTCCCAAATCAAGACTTCGCGCCGGTCCACCGAAGCGTGGAGAACCTGCATCGGCTGATTCGGAGGAAATCCGCGATAGACCGGCACGGTCCAGCGCTGACCCACCTCCAGCTCGCTGAGCTGGCGATTGCGGGCCAGCGTACTACTCAAGGTCATGTTGGGCGGCAACTCAATCGTCTGACGCAACGGCGTCGCCCCGCCGCCGCTGTCCAACAACACCTCCATCACCAGTTTGCCATTGGCGTCGATGGTGCCCTCGATGCGAATCAACGCTCGCATCTCCCCGACATCGACGGTCGTGGAGATCCAGGCAGGCCGTGCGTCGGTATCAAACAGCACTTGGGTGGCCACCAGCAACTCGACTGGTGTGTCGCCTCCAGTGCCAAACAGCGGTTGGATCAAACCGGCCATGACCCCCAGCAGCTGGCGCGTGAGTGCGCCTAGGGGCAATTCGTCGCAATGAACGACCGTGCGCATCTCCGCCCGCCCATCCGCCTGGCGAGTCACACGGCTGACGGCGTGCCCAATCAGACGATCCTTCAATGTGATCCGCCAAACATCCGGGTCGGTGCTGTCGGACTCCAGATGAGCGAGATAGTCGGGAGGATCCCCTTCGACAAGCGATGGGGCAATCTTGGTCCCGACCAGCCAACCCATCGACGCCAACCAGCAGAAAAGGACGGCCCCGTTGAATAGGCGATGGTGCATTTTGTCTAGCGATAGGCCAGCGGCATGACTCTTCCGGCAAGGCAACGGTAAAGCGCCAACCCAATTCTAGCAGATCGAAGAGCGAAAACGCTGTTGCAGGAATTGGTACGAGCGTCGATATTGACGACTCCTCAAGCGAGACTGCAGCCACGGCACCGGAAAGGCGTGGAGCCGTCCCCGCCGGAACACCCGCCAAACACCGGGACACCCGGTGATTGTTGACAGCAAGGAGGCCCCCCAATGCACTGCTTTCAAACACTCCGTGGCCGAACGATCGTTTTTCTCCTGTGGATCGTGCCGGTCTGCGGTTGCGGTTCGAAGGACGGATCACTGCCTACAGCTAGCATCACGCCCTCGACCCCCAATAGCTCCCTAGAAGGTCTGGCCGACCCTGACGCCATCATCGAGAACCCAACCATCCTGCCCGCACTCCCGCCCCGTCAAAATCCTCATCCAGAGGTCATCATCCAAACTTCGCTGGGCAACCTACGAGTCCGTCTGGATGCCGAAAATGCACCGGAAACGGTCGACAATTTCTTGGGGAGCTACGTCAAACGTGGTTTCTACTCAAAGACGATCTTCCATTACGTGGAAAGCGGCTTCATCATCATTGGAGGGGGCTATACGCAAGACCTAAAGCCAAAAGAAACGCGGACACCGATCCGCAATGAAGCTCACAACGGCATCAAGAACAAGCGCGGGACGATTGCGATGTCGCGACAAGAAGATTACATCGACAGCGCCACCTCGCAGTTCTTCTTCAATCTCGACGACAACGACCTACTCGACCATGACCCCGATGCCGGCGATGCCGGCTACGGGTACTGTGTCTTCGGAGAAGTGGTCGAAGGGCTCGATGTGCTGGAGAAAATGGCTGAGGTCGCGGTTCACAACCAAGGCGACTTCCAGAATCTGCCGATCGAACCAATCGTCATCGAGACGATTCGGCGCGTCGAAAAACGTGTTGATTGACGCAGCTCATCTTGAGGCGCGGTCGTAGCTCTCCTTGAGACGGGCCAGCACATCTTCTTGGGTGTAGAGGTTGCCTGTCGGCTGGTGATAGTCCTTCACCCGGCGTTTCTTTCCATCACCGGTCTTGGGCAGCAAAGATACGAGATCCGGGACTCCACGGGACGCCCGAGGCCGGGCATAGCGGTGCGCATCCGGCAATTTCATGAGGTCCCGCAACAGCTTTTTGCCTCCTGGCACATCGGAAATCCGTTCCAATCGGTCATAGAGAAGCTTGTACTTCGAGGCCTTCTTAGTGAACCTCTGGCCCCGCTTGTTCCGCAAAGTCTTCACCAACACATGACTCTCCGGCAGCGTCCGCGACAGAATCTCCTGCTGATCCTCCACCTGCCAGCCCGCCTTGCCGAGTTTGGTGATCAACGCTTGAACGTCCTCTCGTGTGACCAAGCCGGTAGGCCCGAGCTTTGCCTCCTCGAAATGAGCCCGAATCATGCCCTCGACGTGCTGGAACGCTGGTAGAGGTGAATCAGGACCCTCCCCCGCCTGCACCGTGGCTGGCAGCAAAAACAGCACCCAGCCGACCAGGCAGAACGGACCCGCGCCCCGCCTCGTACGGGCGACGCCTTTCGCCAGCACTACAATCGGGTTGCCGGAATAAGCGTTGCGGTTTGACCGGCAGACCTCTGTGGCCCCAACGGACCCGAATAGCCGCGGTTTCACGAGTCTCTCCCCCCCCTGTCTGAGTGAACAAAAGTTCGCCGTGCTGCGCCTAACCATTGTTTTCAACATCACTTACACCTGACAACGCGGCACGAAGCATGTCTCCTTTGTTATCGGATCTGATCCGATCTCCTCTCCAATTCAAAATATACAGTACAACTCTGGCAGATATGGTGTTTTTGCGAAGCGGATTGCTTTCTTGTATTTTCAGGGCTGATTTCCTATCATGTGGGGCCGATTCACGTCTTTTGTGGCACACGGTGGCAGGAGAAACCGTTATGTCAAGAGCCACGTATTTCGTCCAGGAGTGTCCAACCTGCGGTCGGCGGCTTCAAGTTCGTCTGGAATATTTAGGACGAGTCGTCGCCTGCCAACATTGCAACGGCAAGTTTGAGGCGTCGGACCCCGCGCTGGCCCCAGACCCATTGGCAACATCTGCTGAGTTGCTGACCCGCGCGGATGAGCTTCTAGCGTCAGCGGATACGCTGCGTGTGCGACCTCGTTAGGAGTCACCCGGCAAAAACCTTCCTCCCTGCCCTCTCAGCCTGCTACACTCGCTGCGCGAGGCAAGGGGAGGAGGGAACAGAAGTCCGCAACTTGCTGTTGTGCAGCGTGTTAAGGGTTACATGTGCAGGGCCCCTCAGGCCAGAATCTCTCGAACGACGTTCCCGTGGACGTCTGTGAGACGAAAGTCGCGGCCTCCGTGGCGATAGGTGAGCCGTTGGTGGTCCAGGCCTAGCAGGTGCAGGATCGTCGCATGCAGGTCGTGAATGGTGCAGATGTTGTCGACCGCAAACATGCCTAGTTCATCGGTCGCACCGTAGATGGCTCCACCTTTGACACCCCCGCCGGCGAGCCAGACGCTGAACCCCTCTGGATGGTGGTCTCGCCCATCGCGGCTAGCGGCGTGCGGGGTGCGACCAAACTCACCCGCCCAGACGATCAGCGTCTCGTCGAACAGGCCCCGAGCCTTGAGATCCTGGATGAGACCGGCAATCGCCTGATCTGTGTCGAGCGCATTCTTGGCATGCATCTCTCGCAACGAATTGTGCTGATCCCAAGCGCCGTTCGATGCGCCCGGCGGACAGGTAATCTCGACGAAGCGGACCCCGGACTCGACCAGCCTCCGGGCCCGCAGGCACTGGATGCCATACAGCCGCTGTGAGTCGATTCGGGAGTCAATGCCATACAGTTGCCTCGTCCACTTGGTCTCCTTACTAAGATCGAGAACATCGGGTACGACCGACTGCATACGATAGGCCAGTTCGTAATTTCGGATCGCGGACTCGACAGCGTCGTTGCCTCCAAGCGATTGCGAGAACAGCGCATCCTGCCGCTTGAGAATGTCTAGTTTCGCCCTTTGAATGCGGTTGTCCCCGTCGCTCGGGTGGATGTTCTCCAATGGGATACCGTCAGCGTTGAGCATCGTGGCCTGGTAGACCGCTGGCAGGAATCCATTCGAGTAGTTTTCTAGTCCGCCACAGGGAACGACACCGAAACTCAACACCACGAATCCCGGCAGGTTCTCGTTCTCAGTGCCCAAGCCGTAGTTGATCCACGACCCGAGGCTAGGCCGCCCTGCTGAATTCAAGCCCGTATGCAGAAAGAGCACACCGGTCGAGTGAAGCGGTAGATCGGCTTGCATCGAACGGATCACGGCAATGTCGTCGACACAAGATGCAATGCGTGGAAACAACTCGCTCACGGGAATACCGGACTGACCATGCTGGCGGAATCTCCAGGGCGACTTGAGCCAGCGACGATTCAGGTTGGCCGTGGGATTGTCGATCTTGCCAGCCGGCTGGTCGTCGAGTTGATCGAGCTTTGGCTTCGGGTCAAACGAATCGACGTGTGAGACCCCTCCGTCAAGAAAGCAAAAGATGACGTTCTTTGCTTTGGCCGGAAAATGCCTCCCGGTTGGCGCGGCCCAGCCCCGATCGCACATCAGCGCCGAGAGCGCAAGCATACCGAAGCCGTTCGCGGAAGTTGCCAACATCTCGCGGCGGTTCAACGACCAGGGAGAGCGGCCGGGGCAATGGTTGCCAAAGGAGTGCATGGTCACGACGCTGCCGGGCGTGCTTGGTTAGGGAACATAAATAAACTCTTTCAAGTTGAAAAACACGTGCGCGACGTCGACCCAAATCGCGCGGTGCGACATCAACTCAACGTCGGAAACTCCGTGAAGCTGAGCTAGACTATCGACCAGAGATCGAAACTGGTCGAGCTCCAACCGAGCAGGCGCCCGGCCTAAGGCACTCTGGAACATCGCTTCCAGCCGCCGCGGCACCGATTCCTGTTTGGCGTCGATCAACTCGCTGGCCCAAACCTCCGACTGCTGCCGTACGAAGGGGTCGTTTAGCATCGTCAGGGCTTGTGTCGGTAGATTCGTCACGTCCCTCCGTCCCTGAGTGATCTTGCCGCCGGGAACGTTAAAGGCGCCGAGAAACCTGGGCCCCTCCATGAGATTAACTTTGATGTAGATGCTGCGGCGACCGTCTCCATCCAGCGGCCCTGCAAAGAGACGACGGTACTCGTTGGTTTTGTCACGGTACGGTTGGACGCTCATCCCATACATCCGGCCATCAAGTCGGCCACAAATTGCTAGGATACTGTCGCGAATCACCTCCGCCTCCATCCGCCGTGCTGGGTAGTGGTGCAGCATGCGATTCTGCGGATCGATCGACAGCGCGTCGGCGACCGGGCGGCTGGACATGCGAAACGTCGCGGAAAGGGCAATCTCGCGAACGAGTTGCTTGATCGACCAACCCATTCCTCCACGCTCGACTCGTTTGGTGAATCTCGCCGTCAAGTAATCCAACAACGCCGGATGCGAGGGCAATTCGCCGACCCTGCCAAAATCATCGACCGTGCCAACGATGCCCTTGCCGAACATATAGTGCCAAACTCGATTAACCATCACCCGCCCCGTGAGGGGATTCTGGGAGGAAGCGATCGTCTCGGCCAACTGCAAGCGGCCGCTGCCGCCCGTAGCAAAGCGCTGCCCGTCCGCGAGCACCTCGAGATAACGGCGCGGGACGGTGTCGCCGGGCCGGGTATGATCCCCTCGTTCAAACAACGGGTGATCCCTGCCGTCGCCGAAGTCTGCCACGCCGGCGGCAAGCCGGGGCTGCTGGATTTCATGCGCCTCGATGGAACGGTATTCTCGGACGAGCTCGGAAAGGCGCGGCGATAGACTCAGCGAATGATCGAGCAACTCATGTTGAACAACCCAGGCCAACCAATAAACGTCCTCGTCGCTGGTCTTCCCAGCCGCCCAGGCGTTGACAGCCCTGCGGACGACGTCCGTATATCGCTCGGCAAGATCGGCCTTCGACCGAACTGCGTCAGCGTAATCGAACAACCGCGCCGCTGAGGACAAGTCCGTTTGGGGCGGGGGCGCGCCTTCGTGGAGCACAACCTGCATGACTCCGAAATACGACCTTGGATCCGCGGCCGCTACGGACCATGGGACACGGTCGTTGCTCCGGTCGCCTCCGAGCGTCCCTAACTGATCGGGGAACTTCGGATTGTCGAACTTGGTAACAAGTTCGGCGAACGTGTTGAGTGTCTGGGAGTCAGCCGGGACCCGAAAGGTCACCCAGGTCGGTTGCGATGACGTCAGGGCGCGATAATTCGCGTAGTTCAACTGGCAGTTGTTGGAAACTAGCCGGATTGCACTCGTCTTGTCACCAATAACCAAAGCACTGACCTGTTTGCTGCCGGCAGGCAGCACAGGCGAACGCAGTGTGCCGTTCAGCTTCTGGGACAACAAGTGTGTAAAACGACCGGCCGGCAGCAGCGAGGCGATCGCGTTGTCACCTTCATGCGCGACGGTAAACTCGCCGCTCGGTGAGTTCCCTTCGCGAAGCCCCTGGCCCGTCGCCCTCCAATCCCGTACGTCGGACGTGCTGAAGTCGGCCAGTAACACGAACTGGTCGCGATTGAACGCGAGCTGCTCGCGGCGCGCGGCGAAGAACGTCTGCTTTAGATCGTCCCACTCTTCGTTGCCACCGAATTGTTGCCAAGCCCAGAGGGGGTGCGCGACGTCGACGTCCCGAACCTTCAATGCCGCCGCCCAGGCGGCGAGGCGCGCGTGATCCAGACCCTGCGCCAACTCGAGAGCGGCTGCAGACTGGCGTATTTCGGCGTCAGCAGCTAGCAAGTAGCGGGCCAGAACGCCGGCTTGCGATCCCCAGTGCCGGACGACTTCGTGCTTAATACGCGCCTTCAGTTGGCGCAGCCGCTCCATAGGCTCAGCATTAACGGTTGCGGCGTCGATCGTGTGAGCGGTCAATCGCGCGCTCTTGAGGACCCCCAACAGTGCGTAGTAGTCCTGCATGGAGACCGCATCGATTTTGTGGTGATGGCATCGTGCACAGGCGATCGTGGTGGCCTGAAATGCCTTGGCAAGGGTGTCGATCTGATTATCGAGGATGTCGTAACCAAGTGATGTCAAGGTCACACAGTCGTCGTGATTGACTTCACCGAATCGATAAAACGAAGTTCCAATCACCGATTCGTTAATGCCCTCATCCTGATCCCAGCGCGGGAATTCCAGTAAGTCTCCTGCGATGTGCTCCTGTACAAGCCGATCGTAAGGTACGTCTACATTGAGCGCGCGAATCAGATAGTCACGATAGCGCCAGGCATGGTGGACTTCGTAGTTCCATTCGTTGCCGTGTGTTTCCGTGTAGCGCACGACATCCATCCAATGCCGAGCCCAACGCTCCCCAAAGCGAGGTGAGCCAAGCAGGCGGTCGACAAGCAGCTCGTATGCGGCATCAGCATCCCGCCGGTCTGCGCGCAGGTACTGGGCGACTTCGTCGGGCGTCGGTGGTAACCCGGTAAGCACCAGCGTCAGGCGGCGGATCAGCTGCTGTGGTGTGGCAGACTCGGCGGGCCACAAGTCGCTGGCCTGCAACTGAGCGAGAATGAAACGGTCCGCGTTCACTCTGCCCCAGTCACTAGGCGTCTCTGGGAGCACGGGCTCGACGACGGGTTGTAGGCTCCACCAATCACGCCGGGACTGGAGAACCTGTGTCCACGAACTGGTGGCGATTGTGGAATCTGGTTGGTCGCGAGGATCGGGCGCACCGAGTTGAATCCAGCGCACAAAATCGGCGATCACCTCGCCAGATAGTGGGTCGTCCGGTGGCATCTGCAGTGATTCGTGCCGCAAAGCACTAATCAGTAGGCTCTCTTCCGGCCTCCCGGGCACCAACACCGGACCACTCTCGCCACCTCGGCGAACTGCCTCCCGACTGTCAAGGCGCAGATCGCCCCGAGGTTCTGCGGTAAGACCAGAGTGGCATTCGTAGCACGACTGAATCAGGACTGGCCGGATGCTCTTCTCGAAGAATTCGACCTGGGCCCGGTCGTCACTGCGGCCGACAGCCGGGTAAGATACACTTACCGCGCAACACAATGCGGCAGCCAGCCAGCGGTGCCCGAATCGAGACGGCGGGATGCAAGCAATGGCAACAGGGATTTTGCGGCTCACCGTTGAAAAGACCCGCTGACAGATAGTAGAGACAACAATCATGCACCAAGTCGTATTGTATCTGATCACCAAATCGCATGAAACGATTTGCCGAAGTCGCAACACCAACAGCTAAAGAAGCGAGATTGCCATGGCAGGAATAGGTGTCCAAGAGCTGATTGTCGTCATAATCATCTTCGGGCTGATGCTCGTGCCGCTGGGTATTCTCGTGATGCTATTCCTAGGACGCCGTTCGACGCCGCATCATCGCAACCCCAACCTGAAACCATGCCCCGATTGCGGACATGCCATCTCTCAGCGAGCTGCGACATGCCCGCAATGCGGAGCCCCAGTGAGTCCGCTGGGCTATCCCGAGTGACAACGTGCCGCCCGCTGGCTGATCAGCCCCGCGGCCGCAGGCTCATCTCCGCTTAACTTCGGATGCTGGCTAAGTCATCGAAGTAGTCCGGATAGGTCTTGCGAGTGCAGTGAGGATCCTTGATCACGACACCAGGGATCCGCAACCCGGCTAAAGCCAGACTCATGGCCATGCGGTGATCGTCGTAGGTATCGACTGTGGCAGCCCGCAACGACTCAGGCTGAATCGTGAGACCATCGGGGGCTTCGTCCACCCGCGCACCTAGCTTGCGCAGCTCGCGACTGAGGTCCCCGATGCGATCGGTTTCCTTGTGCCGGATGTGCGCGACGCCACGGATTCTCGTCGGCCCCTCGGCGAAAAGTGCCACGGCCGCCAACGTCTGCGCCGTATCGCTGATATCGGCCATGTCTACGTCAATCCCTTTTAACGGCCTTCCCGTCACTGAAACTCCATCACTTGTATCGACCACTTCGCAACCCATGCGCTGCAAACAGTCGCAAAACTTCACGTCGCCTTGGAGGGCATCCCTGTTGAGCCCTCGCACGGTGACGGTGCCACCCGTCACCGCCGCTGCACCCCAGAAGTAGCTTGCCGCCGAAGCATCCGGTTCGATCTCGTAGTCGCGCGGCTGATAGATTTGGCCTGACTGAATGCGAAAGGACCTTCCTGCATGACCGACCGTGACACCAAACTGCTGCATCACTGCCCGAGTTAGCGCCACATACGGTTCTGAGACAAGCGCCCCCTGCAGTTCGACTTCAACCTCGCTCGACGCCAACGGCGCTGCGATTAACAACCCGCTGAGAAACTGGCTAGAAACGTCACCCCGCACGACAGTGCGTCCGCCCGGCAGACCATTTGCCTCAATCAGCACCGGGGGACACTCGTTGCCGGCTTCGCTACGGACTTTTGCGCCCAGCTGGTTGAGGGCGTTCAGCAAATCTCCGATTGGCCGTTGGCGCATGCGAGACACGCCGTCCAGACGAAACCGACCGCGGCTGCCGGCCAGCACCGCGGTCAGAAACCGAATGGTCGTTCCGCTGTTGGCCGCAAACAAATCCGCGTCACCCGGCGGCGGTGGACCGCCCCAACCGTCGATCCGCACCATCTCAGAGTTGAACTCAGGGATGTTCAGACCCAGCCGTTGCAACGAGTCGACCATCACCTGCGTGTCTTCGCTGACCAGCGCTCCCTGCAATCGCGAAACGCCCTGCGCTAGAGCTGCACAGATCAACGCACGGTTGGTGATGCTCTTCGAGCCAGGAGGTTGAACCGACCCGGCAACAGGTCCGGAAGGCTGGATCGTCAGCGTCTGCTGCATATTCCCTTCCCGAACACCTCTCAGCGGCCCGTGATCGGGTAGGCTGGATCCTGAAACCCGCGCCCGCTGTGCTCGCCAGGAGGGACAAGCCCGTCGACAAAACGCTCGTCGTCACCGGTAACCGTGACCGCGAGGCTCGCGAGATTATCGTCGAACTGGCTCATCGTGCGCGGCCCGATGATGATGGATGTGACCACCGGATTGGCCAGACACCAGGCCAAGGCAAACCGCGAAGTGGGTACGCCTTTGTCCTGGCAATGCTGCGTTAGACGCTGAGCGACCTCGAGGCTCGCCTCGCGCCACTCAGCCTGCATCATACGGGGATCGGAACGGCCTGCCCGTGTCCCTTCCGCCGGGGGCTGTCCCGGCGCGTATTTTCCGGTGAGCACTCCCCGGGCCAGCGGGCTGTAACTGACCACCCCCACCTGATGCTCACGACAGAGAGGAAAGAGCTCGACTTCAACATCCCGGTTGACCAGATTGTACAGCGGCTGGACGCAGGAAAAACGGCTCAAATTGCAGCGATCACTGGTCCAGAGCGACTCGCAAAGTCGCCACGCGCGGAAGTTGGAACAAGCAGGGTAACGCACGCGTCCCGAGCGCACCATGTCGTCCATGGCACGGAGGGTCTCTTCGATCGGCGTGTCCTCGTCCGGAGTGTGCGTGTAGTAGATGTCGACGTAGTCAGTGCCCAAACGTCGCAAGCTCTCGTCCAGGGCCTGCATCAAGTGCAAACGACTGGCTCCCCGATCGTTCGGACCGTCCCCGACAGGCTGCCGCCCTTTGGTCGCGAGGATGACCTCGCTACGACGGCCCGTAATCGCCTTGCCCACAACCCGTTCGGATTCGCCGCGATTGTAGATGTCGGCGGTGTCAACGAACTGGATCCCCGCGTCCAACGCCTTGTGGATAATGTTGATCGAGTCCGGCTCGTCCGTCGGGCCACCAAACATCATCGTCCCCAGACACAGGGGCGACACCCGAACTCCCGTTCTCCCTAGCAGGCGGTATTCCATCAGCTGTGCTCTCGCGTGAAAAAGCCGTATTGTACGCCGGCCGCCACAACACGTCGATTGCCCCAGCATCGCGGGCCAGGAGAGTAGAGGGGTAGGCCGGAACAAGCGGCGGAAAAGCTGACCATGATCGCACCGTTGTCCGCCGCGCCGTTCCGGCAGGCGCTGGCCAAGGTGCAACACCAAACAAAACGAGCTACGTGTGCCGGAACGGCGCGGCGTGAACGTCGTACGCGGATGGACGGTGGTTCGCGCCGCTTGTTCCGGCCTACCTTCTTTTCTGCGGCGAGCAGCCGTCTAAGCCGAACTTGAAACGCTCCAGAGCCGCTTTTGGCGGAGAACTCCTTTTCGGCGTTGGCCTTAAGTCGATTTCACAAATGCATTGTCGTAGCCAGAAAATTTGCGATTTGGGCTAGCTAGCTTTTCGCGGCGTTGCTACAACGGGGAGATGAGCACTCCAGAACGACGCAGCGTGCATATTGCTACCGTCACTAAGACTCACAACGGTAAGACCTACACGTCGGTACTCTTGCGACGTACTTATCGCGAAGGCGGAAAGGTGAAACATGAGACGCTGGGAAACTTGTCGGATCTGCCGCCGGATGTGATCGAGTTCATTCGGGGACGACTCAATGGGGAACTCGACGAAGGGGCACCAAAAGGTTCCTTTGAAATCCGTCGCAGCCTGCCGCATGGAAACGTGACGGCTGTGCTGCAAACGGCAAGGAACATCGGTCTTGATCAACTCTTGTCATCACGTCCCTGTCGGGAACGAGATCTGATCCTGGCGTTAGTCGTGTCGCGTCTCATCTCCCCTGGTTCCAAATTGAGCGTGTCTACTGGACTGAAGGGAGAAACAGCACAAAGCACGTTGGCCGAGGATCTGGGACTGGGCTGCGTGGAGATCCACGAGCTCTACGCCGCAATGGATTGGTTGTTAGCTCGTCAGAAGCGAATTGAAAACAAGCTTGCGAAAAGGCATCTACGAGGAGGCGTGCTTGTTCTGTTTGACGTCTCGTCGAGTTACTACACCGGTCGCGAGTCATCTTTGGTGACCCATGGCTATAGCCGCGACCACCGTGGTGACCGCCCGCAAATCGTGTATGGCTTGCTCTGTGATCCCGACGGTCGGCCGATTGCGGTCGAGGTCTTTTCTGGCAACACCGCCGATCCGGTTACCTTCACTCAGATTGTATCTCGTGTTCGTAAGCGATTCGGCATCGACCGTGTGGTATTCGTAGGCGACCGAGGGATGATCACCTCGGCGCGTATCAACGAAGATCTTCGTGGCATAGACGGCTTGGACTGGATTTCGGCTCTGCGTAGCGACGGGATCCGCAAACTGATTAAGACCAAACTCATACAAAAGTCTTTGTTTGACGAACGCGATCTCGCTGAGATCACATCGGAAGACTTCCCGGGCGAGCGGTTGATCGTCTGCCGCAATCCACAACTTGCGGACGAACGCTCACGCAAGCGAGAGGAATTGCTGCAAGCGACAGAGAAGCAACTCGAACCCATCCGCCAAGCGACTCTCCGCAAGACCAGGCCATTACGTGGCAAGGAAGCAATCGGCTTGCGCGTCGGCAAGGTGATCAACAAGCATAAAATGGAAAAGCATTTTGAACTAACCATCACCGAGAGTAGTTTCGCGTTCCAACGCAACGAGGAGAAGATCAAGATCGAGAGGCTGCTGGATGGACTGTACGTTGTACGGACAAGCGTACCCAAAGAGAAAATGAACTCCGAACATGTCGTCGAGAATTACAAGAGTTTGTCACACGTCGAACGAGCTTTTCGCTCCTTGAAGACAGTAGACCTCCAGCTTCGTCCGATCTACCATCACAAGGATGATCGAATTCGTGCGCATGTCTTCCTCTGCATGCTGTCCTACTATGTCGAGTGGCACATGCGTGAGCGTTTACGCAAAGTGTTGTTTGACGACTGCGATCGAGAAAGCGCCTCACGTTCGTCACCGGTCGCCCCGGCGGTTCGATCCGAGGCAGCCAAGCAAAAAGACGCCACGCGCCTCACGGAAGAGGGCCACCCAGTCCAAAGCTTTCAAGACTTGCTTCGTGATCTAGCGACGCTGACCCGAAACCGGATACACATCGCAGACTTTGATGCGGAATACGACAAGCTCACCTCTCCGACCGAATACCAACGGCACGTCTTCGACCTGCTCAACGTGACGCTGTAACACCCCCCAAGATCGTGTAGCCAGAACGCGCGCAAACGGGATGCGCCACAAACCCCGTCACCTAGAGTGTTTACGACTACCTCGTCGATTCAAGTTCGGTCTAAGGCAATGTGCCGGAACGGCGCGGCGGTCACTTCTTGCCAAAACCACCGCTGCCGCGCCGCTTGTTCCGGCCTACCCCTACCCCGTCGTTACGGTTCACCCCAGTCCATAGTCGTCTCAATCGACGCTGGCGTGGTACCTCCCCAATCGATGTCGTAGTGTCCGAGATTCACAAAGCGATGAAAGGATGACCAGGGCCAATCTCGCACGCGCGAAACCAATTCATGCTTGCGCGGGTTCCAATGGATGTAGTCAACACAACGCTCCAAGTCGTCTTCATCCTGGACTGTGTGCTCCCAGAATCGCGGTTGCCAGATTCCTCGTTCGCCCCGTCGCAGTTGAGAAGCAGTGACTTCGGCTTCGAGAAGCCCAGCATTCAACCAACGATTTGTGAATTCTTCTTTGATTCTTTTCATTCTGGTCGAGTAGTCTTGATCTCCGTGCGGAAGCTGCATGACAAGGTGCCAGTGGTCAGGTAACAGCACGGTTGCAACGAGTTCAAAGTGCCGTTTGTCGCGTATCGCCTCGACGGATTCACGAAAGAGTCGGCGGCCAGGCTGATCGACGAGAATCGGCCGGCGGGCATACGTGACCACAGTGAAGAAAAACGTCCCACCAGGAACGTACAAGCGACGAAAATCTGACACCGAAACTCCAAAAAAAGGGTAGGCCGGAACAAGCGGCAGAAAAGGCGACCATGATCGCACCGTTGTCCGCCGCGCCGTTCCGGCAGGCGCTGGCCAAGGTGCAACACCAAACAAAACGAGCTACGTGTGCCGGAACGGCGCGGCGTGAACGTCGTACGCGGATGGACGGTGGTTCGCGCCGCTTGTTCCGGCCTACTTCTTTTCTGCGGCGAGCAGGCGTCTAAGCGGCCACTTCCGTCTCGACCTCGTCGATCATGCGCAGGAACTCCGTGGCAGTCTGAGGTCGGGCGTCAGGATCCACTGCCAGACACTTCATGATGGCTTCTGCCAGTTGCGGATGCAGGTCGGGTACCAAGGTGAGGATGTCGGCCGGCGGCACCGTCTCGTGAGACATCGCGGTCATGGCGGGGTTTTCTGCGTTCGGCCACGGCAACTCAAAAGCGCACAGCTGAAACGCGGTGACTCCCAGGGCAAAGATATCGACTCGTGGATCCGTCCATCGCCGCTTGACGATTTCCGGCGCCATGTACATCGGCGTACCAGTGCGGTTCCCCGGCTGCATGAACTCCCGTTGAGCTGGCAACGTCAAACCGAAGTCGATCAGCTTCAGCGAAGTGGCATCTGGCTGGCAGATGAAGTTGCGAGGGCAGATGTCGCGGTGAATATACTCCGAATGATGTACATGCTCGACCGCCTCGGCCATTTGCTTGATCAGCTGGACTCGCTTTCCCTCGAGAATAGAATCCTGGCTGCGAATCAATACATGCAGACCAGGCCCGTCCAGAAACTCCATCAAGATGTACTGCGAGCCCTCCGTCGTGCGACCATGCTCGAATGTCTCCACGATGCGAGGGTGCTTCAGCGAAAAAGCAATCTCGCCTTCGCTGGGCTTGTTCAGTCCTCGAAAGCGACTTTCGAACGCCTCGACCTTGTCGGAGTTACAGACCTTCAGCCCAACAACGTCACCCGTCTTACGGTCGCGGGCCATGTAGAAGTTCGACATTGTGCCAGAGATGGCCGTTCGTTCCATCTCGAAGCGAACCGCAACGTCGACCCGATTGCCGCGAAACGCCGATCTGAGCTTTTCGAATATCGCCATGCAGAATTATACGCTGCCCGAACTCCACGAGTACCTACTCTCCACAGTAGTCGATCGTGCGTGCAATTTCGCTCTTTAGTCGAGCTCGATGGACAATACGATCGACAAAACCGTGCTCCAGCAAGAACTCGCTGGTCTGAAACCCCGGCGGCAACTCGATCTTGATCGTAGCCTTGATCGTGCGCGGCCCGGCGAATCCGATCAGAGCCCGCGGTTCCGCATAGACGACATCGCCCAAAGACGCAAAACTCGCTGCTACTCCTCCCATCGTCGGATTGGTCAGAATCGATATGAACAGTCCTCCCGCTTGATCAAAGCGGGAGAGGGCGGCCGAGACTTTCGCCATCTGCATCAGCGACAGAATCCCCTCGTGCATCCGCGCACCACCACCAGAACCACTGACAATGATCAGCGGTAACTGCTGCTCGGTGGCCCGCTCCACAAGCCTAGCCAGCCGCTCACCGACCACCGATCCCATGCTGCCCATGATGAAAGCCGAATCGGTCACGCCGAAGGCGACGCGCCGCGCTCGGATCATCCCCGTTCCAGTGATCGCCGCATCTGAGAGGCCCGTGCGCTGCTGCTCGGCCAGCAGCTTGTCCGCATAAGACCGCTTGTCTTGGAACTGCAAAGGATCCGCAGGTAGCAACTCGGCGTCCCACTCCGAGAACGTGCCCTCGTCGAGGACCTGGGCCACACGTTCCTTCGCCGACACATAGAAATGATGCTCACACTCGGGGCAGACCTGCAGGCGCTTGGCCGCCTCCTTGCTGTAGACAGCATGCTGGCAACCAGGACAGCGCTTCCAGAGCCCTTCGGGAACTCCGCGCTTCGTTCTCTTTGTCATTGTGTTTCGAGTCAATTCGACAAAGACCCCGCTACTTCGAGCGTTTCCCAGCCACCAGAGTTACAGGCGACCTTCCATAGATCGCCCAGCCCCGTCTCCTTCAGGTGGCTGCGCACTACGCTGGCCAAAGGCTCCGGGGCGACCAAAGCAACCGCCTCATCCTTGTGCTTCCTGTTGAGTTTTGCAAGTGCCGCACCGACCCTAGACTGCATCGCAGAAAGCAACTCGCCCTCCGGGGGACAAACCGACTCAGGATTCTCTTGCCACTGCCGGTAGACTTTCGGTTGTCGGCGTTTCACCTCCTCAACCAACTTGCCGTGCCACAAACCATGGTCCAAGTTCCGCAAGTCAGAGAGTTGCTTGACCTTCAAGTCGCGGCCAGCAGCAATCGCCTCCGCCGTCTCGACGGCACATTGGCACGGCGAACAGTAGACCGCAGCCAGCTGCACGCCGTTCATCTCGTCCACCACGCGCGCTACCTCTTCCGCGCCCTGCGCGTTCAAAGGGACGTCAAGCGTCCCCTTGATTCTGCCTTGCTCATCAAAGTCCGTCGAACCAGGACGGATGAGAATAATCGTCAGCATATCGAGACTCAAAGTGCCACAAAATTACGTTGAAGCCAACTGCGTCAGGTCCTTGATCACCGCCCCATAGTCACTCTCGCCGAAAATCGCAGATCCCGCCACAAACAGCTCCGCCCCAGCACTCGCACACTCAGCAATCGTCTCTTCGTTGATCCCGCCGTCGACCTCCAACAACACCGATGAGCCGACAATCGTCCGCAACTCGCGTAACTTGTCTATCGCGATTGACTGAAACGACTGGCCGCCGAAGCCCGCCTCTACGCTCATCACCAGCACCAGGTCACAATCGTCCACATATCCAACAACGCGTTCCAGGGGTGTGGCCGGGTTGAGCGCCAATCCAGCCGAGATGCCCAAGGACCGAATCTCCTTCAACGCCGGCCGCGGATCCTCAACCGCCTCGACGTGGATCGTCATGATGTCGGCTCCAGCCTCGCCAAACTGCTGCACATACCGCTCCGGCCCGTCTATCATCAAATGAACATCCAGGGGAAGATCGGTCAAGCTCCGAAAAGCGGCCACGATCGGCATGCCGTAAGTCATGTTTGGAACGAAACTTCCGTCCATTACATCCAAATGCAACCCATGCACGCCGGCTTGCTCCAGCAGCCGCACCTCGCGAGCCAAGTCGCCAAAGTCGCATAGCAACATCGACGGCAACACCACCGGTGCCAATTGGCCAAGTCGCGATAGGTGCTGGCGTCGAGGCATCTGGGGCGGATAAGCAGGTCAACGCGAAGAATTCGTAGCAAAGAACGTCGCCAAAAACCAGCGAACAAAGGGTCACCAACTGCCCTTTTGCGAAGATTTCACATTGTTACGCGTTCGCCAAACCGCAGAGTGCAGAGATTCGGTCGGCCCCCCCGTCGAAAGTGACGCCGACGTCGCAGCCCCCTATCGTACACTAAAAGTCCCGGTCGATCTCCTGCGTTTGGGGCAGTTCGCTTAAACTAGCTAGGCCAAACAACTTGAGAAAACGGTCGGTCGTACAGTAGGTCGGGCGGCGTGGGGCATCTGCAGGCCTCTCGAGCCTTAGCAACTGGCGGCGAACCAGTTGGGCCAGAATGCCGCCGCTCGGACGGCCCCTTAGCTTGTCGACCTGCTCTCGGTTGAGTGGCTGACGGTAGGCGACAATCGCCAACACGTCCACCGCCGCTTGGGACAGTCGGGCTTCGCGAACGCGGCGATAAAACTTCTCCCGAAGTCCCGCGTACGCTTCGCGCAGAGTCAATCGGTAACCCCCGCCCTGGGAGACAATCCAGTAGGGACAACCCAACCTCTCGTACTCGGCGTTGAGCTCCCCGACGAGGTCATCGATTTCATGCGGTCGGACACCCCGCATCAAGGACGCCACCTGTTCGCTGGTAAGCGCTTGGTTGTCTGGATCGCCGACGAAGAGCATCGCTTCAAAAATGCTCCGCGGTGTTACCTCGCAATCCTCGTCCGACCTCTCCGCCGCCTCCTCCGAGAGAACCTCCTGTGCAGACTCCGCCGCTGCCGGAACCTCGTACGGTACCGCTCCTCGGTCGATCAGCTCCGCGTAGGCGGCGCTCAGCGCCTCCAACGATAACCCGCCGTCGTCATCCGCTTGTCGGAACCCCTCCAGCCCGAGCAACTTTTCTGACTCATCCTCCGTGTCCGACCGGTTGTCTTGCTGTTCGTCCATAGCTCTTCAGCCCGCGGGTTTTCGCCTTTTACTAACTCCACCGCTTGGTGTGCTCGGCTTTCATGAACTGCAGACCGTCGCGAGCCAACTGGTCTTCGCTTTCGTACATCCTGCGCCAGATCTTGGTGGCTGCGACCAATTCGGGAAGCGCGAGACCAAACGCTTCGATCATCAGCCAGCCGTCGTAGCCAACTTCCTCGAGCGTATCGAAGTTCTCGTCCCAGCGGATATTTCCTTTCCCAGGTGTGCTGCGGTCGTTCTCGGAAATGTGGACATGGCACAACAAGTCGCCGCAGCTGCGAATCGCCTCCGCAATACACTTCTCCTCAATGTTGGCATGAAAGGTGTCGTACATCACTCGACAGCTAGGATGTCCGACCTCGCGCGCGAACCGGGCAGCATCGGCGTGAGAGGTGAGTAGATACGTTTCAAACCGGTTTAGGCATTCAACGGCCAGCGTCACTTCGACCTTCGCCGCATGCTCCGCGACCTCCCGCATCGAGTCGACACCCCATTTCCACTCTTCGTCGGTAGGTCCCTGACCGCTGAACACGCCAAGCGCGGAGTGAAACGGACCGACCAAATGAGTAGCACCCATCGCAGCGCAGCAGTCGAGCGTTCGCTGTGAGTTCTCCACGCCCTTGGCCCGCACTTGGGAATCCGGACTGATCGGATTGTCCTCTTCGCCTCGTACAGTCACCGCCGTCCGCTGCAGTCCCAGTCCATCCAGCCGCCGGCCCCACTCGGCGTAGTCCAGGTCGAGATTGAACAGCGGGACCTCGACACCGTCATACCCCATCGACTTCAGCGATTCCAACACCGGGAGAATCGAGTCAGCTAACTCGCCGGTCCACAGCAACAGATTCATTCCGTATTTCATGGTGGTTCCTCAATACTGACCGAGACTAGTCGTCACGGCGCCCCCGCGAACCCGCGAACCCGCGAACCCGCGACGAAACGCCGTACCCCGCCATGACTAGCATCCGCCTTACTCGTTGGCATTCCCGACGGCAGTCGGATCTTGATCGGCCTGCGGCAGTTGGTCGGCAGACAACAACTCCGCCTTGCGGCGGCGTACGCTCCGCCTGGCTTCGGGGAACAAACTGGTTATTTCCTCCGGTAACGACGGCAATCGCACCCGGCGCATCACGTTGTTCAACCGGAAAAGCAGTCTCTCATCATCCGCATAGTCGTACAAGAACCGCTCCGTGGAAAAGCGTGGGATGAGCATCGCTAGCGATGCAACCGAGTCGGTTGCTATGGCCTCCACAGCCCGAGTGACGACGACCGGGTCGACCTGGTCGATCGCCTGGTAGTAGCGGTCCAGCATCCCTGGCTGCTCGTCGACAAGAGCGGCGTCCAGCAACAGTTCGACCAAGATGTGGCCGAGAAAACTGGGACGAAAACCGGTGTCCGCCTCCAACAAGCTGCGGATGGCCAGAGAAAACTGCAAGCTTAACTCGGCGAACGCCCGGGTCTGGTGAAACCAAGCATCATCAAAGTGATGCTGTACGATGCCCGCCGCGACGGCCGCGACCGCAGGATCAGGGTCATCAACAAATGTGCGTGCTGTCTTGGAGCGAGCCTTAGCTCGGCGGTTGACGACATTCAGCCAGTCTGGAACAGCGGTCCCCGCCATGAAATACGGGTTATCGATAAAGTGGCGCCCGTGAGCAAAATAGTTCACACCTGCTCCCACTGGCCCTGCTGTGCACTCGCGAGCACTGCGTCGCATACCTTTTGGGTTTCCAACGCATCTCGAAATGTGGGCCCTGCCGGTGTCCCTGAGGCAACTCCCTCCAAGAAGTCGGCGACCTGATGGACAAAACTATGTTCGTAACCGATCTGCAACCCGGGTACCCACCACTTATCCATATACGGATGCTCGCCACCATGATCGGTGACATGAATGGATCGCCAACCGCGTACCTTGCCCTCGTCCTTATGATCAAAGAGCTCTAGCCGGTGCAAGTCATGAAGATCCCATTTGAGCGAAGCGTGCTCTCCGTTGACTTCAAAGGTATACAGCGCCTTGTGGCCGCGCGCGTACCGCGTCGACTCGAACAACCCCAATGACCCGTTTCGGAAGTGACAGAGGAATGCGCAGGCATCGTCAATCTCGACCGGTTCCACTTTCCCCGTTAGGTTGTGATGGCGTTCTTTGACAAACGTCTCGGTCATCGCGCTCACGTCGTGGATCGCGCCGTTCAGCCAGATAGCCGTATCGATACAGTGGGCCAGCAGGTCTCCTGTCACACCTGAGCCAGCCGCCGCGGCGTCCAGCCGCCAGAGCGCGGCACCACCTTGTGGAAGGTCGTCGGCAATCGTCCAGTCCTGCAGGAAGTTCGCGCGGTAGTGAAAGATGCGTCCTAGCCGCCCCTCGTCAATCAGCGCCTTGGCCATCGTTACCGCAGGCACACGGCGGTAGTTGTACCACACCATGTTGGCGACGCCGGACCGCTCGACCGCCTGGCACATCTCTTCGCCTTCGGCAGCATCCATTGCCAACGGCTTCTCGCACAGGATCATCTTGCCTGCCGCTGCTGCGGCTAAGGCGATTTCTTTATGCAAGTTGTTCGGCACGCAGATGTCAACTGCGTCAATATCCTCCCGCTCGATCAGCTTCCGCCAGTCTGTCTCGATCGATTCATAGCCCCATTGTTCTGCGAACCCTTGCAAGTTCTCTTTGTTCCTCGCGCAGGCAGCTTTCAAGATCGGCCGGTACTCCAAGTCGAAAAAATTGCTAACTCGGTTGTAAGCGTTTGAATGTGCCCGGCCCATGAAGCCGTAGCCGATCATCCCAATATTCAAGGATTTGGACATTTCGTTTCCTCTGGTCAATTCACACTCTCCCGCCAGCCGTGCGCGGCGCGAACGTCAACCATGGCTCGGAGAATCTCGTTCCACGTTGAGGGCTGCTGCATGACGTCGTTGGGAAACATGCAGCCATCCCAGCAGATGTGGCGAAACCGCTTCGTCACGTCGCCATCTTCGCCTCGCATCCAATAACCCGCTCGTTTGGTGATGTCCAATTTGCCGCCGGGGTCGTTTGGCAGACAATGACGGCCAGTCTTGTCGTGGCTGCCCGAGCCCTTCACCGTGGCGTCGTTCTGCGCGATGTGGAAGTCATTGGTCCAGGGTCTCAAGGCCGCGGTTAGATCTTTGTACGCCGCATCTAACTGGTCCTCGTTGTTCCAATCGAAGTCTGCGGGAAGCAACCGATCCTCAGGGGCGTTGTATCCCATCAGGTACAGCAGCGTGTGGGCCATGTCGGCCTGAAATCCCAAAACTTCGGGTCGATCAACCAGCTCCAAAAGCTGGACCATCCGCTTCCAGCTGTGCATACCGGCCCAGCAAATCTCGCCTTCCGCCGAGAGCTGTTCGCCCTCGTCGTCGGCGATATCGCACGCTTTGGAGAACGTGTCGGCAATTGCCTTCTGGTTTTCTTCGGCGTCGGCGGCCCAATCAGCCGGGCTCGCCGCCGAATCGATCCGCACCACTCCGTAAGGCCGGACCCCCAACTCGCGAAGCTTCCGGGCAATCTGACAACCCTTGCGAACCTGCGTCAAGAACTGCTGCCGCTCCGACGCGTCTCCCATCGCGGATCCACCACCCGTCGGCGGCCAGACCGGTGCCACCACCGACCCGATCGCCAACCCTCGCCCAGCAACACTCTCGGCAAGCTGTTTCAAGGCGTCGTCCGTGATGTCAATGCAAACATGCGGGTCGAATAGAAACAGGTCCACGCCCTCGAACTTGTTGCCATCTACTTCGGCAGCCGCAGTCAAGTCGAGCATCGTGTCGAGCTCAATGAACGGCTCGGCATCCGGCGAGCCCTTGCCCACGACCCCAGGCCAGGCTGCATTGTGCAACTTGGGAAAGTTGTTCTGTTGTGAATCGGTCATCCTCGTACACCCTTTCTACGGCAAAAACTGTTGCGCACGGTGCGCGTCGATTTGTGAGACTAGCAGCGTCCGGTAGGTTGAGGATGGTGAAAGTCCCGCTGGAATTCGCCGCAGAGTCACAGCCCTGCGTCCCCCAACATCCCGTCCAGCTGTAGCTTCGCTGCTGTTATTGATTGGCGTCACCCACATTCGGCACGCTGTCGAATGTATCCGGCCCGAAGTAGCGCAAGCCCTCAAGCGGCTCGCTACCGGTGTTCTCGATCTCGACACCGGCGACCGCAGCGTCGTGTGTAATGAACACCTCATCCTCTGTCTCCGCGCCGAAGCGGATCATGGCAGGCGTTTGAAGATGCAGCTTGCCCATCCGTCCTTTGCCTTGCACTGTAATCCAGCCACTGGCTCCGGGATCGCGCAAAACGCATTTGGCGCCCGGTTCCAGCGTCAACCGCTTGGCGCTAAAGAGCTGCTGGCCGTCGATCAGCCCGTAGACAATCCAAGAATCGACCCAGCCGTCCCCCCGATCCGCCGCAATCGGCTCCAAGTAGTTGTTGTCTTTGAAGCTCGTGTCGACGTTTTTCTCCCAATCGAGCTGGCTGATAATGAAATCTAGGTCCTGGTGTTTGTCCGCCGGCACGTCTTTGACCAAGAGCGCCCAAGGTACCTCGCGGCCTTCGACCAGAGATTGGAACATGCCAAACACGTCGCTGCCCCATTGCGGCTCATAGGTGCAGAGCGAACCGGGGGCGTGAAGTACGCCTGGTGGAATTAACCAGCCCGTCCCGCGTTTCAATCGGTACGCCTTGGAAAGATCTAGAATGCCGTTATCACCTTGGCTCCAATTCTCCAAACAACGGCGCACTTGATTCTGAGTCGTTCCCGGCTCCAAGCCCATGAAGGTGTACGGGAAATTGTTATCGCAGTTGTTGTATTGGGGCGGAAAGTAGTAGCTTTCCGGCTTCCCTTCTTGTCCCGTCAGCTTGGCGTGCTCGAAACCCTGATGCATGTGGTGGGGAATCGGTCCCATATTGTCGAAGAACTTGGAGTAAACCGGCCACCGCTGGTATTTCTCCCAGAGCGAGTTGCCAATCAGGGCCGTTCCCGACTCGCTGACCGCGTCGCGAAGCTGGAAATGCTGGCCTTCGAACAAGCAGAAGCTCTGGCCTTCATACCAGACACGGCCGTCATTGGCCGCGTCGGTCGTGCTGGCAAACCAACGCTCGTCAATGCCGCCGCGATGAGCTCCGTAGGCGTAGTAGTCGTTGGGGTGCAGCTTGATGCGTCTGCCGGGGTGCAGAAAGCTGCGAGGAACCCAGTTCGGTGACAGTCGCAACAGCCCCTCGCCCGCATCCAACGCGCGGTTCAAGATCGCGCCGACGTTGTCACCTTGGACAATATTTTCAATCATGTTCCGTCTCGTGCTCTCCGCGGCAAACGCTAAGTGGCGTTGGACGGCGAATGCGAGCGCCGGCCAACAGCCGTCCATCTGATAAGCTCCCCGCAGCTGGGCTGGGACCAACCAGCTTCTTTATCAGTTTCAGCCTGAGTTGACAAGTAAACAGGGGCCAAGGGCCCGTGGAAACACTGTAGAAATCCCAGGCAGTCCTGTTATCTTGGGCGGTGCGCCGCAGCGTGCGGCGGAACTACGGAAATGAGAACCGCCAAAGAGGCAGCCAGATGACTGCATCCAGTTGGACTGTGATCGATCTCAACTCCGATCAATTCCTCGATACGAGTGCCGCGCCAAAACAACTCGGTGCACCCGACTTTGGAGTCGTGAAATCGACCCGCCGAGGAGGCCTCAGTCACGGAGTCGATATCTTGAAAGTCACCAACGGCCAGTTCTCGTTTCGTGTCGTGCCAACACGCGGGATGGGGATCTGGGACGCCCAGCTCAACGGTGAGCGGATTGGCTGGCGGTCGCCTGTGCGCGGGCCCGTGCATCCCATGTTTGTCGACTTGGGGGAACCAAGCGGCCTAGGCTGGTTGGATGGGTTTGATGAACTGCTTGTTCGCTGCGGACTCGAAAGCAACGGGGCCCCAGAATTCGACGAGCGCGGGCAACTTAAGTTCCCACTGCATGGGCGGATCGCGAACAAACCCGCGCACCGCGTCATCGTGTCGCTAGTCGATGACGAACTAAAGATCATCGGTGAGGTGGAGGAAACCCGTTTTCACTTTCTCAAGCTGAGGATGACCAGCACCATCACGGTGCGGCGCGGCCAGCAAGGATTTGACCTTCGCGACGAAATCCTGAACCTCTCACAGAGCGCCGCGGAGATCCAGATGCTGTACCACGTTAATTTCGGCCTCCCGCTGCTTGACTCGGGATCGCAAGTCGTCGCGCCGGTGAAAAAGGTGGTCCCGCGCAACGCCCGGGCGGCCGCGGGCATCGGCACCTGGCAAAGCTACGAAGCCGAACAACCCGGCTTCGAGGAACAGGTCTACTTCCTCGAATTGCATGCCGATTCCGCTGGGGCCACCCGCTCGCTGCTCAAGAATGCCCACTCAACCCGCGGCGTCAGCCTGCTGTTCAACACGCAACAGTTGCCCTATTTATCCGTTTGGAAAAACACGACCTCCGAAATGGACGGTTACGTGACGGGGATCGAGCCCGGCACCAACTTTCCAAACCCCCGTAGCTTCGAGGGCCAACACCAGCGGGTCGTCAAGCTCGCGCCAGCAGCCTCGTTTGCATTCGACCTAACGCTGGAAGCCCATAGATCGACGGCCGAAGTCAACCAGGCCGCGGCCGCGGTGGCAGCCATCCAAGCAGACCGTGCGGCGGAGGTCTTCGACGCGCCTCAAGCAGACTGGTGCGCCGGATAGGACGAAAGTGCTCTGTCGATTGGCCAGTTTGCTCAGCTTTTGGCGGACGGCACACAGAGTGTGCCTGCTACAGTCGGCTCAAACAACGATGTCATAGCCCTCACGACGTTCGCGACTCACGAACGAATTCGCCTGCTCGTCGCCGACAAACGTCCGTGACTTCGGGTCGTAGGTTAGGGTCCGGTTCAGTCGCATAGCAATGTTGATCGCGTGGCACACGTTCAGCATCTCGTTGTGACTCTTGACGTCTGAAATCGGTTGCTCGCGGTTCTTTACACACTGCATGAAGTGTGCCATGTGCGACTCGGGCTTGGGTCGCCCATAGACCAACTCAAAGGGATCCTGCGTCAGCGGATTCTCTGCAAGCATCTCGACCGGTTTTCCGACCAGCTTTCCACGATTGACCAAGTAGCGGCCCTGCGTACCCTGGAACATGATGCCGTTGTCGAATCCTAGTTCATCTGCTGAATCTCGCACGAACATCTCGATACCATCCTCGAACAGCACGCGCACCTTGAACTTGGTCGCGGCGTTGAAACGATCCTCCTTTGTGGGCAACCCATCAACAAAGGGAACGGGATGCGTGACCGAAATTGGTTCGATCGTGACATTTCCGATATCGTCCTTCAGCTTGTCAAGCGCGAGCATCGCGATATCGACATGATGAGCTCCCCAGTCTGTCAGCTTGCCGCCGGAATACTCGTACCACCATCGATAGTATCGGTGCGCGCGGCTGAACGGGTGCCCAGCGCCCCAGCCTGAGTTGTCGGCGATGGTATGAGCCTCGCGATAGTCGACCAGCGGACACTGCCCGAGCCACTTCTCCCAGTTCAGGGACCTGGGTGGATCCACGACCGGCAGCGGTACGGCCTCGCGCGATCCCCCGAGGCAGACGTTCACTGTCTTCATCTCGCCAACGCGGTGATCACGGGCCATGGCGGCAGCTTTGACGAACAGACTGTCGTATTCAGTTCGCTGCTGAGTTCCGACCTGAACGACACCTCCGGTCTTCTCGATCGCCTTCTCGATCATGGTCCCTTCTTCGATCGTCAGCGTTAGCGGCTTTTCGCAGTAAACGTCTTTGCCAGCGTCTAACGCTTCGACGACGTGCTTGGTGTGCCAGTGGTCGGGCGATCCAATGATCACAACGTCAATCGTCTTGTCGTCGATTACGTGCCGATAGTCCTCGGTCCATCGCGAGTCAATCGGCCACCCTTTGTCGCGATGGAGATCCATCGCCTTCTGGAGTGCTCGGCCGCCCTGCACTGAGTCGACATCCGCAATCTTGGCGCACGGGCCGAACTTCATCCCCCCCTCGCCAAGCGCGGTGTGAAAGCGAATTCCTGTGCCGATATAGCCCAGGATTGGTCGCTCGTTCGGGGACTCGGAAGGTTGCGAATCGGTTGCCACAGCTGATTGGCCAAAGTAGCCAGTTGCCGCGACCATGGTCGCTCCGGAGGAGGCCAGAAACTCGCGTCGGCTGAATGTCATGATCGTGCTCTTTACCAAGTAAGGAAACTACTGCCGGACGTCTATCGTATTGTAGAAAAAGCAACCGGCTCCTGCAGCTGGTGTCAGATAGGACGTAGTACAATCAAGCCAGACTCACATCAGATGCCCTCACTTCGCCGCGACCTGACTTTTTTGGTGCTCAAAACTCTACAGGGATGTGATGCCAAATCAGCGACGTAAGTCGTTGATTTGCGAGCCGCGAAGAACTCTGTTCTGAGCTTGGTGAGGTTGAAAAACGCCAGGAAGGCGTTTTTCAACAGGCAGCTAACAAGAGGAGATACCATGTTCTCTCATTGCGTCGCACCACTAGTCCCGTTCACAGTGCTCTGGTTGGGTGTGTTCAGCACCAACTCACAAGGTCAAGATAACCGACTCACAGCGCCTTCCTGGGGAGACCCATCGAACGGGTTGCGATGTCGCGTTGCGACGGTTCATGCATCGATGAGCGAGGACGAAATCGACCTCAGCCAGATCGTCATCGATTTCCAGCGTCCCGAACATGTTGCTTTCGCGGTTGAGCTGGAAAACATCAGCGATCAGCCGATTAAGCTGCTCGGCGCGCGCTCGACGGGAAAGGCCAAGTCAGACTGGTTCGAACAATTCCTGTTCTGGATCGAGTTGTATGATGCGAATGGGAACAAGATCGAGCGCCCGGAAGTTCAAGTAGTCGATCTGAACCTAGTCCTAGAACGAGCACTGCCTACAACGATTCAACCGAAACGGACGCATCGCTTTCTGTTGCGGCCGATGAACTGGTTGAGTGTGATGACACAGCGGCTCGAACGCGGCAAGTTACAGGCAGCAGTCCACTATCGTGGCCTGCCGGCGCGGACAGCCGATCGCATTCGTGAGTATCAACCTGACAGCACGGCGCTCGGCGCTTGGTCGGGTGATATCGTATCTCCGCCCGCGGCATTCGAGATCGCAACGCCGCCGAACGACCGCTCGACGACCCTGGCCTGGGGGGATGTTTCGGGTGGGCTACGCGCCGCGCTGGAGCTCGTTCCGCGCCGAGCGAACTACCGACCCGGCGACAAACCTGAGTTCAAGCTCCACGTGCAGAATGTAAGCGAAACGCCGGCCACGCTGGCAACTCATCTGTGGCTGTCGGACATGCGAACAACGGTCAAGAATGCTCAGGACCGTGAGGTCCCAGTTCGTGCCACCTGGTACAGCGGATGGACTCTATCGGGGAGAATCAGGCTGCAGCCGCAACAGGTGACGATCCTGGATGCTGGCAATCTTGGCATTGCATCTGACAACGAACAGGCGGACGCATTCGAACACGTGACTCATCGAAAACTGATCGCGCCTGCTGGCACATATCGAGTACAACTAACGGGTGAGTTCGGCAGTCGACACCTATTACGGGACGGGAAAGGCAAACAGCTTGTCCCGCTGAAAAGCGACTGGATCGGCCAGCTCACAACCGACTTCGCCTCATTCGTGATTGCGGCCGAATGAGCGTCGGTCTATCTTCAACTCAGACGGATCCTCGTCGCTTCGGCAGTAGGTCTTTGCTGCTGCCAGCGTGTACTTCGCGTCGATGTCAACGTCATTGAGGCTGCTGTCTCTTCCCCATGCGAAAGTTCTCTCGAAAAACGGCAGCAGCGGATGGCGATTCAGCTTTTCAAGAAAATAGAGTTCGTGTTCCTTTTCCTTCATGCCCATCGCGTAGAGCACCTCGTCGTGCGCCGTGATACCCAGTTTGTCGAAGCAGTGCATCATGCGAAAGTACTCGCACACGTTCCCGCTCTCGAGGCGACCAGCAAAATAAAAAGGCATGAACCAGCCAATCAGATGACAGCTGAATCCGATGAATCGGCCGATCAGGTGGTACTTTATCTCGTAATACCTCGAAATTCGGATGTCATACCTGCTCATGATCGCCAGGACTTCCTGGCGATGGCCCCACTCGTCCACTTCGATCTGCTCGATGGCCGCTTTCTCAGCGGGGTCTTTCACCGACCGACGATGCCCGATATAGGCAAACGCCGCCGCTTTTTCGGCCGAATAGGCTCTGCGCAGCAGGTCGGCGAGATGATGCGGTATCACCGGACTCATATTGATAGAATGCGTTTCAAGTCGAAAGTGCCCCACGGCCTGAATACTACCCGCCCGACTCTCTTCCGGCAAACGGCGGAACACCCAAGAGGAAATTGCGGCTCATTCACCACGCACGATAGGAGTCGCCGTCGAGGTTGCACACCATGAAGTCACGCGTTTCGTTCCGTTTCTTGCTGCTGCTGCTGACTTTGATCTCATCCGCATTTGCGTTGGTCGGACCGATCGCTGTCCTGGAGTACGCCGTCGCGTTCGTAGCGACACTTTTGATCGTCTGGCCGATTTGCCGGATCAACAAGCCACTTGCCGATTGGTGGTTTGGTAGGAAACCCAAGCGGGTAAGAGCTTCGGTCGCACTGCTGGCAACCATTCCCATAATCTTTGGTTCGCGCCCAGCACAATCGGATGAGACCGATTGGCCACTGATGGCCTATGTTGGTACTTTTAGCGCTCCGCTTCGCGATGTATTGCCAACGCAGGTGGATCTTCCACCCGGCAATGGTCGCGGTATTCACCTGTTCCAAGTCAACCGTGCGAGCGGTGCGATGACGCCTGCTGGCGTTCACGAAATGGGAACTAGCCCTAGTTGCCTGGTTTTGAACACGACCGGAACGCGACTGTATTCCGCCAACGAAACGGATCGCGTGGGGGAAAACAAAGAAGGCACGGTCAGCGCTTTTTCCATCGATCCGGCAAGCGGACAATTGACGCTACTCAACACCATCCAGTCCGGCGGTGCCGGTCCGACCTACGTGAGCATCCATCCGACTGGACGGTTCATCTTGGTGGCCAACTATTTTGGTGGCTCCGTGGCCGTGCTACCGATTCTTCCTGACGGTCGGCTGGGCGCCGCCACGGACATCAAGCACGACGCGGGCGAGATCGGCCCCACCAAGGCGACCAATGCTCCTCCAGGCAGCTTTGCTTTTAGCGGACATGATCGGACTCATGCACACATGATTCAGGCCGATCCCTCGGGACATTTCGTGCTGCATGCCGACCTGGGCTTGGACCAGATCTTCAGTTGGAAGTTCGACGCGCAGACAGGCAAGTTGACACCGAATGACCCACCTAATGTATCGCTGCCAGCTGGAGACGGGCCGCGACATTTTCACTTTCATCCCAATGGTCGTTGGTTCTACTCCATCCAGGAAGAAGGTTCGACGATCGCGCTGTTTGACTACGCTGCCCCCACGGGACGGTTGGTGGCACGCCAAACGCTCTCGACTCTGCCACCTGGGTTTGCTGGCAGTAACTTCTGCTCCGAAATCCTAGTTTCAGCCGATGGTAGATTTGTCTATGCGGGCAACCGGCTGCACGACAGCATCGGAATCTTCTCGGTCGGCCCACAAGGCGACCTCACTTACATCCGGGAGGAGTGGACAAGAGGAGACTATCCACGGAGTTTCAACTTCGACCCGGCTGGCCAATTTCTCTACTCTTGCAACCAGCGCGCCGACAACATCGCCGTCTTCAAGGTCAATCGCAGAACCGGCGACCTCAAGTTCACCGGTCATTACACACCAGTTGGTAATCCCTCGATCATCGTCTTCCTGGATCTGGCCAAGGTGCATTGAAGGTCGGGCGTCGCGTTACGCGATGTTACTGGACCACCGTCGTTACTGGATCACCGTCACCGCGATGGCCGCAACCTCGAGGGCATCTTTGAACAGAAGAAGGTGCCACACTCGGAGGGCATCGAACATCTCCGACCGACGCAGAATAGCCCGGCAGTTGGATGAACTGGTACGCCGTCATTCATCCGCCTGCCTTGAACGATCTGGAGAATGCACTCGGCTGCTACAGCACCGCAGGCAAACGCTGCTTGCCAATCCACAGTCGTAGGCGCTGCACCAGGTGGTCTGCGATCGAATGCTCGCTGGCTCGTAACAAGACGTAGCCACGTTGACCCGCAAAGAGCGCGAGAGACTGCTCGGGCGCCAACTCGAGCCGGCCATCGAAACGCGGTGTCAAGTAGCGGTAGCGGTCTTCGGGGCTACCGTCGGCGGTTGGATCGGCAATCGTCACCGCCAAGGCCCCGCCCAGCGGTGCGGAAAAGCCAGCATGATACGGTACGCTGGCCGCACGGGGGGAAACGTCGCTTAACTTCGCCTTGAACGCAGGTAGTCCACCGATCCTCACCCGCAGCGTCTTTTGCAGATGTTCTTTGAAGATGTCCAGGTCCTCTTGCGCGATCGAGATGGTCAGCTCTTTTCGTTTTTCGCTGCCGATTGTCAGCACTTCAGTTCCGTGGCGGAGGTACTTACCGCGCATCGACGCAATCTCTCCCGAAGCGATCGTCCCCCCAACAGGGGCCCGCACCACGAGCGCCTGCAACTGCTGCTCGCGTTCGTACAGGCGCTGCTCGAGGGACGCCAGCCGTTTGTCCTCGGCCTGACTCGCCGCAGTCTTCCCGTCAAAGCGGAACGCCCGTTTACGATCGGCTGACCGTTGGACCTGTAGCCGCAGATCATCGACCTCCAAACGAAGCTCTTCGTTCTCCAGTAGCACCAACACTTGGCCCACGTCCACCCGTTGCCCGGCCTGGACACGGATATCGCGCACGAACCCAGCCGCCTCGGTTCTGACGGTCGTGGCTGGCGAGTAGCCGGTGATGGCCGGTGCGCGGTAGGCCCCCGGCCAAGGGATGGTTGTCGCAGCCAGCACGACGACGGCTACGAAACCGCCTGCGGTCAGCAAGAACCGCAGCCGACGAGGCTGTTCCCAGCGAGTACCAAACAGCAGGTACTTGGACATTGAAACCAACGGTGGCACTATCCAGAATCCAAGGCCGATGGCTGCCAAGATAATTCCCACACCGCGAAACGCAGAAGCTGCGGCGAGCACGATTGAAGCCAGCACCAGCCCGCGCCAAATGAATGCCGACACTGCGTAGACCGCAACAACTACCTTCTTCTTCCATGTCCAGGAGAGGTGAGATGGAACGCCGAGGAAAAGGCGACGCACCACGTGCCTCAAGAATTGCTGGCTGTCGACGGCCAGGTTCGGCAGGTTCGCTAGGTCGGTGAGGATGTAGTAGCCATCAAATCGCATCAGTGGATTGACGTTAAACAGGATGGTCGCCACTCCAGCCAGCATCACGGTTTGAAAGCACAAGTCGCTCAGCACTCCGGGCTGCAGCACGCTCCACAGCAACACGGCGACCGAGGCGATGATCAACTCTACGTAGATCCCAGCAGCCGCCGTGTGGATACGCTGCCATTTCGAGCGAAATCGCCATGACGAAGTGACATCGACGTAAGCAATCGGAGCCCCCAAAATCAACACGACTCCAGCCTCGCGGGCAGTACCCGCGTAGCGTTTACAGACGATTCCGTGAGCTAACTCGTGCAGCACCTTGATGACTAGCCACGCGATACCAATCCAGAGCCAGCGTTCGCTAGATAAAACACCGCGCGAAGAGCCGGCGAAGCGGGTCCAATCGATCAGCACCTGGTACAGCGCAAGAATACCCAACAACAGGGCGGCCACGGCGGCCGGTGCCGAAAAGAGCCAGCTCGTCCAGGGGAGTAGCCGCTGCAGCAATCGATCCGGGCGAAATAGCGGGATGCGGAGGCAAAGAGGATTCCAGCGGCCGGCGTGCTGTCCTGGAGCGGACGTCCCATCGCCGCTGTTAAGGCCCGCCAGCCGTGCCGATTCCGCCGTGTACGCCAGCTGGTTTTGAACCAACCAACGGCAGATGGCGATCGCCTGTTGCTCGGTGATGGCGTCTTGTGAGTTCAGCTGTGCTGCGGCGCCCACCGCCTGGCTAACCGATGTCTTGCCATCAAGCAGGGCGATGAAAGTGTACTCCGGCAGACCGATATGGAAGAATTTCGAATTGACCTTGTCCTCCAGCAAGTAACCTGGTTCCGCGCCGTCGTGGCGAGGCGTCAGCACCAGATCTGCCCGCAAGGTAACGAACATCTCGGCTACGTCGCGGACGCGATAGTCTCCGGCAGCGGCCACAGCTAGACCCCCAGCAGCATCAGCAGCGACTCGTACGGCTTGTGAAAGAGCAACCAGATCGTTGACCTGCGACGTCCGATCAAGGTTGCACGACCATTCATCCCCGGCCGTAGCGTCTCTGCGGCGTTCTCGAGCTCTGCTTCGGCGAGGAACACGAGGCGATCGTCGTTGATCTCAGCCTGCGGAACGATGCGGGTGAGTTGGGCCGTGAAGGCCTTACGCGGATACGCTTCCAACCGAATCCGGACCTCCATGCCTGGACGGACGTAGGAGATATCCTCTTCCGGCACGACGATTTCGACGTTCATGCGATCCAACGGCGCAATCTCGAACAAGCTCTGTCCCATCGACAGCGGTGCGCCCTTGCTCTTTTCGAGATCACCCCGCACCACGACACCTCGCAACGGACTCCTAATGTTGAGGTTCTGCTGCCTCTGCTCCAACAGCTGCTGCTTGAGTTGCAGGCGCCGCATCTCCAATCTGGCCTGCTGGGCATCGTGTACCTCGTCAGCGGCCAGCGAGGCTTCCCACGACTTCTTGGCGCGGCCATACTCGGCCTCGACTGCGGCCAGCTCAAGACGGATCTCTCGGCCATCCATCGCAGCCAGAACTTCTCCCTTGCTGACCACATCTCCGGCCTTGGCCAGCGAATCAGCAAGCGTGCCTTCGTAAGGTGCGGCCACGAACTGCCGCACGACAGGTTGCAGTTGGCAATCGCAGCCGATCTTGTGAGGACGCGGCCAGGCAAGGCCCAGCACGACGGCACCAATGGCGCAGGCGGCCACAATCGCGCGCCGCTGGGGGTGCTGGCCAGCAGCCCACCTGCGGGCTCGGTTGAGCAGCCCGCCTCGACTCCGCTGGAGCCAACGAAGGCAGCTACCAATTGGTTGCCGCGCAGCGCGGACGAAGACCGAAGTAAGGTTGCGGTCCCCGGGGTTCACAAACAGCCAAACACCGGTAGGTTCTCCCGCATCGTCGAAGAAGGGCGCCGTGACAATCTGATCGGCAGCGAGCAAAGTGGCCAGCTGCTCGTGCGATCGGGCAGCTTGCCGCTCGGCTGAGATTGCCGGCCACTCGATCGTCTCGTCTTTCAACAGAGCCTCGTCCATGGCCGCTTCGATCGCCGTTACCATTTCCGCGTGTTTGTCGAAGCGTGCCAAACCCGAGAGCGCCCGGACCCGGCAGTGGCGGGAGCGACCAACGCGAAGACCGACAGCCACCCGCTGGCAATCTAGAAACGCCTCGAGGTGATTGGCGAGTGACTGACAGGCAACGGTTGCGTCGGCACTAGTTTCCAGCTGGCCTATCAAATCCAGGATGGCTGTCCAAGTTTCCGATTCACGCACAGCCTCTCGGACGGCTTGCCGCGAGTGACAGACAATAATCTGCGCTGCAGCCAGCTGAAGGAGGTCACTGACCTGCGCGGATGACCACGACGCGTCGCCCACGGTGGCACTGACAGCTTCGGTCTCCCGGCCGGGGATGGCCAACGGGACAACAACCAGCGACTCTGTTTCATCCTCTGATTGGACGATCTGTGCCGTGTTGCTGCGGCAAGCCGCGGCACAAAGTGTCATCAGCTCGGTGAGTACAGCAGGTGGTGGCAACTCCTGCTCTGCCCGCATCGGCCGCAGCCAACCGGCCTCCGGCCTGGCTTCCTCGCGCTGGTAGTAGAGCAGCGATGTGCGCGAGACACAGTCTTGCACAATCGCCGCCAATCGCCCTAACAGCGCATCGACCCCGTCTGAGAGCTCACCGGCCCGGCGCATCTCGTCCGCCGCCTCACGGAAAGCCAAGCGCTGCGAGCCGTCGCCGTCGTCCCGACCGACCGCGGCAACACCGACGAGATTTTCGACCATCGAGAGGGCGGCTAGCGATTCGTCCATACGGCGCTTCCCGGGTTCTCGCGGCTGACTCCTCGATCATCAACTGGCGCGCCATTCGGGGCGAGCAGCAGCTCGCATGGCTCCCCGCTGTATAGATGGCCTTGGGTGTTGGTAACCTGTAGCTCAACGCGCACCGTGCCGCTCTTCCCATCAATGACCGGAGCGACCCGTTCCACGGTGGCTGCCGTGACCTTCGACGACTTGGTCAACCGAATTCGCACCTGCTGGCCGACACGGATTCGACGCGCGCTTTCGCTGGGCACGGCAAATACGCCAAGCAGTGGGTCGAGTTGCACGACGGTCAATAGTCGCGAATCGCGCGGCCCCACGAACTCGCCCGATTTCCTCTGGATCTTCAGGACGACTCCGTTCAGCGGCGAGCGAATGGTCCGTCGTTCCCACTTTAGCCGTGCCTGCTCGCGCTCTAGTCGCTTGATATCCAACTCTTCTTCGATCGTGCGCACGCGGGCAGCGGCGATCTCCAGGTCCGCTTGAGCGCGGTTCACCTCCTCGTGCCGAGCGCTACCCCGCACCAACAGTTCCTGAAGTTTGTCGAGACGCCCCTGCCGCATCCGCAACTCGGCCTGAGCCCCAGCGCGCCGTCCTGTCGAGTTCATGGCGGCTTCGGCGATGGCCATCAACGAGTGCTGAATATCGTCCTGCAGGCGGACAAGCGGTTGTCCTTTCTTTACCACGTCTCCCTCGCGCACCAGCACTTCTTCAATGATGCCTGTCTCACCGGTGGCAACCTCGACGGTTTCGAACGGAATCAAGAAGCCATCTACCGGCTCGGCGTTCAACGTGGATGGGTGACCTAGGAAGAGGGCAAACACGAGGAGAAAGAGATCAGCTCTGCTCCTACCCCTCACCGGCAAGCGGCAGAAGGGACCATCGGTCCGGGGTCGTGGGCCGTTTCTCCGCAGTTCGAGCCAAAACCTAGTTGTGGGGTCGTACGCCATGGCGAGATTCCGTGTGGTTAGCAGAAACGGTGCGGGCCGCCGACAACTCAACAGCCAGCTTTGGATTACGCTCGGCCTTCTATCTTCTCTTCGATCGCGCACTGCAATGCAGAACCTGAGCTCTTTACAGACCCAATACCTTATCGACCTGCGCTGCTAGAGAAACGGGTATCAAACTGTCACAGGCGTTACAGATCATCTGTTCGCTACGACTCGGCTTGTCCGGTTAGTTTCGACAGGACATTTTCCACCCAGGCACCATGCCGGAGTAGTTGGCGGCGGCGTTCGAAATTCGTTTTCTCAACGCCCTTTTGTACGCGCGCGACTGCTGCAGCCAGGTCGCGAGTGATTTCTCCTTCGTCGTTCGCAAGGCGTTTCATCGTGCGGGCCAAAGGACGTCCGAATAACTTGATCAACTCGTCCTCGGCCGACACAAACACCTGGCAGCTGCCGGGGTTTCCTTGTCTAGCGGTTCTCCCAATGAGTTGTCGGTCGACTCGCGCCGAGGTGTGAACTTCGGTAGCAATCACATGGAGCCCCCCCAGCTGATCCACACCGTCACCCAATCGGATGTCGGTGCCGCGGCCGGCTAGGTTGGTCGCGATCGTGACGGAGCCACTCTGACCCGCCCTAGAGACGATCTCGGCTTCGTTGCCGTCTTGAACGCCATTCAACACATGCAGTGGAATTCCCAGCTGCGCCAACAACTTGGCAAGTCGTTGGCTTTCGTCAATCGTCCGCGTTCCCACCAGGACCGGCTGCCGCTTGGCGTGGCGCCCCTGCACGTCGTCGACGATCGCTCGGGTCTTGGACTTGGTCGTGGCGAAGTACCTGGGTGTTAACACGATCCTCTGGCAGGGATTGCGAGTCGGTATCAACCGCACGCGGCGCCCGTAGATCGCTTGAAACTCGCGGGCGGCGCCGCGCGCCGTCCCAGTCATTCCACCCAGCGCCCGATACAGCCGGAAGAACCGCTGACGAGAAATGGTCGCTTCAGTGCGTAGCGGGCTCGTAATGGTAATCCGCTCTTTGGCCTCGATTGCTTGATGCAGTCCCTGCTGCAATGCTCGATCTTCGAAGATCCGTCCCGTGGACTGGTCAACCAAGGCAATTCGATCCCGCTCAACGACATAATCGACATCGCGGCAGAAGAGATGTTGCGCAACAAGCGCTTGCTCGACGTAAATGGGCCAAGGGCGTTCGAGTTTTTCTCCCGCTGGCGCCGAACCGCTCACCAACTTGGATTGCAGACCGCTTTTCGTTAAACGCACTGACCGCTCCGGTCCGTTGACGACGTAATCCTCGCGGGGACGCAGCTCGTCTGCAACTTCGACGGCGCGGAGGTACGGCGCGGCTGACGGATTCGACATCCCCGGCTCGGATGACAGGCACAACGGGGTCGTCGCTTCGTCGATCATCACGCTATCGGCTTCATCGACGATGGCGACCGCGTGCCCGCGCTGCAGTCCGCTGGTGTCGCGCGGGGTGCTGTCGTGTAGTTGCTGCCGAAGTCTCTCTCCCAAACGACGTTGCCCCCGGCGCCGGGTGCTGACCTGATCGCGAAGATAGTCGAAACCAAACTCGTATCCTGGACCGTAGGTAACATCCGCCCGGTACGCCGCACGTTTCTCGCGTGGATCCGCCTTGGCTCCAATCAACGCCGTGCGGGTATCTAGTTTTTCCAGCACGGGCCTTAGTTGCCTGAAGTCGCGTTCCGCGAGAAATGCGTTCGACGTCATCACGTGAACACCTTCCCCAGGAAGGTTCAACACAAACGCCGCGAGCGCCTGGACGAGTGTCTTGCCTTCGCCGGTCGCCATTTCAGCGATCTCGCCGCGGATCAATGCCATCGCGGCAAGAAACTGAACGTCGTAAAATTCCCACCCCAAACAGCGGCGAACCGATTCGTTGACAAGCGCGAAGCCTCCACCCACAACTCGCGCGTCGGCGACGTCCCGCCCGTGCTGCGTGACATCCTCTCGCAAACCGTCGGCGCGCATGGCAAGCTCGGTGTCGTCAAGATGACGAAGGCTTGCCGCCGAGGCCGTGATCTCGCGGACCAGAGCCCAATCCCCAGCGGATGGCGGCGCAGGTGGTGCGCCGACGATGCGCGGAACCGACCGCAGCAGCTTGTTGACCGCCAAAAGAGACATCTGCTGTCCTTGGTAAGAACCGACTGAAGGACCGCTGTTCACAGCACAAGTCCCAACCTCCAATTCAGTCGCCGACCGGGGCAATTTCTCTCTTCTCTTTCTCCGGATTCTGCCAGAGGTACCAACACATCCGACGTTGTTCGGGTGTCACGTAGTAGCCGAGCAGCTCCCACCCCATCGCTGCATAGAAACCCCGCACCCGGTCGTTGTCGTCGGCATCCGTCGTGAGAAACACTGCGTCGACGCCCCTGCGGACATATTCGTCACACATCGATCGCATCAGCGCGCCTCCCACACCCTTTCCTTGGAAGTCAGGCCTCGCCGCCATCGACAGCAGGGCGCCCAAGGGTTGGATGTCGCAATTTGGACGGTTCCCTCGATGAGTGAGGCCTCTCAAGACACGAGGGATGATCTTGGGCGACTTGATCACCGGCCACACCGACTTGAGACCGAAAGCCCACCACCGCCTGCGCAGGATGTCCTTGTAAAAGGCGGAGGAGTCGATCACGCCGAAGCACGCCCCAACTACTTCTCCCTGATCGCTAACGGCCACGTGTCCGACCGTAAGGTCGTGCCCGGCAGCCTGCAAGTAGAACTCACGCAAGAACCCTCGCCCGAGTTGCGCCAGAAAGAAGTCACGAAATGCGATCAAGTGCATCTCAACGGCGCCGTCGACATACTCTTCCTTCAAGGGCACTACCTTGTATTCACCGGCACTGTCTTTCAAAGCGTCCTCCTCACTCGGTGCTCGCCGCCCGGTTTCCCACTTCCTCAATCAGGTCACACGCGTGCCGCAGCGCGTTCTCTTTCAAGAAATGCTCGTCCGCGAATCGGCGCGCATTCTCTCCTAGATCCTGCAAAGACGACCGATCGTCGGCCAACGCGACCAGTCGGTCGGCAAGCTCGCGGGCGTTTCCCTGGGAAACGACGTATCCGCACTGAGCTTCGCGGATGATCCGCGCAGGTGGTCCGTCGCCCTCCACACTCGCAACGACCGGCCTCTGAGAAAACAGATAGTGAATCAACTTTGAGGGAAGTGCGTGTTCCGCGCCTCCCGGCAGTAAGCTGAGCAGCAGCACATCCGCTGCCGCCTGCACCTCGGGCACCTGCTCGGGTTCGAGCGGATAAATCAGCTCGACGTTCTTCAGCCCCTTGCGCTCAATCTGCGACTCGAGATCGCCGCGCATGCTGCCGTCACCAACTAGCAAGAGTCGAATGTCTTGACGGTCCCGCAACAACTCGGCTGCATCGACGTACAGCTGTAGACCGGCCATCCGGGTCATGCTGCCCACATACATGGCGAGGAATGTGTCTGGAGCAGCACCTTGACGCTGCCGAAAACTGTTCCATTTTGGTTGATCCCTGGGTACGCCGGCGGCGTCCACCCAATCGTAGACGACCCGAACCTTTTTCTCCGGCACGGACCGTGTGGCCACGATGTATTCCGCCATGATCGGGTTCAGTGGCGCGATGACCGCACTACGGCGGTGGACCTGCCGGTCAACTGCCAACGCTAACGAAGCGACGAGACGCGTGGCCCCCCGAACTTCGCTGCCAACAAGCGACTCCGGGTAAAGGTCCTTCACCGAACAGATAACTGGAACGCCTCGTCGACAAAGCAAGCAGGTATTAAGCCACTGGGCAAACAGCGGCCAGGTGTTCATATACACCACATCAGCCCCTGGTTCTCGAGCCATCTGCAGCGTGGAGGTGACGCCAAACGAGATATTTTCAGCCAGCCGCGACACGAGCGTGGGACGCGTCGACAGCGTGTGCCAACAGTGAATCAACTCGTATCCGTCTCGGTGTTCGACACTTCTCCAAGAACGCCGATAGTTCGGATAGAGCTTGCCGGTAGGCCGATTGGGAAAGGAGGCAATCACCGTTACCGTGTGTCCCCTCTTGGCCATCTCTTCGGCAATATCGCGTCCCGTAGTCGCCGACATGACGGGCTCGGGCGGAAACACCGCCGAAATGATCTGTACACGCACACTTGGTTCCTATGGCCGCCGGAGACACCTCGGGTTCGGAAGAACTCGACAAGTTCGCCAGCTGCAATGCGAAAAGTGTCGGAAGAGTGCACTTTCAGGACTCGCACTCAGGGCAGGCCCTCGATGCGGTGCAGCTCGCAACTGTTCTGCCGCAACGTTATTCATGAATAATCCGGGCTTACGTGTCAGCGCGATTCGGCCTGAGGCAACGAAAGTCTGGCAACGTCAACCGGGTGAACGTCAACGATTCACATTCTTTATCGGATTCTTCCCGTTGATTCGCCGACAATGAGAGAAGACCGTGTCGCAGGTTTCCGTGATCGGACTATCCGGCATAAACGTCAAACTCGAGCGTCGCGGAAAGAGACCTGCACCACCGCGCGGAAACGCTGGCAAAATAGCGGTTCAGCGCACGGTGTTATTGGCAGCGAATCGGAAAACTTTGCCCCTCCCGTGATTATTGGAGCTAAGGTTCACTTAGGGATTCTCCTGCCGCGTTTTCGCGCACCGTGCCAGACCAATCGGATTCACCAACTGGAGTCATCTTCAGATGAAACTACCGTTGTTGCTTCATTCGGCACGGTCCCTCCTGGAGGAGACGTTGGACCGCGGGGCAGTTGGGGGCGAATTTCGCGGGCCCAAAGGGCGCCGCGAGCGCACGCTGAGACTGGCCGCACTCGAGAATCGGGTCATGTTCAGTGCGACGCCGCTGGACCTTCCCACCGAGCCAGTAGAAGAGCCGACCAGCGAGCCTGATGAGATCACGGTTGTGGCCGACACAGGACCGTCTTTAGGCAGTCCAACGGGGCCATCCGCACATGTCATCGTCGATCCCGTTACCAACTCCGTCGTCAGCCAGCCACACCTAGAGCGTACGGGACCGAATCTGTTCCCGAAACCGGAAATAGACGGTTCCTTCGGTTGGTATCCGGCCAACGACGTGTTCTATGATGCTGCGACTTCGCGAACGGCAGACGGAAGTGGGTCGTGGCGGTTCACAACGCCGGCCAACGAGAGCTCCCTATACAGCCGTGTCACCTCGCCGTTCTTTACAGCCACGGAAACTGGAGAACACTACCTCAGTTTTTATATCAAATCGGAGAACGGACCGAGCTACTTCGCCTACAACTTACGGCGATACTCTCCCACCGGATCTGCGTTGGGTAACTCCGATTGGGGCACGGCGGGTACGACCGCAGATGGCGTCTGGCAAGAAGTCGTCGTGCCGGTCTACGTGGACATCAACGTATCTCCAAAATTAGCGATCCACTTTTACAAGCGCGAGAACCTGGAGCCGGGTGGCAAAGTCTGGCTGGATGAGGTTTACTTCGGCTTCGGCAGTCCAGAATTTGAGCAGCCTCCACCGGTCAAGACACCCTTCAACGGGTCAACAACACGAGTCGACGAACTCGGCAACTTCGAGGTACTCAAGGATGGCGTCTGGGAACCGTTCTTCCCCTGGGCCATGCATACCAACACTAGCCGGACGGATTGGAACGACTACTCAGACCAAGGCTGGAACGTCGCCATTGCGATGCAGTTTGCCAGTCAGGTTCAGCGTGCCAAAGATGCGGGCATGATGGCCGGCGTGCGCCTCGCCCAATACATCAACAATTCCAGCAGTCCTAGCTACCAAAACACCGATCACCTCGCCAGCGTAATCCAAGACATCAAGGATGAGGGGTTGAGCGAAGACGTGTTGTTTTACTACTGGGATGCCGAGTTCACGGAAAATAAATGGGACGAGGCAATCAATGTCCTTGATACCGTAAAGGCGAACGACGTCGACAGCAATGGCGACAGGATGCATCCGATCTATGCCTTACAGGGTGCCTATAACCTGGCGCGCGTCCATGCCGGGCGCGGGAACGTGGATATCTCCGGAACGTATCTCGGCGGTGTAGTGGATGACCCCGTCCCGGTCGACGGCCGCTACGTCGTGCTCAACAACATCGAGGGCAATAACCGGCCCAGTCCCATCGCACAGATTAACTCGGCGGATAGCCACCCGGGCGCACTGAGGATGCGCGTCTACAGCGCCTTGATCGCGGGCGCCCGAGGAATTGGCTACTACTCCGACGGAGCCACGGGCGACCCGCTGATTGAAAACGCGGCTTGGGTCGGCGATATGCCCGCGTTGCCACAAGAGGTTGACGCCCTACTGCCAATCATCCGGCAACCACACTGGACGGATTGGAGCGCGACCGTGTCGACGAGCAGCGATATCCGCGCGGGAACACGCGAACACGATGGTGTCGGCTATATCTTCCTGGTCAACCGCACGTCAACCGCAGCCGATCTGACGATCTCGTTGGAGGACCTGCCCTACACTGCCGGAAACGTGGTGGATCAGCTGACCGGCCAGGTGGTCGGCAGCGTCAACAACGGTTCATTCAACCTGACACTGGCCGGGATCAATATCCAAAGCGGGACCCAAGTGTTACGTTTGGACCCACTCGCTACGCCGAACAACGATCCCGTCGCCCAGCCAGACGCCTTTACGACCAGTATCGACACAGTATTGGCAGGCGATGTCAGCCTCAACGACCAAGACCCCGACGGGGATACGCTGACTTATGTCTTGGGCACGGGTCCGCAAAATGGTGTCGTAAGTCTCTCGACAGCTGGCACTTTTGCATACACTCCCGACGCAGCGTTCAGCGGCCGAGATGACTTTACCTACACCGTTAATGACGGCAACGGTGGTCAGGCCACGAGTTCCGTGACGATCGAAGTGGGAGGCATCGTTCACCACACTGTCGAAAGTCCCCTGGAGGTTCCGACCACCGAAGACGAAGAGAACGTGCCCGCAGTGTCGCCGACAGAGCGCACATTCCTGGAGGAAAACACGGCGGGCGACAGCACCGAAACACAAACCTCGCAGCCCGCCGATGCGTTGCCGGAAGCCGAAACGACGGAGTTGGTAGTCCAGCCGGTCGAGCCTACGGAAGAAACAACTGTCGTGGAACCGACGGTGGATGCGGCCGTTGGAAGCCTCGATCAAGAGGCTTCCTCGCCAAGCATCTTAGATTCACCGACTCTCTTGGAAGACCAGACATCCTCCTCGTCGCTAGACTCCAACATTCAACCCGAGTCAGCGCCGGCCGACGACACGGAGCCAACCGACGGGGACAAAGGAAAGAAGGTCCGGTCGCGCACCGAACGCGCGAGCCGTCCCAAGCAGCGAACCACTTCTTCAGAAGAGAATGTCCAAAATATTGAAGAAGTCTCGGCCGATCCAACCTTGTCAGTCTCAGCAACTGCAACCACCACCGAAGTGATAACGACCGACACCGTTTCTCAGAATGACGAACTCGATACGTTCGACGACGGGATCACGACGGTCGAGCCTACATCCACTTTGGAACAGGCGGACACGGTCGTCGTCGCGGCCACCGCAGCCTCAGCCACCCAACTCTTTTGGCACAGGAGACTGGTGTCGCTCATGGTTGGGCTTACTCAAGGATGACCGTTCACTCTGCTCCGTCGGTCACGGCTATTGCATCGTGAAGTGGTAGACGTTCGTGCGACGAGGGGGTAAGCGGACGGGAATCGACTCCAGCCGCTCGACGATTTCACCGGTCAGCAACTCCACACATCGGAGCTGGCGCGGCATGCCCAGCGCCGTCCGGTCGAGAACCAGATCGCCGTTTTGTGGCTGATCGGAGTCGTTGTGCACCGTCAAGTAGAGGTTGTCGCCCCGCCACGTTCCGAAACGCTCAACCAGCAGCTGGCGGACACCGTCCAACCTGGCGTGGGTCACGGGTTCCCAGCCGGCGTGCGCCAACCGCAGCATCAGAGGCATGAAGCGCTTATACAGTGGCCGTCCTTTTTCAAAATTGCTGCCGCTGTGGTAGGCCAGCTCCTGAATCGCGGGGAACTCGCCAAACGCCAGCCAACGATGCATGAGCGTCTCTTCCCCGCGAGCGGCGACAACACCGGAATAGATGATGTGTGAAACCGGTTTTTGATACGCCAGCATTCGGTAAGCTCTCAGGTGGTTGGTGGGCGGATTCCAGTGGATCTCCCCGCCGTGCTTGTCCAGCAGATGGCCGAAAAACGTCTGCGTATGTAGACGGCTGTCGAAGTTGCCGGTGCACAGGTTGTTGCGTGCGTGCATGGCATCCGCCGTCGCTTTGACAAATTCTTGAAAACTGATGCCTGTTTGAATGCAGAGTTTTCTCGACGCGATATCGTAGACAAGCGGATGATCCACGTATTCGAAGTGCTCGCGGCGATAGTTTGCACCCACGCGGCCCGCGAAGAGTGAGATGTTGTCAAAGTCGATACCGTCCAACCTCGTACCCGCCTGTCGAGCACCGGTCGCGTGGCGGCGGATGAGAAAATCCCACTCACCCTGCGCCATGTTGGGTGAGGGCAGCTCAGGATCTGCTGAAGTCGCGATGAAGCTCAGCCGTTTACCGTAGGGATAGATGCAAATTCGTCCATCGCGTCCGTAGACCGCCGAGTTCATGGTGCGGACGCGAGCATCATCGAATGTCGTGTCGTTGCCGTACCGGTGGCTGATCGAGTTCCAGAGAGGCCCCTGCTTGTATTGTGGTCGATCGGTCAGCAAGATGTCTTCGATCTGCTCCTTCGTCGGGCGACCGGTTGGCATCTCCCAGTCGTGGTCCTCCGCCCAACTCAAGTGCGCCTCGGTGCCCATCGGGTGCGCAAACAGGTAGACGCCGCGGCCCTGGAGCACCCGCCGTTGCGGTCTTCGGAATCCGCCCATGTCAAAACAGAATCCGAAATCTTCAGGCCGACTCAAGTCGGCGGGAATGTCGTAGCAATAGGTCCCCTGCCGCTTTGCGCGAACTGTAAAGAAGTCCGGAAACGTCTCATAGTATCGCTGCGCGGCGGCGCGCATTCCCCAGGCTGGATCATGGTCGCCGATCACAAAGTGAAAGGAAGCTGACGAAGGAAACTTCAGCGTATCGGGCGCCAAGCCGAGACTGTAGTCGACACAGAATCCTTGCGAGGAGTCGTAGTACAGACGGAACAACCTAGGTTGGTCCATTCGTTGACCCAAGAGTATGCCGACTTGGTCGTTGTCGATCGACGCGAAGGGGAAAACAGATACCTGCTGATCCCTCCAAAGACTAAAGTCGCCGCCATAGTTGGCGTATCGCAGCCCGCGGTTGATTCGCCGTGAATCCTCAATGTCGTCCCACCAGGTCCAGCGATCTGCATCCACCGGCAAACTGAAGCCCACTTGCAGCAGGCGATCGGCCTTGATTTCTGAGCTGTCGTGGACTTCACCGTCCACTGCGATGTAACCAGCATGTGCCGTGACCGTCGCCTTGAGCTCCAGTTGCAGCTCGGGTGAACTCCCTGTCAACACAGCACCGCTGTCGGTCCGCCGCGCTCGGCCATCGAGCCACATCGGCTTCATCTCCAAGGACTCCAACCGCACGTCCTTCATCTCGAGCTGTCCCGCGCTCTTGTAGATGTTGGCATAAATGTCGACTTTGGCGGTCTCGGGCTGAGTGATGAAGGTGGTCGAGACATAGCTAAACTCCTCGGCGGAGAGAGGAACTTGAATTACTAGCTGACCAACCTCACCCTTTGCTGTCGGCACTTTGACGAGCCGGCCCTGTACGTCGTACTGCCTGAGGTAAATGCCCGGACGGAACACCGTCGCCGACGACCTCGCGCGCACTTGAGCGGCCACAAGATAGGGTGAACCGGCCTTTACAGCGACCCGCGGCGACTGCAGGTTTCCGCTACCATCACCGGAGGAAACAACCTTGGCGAACCGGGTGCCATCCGCTGAGGCAACCCTCCACGGCGATGTAATCTGCCAACCCTGCCTTCTCGAACGAACGGAAAAAGGTGGCAGCAAGTTACGAGCAGAACGAGCCACATCGACTACGAAGAAGCCGCCCGGTTGGTCGAGCAACGAGAGCCGTGTCCCTCCCACAGAAAGCTCGTCCACCCCCCCAGACTGGCTAAACCGCATGGTCAGACCAGCACCCGTTTGCACCACGGCTTGAGCGAAGCCGGGCGAGCCGAACAGAAATGCAAGAAAGCCGCTGGCCAAGGCGCGGCATATTGAGTGCGACATCGCTGCGTCCTGCATCTCGGCGCACCACGCGTCCCCACTCCGCGCGAACATGCAGCGGTTGTGCGGGATCTCCGCTTACACCGAAAAAATCCGTTCGTCTAGCTGTACCAAATTACTTTACATTTCGCAGCAAAACATGATACCATAACCCCACGAAAAGGGTGGCAAATGGGCAGCACCCTCCTCTCGATTTAGGCGGAACAGATCGGTGGTCAGCAAACAGGCGCAACATTTGGCACAGCCGAGCTGCACGGCAATCGCGGCTCATCTTGGCGTGCCACGGCCACGCCTGGCGGAAGTCCACCCGATCTCGCCGCGGGCAAAAGTAAGCGTCATTCGTCCGTGTCGGACTCGTTGGTTTGCCGGCGATCTGTACTACAAACGGTCAGAGTCCTCGCGCCGTGCGCAAGTTTTTCACTTTGGCTTCCCCCTCATCCGGCCTTCGGCCAGCTTCTCCCCGGCGGGGAGAAGGGACTTTGGTTGCGGGTACGCCGCGCTGTGTTCTCAGGGTGTCGATCGTAAAGGTATTCGGTCGTCGATCACCAACCGAGTGTCCAAGCCCCACCCAGCCGGCTGTCTTCCCCAACTCCGTGCCGAACTGAGGCAAGTTGACCCGATTACTGAGTTCCTTGCGGTGCTATCCGCAAAAAACAGATTGTCTCCCAGCAAGCAGCCGCGTATGAAGGTAGGACCGGCCACTGGCAGCGGTGGGATCGGAACTCGGTCGCGGAACGACACACGCTTGCTGGTTAACTTTCCCCAGTTTGACAGCTGCATGTGCGTCGCTGCCGGCCAGTCGCCGGCGGATCAATTAATAGAAACAGAGCAGGTAAAGGAACCGGGAAGGAGATCCCCCCTGGGGATCGCCGGAGTGAAGAGGGTGTTGCAGAGAAGAGGTATCTGCCGAACCGCTGGCGGGCAAACCCCGCCAGACCGGTACTCTCAGGCATCCGAGTGCTTTCCCGCTGGTGTTTAGATACGCCACCCATGGCGCCGGGAGCGATTGGAACGCACCTGGACGTTTGGCAAGACGCTCGAATTCGATCGCTTACACGGGCGACGGGCGTGGAGTATGCGCCGGATCGTTATGCCGGATGCATCCCCCCCTGTCGGACCTCAGCGCCAACCGCGCGGCGGTCGACGAAAAACCCGCGAGGCGACTCAGTCGATCGTGCCCAGTGCGCCCGAAGGGAACGGAGTTTGCGCGGCGGGAGTGGCCTGAGACCAGTCCGCTCCGCTGACCTCGTTGTAACCGGTGTCGACAACTGGCAGAAACCTGACCTGAGCTCCTGAATAGAACATCATGCTCGGGTGGTCACCCACCGAAAACGAAGACATCGACAGCGGTTCACTGCGTTCCACCGAAGCCGGGGTCTCGGTTTCCACCGGAGCCGAGGTCTCGGGCGGAAGCTCACTGGGAATTCCGGGATCTGGAATCGACTCGAACTGCACACCTTCCTCCCAGTACTCGGGACACCTGGGTGGACAGGGCCACGGCCGCCAGCAGGTCTCGTAGAACCCAAAGCAATCGGGTGTTGGGCTGCAGACGTTAGAGCAGGGTTCGCAGTGTGGCGTGCCAAGGCATCCCGTGCAGACTAGTATCCCAAGCATCCATACGGGCCAGATGCTCGGTAGACTGCTCCGGCGACTGCCAGCCGCCATCGAATTGTTGCAAATGGGGTTCTTCATAGACCCTAATTCCTAGAAGCGACCAAGTGGATTTCCGCCGCCAGCCAACACTCTTCCGGAGAGACGCGTCGCGGTGGATGCACCCAAGATGGAGAAGCCCATCATGCGTTCCAAGGGGGCGGTCACCTTGCCAATCATACGATCGAATGCGACGAGTTTGTCCTGGGCTACATACAGTCTGTCGCCGGGCATCAGCTGGTAGTTCGTCTCAGTGCCGCCCAGAGAAGTGATCTTGTTCCATTCAACCGGAAGCACCTGGTACTCACCCTCCATCGGCGACGGACGCGCTATCCACATGCGGGACGAAGACACCTCGGGTAATCCCTGGATCTGTGCCAGAGCATCTAGTACCGTCTCGCGGCCCGTGATGGGAAATGAAAAGACTTGATCTCCAAAACCTGCGCCTTGGGCGATCACGTAATAGACCTTGCTGTTGAACGAAAAGACCGACACTGCCACCTTCGGCTGGTCCAGGAACTGGGACAGATGATGTTCGATCGCCACGCGAGCTTCATCGACCGTCATGTTAACGACGGGGACCGACCCATACATGCCAAGAGTTACCGTTCCATCCGGTCCCACCAGATGCTCGCCGGTGACCTGCTGCTGCAATCCAGTCTGCAGCAGATTGATCGACACGGCTGGCGCTTCGAAGAAGTTTGTGAAGTGGTCCTTCAGCGCCTCACGGGCCTCACCAATCGTCAGCCCAGTAACCGGCACGCGGCCGTACGGATGTCCGAAGTCGATCGTGCCGTCAACTTCGATGGAGTACTCTCCATCGGCGGCCATGCCTGCTTCACCAAGGGCCAGTTTCGTGGTTGGGATTTCCAAGATGTTCCTTAGATGCTGTTCGATTTCAGCCTCGGCTTGCTCCAGCGTCAAACCGGCCACAGAGACCGCACCATAGGGAGGTCCGAGACTCACATGCCCACTGGGCTGAATCAAAAACTCTCCGTCGATCGGAGCGATCGAGGGCGCTCCCAGGACGCGGATTACGAGAATGTCAGATGGGACAAGGCGGTCGATGCTAGCCCGCTGAACACGAATCCGCAGCAAGTCCACCGTATTCAGTGTGTACGGAGACCTGGGAATCAGACGGACGGCTTCAATGTTGAGAATATCCGGTGGCTCAATCCGGTACGACGGAAGGACCACTTTCGATAGTTCCTTGGGCGTGTCCGGGCCAGCCGCCGGCAGGACTTCCCCCGGCCCGTGGTTGTGGACGTGAACCAGCGATTGGCAGCCCGCGAAGCTAAGCAAGACACACGGTACCAGCCATTTGACAATTCCAAGATGCATGAAAACACCTGTTCGACGCGTAGTGACGGAATACCGGCCTGTGGGACTGTCCGTACGACCTGCACATTCGAAACAATCGGCTGATCGACAGAACCGCTTCATCTTTGCATGGGTTTCCGTCAAATTTTTCCCAATCAGTAAGCATTCACACATCGTGCTACGACCAGACAATCTGCGCAGAACATCCGAAATAGGTGGAAACAGCGAACTCTGGCAATCTACAAAACTGCCGGTCAATGCATCGCAAAGCCGCGCTGGCGGCTCACGCTGCAGAGTCGCATCGCTGTCAGCGGAGCGAAGGGAAGAAGTGCGAGTATCGGCGAAACCCACCGGCTACGCCTGTAGGCCTGACACCAGTCTGCTGCTGTCGCTGAATCGAGTTGAGTTGCCGGCTGAGTGCCTGGGTGTTTTGCCGCTGACGCTGCAGCGCGCGTTCCTGTTGCCGGAACGCGTCCTGAATCTGAGTCTGCGGGCGGACAAATTGAAAGTAGTTGGGCAGCGGGCCACCATCGTTGCGGAGCAGGCCCAGGTAGGCGCTGAAGCGGGGCGCGTAAGCCGCCGCACTCGGCGCTCGCGGCGTCGCTCGGACCGTCCGCTGCTGAGCGTCGGCCGGGGCCCACAGCAAGAGAGTTGCCACGAACCCCAATAACAATGAGTACCGTGGGCTCAGTGCTGTGTTTACCTTTTGGACGGCTGTGACGATTGCGAACATCGCTTGGCCCTTTACTGTGCGAGCGGTGATTAAGGTTGCGTCAACTGTACCTATTGTATCGGCAGCGAGGCCCTAGGCCATTTGACTTGTCTCAGGTTTCGGCCGCAAAACGCCGCAACCGTAGGGAAATCGCAACCTGCGGGTGCGAAACGGCAACCTGCGGGAGCCGAGCCAGTAGGTTTATCTCCTGTGCTCACAATACTTTACGTTGTTTTTTTGGACTTGGCACGAGAGCTGCTGACTTGAGTCCTGCCAAAAGGAGTGGTGATTCGGTAAGATGATTAACCAAGATTCGACAATGGTTTACGTCGTTGACAGTGAACAGGAGTCACGCCGAGCGGTTGTGCAACTGGTCGGGGAATTGGGATTCCGTTGTGCGTCCTTCGTCAACGGGGCTCGCTTTCTGGACGGGTTCAAGCCGGCGGTCAGTGGGTGCATTGTCTTGGAGTTGGTGCTGCCCGACATGAGCGGGTTTAGTTTGCTAAACCGCATCGCCTCGCTCGGCCGACCCGCGATCCCAGCCATTTTCCTGACCTCTCATTCAACGGTTCGGTCGGCAGTACAGGCAATGCGAAGTGGAGCCCTTCACTTCCTTGAGAAGCCTGTGATCACCGACGAGCTAAGGGAGGCAATCTACGAGGCCGTCTCTTTGGACGGGGACCGCGTCACCGCCCGACATTGGCAGCAGCAAGTACGTTCACGAATGGAGTGCCTAACAGTGAAGGAAGAGCAGGTGCTTCAGTTGATTTGGGCAGGTGAGTCAAACCGCGGGATTGCCAACGCGCTTGATGTAACCGTTCGCACGGTGGAACTTCGCCGGGCGAAGCTGATGAAGAAACTGGGAGTCGACTCCGTGGCTCAGCTGCAACGTTTGGGGCAGCTAGACATTTGGAACGACGAGCGAATCCAGTCGCGTGACGAGAAACTACGTGATGTTGTGAGTGCGAGGCTCTGAGAATGCGAACAAGATATGCTGCGTTGATTCTCCTGGCTGTGGTTTTGATCTGGTGCTATGCGGCCGACCTCACACGACTTGTGGGACGCTGGTGGGCAGACTCTGACTACGTCTACGGTTTCCTGGTCATTCCCTTTTCCATCTTCTTGTTGAAGCGGCGTTGGCCGCTGATGAAGGACTGGAGCGCTTCGGGCAGCTGGTGGGGGATACCGTTGGTCGCGTCCGCGATCCTCTTGCGGTGTGCATCGGCGTACATGTCGGACCCTGTCTTTGGACCCATGTCGATTGTGCCTTGTTTGGCTGGCGTGGTGCTGTTTGTAGGCGGCTGGCGTGCACTCCACTGGGCTTGGCCGGCGATCGTGTTCTTAGTTTTCATGATTCCGCTACCCGGTTTTTTGGACACGTGGGGACACCTGGTGCTGCAGCGCATTGCGACAGTCTTGAGCACGTTCATCCTGCAGACGATTGGAATTCCATCCGCATCGTACGGCAATGTCATCACCATGGCGGACGGCCAGCTGAGTGTTGCAGCAGCTTGTTCTGGACTTCGCTCGACAATGTTGTTTTTGGCGGTCAGCGTTGGCGCGGCATTCCTAGTCCAAGGTTTGCCGGAGAAGCTCACCGTTTTGTTTAGTGCGATACCGGCTACGATTGCCGCCAACGTATTTCGCATCTCATCGACGGGCGTCCTCCACGAACTGGCGGGTGCCGAGCTGGCGGACGCCGTGTTTCACGATCTGTTCGGATTCCTGATGTTGCCTCTCGCCTCGCTGATCGTTTGGGGAGAGATCGCCTTGATTCGTAGATTACTAGTCCAACAAGACTGGGGGCACGGACCGCTTCCGCTGCAAAGAGAACAGTTCTCGCCAAGAGCTTAGCCCCTGGCGGCCCAAACCGTGTGGGGCGGTTGTCACTCCATCGATCCGACCATCTAAAGAAACTGAGAAAGGCGCGAGTATCCAATGGCTGAAAACAACGGTCACGCAGTAGCGACAGCTCCGATTCCCGTTCCCCAATTTGATCCTCTGATAACGCCACCGCGCGTTGATGAACCGGTCCTCGACGTAAAGCCGGCCGACTTCTTTCACGCCTTTCGCCGCCGCGGCACGCTCTGCATTCCAATCGCCATTTTGTTCGCGATTGCCGCCGCGGCCGGGGCCTGGTTCGCCCAAAAGCCGCTCTACGAGTCGACGGCGATTCTGCGACTTTCGGCTAACGGAAGTGGACTCGTGTTCGACGGTGTCGAGGCTGCAGGAAAATTTGAGCTCTTTCAAGGAACGCAGCGCGAGTTGGCCAAGACGAGCTTTGTCATGATGGAGGCGTTGCGCGACCCGGAAGTCTCGCAGCTGAGCGTGATCCAAGAAAACCAAGAGGATGCTGTCCAGTGGCTTAAGAAGCACGTTGACATTTCGACACCCGATGACACGGAGATTATGACGGTCACCGTGACTTCACCCGATCAGGCATCGGCGCCGATCCTTGCAGACGCCGTCGTTAACGCCTACATGACCGAGGTGGTTAATCGGCAGCTGCATGAGCGAACCGATCGGCTCGGACAGATTGAGCATTTGTACGACGACGTTCAGAACAAACTCCGTCGCCGAAGACAGAATCTCGCTCAACTCGCTGATGAGGTCGGTACTAGTGACCGGGCCACCTTGTCGGTCAACGAGCAGCAGCTCGTGGGGCAGCTCAACGGCCTGCGGGAGAAGCGATTCGACGTCGAGATGCAACAGATTCAGGCCGGTTCTCAACTTGAGGCCGCCCAATCCAGAGCCGACGGGACTACTACGGAAGTTTCCTCGACGGCTCTGAGGAATGCTCTCACGGAAGATAGTGAGTTGCGTACGCTGCGAGCCGACCGAGCCGAGGCGCTTCGGTTTGTGAACGAAGCCAATCGGGCGTTCAAGAATGGTTTAGGCGAGGAGATGACTGCTGGACTGATGAGCAAAGTCAGTACACGCATGGACGAGCGGATCAAGATGATCGAGGAAGAGATGCGGCTTCTCGAGCCGATCGAGGTGGGCGCGACGGTGCAAGAGCTGACCGGCCAGGTTGCGACGTTAAACGAGCTGCATGAGTATCTGGAGTTCAACATCCAACAACTGGAAGAAGAACTGGGTGTTTCTGGCGGCGTTTCGTTCGAGGTGGAGACGCTCAGGGCAGATGTCCAAACTCTCGAACGGAATCGTGACGTCATCGCTCAGAAGAAGTCCGAACTGGAAGTTGAACTGAAGTCACAGCCGCGGGTCCAGGTTTACAACCAGGCAGACGAATCGGTCCCGGCCAATCAGTTCAGCCGCATCGGTCTCTCGGGATTAGCGGGATTTGCCGCCTTCATGGTTCCCATTTCATTGATCCTGTTCATGGATGTGCAGTCCAAGAAGGTCAATAGCTCTCAAGATCTGGTCCGCTTTGCGGATCTCAACATCGTGGGCACGGTTCCTTTGATTCCCGCCCAAGCAGTTCGACATCTGGCCAACGGCAAACGTGGCCGCAGTCGCTACCACTACTGGCAGACCATTCTGGCGGAATCGGTGAACAGAATCGCCAGCGGCCTGTTGATGGAGTCGACCGGAGAGTCCCCGCAGATGATCTTGGTGACCAGCGCAGTAGGCGGGGAAGGCAAGACGACTTTGTCCACGCAGTTAGCAATGAGCTTAGCGCGTGCTGGCCGGAGCGTGGTGCTCGTGGATATCGACCTACGTCGCCCGATGATCCATCGGACGTTCGGGCTGCCCGAAGGTCCGGGAGTCTGCGAGGCGCTCCGCGGCGAGATCGATCTCGCTGAAGCGGTTCAGCCGACCGGCATCGAGAATCTCTCCGCTGTTTCAGCTGGCTGCTGCGACCGTTTGGCGATCCGTCTGTTGGGACACGAGAGCACCGCTTCGCTCTTGAAAGAGCTGCGGGCTCTTGGCGACTTCGTGATTGTGGACGGCTGTCCGGTATTGCCCCTAGCAGACACCGGCTACATCTGTCCGCATGTTGATTCTGTCCTGTTTGCCGTTCGCCGCGACGTCAGCCGCGTGGCGCAAGTTCGGGCAGCCCACGACTTCGTTGCGAAGTGTGGCATCGAAGTACTCGGTGCGGTGGTCACGGAGGGAAGCGGCACACATTACAGAGATGACAGGTACTACCTACGTGACTAGCTGTGTGTTGACCGCCGCGAGCTCTGTGCCTTCGCCTTTGCGGGAGAAGGCACTGGCCAGCGGCGGGGATGGTGTCAGCTGAGTAGAAGTTGAACCAGCAGGAGAGGCAACGATGCTGTTACGGGCAATGATCCTGATGTTAGTGCTGGCCGCCGGCCAGTTCACAGTAGACCACATCAAACGGGGCTACACGCTTGGCCAAGTAGTGCCACCTAGCCGTGACCTTGACCAAATGCCGATGGAGCTCGGCAGTTGGTCGGGAAAGGACGTTCCTACCGACGAGCGAATTCAGCAATATCTGCAAGCTAAAGCAGGTATCAACCGGCTCTATCGAAACGCCATCGGCGAGGAGGTTTCGGCCCATGTCGTATGGACGGACGACTACATCAAGGTGCATTTTCCAGAGCAGTGTTACAAGGAAGCCGGATGGCGGCAGACTGCTTCAAAAAGTCTCGACATCGAGACAAACGAAGACAGCGCTGCCGCGCTAGGAACAGAAACTGCTTCTGAGGACCTCCTGATCGAAGCAGAGGGCCAGACGTTCCCCGCAAAGCTGTTGACCTTCGAGCGGGACGGTCGTCAGACCATGGTGCTCTATTGGTTCCAAATGGGCGACCGGTTTTTCTTCGACCGAGTTAGGCACCGGATGCTGCGACGAGAGGTGTGTTGGGGCAATCGCGAATGGCCGCCGCTCGTCAAAGTCATGCTCGAGTCGCCGCGAATGGGCAAGCGTTCCGAAAACCAATTGCAGGAAGTTGCCAAGCAGATCTTCTCATGGATGAACAGCAGTAGCTAGTCAGCGCGGGATGCCTGATAGGAAGTGTACGGGACTACTACCACGACTGAAGCACAGCTAAGAGGCCGGTCACAATCCTATGACGATTAACATCAACAGCGTTTCCTTGTCGGATATGGACAACGAGCTAAGCCAGGGAGTGCGGCCGCAGATCGCCTGGCGGCAATTCAAAGCGGCGCTGGTAACTCGGCGTGTCTGGCTGCTGGGAGCGGCACATGTGGTCTTGTTCTCCCTGGCCTATTGGGCAGCCTACCAGCTACGACATGAATTCAACCTCGAGCCGCAGCTGGCGACGGTCTTTTGGCATAGCCTCCCCTGGGTTCTCGCCTTCAAGCTCGCCATTTTTGGAGTCACTGGTCAGCTTCACGGCTGGTGGCGGTATGTGACTTTTGGTGACCTCGTAGCCTTAGCAAGGACCTGTTTCTTCTGTCTTGTCTGCATCGCGGCTTTCGGCCGGTTCGGCTATGGGGGAGTCATTCCCCGCTCGGTGCTGATCCTGGACGCAACGATCTGCCTCGTAGCAATCGGCTCCCTTCGTTCAACATGGCGGCTGTTCCGGGAATGCGTCTGGCCGGCGATGAATGCCAGCGGTTATCGCAGCGCCATCCTCGTCGGCACCGATGACGAAGCCGTCTTTCTGGCACATCAGATTCAATCCTACGGCCGCGTGCCGTTCCGTGTCCGCGGGCTACTTTGTACCAGCGACAGCGATCGAGTAGGACGGCTGGGGCGAATTCCAATACTTGGACATGTCAAAGACATCGCTCGTGTTGCTGCGGCGTACGGCGTGACTGACGTGCTGGTCACTGCCGGCCGATTGCACGGCAGAGAGCTCCGTCAGCTGATGGACGTCTGCAAGTATCAGGGCCTAAAACTGAAAATTGTTCCGCGGTTCGAGGATCGGCTGCACGGAGACAAGTTCCTCCCTGTGCGAAACGTTGCCATCGAAGATCTGCTGCGACGCGATTCTGCAGAGCTGGACACTGCTGCGATTCGCCACCTCGTGCAGGGACGGACCGTGATGGTCACCGGGGCTGGTGGTAGCATCGGTTCCGAAATCTGCCGCCTGCTGGTGCAGTTCTCTCCGCAATCGCTGGTGCTGCTGGGACGCGGCGAGAACCGTATTTTCTCGATTCACAACGAACTGGTCCAGCTCGTAGGCGACGAGACAAAACTGCATGTGGCCATCGCGGATGTCCGTGATCGGACGCGCATCAATCAGTTGTTCGAGCAACATCGCCCTCACGTCGTGTTCCATGCTGCGGCGCATAAACACGTGCCTTTAATGGAAGCAAACGTGGGAGAGTCTGTAAAGAACAACGTCATCGGCACGAAGGTCGTCGCCGACGCGGCCGACGCGCACGGCGTGGCCAGCTTTGTGCTGGTTTCCACCGACAAAGCGGTAAGGCCGACCAGTGTCATGGGCGCGACCAAACAGATCGCCGAGAGATACATCCACGCACTGAGCAACGAATCCGCAACTCGCTTCGTTGCCGTTCGCTTTGGTAACGTCCTGGGATCCACCGGCAGTGTCGTACCGTTGTTCCAAGAGCAAATCCGACGCGGTGGACCGATCACGATCACCGATCCCGATATGGAACGGTTCTTCATGACCATTCCGGAGGCCTCCCGGCTCGTTCTTCAAGCTGCAGCCATGGGACGGGGAGGAGAAGTGTTCCTGCTCGAGATGGGAGATCCGGTCAGGATCGTCGATTTGGCTCGCGACCTGATCCGCCTCTCCGGGCTGCCGGAAGAAGCGATCGAGATTGTCTTTACGGGCGTGCGTCCGGGTGAGAAGCTCAACGAGGAGCTAGCTTTCGACGAAGAGCGAACGCTGGAAACAAGCCACTCCAAGTTGCGTGCCGTCTTCCAGGATCCACATGACTTACGCGACGTCAATCAAGACATCGCTGAGCTCGAAGCACTTTGTGACGGAGCCGAAAACGATCTTCGACTGAAGCTACGTGAGGTCGTACGGTTCTTCCCGCAGTCTTCTAAAGCCAAGCACTATGCAGATGCAGAGCGTGAAGTATTGCCGTCGTAGATTTGCGGTCCGCTGTAACGGCTAGAGTCACTCTTGAGAAGGAAATTACTGCGAATGTGTGCAGAGTCCAAGAAGTTCGCGATTATCGGCGTGGCGGGTTTTATCGCACCAAAGCATCTCAAGGCGATCTATGAAACAGACAACGAGCTGGTCGCCGCCATCGACCCCCACGACTCTGTCGGCATCCTGGATAGCTACTTCCCAGCAACTCGTTTCTTCACGGAAATCGAACGCTTCGATCGCTACTTGGAAAAACGACGCCGTCAGGACGATACGGAATCAGTGGACTACGTGAGCATTTGCACGCCGAATTATCTGCATGACGCTCACGTCAGGCAGGCGCTCCGTGTCCAGGCACATGCGATTTGCGAAAAGCCGCTGGTGATCAATCCTTGGAACCTCGATCAAATGCGGGAGTTGGAGCAGGAATATCGACGGCGAGTTTACTGCGTGCTGCAGTTGCGATTGCATCCGGCCGTCCAACAACTCAAACGGGAGCTGGACACACAGCTGGACTCAGACCGACGCGAAATCGATCTGACGTACGTCACCCGCCGCGGCAGCTGGTATCATCGCTCGTGGAAAGGTTCGACCGAGAAGTCCGGCGGCTTGATCATGAACATTGGGGTTCACTTCTTTGATCTGCTGCTGTGGCTGTTCGGTCCGGCTGAGCGCAGTCTGGTTCACCAGAAGACCCCGCAAAAAGTCTCCGGCTACATGGAGCTCGAACGGGCTCGAGTTCGTTGGTTTCTTTCCGTCGACGCCGACGATCTGCCAGATCAAGTCAAGGCGCAAGGCGGATACGCCTACCGTTCCATGAAGATCGACGGTGAAGAACTCGATCTCTCCGCACAATTTACCGACCTCCATACGGAAGTCTATCGCGACATCCTCGACGGCGGCGGCTTTGGGATCGAGGACGCCCGTCCCGCGATCGACTTAGTACACAACATCCGCTATAGCCAGGAGGCTCCAGCCAACGGATTCTCTCACCCTTTTCTTAGCCACGCTTCAGTTAGGTAATGCGAATGGGCAGCTACATTGATCCCACCGCGGTAGTGGATGAAGGAGCGGAAATTGGTGACGGCACCAAGATCTGGCACTTTTCGCATGTCATGTCCCGCGCCAAGATTGGGACCGGTTGCAGCCTCGGACAGAATGTCTTCGTGGCGAATAACGTCGACGTTGGCAACCATGTCAAGATCCAGAATAACGTGTCGCTCTATGAAGGCGTAACTCTGGAAGACTACGTTTTCTGCGGCCCGAGCATGGTCTTCACCAACGTGCTGACACCCCGCTGCGCTTACCCTCGCAATACCAGCGATGACTATCACGCCACTCGGGTCAAACATGGCGCGTCGATCGGGGCCAACGCCACGGTCGTCTGTGGAGTGACGATCGGAGCATGGGCGTTCGTAGCAGCTGGTGCGGTCGTGACGAAGGACGTGCCTAACTATGCACTGGTCATCGGCGTTCCTGGACGGATCGCAGGATGGGTCAGCGAGGCGGGAGTTACATTAGAATTTGGTGACGATCGCGCCGTCTGTCCCGAGACGGGACAAGTATACGTGAAGCGATCCGCTAGTTGTGTTGAACGCGAAAGCTAGGAGGGAATACCCGCGTTTCATGCATCGGATGGGCCGGGCGGTCCGCCAACTCGGCTGACGGCAACTCCTTCTTTCGTTTGCTTGCCATACAACTGTCTATTAGCTATCTGTCGTACAACTATCTATCTTCAGTCCAGGTCCAACTCCCATGCCCAATCCGGAAAACAGTGTCGCTTTACTAGATTTGAAGCTCCAATACGAGTCGATTCAGGACGAGATCGAAACAGCCGTGTTGGAAGTGCTCAGGTCCCAGCGGTTTATCTTGGGTCCGGAAGTAGAGCAGTGCGAGCGAACGGTGGCAGAATACTGTGAGACAGCGCATGGCGTCGGCGTTGCGTCGGGAACCGATGCGTTGCTGATCGCACTGATGGCCGAGGGAATCGGGCCGGGGGATGAAGTCATCACAACTCCTTACACTTTCTTCGCCACTGCGGGGTCGATTGCGCGGGTGGGGGCCACCCCGGTATTCGTGGACATCTGCCCGACTTCATACAACATCGCCGTAGATCAGATTGCGGATCGTGTGACGGCCAACACCCGCGCCATCATTCCCGTACATCTATTCGGACAGATGGCAGATATGGGCCCCGTGATGGCGATCGCTAAGGAGAGAGGACTGGTCGTTATCGAGGATGCGGCCCAGGCAATCGGGGCTGAGTACGAGCAGCACCGCGCGGGTTCTATGGGAGACTACGGTTGCTTGAGCTTCTTTCCCTCCAAGAACCTTGGAGCGGCGGGAGACGGTGGAATGGTCGTCACCCAAGACGCGGAGCGGGCCGAGAAACTACGCGTGCTCCGCGCCCACGGCTCCAAACCAAAGTACTACCACCGGTTAATCGGTGGGAACTTCCGTCTCGACGCAATCCAAGCAGCGGTCGTTAACGTCAAGGCAAAGTACCTGGACCGCTGGACGGAACGCCGCCAGGAAAATGCCCGACTCTACGACCAGCTGTTTCGGGAAAGCGGCCTTGTGGAACAAGGGTTGATCGGCTTGCCGCAGATCGTCACCCAACGCCATATATTCAATCAATACGTCGTTCGAGTCGAGGCACGCGACGACTTGCGGAGTTACCTGCGAGACAACTTCGTCGGCAGCGAGGTGTACTACCCGCGCAGCCTCCACTCACAAGAATGCTTCTCCTACCTCGGCTACCGGGATGATGACCTGCCGAACGCGACACAGGCGGCTGCTGAGACGCTCGCTCTGCCAATCCATCCTGAGTTGACCAGCGAACAAATCGTCTACGTGGCCAACACGGTCGAGCAATTCTTGCAGAGAAACGCGGTGGGCAGTCTAGCTCGGCAGTAGCCGCCGGCGAACCGAGCAGCGTGCACGAACGAGGCTCGACCATGGCCTCGATCGGTCAAGGCGCGAGGCCGTCCATGTCTGGACGCTTTCTCACGAGCGAGCCCGCAGTGTTCGTGCCACAACTGTGTTGTCCCGTGCAATCGGGTTAATCGGTTTCGCCAAGCGGGGAGTGCGATTACGAGAGAGATGAAACGCTCAGGAAGTGGTTCTTCTCAGGAGTAGGTGACCTTGGTGCGAATGTGAGGGACGAAAGGATAGCGAGAGAAAGTTGCGTGAGTATTTCGTTGTAACCACGGTGATGAGTTGACGTCTTCCGTCGCTACGAGTTACTGATGTTACAATGCGTAAGGGAGTCTCTAGCGCCCGTGTCGGTCGAGCCGAAAACAGAGTCTTGTCGTAGCGAGCAACATCAAAGTGTCGAAGATTCATGTATTGACGGTTGTTGGCGCTCGCCCCCAGTTCGTTAAGGCGGCGGTCGTCTCGCACTCTTTCCAAACGGCCGGAGCCGTTCGGGAGACGTGCGTCCATACCGGCCAACACTACGACACGAACATGTCGGACATCTTCTTCTCCGATCTGGGAATACCGACCCCCCACCATCATCTCGAAATCGGCTCTGGCACTCATGGCTCACAAACGGGTCGCATGCTGGAGGCTATCGAACGAGTCATCATTAGCGAAAGCCCGGATTGGGTTTTGGTCTACGGAGATACGAACTCGACCCTCGCCGGCGCGCTTGCCGCAGCCAAGCTGAACGTCCCGAGTGTCCATGTCGAGGCCGGATTGCGGTCTTTCAACCGGAAAATGCCCGAAGAGGTCAATCGCGTTCTAACCGATCACCTGGCCGACCTGCTCATGGCTCCCACCGAAACGGCGGTCAACAACCTTGCCGCAGAGGGCATCGCAGCAGATCGCGTTCACCTGGTGGGTGACGTCATGTATGACGTGGCGCTTCGGTTCGCGGAAATCGCCGAAACAAGCAGTAAGATCTTCGATCATCTCGACGTCTGTCGGGGTGAGTTCGTGCTGACCACGATTCATCGAGCAGAGAATACCGACGACACCGGCCGACTGACTGCGATCTTTCAAGCTCTCGAGCTTGTGGCACAGCAGATGCCGGTTGTCATGCCCTTGCATCCCCGTACACGGCACACAGCCGAATCCTATGGGCTGCTAGAGCGTGATATTCCCAACTTGACGATCATCGAGCCCGTCGGCTACCTCGACATGATCATGCTGCAAAAGGCCGCGGCCGTCATCGCGACGGACTCGGGGGGGATGCAGAAAGAAGCTTACTTTTTCCGTGTTCCCTGCGTGACGATCCGTGAGGAAACAGAGTGGGTCGAGCTAATCGACGCCGGCGTCAACCGGCTATGCCCACCATCCAGCGCAGATGAAATCGCGGCGAACATCCGCTCCGCAGCCGAAAGTGGATTTTCCACAGCCGCTCCGCCCGACCTCTACGGATCGGGTACAGCTGCGGCACAGATCGCGGACATTCTGGCCGGTGTGGTTAGCGCGTGTTAATGCAGGGCTTCAACCGAAATGACACGCAAACCTCAGCTTTTGTTCCTGGCATACTACTTTCCGCCGGTCCAGGCGATCGCCAGCGTTCGTTCTTGGAGCATGGTTAAGTACTTGTCGAGACTCGGGTGGCAGATTCAGGTGGTGACACCGCACCCGTCGTTGTGGAGTACTGTGGATCGTAGCGGAATGCAGCAGGTCGAGGAGCTAGAAGACGTCCGCTGTCTGTACACCGGACACAGTTGGAGGTGCCTGAACCCTGGCTATGTGAAGTGTCGCAACCAGGGGTTTGGCTGGCTGGCTGGAGGGCTCTGCCGGCGCGCTGCCCGCTGGCAGGAGATCGAGCGCGAAGCAGGTTGGGCTTCGGCAGTGACGGAGGTCTGCAGCGGATTGTCACCTGGCGACGTAGACCTGGTGCTGGCAACCGGAGGACCGTTCATCGCCTTCGACCTAGCTTCCAGGTTGGGAAAGATGCTGCGCCGGCCCTACGTGGTGGACTACCGCGACTCGTGGACCAGAAACCCACACATTTCCAAATCACCCAGAACCGCCACGATTCAACGAGAGGCGATGCTTGTGAAAGACTGTGCGGCGGCGACCACGGTTTCGGCTTCGGTTGGCTCTTCAATCGACTCTCGATTCGACGTGGGTGATCGGCTGCACATCGTTCCAAACGGCTACGATCCGGAGGAACTCGCCTCTGTTGAACCCGTCTCTTTCGATCACTTTGCTATCGTCTACACCGGCCAATTGGGGCCTCCCAAACGTTCGATCGAACCTGTCATGGCGGCGTTGCGGGAGCTCAAAGACTCATCCGAAAAAAGTCCCCCGTGGGGATTTCACTACTATGGTCATCATTCCGACTACGTCCGCGCCACGGCTGAGAAGTATGGAGTGAGCGACCGAGTCCATCTCCACGGTGTCGTTTCACGGTCTGCAGCAATGGGAGCGGTCAAGGGTGCCGGCGCTGCAGTCGTAATTACATCGGTACTCGAAACAAGCTCTGTTGAAGATCGGGGCATTGTAACCGGCAAGGTGTTTGAGGCGATGGGTCTCGGCACGCCGATCTTGGCCATCGCCCCGGCTGAGAGCGACATCGAAAAGGTGATTAGGACGGGCCCCGTGGCCCGCCGTTGTAGTGGTTCAGATGTCCCTGGCATGGTGAGTTTTCTACGGGAGACCATGACCCAGGATCGCCGCAGCTGCGGCATTGACAGTGCGTCGTATGCCTGGCCCACAATCGCACGGAAGATGGACAACGTGTTACGAACTGCTATGAATGCTCCGTCGAACTAGATAGGTAAACACATGTCCGCGTTAACCTCACCCAGACGTCCCAACCTATCGATGCCGATCGGCGGGTATTGGTCTTCTCCCGCTTTGCAGCCGGTCGCTTGGCCGATTCAGTTGGCTTTCTATATCTTCGTGTTCTCGATTCCCTTCGAAGGGTACGATCCGTGGGGAATTCGCGGTGTTTTCACGATTACGAAGATGGCCGCCTACGTTTTCGTCCTGTTGTCGGTATTTCAGATATCGACTTGCCTAAGATGGCTCCCGAAGGTGTTGTTTTGCTTCTGGACATTCCTGGTTGTCTATACTTTTCGCGAGCTGTTCAATGACTCGGAGCCTTTCAGCGGGCTCTACCTCGTCTTTATGCTTTTCCAGTTGATCTTTCTGTTCTGGATTAGCGCCAATCTGCTGGAACGACCGGAAGTCGCCAAGCGCACGTTGTTCGTGCTGAGCAGTGCATGTGCCCTGCTGGCATTGTTGACTGTATTGGGAGTCACGGCCGAGGCGGACGAAGGAGTCGGGCGAGTAACGGCGCTCGGCATGGATGAAAACTACATCGGGCTTATCTGTTTGCTCGGCGCTTTGACATTCCTCGGCCTAGCGCACGGTCGGCACATAGGTTCGAACTCGTGGAACCTGGTGTTGTGGGCGCCGGTCATTCTGCTCTTTTGGCAGATCGTCGCCACCGGATCACGGACAGCGATGTTCGCGACACCTCTGGCCGCGGCGATGATCATCCTCAAGAAAGGACGCATCTCAGCGCGGCTAGGCGCGTTATTCGTTGTGGGCCTCGCAGCCATGGCGTTCGTCCTTGTGATCCTGCAGAGCGAAATCGCCACCGAACGGTGGGAAGCAGCCGTCGAAGAAAAATCTCTCTCCGGCCGAGAGCAGATTTACCCAACAGCTGCTGCGATGTTTCTCGAGTCCCCCTTCGTCGGCTGGGGACGCACTGCCTCAACCTACGAGCTTGGTCGCCGCCTAGGACACTACGGGTCAACCGGCCCACACAATGAGCTGCTGAGTCATCTCCTGTCCGGAGGATTGGTACAGACCCTGCCGCTAGTCATCGGTGTGTGGTTGTGTCTTCGTGGTGCCTGGAGGGCGCGAGGTGGACCGCTGGGAGCGATCCCGTTGGCGCTGTTGGTGGCTGTGCTCATCGTCAGCATGGCGATCGATGTTCACCACCGCAAAGTAACCTGGCTCGTGCTGGCGATGGGCTATGCCAGTGGACGGTCTGTACGCACCTAAGAGTCGTCAAACAAGTAGACAGTCATGCGCGTTTTGTTTGTTGTCTGGGACTATCCCACTGAAACGCTGCCCATCGGGCCCTTTCACCGGACCGCCGCAGAAGCTCTCTCTCGTCAGGGCTTGGAGGTGGAGGTCATGGCGCCCGTCCCTTGGTTACCGCGCACGCTGCAGCGGCTTTCAGAGAAGGCAAGTCTGCCGCTCCAGATACGTCAAGGACCGGTTACCGTCCACCGACCTCGTTATCTGAGGCTGCCGAGGCCTTTTCTTCTTCGCAGTTGTGAGTGGGCGATGGAGAAGGCAGTTCGCCGGGCGATTGTGCGTGCGCCCGACGTCATCCATTCGCACTTTGCCTACCCGTACGGGGGTGTCGGCCTGACGTTAGCCAAGCGTTTCCAAGTTCCAACGGTTGTCACCTTGCACGGCAGTGACATCAACAACTGGCCGCAATTCGCCCCGTGGCTACAGCGCCGTAGCCGTGAAGTGGTCAGGCAATCTGATGCAGTCGTCGCAGTGAGCGAAGCACTTGCCCAGAAGACGTACGAGGTGACCGGTCGACGCGTTCCTGTCTGGAGAATCGGTATTAACCTGCGGAACTACCGCCAGCTACCCGATCAGTTGGAAGCGCGGCGCATGCTTAATCTCCCACTCGACAAGAAACTCGTACTATACGCCGGGATTTTCAAGCAAGAAAAGGGAATCCGCGAGCTGCTGCAAGCTCTGGACCTGCTGTCAGATGATGGACTGCTGAGTGTCATGGTCGGTGATGGCCCACTGCGCGAGCAGGTCGAGGAAAGCAGGTACTGCAAGATTGTGGGATTCGTACCGAACGAACGCATTCCCTTGTATATGCGTGCCGCAGACGTGTTTGTGCTGCCCTCGTATTCGGAAGGCTTGCCCACGGTTCTCGTCGAGGCCGGAGCAGCGGGTTTGCCGATCGTCGCGACAACGGTCGGCGGGATCCCAGAGTTGCTCGCCGGCGATCGCGGCTTGCTAGTTGAACCCAAGTCCAGCCAGGACGTGGCAACGGCAGTGAAGTCGGTCCTAGACCAACCAGTGGAGGCAGCCCAGCGCGCCGATCGAATGCGGGAACACGTTGATTCCCTCTACGACACGGATAAGAACGCTGAGATGTTGCGAGAAACGTACGATGGTTTGATCCGGTCGAAGTGCGGAGCGGAATCGAAGACGCGGCCTGCCATCGAGCAGCAGGTTGCCGGTTAGAAACGGTGAACGGATCCCCCATGGGTAAAACAATGCGTATCGTAATCCTCAGCCACAATTTCACCAAGAATATGGGTTACATCGAGGGGTGTTTGGGGAAATCACTCGCTCGTCTCGGTCACGAAGTTCACGTCGTCGTGCCTTGCCTGCAGCATTACTACAATTACCCCGGGTACTCGGAAGTCTACGAACCGTTCATCGGTCCAGCTATCCAGCCCTGTGGTACCGAGACTATTGACGGTTTTACGTTGCACCGGCTGCCACACCAGATCGTGATGGGACACGCCCGCGCGGTGGGCGTCGCGAAGTTATTGTTTCAGCTGCGCCCCGACATTGTCCAAACAACTGCCATCGCGTCTTGGCTGCCGCTGGAAGCAGCGCTGCTGAGCAGGATTCTTGGCTTCAAGCTGTTCACGGGAGCACATCAAAGCTCGTGCTCGCTAGCGCCCGAGTTGTGGAACGGTACTTCGACAAAGGCACGGCTGAAGAGCTACTTGAAGCGAGGCCTGCCCGGACAATTCGTTTCGCTGTTCGCAAGTCAGTGTTATGCCGTGACACCGGACAGCGCTGAGGTTGCCCAGCGATTCTATGGTGTTCCTCAAGACAAATGTGTTGTGGGTTCTCTGGGTACCGACACGGAGCTCTTTTTCCCGGCCAACGACGACGTTCATGCCGCGGAGCGGCGCGATCTACGGGAACGTCTCGGTATTTCGCCGTCGGAGTTAGTGGCCATCTACACAGGCCGCTTGACTGAAGCGAAGAACGCACTCTGCCTGGCCAAGGCCGTCGCTCGACAACGCCGCGCGGGAAAGCCATGGCGGGCGCTGTTCGTAGGCGATGGCCCGCAAAAAGACCAAATCGAATCGCAGGATGGCAGTGTCCTCCATCCGTTTGTGCCCTATAGCGAGCTGCCGCCGCATTACCGGGCCGCCGATGTGGCGGTGTGGCCGGCTCAGATCACAACCAGCACTCTCGATGCAACGGCGTCCGGCCTCCCAATTGTGATGTGTGCCGAGACGATGACCGTTGCTCCTGAGAGGATCGAAGGCAACGGGATGACGTACACCGAAAACGACGAAGAAGACCTGGCCCGCGTGCTCACCGAGCTCTCCTGCGAAGACGTTCGGGAACGCCTCGGCCGGTGCGGCGTCGACAAAGTGCAACGAGACTACAGCTGGTCGGTGATTGCCCAACAGCGAGTGGAACGTTACGCCCGCGCCCTCTCGCAAGGGGTGGAGCGTGATCCGCAAACCGGACGGGTTCCGCTATCGAGGACGTCAGAAAGTGTCTCTGGGCCAACCCCCTAGCAGTGATCCATGAATCCGCACTTCGAAAGAGAGGCCACGTCGTGATCTCGAGTTGCGAGCAGGAACCGGCTTTGATGACCGCACAGAAGCTTGAGATACTCCACCTCGCAGGCGCGGTCGGGCGCAGCTCGTTTGGCGTCGGTGCCATCGTCGTGGATCTCGCGCTTGCCCAACGAGCGCAAGGTGCCAACACCACGATTTGGTCGGCCGATCGACCGGACGAAGCAGAGCTCCTGCGACAAAGTAACAGCCTCGGCGAAGTCCACTACCAGGCCTATCCGGTCGTCGGACCGTATCGTTACTGTTTCAGTCCCGCGATGGAGCGGGCTGTGACGGCCGACGGCAACTCGAGGTTCTCGATCGTGCATCAACACGGAGTTTGGCCTCTTACCAGCCGTAGTACGATGCTCTGGCGGCAGCGATTTCAGGGGATTACGGTGATCGCGCCGCACGGCGAGCTCGACCCGTACGCGTTGAATCGTTCACGCTACAAGAAGGCAGTCGCCTCGCTGGCCTACGCCAGAAAGAACCTTGAGGCAACTGCCTGCATGCATGCCACTGGTGAGAATGAAGTAGCGGCTTTTCGTGACTTTGGACTGAAGAGCCCGATTGCCTTGATTCCTAACGGCGTCTCTCAAGAATGCTTCAACGCCACCGGTAACCGAGAACGGTTTCTCCAACAGCAGCAGCTTCCTAGCGACGGCCGCTATCTCCTTTACGTCTCTCGCGTGACACCGAAGAAGGGCCTACCGTTGCTGTTCGACGCAATTGCCAACTCGCAGGCAGAGATGGCTGGTTGGCGTCTGTTGATCGCCGGTCCAGACGAATTCGGCCACGTCAAGGAACTGAACGAACTGGCTGCACAACTGAAAATCGAGAGTCACATTCAGTTTCTCGGTCCGATTTTTGGCCAAGACAAACGGGATGCATTCGCCGCAGCAGATCTGTTTGTACTCCCATCTCACAGCGAGGGAAATCCCATGACGGTCTTCGAGGCGCTGGCCGCCGGCGTGCCGGTGCTGACCACCCGCGCCTGCCCTTGTCGGCATGTCGAAGAGCACAACGCGGGCTGGTGGGTGCCGGCTGAAAAAGAATCGATTGCCGACGCATTGCGCGATGCACTCGCTACCGCCCGGACTGAGCTTTCGAGAATGGGTGCTCGAGGCCAGGAGTGCATCAGAGACAACTTCACTTGGGAGCAGCAGGCGGAGAAGACGCTGCGCCTGTACCAGTGGCTATGTGGACGAGCTGACCGACCCGACTTTGTCTTCGTCGACTAGCTGATTTTTCTGCAAGGTAGTTAGATAGAGAGTTACGAATAGATGAGTACTGCATTCACTGGCAAGACCTTAGTCATCACCGGCGGGACTGGTTCGTTCGGCAACGCAGTACTCCGTCGGTTCCTGGAAACCGAGATCGCTGAGATCCGAGTGTTCAGTCGCGACGAGAAGAAGCAGCACGATATGCGGCATCAGTACCGCAGCGACAAACTGCGGTTCTACATCGGCGACGTCCGCAGCCCCCAGGGTCTGGAAGACGTGATGGAAGGGGCGGACTACGTCTTCCACGCAGCCGCCTTGAAACAAGTGCCTTCCTGCGAGTTCTATCCGATGGAGGCGGTCCGCACGAACGTCGTCGGAACTGACAACGTTCTCACGGCCGCCATTCGGTGCGGCGTCAAGAACGTCGTCGTGCTCAGCACAGACAAGGCGGCCTACCCAATCAATGCGATGGGCATGTCGAAAGGCCTCATGGAGAAGGTCACGATCGCTCGCTCCACAGTTGCCGCGGACAAAGGCTGCACGCTGTGCGTTACACGTTACGGCAACGTGATGGCCTCGCGCGGCTCAGTAATTCCTTTGTTTGTGGAACAGATCCGCAACGGACAGCCGCTGACAATCACTGATCCAGAAATGACACGATTCATGATGTCTCTGGATGACGCCGTCGACCTTGTACTCTATGCCTTCGAGAATGCCGACCCCGGAGACCTGTTTGTGCAAAAGGCGCCGTCCGCGACAATCGAGACGCTCGCTGAGGCCACCAAACTCGTATTCGATGCCGACAACGCAGTGCGAGTCATTGGTACGCGACACGGCGAAAAACTCTACGAAACCCTGTTGACCCGGGAAGAGATGAGCCGAGCTGTCGATCGAGGCAGCTACTATTGCGTTGAGGCAGACATACGAGATCTCAACTACAGCCAGTACTTCTCTGAGGGCGAAAGCCGTCTAGCGGAAATCGGAGACTATCATTCGCACAACGTCCGGCGCCTGGACGTGAAAGAGATGGCTGCCTTGTTACGGAAGCTGCCGTTTATCCAGGTAGAACTTGCCAGAGAGGATGTTAGCCGCGCGGTGATCGGTTGACGACATGAAGAGCGGCGTCGCGATCTTCACTGGTTGCGGCCATGGCCGTTTCGCGGCCTGCAACCCGATGGCGGTCAACCGAGTCGAACGGAAGGTGGACTATGAAGACAATTCTGATCACTGGAGCGAAGGGCTTCATCGGGCGGAACTTGGCCGCTCATCTTCGTGTGCGAGATGACGTGCTGCTGCGCGAGTTCGATCTCGGCAACACGGACTCGGAACTGCGGGAGTGGCTAGCTGATGCCGACACAGTCTTTCACCTAGCAGGGATAAATCGCCCGGAAAAAGTGGAGGAATTCACGACCGGCAACGTCGGCTTGACGAAGAAACTGTGTAGCGCGCTCGTCGAAGCCGGTAAGACGCCACAAATCATACTCACGTCGTCGATTCAGGCAACGTTGGACAATCCTTACGGCCAAAGTAAGCGGCAGGCCGAACAGGTGCTGTTGCAGTTCGCCACGGAAACCGGCGCGACCGTCTCGATCTTCCGGCTTAAAAATGTGTTTGGCAAGTGGTGCCGCCCCAATTACAACTCGGTGGTCGCCACCTTCTGTCACAACACGGCACATGACCTACCCTGTCAGATCAGTGATCCGGACCACGAAATCGACTTGGTTCACGTCGACGATGTGGTCGCTGCGCTCATCCGACAAGTGGACGAACCGATGGCGTTTGAGGGCGGCTACAGCCCGATCGATCTGATACCGAGCTACCAGATATCTCTGGGGGATCTAGCAGCGCGTATACGCACGTTCGGAGAAATGCAGACGTCGTTGCGCACGCCGGATTTTTCCTGCCGCTTCAACCAGCAGCTCTATTCCGCCTATCTGTCGTACGTCGATCCGTCAGATTGGGAGTATGGTCTGGACATTAAACGCGACGAACGAGGGAGCTTGGCGGAATTCATCAAGTCCCCGTGGTTCGGGCAGGTGTTTGTCTCTCGGACGGCGCCGGGAGTCACACGCGGGAACCACTACCACCACGTGAAGACGGAGAAGTTCTTCGTGGTCGCGGGAGAAGGACTCGTTCGTTTTAGGGCAGTCGGTGGTGACGAGATCATCGAGCATCGCGTACGCGGTGAAGACTACCGAGTCGTTGAAATTCCCCCGGGATATACACACTCGATCACTAACGTGGGCGAGTCAGAAATGATCACGCTGTTTTGGGCCAGTGAGATCTTCGACCAGGAGCGACCTGACACGTTTTATCTTTCCGTCGATCAGCAGGAATCACCGTGAAAGTCGCCACTATCGTAGGTACTCGCCCCGAGATCATTCGGCTGTCACGCGTGATGGCTGCGCTGGATCGCTATCTCGACCATGTCATCGTTCACCACTGGGCAGAACTACGACTATGAGTTGAATCAAGTGTTCTTCGAAGATCTCGATATTCGCAAGCCGGACTTCTTTCTGAATGCCGCTGGCGAAACCGCAGCAGAAACAATTGGCTCGATCATCGCCAAGGTCGATACGCTGCTACGTGAGGTCAAGCCGCAAGCCGTACTCATTCTCGGTGATACCAACTCATGCCTCGCCGCAATTCCGGCCAAGCGGCAAAAGATACCCGTGTTTCACATGGAGGCCGGCAATCGCTGTTTCGACCAGCGCGTGCCCGAGGAGATCAACCGCAAGATCGTCGATCATATCGCCGATATCAACCTGCCGTACAGCGAAATCTCGCGGGAGTACCTACTACGTGAAGGCGTGCCGCCCGATCGGGTTATCAAGACTGGCAGCCCGATGTACGAGGTGCTGAACCACTATCTGCCTAAGATCCAGCAGAGCGATGCACTGAACCGCATCGGCGTCCAAGCAGGTGAGTACTTTGTGGTCAGCTCACACCGTGAAGAGAATATCGACTCGCCGAATCAATTCAAGAAATTGTGCGTCGTGCTCCGCCAACTGGCAGAGCAATTTGGGATGCCGGTCATTGTTTCAACACACCCGCGCACTCGCAAGCGAATCGAGGCCGAAGGCGTCACCTTGCCGTCGCTCGTCCGTTTGCTGAAACCGCTGGGTTTGTGCGACTACGTCCACTTGCAGATGAACGCCAAGGCCACGCTCAGCGACAGCGGGACGATCACCGAGGAGTCGTCGATTCTAAACTTCCCTGCGCTGAATATTCGTGATGCTCACGAACGTCCCGAGGGTATGGAGGAAGGCGCCGTCATGATGACTGGGCTCGATTGGGACTGCATCCAACAAGCGTTGCTGATTCTGGCTAGCCAACCACAGGGCTCGCAGCGAAGTCTGCAGGTGGTGCGTGACTATACTGCTCCCAACGTATCGGAGAAGGTCGTCCGTCTCATCATGAGTTACACGGAGTATGTCAATCGTGTGGTTTGGCAGAAGCGGGAGTAGCGACCGCTGTTGACCGCTGACGCGAGACCGTCTGCTGTTTGCTAACGGAAGCGTTTTCGACGTCCCAGCCCCCGTGGTCAGATGAAAATACTGATGCTGACACAGTGGTTTCAGCCGGAGCCGGCTTTCAAAGGGCTGCCTCTTGCGTGCGAGCTGCGCAATCGAGGGCATGATGTCGAAGTGCTCACCGGATTTCCGAACTACCCGGGTGGAAAAGTCTACGCAGGCTATCGGATTCGACCTTGGTGTCGTGAACGGATGGATGGGATTGCCGTCAATCGCGTCGCGCTCTATCCGAGTCACGCCCGCAGCGGCCTACACAGGAGCCTCAACTATCTCAGCTTTGGGATCAGCACGGCGACCTTGGGTCCCGGGTTGGTTGGCACGCACGACGTGGTCTATGTTTACAACCTGATTACGCTGGGTTGGGCTGCGCGCGTGCTGCGATGGCTGCGGGGCAGCAAAGTTGTGCTGGACGTCCAGGACTTATGGCCCGAGTCGGTCACTGGTTCTGGCATGATGAACAGTCCGCTCCTACAGCACGTGCTTGGTCGGTGGAGCCAATATGAGTATCAGCGTGCAGATCAGCTAATCGTGTTGTCACCTGGATTCAAGCGCGAGCTGGTGGCCCGCGGTGTCGACGAATCGAAGATTGAGGTCGTATACAACTGGTGTGACGAATCCTCTCCACAGCCGACATGCGACCTGGCCAGCTTGGCAAGCGAGCTGCGGTTCCAGGGTAGGTTCAACGTCGTATTTGCCGGCACGATGGGGGTCATGCAGTCGCTGGATGTCGTCTTGCAGGCAGCTCGAAAACTGGCTGCGCCGGCACCCGATGTGTTGTTTACGTTACTCGGCGACGGCATCGAGGTGGAGCGACTCCGCGGTGCAGCGGCGGAGTTGCCCAACGTTCAGCTGTTGCCGCGACGTCCCTTGGCGGAGATGGGTTCGATCTACGAGCTGGCCGATGCGCTCTTGGTTCACCTCAAAGACAGGCCATCGCACGAGATCACCATCCCCTCCAAAACGCAGGCCTACTTGCGTGCCGGGAAACCCGTTTTGTGCGGGGTCAAAGGGGATGCGGCAGACCTAGTTCGCCAGGCGAACGCCGGCATTGTCGTTCAACCGGACGACCCGGACTCGTTGTTGGATGCGGTTCTCAAGCTGCGGTCGATGACTCGCCAAGAGTTGACGGAACTGGGGCACAACGGGCGCAGCTTCTACGAGGAGCATCTTAGTTTCGAGCAGGGTGTCAACCGTATCGAACGAGTTTTTGAGTCGATGATTGGCTGCACTTCGCAGCATACAAACGGAGCAGCGCTGTGCAGCGAGCCATAAAACGGCTGATCGATCTTGTCGTCGCAACGGTTGGGCTGATAGTCCTGTTGCCGGCGATTGCCGTCGTTGCCGTACTAGTACGGCGATCGATGGGATCACCCATTTTCTACAACCAGGTTCGCCCGGGCCTCCACGGCAAGCCATTTCGAATGTGGAAGTTTCGTACGATGACCGACGCACGGGACTCGCGAGGACAGTTGCTCGCTGATGAACAGCGTTTAACACGTTTGGGTCGTTTTCTACGTTCAACGAGCATCGATGAGTTGCCCGAGCTGTGGAATGTGCTGCGCGGCGAGATGAGTTTAGTGGGCCCGCGGCCGCTGCTGATGGAATACCTCGAGCACTACACGCCAGAGGAAGCGCGGCGCCACGACGTGCAACCCGGTATTACCGGTTGGGCGCAGATTAACGGTCGTAACACGCTCAGTTGGGAAGACAAGTTTCGCCTTGATGTATGGTATACTGAACACTGGAGTTTGTTGCTCGACTTTCGCATCTTGTTTGTCACCGTTTGGAAAGTACTTCGCCGCGATGGCATCAACGCGGAAACGCATGCCACGATGCCGAAGTTCGAGCGGGTGCCGCCGAGTTCTGCCTAAGTCTGTTCAGCACGAGGCTGCATTCATTCTTAAGCCCGGACTACTCATGAAGAATCAGGCCGGCAGACAGCTCGTGCTTCCGAGGGCTGGTTCCTCAGCCCTGATCTGAAGATCGACAAAAATAGGGGTCTGGGAAACCCGGTTGCCATGGGCTTGAGGTGTCGTTAAGTGAAACGCGGAGTCGACATTCTTGTTGCTGCCACAGGGTTGATCTGCTGCGTGCCGCTAATGTTACTGATCGCGGTTCTCGTCAGAGTCGGCTCGCGGGGACCGGTCTTTTTTCGCCAAGAACGCGTTGGCGCCGGATTTCGTCCTTTCTTCATCCTAAAATTCCGTTCGATGGTGCCGGATGCGCCCCAGAGAGGCGGCCCGATTACCTTCGGTCGAGATCCGCGAATCACTCGTGTGGGGCACTTCCTCCGGCAAACAAAGCTCGATGAGCTACCCCAGCTGATCAACGTCCTGAGAGGTGAGATGAGCCTTGTTGGACCGCGCCCTGAAGTGCCGCGTTATGTCGAGATGTTTCGCCAGGACTACGAAGAGATACTCAGAGTCCGACCAGGAATCACAGATTTGGCCTCCATCCAATTTCGCGACGAAGCGGCGATTCTCGGCCGTGCGGAGGACCCGGAGCAGGAGTACATCCAACACGTCTTGCCCGAAAAAATACGCTTGGCCAAACAATACGTCCGACAGTCGTCTTTCCTTTTCGATCTAGTACTTGTCTTCAAGACGTTCTTCAAGTTAGCCGCTGATCGCGTCTGCACCCGTACACTTGTGGCAGCTCAGTAGGAGGAAGTTCGTTGGCAACTGAAACTAATACGCAGCCTGCACTCGAGGTGCCTTTCTTTCGGCCGTCCATTACGGAAAGCGAGATCGAGGAGGTCGTGGAGTGCTTGCGATCGGGCTGGTTGACCACCGGACCCAAAGTCCGGAGGTTTGAGGACGATTTCGCCAAACGTGTGGGAGCCAAATTCGCAGTCGGGCTGAACTCCTGCACTGCGGCACTGCACCTGGCAGTCGAAGCACTTGGGTTGTGCCCCAACCAAGCGGTGTTGGTGCCAACCATGACTTTTGCTGCAACGGCGGAGATCGTGCGGTACCAAGGTGCTGTACCGATCTTGGTGGATTGCGACCCGGCAACACTGAACATGGACCTGCAGGATGCCGAAAGAAAACTCGAACTGTTGAAATCAGGCAAGTTGCCGCAGGGCCTGGACCTGGAAGTCGTCGGCATCATCCCTGTCCACGTGGGCGGGTACATGATGGACATGTCGCAAGTCGGCGAATTCGCCTCGCGCCATGGACTGTGGATCGTCGAGGACGCGGCCCATGCGCTGCCGGCAGCTTTTCGCGCGAGTGCTGATCATCCATGGCGGCGGTGTGGAGAAGATACGGCGGACGTCAGCTGCTTTTCTTTCTACGCCAATAAGACGATCACCACCGGTGAAGGTGGGATGGCGACGACGAGTGACGAGAATCTGGCCGACCGCATGCGGCAGATGTCGCTGCACGGTTTGTCGAATGATGCTTGGGATCGCTACGGGCGCGGTGGAGACTGGGACTACGGCGTCATGGCCCCGGGCTACAAATACAACTTAACCGACATTGCTGCCGCCATCGGCGTGCGGCAGTTGGAACGGGTAGAGATGATGCGGCGCCAACGCGAGAACTTGGCGGAGAGATATAGCGAAGCGCTCGCTGATATCGACGAAATCGAGCTGCCGGAGCACTCCCCCGATCGACTCCACTCGTGGCATCTGTATCCCATCAGGTTGCGACTCGACCAACTTCCAAAGTCGCTCGGGCGCAATGCCGTGACGGTCAAGCTTGCCGAAATGGGTGTAGGTACCTCGGTCCATTGGAGGCCGTTGCATCTCCAACCGTACTACAAGAAGGAGTTTCGCTGGGACCCCAACCAGTTTCCCGTCGCCACGCACGAATGGCGGCGACTGGTCAGCCTGCCAATCTTTCCGGAGTTGAACGACGACGAACAGGCACACGTGGTCGCGTCTCTCCGCGAGATTTGCTCGAGGCAGAGCGTCCCGGTACCCGATCTTCCCGCGCAAGAAGTACCTCCAATCCAAGAGAGAACCACGCGCATCTACTTGTCCCCACCACATATGTCAGGCGCAGAACGTCAAGCCTTGATCGAGGCATTCGATTCGGGATGGATTGCGCCTCAAGGGCCACATGTCCGCATGTTCGAAGAGACGTTTGCCGAGCGAATTGGCGTCCCCTACGCCGTCGCTCTCTCGAGCGGGACCGCTGCCCTCCATCTGGCAATGGTGGCCCGCGGCATTGGGCCAGGTGACCCCGTCGCAACGTCCACGCTGACCTTCGTGGCATCCGTTAACGCGATTCGCTACGCGGGCGCGCAACCCGTGCTCATCGATAGCGAACCGCGCAGCTGGAATCTCGATGCCGACCTGTTGGCCCAAGAACTTGAGGCGAGTATCCACAACAACCGGCCGATCAAAGCAGTTGTCGTCGTGGACGTATTTGGACAGTGCGCTGACTACGATGTCATTCGAAACGTCTGCCAGTTCTACGAGGTTCCGATCATCGAAGACGCTGCCGAGGCTCTCGGCGCTACCTACAAAGGGAAACCGGCAGGGACTTTTGGTGAAATCGGTTGCTTCTCCTTCAACGGCAACAAGATCATCACCACCAGTGCGGGAGGGATGTTGGTAACACACGACCGCCAGCTCGCCGATCGTGTCCGTTACCTCTCGACCCAGGCTCGTGCTCCCGCACCACACTACGAGCATGAAGAGGTCGGCTTCAATTGTGCGATGAGTAACATCTTGGCCGCCCTCGGAATGGCTCAGCTAAGATCGTTGGATGACCGCATAGAACAAAGGCGCGCCAACTTCGACTTCTATCACGAAGCACTGGGCGACCTGCCAGGGATCGACTTCATGCCCGAACCGATCGAGTCACGCTCAACTCGATGGCTAACCTGTATTACCGTCGACCCGGAGCAATTTGGAGCCACCCGCGAAGATATTCGCCTAGCTCTGAAGTATGACCACATCGAGGCCCGCCCGGTCTGGAAACCGATGCACTTACAGCCACTCTATTCGCGATGCCGGGTGAGGGGCGGGGAGGTGGCCGAGAAGCTATTCGACTGCGGCCTCTGCTTACCTAGCGGTTCGAGCTTAACGCGTGAAGATCTTGCCCGCGTCGTCGGCGTCATCCGCACAGTCGCATCGCCCAAAACATCCACATCAGCAATGGCATAACAGCTTGTTGCCATTTCGCTGCGACCTTCATTTTCCCCATGCCCAAACGAGTGGTAGGATTGCGAAGTGGGGTAAAAGGACCAATCGGCGAATAGTACGCATTGTGGGCGATGGAGCCCCGGGCAGAGCATACAACTAGCCCGGATTATTCATGAAGATCGTCGCGAGAGGTTGTAAGTACGTTCGTGGCAAGGAAGGCGAGCAATTCTTCCGCAGGCGTATTGACGCAATACGTCGAGGGAGAATTGTGAAGCATGACGAGCCACGGATGGACTTACGACCTCGCAGCAGATCGCTCATGAATAATTCGGGCTAGGCGGGCCGATCTTGCTGTCTTTGATGTTTTGCTTGTGTTCATGGTTGGTTTACGAGGAATAATCCGGCTTGTCTGGGCAGTGATGGGAGAGAGGTAGGATGCAGCGAAGACTGAATTGGCGGCTGGCGGTGATCTTAGTCATCGCAGCGGTGCTGGTCACGTCTGGGATCTATGGTCTGCACGTGCTTCAGGTAGGTCGGAGCCAGGATCTGTTCCTGCGAACCGCCCAGGAAGCCGAAGAAGCAGGCGACTACGTCAAAGCGGTCGAGAGCTACCGCCTCTACCTTCGACTGCAGCCGCGCGATACCGCGGTGCGCGCCCAGCTGGGCCGTCTCTTCGCGGAGATTGGCCAAGCGAGTGACGCTTTCAACGAGCTCGAACAGACGCTCCGGCTTGATCCGGGCGACGAGGAGATCCGTCGAGAGATCGTGCCGATTGCTATGCAGATCGGGCGGTTCACCGACGCAGAGACTCATTTGAGGCTGCTGCTCGATGCGCGCAAGGGGACAGAGCCTCAGGTCGAGGGAAAGAGCGAGGACGACGCCGAGCTGTTCGACTGGCTGGGGCAGTGCCAGGCTGCGAGTGTGGAGCTGGAAGACGCGGCCAAGTCCTTCGTTGCGGCGATTGGGCTCGACCCCACTTCGTACGAGACTTACGGCCGGCTGGCAGCCTTGCTCCGGCACCGGTGGGACAGACCCCTCGACGCCGAGGAATTCCGCGCGGTGACCGATGATCAGGCGGAGGGCGACCTCACGCGCCTTGAACAAGCGGACCGAATCATGGAGGTGCTGGTCGAGCAGTTCCCTGATGCGGGTCTGGCGCATCAGGAACGCGGGCTTTATCTGGCCCGGGCGGCGGCGGCGGAGAAGGATCCAGCGCAGTCAGCAAGCCTTGATGCCGCAGCGGCGGTCGAGGCCGAGACGGCCGCGCGTCTTGAACCGGACGACATCAACGTTCGCTCGCTGGCTGCCCAGTGTGCGCTCCAACAGGGTAACCTCGATCAGGCTCGTGCTCACGCCGAGCACGGGGTGTCCCTGAAGCCGCGGCTACCGATCTGGTACCGCTTTCTCGCGGAGCAGGCATCTAGATCGGGCAACACCGACGAGGCGATTTCTTGGCTACGCCAGGGGGTTGACCGGTCAGAACGCGGCCAGGACGAGTTACTCGTACTGCTGGCCAACGCCCTGCTGGCTTTGGAACGAACGGATGAGGCGGTGGAAGCCATCGAAGATTTGCGTTCGTTTGATAATGCCCGCCATTTTGTCAGGTACCTCGATGCCAGAGTCGCGCTCGCGCAGGGCAATTGGGCGGCCGCCGCGAAGGGTCTCGAGAGCGTGCGCCCGGACTTCCGCGAGCGTCCACGGTTGCAGAGCCAGATCGATGTCATGTTAGGGACGTGCTATCGCGAACTCGGAGATCGCGACAAGCACTTGGCAGCGATTCGTCGTGTTTCGGACACCAATCCCGAATTCTTGCGAGCTCGTCTTGAACTCGCCCAAGCGCTGGTGGCCAGCAACCAAACGGATGAGGCCTATCGCGAGCTCGTCGAGATCGCGAACGCGGAGCTGGTTGACGGGACGTCGCTTCCGGCGAGTGTTTTCTTGGATTTGACCAAGTTGGCAATTCGGCGCAACCTGCGGCTTTCTTCACCGGACACCAACTGGGCGGAGGCTGAAAAGTGGCTAGCGATTGCCGCCAGGAAATCTCCTCAGGCCGTGCTGATTCCGATCATGGAGGCGGAAATCGCGGTTGGCAAAGGGGACGCCGATCGTGCGGAGCAGATTCTGTCCAACGCGAAACAGGAACGCCCCGAACAGCTATCGTTTTGGATTGGCCTCGCCAACCTGGTGGGTTGGAAGAGTGATTGGAGCTCGGCCCGTGCCATCCTGGACGAGGCATCACAAGTCAATGGAGATGCCGTTGTATTGCGATTGGCCAAGGCGCGGGTGCTCTATCACCAGTCTGAAGGCACTCCCGCTACCGACGAACTACTGGAGCTCGCCGCCCCCAACGACGAGTTTACTCCAGAGCAGAACGCCCAACTGTGGCGCGAACTTGCCAGATACGCGATTCAAATGCGCGAGCTGGACCTCGCGACGGAGTTGTTGAACAAGCTAACTGAACAGGAGCCCGACGAGCTGGACGATTGGGTACTACGCTTCGAGCTGGCGGTGCATCAGGACGATAGCCACGGAGTGAAGACCGCCTTAGCTGCTGTCGAGCGCATCGCGGGCCGCGGACCGAGGTGGCACTATGGCCAAGCGGTTCATCTTCACATGCATGCGACTGACGAGGACACTGAGACGTTAACAACTTCGCTTGAACACCTGCAGAGCGCACAGCAAGTGTTTCCTGGTCCGGCAGCGCTGTTGGCCGCCCAGATACATCAACGCATGGGACAGCCGGAGCAGGCAGTCGAGAAGTTCATTGAAGCGATCGAACATGGGTCGGGCGACGCTGCCACGGTGAGGCAGGCCGTTCAGTTGCTGTCACTACGGCAGCGGTTCCGCGAAGCGGACAGTCTGATTCGGGAGTTCGAGCGACGTCAGAGCAAGTTCTCGCCGGAAGTAACCGAGTTAGGACGAGTAGCGCGTCAGGTCTCAATGCAGCTCGAGGACTTCGACCGCGCTCTGACGATTGCAACTCGGACGGCTGAAGACTCGGCCAACTATCAAGACCATCTCTGGCTTGGCCAGCTGGCTACCGCTCGCGGTTTTCTCCCCAACGGACACGACCCGGCGTTGGTCGAGCAAGCTGAGCAAGCGTTTCGCCGTGCTGTCGAGCTAGGCGAAAACGTGCCGGAGCCTTGGATATCACTGGTTGTGTTGCTAGGACGGTTGAACCGCACTGACGAAGCCGAGCAGTTGATGCGCGAGGCCGCCGAGAAGGTCCCCACCGATCAGTTGCCGACGACGTTAGCCCAGTGCTACGAGGGTCTAGGTAGATTTGAGGAGGCAGAAGCGAAATTCCTGGAGGCGGTCGCTGCTAGTCCTGCTAACAGCAATGTGCTTCGTACTACGGCCTCCTTTTACCTGAGGATGCGGCGACAGCTGTCGGACCTAGGGCGGGACTACGGAAAAGAGGCAGAACGCTATCTCGCAGGAATCCTGGAAGATGTACCGGCGGAAAACGCCGACACGCAGTGGGCCCGTAACCAACTAGCCCTGCTCGAGTTTGGACGCGGTGGACGTGAGAACATCGAGCGCGCTGACAAGCTATTGCTCGAGAACTTGTCGGCCAAGCCGGATTCGCTGCCCGACCGCCGGCTAAGGGCGCTGGTATTGATCGCCAAGGGCTCGGCGGCGGACCGCGCCGAGGCATTCGAAATTCTGCAAGGTGTTGGGGACCAAGCGACACCGTTCGAGAACTTCGCGATGGCCCAGCTGCTAGAACGCCGAGGTGACTGGGCAGAAGCCGCGCGGCGCGCCCGGCAGGTGATCGACGAAACCGCCGGACAGCCGGAACAACTCCGTTATATCGGTTGGTATGCGGCGGCCTTGATCCGGCACGATCAACTGTCTGATGCAGAAGCCTGGATCACTCAACTTGAGCAAGTCGAGCAAGGCCGGGAGTTAGCAATCAGCTTGCAGGCGGAGATCCTTGCGCGGCGCGGTTCGGACGAGCAAGCCCGGCAGAAGCTGCTGGAGTTGGTTCTGGCGCAGGACGCCAACAGTGGCGACGACAACGACAAGTTGGCTCATGATCAACTGAAACGCCGTGTGGCCAGCCGGCTGGAGACACTCGCACAGTTCAGGAAGGACGCGCCGGCCGAGGCACAAAAGTACCGTCAGGCTGCTGAACAACTCTTGGACGCACTGGCGTTGGCCGCCTACCAGGCTTCGCAGGGCAACCATGAAGAAGCGATCAGTCGGGCGGAAGCCGCGGCGGATGATGCTGAGCCACGGGAACTCCTGCCGGTGCTCGTTGCGGTCATCGAATCCCAGTCAGCCAGTGAACAGCACTTGGAGCGGGTTAATCAGATCCTCTCCCGTCTCCTCCGCGACCAAAGCGAGCAGCCCTCCCAGTTCTTGATGGCACAGGCCAGGCTATACAGCGTGCAGCGACAATTCGCCAAAGCCGAAGCGAATTATCGGCGGGTGATCGAGTTGGAACCGCGCAGCTACATCGCTCTGAACAACCTTGCCATGCTCCTGGTCGGTCAAAATAAGCAACTACGTGACGCGCACGACTACATCGAGAGAGCCATTGAGATTGTCGGGCCGATGCCCCAGCTGCTCGACTCACAGGCGCTGGTGGTGCTGGCCCAAGGGCATCCCAAGCACGCCGTGTTGTTGCTTGAGCAGGCCTTGACGGACGTCCAGGCCGCCGAGTTCTTCTTCCACCTGGCCGCCGCCCATCACCGTCTTGGGCGAGTTGATGATGCCAAGCTTGCCATGGCTCGAGCGAACGAGATCGGACTAAATGTCGACCATCTGACCGACTACGAGCTGCAAATGCACGGCGAGCTTGTCGAGCTAATGAACTAGCTGCTCGCGGTCAATTGCTCCTTTGCCGCGCCCGCTGCCCCTCGGGCCCTTCTCAGCCTGCTGGCGTGCCGCGCTTTAACTGATAGATTAAAGCGACATCGGCGGGGCCTTCTCGAACTCAGGATGAACCCCGACGAGGCCAGCGGATTGAAGATTCGGCTTGCGTGGACACCAGGCGCGAAAACGACTTCTCCGCCTGCAGCAACCGAGTCCCATGCGTGTAGGGGATCTGATCCATGCCGGACATTTGGACGTTTCATTCAGCGGGTGAGATCTTGTTCGGTCGGCAGGCCGCCGAACAACTCGGTCAGGTTTCTGCCCGAATCGGCATCCAACGAGCGCTGGTCGTGACCGACGGGCCACTTGTGGCTGCGGGTATTGTCGAGCGGATCGAAACCTCGCTGAAGCATGCCGGGGTTACCAGCTGTGTGTTTACCGAGGGCGAGCCGGAGCCGTCACTGCAAGCTGCGCGAGCTTGCATCGACAAGCTAAACGACTGCCAGGCAGACGGAGTGATCGGCTTGGGCGGCGGCAGCAATATGGACCTCGCGAAAGCAGCCGCAACTGTGGGGGCGCATGGAGGGACGATTCAGGACTACGTTGGGGACAGCCAAATACCCGGACCCGTTCTGCCACTAGTTTGCTTGCCCACGACAGCCGGCACTGGCAGCGAGGTGACATTTGCCGCCGTGCTCACTGACACGCAGAACGAACTGAAGGTGCCGATCCTGAGCAACCACATTCGCCCTCGGGTCGCGATCGTCGATCCAACTTTGACTGTCAGCTGTCCGAAGAAGGTCACTGCGGAAAGCGGAATCGACGCGCTGACTCACGCCATCGAGGCCTATACCGCAATCGACCACGGCCACTTTCCGCTTCCGCCAGGTGAAGCGAGCGTTTACCAGGGCCACAACCCGTTGACCGACGCGCTGGCCGCTAAGGCGATCTCCTTGATCGGCGAACATCTGCCTCGCGCTGTTGAAGAACCTGACCAGCTGGCCGCCCGTGAAGGAATGGCTTTAGCCGCCTTGCTGGCTGGCCTCGCGTTTTCGAATTGCGGCGTGGCTCTGGTTCACGCCTTACAGGCCGCGGTTGGTGGGGCCACACATTCGGCACACGGGGCTGGTAATGGCCTTCTGCTGCCACATGTGATGCGTTTCAATCAACCAGCTTGCCTTGCCAGAACGGCCCAAACGGCGCAACTACTGGGTCGCAATGTCGACGGCCTGTCGACCGAAGAGCAAGCGGCGCTGGCGATCGCGACCGTTCAGAATCTGGCAGCCGAGATTGGGATACCACAGCGACTCAGCGAACTCGGTCTATCGGCGGAGCAGATTCCCACAGTTGCCAGCAAGGCCTTTCTCGCCCAGAGAATTCTCAGGGTCAATCCGCGCGAGATCACTCAGCAGCAAATGGAAGAGCTGTTGCAGGAAGCGATGTGAAAGTGCGGAAGGAGAAGTTCGTCGTAGTTCCCTCAGCAACCGGTCGGAGGATGCTATGAAAGTCGGCGTCGACACGTATAGTTATCATCGCCTATTCGGAGAGATCTACCCGAACCAAGCAGACCCTGGTAGGCGTTGGGAGTTCGAGCAGTCTATTGACGAGGTGATCCGGCTTGGCGTTGATGGAATCTCGTTGGAAACATGTTTCATGCCTGCCTATGGGCCGGAGGATCTGGCCAGAATACGTGCGAAGCTGGACGAGCACGAACTAGAACGAGTCGTGGCGTGGGGACATCCCGACGGACTTGAGGGTGGTCGGAACACCGCGGCCGCCCGAGAGATGGAGTCACACCTCGACACTGCAACGGCCATAGGCGCCGATGTCATGCGAATCGTGGGTAGCAGCCTGATGTTTCGGGACGAACCACACGGACCTCAAATTGAGCGCATTTCCGCCATCCTCAGAGAGTCCGTCAAGAAAGCCGAGGACGCGGGTGTCCGGCTCGCCATCGAGAACCACATCGACTTTACGGCTGACGAGATTTTGGAGATTCTCGATCAAGTCGACTCTGAGTTCTTGGGAGTTAACTTCGACACTGGAAATACGCTGCGCGTGTTCGAGGATCCGGTCGTAGCGGCCGAGAAACTTGCCGAGGCAACCCTCGCCACTCACGTGAAGGACATCGACCCCGGCCACGGTTCGCCGACGGACTGGACATTCTGGGCATCGGCCCCGGCGGGCGGCGGTATCATCGACCTGCCGGGAGTGATCGGCGCGTTGCAGTCGGGCGGCTATGACGGGATGCTCTGCGTTGAGATTGACTTTCTGAAGGATCCTCATCGGGACGAGACTGTGGCTGTTTCGGACGCGGTCGCGTATCTGAGAGAGTTATTGAGCTGAGACACTCCGGTCCGGGCAACGTGGCTAGCGAAGTCCATCGGCAAAGCTGCCAGCGAAGGGTCCCAACATGACACCACCTATCAACATCGGTATTGTCGGCTACAGGTTCATGGGGCGGGCGCACAGCAACGCCTATCTGAAGGCACCCCACTTTTTTGATCTGCCGAGGATCCCGGTTTTGAAGGCGGCCTGCGGGCGCCGTGTAGACGGCGTCCGCGAATTTGCTGAGCAGTGGGGCTGGCAGGACATAGAAAACTCGTGGGAAGCCCTGATTGCTCGAGACGATATCGACGTCGTCGACATCTCTTCACCAACCAACACTCACGTGGGAGTCGCCGTCGCGGCCGCCCGCGCGGGAAAACACATTCTCTGTGAGAAACCGATGGCCCTCACCGTCGACGAAGCGCGCCAAATGCGTGACGCGGCTCGAGAGGCGGGCGTGCGCCACCTGGTCGGTTTCAACTACCGCCGCCTGCCGGCGATCCAACTTGCCAAGAAGATGATCGAGGATGGTCAGATCGGGGAGATCTACCATTGGCGAGGAACTTACTTGCAGGATTGGATCGTCGACCCGGAGTTTCCGTTGACTTGGCAGCTCCGCCGTGAGACCGCGGGATACGGTCCCCACGGCGACCTGAATTCACACAGCGTCGACCTGGCCCGCTATCTCGTCGGCGAAATCACCAGCGTACAGTGCACGATGGCGAGCTTCATTGGCGAGCGAAATCTGCCTGACGAGGCGCAGGACACCGCGTTCTCGGCCACTGCCGGAGACGGCCGGGGAAAGGTAACCGTGGAAGACGCTTCTTTCATGATCGTCGAGTTCGACAATGGGGCGCTAGGGTCCTTTGAAGCGTCGCGATTCGCTTCCGGACGTAAGAACTACAACTATTTCGAAATCTACGGCAGCAAGGGTAGTTTGACATTCAACCTGGAACGTCTCAACGAACTTCAGTTTTTTTCACGCGACGATCCTAGCTGTTCGCAGGGCTACAAGACAATCATGGTCACAGAGGCTGATCATCCTTACGTATCGGCCTGGTGGCCGCCGGGGCATCTGATCGGGTACGAGCACACTTTCATCCACCAAATCGTCGATTTTGTGAGGGCGATCGACGCTGGGCAGGACATCACTCCCAGTTTCGACGACGGGCTTCGCTGCATGGAGGTCCTCGAGTCGGCGGCGCTTGCGGCGCAGCAAGGCAGGAAAGTGGATGTGCAGCGAGGTTCCTAGCTCATGGCAGACTTTCCCGAAAGGACGCCCGATGAATGGGCGCGTCAGGCCGCCGGAGAGTTGCAGGGCCGCACGATTGAAGAGCTCGTTTGGGAATCCCCCGAGGGGATTGGCATCAGGCCTCTCTACACAGCTAGAGACCTCGAAAACCTAGGCTTCACACAAACGCTGCCCGGTTTCCCGCCTTTCTTGCGCGGGCCGCGGGCCACGATGTACGCCGGACGGCCCTGGACGATTCGGCAATACGCTGGCTTCTCGACCGCTGAAGAGTCGAATCGTTTTTACCGTCGTAACCTCGAAGCGGGCCAAACTGGGTTGTCGATAGCCTTCGACCTCCCCACGCACCGCGGGTTCGACTCCGACCATCCGAGTGTAATCGGAGACGTCGGTTTGGCAGGTGTGGCGATCGACAGCGTCGAAGATATGAAGATCTTGTTCGACGGCATTCCACTCGGAGAAACCTCGGTTTCGATGACGATGAACGGCGCGGTGCTGCCCATCATGGCCATGTATCTCGTGGTTGCCGAGGAGCAGGGAGTGCGACCGGACCGGTTGGCGGGGACACTGCAAAACGACATCCTGAAGGAGTTCCTTGTCCGCAATACTTACATCTACGGTCCGGAACCGTCGATGAGGATCGCGGCAGATATCATTCGCTTCACTTCCCAGCAGATGCCGGAATTCAACCCGGTATCCATTTCGGGCTACCACATGCAGGAGGCCGGCGCCACGGCTGTCCAAGAGTTGGGATTCACCCTCGCCAACGGCTTGGAGTACGTCCGTTGCGCTCTCTCGAGCGGGCTCTCTGTCGATAGATTCGCACCGCGGCTGTCCTTCTTTTTCGGTGTCGGCATGAACTTCTTCATGGAGGTCTGCAAGCTGCGTGCGGCTCGCTTGCTGTGGTCAGAGCTAATGCAGGATCGATTTGCACCGGCCGACCCACGTTCATTGATGCTCCGTACACACTGCCAGACTTCGGGCGTGAGTCTCACCAGCTGGGACCCGTACAACAACGTTATCCGCACTACGATCGAGGCGCTCGCTGCAGTCATGGGGGGCACGCAGTCCCTGCACACGAACTCGTTCGACGAGGCATTGGGACTTCCCACCGACTTCTCCGCGCGGATCGCCCGCAATACACAACTTGTGATCCGAGAAGAGACAGCGCTGACTCACGTTGTTGATCCACTGGCTGGGTCCTACTACGTCGAAAGTCTGACGGCATCATTGGTCGAACAGGCGCGCGCCTTGGTCGACGAGGTGGAAAGTCTGGGAGGGATGACCAAAGCTATCGAGGCTGGAATGCCGCAGCTCAGGATCGAAGAGGCCGCCGCCCGGCGGCAAGCGCGCGTCGACAGCGGACAAGACGTCGTGGTAGGTGTCAACCGATACCAAGAGTCCGGCGAACCGCCGCCCGAAGTACTGACGATCGACCAAAGCGCCGTCAGAGAGATGCAGGTGGCCCGGCTCAAACAACTCCGCGCGAGCCGCGATGAACGGAAGTGCCATCGTGCGCTGGCCGACCTGACCGCTGCGACGCAGGACGAATCAGGGGGGCTCATGGAGTTGGCCCTCGCCGCGGTTCGTTCCCGGGCAACGGTAGGCGAGGTAACCGATGCCATCGCGACTGTCTACAGTCGCCATCGCGTTGCGCCGCGTTCGGTTCGCGGCGTTTACGGCGCGGCGCGGGCGGGGTGTGACGAGTTCATCGCGGTGCAGAAACAGACCGCAGAATTTGCCGTGGCTCACGGTCGCCGCCCTCGGATGCTCGTCGTCAAACTCGGCCAAGACGGGCATGACCGTGGTGCCAAGATCATCGCCACGGCCTTCGCCGATTTAGGATTCGACATCGACTTGGGGCCGCTCTTTCAGACACCAGCCGACGCGGCACGCCAAGCTATCGAGAGCGACGTACACGTGGTCGGCGTCTCTACGCAGGCAGCTGCTCATCGGACGCTGATACCTCAGCTGATCGACGAACTGGTCGGGCAAGGGGCCAGCCGTACGATCGTCATCTGTGGTGGGATTGTGCCTCAGCAAGACCAGGCCGCTTTGCTGGAGCAGGGCGTCGCGGCGATCTACGGACCGGGCACGAGCATCCCGCAGGCCGCCGCCGAGATCGTGGCCCTGATCTCGCGCATACACGGTCCGTCACCGGACTGACACGAACGAGGTGCCGATGCAGGAAATCGTACGACAACTGGCGGAAAAGCGCGCCGCGGCTAGACTTGGCGGCGGACAGCAGAGAGTGGACGCTCAGCACGCCAAAGGAAAACTGACCGCCCGCGAGCGTATCGAGCTGCTGCTAGATCCAGGGAGTTTCGAAGAATGGGATATGTTCGTCGAGCATCGTTGCGCCGACTTCGGGATGAGCCGCGAGAAGATCCCAGGCGACGGCGTGGTGACCGGCTACGGAACCATCAACGGACGATTGATGTTCGTGTTTAGCCAGGATTTTACGGTGTTTGGCGGCTCCCTCTCGGAGGCCCATGCCGAGAAGATTTGCAAGATCATCGACCGTGCTATGAAGGTCGGGGCACCGGTGATTGGGATCAACGACTCGGGCGGGGCCCGCATTCAGGAAGGCGTCGCCTCGTTGGGAGGCTATGCCGAAGTGTTCCAACGCAACGTCCTGGCTTCGGGAGTCATTCCGCAGGTGTCACTGGTGATGGGGCCGTGCGCCGGAGGCGCGGTTTATTCGCCGGCCATCTCCGACTTTATTTTCATGGTGAAGGGCACATCGTACATGTATGTGACGGGCCCTGACGTGGTAAAGACCGTGACTCACGAGGACGTGAGTCACGAGGAACTGGGCGGCGCCGTGACGCACTCCACGAAATCTGGAGTCGCCGATCGCGCATTTGAGGATGATGTCGAGGCGCTGCTGATGCTGCGCCGATTCATGAACTACTTGCCGGCCAGCAATCGGCAGGCTCTACCCACTAGGCCAACGCAGGACTCGATCGAACGCGTCGAACCCTCCTTAGATACACTCGTCCCTGCGAATCCCAACACGCCCTACGACATGATGTCGTTAATATCTAAGATTGTCGACGACAACGAGTTCTTCGAGATTCAACCTCAGCACGCCGGGAACATCATCGTCGGTTTGGCCAGATTCGACGGGCATCCAGTGGGGATCGTTGCCAACCAGCCGCTGGTATTGGCTGGTTGCCTTGACATCAAGTCTTCGATCAAAGCCGCGCGGTTCGTCCGCTTTTGCGACTGCTTCAACATTCCACTCGTGACGCTGGTCGATGTCCCCGGCTTCATGCCTGGCACCGATCAGGAGCACGGTGGGATTATCAAACATGGAGCCAAGTTGCTGTATGCCTACGGCGAAGCCACCGTTGCCAAAGTTACGTTGATTGCACGCAAGGCGTACGGAGGTGCCTATGATGTGATGGCCTCTCAGCATTTGCGCGGGGACGTCAATCTGGCATGGCCTTCGGCTGAGATCGCCGTCATGGGTCCCCAAGGTGCCGTCGAGATCATCTTTCGTAACGATCGGGGTGACGCCCAGAAGCTCGCCGAGCGGACCGAGGAGTATCGAGCCAAGTTTGCCAACCCGTTCATTGCCAGCCACCGCGGCTTTGTCGACGACGTGATCATGCCGGCGAACACGCGAAAGCGCATCTGCCGTTCGTTGGCAATGCTCAAGAACAAAAAGCTAACCAACCCGTGGAAGAAGCACGGCAACATGCCGCTGTAGGAATGTTCAACAAGATCCTCATTGCGAACCGGGGCGAGATCGCCTGCCGAGTGGCGAGGACTGCCAGTCGCATGGGTGTGCGAACGGTCGCCGTTTACTCCGACGCGGACGAAGACGCGCCGCATGCTGCCGCGGCGGACGAATCCATCCGTATTGGCCCCCCACCCGCTCAGCAAAGCTACTTGGACGGCGAGGCGATTATCGCGGCCTGCCAGCGAACTAATGCGGAGGCGATCCATCCCGGCTACGGCTTTCTCTCAGAGAACGCCTCGTTCGCCCAGCAGGTCAACGACGCGGGAATTGTCCTCATCGGTCCTAAGCCGCGCACGATTCGTACGATGGGAGACAAGATTCAAGCGAAACAGCTCGCCGTCGAGGCAGGTCTCCAGGTTGTCCCGGGGCATCCGGAGGCCATCCAGACTCCGGAGCACGCCGTCTCGCTGGCGCAAAGTCTGGGCTTCCCCGTACTGTTCAAAGCCACCGCTGGTGGAGGTGGAAAGGGCATGCGGATTGTGCGCAGCGAAGAGGAGTGCCGCCGCCGTTTTCAACACGCCGGCCGCGAAGCCCAGGCGAGCTTCGGGGACGGGCGGATCTTGGTCGAGAAACTGATCGAACACGCCCGGCATATCGAAATACAAATCGTCGCCGATGCGTACGGGAATATTGTCCATTTGGGAGAACGGGAATGTTCGCTTCAGCGGCGCCATCAAAAGGTGATTGAGGAGTCGCCATCGCTGTTTCTCGACGAGAACACCCGTACGAAGATGTCGGCTCAGGCTGTATCGCTTGCCCGAGCTGCCCAGTACGAATCGGCGGGAACAGTGGAATTCTTGGTTGCTCGCGACCGCAGCTTCTACTTTCTAGAAATGAACACTCGTCTTCAGGTCGAACACCCCGTGACTGAATGTGTGACGGGAGTAGACCTTGTGGAGCTGATGATTCGAATCGCGGCGGGAGAACGTTTGCCGCTATCGCAAGCGGATGTTGTCGCGGAGGGTTGGGCGATCGAGTCACGAATCTATGCTGAGGACTCTGGCCGAGGCTTCCTCCCTTCCGTAGGTCAGCTCACCCGCTATCTGCCTCCTCGGCAGACGACCACGCTCCGAGTGGATACTGGGGTAAAGGAAGGAAGTCACGTAACCGTTCACTACGATCCGTTGTTGGCGAAGTTGATCGTACATAGCGCAACCCGCGAAGAAGCGATCGAGAGAACACGGCAGGCGCTCGACGAGTTCTGCATTCAAGGAGTGGAAAACAACATCGGCTTCCTCTCGTCGCTGCTGCAACACTCCCGTTTTCGCAGCGGCGACCTATCGACCGACATGATCGCAGCCGAGTATCCGACTGGGTACGACGCCGGAACTGCTCTTCATCCAAATCGATCGTTGCTGGCGGCAGTGGCCGCGTCCACCCATTACCGCTACCGACAGCGCGCCGTCCAGATCTCGGGCCAGCTGTCTGGCTACGAAGCTTCAGTGCCAAGTGATTGGGTCGTGATCATCGACGGCGACCAGCAAGCCGTAACGGTCTTGGCGTCGTCCCAGACCCACGAAGTGTCCATAGAAGATGAAAAATACGACATTCGCAGCAATTGGCAGCCTGGCGAGCTTGTTTTTAGAGCGTCGGTCAACGGACAGCAGCAGACTATTCAAGTGGAACGTGTCGACCTGAGCTACCGCCTGCGACATCGCGGAGTGCAACGGGAGGTGGCCGTCGTTTCAGCTCGCACCGCAGAGCTGCTCAACTGCATGCCAACGCGAGTACCGTCCAGACCTAGGGCAGAGCTGAATTCGCCGATGCCGGGTCTCTTGTCGAGCATCGCGGTAGCGGCCGGAGACGAAGTCCGAGAGGGACAGGTCCTGGCAGTCGTCGAGGCGATGAAGATGGAGAACGTGTTGCGCGCCGACTATGACGCGCGGGTTAGCGAACTGTTGGCTTCGGAAGGCGACACCTTAGCAGTTGAACAACCGATCATGCGATTTGAAGAATAAGCGGTCAAGAGTCGCCCAACAGCAGGTTGCCGATGTTCTTCCTCGGCGCTCTGTCCCTGCCATTCTCGCAGTGGCAACTGTTGTGCCTTAGCCCGGATTATTCATGAAGATCGTCGCGAGAGGTTGTAAGTACGTTTGTGGCAAGGAAGGCGAGCAATTCTTCCGCAGGCGTATTGAAGCAATACGTCGAGGGAGAATTGTGAAGCATGACGAAGCCACGGATGGACTTACGACCTCGCAGCAGATCGCTCATGAATAATACGGGTTTAGCTCGGTCCGCAGATTCCGTCGAGCAGCAGGCGGGCCGCGACCGCGGGTGACAAGGCACCACAGATCACTGCTGCCTCGAGCCCAGGCAACCGATCGCGAACTTCGGGATGCTCCTTCAGATTCGTGCGTAGCATTTCATTCGCTTCGCTCCACATCCATGCCCACGCCTGTGCGGCCCGGCGTGCTGCCAAATCACCGCTGTCCAGCAGTTTGCTGTGGCACGTCTGAATCCCTTGCCAAGCGGCGGAAATACCGTCTCCTGTCTCGGCCGAGCAACTATTTACGGTCGGAACCCAACTCGCGGACCGCGGTTGCATCAACTCGATCGCCGCTCGGTACTCGAGCACGCTCCGCTGAGCGGCGGCAGTTCGCTCACCGTCTGCCTTGTTTACGAGTACAAGGTCGGCGAGTTCCGTGATGCCTCTCTTGATCCCCTGTAATGTGTCGCCGCTGTCAGGCAAGATCAGCAACACGAGCAAGTCGGTCATATCCGCCACCAAAGTCTCCGATTGCCCCACTCCCACAGTCTCGACGATGACCACATCGAATCCAGCGGCTTCACACAACGCGACGGCTTCACGGGTGCGCCGTGCCACGCCGCCGAGCGATTGTCCCGACGGCGAGGGGCGGATGAAGGCGTTGCGTTCCTGGGCGAGACGTTCCATCCGTACCTTGTCACCCAAGATCGATCCGCCACCGGTCGCTGATGAAGGGTCGATCGTGAGAACAGCCACATGATGTCCACGGTCGATGGCGTGGAGTCCGACCGCTTCGATAAATGTGGACTTGCCGACGCCGGGCGCCCCGGAGACGCCGAGCCGCACGGCCTGCCCCGCGGCAGGCACGAGCTGCTCGAGCAGCGACATAGCAGCTGCCCGATGATCGTCTCGCATCGACTCAGCAAGCGTGATCGCTTGGGCTAACGCTCGACGATCGCCAGCCGTGACCGCGGCAGCGAGTTGGTCTGGATTCGACATTCGACGTTTCCTTTAGCCCGGATTATTCATGAAGATCGTCGCGAGAGGTTGTAAGTACGTTCGTGGCAAGGAAGGCGAGCAATTCTTCCGCAGGCGTATTGAAGCAATACGTCGAGGGAGAATTGTGAAGCATGACGAAGCCACGGATGGACTTACGACCTCGCAGCAGATCGCTCATGAATAATTCGGGTTAGGCGGTCGCGTCTGTCGTTCTGTTCCCAAGCTGGTGTCCGAATCTAGGAGAAGCGCGGCCACAACCGATTCAACGCCGCTCCTCACAGAACTCTGTGAGCACGCCGGAGGTGCTCGCCGGATGAACGAACGCGATCCGCCGTCCGCCGGCGCCTTTTCTCGGCACCGTGTCAATCATCTCAAAACCGGACTGCATCAACTCTGCAATCCGTGCTTCAAGGTTGTCAACGGCGTAGGCGACGTGATGCAAGCCCTCACCTCGCCGATCGATGAACCGCGCGATGACTCCGTCGGCTTTCATCGGCTCCAGCAACTCAATCCGCATTTCTCCAACTCGGAAGAAGGCAACACGAACGTCCTGATCCGGTATAAGTTCGGTCCCCTCACAAACAGCACCGAGTGTCAACTCGTAGAAAGACCTGCAGGCGTCGATAGAGCGGACGGCGATCCCGAGATGGTGCACAGATTTGACTGCAGTCACGAGGCCTCCTTCCCAACAGCGACAAACCTTCTCGCGGGTAGAGACCCTCAGCGTGCCGTAACTGCCAGACTCACCACCCCTCAAATGGCCTACTTCTATCTAGCAACGGCATTACTATCTGAGCACGAGGCTCTGACCCTCTTCGCCAACTTCGACATCAAGGGTCTTGTCTCCCAGATCCTCCGAGACGCTCGCATCGATTGCCAGGACCTTGGTTCCCTGATGGTCGAAGGTGGCATCTCCCTCCCGCAAGTCGCTGACCATCAATGACAGGCCACTCTTGTCGTAGATGATCCTAACCACAGAATCTGGGGACGGCTTCGCGGTCTCCAGGACGTCTGCGAGGTGGGCACGGGCAGCGTCTGTTACCGACAACATTACCTTTCTTCCCCCACTTTTCCTTCAGAGAAGTCCATGTATGGTATCGGTCGTCCTGCGTAAAGTCAAACCAGTGGGTGCCTTGCGCTGGGTGACTCGCTACGGTCGTCGGACCTGCGTCTCCCGCTGGGGGTCATGATCCGGATTGGCAACCGGCATCTGTGCGGACAGGCTTTGCCGCCAGCTGTGGAGCTCGGCCAACAACATCTCCGCCCGCTCCGGAATCTGATCCGCCAGGTTGTTTGTCTCGCCGAGATCTTCGTCGAGGTGGTACAACTCGACTTTGCGATCTTCATGAAACTCAATCAGTCGCCAGGGCCCACTACGAATGGCGCTGTAAGGGCTGTCGCCGCCAGCGTGGTAATGGGGAAAGTGCCAGAAGAGCTGACGCCGCAACGACGACGATGGATCGCGCAGCAATGGAACAACGCTCACACCGTCGACGGAGGTGGAGTCATACGGGGCATCCGCAGCCTCCAGGATGGTCGGATAAAAGTCGATGCTCATGATCGGATCGCTACACTGCTCGCCCGCCGCCGTGATTGAGGGCCAGCGGACGATCGTCGGCACCCGAACGCCACCCTCGTAAGCAGAACCCTTGCCACGCCGTAGCGGCTTGTTGTCGGTAAATCCGTCGTGTTTTCCATACCGCTGCGTCAGCCCTCCGTTATCGGAAGTGAAAACAACCACAGTCCGATCAGCCAAGCCATGACGTTCGAGTCGAGCTAGGATCCGCCCGACGCTCTGATCGAGGCTTGCCACCATCGCGGCGTATACCGGGTTGTTGTGAACCGCTGCCGGCCGGCTTTTACCCCGAAACTGCTCCACCAGATCCTCTCGCCCTTGGATCGGTGTGTGCGGTGTGTGGTAGGCAAAGTACAAAAAGAAGGGCGGCCCGTCTTTGACCTCATCGATCAGCTGCAGCGCCCGGTCGGTGAGATAGTCCGTAAGGTAGTCACTTTTCGACTCGCCGGTGGCGTTGTATCCCACGGGCAGACGATACCCCCGCGCTGCGCGAGGCTTGAGCACTTGATGGTCGAAGCCGTGGGACCGCGGCGAGTAGTCACCCGCCCTCTTGCGCAGGTCGAGATGCCACTTCCCCACGTGCAAGGTAGTGTACCCAGCTGCCTGAAGGGCTTCGGCGACGGTCACGTAACGGTGCTCGAGGTACTTCGTCCAGTCCGGAACGTTCAGCCGAGCCCACGGCCGGTGTTGGCCAGGAATGAAGTCCGTCAAGCGCAGCCGCGCCGGATAGATCCCCGTCATGATCGAGGCCCGCGTAGGCGAGCAGACGGTACATGCCGAGTAAGCCTGTGTGAAACGTACTCCTGTCGCAGCTAGACGGTCTAAGTGGGGTGTCTCGTAGAAATCGCTTCCAAAACACTTCAGGCCGGTCCAGCCCAGGTCGTCCGCTAACAAAAAGACTATGTTGGGGCGGATGCCGTCGTCTGCCGCCTCGGTACGATTGGTCACCGACCACACCGACGCGACGACGATGATCGCCAGCAGACCGTGTAGAAACTTCGCTCGAATTGCGCTCATCGCTTAGCCTCGATCCCCCTGAAAATGGACGAAAAAGAGAGTTCGTACTGGTAACTCCCCGACTTCTTGTTTAGTCTTGCTGCGAAGAGCTGATCTGTAATTGGTTGTTATCGTGGAGAGTCGAACATCATGTATTGCCGCCGCTTGCGAAAGTCGTTGATGCTGGTCACCTTGATTTGTCTCACAGAACACACGCAGGCCGAAGAACCGCAACAGGCGAAGGTGTCCAGGCGTACCAGCGGCCTGCCACCCGTCGGATACTTGGACAATCAGCTGATTCCAGGACAGCGTTGGCGAGTGCACGATATCGCGAGACCGGAGCCGCCCATCGTGACTCCCGGGACGGCCAGTTCACAGGACCGGGTGAGAACTCCTCCTTCCGATGCCATCGTGTTGTTCGACGGCTCTGACCTTTCGCAATGGACCACGTCAACTGGCGAGCCTGCGAAATGGAAAGTCGAGAATGGCTATATGGAGGTCAATGATACAGGATCCATCGTAACCAAACGAGCGTTTGGAAGTTGTCAACTTCACATCGAATGGGCCACGCCGGTGGAGGTCAAGGGAACCAGCCAAGGACGAGGTAACAGCGGCGTGATCTTCATGGGACTCTATGAAATACAGGTTCTCGATTCGTTCGACAACCGAACCTACGCCGACGGCCAGGCAGCGGCGATCTACGGCCAATTTCCGCCACGCTTTAACGTCTCCCGCGGACCTGGCGAATGGCAAAGCTACGACATTGTCTTCGAGTCCCCGGTCTTCGAAAAGGGTGTACTGGTGCGCCCAAATTATTTCACGGTCTTCCACAATGGTGTTTTGGTCCACCACCATGCAGCAGGAGCCGGTCGAGTCGCCCATAAAGATCCCCCCAGCTTTGCTCCGCATGCTGCCGCGCTCCCGTTGACCTTGCAGGATCACAGCAACCCGGTCCGCTTTCGCAACATCTGGATCCGCCCGCTCTAACCGCTCTCTCTGGCCACGGATTGCTTCTCCAACGCCGGCGAGCCGGGTCGGTGGGGAAACCAAGCGGCGTCGCGCCCGAAAGGTCTAGCCCGGATTATTCATGAAGATCGTCGCGAGAGGTTGTAAGTACGTTCGTGGCAAGGAAGGCGAGCAATTCTTCCGCAGGCGTATTGAAGCAATACGTCGAGGGAGAATTGTGAAGCATGACGAAGCCACGGATGGACTTACGACCTCGCAGCAGATCGCTCATGAATAATTCGGGCTAGATTCGTTGTTGAGCGCGTGATCTGCGGCTGTCTACGCGACCGCTGGTCATGATCCTTCCGCGCTGGCAGCTTTACCGCGGCCAGCGAACGTGCTGATGGTGCCATCCACAGCAATGACCCTCAGACGGCCGTTCTCGCCGTCGGTGATCACGACCCGGCCATCCGCACAGACGAGGACTCCCTCGGGGTCGTTGAGCCGAGCCTGCGCGCGATGTCCTCGATCGCCCGCGAAGCCGGCTTGCCCGTCGCCGACGAACGTCGAAATCGTTCCGTCTACCTCGACGATACGAATGCAGTGGTTATGCTCGTCACCGATAAACAACCTGCCATCCGCTGCAGCGAGCACTGCCTGGGGCGTATCGAAGTCGGCCTCAATAGCCGGTCCGCCGTCACCACTGTAGCCCTGGTCGCCGGTGCCCGCGATCGTCTGAATCACGCCGTCACGATCGACCCGGCGAATCCGATGATTCTCGCTGTCTGCAATAATCACGTTGCCATCAACGTCCACACAGACACCGTACGGGCCGCGCAGCTTGGCAGCCGCCGCCGGTCCACCATCTCCACTGAATCCACGATCACCTGTTCCGGCGAAAGTGGAAATGATCCCGGCGGCGTTCACTTTTCGAATCCGATCGTTCGCATAGTCGGCAATGTAAAGATTGCCTTGAGAATCGATCGCCACGTCGTAAGGACGGTTAAGCCAAGCTTTGTCGGCCGGTCCAGAGTCTCCGCGGTATCCGGGCAGGTTGGTCCCTGCCACGGTGACCAGTTTTCCCGAAGTGTGGATCTTTTTGACGACGTGGTTTTTTGAATCGGCGTAGTAGATGTTGTCGTCCTGATCGATGCAAAGGCCCTCCGGGGAGCTGATTTGGGCCTCGACGGCGATGACTCCGCTACGAGTGAAGCCTGGATAGCCGGTACCAGCAATCACCCGCGCCGTGCCCTCCGGCGAGATCGCCCAGACATAGCGGCCGCGATCGGAGAAAACAATCTCGTTTCGGCTCGTCTCGACAATACCCATCGGATACTGGATCTCGATCTCCGAAGCTGGCTTGTGATTTCCTACCTCTGCGGGCAGCTTGAAAGGGAACTCACTCTTGACCCGATTCCAAACGTAAAAGTAAATCGAATGGAACGGCTTGTGTGTGCGAGCGAACAGCACTAGTTGCTGGCGGCAAAGCAACGTAACAACCGCCAGGCACACTAACACACATAGCCCGATGATCAAACATCGCCTCATAGTAGTCCCCGTGTTCTGTTTGAAAGCGGCCATCGGAATCAAGCAACACAGCTTTAACCCGAATTATTCATGAGCGATCTGCTGCGAGGTCGTAAGTCCATCCGTGGCTTCGTCATGCTTCACAATTCTCCCTCGACGTATTGCTTCAATACGCCTGCGGAAGAATTGCTCGCCTTCCTTGCCACGAACGTACTTACAACCTCTCGCCACGATCTTCATGAATAATCCGGGTTAAGCACGGTCTCGCCAGGCGGTATCGACGACCTTGATGCCTGTCGGTTGTTGCGCGGACCGAGCAGGCGGGCACAAAACAGGCTCGGCTGGTTATGCCGCACCTCTCTGGATTCGTCGAACGTCTTGCCCCCCCGAACTGCCGGCCTGTGCGTTGGAGGCGCAGCGGTACCCCCGACGTTCCGCAGCTATCCGACCGTAGTCGAACTCGCCAGAGTCGTAGCCGAACTCGCCAAGAGTTTGGCAGTCGTAGCCGAACTCGCCAGAGTTTGGCAGACCGATTCATCCAAATTCTGGCGAATTCGGCTACAAGAAGTCCTTAACGTCGTTGCCCCTCTTGCGCTATCGCAACAACCGCCGTATCGCCTCGGTGACCGCTTTTGACCGGCTCCAACCGCGTTTCGCAGCTAGCTCATCTAGCCGTTCCACCAGGCTGGAGGGCACGCTCACGCCAATAGAGATTGCAGCCCCTTCTGGATTTGCCACCTTCCGACCGGCCCCTTTACGTCGCCCACCGTGTTGTTTTTTCTTTGCCATCAGAACTCTTGAAATGAATTATAGCCCCTCAAGTTGACCAAAGCACTTGAATTATCATAATTAAATCAAATCGGCTCGGCAAGACTAAAAAAGGCCGCTACCGGATACAATGGGCAACAACGCCCGCGGAGGGTGTGCCGGGCGCCTTCACTGACTAAAATGTCTGGCTCTAACATCGACCCTCAACGACTCCTGCCGACAACGCTGCTCGATTGGGAGAAGACCATGCAGGACACGCAGACATCGCGAGACGCCCCGAAAACCAGACACGTCCTTCCCGTTCGCCAAGCTGGTCGTGAAATCGACCCACAGCTTCTCGGTCGCCGCAGCTGGCCGTTGGTGACTTGGATCGCCGTCACTTTGCTCGGCTCGGCGGCAGCGGCTCAAAGCTTGCAGGACAAAATAGAACCCCTGCTCACAGCTCATCGAGGGCAGGTCACCGTTGCCATCAAGCACCTCGAGACCGACGAATCCTACTTCTATCACGCCGACCAACCGATGCCTACCGCCAGCTTGATCAAATTTCCGGTCATGGTAGAGGCATACCGCCAAGCAAGCGAAGGCGGCGTTAGCTTGCAGGATGTGCTTGTCATACGCGAGGAGGATAAAGTCCCCGGATCGGGTATCCTCACCCCGCATCTCTCCGCCGGAACCTCGTTGACTCTCCGAGATGCAATCCGCCTGATGATCGTGTTCTCGGACAACACTGCGACGAATTTGGTACTGGACCGAATCGGGCTGGCAGCGACGTCTGGGCAGATGGAGCAACTCGGCATGCCCCACACCAAGATCCACGCCAAGGTCTTTCGGCGGGACACCTCGTTGTTCCCTGAGCGTAGCCAGGAGTTTGGCTTGGGTTCGACGACAGCCCGAGAAACGGTGCGTCTTTATGAACTGCTTCACCGCCGGGAGCTGGTCAGTCCCGAGGCGTGTGAGGAGATGTTGGACCACCTGCTGCATTGCGATGATGCCACCAAGCTGGCCCGCGACCTGCCGGCTGGCACCAAGCTGGCACATAAAGGCGGTGCGGTCTCTCAGTCACGTTGCGACGCGGGAATCATCTTCAGTCCCCAAGGACCGATCGCCATCTGTGTGTTGACGAGACAGAACGAAGATCGTCGCTTCTCCCCCGACAACGCAGCTCATCGACTCTGCGGGAAAGTTGCCGAACTTGCATTCCGGCACTTCAATCCGCCGGGAGCTGGTCGCGCGGACGTGCCCACCGTCTTGCGGGTCGGCGACGCCGGGCGTCTGGTGGAAGACCTGCAGCGAACTTTGAACATTCGTAGCTCTCCCTCGCCGAAACTCGCCGTGGACGGCGACTTCGGACCAGCGACACGTGCTGCCGTGCGCCAGTTTCAGCAGCAGAGCGGGATTCAGGCGAACGGGCAAGTCGGCGCGAAGACCTGGGCAGCGTTGGGAACTCTGGTCACAAGCGACAAGCCGGTGCCGCCGCCGGCGCAGGTCAACGCCGAGCAGCTCCCGGTCAATCCACGCGATAGCTTAAGCGGTCGGCCGTACGTCACTTGCAAGGCTTGGGCCGTCGCGGACGCCGCGAACGGCGACTTGCTTTGGGCTCACAAGGAACATCAGCGCCTGGACTTCGCCAGCACCACCAAGATCATGACCGCCTACGTTGTCTTGAAACTGGCGGCCGAGCAGCCAGACGTCCTGGATGAACAAATCACTTTCTCGGAACGCGCGGACTCGACACGGGGCTCGACCGCCGGCGTCCGTGCGGGCGAGCGTCTGCCGGTCCGCGAGGCGCTGTACGGGCTGCTACTGCCTTCTGGAAACGATGCTTCTGTGGCTCTCGCCGAGCACTTTGGTGGCCGACTGGCCTCCACTGACTCGCCCGCTGGCACCGGCGAAGTCGATCCGCTAGCCAGTTTTGTGGTGGCGATGAATCGCACGGCAGCCGAACTGCGGATGACCGGTACCAGCTACCGTAATCCCCACGGGTTGACCGCGGCCGGTCACCGGGCGACCGCTGCGGACCTGATCAAATTGGCCCGCGCTAGCTGGAAGCACGAGCTTTTCCGCAAGTACGTTGGCACACGACAGCGCGGCTGCACGCTGATTGGACCCGGCGGCTATCGGCGCAACGTGTTATGGAAAAACACGAATCGGCTCTTGCCCATCGATGGCTATGACGGCATGAAGACAGGGACAACCTCTGCGGCCGGCGCGTGCCTCGTATCGACTGCCGAACGCGATGGAGATCGCCTGTTCTTGGTGGTACTCGGTTCGGCTTCCAGCGCAGCACGATATGTGGATTCCCGCAACCTGTATCGGTGGGCTTGGAATCAGCGCCAGGCGCAGTGACTCAGGTGCCAGTTCAGTCCTGATACAGCCCCGGGTCATCGGCGCCATCACCATCAAAATCGCCGACGACCGGCCGCTCGGCGTCCCCGCCCATCTCGAAGACGCGGTCGTGCGCATCGGCCCGGAGATTGTGATTCGAATCAATCTGCCATCGACCCGCGCGGTAGACTCCGATTTCGTCCACTCCGTCACCATCGAAGTCGCCAACAACTGGGATGTCCCCTGCTTCGCCGTAGGATGCAGCCAGATCCTCTTTCCCGAATCGACCGTCGCCATCAACGTCAACCTTCCACCGGCCGTCTCGAAAGACACCGATCGAAGCGATGCCGTCACCGTTCATATCTGCAGCGATCGGAATATCCTTGCTGCTGCCAAAACGAAAGACGTGATCGATCAAGTCGGCACGCCGCGGGCCGTTCGCGCGCAACTTCAATAGGCGGTGCCCCTCAGCGGCCTCTTCCGGTTTGGGCGGCAGGTTCTTGGGCCGATCTGTCCGCGAATTGAGTGCGTCGGGCAAGCCTGGCTCAGCGCGAATGGCGCGAGTGTCGTTCACCCAGGCTGGTCCGAAGATGCCAATGTCGTCCTTGCCGTCGCCGTCCCAGTCACCGGTCACGGGCCGATCGGTCTTCCCACCCAATTTGGCCCACAGGTCCTCAGCATCCCAACGTCCGTTTCCGTTGAGGTCAATGAACCACTCCCCTTCAAAGAAAACGCCGACTTCATCGACGCCGTCGCCGTTGTAATCCCCGGCAACCGGAATCCCACCGGGGAGGCCGAAGACAACCAGGCTCAGTTCCCGTCCCTCCTCCTCGCCATCCTGTATTAACCATCGCGCTTCACGCAAGTTTTCGCTTTGCCAGGCGGTGTAGTCCAGATGAGTGGCCTGTCGCCAGATCATTGCATCCGTGACATCGGCAGACTCCACGCCGCGCGGCATACCGGCGTCCACAACGCTCAAGTGCCAACTGAACCCTCCACCTCCTCCGAAAACCGGTATCTGTGTCACCGCCGGCTGGATGCTCGCCACAGGCGGCGCCGCCGCGAGTAACAGCGGCGGTGCGTAGAGGCTGCGAAGTTGCGGCGTGAATACCGCGCGCTCTGGCGGTGGAGCGAGTGCTCGAGCACTCACAACAATCTCGCTGAAGTTGTTCTCCTGCGAGTGTTGTCCGCTCTGTAGCGGAATCAGAATGATCGCGTCGTTCTGGGGATGTCTCACCAATCGACTGATCAATAGTTCCGGATGGACCTCGCCCGCGTTGATGGCCACACCCGAGGTTGTGCCCGCCGTGTCCACGCCGTCGATGTAGCCAGCTGGGTGAATCTCGTAGACTGCATAGCTCCTACCACCCTTCAGGCCCGAAAAGCTATAGAACCCTTCGCTGTCTGTCATGGTCGTGATGGCGCCGCTGGGATAATGACCGGGTAGAGCCTGCTCGGCCGTAATCACTTCGCCGGTCAATCCGTTCCGCAGTTCGAGCACGACGCCGGCGATGGGCGTGTCGTCGGCCGTGCGATCGCCATCTCGAAGCTCGGTCACATTCTCCGGAACGGCTCCCTGGGGAGTCACCAGCGGAGGTCCGTCCTGGAAAACGTAGCCCGAGAGTATCGCGGGTGGTTCCTCGCAGAAGTTGTAATCCACAAGGCGGTCGCCGGGAGGCGACCTCGACGAAACGTAAGTCGCCTTCCGCGCTCTCTGCCTGGAAGAAACCGGCCGGTTGCACCTCGCGAATGTGGTAGCGGCCTGGTCGCAGACCATCCAGCAGGTAGCGGCCGTCGGCTCCAGTTCGAGTTGTCGCCACGACCTGTCCATCTTCATCGAGCAACTCAATCTGCACACCCGCGATCGGCTGCTCGCCGTCGTCAAGCAGACAGTCGCCGTCAAGATCTGCGTGAACCAATCCTGCGATGCTGGCCGGGCGTAGTTCTCCGAAGTTGAAGTCCATACCTGTCTCGCCGCTGCCTAACTCGATGGACTCAATCGCATCCCCGGGGTTGAGCGCGCTGCCCTGAGGTTGCCCGTTGACTGTACCTGCGCTATCCAATCCGTCGAAGTAGCCCTCGGGCTGCGCTACCTGGACAATCCGATATCTCCCCGGTGCAATCATCCCGGTCATGTACATTCCATCGGCGGAACTCACGATGTTGACCGCCTCTTGAGGCGCTTGGGCCGCAACTGGAATCACGCGGAGCTGCGCCCCGCCAATGCCCTCCTCGTCTGCATCCCGTATCCCGTTGTTGTTGCGGTCGTGGTAGACGAATCCGCCAATCTTGACCGGCGCCAGCTCGCCGAAGTCGTAGTGCACCCCTTGCTCACCGTAACGCAGCTGAATGTCGCTGATCCGATCACCGGGGTTCTCCGCTCGGCCAACCACCGCGCCTTGAATCGTGCCCGCAGCATCCAACCCATCCAGCCAACCCTCCGGTTGTTGCTCGCGGATCGTGTACTCACTCGCCGCAAGACCGTCGAATCGATAGAACCCATCCGACGACGTTCGATCTTGGGCGACGACTCGACGATCCGCGTCGAGCAGCGTGACTACCGCCCCACCAAGACCCACCTCTTGCCCATCCATGACACCGTTATGGTTGGCATCGTGGTAGACGTAGCCAGAAAGTGAACCAGGCGCGTGTTCGCAAAAATCAAAACTGGTTGCTTGATCCCCGGCGAGCAACACGATCCCGCCGATCCTGTCGTCGCCTACCACTTCGCCAACCGTTCTTCCGGCGATACGACCTACCCGTTCGCCGCCGTCGAGCAAGCCGGCAGGTGTTTGCTCGACGACCGTGTAGCTACCTGGCAACAGGTTGTCGAAGCGATATTCACCTCTCGAATCAGTCGTAGTACTGGCGACTGTTTCTTCAAATTCGTTTAGCAGAAACAGTTCGGCGCCGGCCACTGGAAGATGTTGTGAGCCATCTTGAAAACAAACACCGTTTCCATCTGACAAGTGCACGCTTCCTGCGATGCTGGCCGGGCGTAGTTCTCCGAAGTTGAAGTCCATACCTGTCTCGCCGCTGCCTAACTCGATGGACTCAATCGCATCCCCGGGGTTGAGCGCGCTGCCCTGAGGTTGCCCGTTGACTGTACCTGCGCTATCCAATCCGTCGAAGTAGCCCTCGGGCTGCGCTACCTGGACAATCCGATATCTCCCCGGTGCAATCATCCCGGTCATGTACATTCCATCGGCGGAACTCACGATGTTGACCGCCTCTTGAGGCGCTTGGGCCGCAACTGGAATCACGCGGAGCTGCGCCCCGCCAATGCCCTCCTCGTCTGCATCCCGTATCCCGTTGTTGTTGCGGTCGTGGTAGACGAATCCGCCAATCTTGACCGGCGCCAGCTCGCCGAAGTCGTAGTGCACCCCTTGCTCACCGTAACGCAGCTGAATGTCGCTGATCCGATCACCGGGGTTCTCCGCTCGGCCAACCACCGCGCCTTGAATCGTGCCCGCAGCATCCAACCCATCCAGCCAACCCTCCGGTTGTTGCTCGCGGATCGTGTACTCACCCGCTGCCAGACCATCGAATCGATAGAACCCATCCGACGACGTTCGATCTTGGGCGACGACTCGACGATCCGCGTCGAGCAGCGTGACTACCGCCCCACCAAGACCCACCTCTTGCCCATCCATGACGCCGTTATGGTTGGCATCGTGGTAGACGTAGCCAGAAAGTGAACCGGGCGCGTGTTCGCAAAAATCGTAGCCGGTTCCGTGTTGTCCCGACGCGAGCACGATGGCCGAGATCTGGTTGCTGCTCGTCAGTCGGCCGCGCGGGCTACCGAGCACCGTGCCGACTTGCCCACTACCATCCAGTAGTCCCTGCGGCGTCACCTCCATCAACGAATATTCGCCTGGCATCAGTTGTTCGAATCGGTATTCGCCACTCGCGTCGGTCATCGTCTCAGCGACGAGCGTCCCACTACCGTCTAACAAGCGAATCACAACATCCGCTAAAGGCGGGTGCAACATCCCGTCACTGAAACAATCACCATCAGCAGTTGACAGGTGTACCGCACCGCTCAGGGAGACCGGGGCGAGTTCCCCAAAGTTGTACTCCACGCCAACATCGCCGCCGCGGAGGAGCACTTCTTCGAGGCTGTCCCCGGGATTGACCGCCGTCCCTCGCAGCTGACCGTCCACCCGACCTGGGCTGTCCAAACCATCAAAGAAACCGGTGGGCTGCTGCACCTCGACGACGCGGTACGTTCCTGGAGCAAGTCCGGTGGCTTCGTAATAACCTGTGCTATCGGTGACCGACCTGACAGCTGCCTGTGCCGCGATGGTGTCGACCGGAACCAGGTCGACGATGACATTAGCGAGTCCCTCTTCACCCTGATCGCGTCTGCCGTCGTCATTGCGGTCGTGAAAAACGTAACCGCTCAGCGCCGCCGGCCGCGCTTCAGCAAAGTCATAGTTGATGGCCCGTTCTCCGCCGAGCGGCATCGCGATCTCGGACAACCGATTCGGTTCGCTCGCGGCAACGACCCCTGTCGGCCGACCGGCCACCGTACCGGCGATGGCACCAACACTGTAAAGTCCCGGTGGTTGCACCTCCCGGACCTGGTAGGTTCCCGGCAGCAGGTTGAGATCAAAACCGAATTCATAGTTACCAACCTCATCCGTGTGGGTGGTGTGCCCGGTGGCCTGGTATTGAGCTCCTTCCTGCTTCCACAGCGACAGTTCGACGTCTGCCAGCCCTGTTTCCGCTGGGTCCTGCTGGAGGTTCAGGTCGTGGTCGAGAAAGACCGTTCCGGCAATCGAGATCGGCAGGGGTTGCTGCTCGACCGTCACCACAACACCGTCACGGCGATCTCGCAGCCCTCCGTCGTTGTCAGCGGGCAGATCGAGGTTCGTGGCGGCCAGTGCATCATCGTAGCGATTACGAAACTCACCGGTGCCGCCCGCAGCGTGATAATGTGGCGCTGAGAATTGGGCGGTGAAGCGAGAGCCTTGAAACTCAACACCAGAGGTAATTGGGTCGAAGCCCTCGTTGATCAAATCCAAGTCGCGGGAATCTGGATCAAAATCCTCGACTTCGTCCACATCAACACTGAACAGTAACTTGTCGCCGGCCTGGAAGCCGGTCAGGTCCAGCACCAACTGCGACTGCCCGTCGGTAATCGATGCTTGCACAGTGGCATCAGGGTTGGCTGTATTGAGCTGCAACAGCGTAAATGGAAAGGAGTTGTCGGCGCCAAAACCACCGGGAAGATTGTCAAAAAAAACGTCGCCTTCGCCGAACCCGACATCGTCCTGATCACCGTCGATGACCAACCTGGTGAGCTGAGTCCCCGGCGCTCCTCCCTCGAAGGTCACCTCGAACGTATCACCTTGCAGATCACTGCCGAGGTCGGCTTCCGTGAAGACTGCCCCAACCTGCAACAGATCCGCGGCCAGCATCCGCCGCGGCTCCATCGTTTCAAACCGTCGAGTGCGCCCGTCTAGCTGGATCCGGCCGTCGTGTTCGTCTCGACGGCGGCACTTGCGAACGAGCCTGGCAACGCGAGCAAGTAACCCCACTCCGCACCTCCCTGTGCTACTAGTAGTCAAGGTCTTCGCGCCGTGCCTTCGGCCACCTTCTTCCCGGCAGGGAGAAGGGACTCTGCTTGCGGCTACGCCGCGCTGTGTGTTTGGTCATCGGGAAATGCCCGAGACAATCTGGAATCGAGCTCTAGCGCAGCTCGACACCCGAAGTTCGTGCTCCAACTCGCTGCGCAGCCCGATTTTCTCCCGCCACATTTCGAGTACGCCGCCAGACACAGACCGCCGTGTCATACCCTGCCGAGACGAGCGTCCCGCTTGAATAAGCAAGAGCCATGATGGAACCGGTGTGCCCGGCGAGCCGCGCGCTTTCGGCCCCCTGCTCGACGTTCCAAATGCGGATCATGTTGTCACTCCCGCCTGCCGCGATCTCCCGCGTTCCACAAAACACCAAAGACATCACTTTGGCGGCAGGACCACGCAGCACAACCGGCTCGCTGCCGTCGACTCGGGAAACTCGAACCGTGCGATCGTCACTGCATGATGCAATCCACTCGTTATCCGGCGAGAACTGTACAGCATGGATCCTCTGCCGATGGGCAGTAAACTCGCTCACTGTACTGCCCGTCGCCAACTCCCAGACCCGTATCGTTCCGTTACGACCGCCAGCGGCAAGGTATCGGTCGTCCGGTGACACGGCCAAAGCTCGCATGTCGCTGCAGGGGCAGGACAACGAACGGACCTCCTGACCCTGATGAACGTCGAAGAAGCGAAGTGGTGATCGAAAGCCGACGGTGGTCACCAGCGATCCTTGGCGAGCAAACACGAGCCGGGTGATCGGAAGCGGTTGGTCGTGATTTGACAACAACAGATGGTCGGCTGCATCCCAAATAAACAACTTTCCGTCATTCCCCGCCGAGGCCAGCAACGAGCCGTTCGTGGAATACGCCAATGTGCGGACCAAATCGGTGTGCCCGGTTAGCTCAGCAGCGAAGCGGGCAGCAGAAATGTCCCAGAGTCGCACCACGTGATCATCACCTGCGATCGCAACCTCATTTCCTCCGTCCCGGATTGCCAGCGCCGTCACGATGGGTGGTTTTCGGTTCGAGTTCGGCTTTGGCAGCCGAATCTCGAAGTGCTCCCAACTGTCGCCAGCGGAGTCGCCGAGAGCATGCTGCGAAACCACTCCGGTGACGCCCAGGCAGACCCAAATCAGGACAAAGCTCGGTGCCCAACGCCGCGCGGGCGATACTCCTGGGCCGCGGTATTGCCGTTGGGGACGCATCTTCAACGCCTTTCTGGGAACATGACTTGATATGCCGAGCCAGACTGCTGGGCCGGTACAAACCACATTCAATTACTATCGGCGCAGATAGAACAACCGCTACAGGCGAAGCATAGGGCTGCGAGGAGCTACTCGCGGTCCGCTGGCAGTGCATGCACTTGTGAGACTAAAACCTAGTCCCACCACCAGACGTCAGCGGGAACCGTGTCGGGCACGCCGGCTGCAGAGACGGCAGCCAAATTGCCTTGGTCGTCAGCCAACTGTGACGAGCGGAGAAATGGGCGAGCGTCGATCCGAACTCCGCCGCTGACGCCGACTATCAAGTGTTTTCGACCAAGCTCGCGATAGTTGATGACTGAGTCGACATGTGTGGGCGCGGCGCCAAGTGCAAGCTGGTACCGCTCCGGAGACGTAAAGTGCTTGAAGCGGCAATCGATCTGCCCCGACTCGGCATGGATGATGTTCGCCACCACGGCCAAATCAAACACATTGCGCAACTCAGCGTAGATCGGATACCTCGTCGCCAGCTCGTCGAAATGCTTGGTAAAGCGATGGGCGAATCGACTGTTTAAATCTTCCGAGCTACCAGTGTGAATGCGGACCCCGCGTTCGTCCAGCAGCTCATTTTCGCTGAGCACCCGCACACCTGGACCGACGAGCTCAAATGCGTTTCGCGATTCGGTCGCGCGAACGCCTTTGTAGTTCAACGTGAACCACCAACGCAGTACGTCCATCGCCGGAGGCGTGCCGTCGTCCTCGAGTGTCACAGTGTCCAGGTAGCTCTTGACCCCCACCGTCCCTTCGGCAAGTCCCATGCCGATCAGCTTCATGTGATAGTCGGCCGCTACCAGAACGCGGGCAGCTCGAGTTCGCGGATCGATGCCGAAAACACTGATCTCTTGCTGACCTAGCTGCTCCCGCAACTCAGACAGCCACTTCGCCCGCTGCGTCTTGCGGAGAGGCTTAGCTGACGACGCCTGCAAAAAGGACTGAACGCCTGCCAGCCGATCGCGAACGGGGGTGATCGCGCAACCAAAATGGCCTGACTCACCGAACGCATTGCGGAGCACAACAACGAGATCGTCCAACCTCAGCACCGGTTGGCCGGACGTACTGTTGACGAGGCGGCCGTCGGCGGCGGTCGTCCAACCTCCGGCCGGCCCGACCAGGATAACCTCGTCGGAATCGGGGAACAGCAGGACATACTTCACGTCGTACAAACCGGCCAGCGCCTGCATCGCTTCGTCGGGGCGTCTTCCGAGCGCCCACTGCATCTGAACGTGCTTCTCCAGCCGAGTGAGAGACACTTTTCTCAGCGGCGAGGAGCGATAGAGGTCGCGATTGCCCCGATCCCGGTAGGAGTCGCGGCGCAACAGGCTGAGCGCCAAGCTGCCCTCGGTAGACGTTCGTTTCATGAGCCCGGCCGCATCGACGTAAACGCCCGTGGGAAACGGCTGGGCAGAGCCGGGGCCACCGATCGTGTCCCAAGAATCGGGCTCGACCGTGGTTGTCATCAGAGTGATCAGCGTGTCGAAGTCAGCGAGCGCCGCACCGCCGGCCGCGCCACGGCGTCCCTCGGCGTAGGTCGCTAGCTGACCAAAAGTGGTGTGGCGCGCCGCGTCGTTGCGGATGCCATAAGCTGTACGCATCGAGGCTTGCCGCGCCCCAGCTTGGGCTTGTGAATTGGCAATCTGCGCCAGCCAAGCATCTCGCTGAGTTGGATTGGAGAGCCCCTCGGCGAGCTCTCGGGCAGGGCCAAACTCACCCGCGGTGAGATGGGCTTCAAGCACTCCCGCGTCGGGTGATGATGCTAGGGTCGTTCCCGACCAAATTCCCAAAGCGACAAGAGGAGGCAGCAATAACCGGAGACAACGGTCCCGCAGAACGGTTTGGTAACGAGCCAGCATGACACACTCTCCCGAGCATAGGCGCCCCCTTTGCCTATTCTTCACTCCTTAAGAATCGCACACCGCAGCAAGCCCCGTCAAGGCATGAAAACCAATGTCCCCAGCGTTTTCCTGCGTCGGTTCAAGAAATAGAGAAAGCCCCGGCTACAAAGCGGGGCTCTCTTGTACGATCTGACAGCCAACCTCACCCGCTTGGGCTCCCGGTTGGCCGTTGTTCTTCTCAGCTGAGGCTACTTCTGAGCAGCACCCCAACCTTTTTGAGCCGCACCACCCTTTTGGGCAGCGCCGCCCTTTTGGGCTGCACCACAACCGCCCTTTTGCGAGGCGCCGCAGCCACCCTTCTGGGATGCGCCGCAGCCGCCCTTCTGGGACGCGCCGCAACCACCCTTACCACCACAGGCACTTCGGCCTCGGCAGCCACCCTTACCATGGCGGCAACGGTGACGAGGCTGTCGGCAGCGGCTACGATGGCACTTCGATCGGCCGCAACCTCTTTGAGCCGCGCCACATCCGCCTTTTCCGCCCTTCTGGGCCGCACCACAACCGCCCTTTTGCGAGGCGCCGCAGCCACCCTTTTGGACCGCGCCACCCTTTTGAGCTGCGCCACCCTTCTGGGCTGCGCCACAACCGCCCTTCTGGGCCGCTCCACAACCACCTTTCTGGGCCGCGCCGTGCTGTGCAGCACCGCCACCCATCACGCGGCTCAACAGCTCGAACGCGTGGGCGTTCGGAGCGCTGGCCAGCATCATCAGACCGGCCACAACGGCGGCTGGTAGAATGATTCGAGTTTTCATTGGGGAGTACTCCTAAACAACCGAAAAACGTTTCTCTAAGAAAGTCACCGTCGTCAAACCGCTGGCCCCGTGTTGATCTAACGGGTGTGCTACGGCAGCTCAGTTCGGTCTCTGGCAACGGCCCAGCCATCTGCTTGCTGGATCTGGAAGTTGCTATCGTCCCCTTAGCCCATCGCAGTTCACCAGACGATCCTGTTTTCCCTAGATTCCCAAAGCAACATATTCTCGCCGTTCGGGAACTGACGGTGTGACCGGTTATATGGGCCGCCGGAGCGAGCCCGCGCGCGAAGGAACACCGACTTCTTTGGGCGCTTCTTCGCTGATATGATTGGTCATCGCCCGCAAAAAAAGGCGTGCGCGTTCCTATCACTTTGAACAGCTACCGACCTGTGGACTGCGAAATCCGATATGGCGATGGGGCCAAGCTCCAGTTGGATCTGCCGCCGGCGGCGGTTTTGGCCGACTGTACGCGCCCTCACGGTGCGGTGCTGCCGGACCCAGCCGCGGCGGTCCAGGCGGCGACCACCAATCCACTCGGTTTTCCGCCGCTACGAGCCGCCGTGGTGCCTGGCGACCACGTGGCTATCAGTCTCGACAGCGACCTTCCTCAGAAGGACCAACTGGTCACGGGAATCGTGCGGAGCCTGTTGGAAGGGACGCCAGAGATTGGCTCGATCCGGGTCGTGCTGTCGGCTGGCAGTCTTTCCGTGCTGAGCGGCCTGCCCGACTCGGTCCAGGCCAGCATTGAGATGTCGGTTCACGATCCAAGCGACCCGTCCAAACTCAGTTATCTGGCCGCGTCGAAGGAAGGCAAGCCGATCTACTTCAACAAGACCATCTGTGACGCGGACGTGGTCTTGCCAGTGAGCACGCTCCGGCTCGAGCAGGCACTTGGTTACCACGGCATTCATAGCGGCCTGTTTCCCGCTTTCTCAGATGAAGTCACCTTGCAGCGTTTTCGAGCTCCTGGCACCCGCGACTGGACTGCGCACCAACGACGGCGGCGGGAGGAAGTGGAGGAAGCGGCCTGGTTGCTCGGTGTCCAGTTAACGATTCAAGTCACGCCCGGTCCCGGTGACTCGATCCTTCATGTGCTGGCCGGGGAAGGCCAACAGGTCGCCCAGCGCGGCCAGAAACTCTGCCGAGCCGCCTGGATGCACGCTGCACCAAGTCGGGCCGAGCTGGTCGTGGCTGGCATTGAGGGTGGACCCGAGCAACAAACTTGGGACAACTTTGCGAGAGCTCTTTTCGCCGCTTCACAAGCTGTCGACGAAGGGGGAGCGATTCTACTGTGCACCCAACTCCGCTGCCCGCCGGGTCCGGCCCTGATGCGGTTGACGGATGGCGTCGACGAGGAGCAAACCCTGCATGCCATCCGCCGTGATCGCTCCACGGACGCAGTCTCTGCGTCGTTGCTTGCTGAGGCCAAACAGCGGGCTCGGGTCTACTTGCTCAGCGACTTGAATGCCGACTTTGTCGAGGACCTGGGAATCGGCCACGTCCGTAGCAGCGACGATGCCGGCCGGCTAAGCAGCCGATATAACACCTGCATTTTGCTCGGCAGCGCACAGCATGCGCTGGTGGGGGACGCATCGAATTGGGACACCCCTTAGCCGCACAACACGCCGCTTTGACCGCTGGCGCCGGTTTTCATGTATTCGCAGAGCGAACGCAGATCGAACTGACCGGCGGTGACCGCGCCAAGTTCCTGCACGGCCTCTGCACCAACGACATCCTGTCGCTACCGGCCGGAGGCGGCTGCGAGGCCTTCCTCACCAACGTGCAAGGCAAAGTCATCGGCCACGTTTATGTCTTTTCGGGTCACGATCGCCTGGTGCTGGACACCGTTGCGGGAGAAGCCGCATCGATCACGGCCGGCCTCGAGCGTTATCTGATTCGCGAGGACGTCGTTATTCGCGATCAGACGAAAGACCTGCGTGTCTTTGTGGCGTCGGGCGCGGCTTGTGTTGACCGGCTGCAGCAGCACTTCAGCAGCACCTTGCCGACCAAGCCGTTGGACCACACCGAGGCCGAGTTGGATCGAGTGCCGGTTTCTGCGCGGAGGGTGCCGTTCTGCGGAACCGAGTGCTACTTGTTCGCCTGCCCAACAGATGATCTGGAGACCTGCCAAACGGCTCTTCTGGCAGCGGGGTTCCGCGAGTGTGGTGCCGAGGCACTAGAAATGGTCCGAATCGAGGCCGGAACACCGCTGTTCGGCATCGATGTGACAAGCGACAACCTGCCCCAAGAGGTGGGCCGTGACGAGCAGGCGATTAGCTTCAACAAAGGCTGCTATCTGGGGCAGGAGACCGTTGCCCGTCTGGACGCTCTGGGGCATGTCAATCGGCGGCTGGTTGGATTGCAAATCGCCGGCGATGCGGTGCCTGACGTCGGGACGGTACTGAAAGTCAACGACAAACCCGCGGCCAGAATCACCTCGTCATGCTGGTCATGTAAGCTGCAATCAGCTTTGGCGCTGGCCTATGTGCGCCGCGGGAATTTCGCGCCAGGCACCAGAATCGAAACGGAGCTAGGGAGCGCCCAAGTGATCAAGCTGCCTGTCGAATCTCACGTTCCGCCTACGTGAGGACGGTTGGCGATCCTGACGGGCCGGGCGAGCGCCGCGAGCCAGCTTTGGACCCGGTCCAGCACCTCTTCGTCCTGCGGTACCTGTCCGATCAGGCTGAACTTCCCGTTGCGCAGCGAGTCAGCCAACCGGCATAGCCGCTCGTCCATGAGCTGTAAAAACTGCTCGTGCTCGGCCCGGTCTAGGAGGTGGCGAACCAGAGCTACCTCGTCACCGCTTGATCGCTGGCGGGTTAGTGCCACGAGCCGCCGTTTTTCGGCCACAAGCAGCCGGCCATCTTGAAATCCACGGCGTAGCTCGCACGCCGAGTTGAACTGAAAAACCAGCTCCATCCCAAAGTAAAAGGTGGCCGATCCATCGCGGCGGAATCCTGCCACAACGCTCTCCGCAACTCCCTCGGTCCTAATCTCGACGCGTTGGACAAGCGCTTTGGCTTCCCGCAGCAGGTCTTCCCGGTCCCGTTCGACACGCGCCATGTTTCACTCAAATGAACTATCTGCGACGGCTTCCACCCGCGGCCGGTGGCGGCCGGCGATTGCCAGAATGTCGTCCTTTGCAGCAAAAAGAGCATTCACGACGGCCAGATCCCACTGCTTTCCCGCGCCTTCGCGCAACGTGCAATTGACCTCATCCTCCGTCAGGCCTTGCTGATAGGGACGGTTGGTTGTCATCGCGTCATAGGCGTCTGCGACGGCCACAATGCGGGCCATTGCTGGGATCTGATGCGCCGCCAAGTGGTCGGGATAGCCACCGCCGTCCCACCGCTCGTGATGATGGCGGACGGCCGGAAGAACGGCGGATAGCGGCCTAAGGTCGGCGAGGATCTTGCAACCCAGCTGAGGGTGCATCTTGATCTGCTCGAACTCCGCCTCGGTGAGTTTGCCAGCCTTAGAGAGGACGGCGTCACTGATCCCGATCTTTCCGACGTCGTGAAGCAGACCCGCCAGATAGACAAACTTGACGAAGGTAGGGTCATACCGCATCTCGAGCGCAATGCGGACGGCGATGCGGGCAACACGGTCGCTGTGCCCGCTGGTGTACGGGTCCTTGGCGTCGATCGCAGAGACCAGCGCCCGGACGACGTCGGTGACCAACTCGGACTGCTCGCGGTGCAACTCCCGGTTGCGTCGGTGGGTGCTTAACAGACTGGCGACGGTGCTGAGCAGTTCTGACTCCCTGGCTCCGAATCCACCACCGGCATGGTTCATCGCGACAAGCCATCCGTAGTGGATCTGCTCGTGCCTCAGAGGAACTAAAACAAGTCCTCGGATCGTTGGATGAGGCGGTCGTGGGCTGCGGTAGGAGAACGCGTTGTCAATCAAGGTCCCCTGACTAGTACCAGGCCGCAGCTGCTCGAGGACCGCCTTCAGGCCGACATTGTCGATCCAAAGATCGCCCACCGAAAACGACCTGGGACGCCGCTGGGACACCTCAGTCATGCCAAGCTCGGCGGTTGAGCACCACTGTACCGCTACGGCGCCGGCGGACACTAGGGGCCGGACCAGCTCGAGCGCGAAACGTGCCAGTTCGTCTTCGCTGCGCGAGACCAGTGACATCTCCGCGATTTTGCCAACCAAACAGGTCGTTTCTGTGGCCGACCTCCCATCGCCGGGCTGGTATCCCTGCGACGGAGCCGGCTTTGCCCGCATGCCAGCGGCGAGCTTGCTGGGAGATAACGTTGTTGACATGATCGGCGATCCTGGTCCGAGTTGGGCCCCCGACGACCTACGGGCGGTCGTACCTACACCAAGTGGTTCGACAACAGGCCGCCGCGTGTTCCATCGTTTTGTCGGCAAACGGAGCTCTGCTCAATGACCGGACCCTGTCGATCAAACCGGCAGTTCGCGTTGTGCAGGCGTTGCTGAGGCCCCCCCGGGAGGCCATACCCAAAGTCCCTTCTCCCCGCCGGGGAGAAGGTGGCCGAAGGCCGGATGAGGGGGGGGAGCCAAAGTGAAAAACTTGCGTACGACGCGAAGACTTTGACCGTTAGAGAAGTAGGCCGTAACAAGCGGCGCAAGACGCTATCCACGCGCGTCGGACTCCCTGCCGCGCCGTTACGGCAGGTTGCTGCTGACGCTCAGCGCCGGAACGGCGCGGCGGTCACGCCGGGCTAGAGAACCGTCATTTCTCCCGCCGCTTGTTCCGGCCTACAGCTCTAGCTCGCTCCGGCCACAAATCAGCCGGAATGCGTTAGCATCCGGTTTGGTGGGAAACGGTGTGCTAACGGCCCAGCGGCTGATTGTGTCACGATCGCCGGCCATCCTGTGATCCGGTAAATCCTGTCCACGGGGAAACAGCAGCAACGGGGGTGGGTCATGCCACCTGTGCCAAGACGTAGGGCCCCTTGGGAATCACCGCCAGCTTGGCGTCGGGCCCGTACCGCGCAAGCGCCTCGTTGACCGCCTCCTCCACGCTGGCCGCCGGCTCGACGAATAGCCCGCTCAAGGTTTCCGACGACAGACCGTCGCTGACAACTCGAACCGCGGCTTTGCGGAGTACCTTTGCCATTTCCTCGAGTTGCCACTGGTCCATCACAAAGTAATCTTCGCCCAGAATCCGTTCCATGAAGGCCGCCGGGCTCGGGTTTTCCTTAAACAGCTGCTGGAACTGAGGGCTGCCGATACCGTCAGCCATTCCTGCAGCGATGATGATAGTACCACCTTGCTTCACGATCGGCAGCGCGCCGGTCATTCCTTTGATGGCCTGGTAGAACGTGGTGTCCAACGGATAGCCCGCGGCGCTGGTCACGACGATGTCGACCGGTGCTGGTACCGTATCTGTCACGACCTCCCGGACAAAATCAACCCCCTGCAAAAACGCCTGCTCCATATCGCCCGCGACGAAGTGCAAGGCGCGTCGAGCTGTGTCAATCACCACATTGATGATGAAGTCGCAGCCGGCTTTTCGAGCGATCCAAGTGCTCTCCTCGTGCACAGGGTTACCCTCGAGGATTCCACAATCGGCGTTGGGGTGCTCTAGGAAGTCGGGGCCGTGCCAGACGCGAACCGATTCGAGTGCTGCGATCCCAGGACAGATCAGCTTGCGGCCACCCGAAAAACCTGCCATCAGGTGCGGCTCGATTAGGCCCGTCGTAATCTTCAGATCAGCGTCGACGTAGCGGCTGTCAATCCACACGGGCACACCCCGCGGACTCTCGCCCAGATAGCGATGTTCTGCGCGATTCTGGCCAAAGTGCTGCTCAATTCGGTACTCACTGAAAATCCGGCTGCCGACCATCTCGACCAACTCTTCATTCGTATTCGGTCGGTGGAGTCCGGTGGCGACTAACAGCATAATCGCGTCACGGCAAATTCCCGCCTCTTCCAACGTGTCGAGAACGGGTGACAAAATCAGCTCGTTGGGGACCGGGCGAGTGATGTCGCAGATCAAGATGCAGGCGCTCTGGCGACCACGTGCAAGTTCGAATAGCGACGGCGAGCCCGTAGGAGCTGCCAATGCGGCTTGCAAGCTGGCTAGCGGATCCGCCAGCGGAGTCGCTGCCTTGTAGCTGAGTTGCCGGACGTCTAGATGGTCGGGCAACTCCACCGGGAGTCCGGTCCTGCCGTACTCTAAACGCACACGGACCACCGGTGCACCCCCTGCTCTACGATTTGGCACGCGGAGCTGACGGCCGATCGTCCTTCGCGGCGATACAGCGTTGCGTGGGCCCTGACTGAAGTGAAACTAGGTTGCCGCCGGCGTTGTTGCCGCTGTGTCCCCCTCGGCCGTCTCTTCTTCTTCCTTCTTGACCTTCTTCTTCTTCCTGAGCGAGAGCTTCTGCACCCGAACTTTAGGTAGTCCGTAAACGCTGTCCCCTTCGGACCATCGGTCGGCTGCCTTCAACTTCTCAATCCGCTCGGCACGCGTCAACACATTCCGGTTACGGATCATCCCCGCTCGGACTCGTAGGCTCTTGTCGATGGTCATCGCTCAGTCTTCCCCAGAATCACTCCCGCAAGGTCCAGTAAACCCTCAAATATAAGGCTCTTGCGGCACTGCTGCAACCTCGGACGCGAAGCCCACGTCATGGAGGTCGGGCAGCTTCTTAAAGCTAGCGCCTGACTTCGTCTTTCGTCACTCTCCCCTCGGGGAGAGTCGGCCCGAGGGGCCGGAGAGGGGGGCCGTCCCCGCACGCCACGTGTCGGTTTCGCTGGGAAACCGTGGGCTAACGCCGGCTAACGCCCAGCGGCTAATTTGCAGCGTAGCCGAACTCGCCAGAGTTTGGTGGATTGCATGAGCCGTAAAACGTAAAAGCTGCACGATCTCTCTCTCTAACGGGAGGGCGACGCTCCCGCGGAGCCGCTCATTCCACGCCTGATTCTCGTCTATCTTCACTCTCCCCTCGGGGAGAGTCGGCCCGAAGGGCCGGAGAGGGGGAGCCGTCCCCGGACGCCACGCGTCGGTTTCGCCGGGGAACCGTGGGCTAACCCGAATTATTCACGAGCGATCTGCTGCGAGGTCGTAAGTCCATCCGTGGCTTCGTCATGCTTCACAATTCTCCCTCGACGTATTGCTTCAATACGCCTGCGGAACAATTGCTTCGCCTTCCTTGCCACGAACGTACTTACAACCTCTCGCCACGATCTTCATGAATAATCCGGGCTAATGCCCAGCGGCTGATTTTGATTTGCAGCGTAGCCGAACTCGCCACGAGTTTGGTGGACTGCCGAAAGCGCCAAACCCGTTACCAACCCTCCGACCGTCGCGACCGGAAAGAACTACCTGCCTTCTGTGTCCGGCGCCCAGCACATTTCAGTTCGCCCAAATTCGCACTACTTCCTGTATTGCCTAAGAGCAGCAATCATCACGTCCCGATACGAACCAAGCAGACGGAGCCCGGGCAACAAGAGCGCAACTAAGGAGGGTAGCGATGAACCGCGATCGTTTGGCAACCTGGATGCTGCGGAATGTGGTTTTGTCGACTCTCCTGATCGGCTCGGCGTACGGCCAATCGGACGCCACCGACCCGAATGCTGGTCGCTTCGATGGCCGCTGGGTCTACTCGCACCCCGACTGGGGTCGCGTTCAGTGTTTTGGTGGGTGTGGTTACCCCGACTATGGCGTGTGCGCCGCGGCCGATGAACTCGTCACCGAAGGGCCGGTCACGGGGCGCGCGCCAATTAGCCGGGAGCAAGGTGTTGGAGCTCTAGCGGACGAGTGGAACGAGAGGACCTCGCTCGACTCGCAGGCGGCGGACGACTACCGCTTTGTGATTCCGGAGCGGGCGGCCCATATACAGGGTCCGGCACCGGCGACGCTTCCGTGCCAGATTCCCCCCGAACCGCTGGCCGACGGCCCGATTGGGAGCGGGGTGCGACCGGACGTGCCGCCAGTGACGACGACTCCGATGGCTGAACAATTCGGTGACCCCCACGGCCTGCAGACCGGCTATGATGCGGCCTACGACGAAGCGATGTGCGACTCTGGCGAACCGGCCAGCTGGTCTCTCGCCTCCGGGGTGGCCTCCCTCGCAACCGTCTCGCGAACTTCGGTAGGTCGGGCCAGAGCCGCGGCCAGCGAGCTGCGGACGGTGCAGGCTTTTCAGCGTTTAGGAACGCTGGCGTTTCGCCCCAGCTCACCCGGCACCGCCGCTGCCCCGCCACCACAGATGCAGCCCCAGCCCCCCATCTCCTCGGCGGGACTTGTCGGCATGATAGACGAGCGGATTGTCTTGCAGGCGGCCGATGCTCTGGACGGAATAGGTGTGGCGATTTCAGACATGGCAAGCGGACTGCGGGCTTGGGCCACCAGGCGGCGAGTCGCATCGTTAGCACGGTAGCCGGCAGATTTCGCAGGGTGGAGCGGACACTTCGCCAAAAGCCCATTTGTCCTCCCTACAGCGAAAGCCCTCCTGGGGCCCTTCATCGGATCCAAGAATGCCCGCTGAAACTGCCGAAGACGAGTCTGAATTCCGAGGTTTTTCGGTAGCGTCACGTTTACCGTCTGAATAGAATAGGACGAAACCTGGCGTTCTTTTTGCGCCGGCCAGTGCCCAGGCAAGGCGGGGGGTTCCCTTCATCACGGCGGGGGGGTCTCTCATTATGTACATCTCTGTGGCTGGAGTCTCGTTATGTCCAAACGCAGTTTGTCGCTGCTAATGGTTTCTTGTGTCGTCTTGGTGTCGTCCGCGGCCGCAACGGCTCTCTCGGCTGGCGAAAGTGCCCGCCTGGCAACTTATGAGACGGCTACTGGCGAGAGCTACTACGCATTGAGCCTGCAGTCGGACACCACTCTTCCAGCCGCTACCGGCGCGAAGACCGTCATCTTATTTGACACGTCGGCCAGCCAAACCGGTGTTTTTCGTGAAGATTCGCTGGCGGCGTTGAAGGCCATGTTAGAGATGCTCGACTCCAAAGACGAGGTCTATTTGGCAGCCGTCGACTTGGATTCGGTAAGCATGACCGACCAGTTCGTCGCCCCACAGGGCTCGGCCATCCAGTCGGCGCTGACGAAGCTGGAACAACGATCCCCGCTGGGATCGACCGACTTGGGCACCGCCATCCGAAATGCCGCCACCAACTTTAGTGACAAGCCAACCGGCCCGCGGTCGGTTGTCTATATCGGCGATGGCATGAGCCGCGCAAACCTCGTGGAAAGTAAAGAATTCAGCAAGTTGGTTCAGCTCCTCGTCGAACGGCGTGTGGCCGTTTCGAGTCTGGTGATCGGTCCCCAGCGCAATATCGAGCTGTTGGCAGCTCTGGCAAACCACACGGGTGG
>CBDCWT010000046.1:0-201375 GCA_965223305.1 Pirellulaceae bacterium | reverse complement strand
ACGATGATGCTTGGTGTGCCACCCGTCGGGGCGCACACTCTTCAGGAAGACTTGGTCTTTGAGAGGGGGACACGATGGCAATCAAGGTACGGGTTAATTGGAGCGAGGAGCATTTCCTGCTGCTCGGTACCGGCTACGGTGTCTTGACGCCTTCGCAAACCAACGCCGGCTTGATGCTCGGCATGCCCAAGGAACAGGAGGGGCGCATCGAAATGGTGGCGGTTTGCGACCGCGAGGGGGCGATCCACTGGGCCCGCTCGCGGGACGTCGATATCGTGGAGATCGATGGTAAAGCCCCGTCGGAGTGGCTCGCCTAGCCCGGATTATTCATGAAGATCGTGGCGAGAGGTTGTAAGTAGGTTCGTGGCAAGGAAGGCGAGCAATTCTTCCGCAGGCGTATTGAAGCAATACGTCGAGGGAGAATTGTGAAGCATGACGAAGCCACGGATGGACTTACGACCTCGCAGCAGATCGCTCATGAATAATTCGGGCTAGCCGGCTAAGTCTGCTTCGCGAGCGCCGCGCTGTGGACCTGGATCTTGCGAACTGCTTGCACGATTTGATCCATCTCACTGCGCTCGGCCAGCAACATGTTCTGGAGCAAACCGACCGTCGTCGCGCAGACGCGCCTGTTTCCTTTTAGCTCGTGAAAGCTGTCGCGATACTCTTGCAGCCGCTTCTCGCTGAATAGACGCTTGAAGCCTCGCGACTGGATTGCCTCGTCGAGCAAGCCATCATGATACTGCTCGTGGTAGACTCCGCTGCAAGGGACCCCTTCTGCGCGGAGCGCCTGCATGAACCCGGCCCGCGTCAGACCATTGAACTGCTCGGAGTCATAACGCAACGGATAAAGGTGCCAAACTGCTCGGCTGTTGTCTGGCAGGCGGGCCGGCGTCACACCAGGGATTTCCTGAAAACTCGAGCTAAGATAGTCAGCGTTTTGACGGCGAACCTCGGTTTCTTCAACCAACTTGTCGATCTGCTGCAACAACATGGCGGCCTGAAAGTGTTGCATACGGAAGTTGCACCCGCGCGTGAAGAAGCCCTCACCTTGAAAGCTTCCGGTGGGATGGCCGCAGTTTTGAAAAGCGTGGCAGCGATCGGCAAGTCCGGCGTCGTCGGTCGTTATCGCACCCCCTTCACCTGATGGAATGTGCTTGGAGTTTTGGAAGCTGAAGCAAGCCAAATCAGCGAGAGTCCCACACATGCTCCCCTTGTACTCGGCCAACCACGCCTGACATGCGTCCTCCACGACGCCTAGCTTATGCTGCGCAGCGATCTTGTTAATCGGCTCCATGTCACACGGCATGCCGTAAATGTGCACCGGTAGAATGACTCGGGTCCGCCCGGTGATCCGACTCTCGATCGATGCTGGATCGATAGTGAGCGTCTCAGGATCGGTGTCGGCAAAAACTGGCAGGGCTTTGTGAGCCAGAACTGCGTTGTAAGTGGCAATAAAGGTATATGGTGAGACGATGACTTCATCACCCGCGTCGACGCCCATGACGTGCAGCGCCGTCGTCAGCGCCGTGGTGCCGCTGGCAGTTGCCACGCATCGCTGGGCGCCCAGCAGTTTTGCGTAGGCAGTCTCAAACTCGGGTACCTTGCCTTCGCCGCCTCCGTGAAACCACTTTCCGCTACGCAGTACCTTTATGATTTCTGGTTCCCACGATCTTCGCCATTGGGGCCAGCGGGGCCACTTACCGGAATGGACAGGCTGCCCACCTAACAATGCCGGCTTGCCATCGCTGGCGGCAAAAGCCGCCGGCGCGCGGCGACTGCGGAGCCATGATATTGCGGCAGAACCGGCCGCGGCAGTGTGGAGAAAACGGCGACGTGTAACCTGGCTCCGAGTGAGCTGAGTCATGACATGACACCTCCGCTCGTGTGACACGGTCTCCTCTCGAAACACCTTCAAGGGAGCGAGAATCTCGACTCGGCCCGCATTCTATCCCAAACCTGCTCTCCTTGCTCCAGAACTACAGCGTGACAAGTGTATCCACACCAGTCCGCAGATTCGGCTCGGCAGGAGCCTCGCCCTCCCGAACGTGAATCAGTCGCTTCAAAGTAGCAGGCTCACTCCGTGAGCCGTCCGCCAAGGAGGGGGTGCAGCTTTTAAGTTAATGCGTGATTTCGTCCTTCTTCACTCTCCCCTTTGGGGAGAGTCGGCCCGAAGGGCCGGAGAGGGGGTACGCGAGGGACGATCACTCCCGGACAGCCCTCCCCGGACGCTATCGCGTCCGACCCTCCCGCGCGCGGGAGGGTGAAGTCGATGTCCGCAGGTTTGTGAAGCGTACCGCCTCCAGACGGCATCCGTTCGCTGGTCTCGTCGTAACTCATGTTGAAGAAAGGAGTACCAGCTGTACAATCACTGTTCTTAACAATTTCTTAACACTTTCATGCTGGTCGCCCCTTTTGGACACTACTGCACTCGTTGGGTTGGCTTTTGAGCTGGTGGGCGGCTTGGGCCTGTTTTTGCTCGGCATGAAGAACATGTCCGAGGGGATGCAAGCGGTGGCTGGTGCGAGCCTGCGCCGGATGATCAGCGCGGTCACCAACAACCGCCTGCTGGCAACTTGCGTCGGCATCGTTGTCACCTGCGTGGTACAGTCCAGTTCCATCACGACGGTGATGGTGGTCGGTTTTGTGAATAGCGGCCTGATGGGGTTAGCCCAGGCGATCGGCGTGATCATGGGCGCGAACATCGGAACGACGATCACTGGTTGGATTCTCGTCCTACAGATTGGCAAGTACGGCCTCCCCATGCTGGGTGCGGCTGCCTTTGTCTATCTCTTTTCCAAGGGAGACCGTTGGCGCTATTGGGCGATGGTCATCATGGGAGTGGGCATGGTCTTCTTTGGCCTGGAGCTGATGAAGACCGCCTGCGCGATGATCAAGGAGTCACCCGACTTCGAGGCTTGGTTTCACCGTTTCCACGCCGACAACTACATGGGGGTCCTGCAGTGCGCGATGTTGGGCTGCGTGCTCACGGTCCTCGTCCAGTCCTCGTCGGCCACGCTGGGTATCACAATATCGCTGGCCTTTCAGGGAATCATCAGTTACCAGACCGCGGCGGCGTTGGTGCTCGGCGAAAACATCGGCACGACGATTACTGCCATCTTGGCGTCGCTGGGAGCAACAACGAATGCGCGCCGAGCCGCTTATTTCCATGTCATTTTCAACCTGGCTGGAGTGTTCTGGATCACGCTGATCTTTGCCTGGTACATCGTGCTAATACAGTGGCTGATCGGTGTCGATGTCGCCGAGCCGGTGATGCAGGACGGAAAGGAGACTTTTCCCAACACCACGCCCGCTCTCGCCGCTACGCACAGCATCTTCAACATTGCGAATACTCTCGTATTTCTGCCGTTTCTGCCCTTCTTTGTCCGCTTGCTAAACCGGATTGCCCCTTCCAAAGACTTCAAGGAAAAACCTCGTCTGACCGATCTTGACATCCGAATTCTGGAAACACCCTTGCTGGCGATTGAACAGTCTCGCAGGGAGATCGAGAAAATGAGCATTGGCTGCGCCAAGATGTTGACCTGGCTCGATCAGCTGCGGCGGCAGGAACAGCCCGACAAGGCACTGGCCGACCGTTTGCGGCACCGCGAGCGGGTGTTAGATTCGATGCAGGACGAGGTTGCCGAGTTCGTCACAAACTTACTGGCTGGCAACATACCGCACGCCGTCGCCGACGAGGCGCGCAGACAGCTGCGGATAGCTGACGAATACGAGTCGGTCAGCGATTACGTCGTTGACTTGGACAACTTCGACCGAAAGCTGCGCCGAGACGGCCACCGCTTCACGCCACAGCAGCGCACAGAGCTGGGCGAGCTAAACAGTCACGTGGCCGACTATCTAGGCACGATCAATGAAGCGCTGGTCAAAAAGAACCGGAGCATCCTCGCCAAGAGCGAGCCGAGTTCGAAGCGGATCCGCGATCAGATCAAACAGCTGCGCCGCGGCCACCTCGACGATCTTTCCGGTGGCCTGATACCTCCCCCGGTCAGCGTCGCGTTCCTGGCGGCACTCAACGCCTACGCACGAGTGCGCGATCACGCTCGTAACATAGCGGAGGCGGTTTCTGGTGAAAAATGAGACGATGGTCGGCCCGATTTTTCGGTCCCAATCTTTCTGTCACACTCCGTCGTCCGCTACTGGCTGGCTTCCAGGCGGGCGATGACCGCACAGCCGCAGGAGTCGCTCCATACGTTCACGCTCGTGCGATACATGTCCAGCACACGATCCACAGCGATGATGATGCCTTGCATCTCGACAGGTAAACCAACGGCCTGCAAGATGATCACCATCATGACCAGGCCGGCGTGGGGAATGCCAGCCGCCCCAATGCTCGCCAGTAAAGCCGTGAAGGCGACGATGATCTGCTGTGACAACTCCAGATTGAAGCCATTGTAGAGTTGAGCGATAAACAACACGGCGACCGCTTCGTAGAGCGCCGTACCATCCATGTTGATGGTCGCACCGAGAGGCAATACAAACGAACTCACCCGGTTGCTGACTCCTGCCCGCTCCTCGACGCTGGCCAGAGTCAAAGGCAGCGTCCCGTTGCTGGACGCAGAACTGAACGCTGTCAACAACGCGGGACTCATCGCCTTAAAGAACTCCAACGGATTTCGACCGGCGACGAACTTGACGATCATTGGTAACACAATGAAAGCGTGAATGCTGAGCGCACAGACGACTGTTAACATGTACCAAAAGAGTGACTTGAAAACCTCTATTCCCTGAGTCGCTGTGACGTACAACATCAGAAACAGCACGCCGAGCGGTGCCAGTTTGATGATCGCCATCGTCATCGCCATCATCACTTCGAAGGCCGCCCCAAAAAAGTCTCTGATCAGCTCGGCCGTTTGGCCACCCACCACCAAGGCGAAAATCGCAAACGCCAGACTGAAACAGATGATCGACAAGAAGTTTCCGTCTGCCAGCGCCCCGATGGGATTGGGCGGAATCATCGTCTCCAGTTGCTCGAAGAGGACCTCGCCGAGTGTCTTGGCGACATCCGTTTGCTCGGCCGCCGCCCTGCTCACGTCGCCCCGCAAACCTGGCTGGATCAGGTTGACCATCAGCAAACCTACCGTGATCGCGAGCATGCTGGTCGTCATGTAGTATGCCAACGTCCTGGCAAACATCTTGCCGAGTCGCTCGGCGTGGCCCAACCCCATCACCCCGGTGATCAACGAGGTCGCGATCAGCGGTACCGCCACCATCCGCAGCATCCTGAGGAACAGTCCTCCAAGTTTATAGGCCGCATCTCCCATCCAGCGCGACCAAGAACGACCGTACTTCGTGAACAAGCGATGCGCCTCGGGGTCCTTATCAGCAAGCTTGTCGAGCGTCGAAACGGAGCCGGGAACTTTGCTCGTGCCATCCACGACGAGGCGCCGGGTCTGCCCATCGGCGTCCGTAATCTCGACTTCAATCAGGTTGGATGTGTCGTGAAAACTAACGGCGGTGAGCCCCGCCGGCAGCTGGCCCTCCGCCAGCTCAGACCGCCGATCGCTGGCGGTGAAGTTCAGCGCCAGACCGAATGCAGCGCCGAGGATCATCCCACCCAGAATCTGCCAATGTAACGCGACTCGACTCATGCGCATCTGCTTCCGTTGAGAGCAGGGCAGTGGCGGAGCGGCCGCCACGCAACGGCATCTTCCTGCCACACCGCTTCGCTGCGGCGGACTTCACAACGGAGCCACCGCCTCCGGCCACCTCACGGACTCCTATTCGACTATCATGTCGTCGACGGTGTGACCGGCTGGAATCATCGGCAAGACATGTTCTTGGTAGGGAACCTCGACGTCCAGCACGTAGGGTCCGTCGTGATCGATCATCTCTTCGATGGCACCAACCAACTCGGCCTTATCCTTCACAGTCGCCGCACCACATCCGAACCCCTTGGCGATCGTGACGAAATCTGGATAGCGCTCGGCGGCATACCCGCCGTCCCCCTTGCCGTGCGCTTCCGCGTGATCGATCGGTCCCAGATAGGTGTGAGCGCGGTTGCTCTTGAAGAACCGGTCTTCCCATTGGACCACCATGCCCAGGTGCTGGTTGTTTAGCAACAGGACCTTAACCGGAAGCTTCTCGCAAACACAGGTCGCCAGCTCTTGGATATTCATCATCAAGCTGCCGTCACCGTCGATGTCGATCACCAGACTGTCGGGATGGGCCGCTTGAGCACCTATTGCAGCTGGCAGACCAAATCCCATCGTTCCCAGCCCCGAGCTGGAAAGAAATGTCCGCGGCTCCCTCAGTTGGTAGTACTGCGCTGCCCACATCTGGTGCTGTCCGACACCAACCGTAACGATCGTCGGGCGATCCTGGGTCAAGCGAGATAGTTCGGCGATCGCGTGTTGAGGCAAGATACCGTCAAACTGCCGATCATACTTGAATGGGTTCTCCTTCTTCCACTTCTGGCACTGCTCCCTCCACGGGTCGATCTCTTCCTTGCTCTCGACGACCCGATTCAGCTCCTGCAGGGCGAACTTGACGTCGCTGACGACCGGGATATGAGCCTCCTTGTTCTTGTTGATTTCGGATGGATCGATATCGATGTGTACGATCTTCGCGTGTTTAGCGAACTCGGAGACTTTCCCGGTCACCCGATCGTCAAATCGTACTCCGAGCGCCAAGAGAAGATCGCAGTCCCGCACCGCCCAATTCGCGTAGACACTGCCGTGCATCCCCAGCATGTCCAGCGAAAGCGGATCGGCATTGGGGAAAGCGCCCAAACCCATCACGGTCATCGTCGTGGGAATGCCGGTCTTCTTGATGAACTTCCTCAGCTCTTGGCTCGCGCCCGCGAGCAAGACGCCTCCACCTGCGTAGATCAACGGCCGTTTCGCTAGCTTGATCGCTGCAGCGACTTGCTTGATCTGCTCGGCGCGGGCACGCCGAGGCTTGACGTTGTAGCCGGGCAATTCCAGCGGAGCGTCCCAAGAGGGAACGCATTGCTGCAGTTGCACGTCTTTTGGCATGTCGATCAACACCGGTCCGGGACGTCCGGTCGTCGCGACGTAGAACGCCTCTTTGACGATCCGAGGCAAGTCGTTGATGTCAGTGACCAAGTAATGGTGTTTGGTAATCCCCCGACAAACTTCCACGATCGGCGTCTCTTGAAAAGCGTCCGACCCGATGGCCGGCCGAGGAACCTGTCCGGTGATCGCGATCAGCGGGATGCTGTCCAGCTTTGCGTCCGCAATTGCGGTCACCAGGTTCGTAGCGCCCGGACCGCTCGTCGCCATACAGACACCGGGTTTTCCCGTAGTGCGGGCATATCCCTGAGCGGCGAATCCACCTCCCTGCTCGTGGCGGGGAAGGATCGTGCGCAGTCGATCGTGATAGCGCGTCAGCGCCTGGTGGAGTGGCATGCTCGCCCCGCCTGGATAGGCGAACAGCATCTCGACTCCTTGATCCACGAGTGCCTTAACCAGGATGTCGGCACCGCTCATCACCTGCTGGTTGGACGCTTGGTTCGTGGTGGACACGCGAATCGACTCCGAATGACTCTGGGTGGAATCTTTCACTGTATGCCATGACTGCTCCCAATTCAACCCGAATCGGTTTGCCGCAAGTTTCGCTATCGCTAGGATTTATAACCAGCCGCCACGCGCCCAACGCCGTTAAGGCCGTTTCCTCGACGTCCCCCCTCAATCCGATCGTAGCCAAACCTCACCAGAACGTAGCCAAACTCGCCAGAGCGTAGAGCGTAGCCGAACTCGCCAGAGTTTGGTGAACTGCCGATTCGTCCAAATTCTGGCGAATTCGGCTACAGAAAGTCCTCAACGGTGTAGCCTGCCGCCGGTGGCGCTTGCCGAGCTGCGTTCGTCACCGACATCCGCCGAGTCGGGTCTTGCAGCCTGTCGGCATCAGCAGACCGTTTTCCGTCGCGAACTCACCCCCCTCTGCCCCTCTGCTCAAGCGCTACGGCCGCATTCAGATAGGCTGCATCCCTTTTCGCCAACGCCCTGTTACGATGAAGGTCGGCGGTGAACAACTCCGCCTTCGTTCCCACTGCCCCAAGTCTCCGCCCATTCGCAGCCTGATGCCCCCCCTTCGACTCGTCCTCCTCGTCGGTCTGCTGGGGGCCGCCGGTGCCATCGGCCGGTTGGCGCTCAGTGAGTTCGTCTACCGCCTGCTCGGCCGCGGGTTTCCCCTGGGAACCTTGGCAGTCAACGTGCTGGGGTGTTTCCTGATGGGTGGACTCGCTCAGCTTGGCCTCGCCTCCAACGCCGTTCCCGAATTGTGGCGTGCCGCGCTCGCGGCCGGTTTTCTCGGAGGTCTGACCACTTTCTCGACGTTCGGCTACGAGACAATGACACATCTCCAAGAGGGACACTGGGGGACGGCCACAGGGAACATCGTGCTCAGCATCAGCTTGGGCCTGGCCGCCGTGTGGGCCGGGATCGCCGTGACTAAGCTCGTCGTCGGCTGACCCACGTCAGCGGTGCATCAACTCCCGCAGATATCTACCGGTGTCGTTGTCGTCCATCGCGGCCAGTTGTTCGGGAGTTCCGGCGGCGACAACATGACCGCCTAAATCCCCTCCCTCAGGACCCAAGTCAATAATCCAATCGGCGCTCTTCACCACATCGAGATTGTGCTCGATCACAATCACCGAGTTGTTTCTGTCGACAAGCTGGTTGAGCACGTTCAGCAGTCGACGAATATCTTCGAAGTGCAAGCCCGACGTGGGCTCGTCGAGCAGGTACAGTGTCTTGCCGGTATCGAGCCGCGCCAACTGAGTGGCCAACTTGATCCGCTGCGCTTCACCACCCGACAACGTCGTGGACGGCTGGCCCAGAGGCAAATACCCGAGGCCCACGTCCTGGAGACAGACGAGCGTTCGATGAATGTTGACGAAGTTTTCGAAGAAGACGACGGCTTCCTCGACGGCCATATTCAACACGTCCGCAATTGACCTCTCCCGATAACGCACCTGTAACGTCTGGCGGTTGAAGCGGGCCCCTTCGCATTCATCACAGGTCACAAACAGGTCGGGTAGAAAGTTCATTTCGATCTTCTTGACACCGTGCCCCTGACAGACATCGCACCTTCCGCCTTTGGCGTTGAAGCTGAATCGGCTGACTCGAAACCCGCGCTGCTTAGCATCGCGCGTCGTAGAGAAGACTTTTCGGACCTCGTCGAAGACCCCCGTATACGTCGCTGGATTGCTTCTAGGGCTGCGGCCGATCGGGGACTGGTCGATCTGGATGACCTTGTCAATCTGGCTGACGCCCCGCAGGCTCTTGAACGGACCGGGCTTGGGGCCTACGCCACCCATTCGCCGCACCAGCGCCCGGGCTAGGGTTTCGTTCACCAGTGAACTCTTGCCAGAACCACTAACGCCAGTCACGCAGACGAGGCAGCCTAGTGGAAAATTAGTCGGATCCCCCTTGAGATTGTTCAGCGTCGCGCCCTCGAGCAAGAGCGATCGCGACTTGGCGGCTCGCCGACGTTTCTGCGGAACTGCAATCTTCGCCTGACCGGAGAGATACTGCCCGGTCAGCGAACGCGGACTCGCGCAAATCTTCGACAGGGAACCCTCGGCGACCACTTGTCCTCCCTGGCGCCCCGCGCTTGGTCCGATGTCGATTAGCCGGTCAGCTTGCCTCATCATCGCTTCGTCATGCTCAACGACGATTACCGTGTTTCCCTCCCGCTGGAGATCCCGCAGGGCGTCGATCAGCCGCTGGTTGTCCCGCTGATGGAGACCAATAGAAGGCTCGTCCAATACATAGCACACGCCCACCAGGCCCGAGCCGATGCTGGTGGCCAGCCGCACGCGCTGATGCTCGCCGCCGCTGAGGGTGTCCGCCGGACGAGCAAGCGTCAGGTAACCGACACCGACCTTCAACAAGAACGCCAACCGGCGGCCGATCTCCTCCAACAGCGGAGCAGCAATCACCCGATCGCGGTCCGAAAACTCCAGCTCGGCGAAGAAGGCGGCGGCCTGAGCGATCGACAGCTCGGTGATTTCCTGGATGCTCTTTCCAGCCACACGGACGTGGGAAGCCTCCGGACGCAGCCGGGAACCCGCGCAGGCGCGGCAGCAGACCTCTCCTCGAAATGCCGACAGCTGTTCCAATCGCGTCCGTCGAGTCGTGGTGGCAAACTCTTTCTCGAGCAGTGTCAGCACACCAAGGAACTTCGAGTCGCCGTGCAGCAGCTTCTCGACCGCCTTAGCTGGCCACTCGGCCATGGGGGAATTCTCGCTGACCGCTCGATTCTTTAGAAAGGTCCCCAGCGCTGCATCCAGCTTCTTTTGCGCAGCTGGCGTACATCCCCTCCAGGGGGCAAGCAATCCGTCGTCCAGCGACAGCTCCCTCTCAGGGATCACCAAATCCGGATCAAACTGCTCTCGTACGCCGAGTCCGTCGCATTGCGGGCAGGCACCGTAGGGACTGTTGAAGCTGAACATGCGAGGTTCCAGCTCCTCGTAGCTGACACCGCAGCTGGGACACGCATAGACCGTACTAAACGACTCGTCTTGCCACTCTCGAGCGCCGCTCCCGTTGGTTGCGAGCTCGTCTTCAGGAACCAAGTAGCAGGCGACCATCAGCCCATCGCCGTGCCGTAGCGCGACCTGGATCGAGTCAGCCAGGCGGGCCGAGATGCTGGACCGCACTACGATCCGATCGACCACCGCGTCGATGTGGTGGACCTTACGCGGCGCCAACTCTGGCAGGCACTCGACGTCGTACACTTCGCCGTTGATACGAGCCCGCACAAACCCCGCTCTGCGGATGTAGGATAGGGTGTCGTTGTGTTGCCCGCGCTCGCCACGGACCAGTGGAGCCAGCAACATCAGTTTCGTGCCTTCGGGCAACGCCAGCAGTCGTTGCTGGATCTGGGAAGAAGTTTGCTGCCGAATCCGGTCCCCGCATTGATGGCAGTGCGGCTGGCCGAGCCGGGCCATCAGCAAACGCAGATAGTCATAGATCTCCGTGACCGTGGCGACGGTGCTGCGGGGATTCTTGTTCCCGGGACGCTGGTCGATACAGAGCGTCGGCTGCAGACCTTCGATCAAATCGACATCGGGACGCTCCATCTGATTCAGCAGCTGGCGTGCTTGAACCGAGAGGCTCTCGATAAACTGACGCTGGCCTTCAGCATAGATCGTGTCGAAAGCCAAACTACTCTTGCCCGAACCGCTCGGTCCGGTCAAGACAATCATCTGATTGCGAGGAATGTCCAAGTTAACGTCGCTCAGGTTGTGAACCCTCGCGCCGCGAACCACAATGCTGCCGCCCGAATGGACAGGCTCAGTCCCGATCTGTGAAGAATGCGCCGTGGATGACATCGTCGTCGGTTGCAATGCTGCTGTACGAACAAGCTTTCAACGGTACCAGAGCGGTTATCGACGGGCAAGCGACACCAGCGCCACGTGTGCCGGACAACGCAGCACGGTGACGGGCAACGCCGTTAAGGATCTCTTGTGGCCGAACGAGCAAGAATTTGGATGAATCGGCAGTTCGACCAAACCAAACTCTGGCGAGTTCGGCTACGATCGGAATCAGCCGCTGGGCTCCGATGTACCCCGGCTCGGCAGGAGCCTCGCCCTCCCGAGCGCCTGCATGACTGTTGGACGAATCGGCAGTTCGCCAAACTCTGGCGAGTTCGGCTACGATCTGGCGACGATCGGATAGCGGTGGACGTCGGGGAAAGTCCTTGAAGCGTTGGGTGACAGAGGCGGCATGTTTGGCATTGCCTGCCCCGCGTCCGGCTGGGATGATTGTCTACTAGGCACCCCTTTTTACTTCACGCGATCGAAATGATGGCGGCCACATCCCGGCAACCGGTGTTATCGCTTCGAACCAATGCCGAACGGGAAACAGCGTTGTTGGCACCGTACGCTATGTTCAGCTCGGACTCGGCTGGGAGAAAGCACCCGGAGCCGCAACATCCCTATAGGGGACCCTATCAACGGGATCGTGACCGGATTCTTCACAGCGGCGCATACCGTAGGCTAAGCGGCAAGACACAAGTCTTCACGAACATGGGAGACTACCACCGCACCCGGTTGACACACACTCAGGAAGTGGCCTCAATCTCCCGCACGATTGGACGCGCGCTGCGGCTCAACGAAGACTTGATCGAGGCCCTGGCGCTGTTGCACGACATCGGTCATCCACCGTACGGGCATGCGGGTGAGGACGCGCTCAATGAGTGCCTAGTCGACGAAGGTGGTTTCTCACACAATCAGCACGCCCTGACGATTGCTGAAGAGCTCGAGATTCGTTATCCCCATTTCCAGGGCCTCAACCTCAGTCTCGAAGTTCTGGAGGGACAGGCGTCGCGCGTTGCCGGACATGTTGCTCCGACGCAGCCGTTGCTCGAGGTCCAGGTCGTCGATACGGCGGACAGCATCACGTACGATGCTCACGATACGGACGATGCCATCAAGCTGGGAATCCTCAGCCTCGACGAACTGGCGACCATCCCACTGGTACGCCAACTGCTAGCCAAAATCTACCGGCGGAATTCCTACGACGATGACGAACAGCGACGACTGGCTCTGGTCCATGAACTGATCGAGCACCAAGTCAGTGACGTACTGCGTTACAGTGGCGAGCTGCTGGCGGACAGCCGCTTTGCCAGCTCAACAGCCGCCAGGCAGAGCGACTTTGTGCTGGGCCCCAGCGCCGAGCTTCGCCAGCAAAAAGAGGAGCTGGAACGTTTTCTCTACGAGCGAGTTTATCGGCACCCTAGGCTGCTGCAGGTGCGTAGCCAGGCTCAACAGCGGCTGAAGCGTATCTTCACGGGCTTTCTGAATGAACCCTCGTTGCTGCCGCCGCGGATCCAGTTGCGCATCGACCAAGTCGGACTACGCAGGACCGTCGGCGAGTATGTCGCTGGAATGACCGACCACTATTGCGATCGAATCTACGAACAGCAAACTTCGTAACACGATCCACCCAGCCAAGTGGCTGATGGAGCGGGCGGCATGAAAGCGACAGCAAGGGACCGGTAGTCCATCCACGCAGTGCTGAGCCACCTTTTCGAACGACCGGAGGCTTGAGGTGAAAGAACACATCACGCGGACGCTGTCGCCGCGCCGAAACACAACCGAAGCCACCACGCTCGAAGAGCTGGTGGCAGAGCAACTGCAGCACTTCGGAATCGATCCCGATGGCGAGTACGGGCGGACGCTGGCTGACTTGACCAGGCACCTCTACTTGGCGGATGCCGATGTCCATCAACTCTGGAAACTCTCCATGGAGTCGATTGCCACGCTCCCTCGATCCGACCGGATCGCTTACTTCAACGCCAAGAAGTTTCTTTCGTTTCAGACAGCCAAGTTACTGGACACGCTGCAGAATCCGTTCCGCCATAGCTATCAGTCGCTGCGCCTCAACTACGCCACTCAGGCTGCCAAAGGTCCCTACGCGATTTTCGATAACGTAACCGCCATCTTCTCCGCAACTCCCGTGATCGCGCGGACGGCAACTTACATTTATGCCTGCGCTGAGTGGATTGAAGATGCTTTCAAAGGCAAGGAGCTCTTGCTGGAGATCTACTCGCGGCTACTAAACCCGACCTCCGTCTCGCTTGCTAACTTCATGGTCGACATCGAAGCGGGGCCCTATGCCGACCAGTACTTTGCCTGGAATTTCAATAGCGGCATGGCCGCCATCGACAGTGTGCTATCGCACGTCTTGGGCCGCGATGACGTGCTGATCACGAGCCGCAACATCTACGGAGGCGCGCACCAATTAATTCATGATTGGTATGCGAAGCCGTCAAACCTGGGAATCGCCGTGGAGAGCTTCTCCGGCTACACCACGGCAGACTACCTGCGATGTTGGGAACACACCCGACAGAAGTACGCGGATCGGTTTGCCGCCGGTCGCAAAGTCTATCTCTACATCGAGTCCCCATGTAATCCTCACGGGTGCGTCTTGGACGTACCTGGGATCTGTCGCGCCGCCCACGCAAATGGAGTCCGCGTGATGCTGGACGCCACCGTCGGCACACCTTTTCTCGTCCAGCCTTTACAACGAGCTGACCCACAGGAACGGCCGGACTTCGTCATCCATAGCTACACAAAAGATCTCTCTGGAACCGGCACCACGATCGCCGGCGTCGTCATCGGCCGCAACGAAGATATGTTTCTACCCAAGGGCGAGGTCGCGCAGGGAGTCTCCTGGGACCAGACGATGTTTTGGAACGTCTACTATGTCAAAGGTGCGTTTCTGAGCGCCGATGCCGCCTACGAAGTAATTCAGGGCATGCGGACCCTCGGGGTGCGGATGCTCACCAAATGCATCAACACCGAAATACTAGCCCGCTTCTTCGATTCGCACCCTGAGATTCGGGTCAACTGCCACGCCTTGCCCGACCACATCAACACCGAACTCCGCGCGCGGTTGCTGTTCGTCGGCCTACCCGTACCACTCTTTACGATCGATATCGATGGAGTGCCGCGGGACGCGTTTCAACGGTTCTTTGACTCGTTGGCCCCTGTCTACTCACACATGATCAGCCTCGGGCAATCCAACACGATTGTCAGCTGCCCCGCCCTCACCACCCACTCGGAACTGGACGACACCGCACTGGAGGCCAGTGGAATCGGCCGCACGACCATTCGATTTGCGATCGGTGACGAAGATCCCAAAGACCTGATGGCGCACTTTATTCAAACTGCGAGGTTGGCCATCGACCCGCAAGTGCCGGGATTCTCGAGTCGTTTTATGGGGCCTGCGGAAATGGACACGCTCGTACGGGACCGCGTCTTAGACGCTCACCGGCGCTACATCGAATCCAAACCGCCAATGGAAGAGTACCTCAAGTAGGCACACCGCTGGGGCGTGTCCGGCCGGAGCTCGCCCTGTTTCGTTGGGCGCCGTATCATTGGAAGGGCGACGTTTCCGCGGAGCCGTGAGTCTTGTTGCGGCTCGGCAGGAGCCTCGCCCTCCCAACCGCTTCGTGCAACAAAAACGGCACTCGATGACCCCCCGGTCGTCGGTCCGCGACGCCTTGCCGCTGGACAACGCCAGAGGGTAACATACCAACAACCATGCACCATTCTGCGAGAGACATGACATGTCCGACTATCCCCAGACGGTTCGCATTCGCCAAACCTTCGAGAGGCCACGGGTCAGCGACGTTGCCGCTGAAGTTGAGCGTGAGCTTGCCAAACTCTCCCTACAGAACCAGGTTCGCGCGGGGCAGAGTGTCGCGGTCACAGCCGGCAGTCGCGGTGTCGCCAACATTGCCGTTGTGATCAAGGCAATCGTGGATCATTTCAAGCGGCTGGAGGCACGGCCCTTCATCGTACCGGCGATGGGCAGCCACGGGGGAGGTACGGTGGAAGGTCAGCGGGCGATCATCGAGGGCTACGGAATCACTGAGGACTACTGCGGCTGCGAGATTCGCGCCAGCATGGAGACGGTGACTGTCTGCGAAGCCAGTGAAGGGTTTCCGGTTCACTTCGACAAGCATGCCGCGGGAGCCGATCACGTAGTTGTCTGCGGGCGAGTCAAGCCGCACACCAACTTCGTCGGAGACATCGAAAGTGGGCTCATGAAGATGATGCTGATTGGGCTCGGCAAGCATGCGGGAGCGAAGATCTACCATCGCGCGATTCAAGACTACAGCTTCGGCCAGATCGTGCGGAGCGTCGCCCGAGAGGTGCTGACCAAATGCCACGTGGTGGCCGGTGTGGCCGTCGTTGAAAACGGGTATGACGAAACTGCAAAAATCGCTGCCGTCCCTCCGGCCGAGTTTGAAGAACGAGAAAAGGAACTGTTGGTGCTGGCAAAGCAGTGGATGCCACGGCTGCCGTTCAAGACAGCTGATGTCCTGCTGATCGACGAGATCGGTAAAAACATCAGTGGTACTGGCATGGACACCAACGTGGTCGGTCGCAAGTACCTGGCACATCAAGCTGCCGAGGACGAATTTCCCAAGGTAAGGAACATCGTCATACGAGGGCTGACCGCAGAAACGCACGGAAACGCCACCGGCATCGGTCTGGCCGAGTTTGCGTTGGATCGGGCCGTGGAGAGCATGGACGCACATATCACGCAAACAAACTGCCTGACCGGAGGCGGCGCCATCGGCGCCATGGTCCCCATCCACTATGCAACCGATCGAGAAGTACTGGACGCTGCGCTGCCGTTGAGCGGGTTGTCCGATCGCGATCAGGCGCGCTTGATGTGGATCTCGAACACTTTGGAGGTCGTGGAAGTCGAGTGTTCAACGGCCTATCTAGATGAGGCGCGGGATCGTGATGATCTGGAGGTGTTGACCGAGCCCCGACCACTCCCCTTCGACGCCAACGGACTACTGCCCTCGGCGGCGGCAGTCGCCCTCGAGGAATCGGGCGTTTAGCTGCTCCCTCGTGGCACCACGCTCGCCAGAGCGTAGCCGAACTTGCCAGAGTTTGGTTGTTTGGTCAACTGCCGATTCGTCCAAATTCTGGCGAATTCAGCTACAAGAAGTTCTGCAGGTGCGAAGGGCCATCCTGTTGATCCTGTAAATCCTGTCAACATGGTGAACAGGATAGAGGAGACAGCGACCAGCGGCGGGTTACCCCAGCACACCCGCTGCAACAGTCGTGCAGGCGCTCGGGAGGGCGAGGCTCCTGCCGAGCCGCGGTACATCGGAGTGCTGGTTACGGTGGAAACCGTGGGCTAACGCCCAGCGGCTGATTCCGAGCGTAGCCGAACTCGCCAGAGTTTGGCTTGGCGGAGACTGCCGATTCGTCCAAATTCTGGCGAGTTCGGCTACAGAAATCCTCAACGGCGGTGGGTCTGGGAGCCGTCAGCCGGCGAAAATGCGCTCAAACAGCACGCGGTTCTCGCGAGTGAAGTGCAGGCACTCCTCCTCCAGCGCTGCGGCTGACGCGTATCCCAGTAAATAGGCCAGACTGTTCAGCACGGACTTGTCAGTTGGCAGGTCGTGTCGAGCAGTGGTTTTCATCAGCCGCAGTCCGGATTCGATGTTCCGCAGCGTCCTGTAGGAGGTGCTGAGGAACCGGCTCTGCTCTGCGTCCAGGTAGCCGTGTTCGCAAAGAGCTGAGAGAGCGTCCAAGGTGCCGGGGACTAGCACATTGGTTGATTCGCTGCAGTGCCGCAACTGCAGCATTTGCACCAGGAACTCAACGTCGACAGTACCACCGGGACCACGTTTGAGATTGCGTTTGGAAGCGGTCTCCTCGAGTCGCTTTCTCATCTGCCGGATGTCGTCGGCATTCTTGTCCCGCCAAGCGGGATGCATGATGCACTGATGCACGATGCGCATCGCTTGCTGGCGAGCCTCGCTTGAACCGAATACTAGCCGCCCTTTGCAGAGCGCCTGCCGCTCCCACAGCTGTCCACGTCCTGATTCGAAGTACTTCGCGAATTCGTCCAGCGAAATGGCTAAGGCACCGCTCTTTCCAGTGGGTCGTAGTCGCGGATCCAATTCGTACAGACGACCATACGGCCCTAGCTGAGTGACGACTTTGATCACTCGTTGGGCCAGCTGGCTGAAGAAGTGCTGGTTGGAGGTATTATCACGCGGTGTCGGATGTGTGTGGCGAGTCGTCCCTTCCGCCTCATACAAGAAGACAACATCCAAGTCGCTGTGATAGTTGGGTTCACGGCCGCCGAGCTTTCCCATCGCCAGCGTGATAAACGAGCACGGTCCACCATCCCGGCGACCACCTTGAATCGTTGGCTCGCCATACCTCTCGATCAAACGCGTCAGCTCGATCTGCGTGATCTGCCTGAGGCACACCTCGGCGACGTCGGACAGCGCTCGATGAGCGTCCCGGATATCTTCCTTGCCGAGGATGTCCCGCACGCCAATTCGAAGATGCTGGCAGCTCTTGAAACTGTGCAAAATCGGCTCGACATCCTCGGCTCCCCGGCATAGGTCGTCCAGTGTCGTTTCCAACGACTCCAAGGTAGGTAGCTTGTCTAGCACCAGCGAGTCCATCAACTCGTCAATCATCCCGGGATTGCCGGTGAGGATGTCCGAGAGATAGGGACTCGACGCACACAGCTGGACGTAGAGTTGCAAGGTGGGAGGGTTGAAACTGAACAATTCCCACAACGCGCCCTTCCCACCCAGCGAGTCACTGACTTTACTAAGATGAACCAAGGTGGCATCAGGATCGGGGGTTGTTGAAATCGCCTGAAGGAGACGCGGCGCGATCGATGCCAAGAAGTGACGGCAACGGCGTGTCGAAAGAAACGGTATCTTCTCGGTCGCCAGCTCCATCAGGTTGTGATAGGAGTCCTTGACATCCGAGAACCCGTAGCGGCCCAGTACACTGGCAACCGTCGACTCGGAAGGTTGCGGATCGAGCACGAGGTCAGTCTCAGGATCGACTTCACCCTCATTGCCAAACGTGTCGTGTAGCAGGTGGTCGAGAATCTTGCGGTTCAACTCGGTCTTTGTTTTCAGCTCGGCTTGGAACGCGGGCAACGCATCGCGACTAGCTCCGTTCCCGAAACCCATCCGGATGGCCAGCCGCCTTAACTCGTGTTCCTCTTTAGGAAGTTGATGCGTTTGCAGGTCGAACATGATCTGCAGTCGATGCTCTACCTTCCGCAAGAACCCATAGTTCTCTTCCAGCAGCGACTGTTCTTGGTGCGTCAGGCAACCTGCCCGCTGGAGTCGGGTGATTGCGTCGAGTGTGTTGCCGCTGCGAATCTGCGGCAGATCACCCCCGTTTAACAGCTGCAGGAACTGAATCACGAACTCAATATCTCGGATTCCTCCGTGTCCAGCTTTGACATCGCGCGTATCGTCGCCCGCGACTTTGGACCGCCGTTCGATGCGACGTTTGAGTGCCTTGATTCCAGCGATGTCGGCGCCAGAAAGATAGCGGCGGTAGATCCACGGGCTGAGTTGTTGGAGAAACTCGTTGCCGAGATCGATATCTCCGGCAATCGGGCGGGCCTTGACGAATGCCTGCCGCTCCCAAGTGCGGCCTTTGACGTCGTAGTATTGCAACGCGTCTGCTGCGGAGATAACTGGCGGCCCCTGGTCCCCGTCTGGGCGAAGCCGTAGGTCGACTCGGTAGGCATATCCCAGTTCGGTCTGTTCGGTGAGCAATTTGACAAAGTTGGCGACGACCCGCTCGTGGTACTCTTGGTTGCTGATCGAGCGTTCTCCATCGGTCGTCCCGTCCCCGTCACTGATGAAAACCAAATCGATGTCGCTCGAATAATTCAGTTCAGTTCCACCGAGCTTCCCCAGCGCGAGGGCCACGAGCCGCGCGGGACGTCTGTCTGGGCGGCGGGGCAAACCGCGCTCGCGCGCCAACTTGGCACGGGCTGTCCGCAGGGCGGCCTCGCAAATCGCATCGGCCAGAAAGGAGATCTGTCGAGTGACCACGTCAATCTGCTGCTTGTGGATAAAATCTCCGTAGGCGATTCGCAGCGTCTCGCGCCGCTTGTAACGCCGTAGAGCAGCCTTAACCGCATTGATATCGGCCAACGACTCACATTCGCTGCAGATCTCGTCGACGAGTACCTCGCGGGACACAGGTTGGCCGTCGGTTAGACGCAGCAAATCGAAGCTTTCGGTGTCCTGAATCAAGCAGTCCGTAAGATGCTGGCTCGACGAAAAAATCTGCAGCAAAATGGGCAGTGCTTCCCGATCGCGTTCGAACAATGAAGCCAGCGAGAGCGGGCTGCGCGAAGCTGCGAAGAAGCGATCCAGGTTGTTTAGCGCCATGTCGGGATCGCTGAGGCGGCCCAAGCTGAGCTCGAGCTGATCGCAAAGCAGCACGAGGAGATCCAGAGTGACACCCGCGCCGGCCAGAGCCACAAGATTTGCATGGGCGCGGATGTGGTTCTCGATGCCCAACGAGTGCAGCCAGTCCTTGGCCTTGTCAGGATGGTCTAGGAATTCAACGAGCGTGTCGGGCGACATGGAGCTGAGAGACTTCGTCTTTTTGGAGATTGTCGGAGCCAAAACCACCTGCCCGTCACGTTCGGCCGGGCGGCTAGTCACAGAAACGGCAGGTCGGGTGAACAAAGCCACGGATTCAGACCAGCGGGGGCAAGCATCGCCTCGGCAAAGCTCAAAGGAGCCGGGGAGCTGGGAACCGCGTCGCGTCCCCGCCTGTCCCCCAGCCGAGCTCGAGTTTCCCGCGCGTCTTGGATCCGCTCACCACTCGACCCTCACCGCGACCCACTATAGTCTATGAATGTTTGGGTAACGGTACGAGGAGTTGACCGACATGGGACTCGATGTGACGGTGTCTTGGGCGGAGGGTCGCTGGTGCTGTACCACCATGCGGGACGGAGTGCTGGACATGGACAACATTCCGATTCCTGCCAGTGAAGAGTTTACCGAGGACCCTGAGGGCGGAGACAAAGCCTTACGTTGGGCTCAGCAGAGGTGGCCCGACGCCTTCGTGGCTCTGGATGCGGACAGTACGTGATGGCGCGACCGGATGTCCGCATGCACGGGTTCACGGAACGAGCCACGGTCGACCAGGCGCATAGTTGGCTCGACTCGCGTTTGCGGGTGCTGCCGCCCGAGCCTCTCGCCGTCTTAGAAGCAGCGGGGAGAGTGCTCGCGGAGGACGTGACCAGCGGTGTGGACGTACCTTCCTTTCGCCGCGCGATGATGGACGGGTTCGCAGTGCGAGCCGCCGATACGCTCGGCGCATCGGCTTACAACCGGCTACCGCTTAACTTGGTGGGCGAGTCCCTACCCGGCCAGGGAACCGCCGCCGAGGTCATCCCACAGGCGGCTGTTCGGATCATGACGGGAGCGCCCGTGCCCCGTGGCGCTGACGCGGTCCTGCCCGTCGAACTTGTGGCGCTGGAGGGGAAGCAGATTCTGGCTCTGGATTCTGTCTCGCCGGGGAGGCACGTGGGTGTCCCGGGAGAGGACATCGAGGCGGGAACCGTCGTCTTGTCACGTGGAAGAGTGCTGCGGCCCCAAGACATCGGCGTGCTGGTTTCGATTGGAGTCAGGTCGATCGACGTCGTCCGCAAGCCGCAGGTCCGCATCGTGGTGACAGGAAACGAATTGCTGCCACCGGGTACATTGTCATCGGGGTGCCAAATCGTCGACTCGAACAGCCCCATGCTGCACGCGCTGATCGAGCGCGACGGCGGAATCCCATTGAATCCGGGGATTGTCCCAGATGAACCGGACGAGGTCCTGGCGGCGCTCCGAGCCGATGCAGACATTGTGGTCGTTTCGGGCGGGTCGAGCGTCGGTCAGGAGGACTACGCTCCGCGACTCGTGGACCAACACGGTGAGCTGGCGGTTCATGGCGTGGCCATGCGCCCCAGCAGTCCGGCGGGGATGGGAACCTTGGGCGCGGCGCTCGTCTTTCTGTTGCCAGGAAACCCGGTCTCCTGCCTGTGTGCCTACGACTTCTTCGCTGGTCGGGCCATCCGAGCCCTAGGCGGCAGGCCGCGGCGGTGGCCTTATCCGTTGAAACGCCTGACGCTGCGCCGCAAGCTTGTCTCGAAGGTCGGCCGGGTCGACTACGCACGCATCCGCGTCCAAGGCCAGCATGTTGAACCGCTGGCGATCGGCGGAGCGTCCGTGCTCAGTTCGACCACCCGGGCGGACGGTTTTGTCGTCGTCCCAGCTGACAGCGAGGGGTATGCCGAGGGCACAGCACTCGACGTCTACTTGTATGACATGACGGCTTCGTGACTCATCAAGACCAATTCCTGGATGTCATCGACAGGGACGAAGCAGAGCGCCGGTTTCGGGCCGCTCTCCAACTCGACCCGATCGCTGCGGAGGTGGTCGAGCTTCACTCGGCACTCGGCCGTGTACTCGCCGAGGACATCGTCGCGCCGATCGACGTGCCCAGCTTTGACAGGTCGAATTTCGATGGCTTTGCGGTGCTAGCTGCCGACACCTTCGGAGCTCACGAAGAGGGGCCCCGCAGACTAACCCTGTTGGCGGAGACGATCGCCGCGGCCGTGGTGCCGAGCGTCGAAATCCGCGCCGGGAATGCTGTCTCGATCGCCACCGGTGGGATGCTACCGCGTGGGGCCGATGCGGTGGTGATGGTGGAACACGCAGACGTCCACGACGGGCGGGTTTGGGTGCGCAAGCCAGTGACACCCGGTGCCGGCGTCGCCTTCGCCGGCACAGACATGGCTTTGGGTGAGACGGTCCTCCGCGGCGGTGAGCTCCTGACGAGCCGCGACACCGGTGTCCTAGCCGCAATCGGGATCGGCCAGATCAAGGCTTGGCGAAAGCCGCGGGTGGGTGTGATCTCCACCGGCGACGAGATCATCGAGCCGGGACAAGTCCTACAGCCCGGTATGATCTACGACTCGAACGCGCGCGTGATCTCGGATGCGGTTTGCGAGCTGGGAGGCGAACCTCTGGAGTTGGGCATCGCCCGAGACGATCTCCCCGCGTTGCGGGAGACCCTCAGCAAGGCCCTCGAGCAGTGCGACTTGGTCTTGTTGTCTGGAGGAACGAGTAAAGGAGCGGGGGACCTTTCGTACCGGGCGGTCAGCGAGCTGACCGAGCCGGGGATTGTCGCCCACGGCGTAGCCCTTAAGCCTGGCAAGCCGATCTGCCTCGCCGCCAGCGCTGGAAAAGCAGTCGTGGTCCTGCCAGGCTTTCCCACCTCCGCAATCTTCACCTTTCACGAATTTGTGGCGCCCATCCTGCGACAGCTGGCTGGGCGGCCAGTCGAGAAACGAGACACTGTCTCGGCGAGGATGGCTGTCAAAGTGAACTCGGAGATCGGCCGCACCGAGTACTTGTTGGTAGGTCTCGTCTCGGCAGACGATGACGCGACGCCGCAGGCGCCCAGCGCTGCCACAGTGCACTCAGTCGCCTTTCCGATGGGCAAAGGCTCCGGCTCGGTGACTTCATTCAGTCGTGCCGACGGTTTCGTAACGATCGGTCGCTGGCAGGAGATCGTCGACGCGGGCGAACAGGTCGACGTCCAGCTATTGGGGCGAGACATTCAGGCAGCCGAGCTGGTGGTCGTAGGAAGTCACTGTGTCGGTCTCGACTACCTGCTGGGCTGCCTGCAAAGAAGGGGCATCCGAACCAAGTTCTTGGCGGTTGGATCCACCGCAGGTCTTGAAGCCGCCCGTAGTTCGCTGTGTGATCTGTCGGGGATCCATCTGCTGGACGCTCGGTCAGAAACGTACAACACGCCCTTTCTCGACGATACGCTGTCACTGGTGCCCGGTTACGGCCGTCTCCAAGGGGTGATCTTTCGCCGCGGCGACCAGCGATTCGAGGGTCGTAGTGCCGAAGTGGCGATCGCTGCTGTGGCACAGGACGAGAATTGCCTGATGGTCAACCGCAACCAGGGGAGCGGTACACGGATCCTCATCGATCGGCTGCTGCGGGGGCGCCAACCAAACGGCTATGCGATCCAACCTAAGAGTCACAACGCGGTCGCCGCGGCGGTTGCACAAGAACGGGCGGATTGGGGCGTCGCGATCGACACGGTAGCCCGGCAGTCCGATTTGGGGTTTCTGGGCCTCGTGGAGGAACGATACGACTTTGTGGTACCCAGGACTCGGATCGAGCGGCCGGCGGTCAAGGCCTTCCAAGAGCTGCTCTCCGAGGCGGCCACCCGCCGGCAGCTCGGGAAACTGGGATTTCGACCGCCATCCGGATGACTCGGGATCGAATTGAGGCGAGGTGGCCTTGGTGCAAGTCGGAGCCGATCTCGGATTCCCCCTTCCGCAGGGCCGCCAGTTTTTCTAGAATTTGGGGTTTACCCAGGGCCGACTGCAGGAGCCACCTTGCTTGGTAGGCCGGCTGCACCTCGCTGACTTCCAGCGTGCAGTGTCTGGGTTTTGAGTTTCGCTTTCGCCTCGATCGGAACCCGAAGCGTAAGCGACAGGCCAATTTGCGGTGGTACATCAACTCCCCTCTCGCTGACGCTTCGGGTTCCGGAAACGGCGAGAATTCACCAGCCAGCAAAAGGCGCACCTTCGAAGAGCGCAACCGCGAACTGGTGAGTGTTTGGGTTCCCCAGAACAGGCGGCCACAGCCATGCCAAAACAGAAAACCCACAAAGGTACGAAGAAGCGGTTTCGGCTGACCGCCAAGGGTAAGGTCAAGCATCGTCAAGCTGGGACCAGCCACCTTGCATTTCGTCTCTCGAAGAAACGCAAGCGAAATCTACGCGGAACGACCACGTTGGCCGAACCGATGGAGAAGAAGATCGCCAAGGCGCTAAACGGATACAGCTACTAACTGGGCTTTGTCGGCGAACAGCAGGGGACAAGGCGAACAATACACGGTTTTAGCACAGTGGGAATGCGGCGATGAGGACTCTCAAGGGCGCGGCGCGGCGTAAAGCGAAGAAGCGTCTTTTCAAGCGGGCGAAGGGATACCGTGGTGGCCGCAACAACCTCCTGCGGACTGTCAAGGAATCTCTGGTTCGTTCCGGTCAGTTTGCGTATCGCGATCGACGGGTTAGGAAACGCGAGTTCCGGCGATTGTGGATCATTCGGATCAATGCCGCTACGCGGCAGCGGGGTCTACGCTATAGCGAGTTCATGTGTGGCCTGAAGAAGGCCGGTATCGAGCTGGACCGCAAGACGCTCTCCGAGATGGCGATTCACGATCCAGACGGTTTTGACGCCGTTTTCGAGCAGGCGAAAGCGGCGCTGGCTGCCTAGCGTCTTCCGCACTTCGCGGTTTCCCTGCCAATCCGAGCGCGAGAAGTTCCCTGACCTCGCCCTTCGGCACCCCCTGCGACAATGGCGATCTCGCAATTCCTCGAACAGCTTGACCAGCTCACCTCAGCAGCCAAGGCGCAATTTCTGGCGGCAACCGACCAGGAGTCGCTCGAGGCGGCCAGGATCGAGTTCTTGGGCGCCAAGAGTGGCAAGCTGAGGGCGTGCCAGAAGCAGCTAGGTACTGTCGACAAGGCCGACAAGCCCACAGCTGGCAAGCAGTTCAACTTGGCAAAACAGCTCCTCGAGGGTGCTTTGCAGGAGGCCGCGGCGAGGATCGCCTCGTGTGCTTCCGGGGGTGAGAACGACCAGCCGGTCGATCTCACGCTGCCCGGCCAGCGCCGCCCGCTGGGCAGGCTTCATCCCATCACCCAAACAATTCACGAGCTGACCAACATCATGGGGCGGTTGGGATTCTCGCTCGCCGATGGGCCGGAAATCGAGGACGAGCGGCACAACTTCGAGGCACTCAACATTCCTCTGGAGCATCCGGCGCGGGACCCCCTGGAGAATTTCTACCTGAGCACAGCCAGGGTGGGCGAGGAGCCCGCGTTGTTGCTGCGCAGCCAGACGAGCACCGTCCAGATTCGTGTGATGGAGCACACGCCGCCGCCTGTACGGATCATCTCGTTAGGACGCGTTTACCGTCCCGATACAGCGGATGCAACCCACTACCCAATGTTCCACCAAATGGAGGGGCTTTGGGTCGACCAGCATGTGACGATGGCTGATCTGAAAACCGTGTTGCGGCTGTTCGCCACGAGCTACCTGGGGCATGACGTGCATATTCGGTTTCGGCCATCGTTCTTCCCGTTCACCGAACCGAGCGTGGAGGTCGATATGAGTTGGAATGACAGCTGGATTGAATTTGGGGGCGCCGGGATGGTCGATCCCTTTGTCCTGAAATCGGTAGGCTACGATCCGGAGCAAGTCAGCGGATTCGCATTTGGGTTGGGCGTCGAGCGGCTCTGTATGCGCCGTCACGGAATTACGGACATCCGTGAATTCTATCGAAACGACGTTCGGTTCTTGCATCAGTTTTGAGTGAGATGCGGAGCACAACTTGCTCCACCTGTGAGAGGTCCAGCCCATGCTCGTGTCCTGGAACTGGCTGAAAGACTATGTGCAACTTGACATGCCGCCGGCCGAGGTCGAGCGGCGGTTGATGATGTCCGGCCTGAATCACGAGGGTACGGTAGCGGTCGAAGACGACCTAGCCATCGATCTAGAGGTCACCAGCAACCGCCCTGATTGCCTCGGCCATCTCGGTGTAGCTCGTGAGATCGCGGTGCTGTTCGATCGCTCCCTCCGCAGTCCAGATCCTCGACCGACGGCCGGCCGAGAGGCGGTCGAAGATCAAGTAAAGATCCAAATACACTGTAGCGACCTTTGCTACCGCTATTCGGGACGTGTCGTCCGGGGCGTGCAAGTTGGGCCTAGCCCGCGGTGGCTCGCCGAACGCCTACAGACAGCGGGCGTAGCGACCGTGAACAACGTTGTTGACATTACCAACTACGTTCTGTTCGAGTGTGGCCAGCCGCTACACGCCTTCGATTTGGGACGGCTAGCAGGCCCGGAAATCAACGTGCGGGAGGCGGTGCGCGGCGAAGAATTCCTCGCGATCGACCATCGCACCTACCTGCTCGAGCCGGGGATGTGTGTGATTGCCGATGCCCAGCGAGCCGTCGCCCTTGGCGGCGTCATGGGCGGGGCCGACACGGAAGTGTCCGCAGCGACGACCGATCTGCTGATCGAGGCGGCTGAGTTCTCACCCCTGGCGATTCGCGGCACTGCTCGCAAGTTGAACCTGCATAGTCCCTCGTCATACCGCTTCGAGAGGGGACTCGATCCGGAAGGAGTCGATTGGGCCAGCCGCCGCTGCTGCCAGTTGATCCTCGAGTTGGCGGGCGGCGAACTGGCAGAAGGCGTGGTCGACGTGGGCCGCAAGGTCGCGCCGCGGCCCCCCGTGACGGTGCGTTTCGCGCAGCTGGAGAGAATTCTTGGAATCCGTGTCCCTGAGGACGAAGTGAAACGGATTCTTGCGGCACTCGGCAACCAACTGCTCGACCAGCGGCCAGACGAGCTCGAAGTCTATCCCCCGAGTTGGCGGCGAGACTTGACCCGCGAGATCGATCTCGTCGAGGAGGTAGCCCGCATCCACGGCTACGATAAGATTCCCGAAGACGTCGCCGTGCCGATGTGGCCGTCTCATCAAGATGACCGCGAGCGCGTGGTCGACACGATTCGCCGCGTACTCACCGCTGGGGGGTTTGACGAAGCGGTCACGGCCAGTTTGGTACCCACCCAATGGTCGCAGGCCTTCAGCCCATGGACCAACGCGGATCCCATCAAGAGCACCACACCCATGAAGGGGATCTTGGCCGATGCGCCCAAGGAACTGAGCCAAGCCGAGTTGATCCGACGCAGCCTCATCCCCAGCTTGCTGGAGGCGAGACGTTACAACGAATCGGTATCTAATCCGGTAGCGGAGCTTTTTGAGATCGCAAAAGTCTATCTGCCAAACGGATCTGACTTGCCCCAGGAACAGTGGACACTGGGGATCGTCAGCGGCTTCGATTTCAGTCGCTTGAAGGGGGTCGTCGAGGATCTACTTGCTGCGTTGCATAGCCAAACAACCCTGAGTATCCGCGCAGCGACTCACTCGTTCCTCGACAAACGATTTGCCTGCGAGTTGTGGCTCGGCGATGAGCGACTGGGATTCTTGGGTCTGGTCAGCGACCAGAGTCTCAGACAATTCGGCGTCCGCTCGGCAACCGCGATCGCCGAACTGCGGGTGGACCGGCTGCGGCAATCCGCCAATCTGATTCCTCAGTACTCGGTACCCAGCCCATATCCGCTCGTCGCCCGTGACTTGAACTTGATCGTCTCCGAGTCGCTGCAATGGGCCGCATTGGCGCAGACGGTCGCCGAGGCTGGTGGCGAACTTCTGGAAGAACTGAGTTACCAGGAGACATACCGCGATCCAAAACGAGATGGTGCAGGAAAAAAGCGGCTGCTCTTTTCTTTCACGCTGCGGGCGGACGACCGCACGTTGACCAACGAAGATGCGGACAAGATCCGCGACGGAATCGTCGCTGCCTGCAGGCGCAAACACGGTGCCGAACTTGTCGCGTAGAAAGTAGTAGGCACACTCCGTGTGCCGTAACCCCATACTAGCGGCACTGAAATCAGCATAAGGAGACTTCGGTTCAAAGTCTTGCCAGCAAGCCCGTTTTCACCTGGCGGACGGCACGCAGGAGCGTGCCTGCTACTTTGAGGCGTGAATAGTCCGGGCTAGTCTTCGTCGCCGCCCCAATTCAACAGATCTTCTGACAGTCGTCGCTCCATGATACGACCTTGTTCGTCGACACTGCGGCGTTGACCGTAGGTATGCCACGGGCTGACGTCTTCCAGCTCGGGCATGATTTCGACTAGCTGCTCGAAGAGCATCTGCGCCATCCGTTGAATTCCCTCCGACTCCGCTCGCTCGCGGATCGCCACAGCGGTCTTCATCAAGCGAATCAAGCGAGCACGCTCCATTACTGGCCGCGACAAGGGTATATCGGTTTCAACGACGAGTTCGGATAGCGGCACATCCAGTGCCTTTTGCCATTTGTGCAAGTCGCTGATGCGGAGGTCTGTTTCTTCCCGTTCTTGTAGACGTAGACTGCGGACGTCCGTCCCCATGTGGCGGGCCGCACTCCGCAGTGACATGCCCTGCTGCAGCCGGACGGTTCGTATGCGATGCATCCGTTGTTCCTCCGGCTGGGATTCCTCATTCGAAACGACTACAGGTGTCGCCACCGGGCCGACGTCAAAGTTCGCAGTGGCCATAGTTTGATCCTCCTTCTGTTCTCAGAAGCCCTGTTCCCCACGGTTTGACGGGCGCCGATCTTCTGGCGAAGCTGGCACCCGAGTGCTCCATGACGTATCTGTTCCGAAGCGCGTCATGGCTCATTCAGGCCGAAGTTTTGACGCACACCTGAAGGGGTTCGTTCCCGGAGAAATCCGTTTTTTCGTTGCCCCCGCCACGCGGGGGCAACGCCGCTAAGAGCTGCTGGCAGCGGAATTTGGCTAGCCGGGATTATTCATGAAGATCGTCGCGAGAGGTTGTAAGTACGTTCGTGGCAAGGAAGGCGAGCAATTCTTCCGCAGGCGTATTGAAGCAATACGTCGAGGGAGAATTGTGAAGCATGACGAAGCCACGGATGGACTTACCACCTCGCAGCAGATCGCTCATAAATAATTCAGGCTAAAATTTGGACGGATCGGTGGTCTCCGCGCCAAACTCTGGCGAGTTCGGCTACACCCTGGCGAGTTTGGCTACGCTCGGGCGAAGTTCGGCCACGATCGGATAGCGGCGACGCGTCGGGAACAAGGTCCAAACGGCGTAGGGTGTGGGAAGAACGCCCTGAGAAATAGCCGTCTCGAGCGCGGAAGGAAAAGCCGAGATGTGTGCTTGTCCAGCTAGCCAACCGGATAGGCGGTCGTATCGAGAGAGCGCCAGGGCTGCGAATGAAGGGGGTTCGGTGGGAGTGAACTGACCGGCTCACGCCGCACAATGTGCATCCCCGCCGGGGGGCTCTCTGCGGTTTCCAGCTTCAGTTGGGAGGCCCAATCTCTGAGCCTTTCGACCAGCGGGCGGCCAGCGTTTTCTTCGCCCAGCGCCGTAACCAGCTCGTTGTCCTTCCGCAGCTCCCACAGCCGTCTGAGACGGCTGGCGAGGATAGGCGATTTCTCTTCGCAGACAATTACCAGATCACCCCTGGTGTTTTGCAGCCCCAAGTCGAGTAACCTCCCACGGCTCTGCCGGCGTGGTTGCCGCAACAAACGGAGCTGCGGGAAGTGGCAGGCAAGTTCGTAGGCCACTTCGTCGGTGAAGTCGGTCGAACCGTTGTCGACGATCAAGATCTCGAAATGGGCTGTCAGGTCCGGCAGGATTTCGAGCAGTTCAGCCACCCGGGCGGGCAGGGACTCGGCGTCATTGTGAACGGGAAGAACAACGCTAAGAGAGTCGGTTCTCTTCGTCACAGCCGGCACTCCGAGGGGAAAACACGGATAAAGTAGGCTCTGTTTCATCGGCCCGAGCTACCGCGGGACTCCAGTCATAGATCGCCCAGCTCGTGTTGATTCGACAAGATGATCCGCAGAGGTACTGCCGCCTTTGGTTGATATTCCGCCTTGCGCAGTTATATTGCCGCCAGAGATAGGGAACCCAGCATGAAGTCGCACACCGAACACCTGACCTTTCAACTGTCCGAACGCATGGCCTTCGAGAACATCACAAAGCAGGTCGAGCGGGCGGTGGCCAAGAGCGGCATTCAGGAGGGACTTTGCTTGGTTAACGCCATGCACATCACGGCCAGTGTGTTTATCAATGATGACGAGCCCGGGCTGCACCGGGACTACAAAAAATGGCTCGAGGAGCTGGCTCCGTTTGACGCCTCCGCAGAGCGATACCACCACAACCGAACCGGCGAAGACAATGCGGATGCTCACCACAAACGGCAAATCATGGGACGCGAGGTCGTCGTCGCCATTACAGAAGGGAAGCTCGATTTTGGTCCGTGGGAGCAGATCTTCTATGGTGAATTCGACGGCCGGCGTCCCAAGCGGGTTTTGATCAAGGTGATCGGAGAGTAGCTCGCTGGAGTGGAGCAGCTGCAGGCTTTCAACGTGGCATCCGCAACACAGCTGATTTTGCCGAGCGGAGGGCCCGCAGCTCTTTGACGTGGCGGCCAGCAGCCCTTAAACTAATTGAACACCGCTTGTTGCGACCTCTCGTCTCCTGTGGAAGCGGTGCCCACTCTTCCCACGTTCGTTCGAGATCGTTGCGAGGCAGTTCGCTGAGGAAGGAAGGATGTCGAGAATTCTGCTCGTCGAAGACAGCCCAACGCAAACTCGCATCGTCAGTGGCTCCTTGGAAAAGACTGAATACGAGTTGGAGAGCGTGGGCCGTCTGACGGATGCTCTGGAGCGCATCCGTGGAGAGTCGTACGGCGCCGTGTTGCTGGACCTAGCTCTTCCCGACAGCGATGGGCTGGATACCTACCTGCGAGTTCAGGAAGCCTCTCCCACCACACCCATCGTGGTGCTCACCTCTACAGATGACGAGGAGCTGGCGCTCGAGATGCTCCGCAGCGGCGCGCAAGACTACCTCGTCAAAGGTGAGGTGACCAGCGAGTGGATTGTTCGCTCCATTCGCTACGCAGTCGAACGATCTCAGGCAGCGCGGCAACGAGAGGGAGGAACCGCGGTCGCGGCGGCTGACCGTGAGCTGCAGGTCGAGGTCGAGCAGCATGGTGACGTGGTTGTGCTGCGGCTGAACGAAAGACAGCTCTTTGGAGAGGCGCTGGTCGAACAACTGAGTTCTCGACTGTTTAAGCTGGTCGATGAGGACGGTCACCAAAAGATCGTCTTGAACTTCGACAAAGTGGGATATATCTCCAACTCGGTCCTGAGCAAGTTGCAGCGGTGGGACCAGAGGATCCGCCAGCATCAGGGCAGCATGCGGATTTGCAATCTGCGAAGCGAAGTACTCGATCAGCTCAAAGCCCGCCGGCAGCTGGCCCAATTCGACATCTGCATTGACGAGGAGACGGCACTGCGGGGGTTCTGAGCACCTTCGGCCGCCGTCCGGCACAATCGTAGCCTGCCTGGTGAAGAACACGGATGCTGCCCTGCCTGAACACCAGCACGATCAAGCCCCAACCGTTGCTGGATAAGATCCGGCTGACTTCTCAGGCGGGATTCGCAGCGATCGAACTGTGGATCAACGAACTGTACGAGTTCGTAGGTCAGGGTGGAGAAATACGAGACGTCGAGCAGGCACTCGCGGACTACGGACTGTCCGTTCCCTCGATGATATCAGCACGCGGTTGGGGAGAGGCAATTGAAGTCGAGTATCCCCTAGCGTTGGACGAGGTCAAAAGGCGGTTGGAGCTTACCGCACGGCTCGGCGCACCGTGGCTTGTCTGCTCTCCGCCGCGGACAACTTGCGATCTCGACCAAGTGACCCGCCGCTACAAAGACCTGCTCGAACTTTCCAGGCGAATCGGGGGCGCGAAGCCGACGTTCGAGTACATCAGCTTCTTCGACTCGGTGTATCGCCTCGACCAGGCATGGCAAATTGTCCAGGATGTCGCCGATCGGGATGCCACCTTGATCCTCGATGCGTTTCATAGCTGGAACAGCGAGTCGACACGGGAAATGCTACAGGCGATTCCGGTCGAAGCAATCAGCCACTATCACATTGACGATGCGGCGCCGGACATCCCACCCCGCTCTCAGACCGACCCGGACCGGGTCATGGTGGGCGAAGGAGTCATCGACCTGCACGCCGAAGTCCGGATGCTCAAAGAGAAGGGCTATGCGGGGGCGATCAGTCTGGAGCTGTTTAGCCGCGAGCTCTGGGAACGCGATCCACTCGAAGTGCTGCAGGTAGGTCGCGACCGGATCCTGGAACTGCTTGAGGATTGAGACCCGTCGTTGGTTTACCCAGGCGCGTCTTTTGATGTTACGCTTTTTGCAGTTTGGCGGATGAAAGCAGGCGAATTCGTGGCGTTTTTCGTAACCCGAAGCGTAAGCGAGGGGGAGTTCGTGTACCAACGCAAGTAATTCCCTCGCTTACGCTTTTTGAAGTTGCGCACTTCGCCCTCGCGTGCGTGCGAGATGTCGAATTCGCCGCGTTTTTCGGAACCCGAAGCGTTAGCGAGGCAGAGTTGATGTACCATCGCAAGTGCTTCCCTCGCTTACGCTTCGGGTTCCGATTGAGCCGAAAGCGCAACTCAAAAAAAACGCGGGGCGCAGCGGGCTCACATCAACTTGCCGCGACCTCTGATCGGCCAGATTACATCCAGGCGGTCTCCCCGGAAGCCATAGATGTAATCGTGCAGCACGCAAGTCATGTCGCTGTAACCGGGCACGATTTCTAGGCGATCGCCGATGCGTAGGCCCTGAGAGTTGGGTTCCAATCGTAGCTCGCCATGTTCGGCAGATAGACGTTCGACGAACACGCCATCGCGGTTCAGTGCCAGTGGGGCATGGTGGTTGCCATCCATTGTCTTGCGACCGGCGTCGATAATCGCTCGCTCCGGCGTCGGCCGGCTGACGATCGTGGTGAGCACCGTCATGGCGTAATCCCACGCGGTCACTTGGCAATCGTGGCGATAGAAAGCGTCCATGAACATCCCTCCGCCTGCTTGCAGCTCGCTAATTCCAGCTTGCCGCACAGCGTACTTGAACGACCCGGTACCTCCGCAGGAAACGATTTCGCAAGGGATGCCAGCTTGTTCGAGCAACGAGCGGTTGTCGGCTAGCACGGCAAGCGCCTCGCCGATCAGCTGCTCTTTCTCCGCAGCATCTTGGATCCTCAGCAAATGACCTTCGTAACCCATAATGCCAGCCAATTCGAGTGCCGGCGACTGGGTCACTAGCTTGGCAAGCTCTAAAGTTGACGGTCCGGGGGCGCAGCCTACCCTATTGAGTCCGATGTCGATCTCGATCAGCACGCGGAGGGTCTGGCCGGCAGCCCCCATCGCCTGAGCGAGAGCAGTGACTTGATCGGGATGGTCGACACAGACGATCGGGTCGGCCACACGGCGAAGCTCGACGAGCCTGCGGAGCTTCGACTCGCCCACGATCAAGTTCGCGATCAAGATGTCCGCAATCCCGTGTTCGGCCATCACTTCGGCTTCGCCAAGCTTGGCACAGGTGATACCGGCGGCTCCTGCTTGCAACAACAGGTGAGCGATTTCGGGTGATTTGTGGCACTTGGTATGTGGACGCCACTGGACGCCGTGTTCCCGGCAACTGCTCACAATGCGCGCGATATTGGTTTCCATCACGTCGCGGTCGACACACAGGACAGGTGTGTCCAGGTCGGCCTTGCGGCAGCCAAGTTCAGGCAGATTCATTGTAGGAGGGGCTTTCAGTTGAGGTTAGCAATTGGTCCAATGGCTGCTGTTAAACAAGGTCGAGTTTCGGGGATAGACTACGAATCTTATGAACCATCAGCCTATCGAGTCAAACCTGCTGCGGCGTGAGTTTCTGAAGCGGTCGGTGCTGGGTGGTATCGCGGCCGCCAGCTGTCACGCAAGCGGTCTCCAGGGAGCCACGCGAACAACTCCGATGCCTATTATTGACACCCACCAACACCTCTGGAACCTCGAACAGTTCCGTCTTGCTTGGCTGCAGGATGCGCCCGCTGTGTTAAGCCGCAGCTTCGTCACCACCGACTACGTCCAGGCAACGCAGGGATTGCAAGTCGTCAAAGCCGTCTACATGGAAGTGGATGTCGTCCCCGAGCAGCAGCTGCAAGAGGCGGAGCATGTGCTCGGGCTGTGTCAAAGCGAAGAGCATCCAACCGTAGGAGCCGTGATCTCCGGCCGTCCTGGATCCGAGTCGTTTGCCGACTACGTGGAGCGTTTCCGGGACAATCCCTTCATCAAGGGAGTCCGGCGCGTGCTGCACGTTTCCGCCGCACCGGCTGGGCACTGTCTCACTGAACGCTTTGTCGCATCGATCCGGTTGCTCGGCGAAATGGGCAAGAGCTTCGATCTTTGCATGCGTCCCACCGAATTGGAGGACGCGTCGAAGTTGGTTGATCGCTGTCCGGAAACGAGGTTTATCCTCGATCACTGTGGCAACGCAGACCCCAAAGCATTCTTGGACAACCCTCCGGAACCAGCGCTACACGATGCCGAGCGATGGAGACGTGACATCGGAAGACTGGCCAAGCAATCGAACGTCGTTTGCAAGATATCGGGAATCATTGCCAGGGCTCCTCAGGGAGTTCCGCACGCCGAGACATTGGCGCCGGTCATTGATCACTGTTTGGATGAGTTCGGACCGGACCGAGTTGTCTTCGGTGGAGACTGGCCAGTCTGCTTGCTGGGTGCCAGCTACGAAGCCTGGGTAGAGTCTCTAAAACAGGTCATTAGCCATCGTAGCGAGCAGGATCAACGAAAGTTGCTGCATGACAATGCGGCGAGGATCTACCGGCTCTAGTACTGGCAATTAGACGGCCAACCCTCCCGCGAGGAGGCTGTGTGCCTTTTGACTTAGTGCGTGATTTCGTCTTTCTTCACTCTCCCCTCGGGGAGAGTCTGAACAAGATCAGAGGCGGCTCCACAGAGGATGCCCATCCACTCCTTCACCACTGCAATAATCCGACGGCAAGTGGCCTGCTCGGCCCACAATCAGCCGGAATGCGTTAGCATCCGGTTGTGAACCGTGGGCTAACGCCCAGCGGCTGATTTGCAGTGTAGCCGAACTCGCCAGAGTTTGGCGGGTTGTATGAAGCGCAAAAGCTGCAGGACCTCCTGGGGAGAGAGAGTCAGAGAAAGGGGGCTTTTGAGACAAAGCCTATCGCCAAACCGGTTGCTGCTTCGCCTGGTCGTATAACTCCCTCCAGGAAGAACTTCCGTCGTCGGGAACGAGCCGTGTGTTTACACCCCGTTCAAAGTAGGGAATGGTCCCGTCGTTGCCCGCGTTCAGCACGAAGTTCACGCGACCTGGACTGCCCAGATAGAGCTGACGTCCATCGAGCCAGCTGACTTCGATCAGCCTTTCAGGTTCGGGCCGAGAGCTAGGCTTCGCCACTCGATGTTTTTCGACGGCATCCCGGTCAAGTTCGAAGCCCAAGCCGGGCGTCGTCGGGATCGCCGCGAACCCGTCCACGACGCGCAGAGGTTCAGCAAGTAACGAGTGCTGGTAAAGCTGATGGCAGTTGACAGCCGGCCAGGTTGCATGAGTGAGCACCGCGCCAAACTGAAGCGACCAGGCGGCTGTGATTCCTGTGCCAACCAATTGCAGCCAAAAGGGCATATCAGCCATTGCAGCTACTGCTCCTCGCTGCATGACGCGCCGCGCTCCACCGCCGATCACGAACCCATCACAGACCGCCTCGCTGATAGCGACGCGTGGTGCCGGGCGGCCGTAGTGCATCGCTACCTTAGGGCGCGTGTTGTCGCGGATGGCCTGGTTGCCCGCGATGTCCGTTTGCGGGATCGGAGTTTCCCAGATGGCGACTTGCGGATATTTCTCCAGGTCCTGCAGGATCGGGATACCTCGCTCCGCATCGAGCAGTGTGTCATTGAAGTCGATGGCCAGCTTGAACCCCTCTGGTACAGCTTGGGCGGCCAGTTCCACTTGCCGCCACACGTCAAACCAGGGCCGGCCCTTGGTCTTATAAGATCGATAACCTTGCTCATAGGCCTCTCGGCACTCGGCGGCCATGTCCTCAGCAGATGTATCGATATTCCACCACGCTAAAGGAGTCCGGTCATGCACGCGCTCGCCTAGCAAACGATGGATCGGCACTTCGCCGGACTTGGCTACCGCGTCAAACAACGCCATTTGCAAGCCAGCCCCCAGCTCGTCGCGCCACATCCACTCGGCGGCGTTTTGGCCTGCGACCCGCTGCACGTCATCATCGCCGGTTGCGCCCCAGGTGTAGTAGAGCAACGTTTCGCCGATGCCGACCGCGCCGGAGCCAAGTTCCACCTCGATGATTTCGGACCACTTCCAATGAGGAAGTTCACGGGCCATGTTGCGGTCCGGAGTCTCGCGGAATGGTAGCCGAACGGTTGTGCGTTTGATGTTCTTGACTTGCAACCATTTGTCTTGGATGCGGCGCACAGCAGCCGGCAGGGGAGGGACAGCGTGTCCGGCCGCGGCGGCTCCGAGCGTGACTCCTGCGGTCGTTTTCAAGAAGCGTCGACGATCAAGCGTCGTGGATGAGGTGAGGTGATTCATGAGCGTCTCCTGCTGCGATACACAGAGCCGTAATGAACGGCCGGAGTCATAGGCGGTCGACAACAGCCTGGCCGACCTCACAAGTGGTTGACGTACCGCCAAGGTCCGCCGTGTGACAGCCGTCGGCTAGAGAACGCGTGACGGCTTCCCGTATCCCATGCGCTGCGGTGGGAAACTCCAGGTGATCGAGCATCATCGCCGCACTCAGAATCGCGGCGATCGGATTGGCAATACCTTGACCGGCGATGTCCGGCGCCGATCCATGTACTGGCTCGAACATTGATGGAAAGAGCCGGTCTGGATTGGTGTTGGTACTGGGAGCCAGCCCGAGGCCGCCGCCCAACACACCTCCGAGGTCAGTCAGCAGATCGCCGAAGAGATTCGACGCGACAATCACGTCAAACCGCTCCGGCCATCGCACGAGGTTCATCACGGCCGCGTCACAGTGTTGGCGTTCTGCTTCAACATCTGGATAAGACGGCGCCAGCTCGGCTAGTACTTCATCCCACAAGACGTAACTGTATCGCTGGGCATTCGATTTGGTGATCATCGTCAGGCGGTGCCGGCGAGTGCGCGCCAGCTCGAACCCGAATCGCAGAATGCGTTCGATGCCGCGCCGCGAGTGGACCGCCGTCTGCACCGCTACCTCGTGTGGAGTTCCCTGGCGAAAACGGCCTCCGTTGTCGACGTACTCTCCTTCAGAGTTCTCTCGGATCACGACAAAGTCGATGTCGGATGGACCTTTTCCCGCCAGCACGCTGGCAACTCCCGGGTACAGTCGCGAAGGGCGTACGCAAGCATATTGATCGAAGGCCTGGCGAATCCGCACCAAGGGCGCCAGCGTTACGTGATCGGGGATGGTCTTCGGCCAGCCAACTGCACCCAGCAGGATGGCGTCGAAGCCACCCAACTGGGACAGGAAGTCATCTGGCACCACCTGTCCCGTGCTCTCCCAGTACTGGGCGCCCCAAGGCAGCGTCGTTAGCGACAACGAGAACTCTGCCTGCCGCTGCTCGCTGGCCTTCAGCACACGGACGGCTTCGGCGGTAACCTCCGGACCGATACCGTCGCCAGGATATACGGCGATCTTCAGTTCTCGCATGCGGTAACTCCGCTGGATCTCTCCAAGGCTCATACGTTGACGCCGTTGATCAGGCAACGATCTCGTCTGGCATCAACGCCGCAAAGAGACGAGAATAGCGGTTACTTAGCGATCTCACAATCGTGGCAGTGGGTCTGCAATCGTGAACGCACGGAAAGCGAACCCTATCCGGCATCGCGAGCGGGAACTCAAGCGACACCGGGCAAAAGCATCGTCGTCGTCAAGTGAGACGGCTAGCCCGGATTATTCATGAAGATCGTCGCGAGAGGTTGTAAGTACGTTCGTGGCAAGGAAGGCGAGCCATTCTTCCGAAGGCGTATTGAAGCAATACGTCGAGGGAGAATTGTGAAGCATGACGAAGCCACGGATGGACTTACGACCTCGCAGTAGATCGCTCATGAATAATTCGGGCTAGTGCTCTGCGATGACACTCGATGTTACGAACATGTCGAATCACCCAACCTCACACTCGCGACGCTGCCGGACGCGTATCTCCGTGGTGACGATCGGGACGATCTGGGTCGGCCTGCTGTTCCCGCTGGCTAATTCTTCAGGTCAGGAGCTCGCCGAAGCCCGGGCCAAGCGAATCCGCAGCTGGATTCAGCAGCTGGATGCTGCCGAGTACGACGCGCGGGATGAGGCGACGAGGCAGCTGATCTCGATCGGGCACCAGGCCGTAGAGCCTCTGAGAGCTGCCGTACACGAGAGGGCTGCCAGTCTAGAGGTCGCGACTCGCGGGATCTACGTCCTCCGGAAACTTGGGTTCTCGGGCGATGCTGAGACCGAAGAGGCGGCGTGGCGCGTACTGACCAAGATAGCAGAGCGGCAGGTTACCGCAGCCGCGCAGCATGCGGCCGACGCCGTAGAAACGCTCAGCCAACTCAAGCAAGACCGCGCGCTGGTTGCCCTGCAAGCACTCGGAGCCAAGGTGATTCCGAACTACGTCGAATTCGGCATGCTCGGCAGTGGACTATTCGCGGTCGAGTTTGGGGAAGAATGGCGTGGCACTGAGGACGATTTAAAACAACTCAAGTGGCTGCGCGACGTCGAGCAGGCAAACTTCATCGGCCAGCAGGTTACCGATCAATGGCTGGAGCATGTGGGAGGAATGGAAGGGTTGTTGTTCGTGAAGATTGCGCGGGCCCGAATCAGTGACGCGGCGCTGAAGCACCTGAAACACCTCCCACAGATGCGGGTCGTCAAGCTGATCTATGTTTCTGTGGGTGACGGTGCCGTCGAACACCTGGCCGCCTGTCGAAAAATCAGTACTGTTGTCGCCTACGGTACCCGGCTCAGCGTCGCCGGGGCGGAACGGCTGCAAACGCGCGGCATCAGCGTCGACCGACGGAAAGGCGCCTTCCTGGGGATCAGGGCGAGTATTGACAACAACCGAGAGAATTGGCGCATCGACGAAGTGACTCCCGGCAGCGCGGCCGAAAAAGGAGGCCTGCTTCCCGGCGATACCATCGTCAAATACGGAGATCGCACCGTGCGAGACTTCGAGGTGCTGCAGAAAATGATCGCAGAAAACATCAGCGGCGATACGGTCAAGTTACAGGTCCGCCGCGCCGGAAAGATCATCGACAGAGAGATCACGTTCGGCCAGTGGCAGTAGGCGCCCGCAGATCTCGGAGGCTGTGCAGCTCTACGCTTCATGCAGTCCACCAAACTCTGGCGAGTTCGGCTACGCTCCAAATTAGCCGCTGGGCGTTAGCCCACGGTTCCCGAGCGAAATCGATGCGTAGCGTCCGGCGAGGGCCCACCCTCTTCGGGCCGACTCTCCCCGAGGGGAGAGTGAAGAAACACGAAGTCACGCACTAACTTAAAAGCTGCACGACCTCTTTGGGGAGGTCACTCATCTTTCTGTCCCAATTTTTCTGTCATTCCCAAACGCACTCGCAGACTCGAGAGCCGGCTGGGAATCACGCCAGCACCCGCTTGCCGTTTTCCCCTGGAACATCCTGGACGTAACGCGGCACTGCATAACCGGGCAACAAACCTCGCAGCTGTGCCATCAGCTCCAGACCGCGGCAGACGGGCACTTCAAAGTGAGCGGCCCCGCGGACACGATCCAGTTGGTGTAGGTAGTAGGGGATGACACGCAAGTCGACCAGTCGGGCAAACAGTGACTTGAGCGCAGCGAGGTTGTCGTTGACGCCGCGCAGCAACACGGTTTGGTTCAGCAGCGGAATGCCAGCGTCGAGCAGCCTGGCAAAGGCCCCTGCAACGTCGTCGTCCAATTCGGCAGCGTGGTTGGCGTGAACGACGACGACCGGTGTTAGCCTCGTGCTCCGCAACCAACCTACGAGCTCCGCGGTCACTCGCTCGGGGATTACGACCGGAAGTCGTGTGTGAATCCGGATGCGTCGTAGCTGTCTGATCTCCGCCAAACGACTAACCAGACCCTCCAGGACCGGATCGCGTAGCGTGAGTGGATCACCGCCGCTTAGCAGCACCTCTTCGACCGTCGTGTCTTCCGCCAATTGTGCGAGAACCGGATCCCATTGATCTAGTGAGTGGGGACCATCCGCGTACTCGTAGTGCCGCCGGAAGCAGTAACGGCAATGGATGGCACACGCCCCCGTCGTGACCAACAGGACCCGCCCATCGTACTTTTGGATCATCCCAGGGAGAACGGTAGCAGACCGATCCTCAACCGGATCGGCCGCATAGCCTGCGACGTCGTCTGTTTCCTCAGCCAGCGGCAGGACCTGCCGCAGGAGCGGGTCGTGGGGATCGCCAGGTTGCATCCGCGCGATGTAGCCCAGCGGTGCAAAGACAGGAAACTGCTGACTGGCTCGCTGCGCCGCGACAGCGTAGCTTTCCGCCAAGTCTAGACGGCGGCAAAGTTCACCGCCGTCGCGCACCGCCGTCTTCAACGCTCGGTGCCACTCCCCACGATCCGGGAAACCGGCGCGGACAGAATCCGCCTGGCAGGCTACAATGGCCATCACATCGGTAGTTGAGACGGTTGTCGGGGCAGCTGCTAACGATGGCAGTAACGGTCGTCCAGGGCAAGCCGTGGCTACCGTCACTTCTCGCGCTGTCAGCTTGGTTACGGCCGGCAGCTCCAACGCGATGGCAACTGGCTGAGGTTACAAATAGGATTCAAGTTGTGGCTACTTATAAGACTAGTGATTTTCGCAAAGGACTGAAAGTCGAGATCGATGGCGAGCCGTACGCCATGATCGAGATGAACTTCGTCAAGCCGGGCAAGGGGAACGCCTTCTACAAGTGTAAGTTGCGCAACCTGCTGCGTCATACCGTCATCGATCGGACTTACAAAGGGGGTGACTCGCTGGAGTCTGCGGATGTCGAAGAGATCTCGACGCAGTTTCTCTACCGGCAGGGAGAGACCTTTGTCTTTATGGACACGAGCTCCTACGAGCAGTATGAACTGTCCGCCGCGCAGATCGAGGACAACTGGAAGTACCTCAAAGAGTCGATCGGCTGCAACATGTTGCTGTACAACGGCAACCCTGTTGCCATTACACCGCCGAACCATATCGAATTGGAAGTCGTGGAGTGCGAACCGGGCGCGAAGGGTGATACCGCTACGAACGTGACCAAGCCAGCCAAGGTGGAGACGGGTGCCGAGTTCCAAGTACCGATCTTCATCAAGCAAGGAAACATTATTAAAGTAGACACGCGCACCGGAGACTACGTCGAGCGCGTGAGCAACTAGGCTTTGCCATCCACAAAGTAGCAGGCACGCTCCGCGTGCCGTCCGCCATTTGAAGCTGACAGCTACAGCGCACGGAACGTGCACGCTCCGTGTTAAGCGACGATGACGATGACCGATCGAATGGGGAGAGCTGGGTGTGCTGCACGAGTTCGCGCCGACCGCCAGTTGGGAAACGCTGCAGCAGCGGGCGGAACTGCTCAAGCGAACCCGCCAGTTCTTCGATGAACGGGGGTTCGTCGAAGTCGAGACCCCTCTATTGTCGGCCGACTCCGTCATCGACCTGCACCTTGACCCGCTGCCGGTGCAGCTGTTTTCTGATCCCAGCAACCCCAGCGTAGGACAAACGCTGTGGCTGCAGACATCTCCCGAATTCGCGATGAAGCGGCTGTTGGCGGCGGGGGCCAAGAAGATCTACCAAATCACGCATGGGTTTCGCGGCGGCGAAAGCGGAAAACTACACAACCCTGAATTCACAATCGTTGAGTGGTATCGGACTGAAGACGGCCTGTCACAGGCGATGGACCTGCTCGGCGAACTAGCCCAAGAGCTCCTGGCGTGCGCGGGCCACGATCGCCTCTCGTATCAGCAGGCTTTTCAAATGCACGCGGGGATCGATCCGCACGTCTGTCAGGTCGAGGAACTCAGGGACCTCGCTCGGCAGCTGCAGCTGCCCTTGCCGTCGCAGCTATCATCTGCAGATCGCGACGCCTTGCTCCACCTGCTGCTGGCCGAGTGCGTGGAACCGCACCTGGGAACAGAACGGCCGCTGATCCTGTACGACTATCCTGCGAACCAGGCAGCACTCGCTCGAATACGCCCGGGCGACCCGCCGGTCGCCGAACGTTTCGAGCTCTACTACCGAGGGATAGAACTGGCCAATGGCTATCACGAGTTGCTGGACGGCGCGGAATTACAGAAGCGAAATCGTGCAGTAAACCAAGCGCGCTCGTCGGCCGGCAAGTATCGAGTGCCAGAAGAAAGCCGGTTGCTGTTAGCGATGACCCAGAATCGGTTGCCACCCTGTGCCGGTGTAGCGCTGGGCTTCGATCGACTGGTCATGCTCGCACTGGGCGCCTCGAGCATTCGCGAAGTGATGCCCTTCCCAATTGACATTGCGTAGCGGGAATCCTCAAGCGCTGCGAGCTCTCTCGGCTACTTGCGGCTCGGCAGGAGCCTCGCCCTCCCACACGCCTTGTGTGGCCAGAGAGCCGCGGCCAACAGGGTTTATCGACGCTCGTCCTTATCCCGAGAGGCGGCAAACCAACCGGGAGGGCGACGCTCCTGCGGAGCCGTTTCTTGTGCCCTGCGGCTCGGCAGGAGCCTCGCCCTCCCGAGCGTTGATGGACAACCTCAGATGTCTCTCCTCCTAAGCCGTACTCGCCTTACTCCTTCAGCTTGTCGCGAAACGCCCGGCGAAACTTCTCCATCTTGGGGACGATGACAGCTCGACAATATCCCGCATTCGGGTTGCGGCGGAAGTAGTCGTCGTGATACTTCTCGGCCGGATAGAATTTCTTAAAGAGTGTGATCTCAGTGACGATAGGCCTTCGCCATGCGCCAGATTCGTCGAGCTTCCTCTTGTACTTCTCAGCCAGCTCCTTTTGCTCCTGGTCATGGTAGAAAACTGCCGAACGGTACTGAGTTCCACGGTCGGCGCCCTGCTGGTTCAAAGTCGTGGGATCGTGCGTCTTCCAAAAAACCTCGAGCAGCTCGTCGAAGCTGACCAGCTGTGGGTCGTAGGTGATTTGGCAAACCTCGGCGTGGCCCGTTCGCCCACTGCAGACTTGCTCGTAGGTCGGGTTTGGGAGCAAACCGCCCGTGTAACCGGACTTGACTGCCACCACGCCCTCGAGCTCCTGGAATACTGCCTCGACGCACCAAAAACAACCAGCACCGAACGTGGCTACTTTGGTTTTCACCGCTGGTTGCTCGACTTCTTGGGCATTCACGCTGGTACTCGCTTCTTGGACGGGAATCGACGCTGGAATACAGCCGGCCAGTAGCAACGCACATGCGATAAGCCGGTTCCTCGATCGCCACATGTTGTGATTGTCTCCTGTTAGAAAGAAAGGACCGGCACATCTCACGGGCTGCCTGCTCAGCTCCCGAGTCGTTTTGTTGTTACGCGAATTGTATGATAGTCTCGCGGATCGGCAAGGCTTGATTTCTTAGCCAGAAATCGCTCGCACTGCCGGTCGTGCAGCCTATGAGTTAGTCTTTCGTCACTCTCCCCTTTGGGGAGAGTCGGCCCGAAGGGCCGGAGAGGGGGGCACTCGCCGAACGCTACGCGTCGGATTCGCTAGGAAACCGTGGGCTAACGCCCAGCGGCTGATTTGGAGCGTAGCCGAACTCGCCAGAGTCGTAGCCGAACTCGCCAGAGTTTGGTGGACCGCATGAAGCGTAAAAGCTGCACGACCTCCCAACGGGGGAGAAGTGCCGTCGCTGAAAGGAACGTCGGAGACAAACCTGAACCGTTTTTTCTCCTCGGCCACGACCAACGTATGTAGACCGCCCTATGAAAACCTTGGCCGCAGTGCTAGTAGAAACCGGTCATCCGCTGGAGTTGGCCGAGCTGGAAGTGCCGGCGCTCAAACCGGGCCAAGTGCTTGTCGAGGTGAGCCACAGCGGGGTGTGCCATACACAGCTCTTAGAGGCGCGCGGATACCGTGGCAGTGACCGCTATCTGCCTCATTGTTTGGGACACGAGGCATGTGGCGAGGTCGTGGAGACTGGACCAAACGTCAATAAATGCACCGTCGGAGACCGAGTCGTTCTGAGCTGGATGAAGGGCTCGGGAGCCGACGTCCCAGGAACTGTCTACCGCTGGCAAGGCCAAGACGTGAACGCCGGCGGAGTAACTACCTTCCAGCAACTCACGGTGGTCAGCGAGAACCGCGTGGTGCTGCTGCCGGATCAAGTCGGTGGTCCAGAGGGCGCATTGTTGGGGTGCGCTGTCCCCACCGGGTTCGGCGCCGTCTGGAACACTGCGGCTGCGGAACCATGGATGACTACCGCCGTCTTTGGTGTCGGCGGAATCGGCTGCGCAGCGGTTGCTGCCGCCGCGGCAATGGACGCAGTGCCGTTAATCGCAGTGGATGTGAACGACGAGAGACTTCGAATCGCACAGCATTTCGGCGCAACGGCGCTGATTAATTCGGCTCGTGAGGATCCACTCGAACGAATCGGAGTACTCTGTCCGGATGGCCTCGACTTGGCTGTCGAAGCAACCGGACGTCCAGCGGTCATGCAGCAGGCGTTGGCGGCCGTGCGACCCCGCGGCGGAACAGTGGTCGTCGTCGGCAACGCCCGACACGGTGAACGCTTGCAGCTGGACCCGGGCGAGCTTAACCAGGGTAAGCGTCTGCTTGGTACCTGGGGCGGAGACAACGATCCGGACCGCGACTTCGCCCGCTACGGCCAGTTGCTGGCCGAGGGCCGTCTGGACCTCTCGCCTCTGTTTCCCAAGATCTACCGGCTATCCGAGGTCAACCAGGCTTTGGACGAGTTGGAACAGGGGATCGTGCCGCGACCCATTATTGAACTCGCCTAGCTCGCCCCATGATTGGACTCGACTTTGACAACACGATCGTCTGCTATGATCCGCTGTTTTTTCGCGTTGCCTGCGAGCGAGGGTTGATTCCCCGAGGTTTTCCCGCGGAGAAGGAGCGAATCCGAGATCGGCTCCGCGAACTTGGGAAAGAGGACGATTGGACCGAGCTGCAGGCGGCCATCTACGGCCACTACATTGCTGACGCTGACGCGTTTCCCGGTGTGTACGAGTTCTTCGAGCGGTGTCGCCTAGCCAACCTCGATGTTGTGATCATCAGCCACAAGACCAAGCGGCCCTATCGAGGCCCGGACCTCGACCTGCGATCCGCTGCCAGGCAGTGGCTCGAGGCAAATCGGTTTTTCGAGAGTCACACGGGGCTGACCCAAAGCGACGTCTATTTCGAGGAAACTAAGCAGGCCAAGCTACAGCGGATCGCCAGTGCCGGTTGCCAGCTCTTCGTCGACGATCTGCCGGAGTTCTTGAGCGAGCCCGACTTCCCGCCCAACGTTCAGAAGATCCTTTTCGATCCAGAGAGGCGGAGTCGGAGGACGCGCGACATCGTGAGCCGTCACTCTTGGTCTGAAGTCACGAGCTACGTGCTGGAGCGGTTTGCAAAGTGAACCAGATCGACGCTGAGGACGACTTCGCCGAACTGCGCCCGCACGTCGACGCACTGCTTCAAGCCGCCGGCAGCGAAGGAGGACACCGCATCCGTGAACTGCCGAGTGGGCGAAACAGCCGCGTCTTTCGCGTAGCTGCACACAGGCCAGCAGCTCTGAAGTGGTACTACACCCACTCCGGAGATGACCGGGACCGACTGCAGTCAGAATATGCCTTTTGTCAGTTCTGTTGGGAACACGGTATCGACTCGGTTCCCCAGCCGCTCGCGGTGAACCGATCCGAGCACCTCGCACTCTACGAATGGATTGACGGCCGCCGGGTGGCAATCGACCAAGTGAGCCGCTATTTGAACCAGGCGCTGCAGTTCATCCTGAAGCTGAACCACCACGGCGACTCGCCGCGAGCGGCTCAGCTGCCTAGAGCGGCGGAGGCCTGTTTTCGGATCTCTGAACATTTGACGTGCGTACAACAGCGAGTCGATCGACTAAGACAGATTGGCGCCACGAATCAGACGGCCCAGCGTGCGGCCGATTTTGTCGCCCGGCAACTAGTCCCCATATGGCAACGTGTATCCGCTACGGTCGATCGCTCCGACAGCGAGTCACCTTTGGAAAAACACGACCAGTGTGTCTCGCCTTCCGACTTCGGATTTCACAATGCCCTGGTGACCAGAGACGGCCACGTTCGCTTTCTCGATTTTGAATATGCGGGCTGGGACGACCCTGCGAAACTCGTCTGCGATTTCTTTTGCCAGATCGAAGTTCCCATACCTCTACAGCATTGGGATACGACCGTCGCATCTCTTGCCGAGTTGGCGGTCGACGCCGATCGCTTCCGCAGCCGCTGTGAACAGCTGCTACCGGTCTACCAGATCAAGTGGGCATGTATCGTGCTTAACGAGTTCTTACCAGAGCACGCGGCCAGACGGCGCTTCAGCAGTTCCAAGCCGCTCACGGACGAACAAATGGATCGCCAGCTGGAGCGAGCGAAAGAGATCTTGGCGAGCATTCGATAGCAGGCTGCTACGAGATAATGCCCCGCTGTTCGAGCAGTCCGATGACTTGCTCGACACATGATTCGACGGGCAGCTCGTGGGTGCGCACCTCGAGATCCACTTCGGTGGGCGGGTCATAGGGCGCCGAAACACCTGGGAAGTTGGCGATCTCGCCCTCGTCAGCCAGCTGGTAGCGGCCGGCGGAGTCGCGCTCGCGGCAGACCTCGACCGGCGCCGAAAGATGGACCAGCAGAAAACGATCTTGTCCGACCAACTCCGCAAAACGCGACCTTACTTCGGCGTCCGGTGCCACAAAAGCAGCGAGGCAGACTAAGCCGGCGTCGTTCATCAACTTAGCCACTTCGGCAGTTCTGCGGAGGTTCTCGCTCCGGTCCTCGCCGCTGAACCCTAAGTCCTTACACAAACCCAGGCGCATGTTTTGGCCGTCAAGCACGGTACTCGCGCGACCGTTGTCGAACAGCCGTCGCTCGAGCGCATAGGCCAACGTCGTTTTTCCTGAGCCGGTCAACCCGGTCAGCAAGATCGTGACGGGGCGCTGCCCGAACCGGGCCTGACGCTCATCCGGATTGACGTTGCTGATTTCGCCGTGCAGTCCTTTACTACTGGGTGCCTCGTCCCAGTGATCGTGACGATCCTCACCGGTGCGGCGGTCGAGAATCATGGCCGCGGCGACCGTGACGTTTGTAATACGGTCGATGATGATCAGCGCGCCGGTCGAACGATTGCGGCGGTAGCTGTCGTAGCAGATGGGTTCATTCAACTCTACAGCACAACGTCCAATTTCGTTCAGCTCCAACGTGGGAGCATCCTGGCGGTGCAGTGTGTTGACATCGATCTGGTACCGCAGCGTGCTGATCGTTCCTGTGACGTTCTTGGTAGCGTGCTTAAATATGTACGCTTTGCCGGGTACCATCGGCTGTTCGGCCATCCAGACAACCATCGCTTCGATCTTATGTTCCATCCGAGGCACGTTGCCGGGCCGGACGATCGTATCCCCGCGGCTGCAGTCGATCTCGTCCGTCAGAGTCACCGTCACGGACTGCGGAGAAAACGCTTCTTCCTGTTCCCCCTCGAATGTGACAAGGGACCGGACGCGGCTCGTCTTCCGTGACGGCAGCACCATGATCTCGTCACCCTTGCGAATGATCCCTGACGCGATCGTCCCGCAGAACCCGCGGAAGTCCAGATTGGGTCGGTTCACAAGCTGTACCGGCAGACGAAAGTCCCGCAGGTTTCGATCGGAACCGATATAAACAGACTCCAGGAAGTTCATTAGCGTCGTGCCTTGATACCAAGGCATGCGCTCGCTGGATTCGACAACGTTGTCCCCGTGCAAAGCGGCGATCGGTATGAAGTGCAGGTCGGTGGGATCCAAGCGGTCGGCAAATCCCTTGTAGTCGGCAACGATCTGTTCGAATACCTGCTGCTCGTAGTCCACCAAGTCCATCTTGTTGACGGCCACCATGACGTGCTTTATCCCTAGCAACGAGACGATGAAGCTGTGCCGCTTGGTTTGGGGCAGTACACCGTAGCGAGCATCGATCAAGATAATTGCCAAGTCGGCCGTGGATGCTCCAGTGGCCATATTCCGCGTGTACTGTTCATGGCCAGGTGTGTCGGCAATGATGAACTTGCGCTTGGCGGTCGAAAAATAGCGGTAGGCCACATCGATGGTGATGCCTTGTTCACGCTCGGCCCGCAGACCATCGGTCAGTAGCGCGGGGTCAAAGCTCCCGTCGGTAGTGCCGTGAATCGCAGAGTCCCGCTCCAGAGCTGCCAGCTGATCTTCGTAGATCATCTTCGAGTCGTACAACAGACGACCGATCAGCGTGCTCTTACCGTCGTCGACGCTACCGCACGTGATGAAACGCAGCAGCTCCTTTTGCTCGTGCTGCTCCAGGTAAGCATCAATGTCAGTCGCGATCAAATCCGATCGATGGGACATACTGTGCTCTCACTCAGCTATTCGTCCAGGCGTGCCCGCATCTCTGCGACGGCAACCTGCCTCGTTCGCCATGTTCCAGCCCTGACGTCGATTCACGCGTTCGGCCAGATGGTATTCACAACCCAAAGTCAGTTTTGAAGTCCGGAGTCTGGCGGGCACAGGATGACGAATTCGTTGTGTTTTTCGGAACCCGAAGCGTCAGCGAGGGGGAGTTGGTGTACCGACGCAAGTTATTCCCTCGCTTACGCTTCGGGTTCCGACCAGGTGCCCGGCTAGAAATAGCCCCGCTTCTTCTTCTCCTCCATGCCCGCACCTCCCTCATCCTGGTCGATCACCCGCCCTTGACGTTCGGATGTCTTGGTCAGCAGCATTTCTTGGATGATCTCGGGCAACGTCGTCGCATGCGATTCGACAGCTCCGGTCAATGGATAACAACCAAGCGTGCGGAAGCGGACCGAACAACTCCGCGGCTCCTCGCCAGGTGCCAACTTCAGTCGCTCGTCGTCGACCAGAATCAACTGGCCGCCTCGGTCGACGACGGGACGTTCCTTGGCAAAGTAAAGCGGTACGATCGGTATTTGCTCCAAATGGATGTACTGCCACACATCGAGCTCAGTCCAATTGGACAACGGGAAGACGCGAATGCTCTCACCTCGATTGACCCGCGCGTTGTAGAGATTCCATAGCTCGGGTCTCTGGTTCTTGGGGTCCCAACGATGCTGTTTGTTCCGAAACGAAAACACGCGTTCCTTGGCCCGTGACTTTTCTTCATCGCGGCGGGCACCGCCGAATGCGGCGTCGAATTGGTATTCGTCCAAGGCCTGTTTGAGCGCGTCGGTCTTCATCAATTCGGTGTGCTTCTCGCTGTCCTCAAACGGATCGATCGCCTCGCGCCGCCCCTCTTGGTTGATGTACGTCAGTACCTCCAGACCTAACTCCTGCTTCGCATAGTTCTCACGAAATTCGATCATTTCACGGAACTTCCAAGTCGTGTCGACGTGCAGCAGCGGAAAAGGAGGCTGGGCAGGATAAAAGGCCTTCAACGCCAGCTGGACCATCACCGACGAGTCCTTGCCGATCGAGTACAGCATGACGGGATTGTGGAACTCCGCCGCGACTTCACGGATGATGTGGATGCTCTCAGCTTCCAGCTGTTTAAGGTGCGTGAGAGAGTACGTACTCATTAACTCAAACTGAAAACCGGGCCACCATTGGGCCGACAAGGTTCGGAGGAGAGGAGCTTGTTGCAGGACCCGCACCTGCCAGCAACGAAATGGCCTGATGGCGGCTTTGCCAGCCTTTTCCGGCGTCTTCGCGGCGGGGCCACGATCGTACTATTTGCATGTCGAGATATTAGACTCTGGCGACTACGGGCTGACGACAAACGAGCCATTGTAAGCCAGTGGGGGGATCGGTTGAAGTGCCAAAGGGATGCAGATGGTGGGCAGTCAGCAGCTACGCGGTGCCCGAATTTGCAGAATCACGCTCTCAGAATCGGTGCCGATCAGCGGATAAGTCGCCGCTTTGCGTAGCTCCAGCCCCCTCAACAAGCCGCGGTGCCTCGCCTCACCTCGCTCGTCGACCCAGCGGGGACCTTTGATCGCCAGCAGGCGCCCGATGGCATCCCAATGAGGTTCGAACCACTTCAGCATCTTCCAGAGTGGGCCCACGGCCCGGGCGGCAAGCGTGTCATAAGCGCCATCCTGCAGGCAGTCCTCGGCACGCTGAGCCTTCAAGGTCGCGGTAAGGGAAAGTCGGCCCACTATGTCGCGGAGCGCTGCCGCCTTTTTCTGTACAGACTCGCAGAGCGTCACATTCAATTCTGGGCGGAGGATAGCGAGCACGACTCCCGGAACGCCGCCCCCACTTCCCACGTCCAGTACCGACTCACCGCCATCAATCAGCTGCGACAGCTGCAGGCAATCCGCAACATCTCGGGTCACAAACCGCTCATAGTCGGTGTGCCTGGTCAAGTTCAGCTTCTCATTCCACTCCCAAAGCAGCTGGCAGTAGTCCTGCAAATTAGTGACCGTCTCTTCGCTCAATTCGATTTCATGCCGTGCCAGTACCGAACTTAGAGAACGATCCATTACAAACCACCAATCAACGCTTGCGGTTACCTTTGGTCACGACCGGCTGCGATCTGGAGGCGACGACTCGCGGCGGCGCTCGACGAAGCCCAGCACACGGCGAATCTCCGCCGGGCTCGTCCACCCCTGCTCGACGGCCTCACAACCCCGTCTCCAAATCGTAGTCATTCCGGCTTCGACAGCTAGTCGCTCCAAATGGGATGCGTCGGCCAGCGACAAGATTTCACGGCCCAGCTGGTTCGCGGCCGGCGCCAACAACTCGGCGAGCACGAAGCGGCCTACATAGCCCGTATCGAAGCAGGCCTCGCAACCGACAGCTTCCTTGGCATGGGTCGTGGGAAGGCCGAGTTTACCGTCATCGTCGGCTACCTCGCGAGCACACCGACACAGCCTCCGCACCAATCGTTGGCTCAGGATCGCCAAGATCCCACTCCGCAGTTGGTAGGGTTCAATTTGCATGTCGCCCAAACGGCTAATCGCTTCGGTTGTGCTGCCCGCATGGAAAGTGGTAACGACTAAGTGACCGGTCAAAGACGCTTGAAATACCCCTTCCGCGGTCTCTCGGTCACGGATTTCGCCAACCAAGATCACCTCGGGGTCCTGTCTAAGCAGGGACTTCAGCCCGCTGGCGAGTGTGAAATCTGACGCGGCGTGCACCTGAGACTGCGCCACGCCCTTGACAGCCACTTCGATGGGATCTTCAAGCGAAACGATGCTCTGACGACCTTCGCGGCGGCGGACCAGTTCCCGTAGACAGGCGTAGGCCGTTGTCGTCTTTCCGCTGCCGGCGGGTCCGGTGACGATCATCGCACCGCTGGTTTCCATCAGCAGCTGATTCAACTGGTTCGCTTCGTCGACCGGCAACCCCAGATCGCCTAGAAAAAGAAACTGATCGTCAGCGGCAAACAGCCGCACGACCGCGCGCTCGCCGTACAGCGTGGGAAAGGTGCTGACTCGCACCTCCGTGCCACCGTGCCGCTCGCGCAGCCGACCTTCCTGAGGTACATCAGTACGGTAGGTCAGCAACTCGGCGAGCACCTTAAGCCTGGCGACTACATCTGCCGTCTCGCCCGGGGGAAACACCCCGAGACTCTGCAAGACACCGTCCAACCGCCAGCGAACCTCTAGCCCGTCGGCAGTAGGCTGCAGGTGAACGTCGCTGGCTGCGACCTCCTGCGCTCCGTCCAACAGGAGTTCGATGAACTGTGTCGCGTAGGCGGTCTGGGATGCATCAAGTTCGGCAAGCCGGCTGCACAGCTTGGTTGTGTGTGCTACGGTGCTCATCAAAATGGTCGGGTGTGATTCTGCGAGATCAGCCGCTGGGCATTAGCCCGGATTATTCATGAAGATCGTCGCGAGAGGTTGTAAGTACGTTCGTGGCAAGGAAGGCGAGCAATTCTTCCGCAGGTGTATTGAAGCAATACGTCGAGGGAGAATTGTGAAGCATGACGAAGCCACGGATGGACTTACGACCTCGCAGCAGATCGCTCATGAATAATTCGGGTTAGCCCACGGTTTCTACAAAACCGGCTAAGTCAATCAAACTTCTTGATTTAGTTCAGCTGGAGTTATTGTGTTGACTCTCCGGCTGACTGCAGCTTCTTAACCCGGCGCAGTTCGGTCAGCAAGTGCATGACTTGCTCGTGGACCTCCTCGGTCTGAGAGATCGTAAGAACTGGTGGTTGGCTGAGAGGTGCAATGGCGCCGGGCCCCCCGATGTTGTCCCAGCTGTCGGGTTCCACGCTGCACCGGATCGCATTGATCAGGGGATTAAAGTCGCAATCGCCACGTTCACAACCCGACTCCCCGCGTTCCCTGTCAGCCGGAAGCACAAGATCTCCAACCGGATAAAGGCGCAATTGCAGCAAGCTCTCGGCCTCTTCCATCGTCGTGATCATGAGTACTTCATCGCGCATGACGTAGGTGAGGTCAAGTTCGTGCAACATCGTACGCAGCGCAGATACCAATGGCAGGCCGCGGATTCGAATGGAAACCGGCGTGTCGGTCCCGATCCCAAAATCTTCCAGAGCCGACGTGTCGATCACGACAGGAATGTCATGCTTTCGCGAAATCACCTCTAGCACGTCGCTGAGGGCTTCGTCTTCATATTCCATTGCGGCCTTCTTCCCTAGTCGAGCCATTAGTTTCGAGTCGGCGCCACCTAAGGAAACCGGAGGGGGTATCACAGTAGAATTGTCTGTGAGCCGCTCGCGGATCGAACGAGCACCTGCGAGTATGCCGTCGACGAGATCGTGCACCTCTCTTGTTTGAGAAATCACCAGCGCGCCGGAGATGCCGACGATGGAGCCGGGTCCGCCGATCGTATCCCATGAGTCCGGTTCCACCGTCGCTGTGATCAGCCCGATGAGTGAATCGTAGTCCGAGGCGGCGGACTTCTGCCTCCCGCCGGAACCGCCTTCGCCAAATCCACCAAACGTACCGCCCAAATCCCCGAATGGATCGTCCACGGCTTGAACTGGAGCCACCTGGATCAGATCACCAACCGGATAGGCACGGGTAATCAGCTGCGATTCACCCTCCTCGGTGGTCGTGATCCAGAGCAACCCGTCGCGGAGCGTCCAAGCGAGATCAAGGTCACGCAGCATCAAGCTGAGGAAAGAGCGGTTGGAAATCCCGCTCAGCTGGATCGTAACCGGTGTGTCTTCGCCGATCCCGAAGTCTTCTAGCGCAGGTGTGTCGACGTAGAGGTTGATCCCCAGTTGCTCGGCAAACGACGAAAGCACTTCGCCCAGCGGCTCCTCGACATAAGACCATTCACCGTCATTGCTAAGCGCCTTGAGAATGAAGCGATGTTCGTTCTCCACCGCCTGTCCAGCTGATGACAGCGGCCTGCCTTCGCGTTGAGCAAAGAGGAACGCGGGAGAACAGACGAGTAAGAGCAGAGACAGACCGATAGCGACAGAAACTCGGCAGGCAGAAAGCATCGGGAGATTCCCCATAAGACCAAGCCCCTGCATCTGATCAATCGTAACGCGGCGTGGGCGGAATCGCAAGCAGACCCGATTGAGATGACCCCTCAATGCGGGCAATCTCCGCCAGCCCGGCCCACTACTTCAAGAACCCGCTGCGGGGACCGTCAGCCGTGCTGAGCTCGTCGTTCAGCGGATCGTCGATCGCCAGCAGATGTCTCAGCTGCGGTGTCAACCCCGCCAAGACCTGGTCGTCCAGCAGCTGCTTTTGATACTGCTGCTGAGGTTTGTCGCGGCGGCAGTAAAAGGCATGTACCGCGGTGCGCGGTCGGTCGGTGCGGTTCGCCGAGCCGCCGTGCCAAAGATGCGCGTTCAGAACGACGACCGTACCGGCGCCGCCAGTCACCAGCACCTCACCGGGATGGGGCACCAGAGGGTCCAGCATTTCATCCTGCGGGAGCCTTCCCCATTGATGCGAGCCCGGCACGACCCGCAGCGCGCCATTGTCCACCGTAAAGTCATCCAGCATCCATACCGCATTGCATACCCAATATCCCCTGTCGTCGGGTAATGCACCCATGTCACAATGTAAAGGCTGAGGCGTAAGTGACTGAGGATTCACCGAGCGCGCGTTGATACTACTCAGCTTGAACTCCCGGCCCACGACCGTCGTCACGCACTCCAGCACTTTCTGGTTCAAAGCAACCTGCTGAAAGAGATCGCCCTTGTTGGCCAGGTTTGCCAAGCGTCGAGACCCGGGTTCCTGCTTGAACTCCGCACCCGCTCGTTCACCCTCCAGCTGAAACAGCTCTTCGACACGCTGCCGCAGGGCGCCCAGCTGCCGCTGGTCCATCAGCTGCTCGAAAACAACGTAGCCGACCTCTTTCAGTTGATTTTCCATGACAGCAACGTACTGGGCCCTAGGCAAACTGTTTGCAGTAGGCGTCTTTGGTGGCAGCGATGCCCCGGCGGACGGTCAGGACATCATTCCCGATCGTCGGCATCCGGCAACCGCTTTCAACCGCGCGCTCCGCGAACTTGGGATCGGGAGTCACCGCCCCCCAGCCTTTACCGTGCCGCCGGCAGGCGGCAGCAACGCAGTCGATCGCCTCCCACAGTTTCTCGTGGTGAAACTGACCGACAACTCCCAGCGCGAGCGATAGATCTGCTGGACCTACGAAGAGTAGGTCAACTCCATCGATTGCGGCGATTGCATCGGCTTCGTCGACAGCGCCAGCAGTCTCGATCTGGATTGCCACAAAATTGTCTCGATTCGCGTCCACGACGAAGTCGGCAGCGGGTTTGTGTGAGTAGTCTGCGTCGCGTCCGCCGGTGTTGAGTCCGCGACCACCGCGGGGACTGAACTTCGCCCAGCTCACGAACTGCTCGGCCTGTTCTGCCGAGAAGATCTGAGCAGCCATGACTCCGCCCATCCCCGCTTCAAGGCACTGCGTGACCTGCCAATAGCCGACGGGCGGGATCCGCACGAAGCTGTCAAACCCGTTCGCTCGACCGGCCAGCGCCAAGTTGACCATTTGCTCGGTAGAGAGCGTGACGTGTTCGCCGTCCAGCCAAAAGCCGTGGTATCCTCCGGCAATCCCGAACATCTCCACCAACACCGGATTCACGACCCGGCTCAAGGCAAATGTGCAAATCAACTCGTCCTTGGCAAGCATTTCTTTGAAGCAAACCGGCATTCGCAGACCCTTTCATCGCTACGGTACCCGCCCTGACCGGTGACTAAGCAGCTGCGGCAGACGGGCAGAGGAAACCTGTTGTCACTACTGGAGATACGGATGGCAGTGTCGCCTCCCGCCTATCGCCCGTCAAGCCGCGGCGGAGATAAGCCGCAACGTATGTTTTCCTGGGGAAAGGTGGCCAGCGGGTGAGCGGTGAAAACCACTGGTTCCTCAGCCGTTGCTCGCCCGGCCGGCCGACACGTTGCACAACGCCGCCCCTCACGGAGGCAGCCAGAGAACCAAATGGACCAGCTTCTCGTCTAAACCAACGGGCCGCCCGCTCTCTTCCCTGCGGCTCAGCTGGCATAGCGGACGCCGGAACACCCATTCACGCAATTACGGGAAATCGACCATGCAGCGATCCAAGAAGTCAGTCTCCTTTGTCTCGCTACTGCTGGGCCTGTGCCTGGCGGCCAGCGCCGCTGGCAACGATCGTCTACGGCCGGAGTCACCACCGGCCGATCCGCTGCCTCTGGGAGCGTCCGGTGTCGACTCGGCCGGCATCCCACCCGCCGACGCCGGCGACGATTCGAGCGCACCCTTCCGGGAACAGACGATCTACATCCCATTCAACAAGCTGCGAGAGGTTTTTGAAAAGCCCGGCCGTGGCGTCTTCGTTCCCTACGAGCAGTTCAAGAAACTGTGGGAAACGGCTCGCGCCAAGGTGCCCCACCCCGTTGTTGAAAAGCCGCCGATCGGTGTGCTGATCCGAGAAATCGAGAGCGAAGCCGTCGTCGAGCGGGAGGTTGTCTCAGTCTCATCCCGGCTCAATCTCGAAGTCCTGGGAAAGGGCTGGCACGAGGCGCCTCTTCGACTGCGCCATGCCGCAATCCGCTCGGCACGAGTAAACGACCAACCCGCGCGGGTTCTGTTCGATCCGGATGCCGGCTACAAGCTGCTGATCGAAAGTGAGGACGATGAACCCCACGAGATCACAGTCGAGCTGAAATACGCGAAGTCGTTTTCCAAGTCTCCGGCGCGAAACAGTGTCACCTTTGAATCACCGGAAGCACCGGTGAACCGCTGGCAAATTCGCGTCCCCCAACCGGGCGTCGACGTGAGCATTCATCCTTTGGTTGCCGCCAGCGAAGCCGCCACCGGCGAAGAGTCAACCGCGGAGGACGAGACTGTGGTGCTGGCGTTCGTGGGTGCGGCGCCGACGGTACGTATCGACTGGACACCTAAAGCCAAAGGGGCGACAGGGCTCAAGGCACTGGCCACAGTTCAATCAGAACAGGAAATGCGCATCGATGAGGGGGTGGTGCGGACGCGGACCAATCTGCAGTACGACATCCGACGCGCGGAACTCACCGAGCTCGAAATCCAAGTTCCCGCAGACCAGCGCGTGACCGGCGTCTTCGACGCCAATGTTCGTGAGTGGAAAGTCCGCCAAGACCAAGACAGCGACTCTCAAGTCATTACTGTACAGCTCTTTCAGCCGGCCAGGGGCGCACAGGCACTGAGTGTCGAATTGGAAAAACTGCTGGACGAGTCAGCCGGCGTGCTGATGGTGCCGACGGTTCAATCGCGAGGCGTCAGTAGGCAACACGGAATCGTTGTGCTACGGGTCGGATCGGAGCTCCGCGCCGAGGTAACGCAGCGTACTGGGCTCTCTCAGCTCGACGCCAACGAGCTGCCACCTCGTCTGCGCAACGAAGACTGGAACTTCGCCTATCGCTTCTCCGCGGTCCCCTTCCAGTTGTCCATGCATGTCGAGCCTGTCACTTCGCGCATCTACGCAAGTCAGCTTGTCGAGGCGTATCTAGAGCCAGAGCAGCTGACCGTTGAAGTGATTGCTACGATCGACGTCCAGCGTGCTGGCATCTTCCAGCTCGATTTTGCCATCCCCCGACAGTACGACGTTCGTTCTGTGCGAGGTCAGGCCGTAGGGAACGCAGCTGCAGCAGCGGTCGATACCTATCATCGCGATCCGAACGATGAAGATCGGCTGACCGTCGATCTTGCTCGTAAAGCCGAGGGGCGAGTAGGAATCGTCATCGAACTACAGCGAACACTCGACGAACGTGGTCTAAGCGATCCTGCTGCGGAAGCTGCCGAACTGTTATTGGCAGTGCCGCGGGCTGTCACCGATGCGATAAGCAACCAAGGACACCTCGTCGTCTACGCACCAGACAGTTTGCGGACGATCGCTCGAACGCTCGATGGAGTTCGAAACGTCTCATTTGATGAAGCCTTCAGCCAACTCGATTCGCGCCGCGACAATCGGTTCGCTGCCCTCCGGCCTGTGTTGGCCTATGTCTACCAAGCCGAATCTGCATCCGTGCTACTGGAAACTCGCATCCGCAAACCGCAGGTTAGCGTACGGCAGCTGCTGACGGCGCGCGTCGAGCCTGGCGTGATCAAGTACACAGCTAACTTCTTCTACGATGTCCGCTTTAGTGGCGTCCGTCACCTGCGGATCGATGTGCCCGCCGAGTTGTCGAACGAGTTGCGCAACGTCACACGCGGTGTACAAGATGCTGCGATGCAGCCTCAGCCCGAAGACGTCGCAGAAGGTCTTATCGCGTGGGAATTCACGGGGGAATCAGCCTTCCTCGGCAACCGACAACTGACGCTGCAATGGGAAAGCCCCAGCAAGGAATTGGAGGTCGGCGGGAGTCTCGAGTTCCGCGTGCCGCAGCTGCGGCCCCACGGCGCGGATCGCGCTTGGGGCCAAGTCGTGCTGACGAAAGCGGAGTCGCTGGACATTCATCCCTCCGGACCAGCGACCGGCCTCCGCCCGATCGATCCGCAGCACGACTTAATGGCCGGCAGCTCCGTCAGTGATGCGGCCCGGGCCTTCGAGTTTCATGATGACTGGTCTTTGGAGGTAACCGCCAAGCGCTATGATCTGGAGGACATCAAAAGAACCAGTATCGAGCGTGCACTGCTGAGGATGGTCGTTACACGGAGCAACCGAATCTCGGTACAAGCCTTGTATCGCATGCGCAGCGTCACACAAGGACTGGCGGTGCAACTTCCTGCCGGTGCCGAATTCGATGCAGATCCCCTGAGGATCAACGGTCAAGCTCAGCCCTTGAAGCAGGGTGAGGATGGGACGTTGTTTATCCCCATCAGCGAGACTTCGGACGAGGCATTTTTGCTCGAGTTGCGTTACACGGTCGCTGGAAACCACCGTAGGCTGGACTTGCCTGTGTTCCCGGCGCAGCAGCCAGTTCAAAGTGAGCCGGCTGTACAGAAGGTATTCGTGGCTGTCTATCTGCCCGCGGACCTTGTCAGGCTAGGGTCGTTCGGGCCGTGGACACCCCATCGTACGCCAACCGTATTTCCGACAGCAACCGTTGAGCACGACGGAGATCTGCTGAGTTGGGTTAGTGAGGGGATCAAGCCAAAGAACAAGAACTTCCAGAACTTTCCTACCAACGGACAGCTGCATACCTACACGACACTACGACCAGCGCCACCACCGGACGGTTCTCTGCGCCTTGTCGCGTTCTCCAAACGATGGCTGGACGCGATCTTGTTCGGGGGTCTTGGCTTGCTCGGAGTCGCCCTGGTTCGTCGTTCGGCCCAGATGAAAGTGATCGCGTTGCTGGGTGTGTTGTTGGCTCTAATCGTAGCAGGTGTCTTCGTGCCCACGTTCGCCAGCCAGCTGCTGCGCCCCGAACTGATGCTCGCCTTGGGAGCAGCCGTCATCATTTGGATAGCAGTCGGTGTGGCCCGGACCAAGATCCGCTGGCCCAGCAGAATCGAATCGCCGCCCCCAGCACACGCTACCGCGGGCGCCGCCGTGGAAAGCGTCGACGGCACGGCCGCAGCTTCGTCCGGCCCCGTCGAACCAACCGACCGCGACTTGAAGTCGGACGGAGGTGAAAGCCATGACGCATAGGACTTTATTGTTGACGATGCTGACAGTCGTCTCTTGCGCCGCGGCCGTTGGTGGTGCTGAACGGGTTCCGGTCGTCCGCGAGATCTTCGTGCCCTACGAAGATCTCAACGTCCTGATCGAGGCTCAACCACAACGAGTGTTCCTATCACGTGAAGAATACGACGATTTGCTTCGGCGAGCTCGCCGTTCGCCCCAAGCGCAGTCACCCCACAAGCTACTGCTCGTCGCCGCCAACTACGAAGCCGTCATCGCGGGAGAACGCGCTTTGATCTCAGGGAGCCTCGATTTCGAAGTGTTGGCTCCCGGGCTGCACACCCACCGCGTTCACCTGGCGGGCGTCGGAGTGCAGCAAGCCCTGCTCGATGGCCAGGCGGCCCCGCTAGCCAGAAGTGAGGAAGGCGAAGGTGCGATCGATGTGTTCATGGAGGGCCAGGGGCGGCATACCCTGCAGCTGAAACTCGTCGCTCCGATCGAGACGAACGCGGCGCAGCAGCGGTTGGCGTTCCACTTGCCGACGCCACCGGCGACGCAACTAAAGCTGCGGGTTGCTGGCGACGTGGAACTCCGCAGCGGCGCCGGAGTGCTCTCTAGGCAAGTGGACCGTGATCTCAACGAGACCCGTTTTGAGCTGGTCCCCGGTCGAGGTCCGTTGGAGCTCGTGTTGTCGCTCAACAATCGCCACCTGCGAGAACAGAGCGTGGTCACGGCGCGCAGTGTCGTGGTGGATGAGGTAACTCAGTCGTACGAGCGCCTGCACGCAAGGTTCTCTCTGCACGTCCTGCAGGGAGCAATCGACCGATTGCGGTTCACGGTTCCCAGGGAATTCGAGATCACATCGATCGAGTCACCTCTGATCTCACGATGGGCGATACGATCGGAAGGGGAACAGGCGGTGCTGGAGGTTCGGCTCCGCGATGCTGTGACTGACGGCATCGTGCTGAACGTGCTAGCCACCAAGAACCAAGGTGGTAATGGCGATTGGACAATGCCGCGGCTGGAGCCGCTAGACGTCCACAGCCACGTGGCAATGTTGGGGTTGTTGCTGGAGGAACAGCTTCAAGTGGCGAGGATCGGGGCAGATGGTCTGATTCCGATCGACACCGACATCCTGCGAAACGCGCTGCCCGAGAGTGTGTTTCGCAGAGAGCCAGGTGTGCCGCCGGTTCGCCCCATTGCTGCGCATTACGCACCGCAAAACGCCTTCGAGTTGAACGCCCGCTTCGAGAAACCGCCGTCGCAACCAGATGTCGATCTGCACGTCCTGCTGACAGTCGACGAGACTGCCCATCATCTGCGCGGCGGAGTCAATCTGAAAGCCAGAGTTGAAAAACAATTTGACGTGGATGTCGCCCTAGGCTCGGAGTGGGATGTCCAGCGGGTGGTGGCGGCCGATGGTAAGCCACTGATGTACGACCTCTTACCCGCGGATGAGCAGCTGCCGGATCGGATTCACGTACGATTGCCCAGCGGCGTCGCACCCGGGCAAACGACCAGCTTTTTCGTTGAAGCGACGCGATCACCCGCCGACTGGCTCTCCGAGTGGAGAGAGCAGCTCATCGAGTTTCCACAGATCCACGTGCTCGGCGCCGGCAATCAGCATGGCGCAATCGCAGTTCAAGCCAGTCAAGACCTGCGCGTACAGCCGGAAGCGTTGGATGGGCTGACTGTGCTGAACGAGAGCAATTCTCAGTTCGGTCCACAGCTGTCGTCAGCCAAGCTGGCCTTCCGTTATCAGCGGCCGGACTACTCGGCAACGATCACCGTGATTCGTCGGCAGCCGACCATCACCGCTCGCGTGTTCAACTTTCTGCGGCTGGAGCCGGAAGGGTTGTTCGCTCACTACGAGCTGCTGTTCGATATCGACAATGCGGGCACACGTCGGCTAGCGTTCCAGCTTCCGAGCTCGACACCTCAGGATGTCGCCATTCGCGGTCTCGACGGTGTCCGAGTTAGGCAATATCAGGCTGAAGAAGACGGGAGCCAACGACGTTGGACCGTCCACCTGTCCGAGCGGCATCGCGATCAAGTCAGGCTAGCCGTAGACTTCCGCCAGCAAGTCGGCGAGCAGCTCAACGGGTTCGTCCTTCCGTTGGCACGCGCTGAGGGAGTCGACCATCAGACCGGGATTGTCGCCGTCGAAGGGAAGGCAGACTTTGACACGGCGTTAGACACGGATGGACGGCGCGTCGACGTTGGAGAGTTAGTGGACGCGGAGTACCAAGTCGGACGGCGGCTGCTCGGCGTGTTCGGCCTAGACAACCGCGGTGGCGAAGTTCGCGTCGATGTGGCGCGCCGCCTGGGACATCCAATGCCTGCAGCGATCGTGCAGCGCTGCGAGCTAATCACAATGGTCTCGGCCAACGGCGTTGCGCAAACAGCAGCTAGGTATCTACTGCGGACTAAGACCAGCTACCTGCAGGTTCAGTTGCCGGACAGAGCAGAACTTTGGTCCGCCAGGGTGGACGGAATTCCCGCGGCGCCGCAGCGTGACGGCGATGGACTGCTGCTCAACTTCCCGGCTAGCTCCGATGAGAAGCTGAGGGACTTGCAGGTGGTCTTTCAGACACCGAACCCCGTTTCGGCATTTGTCTCGGACATACAAGCCGCCGCTCCGGTCCTGATGCTACCAGCCGGCTCAGGCGGTGAGGAAACGGTGCGCGTGCCGATGGCGGATGTTGTGTGGCGGTTGATCCTGCCAGCGGGTCAGCAGGTCGTACGAACGCAAGGCACCGTCTTCACTGACCCCAAATCGGGCGTCTCTCCGATGGCGCGGTTGGCTAGAATTGCCTTCCGGATGGCGGGTGGTATAGGCTCCCCGTTCCTTCTCTCGGCCCGCTCTCCAACCACGGGCAGCCTCGCCGAGTCCACGCGGGAACCGGCCGTTGCAGCGGCTGGCGACGCCGCCGCGCCAGCGTTCTCGGACGAGACCACCGGCTTCGAAGCCCTGACCGGGGAACCAAATACTCGTTCAGAGAAACTCTCCGAATCGTTGCGAGCGGCCAACCAGCAGGCGGGTGGATTAGGGGGTAAGAAGATCACACCCGGTCGGGGCAAGGCCTATTGGGCACTCGAAGGGGTCCGCAGCTTGCCGATCGAGCTCGATCAGACGGGCGAACAGGTCACCTTCCACAGCATGGGAACCGCGCCACTGGTTGCCGCCACACTGGTAGATCGGGCTCGCCTCGAGTTCCTCTCTTGGGCCATTGCCCTGCTGGTGTTTCTGCTCGGGCTGGGGATAGCGGGTCGCCGTCACACCTTGCAGGTCTACTACGTGATCGCAACGATGGCTGTGTTCTTGCTGTTGCCACTGCTCGTCGGCAGCTTCAGCGAAATTGACTTGGGAAACACCTTTGACCGCCCCTTCTTCGCGGCCGCCTTGCTGATTTTCGTTTATGTCCTCGTGGCGCTGCTGAGGAAGTGGCGCAACTTGATATCAGGCAGAGTCGCATCCTGGGGATCCGCTGCTGCAGCGACGCTTCTCATCACGACCTTGTTGCCGTCGGTCGGGTACGGGCAGGTCACCGTCTCGGACATCGACGACATCTTATCGTTGGTTCAACCAGATCCAGTCAGTCTTCCGGATGACGCGATCATCATTCCCTACGACGCGTCAGTCGAAGATGGTGTTGCCGAAGCTGACAAAGTGCTGGTTCCGTACAGGAAGTACCTCCAACTCTGGACGCTGGCGAATCCCGACGAGGCCGCGGGCCAGCTTCGCCCACCGGCCGCGTTTGCGACCGCGGGGGGCAGTTACCGCACCACGTTGGCCGAGAGCGAAGAGCTGCTAGTCGAAGGTGTTCTACAGATCGACGTCTTCGTCGACGAGGACGTGGAGGTGATGCTGCCACTGCAGGGTGCCGTGCTGACGAAGGCACTCCTGGACGGCCAACCAGCGAAAATCCGGGTGGTGGCTCCGAGGGCTCCCACCTCTGAACCGAATTCGCAGGCTTCCGTGAGACTACCGCCTGGCCGGCCGGAATCAATGTTGGTCATCTACACGTCGGGCCGCGGGCGAAAGCAATTCGAGTTCTCCCTGCGCGTCAGACTGCAACGTCGTGGCGGCTGGCGTACCGCCGCGGCTCGCTTGCCGACCGCGGCCGCAACACAGCTGTCAATTGAGGTTCCAAAAGCTGGTACCGAGTTGCACGTGCGCGGCATCTCCGATCGCACGACTTTTGAATCGCAGCAAGACAACGAAACCATCGAAACGGCGGTCCGCCGGGACGGTCAGTTCAGCCTCCGTTGGCGACCCGCGATCTCGATCGGCCAGGTTGACCAGACCCTGACGGCCACGTCCGCCGCTGTTGTTGACATCCAAGAAGATGCTCTTCGCGCCAATTGGCGTCTACAGTTCGCCCTCCGCCAGAGCCAGCGGGAGTCGTTTACGTTGCTGGTACCGTCAGATTACCTAATTGAAGAAGTGAACGGTGACAATGTTCGCGGCTGGAGAAGCGTGACCGAGTTGGACCGGCAGAGAGTGGAAGTGACTTTGTTACGTCCAGCAACGAACTCCGAGGCGCTCACCATAAAGCTCTCACGTGCAATCACGATCGGAGTGCAGCCTACACGGTTCACCGTTCCCAAGGTTTCCGTACCAGACGCCGTGCAACACCGTGGACTGTTACTCATCCGCCGAAGTCCCTTGACGAATCTCCAGAGCGAGCGAGTTGAGGGTCTGAGCCGGGCGGAAATGGACGATGCCGCCGCGGCAGAGGTGGTCAGCAGTACGGTAGCCGATAGTCCGCTGGGCATTCGCAATCACCAGGCATTTCGCTTCGCGTCCGAAGAGTTCTCACTACATTTCGCGGCACGCTCGTACGACGACCTGCCCGGCGTCGACGTCCAGGCGTTGTTGAAGCTGGCGAAGGCCGACGCTACTTTCGAGGCTCGCCTGAATTTCGCCGCCAAGCGGCGGCCCGTCCACCATGCCCAGATGATCTTGCCCGAAGGCCTGCAGCTCGTTGACGTTCAAGCTCCAGGCGAATTCGAATGGTCCCTCGCCGAACGTGGCGCGCGGCAGGTGCTGACGATGTTCTACAAAACCGGCAATCAAGGGAAGTTTTCGCTGCTTATTCGTGGTCGGTTGCCGAGCAACGAGGAAATGAGCGAGATTCCCCTGCCTCACCTCGAGGTGCTCGACGTAGAACAGCAAACAGGCCACCTGGTCGTTCAGGTCGATCCCTCATTCGATGTTCGAGCAGAGCAACTGCAGGGCTGCCAACCGGTGCTGCTCGAGAAGGTGCACGATTGGCTCAACAGCGAGCAAAGGCGTTGGGCACGGCTGGCGTTGCGATATCGCACGCCGAAATACTCGGGTGTGATTCGCACGACACGCCGTCAGCCTCAGGTCAGCCACTTTACAATTACCAACATTCGCGTCACAAGCCGCGCAGTCGAAACGACTTTGTTCCTGAGATTTCAGATCCGAGAGGCCGGTATTCGGGAGATTACTTTTCGAGTACCTGCTTGGATGAGCGCCGCGCGGATTTCGGTACCGCACCTGAAACAGCAGACGGTCGAACCGCTGACAGAGAATCCGGACTTCGTTCGTGTTCGTCTGGAGTTGCAGGACGAGGTCATCGGGCAGCTGATCGTTGTCGTCGAGCGTGATCGCGCTCTCGAACAAGGTCCAATTGAAACGGTCTTGCCCCTGGTCGAGACCGGTAGGCCGGAAATGCGTTTCGTCGTGCTGGAAAACGCCGGGCGCGACGAAGTCGTCGTATCCGAAACTGCGGAGATCAGCGAGTTGAAACGGCAACGGGCTGAATGGCGCGAGCTGGCCAAGGTGCTGGGCTCCACGATTACCCAGGCCTTCATCGTACGGGATGCTGCCATCGCACCGCAGTTTACTATCAACACTCGCCAACGGCGGTCAGTTCAAACTGCTGATGCCCGCATCCGGCTCGCCGAGACACTCTTGTTGTGCGATGCCCAAGGGGCATTTCGGGGACGGCAGTCCTATCGAATCGACAATAAGACCGAACAGTATCTCGAACTTCAACTGCCCCCGGATGCCGAGTTGTGGACTGCAGCAGTCGCGGGACAACCGGTGAAGCCAGCTACCGTAGCGGGGGCTGGAGCGGGCCGGCAAGTACGGATCCCCTTGATCAAGACGGCCCAGGGAGACTTGGACTACGAGGTGCTGATCAAGTACGGAGGGCAGCTCCGGACCATTCGTGGGTTGGACCGCTTCAGCTTCCCGTTCATTCGAACTGTGAACATCAATGTCGAAGAGAGTCAAGTTCGACTTCGCCTACCTCAGTCACATCGCTGGTTTGATTTCAACGGAACCACGCAGCGAGTGGTCAGCCGCGGCGAGCTGGAAGCCGGACTCCTTTCGTACCAAACCCGTCAAATCGAATCGTTGCAGCAATTCTTGGCTAGCGGAGATGTCGACAAGTTCACCAAGGTCCGCGCAGCCAACAACCTCAAGAAGGCAGTCAAAGCGGCTGCCAATCTGGAAGGTTACTTGGTGGACCGATATCGTAAGAACAACGAAACACTGCAGCGCGAGATCCTCAGCAACACCGCCGCTCGCCAAGAAGCGGAGCGGCAGATTCTCAGCTCGCAGAGCGAAGTGGAGCGGTTTGATGATTCCTTCAATCGGCGGAAACTTCGCAGCCTCGGCATGCAACAGGGCGTGCGTCAGTCCAACAACGCGGTCATCGAACTTGGAAACAACTTTGCTGCACCCGACGGGGAGCAAACCGCTGGAAACGATCGCGGCGTACGCTTCGAGCGGGATTGGCTAGCCGGCCATCAGCTCAGCAACGACGGAATCGAGAAGTATGCAGAAAACTCACGACTCACAACGCCCTCCGCAGAAAACAAGAGCGCCGCAAAAGAGAAGGAAGCCACTAGGCAGCTCTGGGACCTCACGCTCGCGCCGCCGGACAGTCGGCCAAAGCAGGCGGCGACACCTCGCCCCCGTGAAGAGGGTGCCAGGGGCGAGGGGCTGGGCCGCCAGCTCTGGCGCTACCAGCAGAAGCTTCAAGAGTCGCGAGCGCCTGAGGCCCAGTCCGACCCGATGAGTATGATGGGCGTGGACGTTGAGGTCGAAGAAGATGACGAGGCCACTGGCTGGGAAGCGCTGGGTGCGGGGGGCCGAACTGCCGGCGAGCGCCGGGCAGCGGCCAGTCAACCCAGGCACGATCTGGGCCTTAGCAGCCTTGATGTCGAGTTCGCGGAGCGGGGAAAAGAATTCCTCTTTACCACGCCGCGCGGCGAAGTGGTGATCACCGCCCGCGCTGTACGAACGACACACGTTGATCGCTTTCGTCAGCTGCTCACGATTCTGGCCGTCGCGGCAGGTGTCTATCTCCTGTGGCGGGTGGCACGCTGGCTCAACCGCTCGCTCAGCAGACGAGCACGCGGCATCGCACTCGTGCTCGCAGGATGCGCTAGCCTACTAGGCTTCTTCCCGGTTCTCGGAATGCTCTCCCTTGTCGCTGGCATAGCAACGTACTACGCGGCGAACACGGAATTACCTGCCATGCGCGGGTCCACTGACTAGCCCGGATTATTCATGAAGATCGAGGGAACAAGTTGTGTTGGTACACCAACTCCCCCTCGCTGACGCTTCGGGTTACGAAAACCCGACAAATTCGACATCTCGTGCGCACGAGAGGGGCGAGATCTGCTTCGAGCTAGGAGCTTCCGAGCGTGCTTAGATCAGGCCTCCGCGCCCAGTCGGTCGCTTGTTCGAAAGCCCACCCGATTCGCAATGCCGTCTGCTCGTCGTGGCCACGGCAGACGATCTGTAGCGATGTCGGCAGGCCACCAGAAGTCACTCCGTTCGGCAACGCCAGGGCGCAGCCCTCGATCAAGTTCACCCATCGTGTAAGCAACGCGGCGGTGCCGGATTGATCCACTGAGTCGACCTCAGGAGCCGCGGTTGCCGTGGTTGGCGTCAGCAGCGCGTCGATACCGGAAAACGCCTCGGCAAATTCACACTTGAGTTGCTGTTGCTCGCGGATCGCCAGCAGATACTCTTGGGCGCTCATATCTCTTCCGAGTCCGATACGGGGCCGCACGTCATCGTCTACCGGCAGGCTCATGTCGTCCGTCAGTGTGCCCCACAAAAGAGTAACCTTCGGCTCCAATGATGCGGCCCACCAGATCTCCTAAGTCGGCAAGACGTCGAGGCAGCGTGACATCGACGACTTCAGCCCCTAGCGTGGACAGTAGTTCGAGCGAAGTGTCATAGGCGTCCAAGACTTCCGCATCAATGTGCTCACGTTTCAGACGCCGGTAAACGTGCGAGCCGTAGTCCCAGCGACGCCAGCTCGCAGCCGGCCATCCGGTCGATCATGTCCAAACCATCCGCGTGGTCTTGAGCCCCGAAGGATGTCGTATAACACCTCCGCGTCCGCGACAGAACGGCACATCGGACCGGGAGTATCGAGCGTCGTACTGAGCGGGAGTACGCCCTTGCAGCTGACTCGACCGATGGTCGTTTTCAGACCGACGATTCCCGCAGAACGAAGCGGGCAGCCTCACCGAGCCGCCGGTGTCCGGTGCCGATGGCCCAGGGGGCCATGCCCGCTGCAACACTGACTCCTGATCCGGCGCTTGAACCGCCGGGGATCCGCTGCCGTTCCAGATCCCAGGGGGTTCCAAGGTGTGCCCATATGCTGGTTCGTCCCAAAACTGCCCATCGCGAACTCGACCGTATGCGTCTTTCCCAGGATGATCATCCCGGCGGCGATCATGTTCTTGACCAACGTGGCGGTGACCGGCGAAATACGATCGGGCCCATACCTGAGAACCGCGCGGTGGTGACACGACCCTCGATGTCGACAATGTCTTTGACGGCGACCGGGATCCCGTGCGCAGGTCCCAGTCGGTGCCCCGATCGCAGCGCCAAGTCGGCCGCGGCAGGCCGCCTGCAATGCATCTTCGGCATAGACCGTCACAAACGCGTGCAGCTTGTCGTCAAGCCGTTCGATGCGATCGAGTAACGCTTCGGTCAGCTGCTTCGAGGTCAGCTGACCTGACGCCATACTCTCTGACAGCTCGTCGACAGACAGATAGCAGAGATCGGTCATGACGGACCGTTAGAACCCGGTTCGTGGCAGCAAGGGAGTTACTTGTGTGCGAAAGCAGTACGAAAAACCTCGTCGTCAAACTGCTGGGGCACGGTGCCTTCGGCAGCATAGAGGTAGAGGGCGCCCATGATAATCGTGTTCAGCGCGGCAGAAGCAGAACCAGTGAGATCGACAACAAGGCGATGACCCCGACTGCGATCGCCCCACAATCCCCAACGCGGTCATGCCACTCGCTATCGCGAAGACGCCCAAAACTGCCGGGACGACGGCCAACAGCGTGGCCAGGAAGACGATTGATACCCACGCCAAAGTTGGCGACCAGCGACTCGCCCCAAGTCCGTTTCAGGACTTCGAACGACCTCTTACCAGCGGCAAGAGGCCCTAGTTTTTCGACAACGATTACCGGAACCACAAAATAAGTCACCGCCGACCCAGGCCATCCCCCAAAACGCTGGCCACAATTTGCCCGACGCGTTCGGAACGAGATTCGATGATCTTGAGGATCAAACCAACCGTGGCCGCCACCAGTGCCCAACCGCTGATCTGCGGAAGCCGCGAGCAAGCGGCCGAGAACCCATCGCTCAATGTCGGATTCCCTCCTTTGAAGCGAATAATCGCACAGGCGATTAAGGCCGAGTTGAAAAAAATAACCACGAAGTAGTTGACAGCGTAGAACGCGAACAGCACCAGATACCCGACGACCTGATTGGCCTGGCCGATACCGCCTCCCGCTGCTTGCTCGTCCATCACCACCTCGACAAAGCCGGTCGCCCAAAGCGGAACCGCGAAAGTAGCCATGACCAGCATACACGCGATCCCACTCAGCACCGGAAACAACAGCAGCTCCTTGTCGAGCTTTAAGACCTGCCAACTTTGCTGGACGAGTTGCCAGCCGGTTGCGACGCGCTCAAACATGGTTGGTTCTCCTGGGAAATGAGTTGTGCCACATCTCGGCCGTCGAGCCGACAGCACGATCCGGAAGGGGTCAGGCGGTTATCAGCTGAAAAAGAGCCGCCGTTTCCCGGAGCGAATGCGAGCTCCTCGGCCGAACAAGCCACAGCCGCAGAGTGACAGAAAGATCAGTTTCAGAGCTTACCGCTGCACTTACGCCGTTTCCAATCCCGCCATCGTCCCTGTCGACGAGGCAAACCGGTCCGCCTCGATACCCATTTGCTGAATCATCGAGACAAAGAGATTTGGCAACGGGTAGTTGTTCGTTGTATCAAAAGCCAGGTGCTGGCCGTGCCTGAACCCCCCACCGGCAAACAACACGGGAAGGTTCGTGGTCACGTGCGTATTCGCATTACCAAGGTTGCTGCCGTAGAGCACCATTGTACGGTCGAGCAGGCTCTCCTGGCCTTCACTGACCGACTTTAGCTTACCGAACAGCTCGGCCAACAGCTTCATGTGCCACTGGTCGATCACTTCGAGTTGCTTGAGCTTGTCGGCGTTCTTCCCGTGATGAGATAGCTTGTGGTAGCCGTCTGTGACATCGAGTCCTTCCACGTCGATGATCGGCGAGTTGACGCTGTCAAGCAACAGGGTGATCAACCGTGTCGAATCGGTTTCGAAGGCCAGCCGCGCCATATCGTACATCAACCGTACCTTCTCCATGTAGGCACTTGGATCGTCCGGATCCACCGGTGCAGGAACTGGCGCCTCTGGCTTGGGGCGGTACGTCCAGTCGCGGGACATGGCCATCCGCTTTTCCAGTTCGCGGACTCCAGTCAGGTACTGATCGAGCCGGTTGCGGTCACGCGCACCCAGCTGTCTCTTGAGGTCGCGTGATTGAGCCGCCACGGTGTCCATAATGCTCTCACCCAACTCCAGGCGGCGCACTTGGCGCTCCACATCTGCCTTCGAACCTTGTAGGAACAACTGCTTGTAGACTTCAGACGCACGTTCCTCGCAGGGAATCAAGACGCCGCCGCCGGTCCAAGACAGACTCCTCTGTCCCTGCTTGACATTGACTCCCAACGTCAGCGACGGGAACCTCGTGCGGGGACCCAAGTGTTCGGCCAAGTATTGGTCCAGCGAGATCGTATTGCGAAAACCGCCACTCGACGGACGCGGAGCTGCTGTCAGAAAACAGATGTCGGCTGGGTGCCCACCGTCCACGTCTGGGTGCCAAACACCACTAAATACTGTGAAATCGTCGCGGTGCTCTTTGAGAGTCTCGAGGTACGGCGAGAGCTCGTAGTTGCGTCCCGCCTGCTGGGGAAAGAAATGCTGGGGCAGCAACCCCAGGTTGTTGCAAATCCCTAACATCCGACGAGGCGGTTCTGCCAACTCACCGTCCGACTCCCTGCCGCGCAGGATCGCTGGCCGCATGGCACTCAAGAAGGGCAACGACAGGCCGACGCCTAGCCCCTTCAGCAATTGGCGGCGGGGTATCGCTCGGTTGGTGACTATGCTCGGAGCTTGCATGGACATGGACTCCCGTCTCGAAACTGTGTCAGTCGCCGCAGGGGGTGAGTCCCTACAGATTAATGGGTTCCGCCTTGTGTGACAATCGACAACCTAAATGGCCGAGCGCAATGCTGCGACATCCGCCGTAGTAGGCCGGAACAAGCGGCGAAGGAGATGCCGGTGCCACCACGGCACAACCGCCGCGCCGTTCCGGCGGCACCGTGTGTTCGCGTGGTTGGCATTTCGCCAAGCCTGTACCGGAGCTGCGCGGCGTGGAGACGGTCCGCAGATGGTCGTCTACTACGCCGCTTGTTCCGGCCTAGTTCGCTGGGCGTTAGCCCACGGTTCCCAAAACAACCGGATGCTAACGCATTCCGGCTAATTGGTTTGTCGCAAAATCAAACGCGTCTATTTTGACCTAAATAGGGCGCTGTCGACCAGCGCGTGGATGATCGAACGCACGCCATAGTCATCGGCTGCGGCCCGATCCAGAATCCGCTCAATCTCCTTTCGATCCCCGAAGCGGATCGGGGCCGCCGTGCCGTAGATCGCCAGTTGACGGATCAGGTTTCGCGCGATTTGACGTTCTTCGGTTAGCAGCAACTGCTTGAGCCCGTGGATGTCTTGGAAGCGACGTCCGTCGGGCAACTGGCCGCTCGCGTCAACCTCCTGCGCCAAATGGAATGCGAATGGCTGGCCGTTCTTGCCGAATCCCGGGACCTTCTCTCCTTGCTCGCTGACCGCCCGGTAGCGGTCCCGCCAACCACCCAACACATCGAAGTTCTCGAGGGCAAAGCCCACAGGATCAAACTTGGCATGGCATGTGTTGCAGGCATCAAGTTGCCGATGAAGCGCAAGCTGTTCACGGATCGTCTTCGCGCCACGCGTATCGGGTTCGATCGTGGGAACACTGGGTGGCGGAGGTGGAGGTTTACTCCCCAAGATCCGCTCCATCACCCACGCCCCCCGCGCTACGGGTGAAGTGGTGGTGCCGTCTGCTGTCACCTTCAAGACACTAGCTTGCGTTAACAGGCCGCCACGGGGACTGTCCTCTGGCAGCGACACCCGCCGCAGAGCCACGCCTTTTACGTGAGGCAAGTCGTACTGGTCGGCCAGCCGTTCGTTGAGGAAAGTAAAGTCTGACGCGACGAGATTCTTGATCGCCAAGTTCTGTCCCAGCAACTCGGCAAAAAACAGCTGCGTTTCCTCGACCGCCGATTCGACCAGCAGATCGTCCAGGTAATAGTCAGCATAGAGCGTCTCGTCAGGCGAAGTCGCCGAGGAGTTGCGCAGGTCGAGCCAGTAGTCGAGGAACGCATTCACAAAGTGGCGGGACCTGGGATCGTCCAGCAGCCGATCCGTCTCGCTACGCAAAACGTCTGGATCAGACAACTCACCGGCGGCGGCGAGCTTCCGCAATGACAAATCTGGCTCGGAGTTCCAGAGGAAGTAACTCAACCGGCTAGCGAGTGCGTGGTCGTCCAGCACTCCGGGGTTCTCGTGCAAGCAGGTAAACTCGGGCGAGCAGAGTACCGCGGCGTATCCGGTCAGCATCGCGTCCGTGAAGCTGCTGCCGGACTCAATAGCCCTCCCTATCAGCTCTACAAATCTGTCCTCATCGCGATCGTTGGCCGGGCGGCGATAGGCTCTGGCCAGGAATCCTCGCAGCAACTTCCTGGCGTCACGTCGAGGATTCTGCGACACCACATCCACGCCCCTGCCATCAGCCCGCTCGACGATCGGCAGATCACCAAACAGCAACTTGTGTCCCGGCGGCGGCCAGGTGTCGTATAGGGGACCTTCGACCTCCAACCAGCGGAAGGCCACTCCAGGCATGCCGTCCTCTTCAGCAAGCGGGTTGTGCCAGGCAGGTGGCCGCGAGCGGAATAGCCGCGCCGCATCGGGGCGGATGGTCTCGCCCTTCAGCAGCCACGCCTCGATTTCCTGAACGGCTGGCTTCGGGTAGGCATCGAAGGCGCCTAGCTTCCGCAACAGCCGTGGAGGAGCTTGCGAGTAGATGCTGACCGGCTCTTCGCGCCGACCCATAGAGACCTTGCCTCGATCGGGTCGCCACCAGCGCCGGCCTTCGCCTGGACCCGCCCAAAACGTGTATGTGTTGAATCGCAATTTGTATCTGCCGGGCAGCGGAGCCTCGAACTGGTCGAATCGCAGCTCCAAGGGCTCGTAGCTGCTGGCCACCACGCCGAATGCTTCGAACTCGCGACGCGCCGGGTCGTCATCAGCTAGCGAAGCCGGGGCCGCTTCGTTGTCCAGCACCTCATGATCGACCTGGTCGCCCAACAACGGAAAGACCGCACGCTCGGGGCTGCGGTTGAATTCGTTGTAGCGCAACCTGCGAGCCAGCGCTGGCTGCTGGCGGGCATAGTAGCGGCGCGGGGTCGGATCGGGAGGCTCTACTTGAGGGGCGATCACCTGCCGCAGAGCATACTCGGCGGCTTGCAGGTACCGTGATACTTGCACATGCGAGGTGTCGAGCACCTCACCGATCTTGTTAAACCGGTGAGCCTCACGGTCCTCCGGCAAGATCTGCTTGATCTGTAGCCATGGCGCACTCAGCAGAGCTCGCACGGTGTTCTCGTATTCCAGGCGGTTCATCCGTCGCCAGATGGCCCGCCCCGAGGCGGTCGTGCGGACTCGATCGGCCTGGTCTAGCGAATCAAACAGGGCTGCGGTAAACCGCTCACGAATGTCGACGGCAAGTTCCGAGTCCGGAGGCATCTCGCCAGCCCGCACTCGGTCATGCACCTGCACCCACTTCGCAAACGCCTGTGGATCGCTGAGGTTCAGCGACAGAGCCGAGAGGTCGAAACCTCCTTCCGGCTCATCGCCGCTGTGGCAGTCGAGGCAGTTCTCGTGCAGGAGAGGTTGGACGATGCGGCTGTCCAATTGAGTCTGGTCACCGGCAGCTAGGTCGGACGCTGGAGACAAGATCGTGAGCAGCGATAGGAGCGCAAGTTGAAGTCGCGACATGGCCAGTTCCGGGTAGGCGATGGTTGTGCCAGTCTGAGGGCGTGACCGATCATTATAACGTACCGGGACGGCCCGCGACCTGCCGCCCACAAGTCAGCCGGAATGCGTTAGCATCCGGTTACGGGGGTGAACCGTGGGCTAATGCCCAGCGGCTGATTCGGATCGATAGGGGTAGGGAGGTCCGGTTGGGCCGGACTTCCCTCCCTCCGAACCGTACGTGCGATTCTCCCGCATACGGCTCTCCAGTTAGTAGTTGACGGATTGAGCGAAACGAAAGTGGGCCTCTCGCAGACTGTAGAGTCCCGCTTTCGTAAAGTACGCATTTGGCCAGCGTTGCTGACGTGGTAAACGCTCGGGGTTTTTCCGATGACGTTTCAATAACAACCGCCGGAGGCGGCTGCGAATCTTGGCGTCAAGGTCTTTGTAAATCGTCCAGCGACAGTGTCGAAAATAACCGAACCAGCCGACGAGAACGCGGTTTAGTTCGGCCACAATCAACTCCACAGAACCGGGCCTTTTACGAGGCGTCAGTTCTTTGATCCGAGCCTTCATCTTCGCAAGGCTCTCGCGACGAGGGTAAATTTTGTCCCCGCGAAACGAGTAGCCCAGAAACGCGAAGCTTCGGACGCGACTGTCAACGATCTTCGTCTTCGTTGGATGCAGAGTTAAACCGGCTTGCTCAACCCATACGGTGATCAACCGAAGAGCCTCTTCGGCTTCGGATTGGCTGCGACACAGTACGACAAAGTCGTCCGCGTAGCGCACCATCTCAAAACCGGCGTTGGCCATCTGATGATCCAGCGGGTTGAGGTACAGATTCGACAACACGGGTGAAAGCACTGCCCCTTGCGGCACGCCGGCAATCGGCGTCCATTCGCGGAGTTCTTCCAAAATGTTCTGATCAAGAAAGAGCTTGAGCAGTTTCAGCATCCGTGAGTCCGAAATATGCTCTTTGACCAAAGCCAGCAAGCGGTCTTTCGGAATCGTATCGAAGTAACCTCTCAAGTCCGCATCGACCACGTAAACGTAACCCGCCTGAAGTTTCTGCTCGACGATGCGAAGTGCATCATGAGCTCCCACTCCATGACGAAAGCCAAAGCTTCGCTCATGGAACTGGTGATCCAGGATTGGTTCGATCACGTCGAGCATCGCCCGTTGGACGGTGCGGTCGCGGACTGTCGGAATGCCCAGCGGGCGGGTCTCGTTCGGTCTTCCCGGTTTGGGAATGTGAACGCGAAGTACCGCACTGGGGCGATAGGTTTGTGCTTTGATTTCTTCGGAGAGCTGCTGTGTTTCCACGAGCAGATGTTCTTCGAACTCTTCGCAGCTTTGCCCATCAACTCCGGCCGATTTCTTCTTCCCGGTCACTTTGCGTGCGGCCGTGTAAAGATTCAGCGGGGCGTAAACCTTGTCAATTAACGCGTGCCATTTGCCTCCTTTCACTTTGTTTTCCAAAAGTGTCGTCAACATTCGGTCGGTCCATACAGCAGGCTGAGCCCACCGGCGAATGTCCGGCGTCTCTCCAGTCGGTATAGCCGTAAACGGCACTCGTTCTGGCAAAGTATCTTTCGATTTGCTTTTCATGTGTTAGGGCGTTCCGAATCTACTTCCCTGCCTCCCTTCGCTCGCGGTGGGTTTGGTTCCCACCGGTCAGCACTACTATGAAGGCTCTGACTCCTCAGCTGAGCGCATCATAGGTCTGCACGCTGCTGAGGCCTCCCTGCTTATCTCGATTGAACTTCCGAACATTCCGTCTCCAACAACACTACTGCCATTTCGCTCGCCTCGGTTTGACACGTTACCGTTTCCATTCACCGTGCGAGCCGCCTCACCGACCTGCGGTGTCTACCGCCGCCCGGAGTTGGGCCTCGTCTGGGACGTTGTGTGAGGTCAGGGGTTCGCGAGTCACTAGGACGCTCCCCGACAGGCTTGGCCGAATCGAGTTCACTTGCGTTACGGACTGTTCTTTCGTCTCCGGTTGCTCCCCACCCTTTCTGTTGAAAACGCAGTTACCGTCGACTACGGAGTGGTAACGTCTTCTCCGATCAGGACTTTCACCTGATAATTCAATCGCCTTCACAGGCGCACTAGCCGAACTCGCCAGAGTTTGGTGGACTGCCCCACGGCCACAACCTTGTTAGTCGATCGGGAGGGCGAGGCTCCTGACGAGCCGCACTACGCAGAAAAACGGTCCCACAGAAGAACGGCTCCGCAGGAGCGTCGCCCTCCCGGACGATCTTGACGACGAACTGTTGGTAATCGGATCTCAGCACAGGCACGCGCGTTTGGTAGAGAAGTAGGCCGTAACAAGCGGCGCAAGCAGCTATCCGTGCGCGGCGGACTCCCCGCCGCGCCGTTCCGGCAGGTACGGACTGACGCTCAGCGACGAATACAACCGCTCAGCTCGCGCCGCAACGGCGCGGCGGTCACGCCAGGCTAGAGAATCGTCGTCTCTCCGCCGCTTGTTACGGCCTACAGCTCTCCGGCAACAAATCAGCCGGAATGCGTTAGCATCCGGATGCGCTGAGGAACCGTGGGCTAACGCCCAGCGGCTGATGTCGTGGCGGTCGCCGGCTATCCTGTTGATCCTGTACATCCTGTCAAACAGGTAGCAGACAGATCGGGAGGGCGAGGCTCCTGCCGAGCCGCACTACGCAGAAAAACGGTCCCACAGAAGAACGGCTCCGCAGGAGCGTCGCCCTCCCGGACGATCTTGACGACGAACTGTTGGTAACCGGCTCTCAGCACAAGCAAGCGCGTTTGGTCGACGATGGGCTAGCTGGTAGGATAAGGGCTCACACCTACCTTCCCCCCCTCGCTGGGCCCTCATACCGGAGAGCTACATGCCCGCACGATGGCCGACGCTCGCGATCTTCGCCGCGTTAGTCGGCGCAGGTCTCTCGCTGGCTTCGGCCGACGATCGGCCGATCGACGAGTCGTTTTTCTTGGACCGGCTCTACCCAGCGCTGCACAAGGCTCAGTGCAACCTGTGTCACAACGACAATGGTGTTGCGTCCGAAACTGAACTGGAGTTTCCCGGTGCGAATCCGAGCAGCGAGCAGGTGGCTGCTTTCGGTCTGAAGCTGATGGAGCTGGTGGATCGGGACAGCCCCGCAGACTCCCTGCTCCTTCGCATGCCGACGAACCGCGACGAACACACCGGCGGCGAACGCATTCTCGTCGGTAGCAGCGAAGAACAGCTGCTGCTGCGCTGGATTCGCTATCTAGCGGAGATGTCCGACGAGAAGGTAGCGGCGGCGCGGCGGCGGATCGCGCGTGCCGAAACACTCGAGCTCAGACCATCCACTGTCCGCCGACTCACACATAGCCAGTACAACCACACTGTGCACGATTTGCTCGGCGATCGGACGCGACCGGCAAACGCCTTCCCCAAGGAAGACTTTGTGCACGGCTTCAAGAACCAGCTCGCCGGTCAAGGTATCTCACCGCTGCAGATCGAGGCCTACGGAAAGGCGGCCGAACGGCTCGCGGCCAGCGCGTTCCGCGGCGGAGATCACGAGAACCTGATTCCCGCAGAAGCATCTGCAGAGGCTTTCGTCCGCGACTTCGGCCGCCGCGCATTTCGCCGTCCACTGACAGCAGAAGAGGCAGCCGTTTACGTAGCGCTTTTCGACAACGAAGCATCGCGCACGGGTGATCTACTAGCGGGCGCCGCGGTGGTGGTCGAGGCGATGCTGCAATCACCCTACTTTCTGTTCCGAGTGGAACACGGTCAAGACGGACCCTTCGCCCAGTTTGAAATCGCCAGCCGGTTGTCCTTTTTTCTCTGGGACACGATGCCCAGCCAGGAGTTGCTCACTGCCGCAGAGCGCGGCGAACTGGGAACGGCACAACAGGTGGAAACCGTGGCCCGCCTGATGTTGGAAGATCCTCAGGCGCGGCGTTCGATGGATGAGTTCCTCGCTCAATGGATGCGCTTTGACCTCGTGCTGACGGCCACCCGCGATCGACGACGCTACGGTAACTTCAGCAGCGACTTGGCGGCGGCAATGGTGGAGGAGACACGCCAGCTGTTCAATCACCTGGTTTGGCAAGACCACAACTTTATGGAGTTCTATACCGCAGACTACACTTTCGTCAGCAGCGAGTTGGCGGAACTTTACGACCTACCCGCACCTGCCGACGAGTTCGCCAAGGTCAATTACCCAAGCGATTCCGGCCGCTCCGGAGTGCTCGGACACGCCAGCTTTTTAGTTGCCACTAGCAAACCAGCAGAGACCTCCCCCACGTCGCGGGGTCTGTTCGTACGAACTCACTTTCTCAGCCAGGAGGTCCCTCCGCCGCCGCCGGGCGTCAATTCGGTGCTACCGGAGATCGCTGAAGACGCACCGATGACCAACCGCCAGCGGCTGGCAATTCATTTGAACAGCGAGGCATGCGCGGGCTGCCACAAGTTGATTGACCCCATTGGATTAGGATTCGAGCAATACGACGCGATCGGCCGTTTTCGGGAGAAGGTCTCACTGCGGTTTAGGAATAGCCGATATGATGAAAGACAGGGGCGGAAGCCCAAGACGGTCGAGCTGGACCTGGATACGACTGCTCATGTGCAAGGTATCAAGGACTCGGTGTTTACCACACCGAAGGAATTGGCGCAGATTTTAGCCAACAACGAGGCCTGTCAAAGATGTGTGGTCAAGCAGGTCTTCCGATACGCGTTCGGACGAGAGGAGACGGCCCACGATCAACCGGTCCTGGACGAGTTGCTCGTCAAGTTCCGCGACTCGGGCTTTCGTTTCCGTGAGTTGATTATTGCAATTGTCACATCGGACTTGTTTTTGCAGGTGTAGCCCGTACGTTCCGCGGAGACGCGGTTGCTGGGATGAGGTCCGTCATTTCTAGGCTTACAGGTGTTGAACCATGACAGCTGGCAACGAACTTAATCGGCGAACGTTCTTGCGAGGTATCGGTCTCTCGGGAGCTGCGATCCATATCGGACTACCTGCTTTCGAGGCGGCCTTCAACAGCAGCGGGACGGCGTACGCCAACTCTGCGGGCCAAACGGAGCCGATCGAGAGTCGATTTGTACTTTGGTTTAACGGGAACGGCATCATCGAAAAGTACTGGATCCCCCGCGAGGACGGTGAAGCCTATCGGATGACGCCCTGCCTTCAGCCGCTGGCTCGGTTTCGCAATGACATTCATGTGCTAAGTGGGATCGACAACCCCGCGGCACGGTCGCCCGGCCCCGGAAACGGTCACCACAAGTCGATGAGCGGTCTGGTTTCCGGAGTGGGATTCTCCGGCCGCGGCGCAGGTGGCCCCTCATTGGACCAGGTCATCGCGGAGCAAATCGGCAAGGAGAGTCGCTTTCGTTCGCTCCAAATCGGCGTCTGCCAGGAGTCTTTTGGCGAGAGCATCCAGCGCAACATGAGCTGGGCTGGCCGCGACCGGCCGTTGCCACCGGAGATGATTCCCCAGCGTCTGTTCGATCGCCTGTTTGGTTCGAAGGAACAGTATTGGATCGAGCGAAAAAAGAGCATCTTGGATGCAGTCCGCGGAGAAGCCATCACGCTGAAAGGACAACTTGGATATCACGACCAGCATCGTCTCGAAGAATACCTGACTTCGATACGTAGCTTGGAGCGGGCCGTGGCCAGCCTGCCTCCGGAGTACTCACGGGTGGTCGAGCAACCCGCTGCCGGCGGCGACTTGAAGGACTGGCCGCGCATTGCGAAGCTGCAAACGGATCTTCTTGTGCACGCGTTGGCCTCTCGCCAGACCCGTGTGGCGTCGTACATGTTGACCAAGTGTCAGGGGCTCTCGCGGTTCCCCTGGCTGGGATACACCTATGAGCGCCATCACGAGTACACACACGGTCGCGTGGAGACACCCCAGGGCCAGCGAACGATGCGGGACATTTGTCGCTGGCACGTCGAGGAGTTCGCCTACTTTTTGGCAAAGCTCGCGTCGATTCCCGAAGGCGCTGGAACGCTGTTGGATCATACCTGCGCGCTCTACATCCACGAACATGCTGAAGCGAACGCCCATAAGAACGCGGGCTTAGCGATGATTGCTGCCGGGCATGTGGGGGGTCTCAAGACTGGCTGCCACACCCGCGTCACGGGCACAGTGGGCGATCTCTATCTCACGCTTGCCGAAGAAGTCGTAGGGGCCCGCATCGGCGGTTTCCCAACCGGGACCACCAAACTCAGCGATCTGGTCTAGGGGACAACGCTTCACGACATCCCGGTTGTCCTTTTCCGAACTTCTTGCCACAACGGAATCGACCGGTGTGGCCAGCGGCAACCCGGGAGCAGATCGCTCATGAATAGTTCGGGTTAACCGCGCCCCAGAGGAGTTTTGCTGACGTGGACGTTGGTTTCAACAAAGCCAGGTCAGCAAAACTCCGGCGGCAAGCGCGCACTGTAGAGACGCTCTTTTTACGCTCCGGCGCTCGCCGCCGCGGGTCTGCCGGTCACACGGACTCGCACAAAGAGCGTGGATTCGGCAGACCCACTCTGGGTCGCGGTTAAACAATCGCATCGAACACGACGTGACCCGCCCAGCTGGCCTCACGCCGGTCGACGGCACAGCCCGGATCGCGGGGGATCAGCCCGGAGGGAGGGCGGCTGCCGACAACCGTGGCGAAATTGCTTGACTATCGCTGGCAGTTGTGCCATATAGTGAGCCTCTGGAAGTGACATGTCCGCCGTTCAGGCGCTTCTGCGGCGGCAGACGTATCAAACGCCAAACACCCGTCTCCAATCGGCATTAAATCAGGCCTGCCGAGGTCTGACTTCTCCTGAACACACCATCATCATCATCCAGGGTTGAAGACAAGGAACTCATCATGTCCCGTTCGAGCAAGCGCCGCAGGTCTCATCGTAATTCGTTAATTCGGTCGCCACATCATAAGCGGAGGCTACGGGCCATACGGCACCTCGGCGCGGAGCCGCTCGAAAAACGAATTCTACTGACCACGGTGCAATCGGAGATCCCCGCAGCCAACTCGTTTGCTGCCAATCCTGGGACAGATATCTCAGCGACGTTCGATCAGAACGTCACCGCTGCTACCGACGAGACGTTCGTCGTTCACTCATCGCAGCGCGGACGCCTGGCCGGCGGGGCCACGACGGTGACCACGGCGGGCATGACCGCCACACACGATCCCACAAACGACCTCTTCCCGGGTGAAAGAGTCCAAGTGACCGTGACCACGGGTGTGACCACAGCTGGTGGGGCGGCCGTGAAACGCGTCTGGGACTTCCAGGTGGGGGCGACTGGCGGGCTGGGTACGTTTACCGACAGTGGTCAGCTGATTGGTGACGGTGCCGCCAACATAAGCGGTTACAGTGTCAAATTCGGCGACCTCGACGGTGACGGTGACTTGGATCTGTTTGTTGCCAACGATCTTCAAGGAAGTCGTATCTATTCGAACGATGGCACTGGAGTGTTCACCGATTCTGGGCAGAGATTGGGAGGTTCTAACGGTCGGCAAAGCCGAGACGTCGAGCTGGGTGACATGGACGGTGACGGCGACCTGGACGCGGTGATCTCAAACGTCGGTGGACAAGCGAATCAAGTCTGGCAAAACGACGGCAGTGGTGTCTTCTCCGAGTTGCAGAGCTTCGGCGGCAACAACAGCTCTGATGTCGCGCTCGGGGATCTCGACGGCGACGGAGACCTCGATGCATTCGTTGCCAATACCGGGAACACGGCTAACGGAGTGTACTTGAACGATGGAACCGGGATGCTGACCGGCGGAGCGACGGTCGGGAATCATAGCAGCAATGGTGTTGACTTGGGTGATTTGGACGGTGACGGTGATCTCGACGCAATGACCAACAATTTTGATCAGAGTCACCGAGTATGGTTCAACGATGGCAACGGGGCGTTTGTGGATAGTGGTCAGAGCAACCTCGGTGACCACGAGAGCCAAGATATCACGCTGGGCGACCTTGATGGCGATGGGGACCTCGATGCAATCGCCGCCAACTTCGTGCTGCCCGATCGCATCTGGCTCAACGATGGGAACGGCACTTTTACGGATAGCGGGCAATTACTCGTACAAGGAGCCCCAGGCCAAAATGAAGAGAACCGAACCGCCGAGTGGGTTCTCGGTGACATTGACAACGATGGAGACCTGGACGGGGTGACCGCCAAGTTTACCCGGGACTTCAACTTAATCTACTTGAACGACGGAAACGGCAATTTCACGGACACAGGCCAAAGGTTCAAGGACAACACCAACACCCGTGGCGTCGCACTGGGTGACGTCGACGGGGATGGCGACTTGGATATCGCGTGGTCTAACGAGAACGGCTTCCCTGCCGAAAACACCGTGACACACCTCTTCCTGAACGACAATCCGCAGAACGCGGTGAGTATCGCGGTCGACGCAGCCAACATTGCCGAAGCGGCGGGCGTCGCTACGATCACAGCGACGGGAACCGCGGCGGCGACAAGCCCAGTGACGGTGGGCCTCGAGATCACCGGTACGGCCACCGCCGGCGACGACTACACCGTCTCCGCGACGGAAATCGTCATTCCTGTCGGCGCGACAAGTGCATCCATCACGGTTACAGCCGTTCAAGACACTCTGGATGAAGCCGACGAGACCGTTGTCATTGATGTTACAGGTGTCACTGGTGGTACCGAATCTGGGGTGCAACAGGTGACAACGACGATCACTGACGATGACGACCCACCGACGGTGACGCTGGCCATCGATACAGGGACCATCGACGAGAGCGGTGGAACGGCAACGGCTACCGCGACACTATCAACTGCCTCTGGTCAAGATGTCACGATTAACCTTGGCGTGTCCGGCACGGCTACCGAGGGGGTCGACTATGCTCTGTCCGCCGCTGAAATCGTCATCGCCGCCGGCGACACCTCCGGTTCCACAACGATCACCGCGACCGACGACGCGTTCGACGAGCCAGATGAAACCGTCGTGCTCGATATCACTGGGGCTACCGGTGCCACCGAAGACGGCGAGCAACAGGTAACGGCCACGATAACCGACAACGATGAACCACCCACCGCAACGTTGACCGTCGACAACGCCAGCATTCCAGAGGACAGCGGCGTTGCTACCTTCACTGTTACTCTGTCGGCTCCGTCGACCGTCGACAACACGGTCAACTTGGCTGTCAGTGGTACAGCGACCGGCAGTGGGACCGACTACAACATCTCCGGCACTCAAGTCGTGATCCCGGCGGGCCAGACCAGTGGTTCTGTTGCGGTCACATCAGTCGCTGACCTGTTGATTACTGAAGGTGGCGAAACCGTGGTTGTCGACATTGACACGATCACCGGCAATGCGACGGAAGATGGTGAGCAGCAAGCGACGACGACCATCATCGACGACGTGAACGGTCCTGAGGTGAGCATCGCAGTGGACAACACCACGATTGCAGAAGGGGGCGGAGTTGCCACAGTCACGGCCACTGCTGCTGCTGTGTTCAGCCTGGACATCACGGTCGAACTGGGACTGAGCGGTACGGCGACCGGCGGTGGGACAGATTACACCGCATCGACAACGGAGATTGTTATTCCGGCGGGACAGACCACCGCTTCGGCCACAATCACGGCCGTGCAAGATACGGCGATCGAAGGCGACGAAACGGTCGTCGTCGACGTTGCGAACGTAATCAACGGCAACGAAGCGGGTGAACAGCAAGCGACGATCACGATTACGGACGACGAAGCTCCAGCGACCGTGACCTTGACCGTCGATCCAGCGAACATCGCGGAAGCAGGAGGCGTGGCCACATTTACGGCGACGTTATCGGCAGCTACAGAAGGCGACGTGACCGTGGATCTATCGGTTGGCGGCACAGCCGGTGCTGAGGACTACACGCTTTCAGGTACACAAATAGTGATAGCCGGTGGTCAGACCACAGGCGCCGTGGCGGCAACTGCCGTGGACGACACGCTTGACGACGATGCTGAAACCATTGTGCTCGACATCGACGTGGTAACGGGCGCCGCGGTCGAAGACGGCACACAACAGGCGACCACCACAATCACGGACGACGACGAGGCCCCGCCGATCCCGCTGGGGCCTTTCCCGAACGCGAACGAAACCGCCGCAGCGCAAAACACGGAGGTGGCCTTTAACTTCGGTCAGACCGTCAACGCCGCAACCGACCAGACATTCACGGTGCACGGATCCAGAAGCGTGGGTAAGTTGACCGGTGATCTGACGACCCTCACAATCAACGGGGCAGTCGCGACGCATACCCCAACCAATGCCTTCTTCGGTGGCGAGCTGGTTCAGGCAACGGTTAGCGCGGGTGTTTCACTGGCGGGCGGAGCAGCCACACCGGAGGTTTGGCAATTCTACACAGCCGCTGGCGGGAGTGGCCAATTTGAAGACGGTGGCGTGGCCTTCGGGCAGCATGCACTGTCACATATTGCCGTCGGGGACATCGACGATGACGGCGACTTGGATGCCATCCGAGGCGGTGACCAAACCTGGTTGAACGACGGTACCGGCACGTTCACTAACAGCGGCCAAACGTTAGGCGGTGGCTTAGGAGAGTTTTCCTTCGCTGATGTGGATGGCGACGGGGACCTCGACGTCGCTGGCGGCCGGATCATGCTGAACGATGGCTCGGGGAACTTCACCAACTCGGGTATTAGCCCCGGTGGTACACAGACCCGAGCTGGCGACTTGGACGGTGACGGCGACTTGGATCTCTTCCTGGGGATCCGCTACGGCGGCAACCAAATCTGGCTGAACGATGGCAGTGGCAACTTCACCAACACCGGCCAAGGTCTGGGTAACCACTCCACCGATGCCGTCGAGCTGGCGGACCTCGATAACGACGGCGACCTGGACGCTTGGGAAGGTAACAACGGTACGCCCAACCACATTTACTTCAATGATGGCAGTGGGAACTTTGTGGACAGTGGTCAAACGCTGGGAGGGTTCCGAGCAACCAAGGACGTCGCCGTGGGGGACCTGGACGGCGATGGCGACATGGATCTGGTGGGAGGTACGGTTTACAGCGGCAATGGTGCGTTCATCTATCTCAATGACGGAGATGGTAACTTCTTTGACACCGGTCAGAACCTCGGCGGCGGGACAGCACAGATTTATCGTGTCCGAATCGGTGATATGGACGGAGATGGTGACCTGGATGTTATCCCGTTCCAGCGATTCGGGGCGGGCACCGAGATTTGGTTGAACGATGGCAATGCCACTTTTCAGGACTCCGGCCAACGCCTGACCTTCGCGGGCGGCGCCCGGCGTATTGACTTTGCCGAAATCGGAGATATCGACGGCGATGGCGACCTCGATCTTCTCGAGGCCAACGTCCGCGGCGACGGCCCCGGTAGCCGCGTTTGGTTTAACCAGAATCTGCAACCGACGGTCTCGATTTCGGCCGATGTGGCGACCGTTACCGAAGACCCAGCGACGGCGGTTGTCACCGCGACTCTGTCCGAAGCTCATACGGTCGACATAACGGTCGATCTGGAGATTTCCGGAACAGCAACGTTGGACGACGACTTTACGATTACCGGCACTCAGATCGTCATTCCCACAGGACAGACAACCGGCTCGGTTGAAATCACGACGGTACAAGACACCGTCGACGATGACGACGAGACGGTGATCGTCGACATCTCCGGCGTCACCAACGGCGACGAGGCTGGAGAGCAACAAGTCACCATCACCATTGTCGATGACGACGATCCGGTAGTACCGGACGTCAGCATCTCGGTCGATAACGCCGAGATTCCTGAGGAAGGCGGCGTCGCGACTTTCACAGTCACCCTGTCGGAGGCGACCACGCTCGACGTGACCGTTGATCTTGCGGCTAGCGGCACGGCCGCGGCCAGCGACTTCACACTCTCCGGAACACAAGTGGTGATCGCCGCCGGCGCCACCACTGGTTCGGTAACAGTCACCGCAGTTCAGGATACGGAAGATGAAGACAACGAGACCGTCGTGCTCGACATCGAAACGGTGACCAACGGCAATGAAGACGGTACGCAGCAGGCCACGACTACGATCCAGGACGACGATGGCCCGGCCAGCTTCGCGGTGTCGAACTTCGCGGGTACGAGCACGGGCTTCATGGCCCAGTTCAATGCCCCAATCGACACGGCCGACTTAAACCTCTACGACACATCGGCGGGGCTTGGCGCGGCCGATGTTACGTTAACCGGTGCCTCCAGTGGCGCAGTCACGGGATCACTGGTAGTCGACTCGTCGGACGACATGATTTACTTCATTGCCACCGGTGGCACGCTGGCGGCGGACACCTACACGGCAACGCTGCGCAGCGGCGCGGATGCCTTTGAAGACACGACAGCTCGTGCCTTGGATGGTAACGGCGATGGCACGCCTGGCGACAACTACGTCGGGAACTTCGAGATTGTGGCACCGGCAGCGGGCTCGGTCACGCTCAGCATAGACGACTTTGTCCGCGGTCCGGGTCAACCGGTAAACCTACCGGCCAATGTTACGACGGGCTTGCCGGTGACGATCAGCGACGGCACGGGACTGCGGAGTGTGTCGCTGTCGATCGACTACGATCCGGCGCTTCTGGAGATTTCCGCGGTGGCTGCCGGCGCGAACATGCCGGCGGGTGCCGCGGTGAACCTGGATACGTCCACTGCCGGCACGGCAGTAGTCACCCTGACCAGTACGGTGGACTTGCCTGCAGGCGCGAACACGCTGGTCGATCTGACGGCGAGCGTTCCGACGGCCGATGCCAACGCGATCTATCTCGATTCCCAGGTGTTGAACATTCACACGGCGAGTGCCACGGACTCGGCGTCGAACAGTGTCCCTGTCATCGACGACGACGGCTTGCATGTGCTCGAGTACTTTGCGGACGTTACCGGGAACGGTCGGGTGAACGCGGCCGATGCGTCGCAAGTCGCGCAACATGCCGCGTTATTGATCGACGGCTTTGCGGCCACACCGAGCACCGATCCGGGGGTAATTGCCGATGTGAGCGGGAACAACCGGGTGAATGCGGCGGACGCGTCCCAGGTTGCTCAGGTTGCAGCTCTACTGCCGGTCGACACGATCCCGGAGATCCCATCGGGAGTGTTGACCTCAGCAATCGTTCCCCAGCAATTGGTCGAAGCGTTGCAGACAGATCCGGCGCAGGATGCCAACGACAGTGCCTTACGGGCCTTGGGATTTGTGGATGATGACTTGGGGATGGCAGACACTGATGACGCTCCGAGCGCGCCTAACGGAGAGGCACTGGACGCCGTCTTCGAGGAACTGCTCGATGACGACTTACTCGACGACGCAGTTTCGGAGAGTTTGGTTTCGGGACTGTAGCTCTATTGTTGACGTTGATTTCCGATAGCAGCGACACTTGCAGATGCCTCATCACGCGGAGCGTGATGGCTACGTAGACGTCACGCTCCGCGTGACGTTGCCGACCGTGCTGGCGCTCTGTGCGATAGACGTGATATCGAAGCCTAACCGCGTTCCACGGCCCCGTTTCCTGCTCCTGCTCCTGCTCTTGGTCCTGCTCCGGAAGCGGACGGATGAATCTTGCTAAGTCGCACGGAAGTGCTGAAACCGTGCACATTCGTGCGCGGCGAAACTGGGTGGTCTCGTTACGAGCAGAAGCGATCGAACCCCCACCAGCTAGCTTCCGGTAACACCGCCTGAACCTATGTTCCGGCTGCCCTCTCTTACTGGTATCACTGACCCTGTCGACGAACGACTGTGAGGCCCGGCGTGCTGCGCGACTACATTCGTCTCCCCCGCCACGTCCACCTGCTCTGTTTTGGAGCCTTAGTCAACCGCGCGGGGTCCTTCGTGCTGATCTTTCTGACCATCTACTTGAGCGCCGAACTGGGTTTCAGCATCGGCTTTGCGACGACCTGCATCGGAGTTTTCGGACTGGGTGCTATTGTGGCAGCTGTTTTGGGCGGACATCTGGCCGACCGATTGGGCCGCCAACCGGTACTGTTGGTCGCCACTTTTGGAGCCGCCGCGACCTTGCTGGCAATGAGCCGGATCACCGACCGTTGGTTGCTGCTGGCGGTCATCGGGCTGTTCGCGTTGCTCAGCGAGCTTTACCGACCGGCCGCCTCCGCCATGATCGGCGACTTGACTCCACCGGCGCAAAGGCCGCACGCTTTTTCGCTGATGTACGTGGCGATCAATCTGGGATTTGCCGTGGCCCCACCACTCGGCGGCTGGTTGAGCGAGTATTCCTGGCAGTTGCTGTTCGTCTGCGATGCGGCGACAGCAGCGACCTTTGGAGTGCTGATCTTGTTTACTCTGCGTGAAACCAAGCCGGCCAGCGCGGACAGTTCGGGCGTGTCGTTCGTCAACGGGCTCTCGGTCATTTGCCGCGACCGCACATTCCTGCTGTTCTGCTGCGCCACGGGGCTGGTCGCGATGGTCTATCAACAGGGTATGTCCACGCTGCCGATTTACATCCGTAGTCTCGGTTTTAGCAACACGGACTTCGGACGGCTGATCGCCGTCAACGGTGTGCTGATCGTGCTGCTGCAGTTGCCGATGACGCAGATGCTGCGCCGTTACGAGCGCCTGCGTGTAATCTTGACCGGCGGTCTCTTCGTCGCGTTGGGGTTCGCTGCCACGACCGTTGCCGCGACGTTTTGGATGTTCGCCGCCTCAATCGCGGTCTGGACGGTCGGCGAAATCATGCAAGCAGCATTCAATCAAGCGGTGGTGGCCGACATGGCCCCCTTGGCAGTCCGAGCCCGGTACTTCGGATTCCTGGGGATGACCTGCTCGCTGTCGCTGACGGTCGGCGCGCCCTTGGGGGGGCTTGTGCTCAGCCGCTTCGGGCCTACCCCGCTGTGGCTGGGCTGTGTCGCCATTGCCTTGCTGTCCGTCGTGCTCTACACACGAATCATACACGTTCGACATTCTCTCGAGGGCAAGCATCGAGAGTAGCAGGTAAGCGTCAAACAGCCATCCAGTCGGCAGGTAACCCGAGCACGTGCCCTCACTTTGACACGGCTGCTCGTCGCGTTTCGCTGCGTTGGACGATCCACCGGTTGCACGCCGGGCAATTCGCTAACTCGCACGAACGTGCCTGAAATGCGCCGTTTCGTGGGGCGAAACTGGCCTCCCGGTCTGGAAGGCGGGAGGGCTCAGCACCGCGCGTTGCAAAGGTCTGGAACTCGCGTCGTTTCACGCCGAACGCACTTAACCAACACCGTTGGACTCATCGGCAAGGTGACCGACGCACTTTCGGGAGTTCCGTTTTCAGCGAGCTGGGGGTATGGCAACGATTCGCCGAAAATCACGACTCGGCCGCGGACGGGCCAATACGGGGTACAACCTCGACATGACACATCTGATGCAGGCAACTCACTGCAGCAGCTCGTCGATAACCTGCGATATGTCAAGTTCTAGCCGCTCCAGATTTCCACCCCCTTCATGGATGGAAGCGACCCGACCGGATTGGTCGAGCACGATGAACGTGGGCCACGCACCAACACTATACCTTTTCGATATGCCGGAATTTCGAAGATTCTGATATCGCAGGTCAAACCTATCAATGACGTGAAGTGCATCCCGGTCATGTCGGTCGTTGTTTACGCCAAGAATGGTAACGGGCGCTGTAGCATATTTTTTAGACAGTGCTTTCAGTGCGGGAATCGCCTTGATGCAGTGGGTGCAGCCACTGTACCAAAAGTCAAGCAATACTACCTGACCACGGTAATCCTGGAGTTGGTGACGTTCGTCATCGAAGTCCGTCGTGACCCAATCAAGAGGTGCCATGGAATAGGTTGGCTCGCGCTTCTCAGCGCGAGCCAATGCGCTTGTCGCGAGATGCTCGTCGTGGATGGCGATGCGTGCGGAATATAGCTCCTTCGTCAAGCTTGCGTACTCGCGTGCTTCTACAAGCGACTTCCGAAGCTCGTTGAGTATCGTGCTGCATTGCAACCGAGACTCGGCTAGATAGGAAAGGCGCTCATACGTTCGCCAGTACTTTTCGTTGACGGCTAAGTACTTGTCTGCTTCCGACGAAAATGTCGACACCCACCTTTCATCATGAGTGTACACATCAATGAGTTCGACGGTGAAACGCACGTGTCCGTTCTTGCCATTCGCACCCCGCTGGACATTCCAATTGGTGACGATCCTCGTCGCCAATCCCCTCAGACTGTCGAAGTCGACATCGACCGTTCGTATCGTCTCGTTCGCGGCGTCCGTTTGCTCAGTGCGGCGTCCCACAAACTGGAAATTCCCGCTGTCCAGCGATTCTGTATGGAATGCAAGTTGGGCACCACTTGCGGGCGCATCGTACTGCCACCCTTTCTGAAGTTCTTTCTGGTCTTGTGGCAACCGAAGCAACACTTCATCGGGGTAAAACTTGAACCAAAAGTGATAGCCCATCGACCAGTTGGGGGCGTACGACCCATCAGGCTGCAGGTTGCAGTTGCCGAGAAAATCGTTCTCGAACGTCACGATTGGGTCGCCTTCGACCGGGACCTTAATGTTCTTCACCGTGGAGCGAACGACCAATTTCCAGCTCCCATCAGGATTGTGCCCAACTACATATATTCGCCATTCGCGATTCATCTCGCGGCCCGTCTCATTCTCCCAAAGAAGTTTTTCTTCAGACACCAACTTGTAGAGTAGCTCCTGCCCGACCTTGAACTTGTATCGAGGAAGTGTCGTTTCTGTGTCAGTCGCAACCGCGAACTGGCTGCAAACCAGCACGGTAAACAATGCGCTCAACAACACGTCATGCCGAAGATGGGGAAACATGGCGTTCTTGTCCTGTTGTTGAGTCTGGTTCTTCCAGACGGACGAAGTGCAGTTCCTGGAAAGGCGTTTGATGCGTCAGCGGTCTCTGAAAGGATCAACCCGCGTTTCCTTCGCGCATTCCCTTGGTTTGCGACCAGTATACACTTTACGTGCTCGCGCTACTCAAGCGGAAGTGCCGAATCTGCGTCGTTTAGACCGACCGATGCAGATTCGGCGAATTACGAAGACGCATCGGCTTCATCGGCCGAAGCACTCTAGAGTTGCCAAAGCCCATGTTCGGCACCACCTTGTATGAAGATGGCACACCTTCCGTGGCCGGCAAGCTCCATCGGCGGAAGTGCAATCTCAGCACCCGAATCTGCCGCCTTGGAGACCGACGCGTCAATGTCTTCGACGAGAAAGTACGGACGAACGATCGGTTCCTCGGTGTCTCGGAGCGGAGCACGAACGCCTAGCAAGCCGCCATTAGGTAGTTTGGCCGTACGAGCGTTGCCCAAATTCGCATCCGGCTCGCCAAATTTCACTCCAAGCAGTTGCTCGTACGTTTTGCAAATTGCGTCGACATCAGGACTCACCACTTCCAAATATTGAATCGTCATCGCGGCTCCTGTCTCGGTCTCGTTCTCGGTGGATTCGTTGTCGGTCACACGCTCAATGCTACGTGCTGTTCCGTCTCTGTTCGACGTGCAGCCAACATCAAGGATGGCGAGCAACGGAAACGCAAATGAAGCGGACCCGAGGCGGAGGATATTCCGCCGATTCGTCTTGGACGCTCCTTCGCTCCCGTGACTGATGAGCATGTCTGTCTTCAAGCTAATGTTGCTGTAGTATCTGAATCAGGTTGCCGCAGGTGTCATCAAATACAGCGGTTGTGACTTCGCCATGCTTTGTCGGTGGTTGGGTAAACAACAGTATTGCGAAGCTCGCAACAAGGTGCTCCAAGCATCCATATCTGAGCCAGGTGGCCGCAGCGTCTTGGGGATCGAGCGTATCAACGCTGGAATGGCGCGCTGGTCGCCAATGGCCCGTAGAACAAACCCGAGGCACCGGAGCATCATATCATTCGACGTGCGATCGAGTTCTCGGACCAAATCCGGAACGGCCTCTGGGCCGATCAACACAATCCGCCGAAGCTGATCCGCCCATTCATCGCTGAAGCGTTCTGGACTGCTGTTCATTTCCTCAAGCTGTTCCAGCAGATCGCTAACGGACCGACCGACCGCATCCGCCGCCTGTGCAGGGAACGTAGCTGGAATGACGGTGAAAACAATGGCCACCGTGAAACAGGCTAGGATGACCGGCCGTAGAACCTTAACCCGGATTATTCATGAAGATCGTGGCGAGAGGTTGTCAGTACGTTCGTGGCAAGGAAGGCGAGCAATTTTTCCGCAGGCGTATTGAAGCAATACGTCGAGGGAGAATTGTGAAGCATGACGAAGCCACGGATGGACTTACGACCTCGCAGCAGATCGCTCATGAATAATTCGGGTTAATCCAACGCAGTGTTTCAGCAACTTTTCTGGCTTGCTGGAATTAAACCGAAACTGAGTGTGCTCCATCGACTCACGGTAGGTCAATAGTCGATAGACCGAATCGGCGAGATCGGCGAATGATTTGAGCGGGAGCCTGCATGAGGGATTAGCAGAACGTCGAGAAGTCCATGTGAACGATGCGGCGTTACCGGGGCGGCGGCACGCGGGTCCGTCACAGTGACATCAGCTCCGTGATAGCTTCTTCCAACGGCGCTCGTCGCCGCAAGTCATCCTCATCATCCCCCGCCATGTCGTGAATCTCGGCCATTGCCCGATCAACCGCAGCGTACGGCAGCGGCACATTTGCCGAGAACTCCATCGTCGTGACTCGGCCTGTAGCTTCGCCGGCCGCTGGCCTTGTCCCCGCTCCACTCATCTGTCCACCGCCAGTCGGCGGCACGAATGACGCAACGTCCGCGGGAATCGAGGGAATCGAGGGAATCTCCGGGACGTCCAACCGGGCCACGAACTGCGCGATGAGTGCGGCGTCCAGCGCGTTAATCCTGCCATTGCCGCTGATGTCGGAGACGATGCGTGGATCCGACCGGGGCGTCGCGACAAAACCACTGTCAAGTCCGGCCGCGACCCGGGCCACCTGCGCTGCATCGCTGGCCGTGATCTGCCCGTTTCCTGAGACGTCGCCGAAATATTCGACCACGTGCAGCGCGTCGTCGCCGATTGCCGGCAATTCTACGCTGCCGCTGTCCAGAACCTCGACTTCGTCTATGCGCAACATGTGCTGCCGCCGGTAGACGTCGGTTGGTCCGCTCCCGGGCACCGTCGCTTCCAGGCGCACGAAATTGACCGGCCCTCTCGGCAAGTCAACGGGACTCGTAAACGATAGAGTCACCCGGCCAGCCGTGGCTATGTCCACACTCACTGTCGTGCCGGCAGGCAGCTGGTCGCCGACAGTAGCTCCGGTGACGGTCAGCAGAGTCGGGTCAAACTCGACACCCACGCTTATCGATCGGACTCCCGCGCCGTCGCTAATCGAAATGGGAATGCCATTCATTGTGCCAGCCGGCAGGTTGACGGTTTGTCCCGGACCACGGACGAAATCAATCATTGCAACGATGCGGGCTCGCTCTGCCGTCGGCGAAATGGTGAACGTCTGCACGAGGTCGTCGCCACCGACTCCATCGCCGTTGCCATCGAGCAGCCGACCGCTCACGGATCTAAAGGCGTCAGCGTCGCTACGTAGACGGAGTGTGTAACTGTCGGCTGCAAAGGGAGAACCCGACCTAACGAAGGTCACAGCGCGGAGAGACGTGTCCACGATGAGCGAACCTGAGACTTCGCCGCTCTCCGCGCCGCTCAGAATAGCGTCGGCCGGTCCTAGTTGGCCGGCCAGAGTGTCATACAGATTTAGCCGGTTCACGTCGAGGTCCGCATTGAACTCGACTGTGAAGCCCGAAGAGCCAGTCACGATTCGCGAAGCCGTCAGTCCTCCCCCGTCGTCGATCGTGCCCGCATAGAGACCAGTCGACCGGACAACATCGCCGGCCAGGAAGACGACCGCGTTGGTGTCCGAGTTTAGCTGGAATCCTCCGTGAACGTCGCCTTCACTAATGAGCGGGTCGCTGACCTTGACCGAGTCGCCTCCGATGAGCGGAGCTCTGTAGAGCTCAAACAGCTCAGCGCTCTCTTGATTGGCGATGTACACAACGTCCCGACTGTCCTCGCTAATCTTGAAGTCAGCCAAGACGGTCCCGTCGTCTGGCAACTCACCGTTGAGCCTAAGAGAATCGCCACCAGCTAACGGCACGCTGTACAATTCGAATACTTCGTCCGATGCCTGGTCCGCTCGATACACTACTTGGCCGCTGTCCTGGCTGATTGCAAAATCGGTCAGCACGTCACCCTCACCAACCAGTGGCGGATTAAGTGTCGTCGGCGTGCCGCCCACAATTGGGACGCTCAGCAGTTCGAACACCTCGTCCGTAGCCTGATCGGCCCGAAAGACGACTCGGCTGCCATCGGGGCTGATCTGAAAATCGGGTTCGACGTCACCGCCGCTCACCAATGGATCATTGAGCTTTACGCGCGAGGACCCAGTGATCTCAACGCTGTAGAGTTCGAGATCCTGAAGCGAGTCCTGGTTGGCGAGGTAGATGACGCGGCGGCTGTCGGAGCTGATTTGAAACCCGAGCGGCTGACCTGGCATGTCGAAGACGTCACCACCACCCACCAAAGGGCTGTTCAGCTTGGTCGGCGAACCACCTGCAATAGGTATGCTGTAGAGCTCCTTGACTAAATCAAAGTCCTGATCGGCTAAGTACACCACGTGCGAGCTGTCTGGGCTGATTCGGATCGCTCGCACTGCACGAAAACGATCAATCGGAGTGTTTAGCTTGATAGGTCCACCACCTTCCATGGGAACACTATACAGTTCGGTTCGGCCGTCCACGTCCTGATCGGCACGGTACACAACATAGCGGCTGTCGTCGCTGAGTTGAAAGTCCGGCAGCACGTCACCGCCGAAGACGAGAGGATCGTTCAGTTTCGTGACCCCGCCGCCGGAGAGGGACGCACTAAACAGCTCGAATACCTCGTCTTCGTGCTGATCTGCTCGATACACGACTCGTCTGCCGTCCGAGCTAATCTGGAACTCGGCTACATCACCGCTGACCACAATCTGGTCGCTTAACTTGGTCCAGTCGCCACCCGCGATTGGAACGCTAAAAAGTTCCATCACTCCGACCTCATCCTGGTCGGCGCGATAGACCACATATCTGCTGTCTGGGCTGATTTGAATCGCGCGGACTTGGCCGAATTCAACCAGTGGACCGTTCAGCTTTGTCACTTTCCCTGTCGCTACTGCTACGCTGAAGAGCTCCGTAACGCCCTCCGTTTCGTGATCGGCGAGGTAGACAGCGAAAAGGCCGTTGGAACTTAGTTGGAAGTTCGAGATGTCTCCTCCCAGCGTTTCCAAGGGGCCACTCCGCTTGAGCGAGTCCACTCCGGCAACCGAGACGCTGTACAGTTCAACCGCGTTATTCGTGTCTTGGTCAGCCAAATAGATGATCTGCGTGCCATCGGGATCAAACTGAAAGGGGGAACCGCCAACAGTCGGAAGCGTTTTCACATCACCGCCGGATACGAGCTGCGAATTCAACTTGATTGATTCGCCGCCAGCCAGCGGCACACTGTACAGCTCTGCAACCCCGTCCGTGTCTTGATCCGCGACATAGGCGACACGACTGCCGTCCGGGCTGATTCGCGGCCAGCTTGTGGAGCCCCCTTTGGGAAGAGGGCCGTTGAGTTTGATTGCAGTGCCGCCATCAATCGGAACGCTGTAGAGTTCCAGGGCACCATCGATCTCTTGGTCAGCCGCGTAGACGACCCGCGTGCTGTCTGGGCTCAGCTGATACCACCAGAACACATCGCCCTCGTCTGCCAACGGGCCGTTCAACTTCGCTGCAGTGCCGCCACCAATCGGCACACTGTATAGCTCCTCGACCTCGTCCATCTCTTGATCGGCCAGATACACGACAAAACTGCTATCGGGGCTGATTGCGAATTGGTCGTCAACATCGCCGTTCAATACAAGCTCATCATTGAGCTTTGTGACAACCCCGCCCGTGATCGGTACACTGTATAGCTCCTTGACCTCGTCCGTCTCTTGATCGGCCAGATAGACCACACGACTACTGTCGGCGCTGATCTCAAACGAGTCGTCCACATTTCCGTTCAATACAAGCTCATCATTGAGTCTTGTGACACCGCCACCTGTGATCGCGACGCTGTATAGCTCACGTACTTGATCGGTGTCCTGATCTGCCTGGTAGACGACGCGGCTTCCATCGGGACTGATGTGGAATTCCCAGACATCGCGTCCCCCGCTTAGAGCCTCGTTCAGCTTGATCGTGGGGCCTCCCGCGATGGGAACGCTGTACAGCTCTAAAACACGGTCGGTATCTTGAGCGGCCATATAGACAACGCGACTGCTGTCCGAACTGATTTCAAATCGCCACCAGAAAGTGCCTCCCGCGACCAGTTGCCCGTTCAGCTTCGTCGATGGGCCTCCCGCGATAGGGACACTGTAGAGTTCAAAAACCTGATCGACGTCTTGGTCAGCTACGTAAACAACGCGGGAGCTATCGGGGCTGATGTCGTACTTCAATGGGTGACGGTCCCATGCCGTCTCCACATCGCCCCCGTCGACGAGTTGCCCGTTCAGCTTTGTCATTTCGCCACCGCCGACGGGGACGCTGTAGAGTTCAATCGGAAACTCTAATCCCCTGGTCACCCTGAACACGGCAACGCGGCCGTCCGCGCTGACTTTGAAATCAAGCACCGCGGCGCCTTCGGGCAGCCCCTCGGTTAGACGGGACACTTCTCCCGATGCGAAATGGGTACTATACAGCTGGCGATAGAAGTCAGGCCCATCGTCGGCACGGTAGACACCGAACTGCCCGTCCGACGTCACCTCAAAATCATGGACGTCCCCGATAGATGCCTGCGGATCGTCCAAGCGTGTAACCGACAACAGCCGCCGATCTTCGAGCGGCTCCAGCGACAGGATGCGTTGAAGGATGTGCCGTGGGTGATGAAAGACCGATCGTCCCTGTCGGCTGGGCGACCGCCGAGTGCTGTTGAACATGGCAAGGCTCCACCGAGTCGAAGTTGGCCAGATCCATCCCCCTGGTTCTGTCCCTCAGCGGCTTACCTCGTCATCGGCTGCCGAGGCGCCGGCTATGATCGCCCAAGTTGTACGAACGAAGTTCATCGAGAGTTCGGAACGGTGCCAGCTTTCGGTGGTGTGCGCCAGGCCGACAGAGATGTTCCCGCAAACCCTTCGTTTACTGATCTTGTCGTCGGCGCTTGTCCAACGTTGGCAGCGACTTGGGCAACGAATCCCAAGTACTCATCTCGTAATTCAAAATCCCCAATTGCAGTGGGAGATGAGGTATTTGACACAATTGCTGCCGGGTTCGAGCTCCCTCCTGATGTTCACCCCCTGAAATGATCCAACCAACCGTACCCTGACTAGGGTGGCGTTCTCAAACGTTGATCCTTGAAACGCAGAGCCGCCGCCCGTCAGGGTGGCTCCGGTGAGATCAGCACCGACAAAAGTTGCCCCCTGGAACGACGCGCCGCCGCCTGTCAGTGTGGCGTTCGTGAGGTTTCAGTCGTCAAACTGAGCAAACTGAAAAGCGGCAGCACCTCCCTGTAGTTTTGCGTTTTCCAGATCGCAATTCTTGACTGAGGCCCGTTGAAACGCATTGGTTGGACTGGCGATCGTCACGCCGCGCAAGTACGCTCCATCAAATTCGGCGTTCCAAAGTCCCCTCGCCTTATCCCGCTTCAGTTGCGTTCGGTCATCGAGTTCTTCGCGCCCGGCGTATCTCAACCGATTTGCCTGGTGAGCCAGGCGCATCGCCGAATCCTGCACAGACCAACGCCAGGCGAGAAGCAGGGCAACCAGCAGCGTCAGCATCAGCAATGCTCGGCTGGTGAATCGCGGTCGCCATTTGCGTTGATTCGGAGTACCGTTCATGACTCGCGCTATCTTCGAGACCGTTTCTTGCGGGGCTTCAGCGGCAAGAGTAAAATGACGAACTAAGGTGAGCGACTCAATTCTGGAAAAGGAAAAGCCAGAGGAAGTCGCAAGAAAAAGCACCTTACGCGGGCGTAACTCAGTTGGCAGAGTGACAGCTTCCCAAGCTGTATGTCGGGGGTTCGAGTCCCCTCGCCCGCTCTCGTGATCTCGCCCTCCGACGGGCCACACTCCGAAACAGCATTCCGCCCCGCGGTCGACGCCATCATGGCTCGGCTGCCAGAGTTCTCCGGCTCGGACAGCCGTAATGACCTGCTGTCCGTTCCACTGGAGGAGGCCCTCGAGGAACTGCTCGCGAGCTTCAACCAGTGACATGTCGAACAACATTCGACTCGTACGATGGCTCATGTGGTCGCATGTACTCGCGACGCTCACGCTCTATGTACTGGTTCAGCTGTGGATACTTGAACCATTTATTCCGCTGTTTTGGTACTCGTCGTTCGCCTTTCCTATCCTGATCGCGGTGGCATCGAGGCGCGGCGGTGGTTGGTCTCGACGGGCAATTCTGGCGAGCATTGGTTTGTCGTTAGTACAAACGCTGATTGTCCTGCCATGCGTGCAGTAGCTACTCGTTCGTCAAGCTACGGGCGGGCTATCGCAGCACCTCCAATCTGGGCGCCTTATTCCCAGGAAGAAACAGCTTCAGCGGAGATGAGCCCGAGTTGGTTCGCCGGTCCGACGTTGCGCCTCCTCTCTGCAGCCGGTCGGATTTTTCTGTCCCAATCTTTCTGTCGCAAATAGGATCCGTGAGTGCGGTTATGAATGACAGAAAAATTGGGACAGAAAGATGAGTCCTCGCTGCCGCGTCGCGGCCGAGTCGATCGAGTCGCCAGACGACGAGCACATCGCCACTTTCGAGCGTGTCCAGGCATTTCAACAAGCCGGGCCCATCGCATCTCGCTCCCGACAGCTTGTCCTTGAAGATTTGAGATTGCGGAATCCCTTGATTGGTCAGCGCCTCCAGTTGGAGCGCTAGATCCTGGTCGTCCGTGGAGACACGGGCGTAGCCGAAGGAGCGGCCAGACATGATGGACCTCGGGGTGCGGAGTCATGGTGACACACAACTTCTCACCCCATAGGACTGACACTTTGGCGGCTCTAGGGTTCGCGATTCATGGTCAGCGGGGGTGGTTTTACAATGGTGGGCGTACAGTCCAAACTTGATATTCCGACTAGTGAGGGATTCCTGTACCACACTCCCGGCGGACATGGCATACTACTTGGGGCAGAGCGACAACTCTACTCTCACTCGGTGGCAGTGGTTGTCGACTTGCTTGCTGACGACGACCTCGATTTCGGTGTGACTCCGTAGCTGTGTCACCAATCACCCCGCGTGGAAGGAAATTAGTATGAACATACCTCCCCGAGGTCGCTTTGGTCTTTCTCCTTGCTCCATCCCCTGTCTTGTCTGCCCGGCGGCGATAATGACATTCGCCGTAGCCGCTGCCGCCTACGGACAGAATTCTCGAGAGCCTGCCTTTCAATATCAGCTCGACGACGTTCGAGTCAGCATCCCCACGGCGAATGAACCGCGTGTGAAGACGTTCGGCCCGGAATCGGTGCTGGCGGCGGCGAGGTATTTGGAAGTCGGGGCACTGAGCTGGGTTCGCGGGCGGTCTTGCGTGAATTGCCATACCACAGGGCCCTACTTGACCGAATACACCGCGTGGTCGCGGCAGTTCGGAAAGCCGAGCGACAAAGTGCGGGCGAGCTTCGTGAAGGCTGTGCCACGGAAGATCCGCGCAGTGAAGGAGGCCGACAAGAATGGGCACAAGTACTATCCAGGGGCGTTCTCCAGTGTCTGGCGCAGTGTCGGGTTGGCCGAGTGGGATCGGCACATCACCGGCGAACTCTCCGAGGCGACAGATCGGTCGCTGCGCGACATGTTTGCGCGTCAATCGAAGAATGGCGCTTTCGTCAGCCATGGCGAGGTCGAGATTCCGCACATCACGACAGATTTTGAACTTTCACTGCAAGCCGCTCGTGCCATTACCAGCGCTCCGGGTTGGCTCGCGGGGCTGAAGGACGAGGCGCTGCTCGGTCGCGTCGAGAGACTGAAGGAGTGGCTCCGCACTGCTCCGCCAAAGAACGACTTTGACCGCGTACTGAAACTACAATTAGCCCACTACTTGCCGGACTTGGTGTCCCAGTCTGATCGCGACGCGGGGTTGGCGCTGCTCTCCTCGAAGCAACACGCCGACGGCGGATGGAGCACGCGCGACATGTCGCCGGTGGACGATTGGCACTTCGAAATGAGTCGTACCGTACTAGACCTCATCAAGAACCTGCCGGATGCCGACAAGCCGGAGAGCGACCCGTACATGACCGCGCTGGCCATCGTGCTGATGCGTCAGAATAATGTCCCCGTATCAGACCCTCGCATCCAGGAAGGACTGGCGTGGCTGAAGAGAGAACAGCGTGAAAGCGGCCGCTGGTGGATGCACTCGCTCTACCGCGGCAACTACCACTACATCACCTACATTGCGACGACGGAAGCAATGAAAGCCTTCAACCTGTGCGGCGAACTAGACACGATATCTGCGGTAGAGGAACATCAATAGAAGACATTTTTTCCATAGCGGCGACGCGGTTCCGCTCAGAGTGCGAAGGATGAAGAGCTGACTGGTGCTGACTGCCCTCCGCTAGCAGCGTTACGCGCTTAGTCCAGCGACAACAGCCGTCGTGCCAATCGAAGCGTGCTGCCGAGCCAAGCACCGTGATCCCTGTTCACGCGCTCCGATCATCTCGAAGGATGGCGATTCGGCTAGCTGCCTGTTGAAAAACGCCTTCCTGGCGTTTTTCAACCTCACCAGGCTCAGAACAGAGTTCTTCGCGGCTCGCAAATCAACGACTTACGTCGCTGATTTGGCATCACATCCCTGTGATGTGGCAGCCCGTTGAGAAAATCAACAGGCTGCTAGTCCCGACAAGCCTTCGATTTTACTGTGCAGCTATCGGACCCCGTCCGGACCATTCTACCCAATTCGGCGGGTTTCCGAGGACACCTGCTTTAACCCGGATTATTCATGAAGATCGTCGCGAGAGGTTGTAAGTACGTTCGTGGCAAGGAAGGCGAGCAATTCTTCCGCAGGCGTATTGAAGCAATACGTCGAGGGAGAATCGTGAAGCATGACGACGCCACGGATGGACTTACGACCTCGCAGCAGATCGCTCATGAATAATTCGGGTTAATCCTCTCGGCCCGCTGCCCGGCCGGCCAGGACCGAACACAACCAGTCTTCCCATGATCGATGCCGGGTCTTGGTGTTGGGGTGTGTGAACGGCTGCACCATCTGGACAAAACCAACGCCACCCCAGGACTTCTTCTCCAACTCCCGATTGTTCGTGCGCTTCGCTGCCGTTCCTCGGCAATAAAACGCGGCAACGCGAGCATAGTTTCCATAGGGTCCATCAGGAATCGACTCGAGCACAGGCTCGATGACGCTCAGCGCCCGAGCTGGGTCACCCTCCAGAGCAGCCAGGCGGGCGCGGGCGATCCCCAGCCAAGGTAACTCAGCCAGTTCCAAAGTCTCCTCGGGTATCGCTTGGACAAGCGTCGCCGCCCGTTCCAACTCCGAGGAGTCCGGTTGGCCGAGAAGGTGGAATCGCGCCAGTCGCAATTGAATTCGGGGTGGAAGACCGTCCTCTGGTGCTGACAGCAGCTCGTTGCGGATCTGTTTTACCTTCTCCTCTTCTCTCGTGTACAAGCGGAGCAGGCCAAGTTGACAAAGAAGCCCAATCCGCAATTGCGAATCCGGTAGGGAGAGTTGAATGGCCATCTCCAGTTCCCGACTGGCATCCCCCCATTGGCTGCGAGAAGCGTACAGTGAAGCTCGTAGATGGTAAGCCAGGGCCGATTCGGGGTACCTGTCCAACAGCTCAGCCAACAACCGTTGCATTTGGGTATCACCGACGGGCAGCTTGACCAGTTCATTGGCCTGCACCAGCCAGCCTGCCGCGTCAAAATCATCTTCACTAATGCGGTCGAGCCGAGTTCCCACGCTCGCCTCGATCGCTTCGACAAGCTGGTCCGCTGCGCGAAGGAAGATCTGATTCTGGGTTCGAATTTGCTCGAGCCAATCCGGGCTGAGATTGACAGCGGTAAGTTCATCGCCGATCGCGTCTACATCGTTCTTGCGCTGAATGAGGTCTCCGCGGGCATCCGCAATTTGAAGGGCGTACGAGAGCGCCGCCGAAGGAATGGACGTATCCTGCCGCAACTCCGCGAGAAGCTGATCGGAGGGGTAAGCCCCGGTAGAGCGGTCGAGCGCCTTGCGCGCCTGGGCAACCAGCTGGCGTTTCTCCACAAGATCTGCCGAAGGGCGAATGGATTCCCAAGCTTTGACACGGCCATCACTCCCAGCCGAGTACAGCGTACTACCATCTGGGTCCATCAGAAGATCCGTGACTCCATTTCCGTACTGATCGCGACCACGACCGTGCGCGGGCCACGTGTAAATCTGGCGACCGGTTTCCAGATTCCGCCTCCAAAATGACATGCGACGTTCCGCGTCGATCTGTCTCAGATTAATCCGAGAATTCAGGAAAGGCGATGCGAGGGGGTGGGCCAGCGATCGAGAGGCCAGAATCTCCGACCGGCGTGCCAACCGGTCCAATCCACAGCGGCTCCTGGCGATTCCAGTTGCACGAGGGCGATTTGCTCCGACGCACGGGCCTTTCTCACCCTGTGTCGCAACTGCACTTTCCAGGATCTGCTGATAGACGCCGCCAGCCCTGGGAAGAGCTACCTAGCATGGGCGCCTTGTTGGAGATGTGGCGTGCGATGGTGAGCAGGTCGAACGGTACTCCGGCACTCAGCGGCAGCATTTCTTGAATTTCTTTCCGCTTCCACAGGGACAGGGATCGTTGCGGCCAACTCGGTGCTCCCGGTCAACGGGTGCCTTCGCCACGGAATGCTTGTCCGAGAGCAACGACCGGTTGTAGGCCATCATGAACTCGCTAAGTCCCGCTTCCGACGACATGTCGTAACCGGCTTTGTTCCCCAGCATGACCATTGACTTGGCCATGCCGTAATTCGAAGTATCGGATAACTCAGTCTTCAGCCGGGCGACCATGCCTTCGGCGCTGAGCCACTCGATGATCAATTTCGCCTCGGGCAACTCGTAAACGCGGTTGAGGTACTCCCAGAACATCGCGAGTTCACAGACAATCGCGTCCGCCGCATCCGGCTGTGTCGAGACCTTACGTGGAATGTAGTCGAGAACAAACTCAGTGACACTTCCGAGCGTCATCGCGTCGACGGTCTCGCCGAGATCGTTGAGGCCGAATTCGAGGAGCATGCGATACCACCCCAAGCCACCGCAGCGGTCGACAACTCGTTGAGCTTCGGTCGACTTGGAAAATGCGTCGTGCGCTCGCTCGTAGTAGCCTTCCTCGGCGTCGTGGTCGATCTCGTCACGCGCGAAGATGGGCCGATCCGAGAAGATGCCGATGCCCATCTGTGTTCGAAGTCGTTCGATGGAATTGTGAGGATGCGCGGGCATCTTAAGCCCGAGACCTTCCACGCCCAACTTCCCTCGGACAACTTCCCAGTCGCCCAACATGCCAACATCAACTAGGTCGCCTGCGAATGCCCGCTCGATCGACTCGGCTGCCTCAATGGCCCGCAACTCGACTAGGTCGACGAGCAACATCGTGTTGAATTCGAGATGGCCCTCGGTGGTGGCGGCCATCAGCTCCGTGAGGCACGCGACAATCCGATCTCGGGTGCTTGTGTGATAGTCGGCCACGGCACGCAACCCGCGTGCCGCAATAGAGCGAACGAAGTCCTGCTCTCGGGCATCGCTCGCCAGGCGAGTCAGGCCCTGGACAGCGGATTCCCCGATCTTGCCAAAAACGTGCGGCAGCTCGTCCGACACCCAGTCGTCGAACTCGTCGTCCGACTCGCGCAGCATATCGATCAGCGGTTCCACCGCCGCATCCGCCTTCAAGTCAGCCAGGGTCCTCCAGGCAGTGACGGGTAATAATTCGGCATCTTCCTGGTCGATGTCCGGGGGGTCCGCTTCTCTCGGCCAGTCCAAATCGTCCCATTTTCGCGCAATTTCGATCAAACCCGGGACATCTGCAACCGAAACCCGACACGCCGCCACGTAGTAACCGTCTCGGCCTTCCCAGTCAACCAGTTCGAGAGGGGACTTTGCCTCGCACAAGCGCTCGACAAGTGATACTCCTTGGCCGGTCATTAGGCGCACCTCCTTGATGGCGATTCTCGATCACGATCCTTGATACCAACAGCGTCATGGGAAGTTCTAACGTGATTTGTCGGGTTCAACAATCCGAGTCAAGTCGCCGTCCCGAGCGGTAGCCATTTCCTCCATCAAGGGGCGTCTATCAACTGCTGGCCGAAACCGCGGTCGATTCCACTTCAAGCAGGAAGGGTGATTTGCTAAGTCACGCGAATGTGCTTGAACGGCGGCGGTTCGTGCGGCGAAACTCCGAGATTCATGTGCGAGTCCGGCGCATCGGTCGGCTTGATGCGAGATGTGATAGAATACGCGAAGGTGACGCTCAGCGTTAGTCACCAGCAAGTCAACACCGGCAACCTCTGGCTTCGCGTTAGCTGCTCACGTTCGATGAGTGATCGTCAACAAGAGTTCAACATCGAGCTTCACTCTGACACGGGGCGAATCGTTTCCGCGGTTGTAACTTGCGATTTGACTCATCGCGGCCCGCACAATGATTGTGGGCGGGCAACCACTGGCTGACTGAGTTCCCTACTCCCCGAGGTTTTCCGAAATCCGGCTGACTTCCAAGCCATAGGCACCCCAGTCAGCGGCGATGGCTTGCCGTTGCCAGGTGTCGAACTCCGGAAACCGCACGTCCATGATCATCGCCACAACCACCAGCAAAAACCGCAGACCTGCTTCTTCGGGGTCTAGGTGTTCCAGGTCCCCCTGGACCAGCTGGCGGATGGGCTCGATAGCATCGAAAGAGAAGTGATTGAGCAAAGCGTAGCCGAGTTCGACCCGGGTCTCGGCGTCTCGCTCCTCGTGCAGAAAACGGAGGCAAGTTGCGACGCAAAGATCGGAGTGGACCATCTTCAGGGCTTCGCACATGATCATACGAAAATCGAAGTCGCCACATTCCCAGTCGCTGGCGATGGCTGTGACGACTTGGTCCGTTCCGATCCGGCCCAGTGCCTGCCCGCAGTTATCTGCGGTATTCTCGTCGGCGAGGTGAGCACGTTCAATGATTTGCGGAATGGCCGCCTCGAGCCGCATCAATCCAGCGATCCGCACCACGTCCTGGTCGATCCAGCCAGCTAAGTCAGGAGTGATGTTCGGCAACTTCCGCTGCAGCAAGCTAAGGATCTTTCGCTCGGCTCTTGGATGTCGCGCTAGCAGTTCACCCAGTCGGTGAATCCGTATGTGCTCTGCACTTGACCATTTGGTCTTGCGGCTCAGTTCGTCAACACACGACAGGAACCTTGCCCAGACATCCTGCCAGCTCCAGGATGATGCTGTCATACCGTCGGCAAGCCGCCGCTTAAGCTGGTTTGAAAAAAGTGGGGCCTGATGGATCCGGTCGTACCAGCGTGGGAGTAGGTCGCTGCCCAGGTCGCACAAAATCAAAGAAATGGCAGAGCAGTAGTTGTCATCATGGACGTCGCGGGGATCGAGATCCGCGCGGTGCAGCTGGCCTACGAGCCATTCCGCGGTGGAATCCGTCTGAGGGAGATTGTCGGCCTCACGTAGCACTCGAAAGGCGGCCTCGATGCCGTAGAACTCGACTGCCTGAATGACCAGGGGCATGACCGTGCGGTCGTCAGTCGGAGAGTCCGTGAAAAATCGGAGGGCGGTGAGGCGAACCTCTTCCTCCGAACGTTGGATGGCCGCTTTGACTTTCGCTTCGGGAAGGCGCATTTCTGTTGGTCTGCTGACTGCTCCGTTTCGGGTAAACGCCGGTGATTTCAACTGCCATGACGGACACGATGCCAACGAAGGTCCGTCAAATCGCACGCCGGAGTCAGCGTGCTACCGGTCGACTCCCCGCGAGACTCGCTACCGATCAGCCACTACATCATCAGCCGTCCGGAGATCTCATTCAATAGCACCGTCACCCTTAACGGTCGCCGCCAACTCTCCTCGGCCTTTCACACTGCTTCATCGTCCGACGCGTTTTTAGGGACCGGGCCTATGGGCAACGACCGCCGGATTTTGGGATCAAGCGGCGCGGCTTTTTTCACACACCTCCAACCGCCAGGCCGGCTGTTGGAGTATCCTCATTCGATACCGCCACTCGGCAGAGATGCAGGGTTTCGAGTGGTCGGGCGATTCCACCAGTGTCAGTACGGCGATTTGGCGAAGCCGCAAGGGTCGTGCCCACCGACCGCAGCTCATCTGGCTGTCGCCCGCAGCAAATGACCGGTCGACCCCGGGATCTACGGAGATGCCGTTACTCTTTTAGCCCCGGGTTGCTGCGGCGCCTCCCGCAGCTACCCGGGGTACCGGGAACGTCGCCAAGCATACGCCGAAAGGCGTTGCGTCGGATCGTCCGGTCCGAAATCGCTTCGCGCTTCAGGGGCCCAGTGCAAATGTTGCTTTTCCTCTAAAATCCAAAGACCGAGAAGAAGTGAAAAGGTGAGGACCTTTTTTTGAAAGGTAAATGATCGGCAAAGACGCCGGCAAATGGAATAAGGAGATTTGATCGTGAAAGACGGCGGTCGACTGGAGAAACTGCGCTGGGCGATCCACGGAGTTAAGGCTCCGTTTTCGGCCTCTGGGACCTTCGTTCCGGATGACCCGTTCACTGTGGTATTTCGTGATAAGTTCGTGGTTCACGGTCGAACGGGCCGAGAATGATTACGCGCAGGCGAAAGTGCTGCAACCGTTGATCGATCGTTGCCAACCGGCGACGTTCGGCGACAAACGACGGACCCGCTTCGACCGCAGAGTACGCGAGGCCGTGCAGTTGAAAGCCGAGAAGGGAGGTTTTTCCGTCGAGGATTTCGACCCCGAAGCGGCCGGCATCCTGGATGCGATCCGGCGTCAGATGCTGCCGCACGACTCGCCTCCAATCATCGCGGAGCTGTATGCACTGAACGTCTACACGTCGGGCGGCCACTTTGCGCCACACAAGGACACGCCGCGTGGCCAAGACATGTTCGGCACCTTGGTCGTGTGTTTGCCGTCGCAGTTTTGGCGAGGCGACTTCGTGTTGATTCATCGAGGCGTCGTGCAGCGATTTGATTGGGGGGCAGCAATCCGTAAGCAACGAAAGGCGAACCAGCTTCATTGGGTTGCGTTTTTCGGTGACGTGGATCATCAGATCGAAAGAGTTGGCATGGGGGCACGGGTAACGGTCACTTATCTGCTGCGTCGCAACGCCAAGAGCGAACCGCCGCCCACGGTCGCGGATGAAGGTCTGGCTTCCACGATTCTAGAAGCCTGGCAGTCACTGCTGGCCGATGCCACGTTCCTACCTCAGGGCGGCATCGTCGGCTATCCCTGCTGTCACTTGTACCATCAGGACGCCCGCTTTCAGGTGAAGCAGACGCAGCTTGACCAGCGTTCCGTGACTACGCTCAAAGGACGCGATCAACTAGTTGCGGCGACGGCGCTGCAGGCTGGACTAGATGTAACTTTCGCGCCCTATCTGTTCGAAACCTGTGTCGATGAAACGTGGCAGCTCGAGCGTTTTCCTACTCGCCAAGAAAAGTCGCGAATGAAATCGCAAATGGAGTTGTCGGACCTCGAATCCGCGTTGCCAATCTGCGGTGAGAGTTCGGAAAAGGTGGGGGATTTCGGCGTCACCTGGCTGGAGCCTCCGCCATCGTCGTCCGGCGGCGTCGTGCTGCGTGGCGTGGACACTGGAACCGACTCAGAGTTGCCGGCGGCCGGACACCTCCACTCATGCGAATACTGCGAGTGGGGCTACTTCGGGAATGAAGCTTCCGACGTCGACTTTTACATCTACGCGGCGCTAAACGTTCACATCCCGGAAATCGGTGTTGGTCCTCGAGCTGATGTTCAGCCCTCAACAGGTGCTAGGAAAATGGACACGAGGTTGGTGAGCACGAAAAAATCGGCGAAGAAGAAGGCGCCGGAAAAATCCCACAGAAGCCGCAAGAAATGACCGTTCGCCCCTGGGGATCTACGGCGAAGCCGTTACTGGCGCCTACCACTCCAGTTTTAGCATCAAGCGGCGGTACTTGTCCCGGCTTCCCACTAGCGGGCCGGTGTCCTCACTTTGATTCCCCCGCGCCGGGCTTGGCTGTGACGTGTCGACTCCACCCGTTGCGCGAACGGGATTTCGGTAACTCGCGCTCACGTGCTCGGACGGCGCCCGTTCGTGCGCCGAAATTGGCCGCTCCGCAGGCACCCGAACACGCATACCAGTTTCACGCTGAAGGCACGACGCCAAAGTGCGAGAGTGCATCGGTCAGTTTGCCGACGCACTTTCGGGAACGTTCTTTCTTAGCAAGGTCGTCCCATCTGACGACGACCGCACCAAAAGCCACGCTACGGAGAACTCTGTTTCGAGTCCGAAGCTGCATCGTCGAGTCTGGTGTCCTGCACCGGAAGGTACAGCTTTGTCTTGTATTTCTGCGGGTCCTTCTCCTGGTAGGGGCCAACCAATAGAGATTCCCACAGCCCGCCTCTTGGCTCCAGCCCATTCTTGCGAACATGCTCTTGAATCGCCTTGTGAAGCTTGCTTAGTTGAGTGAAGGGACCAACATGTACTGTGGTTACGACCCTGCCACCTGGCAATTCGCTTGCCTTGATGTCGCCCTTGGCATCGACTGCTTTTGCAACCGGGAAACCAATTTCAAGGTCAATTTCATTTTCGTTGTGAGCGTGATAACGACCGAATGGCGGGCCAGAAGGTTGCACTCCATTCTCCTTTAGGTGCTGGAACACCGCGCCCATGGACTGGCCGAACTTTGCGATGATTTTTTGCGAGTTGGCAGCTACTTTAAAGCGAATGGACATTACCGCTTGTGGTTTAACCGTTTCCACCTTGAACTCGGGTTGCTTCTGCTCAGTGTCTTCTTGGGCAGACCCAGTGCTCGACGAGAATAGACAAACAACGACAACGGCAGCCTGTAGCCTCATTGGTGTGCCTCGATTATTCCGGGGACAAACGGGGTAGAATTCGTGACCAAACAGCACGCATTGCGCGTCTTCAGAATAGCCGATGCAGACCCTATTTTCACGCAGGGCCGAAGCTGATTCCGCAAGTTGCTAACACGTTTCAACCAGCGTCGGAGTTTCACGCTGACGCGTCGGAGGCAAAGGCCGAAACTGCATCGGCCTATCTGACCGACGCGACTTGCGACGTTCCGGTTCACGACTGTCGAGGCAGGTTCTCCGTCATATCGGTTTGACTGCGCGCCGGACTACCAGATGGAGTTGCGTGGCCGATCGGAAGTGGGTGTTGGACAGGATCACAGAGCGTCGAACGGCGCAATTGGCTCAGCCACGAAGTGGCGGCGCTAGGTCAGCCCAGGGTGAAGCATCGCGAGTGAAGCGAGCGGTGCGGAACCCTGGGAAATGAAAGTTCAAAGGTGATTGGAAACCCCGAAGGGGTGGCCCCAACACCACGACCCCTGGTTCGGCATCAATCCCAAACGTATCCTTCATCGAGTTCCACACCGTGGCGGCGGCAGATTTCACGGAACTCATCCTGGAACGACCGCCTCGCATGGTGACGCTCCTGATTGGCGATGTATTGTCGAACCTGCTCGACGTTGGATTCACTCACCGAGAACGCTCCGTAGCCGCTTTGCCACTGAAATCCTGATCGGCTTGGGCCTTGCCGCTTAACCCACTTCGAGGTCTCCGCCTTCGAGACACGCACGAGGTCCGCAATCGGACACTTCCGGGATAGCAAGCATAGGACATGCACGTGGTCGGGCATACCATTGATGAGGACCGCGGACGAGTCCAGAACGGCGGCTTTGTACGCATACAACTCGTCTCTCAACTCCTTACTTTGCAGGAACGGTTTGCGGTCCTTCGTGCTATAGATGATATGGATGATGACCTTCGATAACGATTGTGGCATAACTCTGCGCCTCTTCCGTTAGAGTCACCCCTTCGGGGTTTCACGATGGAAGTGCCCACATCATACCCAGGGTTGCGCCTGCCTTCGCTGGCGCTCACACGGCTCCACCCTGGGCTGTCGTCGGGTCGTCCCTTCGGGACTAAATGCGATTTTCCCGAAGCCATCTGGCAACTTTCCGGCAAGAACGGGTGAAAGCGCCGAATGTACCAGCCGTCGAGGCAGCCCCCGTGCATCGGCCAAGCCGACCGATGAAGATTCAGCAAATCGCTTGGACGCATCGAATTCATCGGCCGACGCGTCCTCAGCGGGCCGGGTTTATTGGCAACGACCGCCCCATTCTGGCATCAAGCGGCGGCGGGCTTTGCCGCACCAATCCAACTGTGCCAGGTGGCCCGTGGGAGTGTCCTCATTTTGATACCGGCCGGCTGGCAGAGAGGCAAAGTTTCGACGCGTGGAACGATTCCACCCGGTGCACGAACGGCAATTTGCTTCGACGCACGGGTGTCTTTCCTCGACGCATCCAACTGCGCGCAGTTCGCGCACGCGGTGGGCGCCACCTCGGCGCGCTGAAGAATGCAGTTCGCGCACGAGGTCGCGCAGCTGCCGTGAGCACTCTAAAGTGACTGGCCTCAGTTCGAAACGGCACTGGGCGGGTGGCGCGGCCAAAGCAGAGCAGGCCGTCCAATGGGTAGGCGATACGATGGACTCGCCCGGAGCTGCCCTGTCCTACGCCAACGTTAGCCGACCAGGTCACACTTGTTTGACGTTGACGATTTCGACCAACAGCTCATCGACGTCGATCGTGAAGAACGCCCGCAATGGGTCGCGATCAACGAAGTACAATCCCTCACTCAGATGCTCTCCAGCGGCGGACGGATCTGATCGCAAGGCATCTTGTATCCGCTTCGATGCAGCCACGACTTCCGTTTTCGAGCCGCTCACCATGGTAATTCGCAACACGTCTTCCACCGCATCCATCGACAGAACGACGTCGTAGGTCACAACGCCTTCACCTTAGTGATTAGTTCATCGACAGTGACCTTTGGTCCCTTGCTCCCAATTCGTGACTTGGCGAACCTAATGTCATCTTCCGTTGGTGGCCGACGAACAACGCCAATACGATTGCCTTGGTCGTCCACCAATTCAACTTGACCCTCGGCACGGCGAATCTGGTCTGCAACATGGGATTCTACGACAACTTGGATCATATTCAGCTCCTTTGTCCACGCCAATATTGTACCATGTCGGACGCGATGGGATTGTCCGTAGTGGGTCGCGAATTTGCCCCTTCCGGAACCCACCCGTGCGTCGAAGCAAATCGCCCTTCGTGCGTGAGGTGGAATCGACACGTGGCAAAATCGCGAAATTGTTCAACCACGCCAAGTTGCTCTCACCGTGCGCGCTCGCCGAATTGATCAAGGGCAGATATTCGGGATGATGCGCTTTCGGCCCAAACTGCTGTGCCGGGCGAAACTCGTATCGAAACGTCCCTTGTTGTTGATCTGTTTGGTGACGATAGCTGCCGAGTACTCAACATGACAATCGGGAATCGGATTGCCGGCTTCATAACCCGGAAATATCCTTTCCATCGGTGAAAACCGTACGCAGGCCGCCTTCGCTTAGCGCGGAAAAGCCCACTTCTTAAGGCTGGGGGGTTCCATTCGCAGGTGCTTGTTGTTTCCTGTCGTCTTCGTTGCTCAGTCTGAGCGTCCACTCATCGAGCGAGATTCCGGTGGCAGACAGTGTCGTTCCATTGGACGGCAGCTCCAGTGGCTGCTGAGTCGCTCGTTGCGTGGCTGCCTTGCCGTGAACGCCAGAACCGACGATCTTCAGCCGCAACGATTTCACAGTAAGGTGGTCCGTTATTGCCAGCGGTGACTTCAGCGTGGTCCGCAGATCGTTGTCGCCAGGATCTACAAACGTCAGCGGCGGACTGGCCCAGGAGTCGTCCCACGGCGGCTTCAGTTCAGAACGCGGCTTGCGGACTTCGAACTGATATAGAATCGTCGTGGGGATTTCGGTGATCTCGAAGCGGCCGTTTCCATCGGTACGAACTTGGGCCAGCACGGACGACCCGGGCGGAAGCTTTTCACCGGTCAGCGAAACGGAATAGTTCTTCAGCGGCTGGTCGTCTTCACCGATCAGTACGCCGGAGACCTTTGCGGCTGGTAGCATCACAAAGTTCACTTCTCGTGGCTTGTCCGGCAGACACACCTGGTCTGGCTCGACACCCCACTTCTCTGCGTCTTCTGCAGACACCGGTTCCAGACTTGCAACGCCGTTGCCGTGGCGGCTGAAGTTCTGTTCGAAGTGATCGTCCAGTCGAGCGGAGATCAATGCGTACTGCGTTTGTGGTGACAGTGTGCCGTCATCACCACGGCCGAACATAATCCCCATGCCGAATCGAAAGTCGTACCGGCCGTCCTCATCAGTGCCCCCACTGCCGCCGCCGTGAAGCGTGCCGATTCCGGTTGCTGCTCGCACCGTAACGCCGGCCAGCGGTTTGCCGTCGCCGTCGACAACTTTCCCCCGTGCTCGCCAGGGAAGGTTGGATTGCATTTGTTCGTCTGCAGTCTTCCTTATACCGTCCTCATCGGCAGATAAGGGCCTTGGCCCCGGCCTATCTGGAGCAGCGTCCTCATCGTCACCGCCGCGAGCATCCACGATCTCAAATTCAAGCGAGCCGGTTTGCAGCGTTCCCTGTAGCCAATCTGGACCGGTCGTATCGCCAGTTGCTTTCGGGTCGGCAAAGTAGATGGGCGCTCGATGAGTCAGGTTATAGACACCCGGTGTCGGCGTGCCCCAATGGGGAGTCCATTCTTGCGTCCTGGGTCGAGGATTCTCGCCCAGACCAAAGTTCAGATACAGCGGCCCGAACAGTTCGCCCGGTTCTAACTTGTCGCGATAACGTGCGACTTGCCCCAGCAGATCGCGCCTGGCGAGCTCGGCCGGCTTACCATCCGCAGAAGTCACACGCGGCGGGTTGCCGAACATGTCGGGTCGGAAGTCGAACTGCAACGGCTGTTCGCTTGTGTTCTTGAGAAAGACCACCATCGGCACGCGCTGGTCTATGTGAAACCGATTGCCTGCGCTGGTCAGCGCGATGCCGTATTGCAGCCCATGCTGCGCTGGCCCCCATCTCAATTGCCACCGCCTGGCGACCTCGGCCGCCGACTCACCGCGACGATGCGTGTTCTCTTCCACGCGATTGATTCGCAGGATTCTGTCAGGCGGCGGGAGCGGGCCCAGCCTTTTTCCCACCGCCATCGGCCAGATGGAAATGGCTTCATAAAAATCCGACTCGCCCACGGCCAACTGGCGGCCGCTGCTCGAGAAGCGAGCGACGGTAGCCGGCGTGACAACTGCACTCAATTGCTCGCCCTTTTCCAGTGACCAAACCAGAACTGAATCTGGGTCGTGACGACCGCGCCGCGAACCGAATCGAGCCAGATACTGCCCGTCAGAGGACAAGACGACATCGCCAAGACCTATGCTGACAGGGGCGTTTATGGTGTGCACCAAGTTGCCGGAGGTAGTATCAACAAGGCGGATGCCGAACGTACCGACGATCGCCAAGAGCTGGCCGTCCGGCGAAAGATCAATTCCACGCACGAGATTATTTTTGATCAAGTCCGGCTCGGGACTCTTCCAATCGTGAGCAAACTTCGAGTAATTGCCCAGCAGCTTGCCGGAGCGCGCTTCCCACAGACACACGCGATTCCCGTCGCTGCACGTGGCAAACCGCCGGCCATCGGCAGTAACTGCCACGTCACACACTTCATAGCCCGTCTCTTGCTCGAAAGTAGACAACACGGCTCCCGATCGCGCGTCCCAGGCGATGCCGTAGCTGGGATAGACCTGCGTCGTTCTGCTGTAGCTTGTTCCCAGCCCCGCCACAATCACGGAACCGTCCTTCGAAGAATCGAGACAACGGACGGTGTCGTATTCCCACTGCTTCTGGGGAAGTGGTAGCTGCCGCAACAATTCGCCTGTTGACGTGTCCCACACGCCGACATACGCGTCCGTCACTGCGATCGCTCGACTTCCGTCAGCTGACAGTCGGATCGTCCCTTGACGGACAGGTCGCCCATGTTGATCGCTGCCAAGTTTGATTTCGCTGAGCAGCTGGCGGCTCGCCACATCCCAGCGCCGCACATTGACTCCGCCTTGCAGCGAAGCGGAAATCAAATGCTTGTCACCCTCGATCCAGCGCACATCTTCGATAATCCAGTGATCAGGCAAACGAAATGGAGCGTCGTTAACCTCATCCTCTGGCAGGTTTCCAGTGGCAAGTGTTGATGCCCAGACCGCGGTCGCCAGCAGCCCCGCCGCAACAGCCGCCAGGGCCACCAGTCCCGAGCTACGATCGTCGCCATGCGGATCGGCGAACAACCTCTTCACACGATTTAGCAGCGAACCGCCTTTTGCACCGAGCGCGAGGGTAGATGCCGCTGTGACCCGAAACTGTTCCACGGCCAAGAGGGCTCGACCGTATTCAACCTTATTGCCCAAAGCCGCTACCACCAGATCGTCGCAGCAGTGTTCTCGTTCGATGCGAATGCGATGCGACAGCCACCAGACGGCCGGGTGATAAAAGAACACAGTCTCCACCAGTGTCTGCAGCAGATTAACCGGATAGTCGTAGCGCCGCACGTGGGCCAACTCGTGAGCGAGAATCGCTTCCAGTTGCGACACAGGAACGCTCGCGATGAAACTGGCCGGCAGCAGAATAATACTGCGGAAACACCCGACGACAATGGGCGAAGTGACCAGCGACGACGCCACCACTTCGACTCGGCGTGTCACCTGCAATCGTGCACGCATGCACTCCAGCGCCTGCTGCACAGTTGCCGCCACCGGTGATGTGCCGATGCGCCGCAGACGCCGAACCATGAACCAACTCCACACTGGCCGGACCGAAAACAGCAGCACGCCACAGCACCACACTTCCACAATTGTCCGAAGCCACGGCCCTAGCGTAGCCGCCGCCACAGACCACCATGGCTTGGCAACCGGTGTATCGCTGGCGGTGATCACGACCGATGGTGGTACGACTTCGGTAGCGGTGCGTCGCGGGCCGCCCCGTTCGTCCAAGGGGAATACGTCGGCGACGTCACTGGACGGCTCTCGTCGTTCCCCTACAAGGTCGGGAGACTCGAGCGGTGTTTGTGTGTCCATACTCGCGAGCCGGGCCTCCTCGGACGGCAAGATCATCCATGTTGCCAAGGGCGACAAGACCATCAGCAGCATCGCAGTCACCAGCATCCAGTACCGAGCCACAGCGGAACGTCGTCGCATTGCTCGCCCCAGTGCGAAAACCAAGGCGACAATCAGCGCGAATTGCCACGACGAATGCACGAGCAGCCAGCCAATGCACTCCACCACCACAGGCGAAGTGATGATGTCGGCGATGTATAGCAGAGTGATCATTGTCGCTTCTCCATCTCGTCCAACAACCTGCGCACTTCCGCCAATTCCTCCGGCGACGCCTTGGCACTCTTGATCGCCTGCACTACCAGGCTCATTGCCGCGCCGTCGTAGACTCTGTCGACTAGGTCTTTCACCAGCCGTTTGCCAGCGGAGTCCCGGGTCACCGTGGCCCGATAGATATGCGGCGACGCCGTCTCGTCGCGTTTCACGAGTCCCTTTTCCAGCATCACCGACAGCATCTTCACTGTAGTCGAATAGTTCGTCCCTTTGGCAGCATTCAGCCGCACATGAATCTCCCGCACGCGACTCGGGCCCAGTTCCCAGAGAATTCGCAACATCTGCAGCTCGACTTCCGTCGGCTGAAACTGACCTGCTGACTTCATAGACCGCCTCGACTTCTACAGGGGTCGTTTGCTCGCATGGAACACCCGGTGACTAGCGAAAGGTTTCGCTAGTTAGTATGGCGAAGTCTTTCGCCATGTCAAGGACAAGAAGCGAAAGGTTTCGCCATTTCTGCCCCTCCACAAGTCTCAGCTGCGTGTGAACTGGGCGAAACGCTGATCACGGCAGCGGATCTGCGGGTGACCTCGACCGAAGCAGTTTGCGCAGCACAGAGCTTGGGCGGGTGCGGTCAATCGATAACGCACGAGCGGCGTCGTGGACGGTATGGAGCGTCGCGGTTTCAAGTGCTCAAGGACGAGCCGTCATTGGCCAGAAACTGCGCGCAGCTGGGCGAATTGGCCAACCCCCAAAAGGTACACGAGCCGGCACAGGTCAAAGACACGAATGGCACTTCTAGCTTAAGGTGTCACCCGTTTGATGGGAGTGGACGCCCGGCCGCTGAGTGTCTCGAGAATTTGCTCGAATGTTAGGTCTGCGTGCCCGATTGCGGTGGGATGCGCTCGTTTCAGCGACAGAGGCGCATGACAGGCGCGGACTGGGAGACTGCCGGCGCCGGAAAGAGCAGGTCGCGGGATGCACACGCGCGTCAGCGTGAAGCTAGAACCATCTCTCTCGGTTCTCTGATTGTTTTGTGACGTGCCGAGGTTGTGTGAGCCGCGCTGGGGACGCTGCCAAACCAGGATGTCTCCGTCGGGGCTGCTCTCTACAATGTGGCTGTGCGCACGTTGATGCTTGACGCGAGCAACGATATCGATTCCACGATCGCGCAGATCCCAGACTACGAAGTAATCGTCGTACAGCGAGTCAGCAACAACCACGTCACCCGGCTTGAGGGTGTCATACATTCGTCGAAAGAGATTCTTTTCTCCAGTGCTCACCCCCGATCTTGAGGACTACGATCCAACCGAAGACCGGGACTTGTACGAAGAGTTTCTTTCGGGGAGCGACGACACGCGGCCACAGCTGTTTCGCAAGATTTGGGTCGAGCAGTGCGAAGCAACGGAGCGGATCGAAGCCGATTACGGCACGGAGAAGGCGTTAGGCTACCTGATTGGAGAGAAGTTGCTGAACTTTCTGGAGGTGGCCGAAACAAAACCCGAGTGGCAGGCTGAGGTTCCGCATTTCATCGCTAGAATCAAGAAACATGTTTGAGCCTTGGCAGATCTCAGAATTCTTCGAGACACCTCGGCGATTAGATTCCCTCGGCCATGTCGCAGATGAAGAAGGGCACAGGCTCCTACGCAGCCAGATGCCGGGGAGCGCAGTCCCAGATTTCGACGGGTTTGTGGGACGGGTCCCCGTCGCACGCGATTCAGTGCTCGTGTTTTGCCGAATTCTGCACTACGAACGAGGCCGGCTTTGACATTAGTTTTCTACCGACAGATCGGCGAGCCTGGACAGGAGGGCGGCACCTAAGTTGCGGGCAAAAGATCACAATTGGTGACCGTCAATTGATACGGTCGTTCTCTCAAGTTATGAGTCCTCTCTGCAGCAAGTCCGATTTTTCTGTCCCAATCTTTCTGTCGTAAATAGGATCCGCGAGTGCGGTTATGAATGACAGAAAAATTGGGACAGAAAGATGAGCCCTCGCTGCCGCGTCGCGGCCGAGTGGGGCAGGTACTCGGCGGCTCTGGCGCGCGGCAGGGCACTTGCTTGCTGCGGCTAAACTGGCGACTCCATCGCAATCACAAACTGATATGAACCGAGTTAAGGAGCACGCAACCTTGCCTCCGAAGCTTCGATTCGGGCGTCGATCTCGGCAAGTGCAGGTGCCCTCATCACACGCAGCCCATAGCCACGGTCGAATAGCACTCCCGGACCGATTTTGGTGGCGAGCGCGGCAAGGTACCTGCCGTCCGGTGAGAAGTAGATCGGAGCGGCGTCCATCTCTTGGCTCAATAACTCTTGCCACGTGGCAACGTTCCAGAACTTGAGGCCGGCAAACGATGAACTGGCAAGCGTCCGATCATCAGGCGAGAAAGCGAGCGAAAACGCGCTATTGACGTGCCCATCCAACACCGCCACCCATTCCTGGTGATCAAAGTCGTAGATACGGATGCGATTGTCCGTGTAGCCGACGGCCAGCCACCGCCCCGTTCGCGACAACCCGACCGACCACGCGTTCATCCCCTGCTCCTCCAGAATGGAGGTGGGACCGCTGTGCAGGTCATACACGAGGACTCGCCTATGTTCGGTGTCGGAAAAGGCCAAGTAGTTTGAATTACCCGAAAACGCGATGCCGCCGATGGCCGCCGTTCGCCCCTTGAACAGGAGTTGCCCGCTCCAATCCTCCGTTCTCAAAAGGTTGACTTGACCGACCGCGCCGCCGGATCCCGTTGACCCGACTAGTAGCAGGTATCGACTGTCCGGAGAAAACAGCGCCCGTGCGGCGCCTGTAGCAGGCAGCAGCTCGTGTGGTGGATCCCCGCTTTTCAAACTCCATACCTTGACGGTTCTGGCACCCTGTTTGTCCTGCGTCACTAGCCACTCTGCATTGCTCGAGGCGGCGATCATGAATACTTCGCGAAGCTGATCGAGTCTCACCGGTTCCTCGTCCCAAGGGAACTCGAATTGATCCGTTCGTGGATCGTACAACGCGCTCCGACGTCCAGCACCAGGGCGACAGAGAATCCGACCGTCTGCCAAGACCGCAAAATAGGTCGGCCGCGCGCGATCCAGTGCTGAGCCTTCGGCGTCTATCAGGGACCAGACGAAGGCATGGTCTCCGTGGCCAGCGGCGGATACGACCCGCTCCCCATTAGCACTCATGTCCAGTCCCCAAACCTGTTGGCGGTGTCCCAACAGCCGTTTGACGACGATCCGTTGCGCGGGATCGTAGACGATCACCATTCGATCCGCTCCGGCGGATACAAGACGCTTGCCGTCCTGTGAAAAACAGACGGTCGTCACCCAACCCGTGTGTGCATCGAAAGTGTAGAGGAACTCCCCAGTCGCCCCATCTAATAAATGAACTTGTCCCCAGCGGTCGCCGACTGCTAGAGTCCCGTCCGGGGACGTGGCGCTGCAGGAGAAGCCTTCGCGATTGCCTGTCTGAAACACCTCTGGAAGCCCGTTAGGTGTCGCAAAGGGAACCAGTTCACGGAGCGTTTCCAGATCCCATCGACGAACTCCCGTTCCTCCTGCCAAATAGACCGTGCTGCCGTCGGCAGAAACGGAAAGCGCCGTACCCATATGCCCGGCGTTGCCGTATCCCGGCGTAAGCACCCGCTTTGAGTCGCTCGCATTGCTTAGAGTCTCCGGACTCTCCCACGCCGTGGCTCTTATGAAGGATAGCTGGTCTCCGTTCACCGCCACAAGAATCTCCCCGTCGTCGCTCTGGCCGAACGCCGCCGGGAATTTCGCGGGGAGAGTCCCCAGCTCTCGCCATGTTCGGGTATCGAAGCCGACCAGTTGATCCTCGCGACTGGCAACCAATACATTCCCGCTGGGTGAATACATGAGGGGCGGGGCGACTTGTTCGATCGTTTTGACGACGGAGTGTGTATCAATGTGTACGATCTCGATTCGCTGCCCGGTTCCACGACGCATTGCAACATGCTTCCCGTCCGGTGAGATGGCCAACCCTCGCAGAAACGCGTCGTATGGCCCTAGGTCGGCGGTGTAGTTCCCCTGCGCACGCGACCAAAGAAATCTCCACTCAAACCCGCGTAGGTCTTCTTCACCTGCCTGGGGTCGGTGCCTCGCGAGAAGCTCTTGTGCTCGCCCCAGGTTTCCCGTGCGGATCGCCTCGTGTGCCAGACCGATGTCGCCTACATAAGCGTGCCGCCGCAGTTCGTCTCTCTGTGTCTCGGCCAGCGTCTGCGCCGCGCTGGCCTTCCCTTTGGCAACAACGGCTTGTTGCATGCTCTCTTCGGCCAGGTGCCTGGCAGCTGTGGCCTCGAATGCCTGCCAGATACTAACGGCAGCCGCAATCACCAACGAAGTAGCGATCGTCAGTCCGGCAGAAATCACCACCCTGTTTCTGCGCCACGCCTTCTGAAGGCGGTACGACACGCTTGGAGGCCGCGCCAAAACTGGCTCATCTTCGAGGTGCCTTTGGATGTCATTGGCGAAGCCCTTTGCTGTGTCGTAGCGCCGATTGCGATCCTTCTCCAAAGACTTCATGACAATCCAGTCCAGGTCACCCCGAATCAGACTGCCCAACTGTCTCGGCTCGATGCTCCGATTCGCCGCGACCGATGGCAAGGTATCGGCGGTACTGAGACGGATACTCGGAAGGGGAGGATCTTCTTCGCGGATCATTCGCATCATTTCATCGAATGCTGCCGAGCGAAGCTGCCGGCCGCTAATCGGTGTCGAGCCGGTTAACAGTTCATAAAGCACCACGCCCAACGAATAGATGTCGCTGCGTGTGTCGACGTCCAATTGATTGACCTGAGCCTGTTCCGGGCTCATGTACTCGAGCGTTCCCACAACCTGACCGAATTGCGTGAACATCGTCTTCTCGGTCAGCTTTTGTGTGATCGCTTTGGCTACGCCAAAGTCGATTACCTTCGGAATGGGGCGATCGTCGTACCGGGCCACTAAGACGTTGCCGGGCTTAAGATCTCGGTGAATGATACCTTTTTGGTGCGCGTGCTGTACGGCATGACAAACGGGAAGAAACAGGCGCAAGCGTTCTTGAGTCGAGAGACGCTGCTCGTCACAGTACTTGGTGATGGGCATCCCCTTTACCAACTCCATCACAAAGTAGGGCAAGTTCGATTGCGTCGTGCCGGCGTCCAACACTCTGGCGATATTCGGGTGGTCCATCATGGCCAAGGCCTGGCGTTCCGCCTCGAAGCGCGCAATCACCTGCTGCGAATCCATTCCGGGTTTAATGATCTTCAGCGCGACACGACGCTCGACCGGCTTCGACTGTTCGGCCATGAAGACGACGCCCATGCCTCCTTCACCGATCGGCTGAAGGAGTTTGTACGGTCCAACGGCATCACCGACTCGATGCGCCACCTGCGCCATATCGGCAGTGGCTTTGAGCTGAGTCGCAGCCGGACCCTCCATGAATTCCCCGGCCTCCTCCAGAGAAGCCAGCAATTCTTCGACTTGCGCACGAAGTCCCGGGTGTCCCGAGCACGCCTCATCCAGGAACTTGCTTCGCTCATCATGCGACTCCATGTTGATCGCACGCCCGAAAACTGACTTCAGATCCACCGCGTTACTCATAGTACACTCACCTCATTGGACCTCTTATACAACCCCACCATGAAGTGCGCGTTTAGCCGTCGCCGACTGCCAAGAATTTGGCAATTTGGTGCGAACTCGCTGAAGATCCGTCATTCAGCCTCGTGCGGCCCACGGATTCTTTTGTGCAGCCAGGCCCTCGCGAACTGCCAATCCCGGTATGCTGACCGGGCAGAGATACCCAGAATGTCAGCGGATTCTTCGGTACTGAGCCCAGCAAAGTAGCGGAGTTTCACCAACTCCGCTGCCTCCGTGTCAACCTTCGCGAGTTCGTCGAGAACCTCGTCGACCGCGATCAGTTCATCAACGGGGGCTGCGACCGCGATCTCGGCTTTCTCAAACGGTATACGGCGCATCTCCCCGCCGTGTTTGACGCGTTGTTTTCTTCTCGCGTTGTCGATCAAGACACGCCGCATCGCCTCGGCGGCCGCCGCGAAAAAGTGCCCCCGATGCGTCCACGCTCGGCCACCGCCGGCCCCTGAGACGCGAAGCCAAGCTTCGTGTACCAGCGCCGTCGACTGCAGCGTTTGTCCGGGAGGTTCGTTTGCGAGGTGCCTTCGAGCCAAGTTCCTTAGCTCATCGTACACGAGCGGCAGCAACTCCTCGGCCGCCATGGAGTCGCCTTGTTGGATTGCCGATAGTACTCTGGTGACATCCTTCATGAAGTACAGAATACTGCCGAGATCGCTTCGATTCCAACAACTCCTGCCAGGTGCCACTTCCCCACTGCGAGGAGCCTCTTTTGGTCGAGCCAGATCAGGCCATCGAAATACGTGTGAGTCCGACACGCTTTTGCCCGCCAGACGCGTGTTCGAGAACGACTTACCGGCGCTGCTATAGATGATATGGCTGTGAGAGGCATAGTCGGCGCAATTGCTCTCTTGCTGCTTTAAAGTCCTTGGTCATTCTGAAATTGCCCAGCACAACGAAGACCAGGTTTTCATCTGGTAGCCGCACCATCAGGCTGTGGTAGCCCTCATTGCCCCCGGTGTGAATCTGATAAACACGGTTTCCCGGTTTTACGGCTCCGATGCCCCAGCCACATGCGTAGCCGAAGTCGTGGTCCGTTTTCAACGGGCGAAAGAGTTTTGCCTCCTGTGTGGCGGGAAGAAAATCGCTCCCCAAGAGAACGCAATCCCAACGAATCAAATCGATCGGTCGCCAATTGACTCTCGCTTACACACCAGCGGAAACGACGCTGCCGCTTCGCCCCACATCAGTCATCTCTTGCCCAGTCAATTGACGACGAAACTGCAGGTGTCTTCGTCTCGTCAATTCGACCAGCGGCCGCCAGACTCGAGCGGTCATCTGGTGTTTGATTAACAAATGCCAGAAGCGATTGGACCGCTTGTACAGATAGGACATCGCGAGGTAGGCCGGTACGGCCCGCCAGTCCCGCGGGCGACGATGCCAAATGGATGCACTCGAAAACAATCTCCGATAACACCACTCGTAGCCCTCAGCCAATTGCTCCGGTGTCAAATGCTTGGGACGGAACACGACGTTCGCCGTATCGTACTTACTCCAATCGGTGTGCAACAACCTTCCTTCGGACTCCATTTGCCGAAACAATGGCGTTCCGGGGTACGGTGTCATGATGTGAAATGTAGCGCACTCCAAACGGTTCTCCTCAATCCACTTTACGGTCGTTTCAAAGACATCTTGGTGGTGTAACTTTCTTTCTGTAAAAGCACAGAGGGATTCCGGCGGTAGCGTAGCGAAGCCGGAACGCCTCTGGTAGGTCCGCTTGAAAAGCGTGGGCCAATGTTGATCCTCTTTTCGCAAGTCATCACTCAAGCGAAAGGAGACCCACATGACCCACGAAGATCAATCTACCCGTTTCGAGGAGCTTCTCCAACTATTGAGCGAGCATGGTTTCGACGGTATGGCTCAAGCGATTGAGATCCTGATGAACGAGGCGATGAAGCTGGAGCGCTCAGATGCGCTTGGCGCGATGCCGTATCAGCGCAGCGAGTCGCGGCGCGGTTATTCCAACGGCTTCAAGCCGAAGACAGTGAACAGCCGCCTTGGCCGTCTGAGCTTGAACGTTCCTCAGACACGGGACGTGGAGTTTTATCCATCAGCGCTGGAACGCGGCGAACGCAGTGAACGGGCTCTGAAATTGGCGGTCGCCGAGATGTATGTCCAAGGTGTGTCAACCAGGAAAGTGGCGGAGATCACTCAAGAATTGTGTGGCCTAGACGTGAGCAGCAGCCAGGTGAGCCGAGCGGCTGAGCTACTCGATCAGGAACTCCAGGCATGGCGTGAACGCCCCTTAGGCACGGTTCCGTACGTCATCCTGGATGCGCGGTACGAGAAAGTCCGTCACGGTGGCAGCGTGCGTGACTGCGCCGTCCTGGTCGCGATAGGCATCCTCGAGAATGGCCGACGTAGCGTGCTCGGCGTGAGTGTTTCCTTGTCTGAAGCTGAGGTTCATTGGCGCGAGTTCTTGAAAAGCCTGATCGATCGAGGCCTCCACGGTATTCAATTGATCGTGTCAGACGACCACTCTGGTTTGAAGCAAGCACGTAAAGCGTGCTTCCCCGGAATCGCCTGGCAACGTTGCCAATTTCACTTGATGCAGAATGCAGTGCACTACGTTCCCAAAGTCGCCATGCGAACCGAAGTCATGCAAGACTTGCGCAGCGTGTTCAATGCCCCGGACCGCCATGAAGCGGACCGGCTGCTCGCGCAACTGCGCAACAAGTATGAAAGCACTGCGCCCGATCTCACAGCATGGATGGAAACTAACGTACCCGAAGGCCTGACGGTCTTCGAGCTGCCACCAAGTCATTGGCGTCGGTTGCGGACCACGAACGTGCTGGAGAGATTGAATCAAGAGATCAAACGACGAACACGCGTCGCGACGTTGTTCCCGAACGAAGCGTCGTTACTGCGTCTCGTCAGTGCGGTCCTCAGTGAGACCAGCGAAGATTGGGAGACCGGCAAGATCTATCTCACGATGCAAACTAGCGTATTAGAAAACGGAACACAGAGAAAGGCTAGCGGGGGTCCAGGGGGGCGGCAATGAGCCCCCCGGTCTGCGTGAACGAAAAAGAAACTGGCGGCGAAGCCGCACCGAACCACTGAGAAGAAGATCAACAGAATTTACAGAACGAAGCTTGCTCGGCCGACATCTTCGCGGTCATGATCGAATCCGAAGACAAAACTCCCGTTGACCTGGATGCCGTTGCGATGAAGTAGTTCGACGCGTCTGGCGTAGTCCTCGGTGCGTGGACTCTTCTTCCTGGCATCGGAGATGTTGTCGTTCTGCAACGACTCGAACCCGATGAACACGCCTGTGCAGCCAGCCAAGGCCATTTCGCGAACCAGCGACGGGTCATCCGTGACGTCGATGCTGACAGCCGCGCTCCAAATCTTCTCAAGCGGTTGCAGTGCTTGACAGAGTTGACGCAGGTATTCGGGCTTGGAACCCAAGTTGTTATCGGTGAATACCGCATATGGCTGGTCGTCCTGCTGAAACTCGCTGGCGATCTGCTCCACATCGCGCATTACGTACGGCATGTGCAGACCCTTGGTGGACAAATAACAAAAGCCACATCGATTGTGACAACCACGGGTGGCGATCAGACTGGTCGTGGTTAAGAACCCGCTGCGTTCCAGCAGATCTCGTCGCGGCGGCGGATCTTCGCGGTACGGGCGATTGAAGTCGGCCCGGTACACGTCCTTCATTTCGCCCGCGTCGATGTCATTCAAGATTTGTCCCCAGAGTTGAACGCCATCTCCAATCGCCAATACATCGGCATGAGGTGCAACTTCATCGGGGCATGAGATCGCGTGCAAACCGCCCAAGACGACAATAGACCCACGATCACGATACCAACTGGCCAACTCGTAGGCACGTTTCGCAAACGTCAAGTGCACAGTGATCCCGACCACGGCGGGAACAGGATCGCAGGGCGGTGGGCCCTGCAAAAGGTTCTCGTCCCAGTATTCGACGTGCCAGTGATCCGGCGTGCTGCCAGCGATACTGGTCAGCGCCAATGTGGGAGTCAGCACATGCTTGCCGAAGCTCGCATGCGGATCCTTGGGATAAAACGGATTGATCAGCAGTGCACGTTGTTCGCTGACAAGGCAAACCTTCCTAACCGAGTCTAGTTCAGGCGCAACTCGCATATCACGCGGAATCCAGTAGTTGCCCATGATTATCCTGACAGTCTGTTTAGCAGGTCGGTGGTATCTATCGCGACGGATGACTCGCTTGGTCTGTGCCTGCGTATTTCCAGGGTTCTCTCGCTCTGTCTTGCTGGAGGCGATCTGGTCAAGCCGCTTGTGAACCTCATCGATCGTCTCATCCAAAGTCGATGTCCCGGCAGTGAGACCGATTGTCTGGGCGTCGCCGAACCAAGCCGGGTCAATTTCATTTGCACAACTCACTTGGAGCGCGGGTACGTTGTGCTGCTGACAGAGCTCGGCCAATCGTCGAGTGGGATCCCGATTTCGGTGGCTCGAACGATTCTCATGCTGTGCCTGTGCTTGAGGAGGCCATTAACTTTGCATTGCAAAGTGAAGAAGTAAAAAAAAGAGAACGTCGTCATGTGGGCGACCAACCACCCGAGAAGCGTGGCTGATCGGTTTCGGACTTGGCCTGGGGTTGTGCGTCCGCCACGACTTTTTCCAAGACACCGATGTAGTCTGCAAATCGCCGGCGTCCTTCGCTCGTCAATCGATACATGGTTTGTGGACGAGAGCCAGTGCTGCCCTTCCAGATTTCTACCAGCCCGGCCTCGCTGAGAACGCGTAAGTGCCGACTTAGATTCCCGTCCGTGAGCGAACAAAGTTGCCTTAAATCGTTGAACAAGACCCCGTGGGCGTTCGCGGCCAGGGAGGCCAAAATGCCCAGACGAGCTTTCTCATGCATCACGCGATCAAGCCCTTGATACGAAAACCGGCCAACGCCTTCTGATGACGAGGATGATTCTTTGGATTTGCGTTGTTTTGCACTACGAGCCATTCTTTCGCTCCAATGTCCAATACAGGATTGCCGCGCACAGCAGCTGGCCTCCACCGAAGGCAATTGCCATCTGCCAAGCGGAAAAAGCATACTCTCCTTGAAACCACCGCAGGCAACAGCAACCACAAACGACGTAGTACAAACCCACCCAAACAACCAGCGACGGTAACAACCGCCAGGAGGCGAAAATTCCCAAGCCGAACATTAACGACCATAGCCCAGGCAACATCCACGCGACGCTGGGCGAGTGAAGATAGATACAGAGGGTCAACAACGCTCCAACGACCAGGCACGGCAGAAACTGTTCCACCGCAAGTCGCGTCAGATCTCGAGCAAGTCCCGGCCCCGCGCCCTTGGCTCTCAGAAACAACTCCGTACCAGCAATCGTTGCGCTCAGTAGTGCGACGCCCACCCAGAGAACCAGATAGCGCCCCAAATCGGTTGCGGGCGACGCCACCCAATGCGATTGAAAAGCGGCAGCCATCAACCCCAGCACGCCTGAAAAACACACCGTCAACGAGCGATAGCCACGAAACACTTCGCTACGTGCCATTTGTTGCCGGATGTCGGAGATCTGCTGAAGTGCTTCGCGAAGCTCCACCATGGTGTTTCCAAAGAAGGGGCCCTGATCCTTTGCTTTGCAATACAAAGTAAAAGAATGGGCAAGTCAAGTCAAGTGATTTTATCCGCGGTTCGACCGGCGATGCTGGTGCCAGTGGGAAAGCCCCAAGGGTGTCTGCTCCGCCTTAAGGCAAGGCAGGTCGTGCCTTTATCGGCGCTTCGGTTGTATCGTCTTCGGCGGCCAAGAAAAAAGTCGCGTCGGTTGATGTGACCTGTGCGACTTCCGAAATCCAGTTTCTTGCAGCAGTGTAGTCCCATGCTGGACACCGTTGCTCACTGCGGCCAACCGTCTCGTAAACCGAACGTGTCCTTCCGGCCACCACTTCATTTTTATGGTGCCGAGCACTCAGCCTCAACGTTACCGTTGAAACCTTAGTCTCCCATCGGCGGGGGGATACTTTGCCGGAAATCAGTCGGATGTCAACCAATGTACTACATTAAGCAAGAAACGCTGGTTCTGCTCTGCGCCAGCGGCGTTCATACCCATTTTCCGACCGGGACCGGCGACTTGAGCGGAGAACATTCCTGCTTCGCCAAAGAAGGCGACTCGCCCTTTGCCGAATTCTGCGACACCACCTTGATGCCAATCAGAAACATCCGTTGCATCACTCCCTGATATGCTTCGACGATCTGGATACCGAACAGTTCCCACGGCGAGCGACATCAGTGGAGCAAAATTGTCGGGCAACCGCAGCGCCTGCCCCGTGAAGCTCGTGATGCTAGTAACCCGTTCGTCGGCTTTCGTTCCTTCTGTGATGGGATGAGAAGCGAGAAGCTCATTTTCTCGGTCGAAGACAATTCGTCCTCGATCCTCGTCATCATCCAACCCAAAACCGCCGCTCATTTCAACGCCGAATGCCGCGCCAAGAAGCTTGGCAGCCTCGCCGTAGGGTCGGTGATCGGCGAGCACCATGAGCGCCCCACCACTGTGGACCCAATCCTTGACTATCTGGATTTCATCTTCACCGAATGCGGAATCAATTTCCTGGCCGTCAATGGACGCAGGTCGCGCGTTCGCAATCACCAACACGTTGATTGGTTCAAGCGATTGCTTGGTGAAGCCGGCGCCCCATTTACCCACTCGAATGCGGGGATCTGTAAAAAAAGACGGGCTCGCTCACGCGGCGTTGGTCGATTCCAGGCTGTAAGAGACGCAATTTACTTCGAAGCACGGGGGGTAAATCCCCGACGAGTCCAAATGCGCGCGGGGCGGCGAAAAGCTCAATTCGCGGGGTTTGATGCTCTAGTTTCGCCTTGATCTTCCAAGACGAAACAGTAGGAATGTCAAATCGTCGGGTTTACTTGGGTTCTCTTCCTCCAGGCAGGACATTCGTTCCAGTACACGCGCGAGAAGGCACTCCGCAACATGCTCCAACGGACCCTTGCGGACGATTTCCACGATTTCTTCGATGTGGAGATTGTCATACAACCCATCGCTGGCGATCACGAGGGTATCGCGAGGAGACAGCTTCCGCCGAGGACCGATCTCAATGTGCATGTCTTGTGTGCCGACGACATTTGAGACAACGTGGCGGTCCTCGTGATGGATTGCTTCTTCTTCCGAAAGCATGCCCGCCTGGACGGCATATCCCACCGGCGAATGCGACCGAGTTTGCAGCTTCACCTTTCCCCGATTGCCAACAAGTAACACCTGTGAGTCACCAATGTGGAACGTACGGATTGATTCTCCGTCTAGCTCGACAGCAGCCAACGTCGTCCCAGCACCAGTTCCAAGATCTTTCACTTGTTGATTGGCCCGTTCGATACCATCAAGGATAGCTGTACGCAGTGTCGTTCCGCTCTTTGGAATCGCCTTCACGCTGCGCCACAGAGATTGGACGGCAATCCGCGACGCAATGTCTCCACGAGACATCCCCCCGCAGCCATCTGCAACAGCGAGGACAGCGCGATGATCGCCAACATCGAGCACACACATCGAGTCTTCATTCAGCGACACCTTGTCAGGGGCCCGGCATGAAAACAGAGCCACTTCACCTCCTGCTAAGTGAAAGACCATCGGCTTGTCGTGATCTTTTCCAACGTACAAGTGAGTTGCCTCGTGCGGCACGACGTCACTCCACAATTCGTTTGGCACACCAAGGACAGTAACTCCAGTACATCTTCAAAACACCCCAACTACATCGTGAACACTGATCCTTGCTGCCCACGATTTTCCATTTCCTTCGCACGCGACGTTTACACCAGGGACAGTACTTCATGAACGGTATGAGGTCTTTGCGAGCACATCTAGGATTGTCACATTTGCCGACATAGCGAGCGTCCGAATACTCGCGGTTTCCGCTAATCTCAAATCCACACCCATAACACCATGGGCAAAAACGCCAATCAGACTTGAGACCTCTCCGGCAACGTGGACACTGAACGGGAAAGCGAGTTTCATCCTGCTGGATCCGGCGTGTCTTCCCGCACCATGGACAAGCCTGCATGGCTTCCGAAACGGGCCCTTCACACGAGCTGCATGCGTAGCGTGTTTCCAATTCTCTGCCAAACTGACGTTGGAACTCGCGGCGGCGCATCGACTGCCAGTCACGAGTTGTGAAACGGCTGCGGGGAGTGCGTGCGCTGGCCCCGTACCCCTTTTTCGCCGGCGACTTAATGCGCCTGAAGGCCGACAGCATCTGCTGCCCATCTCGAAAACGCCTGCGCGAGTCTAGTTCAATGGATTTGCGAATGTGCGAAATCAAGTCGGGATGAATTCGACTGCGTAAACGCTTATACCCTACGGGTGGCCAGTCGTAAGGCCACTCCGGTAGGCAGCCGGAAAACATGCGGTAGAAGATGAGCCCTAGCGAGAAAATGTCAGACTGAAATGACGGTTTGCCCATGGCCTGTTCCGGAGCGATGTAGCCGACCGTTCCGGCACCCGACCCTCGCAACGTCTTCTGGGCGACGCGTGCGATACCAAAGTCTGTTAACCGAATGCGATTGTGTGGAAAGATAAGGAAATTGTCGGGTTTGATGTCACAATGGACAATCCGGTGTTCATGTGCGTGGGCTACAGCGGCGAGCATCTGTGACGCGTAGTCGAGCGCAGTGGTGACGGATGTTCGCTTTTGAAGCCGATCTTCCAAGCTCATTTCACCGAGAGCCGTCACGATTACGAACTGCTTGTCCAGATAGTCGGCATACTTCAGTGGAAGGATATTCGGATGGTCGAGTCGAGCGGCCAGTCGCACTTCTTGCTGAAAATACTCAATCGTTTCGTCCGTTAGCAGGTGGGCGTACGGTATCTTTAGGGCAACACGAATTCCTTCGATCGTATCCTTGGCTTGGTAGATGGTCGCGAAGCCACCGTCAGCAATACGTCGCTCGATGATGTACTTACCAAATCGCTGGCGGGCACGAAGTATGGTCATTGTCACAGAGTCGCTATCGGTGTTCGTTTAATTGTTCGTTAGTGAAGACGACGGAACGTCTCATAGAAGTTGGAAAACTCGCTGAGCACGCGCACGTTTGGGATCGCCCGGTAGCGACCGCATCACGCCGTGTCGTCCTACGTCCGATGAGCCGGTTGCGAACAGAGCAACACTAGGCCAAGTGGTAAACGCAACTCGTGTCAGGAAGCCCTTGCGGACACGCTCGCCTTGGCCGCCCATAGTAGCACGGCATCAATGCCCATATCTCCGACTACGTGAATTGACGCATCCATCACGACGAGGTCAGCAGTGGAGGCTGCTTCCACAAGTTCGGATGCGGTGTATCTTCTCGTCACCAGATCCAACTCTCCGCCAAAACTGAACTCCCCTTCACCTTCCCAAGTCGCAATCAGCACGCAGCCGCCTGGCAGCAGAACTCGATTACACGCGTCAAGACACAGCAGCAAATCATCGAATGCGAGATGGTGGATGGCAAAGAAGTTAATGACCGCCGCGCACGAGTTTTCGCTTACTTGAGCAAGATTCCGCATGTCACCCTCAAACACTTGAGCGCCATGTTCAAGACGACGTGCAGCGATTTCAACCATTCGTGGCGACAGATCAACGGCAATTAGGGTGCGTTCCGGTGCATGCGTGTGTTGAATGCGCTGGAGCATGTGCCCGGAGCCACAGGAGGCATCAAGGATCGAGCCATTCACCGACCGAATCCTTGTCGCCAAATCACCCAGGACTTGGTCATAAATTGGAAGCCGGATTTCCTCGTCCATCCATCTGTCGTAGGAGTCGGCCGCCTCGTCGTAAATCCGGCGTACTTCGTCTAACGATGTAACTGGCATAGTGTCATTCGTCCTCGTCGTCCACACCAATTCCTTTCCACATCCCGGACTACCAAGACCTCTAGTCCGGCGTCCATCGAAACGACCGAGTGCCTAAAGGATACTCCCGGTTGTTTCTCCCAGCAATGAATCCTGATTTCGCAAGCTAAGTATCCCGTCACGAAACTGACCGGCGAACGTTCGGGGGTGAAGTACACCGCCTGCATGACGGCCGATGTCTTCGAGATGGCGGTTGCATCATCTTCGCTCTTTTAAGCGGAGGTGCGAAGCTCAGAGGTCGTTTTCACCGCCTGCAGATCGGCCGATAACCAACTGAATGAGGTCACATCATCCGCTGCAGATTCGCGACTTGTCGAAGAGACAGCGGTTGGGCCCTGCCGCTGGCCCGACGGGCCCGCCCGAACTGCTGTCGGCCTGGAAAACCGCTGAGCATTCCTTCCACCTCCTCTTCTGTGTGGCTCCAAGCTCGCCAGTCGGCCAGTGTGACGCCGGCTGAACGTGCGTTGGTATCTGCTCGACGAATGGCACTTAGGGAAATCATTTCCAGAAGATAACTCAAAACGCCCTTTTGAGTTCACCGCTGCACGTCGCATTCCTCCACGGTTGGACTGCATGACAATCGTTCCGTCGTGACTGATGGCGATCAGGCCGCCAGTGTTCCGTGGCAGCTTCTCGCTCACGACCCGATTGGCAGCATCCTTGAGGCTTAGCTTTTTGTACTCAACCAATGCCGAAACATCGTAGGCGACAACATTGCGAATAAAGTGCTCGCCGATATGCCGAGATCACGACCAATGTGCCGCCTCTGATGGTAAACACTCTACTCTCCCGAATGGCGTGGAATTTCGGACACAGCCGGCCTACCCAAAAACGACAACAACGCGGATAATCTTACCCGGAAAAACAGTTTTCAAGTCCCTTGTTGCTCGAAGGTCTGCGGATGAAAGTCGCTGTAATCTACAACCGCGATAGCCTGAAGGTGATCAACCTGTTGGGCATGCGGAATCCCGAGAGATACCGCATCGAAGCCATCAAGCGGATCACTGAGGCGCTCAAGGCAGGACGGCACCAAGTCAAGGCCTTTGAAGGCGACAAGGATCTGATCGACAATCTTGAAGACTTCATGCCGGCCGTCGTCAAGGGCGAACGCCCTGGAATGGCGTTTAATCTCGCGTATGGCATTCAAGGTCAAGCTCGCTACACACACGTGCCCGCCATTCTGGAAATGGTTGGTCTACCATACGTTGGTTCCGGCCCCCTGGCACACTCGTTGTCGCTGGACAAGGTCGTTGCCAAGTTGATGTTTCTACAGAATGGCTTGCCGACGCCAGAGTTTACCGTTCTGGAGCGTCCGGACTTTGAGCAGCCGGATCTGCAGTATCCTCTGATCGTGAAACCCAAGAGTGGTGCTGATTCGTTCGGACTGAAGGTCGTCCACAACGAAGAGGAGTTGCGAGAGGCAGCAGACGTGATCTTCAAAGAGTACGAGGCGGCCGTGCTCGTTGAACGGTTCATCGACGGAAGAGAGATCAACGTAGGAGTTATCGGCAATCCTCCGGAGGCATTTCCGCCGGTCGAACTCGGTTTTGCTGGAGGGCCGAACATCTTCTCGAACGACGACAAAGGAGGGCGATCCGACCGTACGGTAGGTTACGTATGTCCAGCGAAAATAGACGAAGAACTCACAGCAAAGGCCCAGGATATTGCTTGCCGAGCATTCACGGCAGTGGGCTGTTATGACTGTGCGCGCGTGGACATGCGGCTCGACGATGAAGGTAATCTTTACATTCTCGAATTGAATAGCCTTCCAAGTCTGGGATTCCGGGGATCGTACGTCGTTGGAGCACAAAAATCAGGATTGGAGTTCACCGATCTGGTTAACCGCCTGGTCGAGATTGCCAGCGCCCGCTACTTCGGAACTCCGAACCCTGCCCCGATCGGGAACCAAGTTGTTTCCCCACAGGAAGCCACGCTCAAGTTTCTGACTGAACGGCGTGATCGCATTGAAAAACGGCTTGCCGAACTGGTTGGATTCTCCAGTAGGACAGCTGACCCGATTGGCACACAAATGCTGATCGAGAATCTCGACAGTCAGTACTGTGACATGGGGCTGCGCCCGGTTCGGGAACTTAGCGACGAGCACGCGTTCCGGACGTGGGAATCTGTCAAGGGAATGGACAACGGCACGTTGTTTCTCATTCCAATCGATGTGTCCTTGGGCGAGCACGTTCCGTTTCAGGCGTTTCGGCGTGATCCTGAATGGCTGTATGGCGAGGGGATTGGAACTTCGCGTGGACCCTTGGTGATGCTGGAGTTTGCCCTGCGAGCCCTGCGGTATCAGAAGCGGCTCCGCCAGAAGCGCGTTGGGCTTCTCGTCTACGCCGATGAAGGACAAGCCTGTCGCTACAGTCGTGAGAAGATCGTTGCAGCCGCATCCAGAGCGAAGCAGGTCGTTGTGCTGGGGCCCGGCTCACCGAGTGGAAAGGTAATCACACGCCGGCGCGGATTGCGAGTCTACCAATTGGTTGTCGAAGGGAAGCCGCAGGCATTTCGAGAAGTGACCAAAAAGACGGACGTGGTACGCTGGGTTTGCAACCGCATCGAGGCACTGTCGGAACTCTCTTCTCGCAAGGATCGGCTCGGAGTTTACGCCGTTGATCTCGAAACTACGCGATTCTCTCGACTGCTGCCTCACCGTGTGCGAGCCAAGGTGCTGATCAGCTACCCGGATCGGCACGTTGCGGATGCGGTTTTCCAAAAGGTCCGCGATCTGTTTGGCAAAGGGGGGCTGAGTGCTCAACTCCATCTTCTGTCGGATCGCCCGCCCATGCCTGAAAGGAAGGGCAATCAGCAGTTATTGGAAAAAATCGAAGATGCTGCTTCGACATGGGAGATCCCGCTTGGCGTAGAGACATCTGCTTCGCCGTCGGTTGCTGGGTTGGTTCCCGATACTACAGCCGTTATTTGCGGGCTGGCTCCAATCACCAACGAGCTCTACACGCCTCACGAAGCGGTGCAGCGAACGAGCCTGCTACAGCATACTCTACTTTTGGCCCAGTTCTTGAGTCGGGAGACTGCCTAGGTGGGCAGCACACCGCATGAACAAGCGAACTCAAATACTCGTTGACGCGGACCAGGTGGAGTTAGGGGGACCACGTGTCGTCGAGCCGCAGCGAGTCGGAGCCTCTCAAGCTGGAATGGTTGCAACCGCACATCACTGCGCAACGGACGCGGGGAGGGAGATACTTGCGGCAGGCGGCAATGCGATCGATGCGGCCATTGCTGCAGCGCTGGCACTTGGTGTCTGTGAACCGGCGGCGAGCGGGCTCGGCGGTCAAACCATGATGCTAATACACACGGCTGAGCCTCGCCGCACTTTTGCCCTTGATGGTTCATCACGAGCGCCGAACCGAGCCGCCCCCGAGTTGTTTCGGGAATCACAACAGCGTCTGCGTGGACACATGGCTACCACAGTGCCCAGTTCGTTGGCAGCCTACGACTATGCACTGAGAGAATACGGCACCATGAAGTTCGCCCGTGTCGTCGAGCCTGCGATTCGTTTGGCGGAAGGTGGCTACCCGATCAGCGCCCTACAGAACCGTCTCTGCAAGCGTGAACTGAAGTCCTTGCGACAAGGAACGGCCGCCCCGTTGTTTTTGAAAGGTGGGACGCGTGCGCAAACGATTGGCAGTGTCTTTCGGCAGCCAGTATTGGCCAGTACGCTTCAACGGCTCGCCAAAACGGGGACCGAGGATTTCTATCAGGGCCAGATCGCAAAGCAAATCCACAAGGACATGCAGGCCCACGGCGGCTTGTTGCACGAGGACGACCTAGCTCAAGTTCCACAGCCGATTGAACGCAGGCCGGTAACTTGTCACTTCGACGGTATGCGTGTCATCACGTTTCCACCACCCGGCGCGGGGCGGACCCTGATCGAAATGCTCAACATCCTGGAGCATGTCCCTTGGGACTATTGCACGATCGATACCCCCGAGGGCGCGGTCATGATCGCCGAGGTAATTCGCCGCGCGTTCCTCGATCGTCGGGACCGGCCGTACGACCCGACATTCTACGCTCAGGTTGATGACCGGCACATGATGAGTGAAGCATATGCCGGCCGGGTGGCAAAACAGTTCATCAAGAGAATCAAGACGCATGGCGATACTACCCACCTGTCTGTCATGGATGGACACGGAAACGTGGTCGGCTTGACGCAGTCTATCGAACGTGTCTACGGCTCCTGTGCCGCCTGCCCCGAGCTTGGATTCCTGTACAACAACTACATGTCCGCGTTCGAATACGGAGATATGGCACATCCCTACTATATGCGACCGAACGCAGTACCGTGGGCGAGTGTGGCACCAACCGTTGTGTTTCGCGGCCGCCGCCCTTGGGCAGTGCTTGGTTCGCCGGGGAGCGAACGTATTACCGCCTCGATCATGCAAGTGCTACTTCGACTGAAACATCAACCGCCGTTCGATGCAGTCGCTGGCCCTCGTTTGCACTGCTTGAACAACGGTGAAGTGTCGTTGGAAGCCTCGCGCATGCGTGACGACATTCCACCAGCACTGCGGCGCTGTGGCTTCACGGTCAAAGTGCGTGACCCGTATTCCTTTTACCTTGGTTGCGTCCAACTCGTGCTGAAAGAACATAAGACTTTCATCGGTGTTGCTGATCCACGCCGTGACGGCTCTGCCTCTGGGCCTAACAAATGAAGCTGCCTATCTTAATGTCCGTTCCTCACGCCGGCTTGGAAGTGCCCCCTGAAGCCGCACCTTATTGCTGTCTTACAAATTCGGAGATCGTAGCCGATGGCGACGAGGGCGCGGCGGAAATCTACGATTTAGCAGACCACGTAGCGGAGTTTGTCACCACCGACATTGCTCGGGCCATCGTCGATCAAAACCGGGCAGTTGACGACCGCCGTGCCGACGGAGTTGTGAAGACACATACGTGCTGGAATGTGCCGGTGTACCGCGCGCCGTTACCGGAGGATGTGATCGCGCAGCTACTGAACAAGTACTACCACACTTACCACGAAAGTCTGAGCAATCCATCGGCTTCGGGCATCCGGCTTTGCGTGGACTGTCACACAATGGCGGCGGTGGGTCCTCCCATTGGCCCCGACACTGGCCAAACGCGTCCCGCTGTTTGTCTTGGCGACGCAAAAGGAACATCATTGCCGACTGGATGGATTGACGTATTGGAGCAGTGCTTCCGTGATTTGTTTCGTGAGTTTGATGTTACCGTCAACAAGCCGTTTAGCGGTGGTTACGTCACACGGACCCACGGGCAAGAGCGCCCATGGCTACAGATCGAGTTATCCCGCGCGCCCTTCCTATCGAATGACGGTAAGCAAGAACGAGTACTCTGCGCACTCCGGCAATTCTGCGAAAAGATGTTCTAGTCGCTGGGTGCCGCACAATGTGGAGTATCGAGGCGAGGGTCGGGCTGCTCCGTCCGCCGACTGGTCTTCAAACGGCACGCCGAAGCGGCTGTTGCCGGTCCCAAGGGATTCCAAACCGCTGTCGGTCTGAAATCCGCCGAGCATTCCGAGCACCCTCCTTCTGGGCGGTCCCGGCTCGGCCGCCGGCCCGTCAGTTGCTCACCGTTGCGCGCGGCGGTCTGCTCGATCTCGTGCGCCAAGGAAACTTGGCTGCTTGTGTGTCGCGGACCCAAGCGCTTGAACGCGCGCTCGGAGGTGGGGGTGCAGACAGGCAAGCCGCCATTCGAATGGATACGGGGCAGTCCGAGAACTCGGTCCATTTGCCTTCTCTACCGCAAGCGATGAAACGTAGCCTTTTCGGAACTTCCTTTTTGTGTGCTCAAGCTCCTCCTCTGAAGTCAAAACTGCGAGCTGAGCTGCCGCCACTTTCAGTTCTTGATCCTCAGCCGTTAAAGTACCTGTGGTTTTTTCAGACTCCACAGGAAACTGGGCCATACCGTGTTCGACTGTGACGTCCGGAAGGGCCGCTTTCACTTTTTCTAACTGTTCACGACGAAGAGCGAAGACCGACACCTGATTCAGTTGAGGGAAACTCTTGAGACACTGCAGCATCTCTTTCAATCCCTTCTCGTCGAGCGGTTTCAAGATGGAAACCCGCGAGACACTGGAGAACATGTCACCGCCAAGTGCCGCCCGAAAGCCGTCGCGAATGGGTACGGGCAAACGGCGATTCAGCTTTCCGAGGCGATTGGGCTCGTACTGCCACACTCCTACGCCCAGGTCATGAAGCCTGGCGACCGCTTCCCTCTGCTTCTTTGCTTGCTGCTGATGCTCTTCTTTACTTTCATTGATGGCATTGACAAGTTCGACGATAGCAATGAGATCTGTTGCGTTCTTCGCCTGGACATCAGGTTTCAATGCATCTCTGAACAACTGCAGCTTGACCGAATCGTTCGCATTTAGATCTGTCTTACTGCTTGTGTTGGGTGCCACAGGACCATCAATCGATGGACTTCGGTCAAGTTCGTGAATCAGCTCGGATACCCGCCTGACGTCGTCTCTATCGCCGTCGATCGTCAATGTATTGCCAATCAACTCCAGCGTGACCGCGCTCTTCGCATTCAAGTCTGTGTTATCGCTTGCGTTGGGTGCCACAGCACCATTATTCGTCCGGCCTTTCCCAAGCCTCTGCAGCAACTCGGTAACTCTTTTAACGTCGTCCTTTTCGCCGGTAATGGTTATCCCCAAATCATTATCGAACTCCAACTTCACCTTGGTCAGCTTATCCTCGCGCGGCTCACCTTTTCCAGGCGACCTGGCGTCTATTCCCAGTGGACTCCGGCCATCGGCTGGTGGTACCTGACTACGGCTCCCTGGGGCTCCCGGCGGATCCGCCGAGAGAGCTTGCGTTACAGCGACTGGTAGGGCACTCACGCCAGCAACGAGGGTCACGACGCATGCTGCCCGCGACATTTTCCGGTTGACAACTCGATTAAGAATCACATCAATTCTCCTCTCCAAAAAGCAACTGCCAAATGTGGTTCCAGCGGCAGCTGGTAAGACCTTCTCGCCAGTCAAATACTCGACGGTTCGCAGCAGAGCTTGACTGTAAGAGCGCCGGCTCTCAGGCAATGCCCAGACTATCCTGTTTATCACTAGCAAAAAACTCGGGTAGACGCGCAGCACTGCAGGTGTTGGGAGCAGGCCAAAACCCGAGTGTGGTTACCAAGAATGATCAACCAACCCATGGAAGCGATCTTTGCCGAGGCCGTGTCACTTCAAGGGGCCGAGAGAACCGCCTTCTTGGAGGAACGGTGTACTGGCCACCCTGAACTGCGTCGACGCATCGATCAGTTGCTGAGCGAGTATCAACAAGCGGATGACTTTCTCGAGCTGCCTCCCGCAGAACTTGCGTGGGGGGCCGAAAGTGTCGATACCGCTCGGGCCGAGGACACCGATGCCGAAGTCGTCGGAGGTCTTTTGAGCGAGCTGTCGGAAATGCCCTCACTCGGCTTCCTGAAACCTTCCGATCACCCAGAATCGCTGGGCCGGCTCGGCCAATATGAAGCCACGTCGGTAATCGGAGTCGGCGGCATGGGAATCGTGCTGCGCGCGCTGGACACCCGCCTCCATCGGATCATTGCTCTGAAGGTGGTCTCAGCAACACACACCGCCGGAGAGGCTGACCGCCGGCGCTTCATTCGGGAGGCCCGCGCGGCCGCAGCGGTTTCACACCCAAACGTGGTGACGATCCATGACGTCGCGGAAGGTGAGCCATCATATCTCGCGATGGAATTGGTCGAGGGTGGATCGCTTCAGGAAATAATCCATGCCTGCGGGTCCTTAGATTTTCACGACATTCTCTCTTTCACAATGCAGATTGCCGAGGGGTTGGCCGCTGCCCACGCGCAAGACCTGATCCACCGCGACATCAAGCCTGCAAATATCTTGATAGAGCGGGTTACGCAACGCGCAAAGCTCAGCGACTTCGGACTCGCGCGCGCATCAGGAGAGCAGGAGATCACCAACGTCGGTGAGATCGCCGGTACTCCACAGTACATGTCTCCGGAACAGGCGGAGGGCTTACCGGTCGATCACCGGACGGATCTATTCAGTTTCGGCAGCGTGATCTACGCGATGTGCACTGGGCACTCGCCATTTCGGGCCGAATCCACGATGGCCGTTCTCAGCCGAGTTCGCCAAGACTCCCCTCAGCCGCTACGAGAAGTGAACCCGGACGTTCCCGAATGGTTCGAAGCGATCGTCACGCGGCTTCTGTCCAAGGACGTCGACCGGCGATTCACCACGGCGGAGGAGCTGCTCGGCGAAATTGAGCGGGCGTCGTCGAGGGGCTTCGCTGAAGAGAAGCGGGCAATCGGCGCGGATCGGAAGGGGCTTCGCCCGCGTGGAGTGACCTGGGCGGTCGCTCTTGGTCTACTCGCCATTCTCGGCATCACAGTAGGTCTCGTTGAAGCGACGGGCATGACCAATTTACGCGCGGGTGTGGCCAGCATCATTCGATTGTGCACCGCGCATGGGACGGTAGTGATAACCGTGGAAGATCCGGAATTCGAAGTCCTGATTGACGGCGAGGAACTGACTTTTTCCGGCTTGGGTCCGCAAGAGGTTCGGCTGAGAACAGGACAACATCTGTTGGAAGCCAAGAGGCTTGGCGATGTCGTGCAGCAGGAGCTGCTCACGATTTCCCGCGGGGAACGCAAGCTTGTCGCCGTGCACATCGAGCCTCCGCGTGGGCTTCGTTTGTCAGAGCGGTCTTGGGCACGATTCGAAGCCGGTTGGGAGTGGGGCGAGCCGATTAACTTTGGCGGCCCTACAAACTCGGAATCAAACGAGGGCAGCCCGCGGATTTCCGCGGACGGGCTCACCTTGCACTTCCATTCTGACCGCCACGAAGAGCAGGACGACTTGTTCGTCAGTGTGCGAGACTCGCGCTATCACACCTGGCAGGAGCCGAGACGGCTGGGTATTGGAGTCAATTCTGATCAAGACGATCGCAATCCCTGGCTCGCTCGCCGCGAAACTCTGCTTGTATTTGATTCGAACCGACTCGGTGGAACGGATCTCTGGTTGGCAACACGCAGCGACCAAGAGTCCGAATGGGAGGCGGCAATTGACCTCGCCCCGGTCAATACTCGTTTTCTCGAAGCGCAGCCCTGCCTATCCCAAGATGGTCTCGAGCCCCTGTGGTCCTACTGACACAACACAGCACTTGTCGTCTAGCGGCGAAGACTCCGCACCCGTAATGCGGCGACGCTGGTTCGAGTCCGGCCCGGTGCTCTTTGATCTTTGACAATTCGGCAGTCACACAAGCGCCCATGATGTAGCGGCAGCCTGTCGCCTTGCCATGGCGGACGTGTGGGTTCGACTCCCACTGGGCGCTCTGTAATCAGGACGTGGGAAAGTTTGGCATTCCGCGTGCGTCGGGAGCACGAGCGACCAATCCGGGCATACATGCCCGATCGGTGCCCGTGGTTCAAATCCAGCCGTCCTGACTTTTGTAATGCGGTGGGGCCCGTGCTGGTACGGGCAGGCGGCTGTTAACCGCAACGACGCAGGTTCGATTCCTGCCACCGCAGCTCTTGATGAAACGGAAGGGCAAGCCGGACCAATCCAGGCATCCATGCCTGATCGGTGCCCGCGATGGCACCCCGCTCGAACCAGGACGAGCTCATGCAGCCTTGCGCGTTCAACTCCCGCTCCTTCCGCCTTACGACTTGTGCCCTTGGCCGAGCGGCAAAGGTTCCAGGCTTCCAACCTGGCAAGGCGGGTTCGACTCCCGCAGGGCACTCTTGAAATGACGCACGATCCGGGGTCGTCGCTGCTGGTAGTGATGCCTGACTTTGAATCAGGAGTCCGTAGGTTCGATTCCTACCCCCGGAACCTTTTCGCGAACACGTCGACGATGGAGCGTGTCGCAAACAGTAACGTACTGCGGGATCGTCTAACGGTAGGATGGGACGCTCTGAACGTCTTGGTATTGGTTCGATTCCAACCCCCGCGGCTTGAATCAAAGGGACGGAAGTCATCCGGCTGGATGAGGAGCCTGTCTTGAAAACAGGTGGCGACTTGGTCGCTTGTGAGTTCGAGTCTAACGGCTTCCGCTCCGCGAGATGGGGTCATCGTCCATAGGAAGATGCCGGCGTCGCGTGTCGGAGCGACCAATCCGGGCATCCATGCCCGATCGGTGCCCGGGTGCAACGCCGGGTGACTCCACTGAACACAGTCCCGTGGTCCAACGGCGACGACACCTGTCTTACAAACAGGAAACGATGGTTCGATTCCATCCGGGACTACTTTGATGGCGCCCAGATACGCCAACTGGCAGAGCGACTCGGCTTAAACCCAAGTGTTTGCAGGTTCGACTCCTGCTCTGGGTACTACCAACACGGGTCGGTAGGCAACAGGCAGACCACCTTGGCTTAGAAGGGATGCTGTGCACTTCGCGACCACCTGAGCCACTCAAACTTGTCCTCGTGGAGCAGCTAGGAGTGCTCGCCACCCTGTCAAGGTGGAGGCCATGGGTTCAAATCCCATCGGGGACGCTTGCATGGCACGGTACGCAAACCGGTAAAGCGGCGAAGCTCAAACCTTCGTGATCGTTTGTGGGTTCGACTCCCTCCCGTGCTACTTGAACAACATGCGTCGGCTGGGCATTGGGGAGCCCAACTGTCTGTAAAACAGCCGCCTTCGGGATGTGCAGGTTCAACTCCTGCCCGGCGCACTTACAAAACGGCCCGTTAGTCTAGCGGCAGGATGCGAGACCCTCACTCTCGCGGCATGGGTTCGATTCCCATACGGGTCACTGAAATAGCCAAGTGGCGGAACTGGTATACGCGCGACGCTCAGAACGTCGTGCCCGCATGGGCATGCGAGTTCGACTCTCGCCTTGGCTACTTTGATTCATTGCAGGTGCGACAGGTGTCCAACCGGCTCGGGCACCGACCGAAGGTTGGTCGGCGGCCGGTGCGCTCGGCTCGATACCGAGACCTGCAACTTGCGGGTGGGCCAGTGCTCATTCGGGCCTCATAAGCCTGAACGGCCGGGTGCGACCCCCGGACCCGCTACTTGATAAGGCCGAGTACGCAAACTGGCAAAGCGGTCACGTTGAGAGCGTGGCGATTTTGCAGGTTCGACTCCTGCCTCGGTCACTCGATGATCCCGTGGTCCAACGGCGAAGACGCCTGGTCGACATCCAGGAAAGTGCTGGTTCGATTCCAGCCGGGACCACGGTCTGTAAGTGTTGTGGCCGCACGCCGCTGTGGTAGCCGACCATCCGACATCGTGTCGGTCGGTGCCCGAGACCGGGTTCAAGTCCCGGACGGACTCTCGATAGACGGGCCGGCATGCCGTTGGGGGCGACTGACCCTTGCAAGGTCGGTGTGATGGGTTCGACTCCCATGCGGTCCACTGAAGACAAATGGGCTGATCGTCCAACGGGAAGACACCGCCCTGGCGTGGCGGCCAGTTCTCCGGAGGCACTGGCGGGTTCGATTCCCGGTCGGTCCACTCGACTAAATCGGAAGGTAGCCGGATACGGTTTGCCGGGCCGCACTGCTAATGCGTGCCTCCTCACGGAGATATGGGTTCAAATCCCATGCCTTCCGCTTATGGCTCGATGGTGAAACGGACATCATGTCTCGCTTCTAACGAGATGTTCCAGGTTCGAATCCTGGTCGGGCTGCTAGAGGAACAGGGAAGGCCTATCTGACTGTCACTCACCGAAGAACACTTTCTCACCGCTGGCATTATCGAAGCGACAGACCGCTACATGAGAAAGAACGCGGCCAACGAACCTGGCCTGCTTTGGTTGAAAAATGGATTCCCGCCATTGAACCGATTTCGTCCGGGACGAAAGTTGCTCGACTTTGATACCCGACTTGAAATGATGGATGCCGACGGAGTTGACATGCAGATTCTTTCGCTCATGCAGCCTGGGGTGCAGATTTTCGAGCCCGCCGATTCGGTTGCTATCTCGCGTGACGTCAATGACGAGATTGCTGAGGTCGTCAAAAAACACCCCACCCGGTTCGCCGCCCTTGCAGCGATCCCGCCTCAGTCACCGGGCGCGGCTGCCAAGGAGTTGGAGCGTGCGGTCAAAAACTTTGGCATGAAGGGAGCAGTTATCAGCTCCCACACAAAAGGCGAGTACCTTGACAACGAAAAGTTCTGGCCGATCTTCGCCGCAGCCGAAGAACTCGATGTGCCCATCTACTTGCACCCGCGTGAACCATCACCGGGGATTCGCGAGCGATGTAATCTCGGCGGACTGCATATGATCTGGGGATTTGCCGTAGAAACCAGTCTGCACGCATTGCGACTTATCCTTTCCGGATTATTCGAGAAACATCCCCGTGTGAAGATTGTTCTTGGGCATCTCGGCGAAGGAATTCCTTATTATCTGAAACGTAGCAAGCAAACCAAGGTCCCGCGTCGCTTGAGTCATTCTTGTTCCTGTTTTCCTTGTCTTGACAACTCAACCAAGTCAGCCACGATCTGCATTACTTCTGCTTCGTAAGCGTTGGCTCCGAACTTGAAGGGCACCCGGAATCCGGCCATTTCGTCTCTCATTATTTTCAGATGATTGGACTCATCCGCTTTCAACAGGGACGTGGAGAACGTCATCGTTTCGCGAGTTCGGAATGCAAGCCATCGCTCTTTCGCGTCCCGGATCTGCTCGAATTCCTTCGAGGCTTTTCTGCGGCTTTCGGATCTTTTGCCCAGTTCGTGAATCATGGCCTCAGACACGTGATTCGTCGGAGTGAAGTCAGCGGGTTCGACAGAATCCGAAGTCAGGGCGTAGCGCATCGCCCCGTCACCAATCGTCGGGTCGTCGAAGAGAGAAGGCAAGACAATGTCGGGCTTGAGCCCCTGGAGCAAGGTCGATCGCCCCGAGGCGCCGTAGAATTTTTCGACAGTGATGTGCAACGAACCCAGATTCTCCTTGCGCGGACGCCGCGCTAAGCTGGCGATGCTTCGGAATTCGGCACCGGTCCCTTTGCCAGAGGTTTGCGAATCGCCGATCAGCACGCCGCGCCGATAATCTTGAATCGCCATCGAGAGAATCTCGCTCGAACTGGCTGTGTAGCGACTGACGAGCAAAGCCAGGGGCCCGTCATACTTGACCCCATCGTCGTCATCGTAATGGGTGATCACCCGCCTGCGGAAATTCTTTGTTCTTTCCATCGGACCATCCAGAAACAGGCCGGTCGTTTTGTTGGCCTCCGATTGCCACCCGCCCCAGTTGCCTCGGAGGTCAATCAGGATCGCATCCACGTTCTTTTTCATCAGCTCATCCAAGGCTTTCGCGGTATCGATCGAGGTCGAGAGGCCCGACGCTCTGGATTTGTAGAACGCCGGGATGCGAATCAGGCCGATCCGAACTTCCGCCCCCTTAGGCCGCGCCTTGAGAAGTTGACTTGTAACGCCTTTGCCTTCGATACGTCTCCGAACCAACTCGACAATCTTGGTCTCGCCTTTGGTGTTTTCCACTTTCAATCTCACGGTCGATCCCGCTTCACCTCTGCAGAGCGCGTTCAATTCCTTGCCGGAAATAAATCTCACATCGACCATTTCTCCTTCCGGTCCTTGGCCAACGGACAACAAGCGGTCTCCAACGTTCAACTTACCGCTTTCCGCCGCCGCTCCGCCCGGTAGCAGCTCGGTGAATTCGTTGCCCAGGACCCCCAGCTTGGTATTGAACCCGATACCCACATATGAGTTGGAGAGACCGGCCTGGAGGCCAGAGGCCGGCGGCAGATAATAGGAATGCGGGTCCATCGACCTGGCCAGCGCATCGAGGTAACGCGTTGTGATCGAATCCTCGTCCGGGATGTTTTTGAGTCTTTGGTACTTCCCGTGAACTATGTCCCGCGCTTGGGATTCCTCAATTCCCAATGCGATAAACCGCGTCAATTCGAACTTGATTTCTTTTCTCCAGCGTTCCTTTGCGCTTTCCTTATCGCTGGCGAAACGGCAGGCTTCGTACACGACCGGGCGGGTGTCTTCTTTATCGAAATCGTATTCCGCCTCGGTCAATTCCAGAGCCCAATCCATGCGTTGGGCGAAACGTTCCTTAAACCGTTTGTGAATGGCATCCGCCGCGGAGACGTCACTTTTCTTCAGAAGGTCGTCATGCTCTTTTTGATAAGTCTGAAACTCTTTGATATCGGACTCGAGAAAATAGAGCTTCAAAGGATCCAGTTTCCGCAGAAACTCCTCGTGCAGGCGCTCGGAGATCTTGTCATTGACCAGGTGGCCAGCATAGTTCTGTCGCTCCAATACACTGACTACTGCCCCTACTAAATCCGATGGCCGGATTTGCCCGTTGCCTCTACCAAGCCCGTCTGGTCCGCGCCTTGGCAGTCTGAATGAGAGAAGCTCCTTCCGTTCAATCGAACCATTCCCATCCTGGTCGATCTTGTCGAAATCTCTCTGAAGAACTCGAGCACGGGCCTTTGCGACTTCATCCTTGTCCAGTTTTCCGTCTCCATTCGCATCCGTACGTTCGAAGACACGGGCTAGGAACTCGGGAGTCTGGGCGTGTGCATTTGTAGTGGCAAATAAGAGTCCTGCAAGGATAATCAAGGGCAATGCGAGCGGTGGAACACCTCCATCCCCTTCGGCACCAGCACGCACAAACCACACGTTTGACATCGCGATCGCTAGTCGCGATACCTCGTTGTTCCTGTCTTCCGGGGCTGTATTAGCCAGCTTCATCACGAGTCTCGCAGTCTTCTGTTGACGTTAACTTGATCAATTCTTCGGGAAGCGTCAGTATCGTGGTTTCTGCAGAGGTGGAAAAGACCTCCGAACTTAGGCGCTAAATCTAGCTGCAGTAAGAGTGACACGCTTCGGCGTGAAATAGACGTCCTCAATGAGCGTCGGACAAAAACACCGATGCAGATTGGGCAAATTGCTGGGACGCGTCGAATTCATCGGCCGACGCTGCCGAGGAGTTTCACTCCGAACGCACGAAGCCATAGCTCGAAAGTGCGTCGGTCATTTCGTCGTCTATCTGACCGACGCGACTTTGGGAACGGGCGTCCTGAGTGAGGTTGATGTGACCGCTGTCTCTGAGGAATTGGCCCAATTGCGGGCGGTAGCCGCCCGTGCGGGGCACCGAGGTTCGGGCCTCACTTCTCCCGCAAATATTTCTCGAAGAATTTCTCCATCGCAGGGCCAATCTTGTCCGCATGTCGCCTGATGAGTCCGTGTCCAGCCCCGTCGATTCGCATGTATTCGACATGTTGCGCTCCCGCACTCTTAAGTTTCTCCACGAAAGAATCGGCGACCTCAACGCGGTCAGCAGTCCCTTTGACGATGAGGAACGGGGGAGCTTCGTCACTCACATAACTGATGGCAGAAATCCGTCGGAGCTTCTCTTTCTCTTCTGGTGACAAATCAATGTGAGGGAAGGAACGCGAAAGATTACCTGCCCCTGCGATGGTGCAAACCGCTTGCAACTGGCTCGATTGGTCTTGATGCGGACCGTTTGCCATGAGCTTTGCATCCGTTCCGGCCACGCCAAGCAAGGCGACTAGATTCCCTCCTAACGAATAGCCGTAGCCGCCAATGCGTTTCGGGTCAATGTTGTACTTCATTGCGTTAGCTCGCAGCCAACGAACGGCAGATTGCACATCTTCGGCTGCAAGCTCGGCCTTTTGATACACTGGTTCTCCCATGCGGTAGTTGATGTTGACGCAGACATAGCCCTTCTTTGCATACTCAACCGCTATTGGAAATCCGTGCAACTTGTCTTGCTGATACCCATGTAAATAGATGATGGCCGGCTTCAGGGTGTCGCTATCCTCTGTGGGCCGCACGACGTCCAATCGCCACGCATCGGTCTCCCCGTCGCGATACGCGACGTCCATTTCGACAGAGATACTCTCCGGCAGGGTTGCAACGATTTGGTCGACCGAACCTCGCATCACGGCGATTTGCAGTCGCTTCAATTCACCCATTCCAAGGAAACCGTTCTTGTTTGAATCATGCTTCTCAAAGTCCGCTCTTAGTTTTGGGCCCGCTTCCTCAGGGCTGATCCTGCGGTCCCCATCCTTATCAAATCGGAACAACCAGACGTTGGGAGGGATATTTCGGAGAGTGGGTTGCTTCCCAGTCGGTGACTGAGCATGGGCTTCGAAACAGATGAAAAGCACGAGAAATATCGTTCGTTTCATCGACATCAGTTTCTCCTAGATGACATCACCGCAGACATCTTGGCACCGCTACGCTGCTGCACTAAAGAGTAAACGCCATTTGGCTCCCGCAAAGGCGCGTTCGCATTAGAACCCTTCAACGGACCGTTGGCAAATGGCGGTCGTTTCTGCAAGAGGTGGAAAAGACCTCGGAGCTTTGCCGTCCGCTCTAGCTGCAGACGGTGTGACACGCTTCCTTCAGCACAGGAAGTGCCGAATCTGCGTCGGAAAAACGACCGATGCAGATTCGGCAAATCAATTGGACGCTTCGGCTTCATCGTCCGACGTGCCTTCGGCGTTTCACGCTGACGCGTCGGAGGCAAAGGCCGAAACTGCATCGGCCTATCTGACCGACGCGACTTGCGACGTTCCGGTTCACAACTGTCGAGGCAGGTTCTCCGTCATATCGGTTTGACTGCGCGCCGGACTACCAGATGGAGTTGCGTGGCCGATCGGAAGTGGGTGTTGGACAGGATCACAGAGCGTCGAACGGCGCAATTGGCTCAGCCACGAAGTGGCGGCGCTAGGTCAGCCCAGGGTGAAGCATCGCGAGTGAAGCGAGCGGTGCGGAACCCTGGGAAATGAAAGTTCAAAGGTGATTGGAAACCCCGAAGGGGTGGCCCCAACACCACGACCCTGGTTCGGCATCAATCCCAAACGTATCCTTCATCGAGTTCCACACCGTGGCGGCGGCAGATTTCACGGGACTCATCCTGGAACGACCGCCTCGCATGGTGACGCTCCTGATTGGCGATGTATTGTCGAACCTGCTCGACGTTGGATTCACTCACCGAGAACGCTCCGTAGCCGCTTTGCCACTGAAATCCTGATCGGCTTGGGCCTTGCCGCTTAACCCACTTCGAGGTCTCCGCCTTCGAGACACGCACGAGGTCCGCAATCGGACACTTCCGGGATAGCAAGCATAGGACATGCACGTGGTCGGGCATACCATTGATGAGGACCGCGGACGAGTCCAGAACGGCGGCTTTGTACGCATACAACTCGTCTCTCAACTCCTTACTTTGCAGGAACGGTTTGCGGTCCTTCGTGCTATAGATGATATGGATGATGACCTTCGATAACGATTGTGGCATAACTCTGCGCCTCTTCCGTTAGAGTCACCCCTTCGGGGTTTCACGATGGAAGTGCCCACATCATACCCAGGGTTGCGCCTGCTTCGCTGCGCTCACACGGCTCCACCCTGGGCTGTCGTCGGGTCGTCCCTTCGGGACTAAATGCGATTTTCCCGAAGCCATCTGGCAACTTTCCGGCAAGAACGGGTGAAAGCGCCGAATGTACCAGCCGTCGAGGCAGCCCCCGTGCATCGGCCAAGCCGACCGATGAAGATTCAGCAAATCGCTTGGACGCGTCGGCTTCATCGTCCTGTGCAGATTCGCAAGGCTCGTCCTCCGGGCGCCGACGACGCAATTCTGGCATCAAACGGCGCTCCTTTGTCGTCGGTGCCAACCGACTGGCCAGTGGACTCCTGAACTGCGCTCATTTTGACACAGCCGGTTGGCAGAGATGCGAAGTTTCAACGCGTCGGACGATTCCGCCGGTTGCGCGAAGGGCGATTTGCTTCGACGCACGGGTGTCTTTCACCCGCTGCAGTCCATGCGCCGACCCAAAGTGGCCTAGCGACCGTTCCTTTGGCGTGAACGACAGCTCCGCGGGCGTCCCCTGATGGGCCCACCACGACTTGGCACACCCAATAAACGTGGCAAGTAGCTAACGACCATCGCGGACAGCTGGACACCCGCATCTATCCAACGCTATTGCTGTTGTTTTGCAGCAACGACAAGATTCTGAAAGTCGGGCCGAGCCCTCAGCTTTGGCCCGAAGAACGCTTCTTTCGCAATCTCACGCATCTCGGGACAGACTGCTGCCTATTGCGATAGATCGATCTATTCTTCAGATCCAGGCGTCTTCTTGACTAGCTGCGCGATTGCTTCGCCGATTTCCTCGTGCGACACGTTCCTCCAACGTCTACGAATTGTGCCTTCAGCGTCTATCAAGAACTTAGTTGGCCATCCAGACAATTTCCAGGTCTCCGAGATTTTGCGATCGTTAGAGTCCTTATCGCGGAACGACCGCCACGACATGCCGTACGTGGCTGCCGCCAGACGCGCGGAGTCCACGTCGGTGTCGCCATTCACACCCACGATCGCAAAGGGCTTCCCTTTAAAGCGCCGCGCGATTTCCTGCTCATGTGGGATGAACTCAATGCAGGGTGAGCACCAGCTGGCCCAAAAGGAGAGTAGCACGACCTTTCCCTTGTAGTCCGAAAGACTCATGCTCTTTCCGTCAAGGTCAACTCCAACAGTTTCTAACGCGCGTCTTCCCACCCCAACGACCTCTCGGTCAGCAAGCTCTCTCAAGGCGTACCGACGGTAGGTCCGTTCAATCGCTTGGAAGTGATACTCGTGCTCGCCGTCAAAATCGTGCAGAAACTGTCGGTAGAGTTGGGCGGACTCTTCGTAACGACGGTCTTGGTGCAACGCGACCACGGAGGCTAGTGCGAATGACCCGGTGCACCTCACGTGTCGATGGCGGTTCGCTTTGAGGATGACCCTCAGGTGTCGCTCGAAGGGCCGAGCCCAAGCTGGACTTCCAAATCCGTTACCGAGAATCTCACAGAAATTCGCGATGTCGGGACTCGTGGCATGATGCGACACTATCATTTCAGCAGCTTTGACAAACACTTCGTTCGCCTGCGAACGACTACCATCCTTCGCCAATCGGCAGACGCACATCAGAAGCTCGGCTGCCTTCGCGTGGTTGGCGCTCTCGGCTACTTGTTTGAGCAGAACGCGGGCAATCCCAAGGTCACCACCAGCTTCGTGAGTACCACGGCGACCGAGGGAGATTGCGGAGGCCAGTTCGTCTAGGTCAGCTGCAAGGGCGTGCTCTTTGAACAACTCCGATGCCGATTCTGAAGTAGCCGGCTCTGATGAGAGAAAGGAGGCCCAGTATAGTGCGGCAAGCCCGCCGATCGTATTGGGATACTTTTCAGCTACCCCCATCAGCTCCCGCGGCAATTGCTTTCGCTTCCTGTCCAGCTGTGCCCTCAGTCGCGCCTTTTCTTTGCTTGAATCTGCCTTGACAATGCGAACCTGTAACTCCATCTCGGAACGACAAAGACGGCGAACAGCCTCGACGTCTTGGGGCTGATAATTCTCTTGCGGGCTACCGATCTTCACTAAGCACATCACCGCCAAAGGGAAAGCGGAAAAGACTGCGGTTTTAGAGTGCATCATTTAACGCTCCAACTTGTACGGTCGCGGTGATCAACATGCCAGGCTTGGCACCTGTTGCTGAAATCCGAAGGTGATTGGTGGAATCGCCGGGTTTGACGGTGAACTCTGCAACAACCCCTGGCAGACTGTTGGACTGAGTGGCATACAATCCTGACTTTCGTTCGGGGAAGCGAAGTACTTCCGTCGCGGCGGGGATCGGATCGCACCCCGAATCGCTGATCCAATTCACGTTGGATAGGGACTACTTCCCCTCATCGCTGTCCTTCGAAGATTCTCGCAGGTAGCGTTGAATTGTCGCTGCGTCGGGCGGGCTTTTTAGATAACCTTCGACGACCGTTCCAGACCGACTGACCAGGAAGTATTCTGGAAAACCTTCGACACCATAGCTCACTTCGGTTTTGCCTGTGTCCACTACAATAGGAAAGGTTAGGTTTTGCTGTCTTGTAAATGCCTCGCACGTGTCGCCCGCTAGTCGGGAGTGCACGCCGATGACGACAAGCCCTTCGTCCGCAAACTCGTCAGCCAGCTGCTGAACTTGCGGTAGCTTCTTCACGCAAGGTGTACACCAGGTGGCCCAAAAATCGATCAAAACAACCTTGCCTCGCAAGTCATCCCAATTGAGTGCTTCGGTGTTGAGCCATTTCGAGCCAGTGATGTTGGGTGGCCTCACCTCCGTGAGATTATCACGTATTCGCTTTTGGTTGAGCTGAGTTTGAGCGAAACCCGGCACGTTGTAGTGGGCAACCACCATCTCCCCATCGTCCGATACGACCTTCTCACCGTAGTAGATGCCGAGCAATCCATCTGACATCTGGGAACACCCCTGAGTTCCGCCACCCATGACGTTATTGGGAACATCGAACAACTCCTGCTGATTCAAACGAACAAGAAGATCCCAATCGCCGCGAGCAGGTCCGGTCATCGCGCAGAACCAATCCCCGTACACGGCCCCCTCGATGAAACGCCCAAATGCACCCGTATAGCCACGCCACCGACCCATATTCTTCTCTCCTGCGACGATGTCACGAACCTTAAACGTAGGACGCTTGGTGTCGCCGTGTTGTCTGAGCGCTCGAAGCACAAGACTGTTGTCGCGAATGAAGTAACGACCGTGAGCATATGAAACTTGGATCCATGGCGATCCCTCGACGTAAGTGACTTCCGGGACCAGTTGTTCTTGCACCCTCGCCAGTACGACCTGCCAGATAATGCCCGTCGACTCACGGCGTCGCACGTGGAGCCAACCACACTCGACCCACAGTTCGCATTCCGCGTCGTCGGTCGCCGTCGGGACAATCGGATAGGGAACCCGTGCACTCCATCCTTCTCCGAAGTTACCGACCTTCAAGGGTGATACGATAGCGCGGTCAGGTGCCGCGGCCTTCGTTGGTGACGTGAATGCGAGGATCACAGTCGACACCAGACAAATACCGAACCGAAAACCGTCAATGACCATTTGAGTTCTCCTCGTGGGCGCAGTTCACAATGAAAGAATCTGTCCGATGTACTAGTCCTCCTTTCGAGGAATCTCCGGAAAACTCGGTGCAGACAAAAGTTGCTTGACACGATCTTCGACGTGCTCGGCTTGTGCAGCTTCGCGCTGCTGCAGCCGTTGCTCGATTCGCTTGGCACGTTCGTTCATCTGTTTCAGCTGGTGTCTTTGGAGTTCTAGCTCAACTACGAAGGCATGTGCCACGGCAGTAGACAGCTGGCGTCGGAGTCGTTTCACTCCCGCATGGTCGCTGCTGTGGGTTGCCAAGTACTCCCGCCTCGTTGCCGTGACACGCTGGATCTCTTTCTCAGCTTCCGCAAGCTGCGAAGCCAGTTGTCGTTCTCTTGGAGATCGGGATCTCGCCAAAGAAGGTGAACTCGTCCCGAATTGGTCGTCTCGGTAGGTGTACGTCTCGGTATTTTGATTATCCTTGACATCCACCAGCCTGAGCAGTTCCTGCGCCTTGGCAATGCGATCCTTGTCGCCTGCTAGGATGATCCCGTTGGCTGGACGGATGACTGAGAGTCGGAGCTCTGGGAACATCGTTTCGACATGCGTTGCGGCGGACGACGCGTTGGCGTACTTTAGCATCACAGATGCAAACAGCGCGTCTTCCGCGAGTTTCGTCCTGAAGTGACGACGGTGACTGGAGGGAGCTTCCTGCGCGCGCAGCGCGGTGACCGAAAATGAGACAAGCAACAACGCAACCAGTAGCGTTCGAAGTCGAGTGTAGATCATTTCACTGTCCTGTTTGAGTGTTGAGTTTGTTAAATCGAGGGTTTCGGCTTGCGTGCCCCTGATCCGGACTTCGAGCGCACCACTAGTAGTTGCTCTCCATCCCGAGCTGCGATTCTATTTCCGAGAGCTCGCCGTCATAGCGTTGCAGTAGGCTGTTGATCTCATTTCCAGAACGATCGAGCGATGGGTCGATGGTCGGGGCTCGATCAGTTGCCGACCTTGGTTCCTTGAGGGTAGCCCCATCGTCCTCTTGTGGTTCTCCAACGCCACTTTCGTGAAACGTGGTCGACCACAGAAATGACGCGATCGCCAATAGAATCAACGTCACGCCGAGAGTCCTCATCAGTGCCCGACGATTGATGATGCGGTCGGCACGCGACGCGCTCCCGCCGCTTGCGCGCCGGCGCACTGGTTGCAATAGAGACGGAGGGATGTCTTCCGTTCGGGGCTGTTGCAAATGAGCCAGACATTGTTCCAGGTCGAAGGCAACGAGCTCGGCGCTCGCGTAGCGTGCGTCTGGCGCTTTGGAATGTAGGCGTTCGATCAAAGTACAGAGCCAATGCGGGATCGACGGATTGAAGTCGAGGATTGGCGTTGGTTGATCATCTGTGATCCTGCGGAGTACCCCGTAGCTCGACTCCGCACGAAAAGGCGGGTGCCCCACACACAGTGTGTAAAGAACGCTACCCAAGCTAAACAAGTCACTCCGGCAATCGACTGGCTCTCCTCGTGCTTGTTCGGGTGACATGTATTGAGGCGTCCCAGCAATGATTCCAGACCTCGTCAGGCTCGCGTCATCAACAGCTCTTGCTAACCCAAAGTCCGTTATCTTGATGCGTTCGACTCCATCGGCGAGCAAGATGTTTGCGGGTTTGACGTCACGATGCACAAGGCCCAGAGTGTGCGCGGCAGCAAGCCCCTTTGCTGCTTGGAGGCCGATTCGCACGATTTCGATCACGTCGAGCGGCCCTTCCGACTCCACCCGTTTCTGCAAAGAGCTACCGCGCTCGTAGGGCATGACGAGATATGGCAGGTCGCCGTCATCCGCCACACCGTAAATGGCGATGACGTTGTCGTGTATCACTGCCGCAGCTGACTGCGCCTCTCTTGTGAAACGCTTACGAGCAGCGGCACTATGAGCAAGGTGAGACGCCAGGACCTTGACTGCAACGAATCGGTCCAGTGACCGATCACGGCACTTCAACACAGTGGCCATTCCCCCCTCGCCGATGATGCCCATGACCTCGTAGGGCCCAATCCGCCCCAGCATTTCTGGGTCGTCAGTCGGCTTAAGCAGGTCCAGCAAGCGTTCGGCAGGTCTTGTGTTCGCCGAGACCGAATTGACCCCATCGCGGTGCGCATGGACATTGGTCGGTTCACCCGTTCCAGCAGTCCGCAACTGCGCAGTGTCCAGCTCGTCATCCGGGAGCAAGTCGCGGACACTGCTCCAAACACCAGCATCTGCGGCGGACTCTTCAAGTGTGTGTCGACATGACTCACATCCTTCGAGGTGATTCTCGAGCTGCTGTAGTTCATCGGCTGCAAGTTCGCCCTGCAGGAAGTTCTGGAGGCTTGGTTCGCTGCAATGACTGGCTCTATTCATGTTCCATCACCTTTGCTCTCAGCCGTTGGATGACACGGCACCGTGCGGTGTAGACGCTCCCAATGCTCATTCCAAGCTCGGTAGCCACCTGCCTAGCGGCTCGCCCCTCAACCGCCGTCTCCCAAAACGCTCGCCACGTGTCGGCCTCGACTTGATGAGCCACTTCGCGCGCCGCGTGTCTAAAGACTTGGCGGCGATGTTCCCACTCGATGTCGTCGACCGAAATGTCATCGTTGGCGACCTGGCTTAGTCGCTCGAGATTTGTGGTGCCGCCTGCCGCGTTGCCGGATGCACTGCGGAACTCATCGATCAAGCAGTTGCGACAGACTGTCGTTAGCCAAGTGCTAAACCTTGCGGAACCATTGTTCCACTGAAAGTGCTGAATCCGCCGCGCGATCTTCACCATCACCTTCTGCGCGACGTCCTGCGCATCAGCGTCTTGGTAACCGCGTTTTCGCGCAATGCGGTAAATCACCGGTCTATAAATGGTCTCGAATTCACGCCACGCGTCGTGATCGCTCGCGTTTTGGATGCGGAGCAGCAGGCTCATGCTCGTGTCTGGAAAGTCGGTCATTAGAGTTCGCGGGACAGTACTCATGCATTTAGTGAAGCCGTGGTGTCTGGCGCCCAGACAATGTTGATTCTTGCATCGTATTACACGAGACGCACGGCTGCTTCTTACAGAGAATTCGCATGCAGGGCTGTGATCGCACGAATCGGGACGCCTTTATCGTCGAGAGGCATTCCACTCGGGGGCGAACGTCGCACAGACGTATCTCCTGCACCGTTCGGGCGTGGCTGTAGTGATTTCACAGACGGCTCAGGCTACCGTCCGATTCCACAGGGAATAGGCGGTATCCGTCCGATCGTACGATGAGGAAAGATACGAGTACGATGATCGCCGGGACACCAACATGGCACGCTCCCATCAAATACTGCCAAAGAAACTCAACGTTCTCTTCCGCTGGTCCGACGTGGGCAACCGGCAGGGCTAGCCAGGAAGCAACCAAACCAAAGAACAAAACGCGCAAGTGAGGTCTGCCGCCGATGAGGCACGACCACATACCGCCAAGAAGAATGAGAAGGCCAACAACTAGAAAGAGGACTTCTGTTGACACAGTACGCAAGAGTGAGGTGCCCGCGGATCGAACTCCCCGAACCAACATGACAAGCACTGTGGCGGCGAAGCACCATATCAAGAGATCCATGAGCGAGTATTGCAGTCGAGGCTGTAGCGGGACGGCTGCACCGGCGAAGTCCAAATGCCTTAGAACAGCTCTCTGATGGCGTACCAGAACGCACGTACCTGTACAAGACATCGCTTCCAGGAAACAGATCGTGCACGAATCGGTAAACTGTCGCAGCACCGAGTATTGCTCGATTCCAGGCAGTATCAACTCTGGTCGTGGCTTCAGGACGGGAGCAAGTGACGGCCACAGGCATATGTACACGACTCCTGCAGCCATGGAAACGGCGCGCCCATATCCGAGGCGCGTCTCCCATTCCGCACCAAAATGAAAGTACGAGCGTCAATCCGAGAGGAAGTGAGGCGAGCATCCACGAGACAGGAGCAAAACGGTGCTCCGCCGGCAAAACACCTTCGAGCGGCGGAAGGGCGCCGACAACAAACAGATTGCAGCAGCGTTGTTATTCGGGTGAACATCGGTAATCGTGCCCGGTGCGCAGTGGTCGAGTTTTGTCCGTAGTAGCCAGCATCTGATCAATTTCACTCGATCGCGGGTCGGCGCTGTTCTCTGAAAATTCGCAAGAACAGTCTGACAAGCTATTGACATGTGGGACACTACGTCCCATATTATGGGACATGGTGTCCTAGAAAACCAGGTCGAGGTGCAGAATGCCGCGAAAACCTCAGGATGTGACTCCCGCCGAGCAAGCAGTGCTCCAGGTTCTTTGGGAGCGCGGTCCCTCCACGATTCGTGACGTGACGATGATCGTCTATCCGGATGATTCCGAGACGCAGTATTCAACGGTAAAGCGCTTGCTCGCCAGATTGGAATCGAAAGGCTTCGTTCGCAGCGACAAGTCGGGCTTCGCGCACGTGTTTTCGGCCGTCGTCGACCGTGAAGAGCTGGTTGGGCGCCGATTGGAGTCCTTGGCGGATTCGCTGTGTGAGGGCTCTCTTTCACCGCTGCTCTCGTCGCTCGCGAAGTCGGAACGACTCACGAAGACGCAGCAGGAGGCGCTCCTGGCATTGATCGACGAATTGAAACAAGACTCCAAAGGAACGAAACGCAAGCGGCGGCGTTAGCCAGAGAAGTTTCAGGCGATGTTCTCCGTCGGCCGCCAAAGCCGATGCCAACCGAGGAGGTTCCCATGTCCAACTTATTCGAGATGCTCGTGAGCAACTCGGTGATGAGCGCGATTTTAGCGGTTGTGGTATTTGGCGTCAGTCGGCGAATTCGCCGACCTGCCGTGACACATTGTTTGTGGGTGATCGTGCTTCTGAAGCTGGTGACACCACCGATCGTACCGTTACGAATCTCAGTTCCCGAAATGGGCGGCATCGCGACCAACGCTGCTCCCGAGAGGCTAGGGATGGAGACGCCGGCGGACATCAGAGGAGGGTTGGAGGGCTCGGGAGATGGGACCCAGCAGTGGCTGGCTGGATTCTCGGGGCGTGACGTTCCCGCGGCACGCACGGCCGCGAATGTGGGGAGCAGTGATGGACGAGCGACGAATGACTCGCGGCTCGAGCGAACATCTTGGGGAATCCGCGCGGGCACGCTAGTGCCGATGGCCATGTACGCCTGGCTGGCCTCCTCTTTGGCCGTACTTGGCGTCACTGTCGCGAGGGGTTACTCCTTTTGGCGGTTGCTGCGAACCGCCAAGCCCGCTCCCGAACAATTGCAGGTCGAAGCTGAGCGTCTAGCCGAATCAATCGGGCTTCGACGTTGTCCGCGAGTGCTGCTCCTCTCCGCGAACCTGTCGCCCATGGTATGGGCTCCGCTGGGCAAGCCACAGCTTCTGTTTCCCGAGACGCTGCTTGGCAGCCTGCAACCCGACGCGTTGCGTGCCCTGCTATTGCATGAGTTGTCCCACCTCAAACGGGGCGATCATTGGGTCCGAATTCTTGAGCTTGGCGCCACGGCTTTGTATTGGTGGAACCCGGTTCTTTGGTGGGTGCGTCGTGAGATTCGAGTGGTCGAAGAGCAGTGCTGTGACACCTGGGTCGTGTCCGAGCTCCCCGACGTTCGAGCTGACTATGCGACGGGTTTGGTGCAGACAGTTGGGTTCCTATCGCGGAGTCGAGTCGCGTTGCCAGTCGCGGCCAGCGGCATCGGTGGTTTCGTTGAGCTCGACCGGCGGGTGAGGATGATCATGACGGAGACTCATCCACGCCGGCTCTCGACCGTTGGTCGTTGGGCGTTGATGTTGATTGGAATCATCTGCTTGTCGGCGTTCCCCGTGCTCAAGGATCGAACGCTGTCCGCCGAGGAATCGTCGGCGACGGACAAACCGGGCGGCGAGGTTTCGGAACCCGCGGCAAAGCCCACGAGCCCGAGTGCTACTAGCCAACCAAATTGGAGCGGTCGCCTTCATGGACGCGTGGTTGGTCCTGACGGTAAAGCAGTTCGTTACGCGAAGATTTGGCTGGCAGGACCTCCGCGCGGACCTCAAGCCTGGTCGCGACGGCCACGGGACGTGGAGTGGACGGAATTGGCCCACTCTGGCGACGACGGCAAATTCGCCGCTGATGTGGAGCTGGCGCCGTTTCAAGACGCGATTGCGAAAAATCCGCTGCTCACTGTCCGAGTGGCCGCGACTTTTCGATCGTTCGGGTTGGCTCGAGATTTCGGATGGGCGTGGGCCGATGTGAGAGTCGCGGCCCTAGCCGAGGACATCGCTCTGCAGCTGACGAAGGACGTCCCGATCAACGGTCGTCTGCTCACCGCTGACGGGGAACCGGCGGCCGGAGTGACCGTCATGGTGAATCATATATACGCGGTGACTACTCCTGCTAACGAGATCAGGAAGGCAGCTGCTAGTTCGACGGGGGTCTACACAAACACCCCTGCATGGAACGGCGGGGGACCAATATTTCGACCAATCGTGACCGACGCGGATGGTCGCTTCCGTATTGATGGCATGGGTGCCAATCGAGGCGTGCGGCTGCAAACCGTCGGTGGAGAGATCGGCTCTACGAGGCTGAATGTGATAACACTTCCGACGCCTGAAGAACTCCAACCGAGTGGAGCTGTCGCGGTTCGGGAAGGCATCGCGGAAAGCACTTATTTCGCGGACTTCACGCACATCGGGGCGCCGGCCCGAACATTTCGCGGCCAAGTCACCGATGTGGAAACGGGCGAACCAGTACCTGGTGTGCGGATTTCGTCCCTGGCCTCATGGCGCGCGTGGACGCACCCGGTGATGACCGACAACAACGGACGTTACGAAATCACGGGCGTCCCCAAGGCGGCTCAGTATCGCCTGGAGTTTGAGACGACAAAATCACGGCACTTCAACAAGGGAGTCGTCGTTGTTGACACCGACGGACTCCAACCTCTGGAAGTGGACGTGGAACTTGTCAAGGGAATTGCTGTTACCGGACGCGTGACAGACGCGGAGTCGGGAAGCCCAGTGCGAGGGACCGTGTCCTACGAACCTCTGTTTGGAAACGAGAACGTCGTCACGAGAAGTGGGTTGATCCATTTTGAATTCGCTTCGACTCAAATCGACGAGGACGGCAGCTATACCATCAGCGTTTTGCCAGGTCGCGGCCTGATTGCCGTTGAAACCGACAGTGACCAGTACTTATCGGCGACGGTCGACGCCGAACGGGTAAGGAAAATTGTTGGCGATGAATATGTCCAACTAGGCAAGGATGGAAGCGTCGAATTCATCGACACTTCGTCCGGGCCACAGAGAGGCGGACACATGAGTACCGAGTCCAAGCAAGCGATCGTGCTTGTGGATCCGTCAGACGAGCAGCCGTTCACAGTCGGCTTGCAGGTGGTTCCGGGGATCTCGCGTCACGGAACCATCCTCGACGAAAGGGAAGAACCACTGGTTGGAGCGAAAGTATTTGGCTCCGGCGTGTCAGCCGCGATGGCCCGGGATCGCAAACTCGAGACGGCCAACTTCACCGTCGCAAAGCTCGCGCCAGGCCGCGAGCGGTCGCTTCTGTTTGTTCACCGTGAGCGGGAACTCGGAGCAAGAGTCGTAGTCTCCGGCGATGATCTCACGCGGCTGACGGTCCGCATGCAACGAACCGGCAGAGTCACCGGTCGCTTCGTCGACAAGCTGGGCGAACCCATGGAGGGTGTCCAAGTGGTATTGGGTTCCGAGGACTTGCGCATCTTGGGTGTTGATGGGGCAAAGGTGGATGACGATGGCCGCTTCACCATACCCGGACTAATCGAGGATTGCTCGTATCGTCTCACCGCGAGTATAGCCGGTGGCGTACAGATGCATGTCGCGGGCGACTTCACCATTTCGTCGGGTGAGACCAAAGACCTAGGTACGTTCACGAAGGGGGACGAGTCTCAGTTTCGTCGTGTTGATGAATGAACGAAGCCCAAGGCAGACAAATGAACGACTCATTCTGGGGAAATTACAGTCCGACGGCCTCGGAGCCTTGGGACGTGCGTCGTGTTGTGCACCTGCACCGGCGCGCGGGCTTCGCGGCGACATGGGGCCAGATCCAGCGCGACTTGCGTGACGGCCCGAATGACGCTGTGGGCCGCATGCTTTCTGGTACGGCTCGTGCTGACCAGAGCGCTGACTTTGACGAAACGGTCGATGTTATTGGTCAAGCGGCTGTTGCCTCGGGGAATCCAGAGCGGCTGAAAGCGTGGTGGATCTACGGGATGCTGTTTTCTCCCGACCCGCTCGGCGAACGATTGACACTAATGTGGCACAACCATTTTGCCACGAGCAACGTGAAGGTGGACGATACGCGTCTGATGCATCAGCAGAATCAGATCTTCCGAGAACTTGGTCGAGCACCGTTTGCGGACCTACTGCGGCGCGTCGTCAAACATCCGGCAATACTCCTTTGGCTCGATGCAGAAGCAAATCGGAAAGAGCACCCCAACGAAAACCTTGCGCGCGAACTGATGGAACTTTTCACGCTTGGGGAAGGACACTACACGGAAGACGATGTCAAGGAAGCCGCTCGGGCATTGACTGGCTGGATGGTCAACCGTGGCGCCTTTCGCACGGTGGGGCAATTTCATGACGGAGGCGAAAAAACGGTGCTGGGACACACCGGCAAACACGGGGGAGATGACCTACTCGACATACTGCTTCATCACTCGGCGGTGGCGCGCCGGCTGGCTTGGCGCCTGTGCGACACGTTCATGGGCGAAGGAGCGGTCTCGGAAGAAGCGATCGACGAATTGGCGGACGGCCTACGACGCCACGACCTAAGTGTTGGCTGGGGCGTCGCAACCATTTTGCGTTCCCGGGTTTTCTTTTCGGATCGAAACATCGCCACGCGCGTGCTCGGGCCGGTTGAGTACATCGTTGGCTCGATTCAGCTATTGGAAGCGCTCGGCCCTCCGCCCAGCACGGTTTTGCTGGCCGAACAGCTGTCAAAGCTCGGACAGGACTTGTTCTATCCGCCCAACGTCTTTGGGTGGGATGGTGGTCGGAACTGGCTCAACACGCGCTCAGTGATCGGCCGTGCCGAATTCGCTGCCTCGCTGATGGCGGGCGAACTGTGGGGTTCCGGCAAACCGGCTGATGTGGCCAGTTTAACCAGGCGATACGGACGGGCCGTTAGTCGTCAGGAGATGGTGACGTTCTTCTGTCAACTGTTTTTCGGGCAGGTGGAGGTTGAATCTCTCCGCAAGCCACTGGCGAAGATCTGTGAGCATCCAGACTTGACGAATGACGAAGCGGCAAGGCAAATCGTAGTCACCCTCATGGCCTCACCATCGGGCCAGTTAGGGTGAGTTCCGTTGGTTTGTTACATGGAGACAGACAATGTTCAACCGTCGCGAGTTTCTCAAGACCTCGTCACTTGTTGCTTTGGCACCCACCGTGCCCGCCTTTCTGCGGCGGACAGCACGCGCTGCCAAACCGCGCCCTGACGAACGTGTCCTGGTGGTCGTCCAGTTGAGTGGCGGGAATGACGGGATCAACACGGTCGTTCCGTTCGCGGACGAGGCCTATGAGGAGAATCGGAAGACTCTGAGGTTGCGCAGAGACCGTTTGCTGAAGTTGAACGATTCGGTCGGCTTGCATCCGTCGCTGCGAGGGGTCGCCGAGTTGTATGAGCAACGGCGACTGGCGATCGTGCAGGGCGTTGGGTATCCCAACCCGAACCGCTCGCATGACGTGAGCATGGCGATTTGGCACACCGCCCGGCTCGATCGCGAGGAGCATGACAGTTACGGCTGGGTTGGCCGTGCTCTCGATCAGCTGCCGACGCCACGCCACAATGCCCCGGCTTCGGCGCTCATCGGGCAAGGTCAGACACCAGCTGCTCTGCGAGGGCGCAAATGCGTGTCGTCCTCGTTTGGCTCGCTGGATGACCTACATTCACGAATCGAGCCTTCGTACGAAGACGCCCCTAGCGAGCAGCTTTCAGGAGACCTTACAGCCTTCGTGCGTCGGGCTACGCTCGATGCGTACACGACCGCGGAACTTCTCAGGGACCTTTCCGGTAGGGACGACCGGCCGGACACTGCTTACCCGTCTTCCAAGCTGGCTAGCCAGCTCCGGCTAACCGCGCAGCTCATCAAGGCTGACCTTGGCACGCGCGTCTATTACACGGTGCAGAGCGGATACGATACGCACACGGCGCAGTTGAGTCTGCATCCCACGTTGCTCGCGGATCTGTCCGGGGCCCTGAGCGCCTTTCTGGCTGACCTTGCGGCAGCGAAGCTGGAGGACCGAGTCTTGGTCATGTGCTTCAGCGAGTTTGGACGTCAAGTCCGAGAGAATGCATCCGCCGGCACCGATCACGGAACCGCGGGTCCGCTTTTCCTTGCGGGGTCGGCCGTTTCAGGCGGCCTACTTGGCGAGGCTCCTAACCTGCACGAGTTGGAACGAAATGCACCGCGGTACACGACTGACTTCCGCAGTGTCTACGCCTCGATCGCGGAGCAATGGCTGAACGTTCGCACCCGGCAGCTTCTCGCGGGCGACTTTGCCCAGTTACCTTTGTTCGCCTAGCCGGGACTGGCGGACGGCGATTCCAGCGCGGACAAGCACGGCCGTGCCGCGGTCAACTCCACTCGCCCCGGCGCGATGGCTCGGCCGCGTCCGCCTCGAAAACCGGGGTTTCAATTAGGAAACCGAGAAAGGTGGGTCTTCATGATGTCACGAGATTGTTCCACAGGAATTCGCGTTTGGATGAGCGGCTGTCTCAGCGTCCTCAGCATCAGCGCGCTGCTAGTCGCGCTCTGGCAACGCGCCGATGCCGATGTGAACACCTTTCAGGCCCAGCCGGCCGAGGAAGCGGCGTCGGATGGCGAGCCGACGGATGCAGCAATCCGCGACGGTTTCGTAGTAGTTCCGATTCGCACGGAGCTTCAGCGTGTCTTGAGCGATACGCACAAGGAAGCCAAGGTCTTCGTCCTCATCAACGGCATGGATGCGATTAGAGACGAGGATGAGATACTTGACATAACCAAGGTCAAACTGCAGAAAATCCTGGACGCCATCCGGCCATATGCGATAGAAGGCGACCCCGGCAATGTCGTCTTCCGGGTGATTTACAGGCGAGATGGAAATGCCGGACGAATTGGTCCGAGTCCGTTCGCGGAGGTCGGACTTCTTCCCGCAAGCCATGTTCTGAATCGCGCGCTGCATCAACTGGGTCGAGACACGGGATTCAAGGAGGTTCGGGTCGAAGAAGTATTCTTAATGCCCGACGCGAAGTACGCCAATAACTGGAGCGGGGCAGTTAGAGATGTCCTGGAACACCCAGGAGATCCGGACGTCGACGAGAAGTCGGTAGGAGATGAGCAGGTCAAGCTGTTCGTCGTGCAAACGGGACTGAGTCGCTTCATCCATGACGCGGACCTGGTGGTCTACTATGTCCCGCCGATCACTGATGTCGACGTCCCCGCCGCGCTAGAGACACTGCGGCGCTGCATACGGAAGATCGACCTGCCAAAGAAAGACGAGGTAGAGTTCCTTTTTAACAGGGGGAGTCCGCGAGAACTCAATTCAATAGCCGTCGACGACCTGATTAAGGACGAGCGTGTCTTCAAGGACATACTTGGGTTCAAAACCTGGTCGGGTAGACCGCGTGACTAGGCCACGGCGTGCATCGGATCTCAAACAGGAGTTCAGCCATGTCCAGAAATCAGTCTGCTGATGGGGTGATGCAGCGAGTATTGAGTTGTGTTCTGGCCGCCTGCGCGATGACTTCGGCGAACCGCGCCCTAGGTCGGCAGCCGACCCTCGACGTGATCGGCGCGCAGGCGCTGAAGCAGTGGCAGCGGATCGACAGTCTTCATCTTCGCCTGCGGCAAGATACGGTCGTCGGCGAGTCGATGGATGCCGTTGCCTGGCAATCAACAGCTCCAGAGGGGTTGCCCGCATTTTCCGGAAAAGAAGACGTCCTCTTTGCATTGCGTGGCGCCGAGCGATATCTGCGGGTCATCGGCCTGGACCACCACCCCATGGGTGATTCACTTGCCGAACGTGACGGAAGCGAGACGCCTTCAAAAGTGAGCGACATCACGCGAGTGTGGAGAGAGAACGCGGTTGTGGAGAGGACGAAGAGTCGAACGGCATTCGAATATCGCGTTCTGCGTCTCCCAGAGGCCGCGGCGTGCCTTCCGTCGCCGCGGTACTTGAAGAACATCGGTTTCGCCACGCTTGACCCCACGGCCAGCAGTGCGTTCAACGATCGCATCCGGAAGACGTGGTTTCTCCCAGAGATCCTTCGTTCGTCCTCGTACAGGATCCATCCGGAAACTGAACGGGTCGCTGGTCGCGCCTGCCTCATCGTGGAGTTCGACAAGGCGGCTCCGGATGCAACCACGAAGATCGAATCCGACAAACTGTGGCTCGATGTCGAATGCGCCAATGCTTTGCGGAAGCGAGAGCTACGAATCGGCGACAGATCCATGCGAATCGTCAATACCGACTTCAAGGAGGCGATGCCGAATGTTTGGATGCCAGCACATAGTCAGATCGAGTATTTCTTGGACAGCCGCGGCAAAGCCCCGTTGCAAGGAGTACCCGATCTGGTGCAAAGGATGGGGCTGGCCTGCCTGGTCCTGAACGAAGTTCCCGCGGAGTTGTTCGATGTTGCTTCGACCAAACGACCGCCTTTCCCGGCGTCACTGTTCGCCGAAGTGCCGGCGTACCACTACAGAGACGATACTCGAGTACTCAACAATTCAGTGGAAGACGTGTGGGCCGCGAAGGGGCTGGGGAGGCGGAAGGAGATTCGCACAAACGGCGAGTTGGAGTCAATGAGCCTCGACACACCCATGTGGACCGCAATTTGGGTTCCGGCGCGCAATCGAGTTACCGTGTTGCCCAGCCGTCTTAAGCAGAATCTGCGAGACGACGCGGCTATTTTCATTCGTCATCGCAAACGTTGGCTCCGCCTCGCGGAGAATTCGAGTGCCGTGTCGAGCGTGCGGAGAGAACGGATTGACGGCCGCGTGACCGACAAGATGACGAGCTATTTCCCGGTCGATCCGGCGACGGGAGGCAAGGCGCCAATCCACGGGTTCTTCCCGAAACAGCAGCTAGTGGTGTCGGGCACGAGTCAACGAACACGTGTGTTTTGGTTCAATCGGGAAACCGGCCTGATGGTTTACCGTCGCTGTGGATGCGCTTATGCGAGATGGCCCGAGGGCAAGCACGTGAAAACAGTGGAATACCCGCCGCTTGACACCGTCCGGCCAGATCGATTCACCTTCCGAATGCCGGAAAACGCCGGCTTGGTGGCCCGCGGCGAGGAGCTACGGAGGTTGTTCCTGTCATCACAATGAATGTTGGGGGGTGGGGAGGCAAAATATTGAACCAACGTCCAGGTAATCGCGATGGCGAGAGTTGCGCGAGGTGTGCTACGAGCCTATGTCGGCCGCGGTCGTGGGTGTCCTTTCCTAAACGGGACGGCGCTTGCCGCGAGGGGCCAGTTAGGTTTGGCTAGTTGGGGAGAACCGACGACCTTGAATTCGTTGTGGCATCGAGCCTACCGTTCGACTCGCCGCAGCCGTTTGTGGGCGTTTTGTGTGGGCTAGACATTCTTAGCGAGGAGCGGCGCGATGGTAAAAGATGCGACGGTTGACGTACGTACAGAATAGCTTTGCGCCCCATGATACCAAGTCGACTCTGCACGGTCAGTTGGGCCGTGACTTTCGACTGAGTGCGTGGCTGTGCTGTGTCGGGCACAGCCACCCTCACATCGAATCGTGCTTACGATCTGTTTGCTGCAACGAGCGATACGCACGGCAGACGCAACCGCTTGACCAATGGTAGACTGTCAGGAGAAACGTCTGAAGCACTATTCGTTGGAAGCGCACCATGGCACAGGTTTACAAACAACTCGACAACCGTTGTACGAATACGTCAGGGAACGCGAGCAGTACCAAAAATACGCCGATCAAATTGATGACTCCTCGCTACGCGAGGCGCAGCTGGAGACAAACATGAACAGCATCGATGGAATACCCGGGCTCGATCAACCGTCCGTGTGATATTCGCCATGCGGACGGAGGGTTCGCTCTATGTCTGCTTTCTTTCGCTATCGGACTCGCGCAATTCCATTCAGTCCACGACAACGTGGCCTCGGACGCATCGATACTGAGCGAGATTGATGGCGCGCAGGTCTCCGGGGCACGATCGAAGTCCGTCGTCCGCCAAGTCGCTTCGGGTTGTTTCACCTCCGTGCCCACGTTAAAGGCAATCTGATGGCGGGTGATGCAACCGCCTGTACGAATCAGGGTCAAAGTCCGAATTGGCAAGGGCTGTTCATGCGCCTTTGCATAATGGCATTGCGGTCTACGGTGTGGCCACATGTCGCGGAAGGCGATTCTTACAGAACTTCCATACGCGTCCGAAAGCAAGAAATCTCGGCAAGCTGATATCGGCGTTTGCGACTGGCACATCACGACTCGCCAGAACTGTACGGGCTGCTGATCGTCCGGTTGTTAGCCCGAATTATTCATGAGCGATCTGCTGCGAGGTCGTAAGTCCATCCGTGGCTTCGTCATGCTTCACAATTCTCCCTCGACGTATTGCTTCAATACGCCTGCGGAAGAATGGCTCGCCTTCCTTGCCACGAACGTACTTACAACCTCTCGCCACGATCTTCATGAATAATCCGGGTTAGCAGATTCAAGTCAGGCGGCAAGCACAACATCTACAATCATGGTCACTGCTGGAGAACGTGTTACTATAGCCTGAATGTCTGACCTCAACACAACCTGCTGGACCGTAATCCGCGAAGCGGCGGAGGGCCACCCGAACGCGCGGGAAGAGTTTGCTCGCAGCTACATGTTGGCCGTGCGAACCTACTTAAAAGCACGTTGGTCGAGTCCGCTGATGCGCGGGTATATCGATGACGCTACACAAGAAGTCTTTGTCGAGTGCTTTCGTGACAACAGTCCGTTGAAACGGGTTGGCAAAGACATTACCACCAGCTTTCGAGCCTATCTGTTTGGGTTGGTCCGCAATTCGGCACGCAATTTTGAAAAGAGACTGGCAGTACCTCGCAATCAACCGGGAGCGAGCTTAAGCGATGTTGAGATTGCTGCAGATGACCCGTCCCTATCGGTGGTGTTCGATCGTGCTTGGGCGAGAATGATCATCAAGCAGGCTGGTGAGAAGCATCGCGAGAACGCGAAACAGAAAGGCGAATCCGCTCTGCGCCGAGTCGAGTTGTTAACCATGCGGTTTCAGCACGGGCTTCCCATCCGCCATATTGCGGACGAGTGGAATGTCGATGCTGCCATCCTCCATCGAGAATACGCGAAAGCTCGCGACGAGTTTCGCACAGCAATGCGCGAAGTCATCCGTTTCAATCATTCAGGGACCGATGCTGAAATTGAGGATGAGATAAAGTTGGTCATGCAGCTGCTGTCGACGTAACCCTCGCAAGCGGCGGGGCTTGCGCCCGCATGCAACTCGTCAGCGAGTTGTTCGGCGATGCAATTCGTAATGGTTGCCGCCGGTTCCAACGATGCGTCCGATGGCCAGGCCGAGATTATTCTCGCCTTTTTGAAAAAAACTTGCGCGAAAACGTATTGAGCTGCTACCCAGCAATAGAGCCGGTTTTTGCGTGTAGAACAGCGAGTCTGATTGGCTCTCTCTCGATAAATGTTTGCCTGCAAAGGATAACACCATGTCCGATTCATCCGCGTCGCAAGACGATTCACTGGATGCCTGCTTGGGACTCGCATTTGGAGCTGAGCAAGACGCCGATGCGGCGACTTGCAGCCAAAGTGTGCTGCAGTCGTTAGGGCGCCTGATGCAAACCGTTCCCCAAGTCACCTTGCGGGACTCTCCTGAGGAAGTCGCGATCGAGCCTGTGGTGAGGCCCGATGCGGCTGCTGAATTCAAGGCCGACGCGCAATCCCGCTACCGAATTGATGGTGAAATTGCAGTCGGTGGCATGGGACGGATACTCAGAGGTCGCGATACGGATCTGGGGCGCGACCTGGCCGTCAAGGTGCTGCTCGACAAGCATATCGAGAAACCGGAAGTCATCCAGCGATTCGTCGAAGAGGCCCAGATCGGCGGACAGCTCCAGCACCCGGGCATCGCGCCGGTTTACGAGTTGGGACGATTTGAGGATCAGCGACCCTTCTTCACGATGAAGCTGGTAAAGGGAAAAACGCTCGCTGCCTTGCTCGATGCAAGAAGCAGTGTTGATGCGGATCGGGCTAAGTTGATCGGCATCTTTGAACAGATTTGCCAAACGATGGCTTACGCTCATAGTCGAGGTGTCATTCATCGTGACTTGAAGCCCGCCAACATCATGGTCGGCGCTTTCGGCGAAGTGCAAGTGATGGACTGGGGGCTGGCCAAGGTGCTGCGATCCGGTGGAATTGCCGATGAAACCAAGGCAGCCAGTAAACAGGCCAACGTCAGTATCATCGAAACGATTCGCAGCGGAGGAAGCCAAACACTCGATGGCAATCCCGATGTGGGAAGTCAAACGCGCGCCGGCAGCGTCATGGGGACTCCGGCTTACATGCCTCCCGAGCAAGCGATGGGAAAGACGGACTTGCTGGATGAGCGTGCCGACGTGTTCGGTCTCGGCGCCATCCTTTGCGAAATCCTGACAGGCAGCCCTCCCTACATCGGCGACGACGGAAGAAGCATTCTGCGCAAAGCGACGAGTGGCGATCTGGATGATTGCCATCGTCGCCTGCACGAATGCAGCGCCGGGCAGGACCTGGTTGATTTGGCTCTGGCGTGCCTCGCTGCTGAACCGGAAAAGCGACTTCGCGATGCCGGTGTGATTGCGACCCGGATTAGCGAACACCTTGCATCCGTCGAACGAAAGCTCAAACAGGCCGAAGTACGACGCAAGCTGACCTATGTCGTTGCCGCTTCGTTGTTGCTGTTGGTTTCATCACTGGGCGTTGGAGCCGTCTGGCTGCAGGCCAAAGAGACCGAGGCTGCCAAGCAGGTTGCGATTGCCGAACGACGGCGGACGGATGAGAAACAGGCGGCAAACGAACGGCTGCAGCAATCCGTTTACGCGGCAAGACTTTCAATGGCTGGCTGGCATATCGATACCGGACGGGTGACCGATGGAATTGGTATTCTGGATTCGCTGCGACCGGAAAAGGGAGCAGAGGATCTGCGCGACTTTGGGTACCATTTCTTAAGACGGCAATGTCGACTGCCTCAAACAATCGGAAAAACAGATTGGTCTGAGTATCTCGCCTCCATTCCTAAGGGGTGGGGTTACGATCCTAATCACCGGTACGTGTCGGCTTCCGAGAATGGAAGCCGAATCCTCGTTCGCTGGGGCATAAGCGGCGCCGATAGCGGCACAACTGTGAAAGCCGCTGTCTACGATTGTCAACAAAAGCGGGAGATCTGGTCGATTGAGGTGCCATCCGCTCGCACCAAGTTTGCTCTTTCGCCAAATGGAAAGCAGGTAGCGATCTGGCATGGACCGAAAAGAAAACTCGAACTCGTCTGGAATGGACCGAAAAACAAAGTTGAACTCATTGACATCGATAGCCAAAAACGCAGGACACTGCCGCTGCCCGAGAACCCGGCCGTGCCGCTGATGGGCGTGGGCGATCATTTCGACTTCAGTCCCACCGGAAAGTACCTGGTCAGTTTTGCAAGACCGCGACCGGCACTTTGGACTTCGCCGAGTCCTGCACAAATTGAAAGCTTTAAGGCTCAGGGAATGAAGATTCCCGACCCTCAACCAGCTCACTCAGGAACTCTCGTGCTCTGGGACACCGAAACCGGCTCGATTCACTCCCAAAAGGAATTCCCCAACACAAACACCTCCAATAGCTTGGTCATCAGTCCCGACGGATCTCGAATGCTGACCTTCGCTGCAGGCGAGTCTTCCGATCCGTTGCGGTTTACAGTCTCGGTGTGGGACGTCGCCAGCGGTGACAAGGTTCGTGATATTGTCCTCGATCCTGGGCAGTATCTGGCCGTCGCAATGCCTCATTTCTTTCGTTCCCGCTTCGACCTCGATCGATTGGGTACTGTCACGCCAACGTTTTCTAACGACAGCAGTCTGATTGCTCTGTCCGGCGTCAATCTGCTCCATGCCGATCGCCCCGCATTATGGATATGGGACGTCGACTCCGGCGAGAGAGTCTTCAGTCGGGAAGTCAATTATGTTGACTATGCCGAGCAGATGCCTCTGACCTTCAGCTCCAACAACAAGGTGATTCTTGATCAAGGGGGCGACATCTTTCGAGTCAGCGACGGCAAGAAATTGGCCGCGATTGAACCATTGGTTACCCCACGTCAACCTGGTGTTCGCCGTGCGGATACGGTTGACCACTCCGTTCGCGACATTCAAATTTCCGTCGACGAGCAATCCGTTGAAGCCGTGACGGAGGACGGTCAGCGCGTGAGCTGGAAGACACCATCGCTTCAGGAGCCTACTTTTCAGCAAAGAGACAGCCTTTCCATGTCTGGCACCAACTACTTTGTGTCCGCCAGCGGCACGAGGGTGGCGTGGTTTGACATGAAGAAAAAGCGGAAAGATGACGTGTACGAACTGATCAAAACGCGTGACCATTCAGGGAACGCCGCTGCACTCCGTTTTCCACGCATGGAGGCCTCCACACAGGTATCCAGCTCAACCTCTGACATCCGAGACGATGGTCGATTCCTCGCGTTGAGGATCGCAAATGAACCGGCGAGCAGAGTCACTTCACGCTCGCCCAAAGTAATGACCGTCTGGGACCTGCGTGATTCTTCACGATATGCCACGGTCCGCCTCCAAGAAGACAACAGAAGAATTGTTGCCGCCCGATTTGTGCCGAAGCAAGACTGGCTGCTGGTCGTCACGCGCAGCAGGGAAAAGGGCCAGCCGCAAACGGACCGACTGGTCTTCTGGGATGTTCAGGAGAAGCAAACTTCCCATTCGATCGTGGTGCCACGGTCCAAATCGATCGCTTTTTCCGAAGATGGCCAACAACTTGGCGTCGCCTACTACGAACGGAAGGACGGTCACGGTCAGCGGTATTTGTCAATCTACTCGACCAGCGATATGAAACGCCTGCACAAGCTGCCGATAGATCCTCCGATGCCGCCAGATAGAAACGGTCCTTTTCCCTCGCGGCTCGCATTTCGGCCAGGCAGCAATGAGATCGCCGTCCAGACATCCGAATCGCTCGACCTGTGGAATCTCGATGAAGGCGTGATTCGACAGTCAATATCGGGGATCGATCAGGAGGAAGCCTTCGGCTGGACAGCGAATGGAACGCGACTGGTCTCACTTCGTCAGGACAATCCCCTGGGCAACTCCACACTCACCGTTTGGAACCCAGACAATGGCGCGCGCCTATTGACCCATGGTGCCCAGTGCTATGTCACGCCGGGCAATACGCTCAAACTCGTCCCGGGAACAAACACACTGTTCTCGTGGGCCAACTACCGAATCCAGTACTTGGATGGAACGCCCGTCGCTGAGAACGATTGAACGTGCTTTGCCGACTGAACGCAGAGGAGTTCGCGTCTTCGCATCAACCCCTGATTCTGGTTCCCGTAAGATACCGTAAACTGCGCGCGAGCCCATTTTCAGCGTAACTTGCCTGCGTCAGTCCTGTGCCTCATGAATGTCGCTGAAGGAGCCGGGATACTGTGGATTTCCGGTAGGTGTGAGTCTCGCTGAGCTGGCTAGGCCAGCGACTCCGGGAATGGCGCTTTGGTCGAGCACTCTTGACCAACAAGTCGGGATGCCCATCGCCGTCGACATCGGCTTCGGCGGCATCGAACAGCTCATCGTCCATAGAATCCATCGCCCAACAATCGTTGATGCAAGTCGCGTCAGGGCGATTGACACGTGTTCGACAGCTCACTCGGCGCTTCGGGGTCTTGGTCCTCAAACTCAGGTTTTCTTCACGGTACAGTCGATACACCCGCTTCGCGTTCACTTGCCAGCCTTCTCGACGAAGCAGAATATGCAAACGTCGATAGCCATATCGCCGCGTGTCGCTGCCAGTTCCCTCAGGTTGAGGACGACATCTAAAGGCACTGACAAGCTGGTTTGGCAGGAACGACCTGGTATCATGGGAACCATCATCCTCTGGGAAGAAATCGCACTTTTGAACGTGATCCGGGAGTTCCTGCACCGGTGCCCTACTCCAAGAGTTGCGCCGACTGAACCAAGTCAAAAGAGTTCAACAACTATGCTTCATCCACGCCTGCTTTCGGCTGCCAAGGCAATCGTCATGCTTTCGTTCATTGGCCTGGCCAATGCAGGGGAAGCGGATGATTCAAGTTACGCCTTCACAAGAACACATATTGAAACAAGCAAGGCGGATGTCCTGGAGAAGATTCAGTCCGACGTTATGCCGAAGGTGGAGCAGGCAGGAGGATTACTCTACGCGATCTGGACTCCGCCTGAGGAACTGCCAGACCCGAAACATCCAATTTTGGCGAAAGCGTCTGAAATTCGTGAACGGCCGGTCGAGATTCCCCAGATGGCGGACGACCAATTCATCATCATGTTCGCCTGGCCGAAGGATGCCATAAAATCCGAGGCACTTGACGCGGCAATCAGTCGCGTCGATGGAATCGAGAAGGCCACGACTCGGAACTTTGACCCCATCTTTCTTGAGAATGGGCTGAGTATTCCCACAGGCCACGGTTATTACACGCATCGTGAGCAGCGATTTAGTTCGGAAAATATTCCCAAGGCCATACAACTCAGCAAAGAGGCGTGGAGGACGTGGGAATGCTACTGGGGAGCAGACACGATTGCGTTGTTTCGAGCCCGGACGGAGTCAGAGCAGCATGGTGAACTCTTGAGAATCGCCTGGTATCCCACAGCTGAGCGGTGGGTCGAAACTCGCGCCTCGAAGCGAGAACCGGAATCCAGAAAGAGATTTCAGGAACGGAAACAATTGCAGCTACCCGAAGGCAGTCGCATTTTCGGGACTGATCGCGTCGTCAGCAACGAGGAGCTTCAGGCGACACAAGCTAGGGCATTGGTCGCCGAGCATTTGCGGCATTTCAACATGTCGAATGCGAAAACGATCTCCCTGCAAACGATGGGTTCTCCGTTGCACATCAGAAAAGCAAACGGCAAATACAGAAACCTGTCGACAGCCAATGATGTTGAAGACTTCTTCTTCACGATTTCTGAGAAACTCACCGAAGAGCACCAATGGGTTCGCTCGGTTACAAATTCACTGGACGCATACGCCCTGACCAAGAACTTGGCAATGGTTGACTACCACTTTACTCGTGAACGCGCTGACGGCCGCCAGATTGGAACATTCTCGGTCGTGTATGTTGTCAGCAAATCAGATCACGGTTGGCGAATTACTGCGATGTACGCCTACGACGAGGACAAAGACCTTCTTTCATCTCTCGTGTCAGCAGGCGGCTCGCAGGCCAAGGGGGTGAGGGAATTGATTGAGGAACATCAACGGCTGTTCAACGCTTCCGATGCCAAGGCGATTTCCAAGAAGACCGTTGCCGCTCCACAGCACAACTCAAGAGGAATTCACTCGACACCTCAAGACGTTGAGAATTGGTTCGCGGCACTTCTCGCACAAATCAAAGAACAGAGATGGAAGCGATCTGTAAGAAACGAATTGGACGTGTATGTACTGAGTGATTATCTGGCATTTGCCGACTACACCTTTTCCAGATTGGACGGTGACGGAAAGGAAATCAGGAAGGGTGCGTGCGTATTTGTCGTGGGCAAATCAAACGACGGATGGCGAATCATCGGTCAATATGGTCGAGCACTCAAAAAGCCACTCTCAGCGAAAAAGACGAACAAGTGAAGTTCCGACCGAGTGCCGTCCACATCTCATTGCTAATGTGTTTGGCCCCCCAATGTTCGCGCAACGCTTCGGACTTGACCGCGCGTTTCTTGCCGGCGGCTGCCTGCTGAGGTGATTCTCACGAATGGCACTTCTAGCTTAAGGTGTAACCCAATTGACGAATGGCGTTTAGTCACGCTATCGCGGCAGTGCTGTCAGGCAAGCCAAGCCGCCGCATCTTATCCAGCTGGCTGCCTATCGTTACTAGCCGCCAGCTTGGGACGTGATAGCACGAAAGACTGCACTGCATGCAAGCATCGTTAAGGCGGTGTCGTCAAAGTGTTTGGGCTTAAACTAGCGACATTCGTGGCTTTCCCCGACGCGTCCAACTGCTCGCAACGAATGGTCGGATTGGACGTCATCGGCGCTCGCGAAAACACTCACTTCGCGCTCTCGACCTTCTCAAAACTGTGATGGCAAGTCACGTACCGCGTCGACGATTCGCATGATTTCGATCCCAGCTTCATGGGGTTGGTAGAAGACGAGCCAGCGTTTGTATTCAGATAGAGCCAACCGTCCGGCGCGTCTGGGTGTGTTTGGCCTGACAACCCATGGGCAGCGTGCTCCTCGACGCGGTCACGAATCTCAAAGTAGATTCGTTGACCGGTGGCAGGTCTGCGGTCGACGAGGGAAATGTAGAAGAGGATGTCGTCGAGTTCTGACTCGGCAATGGGCGTCCAGACCGCGCGAGCCATTTAGTCGACAATCCCTTCTTCTGCTAGTCGATCGCGAAGTCGGCGAAGAACAGCTTCGTCATCAAGCGGCTTGGATAGACCTTGTCGACTTTGTTCCGTCGCGATCTGATTTCGCTCTTCCCACCGAGCGACCTTGTCCTGCTCCAGCTGATCGAGGGCGTCCATAGCATCGCGTAGCAAATCATCCTCGCTGTTGTAGCGACCGTCGCTCATGCGAGCTTTGACACGTTGTTCCAGGTCAGGAGGGAATTGGTAGCTCATGTTCACATTCTAGCAGAAGTGCTCCAGTAAGTCTTCTTCTCCAACGTCGACTCCTTGTCCTCTGCTGACTACCGTCGGGTAACGCATCTACCGCTTCCTACCTCGAAATCGCAGATCAAGACAGCACGATGCCCAACATTGCTCTATCGGCAGTATGGAAGTTGCACGGGCGCATTGCCGGTAGGCTGGAGCGAGCTCATGTCGACGCACCTGGATACGGCCGTTGAAAGTTACCTGAATGCCAAAAAACTCTCTCGGGCAACCAACATCGCCTACACTTCGACGTTGAAGAAATGGAACAGTTGGGGAAACGGCGTCCCGATCGAGGAATTGCGGCGAAAGGACTTACGGTCCTTTCTCGACTGGGTCTATGAACACGCTGTCGATGACGAGGGGAAAAACCCAGGGCGAACAGCCAATAAAGCCCGAGAGCACCTCCGCGCGGTGATGTCCTGGGCATGGGAGAAGGACCTGGTCGAATCGTTACCGCGATTTCCAAAACCACGACCACAGCGAGATGTAGCCGGACGCCACTATCTGACCAAAGCGGAGATCAACTCGCTGTACTTCGCAACTCACCAAATGGAGCGCCCGCGCGGATGGGACTTGCCGATCCCGGTGGGAAGGTACTGGAGGTGCGCGTTGGTCCTCTTATTCAACTACGGTGTTGATTATGCGGAGCCCCAGAAAATGCGGAGCACGTCCATCGCGATATCCCGGAGACACTGTTGTCGGGTGTTTTCCTTGCCATGGACTTGGGGAACAGTGGCTGATCCGGACATAGATGGTTCGTTGTGAACCTCCCGACGGCTATCAAGCCCAGCAGGGTCGCTGAGCGAATGACCAAGGTTTCTTACGACGAGTGTCGAGAAGTTCTTAGTTTGACGACGTGTGGGAGACTCCCAGTTGCTTGAGCCGTTCAGCTGCCACCGAATCTCCCTGTTCCGCCGCCTTCAAATAGCGGGCGACTGCTTCGACACGATCTCGGGGAACCGCGTAACCGTTCTCATACATCCATCCCAGCATCCGCTCGCCGGCAGCGTTCCCCTTTCCGGCAGCTTTCTCGAACCATTGCAACGCGACAGCGCTGTTTTTTTGGAAGTGGCGGCCCTCGAGGATCATTGAGCCGAGCGAAACTTGGGCGTCGGAGTGACCAGCTCGCGCGGCAACCAGATAGTGCTCGCTTGCTTTCTTCAGGTCGCTGGGAACCCCTTCACCTCGCTCGTAATGTATGCCGAGGTTATAGTTCGCGTAGATGTTGCCGAGTTGAGCTGATGTTCGGTAGAGCTCGATCGCCTCGGCAAGGTCACGTGGCACGCCGCGACCTTCGACGTACAACGAAGCCAGATTGTTCATCGCCATAGCATTCCGCTGACCTGTCGCCTGGCGATACCATTGTGCGGCGGTTGCCGGGTCCTGGTCGACGGCGTAACCCATGTGATAAAAGATGCCGAGCTGCAACTGGGATTCCGCGTCTCCTTTGGCAGCGCCCTGACGATATAAGCTGAACGCCTCGCTATAACTGCGGGTGACGCCAATCCCATGCTCATGACATTGTCCTAAAGCATAGTAGGCGTTCGCTACACCGAGCTCCTTTGCCCGTTCGTAACAACGAAATGCCTTACTCGGATCAACATCGACAGACAGCCCAAGCTGATACATCTTTCCGAGGTTTAGCCAGGCCCAGGGATGGTTGTGGCGGGCAGATTTAACGAGCAGCGCGAACGCTCGTGTCAGATCGCGTTTGCTTTCTTCGAGCCGAAAGGCCAAGACGACGGCGGCTTCATTCTGGCCGGCGGGATCTCCCTGCCTGGCGGCTCGCAGTAACCAGGCGAGTGCCGTTTTGAGACTCTTTTCCACTCCCGCGCCTTCGATATAGTGAACCCCGAGCCTTGTCTCGGCGCGTGGGTGGCCAGCGTGGGCAGCCTTCAGTAACCACTCGAGAGACTCTTTCCGATCCTGTTCGACTCCACCTCCGATCCACAAGTTTTCGGCAAGAGCCAGTTGGGCCGGCAACGACCCGGCTCTCGCCATTTCGCGATATCCTTCCAGTCGAACCTCGTCAGGCACGACGCGAGGCGTGAACGCGATCCGGAGCGGTTGTTCCGATCTCAGTAAGGTTAAGCGGACTTCTTGGTTTGCGTGCAGGCCATTGACGGCTTCCGCATAGCGTTCCAACGATTGGATCTCGGTGTCGTTGATTTTCAGTAACAGGTCGCCAATCTCGACGCCGGCCCGAGCAAATGCTCCGTCTTCCGCGAGCGCCTCGATATAGAGGCCTGTCTTGAATGGCCCCCCCAACTTGGCCGCAAAAGTACTGTCGGGTGTGACAACGACAACACCGAAAAAAAATCGCGTGGCAGGAGCCCGTTGCCCCTGAACGGTCCTTTCCGTTAGGAGGCCAACGAAGACCAGCACGCTAAGAAGAAGCCGGGTATGCATGGCAAAATATTTCCGCTAAATGGGTCCTGCTGACTGGACCAGGCCTCCTGTCTCGCCGTGGCCTGTCGAGCGAGGACAACGAAGCAACTCAGTAACTGCCACTTCGCCCGTGTCGTGCAACCGGCAAGTGTCGCCGTCAATGTTCTCCCTGAAGTTCGGCGAGCCGTTTTTTCGCCTTCGCACTGCCGTGTTCAGCTGCCTGGCGGTACCAGCTAAGCGCCTCGTTACGATCGACCGGGACAGCATGTCCATGCAGGTACATGTTCCCCAAGGCCCATTCAGCGTCTGAGTTTTCTTGCCGCGCGGCGAGATGAAACCAGGAAAGAGCCTTTGCATAGCTTTGCCGGACATGAACCCCATCGGCATACATCGTGCCGAGTTTTACTTGCGCTGGGGCAAGGCCCAGCAAGGCCGCTTCCGAGTGACATTTCACTGCTTTATCAAGGTCCCGCTCGACTCCTCTACCGTATTCATAACAAAGACCAAGATTAAAAATCGCGGCGACGTTCTTCTGCACCGCCGCCCTTTCCAACAACTTAAAGGCCCTGGTTAAGTTTTCCTCGACGCCGAGACCTTGAGCATAGAGATATGCCAGCTCTACCTGCGCGGCCGGATGCTGTTGCGCCACTGCGAGTAAGTACCATTTGGCAGCCTCACGATTATCCTGATCGACGGCGTAACCGTTGCGGTAAAAGTGACCAAGCGCATATTCGGCCTGCGCGTCTCCGCTGTTTGCCGCGATGCGATAGAGTTTTAGAGCTTTCGGGTAGTTGCGAGTCACGCCGATGCCAAATTGGTACATGAGCGCCAGCTCCACCGCTGCCGGTGCGTATCCGAGCGACACTGACTTCTCAAAACACTTCCTCGTGCGCTCGTAATCTGGTGTGGCCTGACTTGCGTCGGAGAGCATCGTTCCAAGGTTGTACCAAGCGAGTGGATCATCCTTCTTAGCCGCTAGCGTGAAGTACTTAAATGCTCGCTCTGTATCTCGCTGGATTTCATTCGACCGGTATAACAAGAAGCCGATCCCGGTGAGGGCTTTGGTGTTTCCCTGTTGGGCAGCCCGCATATACCACTGGAGTGCTTGCTGATGGTCTGTTTCAACCAGCGTTCCCTGAACGTAACAATTGGCGAGTTGCAGCTGGGCTTCCGGGTGGTCACCTTCGGCTGCTGTTCGCATCCATTCGATGGCCTTGCCACGATCCTGCGCAATGCCTTCACCTCGCCAATACAGCCCAGCTAACTGCAACTGCGATTCCGTACTGCCTCGCTCTGCGCGATCCTGAAGGTCACGAAATGACTCGTCCGGACTTGCCGACTCAGTGCTGCAAATCAGCCAGAGTGGCTGGCCGTTTCGCCATGCCTTTTGTCGACTTGCCTGCTCGTCCGGGCTGCTGACGGTTTGCGGACAACCAGGCGACGCATCGAAAGCCATGCTCTGGGACGGCAGGTCATCTGCCGGCAGCCATGTCGTGCTTCCGAGTAACGGGAGCATCCATAATGATCTCAATGGATCAAAACTGCCCATCGTTCATTCTCGAGTAAGCGGGTGTGCGAAACGACGATCCGGTCGACGCCGAACATTTCTAGAATCCGTGTGCTCCCTGATTCCCCAACAGAGAACCGTCCGTGCGAAGAGGAGGTCGATACGGAGTGTTGTTCCAGCGAGGAGTAGGTCGTTGATTCCACCATTGCTGCTGTTGAAGCCTCTGCATCTGTTGTTGAAAAATCAGTTGTTGCTGCTGCGAATACTGCTCACGACGCCAGCGGTCATATTGAGCAGCCTGCTGTCGCGAGAACTGTTCTTGCCTTCGATATGACTCTTGTTGCGCGGCCCTCCGGCGAGCAAGGTCGGCACGTTGCTGTGCGACGAGTCGCTCACGAGCTTGCGAACGAAATCGCTCGATCGAATCGTTGCCTCGTTGAACGAGGTTTGCGGCCTGTTCACGATACCGTCCATCTTCCGATGGCGATTGTCCGCCGCGCAACAGGTCATCGACTGTCGGTTGGTCTGTGATCTTGTCAATGTCGACTGTAAACAGGTCGTCAATCGAAAAGTTGTTCTGGCCAGGGCGTTTCACTTCCGTCTGTACATCAGCCGCGATTTCCTCGAGCAACAGATCGGTATCAGAGCGGGCGGAGGGAGAGACTCTTCTAGCCACTGCGGGGCGCGATCGAGGTCGACTTGAACGAGGGCCCGCCGGCCCACCGGAATCCGCAGACCGTTCGTCAAGGATCTGATCGAGAAGATCTTGCTGCTTGCCATTACGGAATGGCGTTGATTGTGGACGCCGTCTGGTCCGCGATGAGTTGCCGCTCGACGGACTACCTGTTTCAGCTTGATTCGCCTCGGGTCGATCTTCCCGGCGGATGGAGATGTCGTCTTGCAGACCTGAGCCCGTAATTCCGGCGTCCGAATCGGTCCTATTTGCACGGTTTGTCAGTTCCGAAGGGTCGGGAACAACTACGCCGTCTGTTCGATAGGGATCGTTTTCGTCGGCAGGGTCTAGCGAGCCGCCTTCGACACTCCCCCCAGACCAGCTACCGGGCAAGTCCACCATCGTTTCGACGCCATCGGATCGGTCGTCGACATCCATCTCTTCCCGCGACGGCGGTTCGTTCAGCGGAGGCAGGCCGAGATCTTGCTCAAACTGGTGATCCAATACCTGCTCGAGGCGATCGTATTCCTCGTCTGAAAGTGGAGAAATCAGCTGATCGAACAACTCATCGAACTCGTCCCCGTCGAGATCCTCTAAGTCATCGAAATCCGCGATGATCTGATCGAGTTCGCTCGTGTCGAATCCTAACTCGTCTTCGTCCGCCGACGTAATAGTTAGCGTGCCCGGACCCTCGCTCGGATCTTCCCTTCGTTCCGGAATCTTACCGATCGGCGGCTCACCGCTACGCAGTTGGTCATAGAGTTCGTCCAACGAGTCAAACAAGCCGAGACGGAAAGTCTGGTTCTCGAGATCGGTGACCCGTGGGGGAACAGGACGCGCTGCCGGGCTCTTCGATTCAGTTTTCGAGTCTAGATCGTCGGCGCAAACCAGGCTTCCTTGACACGCGACGACCGCACTCGCGCAAGCAAGCATACCGAGACGAAAAAAGCGAGAAAGCAACTTGAACGAGAGACACATTTGTCAAATGTCTTATGCTGTGAGGTAGAATAGGTGCTTCGCTGCGCACTGCCATACAAACTATATTAGACCATCTTTAGACAAATCTTGACTGTTTTTCGGGGCTCTAACGCTTTTTTGGTAGAGCAACGCCTTCACCCAGAAAGCTGGAATTCCGTTTTGAAGGAATACGCCGACTAGACTAGTGCTAGAACGCGGGGTTGACGAAACGCCACAACATGTCGTACTGACTGCATTGCCACGAACGCGACATGCTGTAGTGAGTCGCAGCGGCGGTGACCAATCAAACCGAATCTCCTTGGCAGTGACGACGTGCCGGCAAACGCTGAAATCACCTACGCCCTTGACGTCAAACCGCTTCGGGTCCACGGCCGAAGGCCGTGGGTTTAATGTGGACTAACGCACAATATCGTGTTCCTCCATGACCTTATCAACCACTGCCAGCAGCTAAATGTAACAATGGCGCATCGGCGGGTCGCCGCTGGAAGAGAGGGAACCGGAGTTGTTAGTGACGATCTGCGAGCGACCGTCGAGCAAACCGTCGAGGAGTGGGTCGTGCGACGCGTTGTGACCCGGTACCGCAATGAAGGCAAGCTCAACGATCTCCGGTGCATCACGGTACTCACCATGACAGACTGCGAGGACATCCACCGGCTGCACAAGACAATGTTGTGACACGACGAACGCCCATGATCGAGCGAGCGCCCGAAGCTTCAGCGTGCCAAATTCCACCGACGCGATGAACGACGTCTTGGAACTCCGCAGGATCATTGATTCGCTTCGTGATCGGAAGAAGAGCACCTGATTGACTCCAATTTACGGAGTGTGCGCCGAGTTGAGGACCGTGCTCTCACTTGGCAACCTTCTAGATCATATCCCACGTCGGCACTGAGCGATTCCGCACAACGTCTTTGGTCGCTCCAATCGAAGCTCGCTAGCGAATTCCATGCAAGTTCAACTAAGGCCCAAAGGCGCCTGGTGCCAGCCGACGCGCTTTGAGAAGAGAAGGAAAAGGCGCGTTTCGTTTGGTTGCTGCCAGCAGCAAAGCTCCCCCGGCGGAATGGGCGCGAGTGACGTTAATTCGACGAATGAATCTGGCCGCCCATCCCGGCCGACGGAGTACCCACCGATCATCCCGACGTGCTCCCACTGGAGTCACCGCAGTTCCGAGGGACGGGCTCCTGTCATACGAAGGGCCCGGAAGAAAACTAGGAGCCGACCGTGCGATCCGGCAACCAGCGTGCGGAACTCCTGCTCAGTCAGTGCCCGTTGCCGAGTCTTGGCGCGGGGGCTCTTCATGCCGGAAAGCGGATTGGCGGCGATGAGACCCTCTTCCTTGGCCCAAGTCACCACACGATGTGCCACACGACGCGCATTTCGCTCGCTGGTCTCGTTCCAGGGATGGCGGTCAACCCACTTCGTGACGTGAAAGGGCTTGAGCTCGCTGACCAACCGCTGGCCGCAGGCTTCGGCGAACTTCTAGCCGTAGAAGCGATAGTTGCGGTAGGTGTCAGGAGCGTAGCGCTTCTGTGCAAAGCCGAGACAAGCCTCGATCAGGTCTGCCACGCGCGCATCGGCGACACCAGGCGATTCATGCCGGGCGATCATCAGCTCGTGGAATTTCTTCTCGGCGGCCTTTTTGTTCTTGCGGCCTTGAGCGAGACGGACCTTCTATCCGGCGATGGTGACCATCCACCAGCCGGTGTCCTTGTGAAACCAAACTTTGTTGGGACGAGGCATACAGCGACCCCACGTGCGTATACCTGTGAAGAACGATTGGCACTTCTAGCTTAAGGTGTAACCCAATTGATGAATGCGTTTAGTCAGGCTATCGCGGCAGTGCTGTCAGGCAAGCCAAGCCGCCGCATCTTATCCAGCTGGCTGCCTATCGTTACTAGCGGCCGGCTTGGGACGTGATAGCGCGAAAGACTGCACTGCATGCCAGCATCGTTAAGGCAGTGTCGTCAAAGTGTTTGGGCTTAAACTAGCGACATTCCTGTGAAGAACCCAGGCTGACCCGCAGGGTCGGCGAAAGAGAAGCTCGCGGACGGCTGGTCCCCGGCCGCGAACGTTGATTCTACCGCGAGTTTAGTACGGCGGTCGCCGTAACTCGAGTACACCCCACAGGATTCGAACCTGTAACCTTCGGTTCCGTAGGTGCCGACCCAAACCCGAAATCCCTGCAAGACAAGGCCTTACGACGTCCGTACTTTACAAGATTTGCATGCTTTCGCAAGGGTTTGGTTCGAGTTTTAGTACGGGGGATTGAGCCGAGCTTGGAATCATGGTCGGCGATGCTTGCGATTCCTTCGAGGACCTTCATCCGGTCAAGAATAGAGGGAGAGCCATTCCACCGTTACCGCTGACTCGGGGTTCGAATTGGCAGTACATCGCACAGCTTTCATTCTCATCACATCGAGGACACTGGCTACTCTCACCTTCCCCTGAAGTCACGCAGGACGATTCTACCCGTTGCGCGAACGGGATTTCGGTAACTCGCGCTCTCGTGGTCGAACTGCGCAGTTTCGTGCGCCCAAACTGGCCGATCCGCGGGCTCCAGGACATGAGTTGGTTCACAGCAAGCCAAATTCGCTGTGTGCATCGGCCATTTGGCCGACGCGACTTGTGAAGTCTGGGGCACCGTTGCTGCCTCGCGAGGTACGTTCTCCGTCTAGCGGGCATGGCGTTCCACCCAGCGGCTCGAACAGGATCCCGACTGGCCAGAGTGGCTCATGCCGCCGATACTATCGGTCGCAGAGAATCAGCTGCGTATCTCACGAGCCTCCGGTGCAGTCGACGGGCCAACTGCTTTCGGACTAAGATGTACGTTCTCAGTCGATGATCACACCCACCCACGATCCAAAGCAGCAATGAGCAGCGCCCAAGACTCAATCGGCCAGCGTCTGGGCGACTTTGAGATCGTGAGGGAAATCGACCGCGGCGGCATGGGCATCGTCTACGAGGCGCGGCAACTGTCGCTCAATCGTGCGGTGGCGCTAAAAGTTCTACCGACGGGACTCGGAATGACTCAGACCGCCCGCGAGCGGTTTCACCGTGAGGCACAAGCGGCGGCTAAGTTACATCACAGCCACATCGTCGCGGTCTATGCCGAAGGAGAGGAGAACGGCGTTTGCTACTACGCCATGGAATTAGTTGCGGGACAGTCGCTTGACCAACTACTCTCCGCCAATCAGGTTGTCGCCCCTACTATCGCAATGCAACGGGCGGGAATTGACGAAGCGTCGACGCAGTCGTCGGCCCGGTCTTCAGACTCCAACAGCAGCGGCTTTTTGTCGTCACGAGCACGCATCGACACTGTTGCCCGTTGGATCGCGAACGCAGCTGATGCCCTTGACTATGCGCATGAACAAGGAATCGTGCACCGTGACGTTAAACCCTCAAACCTCATGTTAGGTGATGACGGTCGCGTCCGATTGATGGATTTCGGCTTGGCTCGGATGCTGGAACAGCCAGGCATGACGATGTCCGGCGAAATGCTCGGGACGCCACGCTACATGAGCCCCGAGCAAATAGCCGCTGGTCGAATAGTGATCGATCATCGGACCGATGTATACTCTTTGGGCGCGACACTCTACGAGTTGCTCACGTGCGAGCCGCCATTTTCTGGGGAGAGTCGCGACCAGATTATTTCGCAAATCATTAACAAAGAACCAAGACGGCCGCGCCAGATAATGCGGCGTCTGCCGCTCGATTTGGAGACGATCTGCCTGAAGGCGATCGAGAAGGATCCGGATCGACGCTATCAGACTGCTGGGAAGCTGGCCAATGATCTGCGGCGCTATCTTGCTGGTGACGCGATCGGCGCGAGGCGAGTGAGCGCCATCGGTCGGGCTGTCAAATGGGCTCGTCGGCGACCGGCGACTGCCGCGCTAGCTGGCGGTATCTTAGCCGTCACGATGGTCGCGAGCCTTCTTGCCTTTCGCATCCACGGGTTGTCAAGCGAGCAACGCCTAGAGCGCCTTCGAAGCCTACGCGAAACTGCCGTGGTTGAATCCATGAGCGGTAACTTCGAGATGGCAGAAGCGGCGGTTGCGGAAGCCGAGGAGATGGGAGAGTCTCGCGGTTGGGTCCTTATGCTGCGAGGACAGGTGGCGCTCTATCGTCATGATCGCGACGAGGCACTTCGTCTGTTACGGATGGCGACAGAGGAAGTACCCGACAGCGTTGCGGCAAATGCAATGCTGACACATGCGAACCTGATGTTTGAGGGCGCGTATGGTGCATATCAAGAAGGCCTTCATCGCATTGATCAGCTTGAATTCATTACACCCGAAGACTTCATTTTCGCTGGACAAGCCCTGGCGATTCGAGATCCAGAGCGAGGCCTGCAGCTACTGAATAGGTCTGTTAAACACCGAAAGTCGGCTCTTGGGTATTTGATCAGCGCGCAGCTGCAAGCGATGCACGGTTGGGGGATCGGCGACCCGAAGATCGCGGAAGAGGCGGTGAAACATGCAACGTTTGCCCAAGACATGCTTAGCAACCATCCGAGAGCTTGCGCAGTGAAGCTGTCCGCACACATTTCCGCCGCCGCCGCCTACCGTATTACGGGACAGCAGGACTCCGCCGGCAGGCACCTTGCCCAAGCGGCAGAGTCAGCGGCCGTGCTCAGCACAGTCGCCGGTCGAGCCAACGCTTGGGAGCGGTTGCACCGTGGTTTCTATCTTGACTACGTTGACGACGTGGCCGCGTTTGATGTCTTCCGTCAGGAGGTCGATCAAGGACCAACACTCGCCACGAAACTTTGCATTTACTTCCTTTACCGCCAGAAACGGTACAAGGAAGGCCTACTCTTGGCCGACAAGTCCGGAGAGAAGGCCATCGGTGACTCGCTAGAAGTATCACGGCTTTACTTGCTGGCTGAAGTCGAAGGCCTTGATGCGGCGCGCCAGTCACTACAGGAAATTTTGGCGCGAGCAAAGACTAAGGAGATACTTCCCTACTATCCGACACTTCACTATGTCGGGGTGCTGAGAGTGCTCGGAAGAAATGACGAGGCGGACGAATTGATGGCTAGACTGATTCCTTTGATGCAGCCACTGCAAGCACAGACGCCCGAACTCGTTGAGCATTCCGAAAGACTACTCGCGTATTGTGCTGGTACGGTTCGTGACGAAGAATTCCTTTCGATGGCGGGCACTCTGCCTGGTGCGAAGCTGGACGCTCATTTTCAAATCGGTCTGCGACACCTTAGCGATGGAAACCGATCTAAAGCCCTCAGGCACTTTCGAGCTGCTAAAGAGTGCGGCATTCCACCACACTTCGAATGGTACTGGAGTTGGGCATTCGCGCGTCAACTTGAAGCTGATCCTCTATGGCCATCCTGGAAACCCACGAAGGTCTCGCCTCAGGCGCCGACAGCGTCCCGAGCCGACCAACTGGTGCGGCGACGCCGGGAATCCCGCAAGGATAGCTTGAAATGCTCGGGCCCTCACTGCCGCCGATTGCGCCCCACGAACACGAGCAGCGCAGCCACATTCATGAGAGTTAGACGGCACGAGATTGAGTGGCTGCCCAGCTCCCCGCGAGGCAAAATACGAAACTGCCGAAATCGCCTTGGACGCGTCGGATTTGTCGGCCGACGCCGATTCATCGAGCTCGGATTGAGGTAGGTGACCACCTCAGCTTTGGCATCAAGCGGCGCGGACCATTGTCGCGACCACCCAGCTGGCAGGGTGACTCGTGGATTGCCCTCACTTTGACACAGCCGCTCGGCACAGATGCAGAGTTTCGACGCACGTGTCGATTCCACCGGCTGCACGAAGGGCGATTTGCCAACTCGCACGAGCGTGCTTGAGCGGCGCGGGTTCGTGCGGCAACAATCGCGGCTCCCGAAGCTGGTGTCAGATCTGCCTGACCTGAATCGAGGGTCTCGCCGCGGCGATGCTTCCTAGCTGTGTGTCACCGCCCGAATACCCATGCGGCAGCCGGGACTTCCTAGACTGGTTAGCTCGGGCGAAATTGTCGGCTGGCCTCCGAGGATTGGGCACGCGAAGGAAACGGACAGCCATGCCGACAACAGACGTCGTTCACTTGGTCTCTCCGACCAGTGTGTGCATATTGTTGACTTAAGACGGTTGTGGGAGAATCGATTGTGCCTCGTCCAGTAACAGCCATTCCAAATATTGCTTCATTGATTCATCATGGTCCGTCGACTGATTCCACTTCGATTTGAACTTAAATAGCTGCAGAGTCAAATCTTGTCGATCTGTGGGAAGGAATATCATGGTCCTCGCATTCGCAAGTGCGTCCCTAGCTTGCTCGACGTCGCCAAGCCGGCTGTGACATATTGCACAGAGTGCAAACCATTTACCACGGTTGTGAAGCCCAACGATTGGCTCGGCCTTTCCTAGCCACGCTCGAGCCTGTTCAATGTTGCCAAGACGAATTTCGGCGAGTGCGTAGGCCAACTGATAGTCAACCAGGTGTTGCGCGTTATTAATCGTGAGGTTCTCAGCATTCACTGAGGCGACCGTTTGGCCGGCCAGTTCTTTAGCTCGTTCTACTAGCACAACTTCGTCGACAGGGCGGCAAAGCGTTTGAACTGCCGCGTGGAATTTTTCGCGAATATCGTCGCTCTTTAGAGCTTTGTCCACAATTTGTCGGCAAAGGGCCAGGTGTTCGTCGTCTCTGCCAAACCATGCGTAGAAATAGGCCAAATGACGCGCCGACCAGACATCGCCGGGGTGTCTCGCCACGTGGCGCGCCTGACGTGCCAGGCCGAGGCTAATGCGGTCGTCGAGTGACAACGACTTGACTTCGAGTGTGGAATCCAAGGCCCTCAGCTCGGTCTGGAGATGCAGCGCCGCGAGCGGGTAATGATGCTGGTCGTAGGAAGTATGATTTTCGGAATAGTGAAAACATTGGGGCAGTTCCGTCGGCAGGATGGAAAACAGCCCCAATTCGTCTATTCGCTCGTGGGCTTCGGACAGTCTGCCTTGTTGCTGCAGACGGGACATTGCCGAAATCACGGTCGCGAGCGGCCGACATCTTTCCTCCAAATCCGCCGCAATCGCTTCAGACGAGAGCCGGTCCGCCTCGGCGTGTCTCCCCTGTCGATATCTCGCCAGCGCGAGTGTTACCGCGGCTTTGGGCCGAAATCGTTCAGTTGCGGTTTCGAATGCTCTTTCAGCTAGAACGATCGCGTGTTGCTGATATTTCAATGACGCGTTTGCATCCAGTAAGATCGCGGTTGCTGCCGCATAGTTTCTGCTGGCTCCATCATCCTTCCGGCTAATTGCGGCTAAAGCGTCTTCGAAAAGCCGTTGGTTCCGTCCGTGATCCCCGGCCATGGTGTTAAGAATGGACGCCAGATGCCAGAGTTCACTTTCACATAATCGGATTTCGTTTTGAACAGCAACCGCCTTCTGAATCTCGCCCGCCATACACAGTTGGTTACACAGGGATTCTCCCATCCACAATACATTCTCCTTTCCCCTTACTCTCTGTTGAATCTGCCATGCTTGCTCGACGAGAGAAGCTGCTTCTTTGGCATTTCTAGGGTCGGTTCCATCAAAGGTGAGGTACATGGCCAATGCCCACATACAAGAAGACCGGACATCCTCCGATACATGGCGCGAGTCAGCTAGCCGACGCATCATCTCGATAGCTTCTTCGTAGTCTCCGCTCTCATTTCCATCCTCGTATAAGAAATGAGCGAACTGACGACGAATTCCTTCAACCCTTGGCGAGTCCGGTCCGTAGAGGTTCAACGCTTCCGACAATCTCCGCCTGTGGACTCGTTTCGCTCCCGTGAAATCCGCCAATCGCCGATGGCGGTAAGCGAGTGAATTAAGTATTTCCACAAGTTCAACCCTTCCCTCCGGTATGGATTCGAGGAGCTGAACTGCCTGCTTGACTGTGTCCAGCGCCTGCTCGGGGAGCTGTTGAGATGCATAAACTCCTGCGCGCAAAGCCATGGCGCGTGCTTCGATGATTCGGTACGCAGTACCAGTGCGTTTCCTCAGTAGATCTAACGTCTGACCCATCAGAGCGCTGATCTCAGCGTTACGTCTTTCCTCTTCGGCGCCCGGAGCCAGTCTGTTAGTTGAGATTCCAATGAAATGAGCAAGCTTTAACATCAATTCGGCAGCTTCAAGATCGTGATCGCTTTCACTCGCTTGGTAATTCGCGAGAGCATCGTAATAGGACGCAACGGTTCCTTCATACGAATCGAGACGTGGATAGGTTTTGTTGCGATTCTGCCACGATTCACTCTTCAATTCCGCGATACTGTAAAGAGATCGGGCTACGTCGACATGGTTATCGCCTAGCAAGGAACGCCTCATCTCCAATCCTGCTTGAAGCTGATCCATGCCCTGGGAGTACCGTATTTGCTTCGCCAGTGCGTTGCCGACATGATGAAGTTCCGCGGCTATCTGAACATGAGCTCGTCCGTGAATTCCGCGATACAGTCGGAGAGCTTCTCGATGCTGTTCCTCTGCGTCCTCGTGTTGACCCAGTTGACTGAACACATGACCGATCGTAGACCGAAGTTCGGCCTGCACTTCAGGCTGTTCGGCCAAGTCGGTCTCCAATCTATTCAAAGTCTTTTCGAGTATCTCCTTAAGCATGGCAGTATCACGTCCCAATGCGACCGATGGGCCAACACCATTGAGCATCTCTTTCAAGAACGATGCGACTGCCTTACTTTTAGTTGCCTCGCGAGCTGCTCTTTCGGCGTTTGATTGCGCCAGACTGCGCTGCCGCTGTTCAGCAGCCGCCGCCGCTTGGGCTCTTGCTTCATTGGCGGACGCAAGACGTGCTGCGCGCATCGCCCACACGGCGAGTCCACTGCTGACAAACGTTGCGGCGAGCAAGATTGCAGCAATTGTGGCACCTGTCGCCAAGGCCGTTTTGTTGCGCCGAGCAAACTTTCGGAACCGATAGCCAGCGGATGGCGGACACGCCTCGACCGCCTCGTCGGAAAGGAATCGCTGAACGTCAGCGGCCAGTCCATTCGCCGTTTCGTACCTTCGTGTGCGATCTTTCTCCAATGCTTTCATGACGATCCAGTCAAGATCCCCGCGAACGAATTTCGAGAGCTTGGCCGGCTCGGTTTTCCGAACGGAAGATATCGACGGCAGCACATCGGCAGAGTCGCTCAAGCGCGTGCTCGGTTTGGGCGGCTCGGTCTCGCGGATGGTACGCAGCATCTCTTCGAGACCGACTTTCCTCAGTTGCTTTTTCGTGATCGGCGTTGAACCCGTCAGCAACTCGTACAGCATCACACCCAGGGAATAAACGTCACTGCGGGTGTCGATGTCCAGTTGGTTCATCTCGGCTTGCTCGGGAGACATGTACTCCAGCGTGCCAACAATCTGACCGATGCCTGTGAACATCGTGCGATCCGTTAACTTCTGATGCGTCGCCTTGGCGATGCCGAAGTCGATAACTTTAGGAACCGGTTTCCCGTCGTACAGGGTTACCAACACATTTGACGGTTTGATGTCGCGGTGAATAATGCCCTTTTGATGGGCGTGCTGGATCGCGTGACAGATGGCCACGAACATTTCCAATCGTTCTTGCGGCCTCAGTTTGTTGCGGTCGCAGTAGTCAGTAATCGGCACGCCTCTGACTAACTCCATGGCGAAGTAAGGCCGTCCTGCATCAGTGGTGCCCGCGTCGAGCACTTTGGCGATGTGGTGATGGTCCATCATCGCCAACGCCTGACGTTCAGATTCGAAGCGAGCGATGACCTGACTGCTGTCCATGCCGGGCTTGATGATCTTCAGTGCGACCATCCGTCGAACCGGCTTCTCCTGCTCAGCCATATAGACAACGCCCATGCCCCCTTCGCCCAGCTTCTGTAGGAGTTTATAGGGGCCCACGGTCGAGCCCATGATTGGCTGGGACGGCGTCTGCACTGCGGAGGATGGCTCATCTCGAATCAGGTTCGGAAAGGCGCCGGTGCTTTCCAAAACTGTCGCACATTCATCGCAGCATTCGATATGCCGCGCAATCTCCTCGAATCGATCCTGAGAGAGATCTCCGGTGGCAAAGCGTTTTAGCTCGTCTGGGGACGGATGAGTCATTGGGGCTATCTATCGGCTGGAGGGTGGGAGATGAGATTGCAACGTCTCTAAGAGCTAATGGAAGCGATGTGGAAATGAATTACGAGGCGCTGCCAGAATTCTTGGAAAAAAGAGGCAGCAGCCTGCCCGCAGTCGTCGTAACAACAGAGCCGCGATTGATTTAAGAAACGAGCGTTCGTTAAGAATCGAAGAGTTGTTTTTCGTCGAAGAAGTGGGTTTCAGCGACCGATTTGAGGCGTCGGAAGACGCGGGAGCGTGCAACGACGACCGCGTTCTTGGTCATGCCGAGATCCGCCGCTACCTTTCCGACGGACTCTTGGTCGATCGCTAACCTGCGAAAGATCTCGATCGATTTGGCCGTGAACTCCGGAGTCACGGCCGTTAGCAGTTCCTCCACCACGTGTCGAGCATGATCGCGATTCCAAATATGGGTGAATTCGCCATGAGGATCTTCCATCTTCGCCGCCAAATCGAGCATATCCGTGCCACCCACCGCGCGTGAACGATACTGACGAGATTTAAGAAAGTCGCGGAAGCAGTTGATCGTGATACTTCGCAACCATGCCCGAAATGACCCGGTTCCCTGTCGTTCAAATTCCGGCAGCTTCCGCCAAACGATCGTCAGAACCTGCTGCGACACATCTTCTGCCGATGTTGCTTCAACACCGTGCCGCACCAATTGGTCCCTCACAAAAGGCCGGTACGACTCAACAAGGTGTCGCCACCCAGACGTATCGTCTGGAACGTCCTGCATCTCCTGAAGCCATGTGTTGGACGTATCGTCATGCATTCGATTGGGTCATTTCGCCGCAGTTGTGAAGACTTACCAAAGCGGGCAAGAGCGACAGCCGAATGATCAAATTACTGCGACACTTTTTGAAAGGATCGATCGCCGCGCTATTCCCCATGATACATCGTGAATTCCATTGACGTCGCCCAACGTTAAGACCGACAATCTCAACTGCCTTCCGTTCACGACACAGCAACACACGGGCGTTGCGAATCCGGTGCGCCAACACCCGCAGTTCCAACTCGAATCCACGTCCACGAATCTCATTGCTTCTAAGTTGTACCAGTAAATGGGACAGCGACCGATGGTTGAATTGCCCCTCGATCGAAGGGGTGTCCACGTCGGATGCGTGGAGCGCGGAACTCGCAGCTATCCTGCCGAGGTGATTCCGACCCGTGCGGCGAAACTCACTTCCGATCGCCCGCGTTCGTGCAACGGTTCCAGACCCGTGCGGCCAAATGCTGTGGAAGGAACTTTCAAACTGGAGCTAAAAGTGTAACCAATCTGATGGCGCGGAACTACTTTGGCGGTCAACAAGTCCAACCGACCTCTCGATGCGAAGCCAATTGGCCGAGGCAGCTGCCGCCGCTGTTCTGTTTCAACAAGATCTTACACATCGCGAAAACTGCACCTCGGGTCTGAAACCCCGTTGTAGTCGTTTGTGTCCGGCCAATCGGTAAGCCAAGTCGTTGACACAGAAGCAAGTGTCGAAGTCCGTTCGGCAACGAAAGGGGAGGGCGAGTCGATGCGTTGGTCCGATGTTACGCCTCCTCCCTGTGGTCAGTCCGATTTTTCTGTCCCAATCTTTCTGTCGTAAAAAGGATCCGCAAGTGCGGTCATGAATGACAGAAAAATTGGGACAGAAAGATGAGTCCTCTGACCTTCAACTGAAACATGACTTCGCCGTTCTAGCCATCCCCGGCGCTCAAGTCCCGGATGGTCGTCCCCCGGACCATTCCGGCCAGCTGTCGCTGGCGTCGTCAGCGCGACGGGCGCTGTTCCCGGAAGGAATCAGCGTGAGCGGAGATGAGCCCGAGTTGGTTCGCTGGTCCGATGTTGCGCCCCCTCCCTGCGGTCAGTCCGATTTTGCTGTCCCAATCTTTCTGTCCTAAATAGGATCCACGAGGGCGGTTATGAATGACAGAAAAATTGGGACAGAAAGACGAGTCCTCTGATCTTCAACTGAATCATGACTTCGCCGTGGTAGCCATCACCGGCGCTCAAGTCCCGGATGGTCCTCCGCCGGGCCATTCCGGTCGGGTGTCGCTGGCGTCGTCAGCGCGACGACCGCGGTTCCTAGGAAGAAACAGCGTCAACGGAGAAGAGCCCGAATCGGTGCGCTGGTCCGGCGTTGCGCCTCCTCCCCGCGGTCAGTCCGATTTTTCTGTCCCAATCTTTCTGTCCTAAATAGGATCCGCGAGTGCGGCTATGAATGACAGAACAATTGGGACAGAAAGACGAGTCCTCTGGCCTTCAACTGAAACATGACTTCGGCGTTGTAGCCATCCCCGGCGCTCAAGTCCCGGATGGTCGTCCCCCGGACCTTCCGGCCAGCTGTCGCTGGCGTCGTCAGCGCGGGGAGCGCCGTTCCCAGGAAGAAACAGCGTCAACAGAGAAGAGCCCGAATCGGTGCGTTGGTCCGACGTTGCGCCTCCTCTCTGCAGTCGGTCCGATTTTTCTGTCCCAATCTTTCTGTCGTAAATAGGATCTGTGAGTGCGGTTGTGAATGACAGAAGAATTGGGACAGAGAGATGAGTCCTCGCTGCCGCGTCGCGGGTCGAACCAGTATTGTTGTAAACGACTAAGCTGCCAGGGGGAGACGCCGGGACGGCTCGGTACAGAAGACTGGTTGCTGAAGGCACGACTATGTGATTGCTAACGCCGAATCTCACACTCTGGTAGCGCCTCCTTCAGTTTCTGCACGCCCTTGTCGGTTACTTGGGATGCGCGGAGATACAGCTGTTTGAGCTTGCTTAGCCCTGCCAGTTGCTGCAGTCCGCGGTCGCTGACGTTTCTACTGGGCGTGAGCCCTCTCCCGCGGTGCTAAGACCGACGGTTGGATGTGCCACCAAGAGTCGTCAAACTGGTGGCCGTACATGGCAGTCATGCCAAGGCTGCGCAGTTCGACGACAGCGTCAGCCTCGGACTGCGCCCTCCCGTCGGGGTGTCCTCGACCCGAATTGTCAAAACCTGCTTAACGGCAAGCCACAGGCGGCGACGCACTCGCTCTCACGTATGCCAGACTGACTACGAGTCATCGGACCGGCCAGTCACCAAGAACTTCCGCAAGTCGTCTTGGAACGCAGCTGCATGATGATTGTTCACCAGAAAGACGTAGCCGAACCCCTGCTCCTTGTAGACTTCAAATCCACTTGTGAACCCGTTGTTGCGTCCGCCGTGTCCGTAGGTTGGCCCGAATGCAGTTTGACCAACAACGATTCCCAAACCAAAGTTCTGGTCTGACGAACTCTCGGGAAGCTCCACTTGTGGCCGCAGCATCTCGGAAAAGCTGGCTGCGGAGAGCCCCACTTCGTCCACGATGCCGACCAAGAATTTCGCGTAGTTGCCGGCGTCAATGTGCAAGCAACCCGCCATCCAAGGCTCGTCCCAAGTCGACTTTGATGTGACGATGTTGTGCTCGACGTGTGGCGTGGCAACCAGCGTCGGATCGCAGCCTTTCCCCCACGTCAGATGTGCGTTCTCGATCCCCAGCGGTCCAAACACTTCCTCTTGCATAACCTGCGAAATGGGCTTCTCCGTCAGATGCGAAACCACCGCGTTCAGATACTCGAACCCCTCTCCGCTGTATTGCTGCTTCGTCCCCGGCTCAAAATGTAATTCGAGCTTCCCGTTCCTCCAGTTGGGAAAGCCTGTTCTGTGGCAAAGGACCATCCTTGCCGTAATCTGCTTGTACCGTTCGTCGCTTTCGATATCAGCGTACGGCAGATATTTGTAGAGGGGCGTGTCCAGATCGAGAATACCGCGTTCGACCAACCGGCACACTGCAAACGAGAATAGTGGTTTCGTCATCGATGCGGCTTCAAAAAGCGTCGTTGCTTCAACCGGTTCGCCCGTCAGCCGATTCTTTACGCCAACCCCCTTTTGATAGATGACCTCACCGTCCTTCACGATTGCAATCGAGATGCCCGGGATCTTGTGGTAGTCAAGATACGCCGTCACAAAACGGTCGATCGCGTCAGGATTGACCGACTCCTCGTGCAACACTCCTTTTTCACCGATCAGCCTAGGATTTTTCAGAGCCCGCACGACTAAAGGGTTGGCTGTGACGTTCCCGTCTGGCTCGATCCAAACGTGAACGTGGTCGGACTCAACGATGCGGGATCCAACCGAATCGACTGGGTGAACGATATACCCTCCAGTAGGCAGACGTGCCTCGTAATTCCCTGATTCGTCACACTCCACTTGTGACCACAATCGGCGAGATGTTAGGGATTGGATAGAGACTTGTGGTAGTCTCTGGCTTTCCACAGTCGCACCACGCCAACGAACTTGGCCGCTCACTCGTCCGAGCTGCAGCTGACCGCCTTCCGGCAACGGAAACAGATCACCCGTCCGGCCTGGGAAGTAGGCCTTCTGGGAGCCTTTGCCCCAAGACATCCAAGTGAACGAACCATCTTCGTCCTTGTCTGTGACGTCAATGTCGAAGCCCACAGGGCCGCCCGATCCGAAACTGGTGTCCATTTCAATACGCCATTCGTAGAGCCAACCCGTGTCGATTCTCCGCACGGCCACCTCTACGTCGTCAGGCTTGGCTCCGAACCCGTAAACCTTCAATGCATCGCCCCGTCGGAAGTACTGAAGAACGACTCCATTGTCAGGCCGATGCGTGGGATCGAGATACACCGAGCAGCCATCTTGCGTATCCCAAGCACTGCCAGCGTTCTCATCAATGACATGCGACTGGTCGGTTACTTCAACGGCGACATAGAGGGCGTCGGATCCATAGCCGACTCGAAAGGAGCAGCTGAGATCGACATCAGTACTGGGCTTGTCTCCAAGGTCGGCCAGTTCCGCCGCATAAGTCGGTAGGTCGGCGGGCCAATCGCCCAACTCGCCGTCAATAATGATGTCCGTGAGTGGGTGGGCTGTCGCGATGGCCCCGTTATGAGCTAGGACGGTCGACGCGACCCAAAGGTAAGCCACAGCGGCAAGTAGAATCGCCATTACGGGGTTGGTGCGACCGGCAAGGTGCTGCATCAAGGATGTCAGTCTGCGGCGCATTGTCAAATGTGTCGTGGCGGCAGTGTTTGGCAGCGGACGTATGGTCATCATCATCGGTCCTCATTCCACATACAACTTCACATAAACGGTTCACACGTTTCGTGTACATCGTCGGAGGGGCGACGACCCGCGCTGACGATTCTGGCGGCGATGTTGTGGCGGGGTCTTTCGGTAACTCTACGTACCGCAATGCCGCGACTTGTTGCTCAGCGTCCTTTCGCCAGATCAGCCGCTTGCTGCGGTCGCGCGAAGGTAGCTGCTATGGCCCTGCTGGGAGTCGCTCGACAAGTTGCAGATTGGATAGCTTCAATGAGTTGTGCCACTTTTCGTCGCTGTGCGGACCCCAGGCCAGCATCTTCATGCTTTGGTCGTCATCGCGGTCACAAATGACCACGTCGAATCCAATCGTCTCGCCAACATCAAGCATGTCCCCACCACGCAGCTGGCCAAGATCGATTCTCCATTCGTAAATGATGCGTGTCGGTTGCACTCTGCGAACGACCTTGGCAGCTCCACGACGATCCCATGGGTACGCGCCTGGCTGTCGCCGAACAAAGAATTGAGAAGGCTGACGTTTCCAAGGTGTTCGTTGAGCGTCGACAAAAACCTCGCAGCTGTCTTGTGCATTCCAATGATCACCGTGGCGGCCATTCACCACGACTTCTTGGTCTGTGACGTCAACTGCGACGTACAGAGCTGACTCACCGGAGTCGTATCCAAGCCGAAAACATGCCTCCGCGTCGCCATCGGCAACACGATCGGCGGACCGTGCAGCGAGCTTGTACTGCGGCATGCCGTCCGGCCAATCAGTCAAGTCTCCATCCAAAGTGATGCCTGAAATCGGCAAGGCAAACGCAGCGGGAACTGATTGACGATCTGGCATGTATCCGAACGAGATGTGTCCGCCGTTGGTGCGAGCCGTGATTCGTGGTCCACCACCTCCAAGCAATTGCCAGGTCACGTGGTGGCGATCGTCCGCGATTGAGACAAACGATGAGCTAATCCGACCGCCCTGAGAACGCGCATCAATCTTGAGTGGAAAATCTTCTGCGAGAAGTACCTCGACGTTGCCTTGCGTGCTCTGCAGCAGGATGTCGTCTCGCGGCGGCGCCGCAATGGAGGCACGGACAGTTCCGGCAGATGCCAACGACTCAATCGCACCTCTGATATTCTCCAAGTTAATGTCACCGCCAGCAGAGTGGGCGACGATATCACCAGTTACATCTGTTGCCCGAATTGGCCCGCCAGATGTGCTGAGCTTGGCGTCCGAGACGTGAACACCATCGAGAACGATTTTTCCAGTCGTCGAGAGGTCGACGTGGTATCCCGTCGGAAGAAACAGCTTGGCCTGAATACTCTGAAACGATGACTCGTTACGGAGTTCAGGATCAAGTTGTGCGCGGACATGCAGCGTTTCACCACTTGGCGTGTAGGACACCGCGTGCCTCCGCGCCACCTCTTCAGCCTCCTCTTGCGTCGCGGCTTTAACCACTCGCTTGACATGAATCGTTAGCTCTTCTCCCTCGGCTGCACGAACCTCAATTCCGCCGCGGTCCATCTCAAAGACCAGAATCTCCGCAGCGACGGCGGGAAAGGTCTGCTTTTCATCAATCGCAAACTCCTCAATTCTGCCAATTTGACGCGTTACTTCCGGCACTGGAGCCGTGTCTCGAACGGGTGGTTGTTCGGCAGAGTCCGCGTCGCCCGTTTGCGGTGAAGGCGGCGTGACAAAGAAACTTGCCAGTCCCAGGGTGGCAAGTGCAATCAGAGAGAGCGCCACGGTGCGCGCAACTCGATGCTTTTTCGGTTCTGACTTGCGGTCAACCATCCATGGTCTCTGCGGCTCGGCGATTGGCTCGGCGCTCTGCAGGTGTGCCAGCTCCCGAGCCAGGTGTTCGGCCACCTGCTCTGCCGATTCGAAACGATCGTCGCGACGTTTCGCCAAGAGCTTTTCGATGAAGGCTTCCAACCACCGGGGGACATCGGGATTCGTCTCGCGGATCGGCAGCGGGTCATATTCGCAAACACGCTGGATCACTCCGAATACGGTCTCGCCGCGGAAGGGAAGCCGGGCAGTGCAGGCTACGTACATCACCGTACCAAGGCTAAACAGATCCGACCGGTGATCGATTCGTTCGCCGCGGGCTTGCTCCGGTGACATGTATTGAGGAGTTCCTGCGATCACACCGCTGCGTGTTGCGGCGGCGTCATCCGCGACGCGTGCCAGTCCGAAATCTGAAACGACGGCACGGTCGACGCTACTCTCAAGCATGATATTCGCAGGTTTCACATCTCGGTGCACGATCCCTTGCGCATGCGCTGCAGCAAGGCCTCGCGACACCTGGGTTGCAATGCGTACAACCTCCCGTGTGTCCAGCGGGCCGCGTTTGTCGATGCGGTTCTGCAGCGATCCACCGGCAACGTATTGGGTCACGATGTAAGGCAAGCCTTGATGTTGGTCGACCGCGTAAATCGGGATCACGTTCTCGTGCAAGACCGCGGCGGCCGCTCGTGCCTCACGGGCAAACCGATTGCGAGCCGGCCCACTTGCCGCGATCACTGGCGAGAGCAGCTTGATTGCGACGTAGCGGTTGAGCGAAGGCTCAAAGGCCTTAGCAACCACGCCAGTGCTCCCCTGTCCAACGAGGCCGCAAATCTCGTAGCTTCCGAGCCGGCCCAGCATTTCCGGATGATCGGTAGGACCCAAGTACTCGGTAATCCGCTCCAACGTGACTTGGTTGACGTCAACCATCGATTCGCGCAAGTCACATGTGTCCAGTGTCTTTCGTAAGTCACTCCACAGTTGCCGTCCGGCTGCTGCGGTCTCTAACGTGTTTTGGCATTTCTCGCAGTGATCGACATGCTCTACCATCTGCGACTCCTGGTCGGGCCGAAGTTGCTCGGCCAACAACTGCTGCAGCTGGGCCACTTCGTAGCACTGGTTTCGTATTACGGACACTGTTTCACATCCCTTGGAATTGTCATGATTGTCAAAAAGAAAATTGCGAAGGCACGGCTGGCGTCGGGAGGGCGTTGCGTCTTCGGGGCCGGAATCGCAGTCCAACGCTCGGCGGGAGGCTGACCCTCCTAATTAAATCCAAGCCAACCATAGTTCCTGCTAATCGAATTCGAGTGCTCCTTCCGAGTCATCCAGTTCACTCAATTTCGAGCGAACTCGCGCGACCACTCGACACTTCGATGTGTAGACCGTCCCCACCGAGACCCCAAGCTCTTCCGCAACACGCCCTGCCTTCTTTCCTTCCACGGTAGTCCCCCAGAACGCGAGCCAGGTCGGTTTCCGAACTTCACTACGAACCTGCTCCGCTACAAACCGAAAAAGCGTGCGACGGTACTCTAGCCAAAAGTCGTCCGCCTCGGTGGATAGGTCGGGGAGTTCGTTGAGGAGATCGAGTGTCCGGGTGTCGCCGGTGCCGTCTTGCCGCCGGTGCCGGGCCGTCATGCAGTCGACTACCGTGTTCCGAGCCACTCCAAAGAGCCAACCGCGAAACGTCCCTCGGTGCTCGTCAAAGTTCCATGTCTCAATGCGTTTGTGAACGGCTGCCAGCACTTCCTGAGTTACATCAAGTGCGTCTGCATCTTGCAGTCCCTTGCGGCGACAGTATTTCACGATGGCCTGCTCGTAAACGGTCAGGAATTCGGTCCAGGCGTCGTCGCTTTGCTGGCCCAATCGCAGCAGCAAGGTTCGTCTGGTTTCGGGCAGTTCGTTCATACTTCTGCTTGTCAACTTCGGCTGGAGCCAATGCCCACATAGAATAACTCTCCTGCCGACATCCGTTTCTTACACGAGAAGCGGAAATTGTTAAGAAACTGCGATTTCGTCGTGGAACGGAGGGCCGCTTGGGCACAGGCCCAGCAGGGTGAGCTGCAGTCAACTCCCGCAAAAAGAGAGCAACCGACGGTTGGCAAACAACTTACGTCAACGCACACGGAAGGAGATGTTGTGATACCCTGTCTTGTGCCATTCCGAACGCAACGCCCAGATTCGCCGTTCGGTCGGCGGGACGCAGAAAGGCGGCTGGTACCTTCAACTTCCATTGGTCCAGTCGACCCTTCGAAAAAGGACCGAGGCGCCGGATTGAAATTTAGGAGCGGTGAGGTCACGGCAATACAAAAACGCTATGGGTGGTTGCCGTGCAACACCGTCCACACACGCGATGCGACCCCCGAGAAATCGGCTGACACAACGCTGTCAGGCCGCTGGGGCGCCGAGCCGAGCCAATCGCCGAATACAAAGCGGTCGGTTATCTTTGGACGGGCAGATTCGGCTGGCATGACTATGGCCGCGCACCGACGACGCTAACTGCGCCATCGATTTGACCAACCACGATCTTGGTTTGCCTGCGTCGGACGATTCCGGTGCAGGAAGGGTGACTTGCTTCGACGCACGGGGCCTGTCCCCGACGCGTCCAACTGCGCGCAATTCGCGCACGCGGTGGGCGCCACCTCGGCGCGCTGAAGAATGCTGAAGAATGCAGTTGGGCAACGGAGTCGAGCAGACCGCTGCGCGCAACGGCGACTGAGGGCGAGAGGACGACGTTGTTCGGATCCCCCCAGAAGAGGGTGCTCACCTGGTGACATGTCGGTCTCGCCCAGCGCGGCGACCGAACGATTGAGTCTGGAGGATAGCCGATCCCGGACTAGTCCTTCTCATGTGCCACGCGCAAGCATCTGTCGGCTACTCGGCTGTTTCCTCAAGCACCTGCTGCCACAGGTTCAGCACACCAAGCCTTTGCGCCCACTCAGCCACTCGAGCCTGATCGATCAGGTCACAGCTAATGGCCAGCACACCAGCGATGTCACGCAAGTGTTTATCGGATCCACCTTCTTTGTAGTAAAGTAACTTGCCAAGGATGACGTCCTCCGGGTGAACCGCGTAGCCGGTGACCCCTTCGAGCACTCCGACGAGCCGCCGGCGGTCGAACTGCAACCTGCACCATTCGTCGTCGCGCGACACGATGAAGTCAACCTTGTTACCCGATGCTGTGTGGATCAAGTTGAATGGGCGGCGAGATTGTACCGCCTCGTCAACAGCGGCGCGGCTGACGTACCATTCAGGACCAGGGAAGGCTTGGCAGAGGTTCGGAACTTGGGCTTCGATCAGCTCAATCAGAATGTCGATATCGTGAGTAAATCTGGGTTCGCCATAAGCAATGCTGGCAAAGGATCCAACGATCGCGTACTTCAGATTCTGCGATTGCAGTACACCGAGAACGTGCCTCACGACATCGGCTTGTTCCACAACATTCTCCTGGCGACTTCAGCAGCTATTTCCTCACAGCCCCAATCCGGGTGCTCATGACGCAGATGAGCACGCAGTCGCTCTCGGACTAGCCGATTTGAAGCTAAAGCCATTTCGAACCGTTCTCGTGGAGTTTTTGTGCGCAGGATTTCTACGACGGCTGGATCTGGCTGCTCAATTCGAAGTTTCTCAGTTACTTGTCTCATGCCTTAATTATCGCTTGTCGCGCAGATCTGTCGCAACTGGTCGTCCGGGTGACCACGACAAACAGCTACGCCCGACAACAAATGCCATCCTAATGTGGTTGCCTCTATCGGGTGGGAGTCGCTTCACAACGTGACAATTCGGACAACATCGAGGGTGCCGACGTTCTACGCCTCTCCCTGGTCAGTCCGATTTTTCTGTCCCAATCTTTCTGTCGTAAATAGGACCTGCGAGGGCAGTTATGAATGACAGAAAAATTGGGACAGAAAGATGGGGCCTCGCTGGTCCGCCACGAGAAAAGTCTCCTTTTGCTATAATCCACGGTTGATAGCTCGTTTGCCGTAGTTGGTGAGCGCAGGCCGGTTCCCGCCATCCGTTGGAGAACGCAAATGAAAACGACGCGCATCGGCACTGCTTTTGGGATCGTGCTCACCTGGGCCGCTCTGCTGGCGGCCGATACGATCGAGTTGAGTAACGGCGACCGTGTCACCGGAAAACTGCTCGACGTGGACGACGGCCAGCTCGTGTTCGAAACCGAATTACTCGGCAAGATTACCCTGCCACGAGAGAAGGTGGTAAGCATCCAGCTCGAATCGCAACGACCTGAGAAAGTGAAAGGTGCCCAGCCCGGTTCCCGGAGAAACGGGCGATCCGAGAGCGCGCCGCGCGCGAACAAGGAAAACGTCAAACCCGCAGCCGACCAACAGCCTCCTGGCCGCCGGGTATCGGACGCAAAACTGATCCAAGAACTACGTGCACGCGGCCTCCGCATTGGCTCCTTGGACGATCTGAAGAAGTTGATGCCGGAAGTTCTGCTGCCGGACGACCCAACGCAGTCACCCGAAGGTGTGGTCCGGAACTTACGGCAGCACGGAGTCGACCCAGCGACGATGGATGAGGTCAAGAAGATGGTCCCGCTGATCGGTGTACCCGGAGCCCGTTCCTATTTTGATTCGATGTTGGGCGGACTCATCAACGGCCGCTTCGAATTACAAGACCTCCGCCGCGACGCAATCAAAGCTCGCGATGGTCTGCGCGACATCCAGAAAGACCTCGGTCCGAACGGCGACGCACTCAACGGCTACCTCATGATCTTGGAGAGCTTCCTGGACCAAACAGAAGGTTCCAAGTCGAACGCCCCGGAGAAGTCAACACCAGGCCAAAAATGGAAGCAGCGTGGCGGCGCATCCTAGCTGCCCGGAAAAGACCTATCCTGGCGTTTTCGCCTCAGCAGGCTCGGAGCAGAGTTCTTAGCGGCTGGCAAGTCAACGACTTCATGTCGCGGGTTTGGCATCACGTCCCTGTGATGCATCTAGCCCGGATTATTCATGAAGATCGTTGCGAGAGGTTGTAAGTACGTTCGTGGCAAGGAAGGCGAGCAATTCTTCCGCAGGCGTATTGAAGCAATACGTCGAGGGAGAATTGTGAAGCATGACGAAGCCACGGATGGACTTACGACCTCGCAGCAGATCGCTCATGAATAATTCGGGCTAGCCCTGTTCGCGCGGCGCTTCTCGC
>CBDCWT010000045.1:0-229458 GCA_965223305.1 Pirellulaceae bacterium | reverse complement strand
GCGATTACCGGCTGCGGGCCGAGGTCTTCTTCCCCTACGAGCTGTTCAGGCCGCTGCAGAACGTACCTCCGACAAAAGGAGACCGCTGGCGGGCAAACTTCTATCGCATGACTACGACAGCAAACCCAGCAGCAGCTGGGACTGGGCTCGCGTAGGCGCCAGCTTTCACGAATACCAGCAATTTGGAACGCTGGTGTTTGACTAGCCCGGATTATTCATGAAGATCGTGGCGAGAGGTTGTAAGTACGTTCGTGGCAAGGAAGGCGAGCAATTCTTCCGCAAGGCGTATTGTAGCAATACGTCGAGGGAGAATTGTGAAGCATGACGAAGCCACGGATGGATTTACGACCTCGCAGCAGATCGCTCATGAATGGTTCGGGTTAAGTCTTTCCTCACTTTCCCCTCGGGGAGAGTCGGCCCGAAGGGCCGGAGAGGGGGCACGCCTCGGGGGCGATCACTCCCAGGCAGCCCTCCCCGGACGCTATGCGTCCGACCCTCCCGCGCGCGGGAGGGTGAAGCCGATGTCCGCAGGTTTGTGAAGCGCAAAGCTGCACGATCTCTCTGACGGGAGGGCGACGCTCCTGCGGAGCCGCTCTTTCCACGTAGGATAGGTGGTCGTGCAGCTCTTAACTTAGCGCGTGATTCCGTGTTTCTTCACTCTCCCCCTTGGGGAGAGTCGGCCCGCAGGGCCGGAGAGGGGAGCACTCGCCGGAGGCTACGTGTCGGTTTCGCTGGGGAACCGTGGGCTAACGCCCAGCGGCTGATTTGCAGCGTAGCCGAACTCGCCAGAGTTTGGTGGATTGCCGATTCGTCCAAATTCTGGCGAATTCGGCTACAGAGCCCAACGAATTCGGCGCACGAATGTGTCCCCTCCCAACCCCGGCCCCGATATGGCCGGCGGGGCGCAGGGCAGGAGGGGCTCACGTTGCTCTCTTGTGTGCCGGCTATCGGCTGCAGAAGCGCAGTACATTTGCTAGTTGCCGATACGCGGCTCGGCCTGCCGCACGTAGCGGCCATCAAAATAGGTCGTCCAAGTCTGTCCTTCGTCGCGCGAGTGTTCGATGAACTGGCGAACACTTGCATCCTCGTTCCGTGTGTACGAGACACGGCTCCGAACGACTTCCCCGTTTGGGTTTGGTCAAGCGTCCCCGCGAGTGACATCTTGCCTTCCCGGAATCCGCCCGCGTACTGCACGACGTTTCCAGCTGCGTCCACCCACGTCTGCTTCCATTGTTTGTCGCTCGGATCGTAGAAGTTGATGCTGGTGCCGGTGCCGCCGCCGGCATTGGTCCATTTCTCAGTGAGCAAGAATCCCTTCTCGTCCTTGGTAATGACATTCGTGCCGACTTTCGTGCCGTTACGACCGAAGACGTCCCATTTCCCCACCCAGAAGTCAAATTGCCGATAGACTTCGCGCTTGGCGGGAGACATCGCTGACTTAGCCAACTCGCGAAACTCGGCATCGTCTTTCAAGGAAACGAAGTCGGGATCTTCTGCAATCGGTTGGGGGCTGAGGAAGCCGGCTTGTACGGCTCGTCGGAGCGCCCGCAACGAGGCTTCCCCGATCCCCCATCAACGCATGGGCACAGGCAAGATTGTAGAGGGCGGTTGGTTTAGCCCGAGGAAAGGTCGCAGCTCGCTGGTGCGCGACGATCGCCGCAGCCAACTTGCCATCAGCATGCAGGCAATATCCGAGCATGAACCAACTACGTCCATCCTGCTCGTCCTGCTGCACAACCGCCCTGAATTTGTCGGCGGCCACTGTCCATTTGCGCTGGGCGGCCGCCTTCTCCGCCTCCTTCTTAAGCGTCTCGGTCGCCGGATCGGTAGATGCCACAGCTGGCGATTCCTGCCAGGCGTGGACGATCAAGCCGCCCCCCGGCAAGACGATAAAGGCCAGCACGATCGCCAGAATCCAATGGCGACGAGGCGCCGCCGCGCGAAAACTTTGTGAGTTCTGCATGATGTTCTCCACTCGGCTAGAGGTAATGTCCCTGGAACGGATACCCGGAAACGCCGGGACGCCGGATGGACGATGGTTCAGCTCCAACGCGTCCAACAAACAGCGCACGTACTCGGTCGGCCGGCAACGCAGGTTGGCAACCACTTCTTGATCACAGCAGCGCTTCGCAGACTCGATTTGCCTGTCGGCTCGCCCACCAAACCAGTGGATGAAACCACCACACGACTTGCGCGGCGAACTGCAGGGCCCCAAACGTCGTATCACCACGTCTGGCGTGGATTAACTCGTGAGCTACGATCGGCTGCAGCTCGATCGCCGTCTTCGCTTTGACAAGCGCCTCCGGCAAGATCAAGACCGGTCGGCGTGAACCGAACACCAGCGGGCCGAAGTTGGACTCGGACACCAGCACGCGGACCTGTGTTCGCATCCGTAATCGCTTAGCCAGGCTGGTGGCGCAGGCGACAAGATCTTGGCCCGCCGCGTGGCTTGTTCGTTGGACCGAGCGATAGACCTCCAGCCAACGGTGAATGGCCACCGACAACAAGACGATAGCGCCCGCCGCCCAGATCACGCAGGCAATTCGAGCGAGATTCCAGAGCGACGCTGTCGAGGCCGCCCCGCAACCAGCCGCTTGGCTCACGTACCACCGCATACCGCTGAGCAGCAGAGCCGGTGGTGTTCGGTGAGGGGGCCGGAGTCCAATAGAGACTGTTCGGGGGGACTTGTATCGTCTCCCGGGGCTGCAGCCTGCTGAAAATGCCAATGGGGCTACTCCAGAGAGGAACCGTCAAGCTCTTGACGAAGACAATCACCCACAACACGTGCACCAGGTGCGGCCGGTTTCGCAACACCGTCGCGCCCATCAACCCCACACACGCAATCAACGAAGTAAGTTGCCAGAACTGGGACCAGAACAGTTGGGCGATCTCACCGGTCATCGTCGTGGTTCTCCTCGGCTTCGATGTCGCGCAGCATGCGGCGCAGCTCCTGAATCTGCTCGGGCTGTATGTCCCGGTCGTGGATCAGGTGTCTCATCAATGGGATCATTTCCCCATCGAAAAGACGTTCCATCAGATCGTCGACTGTCTCCTTGATCACCTGCCGCGGACGGACCTTGGGGCTGTAGACTTTGTTGCGTCCGGCGCGTTTGGCCCGAATGTACCCCTTCTGTTCGAGCCGGCGGATGTAGGTTTGGACGGTCGTGTAGTCGATCTCGCGGTCTTGCGACAGCGCGTCGAAAACTTGGCCCACGGTGGCGTGGCCTAGCCGCCAGATCGTTCTGGCGACTTGAAGTTCACTCTTGGAAAGGGCGGGACGAGTCGGCATCGGCGTTCCTTCGATTAAGTACAACTGTACTGAATTTATATGTACAGACGTACTTAATGTCAAGCAGTCGCCGAAAAAAAAAGCGAGTACGGTGCGTGCCGACCAGGTACCAGGTACTGCCACTGCGTGTGCCGTGGGTGATCGGGAGGGCGACGCTCCTGCGGAGCCGAGGGACATCGGAGTGATGATTCAGAACCGTGGGCTAACGCCCAGCGGCTGATTTGTCACCATCCCTGGCCATCCTGTTGATCCTGTAAATCCTGTCAAGAAAACAGACAGGATCAACATGATCGACAGGATTGAGCGGACGGTTCCACCGCGGAATGCCCCATCTCACCCTTGCCGGGCATCAGTCGCGTACGGCGCTCCACATTGTAGGGCTGTACGCAGCTTCCTCTGTGATCTCTGTGCCTCTGTGCTTCAAAACAAACCAACTTCATCCCAAACGAGGACTCTAAAACACAGAGACACACGCTAGACTGCGAAAATCGCAACTTCAGAGATTTTGCACCATCCTGACGGAGTGCACTCCGTGCGGTGGCCAGCTCAGAACACCAGTATCGCATCGAGACTGGCGGTGAATTGGTGCACCTCGGTACCAGTCATTCCGCCGTCGCGGCTGTCGAAGGGTCGCCCCTGACCGGTAAACCAGTCCCAGCGGAGCTCGGGCCGAATTCGGAGATTGGAGTGCGGCTTCCAATTCAATCCGATGGTCGCTTCGTAAAACGACCCGGGCCCCGCACCATTCACATCGACCCGTTCACCATCCTCGTCCAAGAACCACTCGACGCGCGCCCCTGCCGACCAGCAAGTGTTGATGTCGTAGAACAGGTAGTTCGTGATGGAGTACCACTGGTTGTTCCGTACTCGGCTGCCTGTATTGCTGCCGAGTGTGTGCTCGAGCACATAGCTGCCCCGCTCGGAGAACTCGTAGGTGAGCACGATCGCGTGCGAGTAGATCTGTCCTGCGTTGCTCATCGCCCCGTTCTTTGCCGTGCCGTCCCCGAAGTCGCCGGCGGTGACGTGATAGGTTAGACTCGCAGTGTCCGTCCAGCTCCACGTCGCGCCTCCTACGAACGTCGAAGCACTCAGGTAGTTGGACCACCAACTGTCCCAACCCGTCGTCCAGCCTCCGATCACTTCCAGCTGGTCGCTGAGTTCGTACTCGACCGTCACGCCGGCAAATGTGCCGGGTACGCCGTAGCCATAGCCGTAGTTATTCGAGTAAAAGAAGTTGTCCACGGCAGGAGCGGACTCAAATCCCAGCAGGCCAAAGAAGTAGCCGGCTCTGACAATCGCATCGCGAAATCCAACTTCGGCATACAACTGGGGAATCGCCGAGCCGTAGTCACGGGAGCTGTTCCAGCCGAAGTCCCAGCCTTGATCGCCGGCCGCCTGGTTGCCAGGTCCATCCGTTCCGAACAGGTAGTCGACCCGGAAGCCCCAATCGATGCAGTGGTTCTCCAAGTCGAGCGGTTTTTCCAAGTACACCCAGCTCTGATTGAGCACAGGGGCGTCGGCCACCATGTTTTCCGGCAGCGGAGCGTTGCCTGTTCCTGTCCTGTTGCCGTGCGCGTTGGCGGTGAATCCAGCCGAGATCCAACCGCCGACCACCAATGGACCACCCCGTTGGTCGGTCAGCGACCAGCTCAGTGTGTCGTCGTCGTCGATCCTCTCCCAGTTCACGTTCCAAGGACTGCCGGTGTCGACGCGAGGTGCGTCTTGGCAGGCGGCAGGCGGGGACGTGAGTGTTGTCCACCCGATCGCTACCAGTACGGCAAGACGATGGTACACCGATGGTTGCATGGCAGCGACTCGCCCGAAGCCCCGAATGCCCGCTGCCAACGGCAGCGAGCCCCTATCGTGCTTATCGGCAGCCATGTGGCCAGGAGAAGACTATGACTTTCCTAACCGGTATGCCTTACCTAGACGTCGAGCTACTGGCTGACGTGAGGGCAGCAAAGCTCGTGGATCTGCGACCGCCGCTCTCGCCGCTATTTTGGCGACGCCGCGGCAGAGGATGAGGATGTCGTGTCAACCTGAGCGAGGAAACGCAGTAGTTCTTTCGTGAACTGCGGCTGATTTGGTGTGCTGCCATGGTCCCCGGAAACCGTCACGACCTCTAAGCCCTTCATCCGACGGGCCAATTCCAGCGTGTCCGGTAGGAAGGCGTCGTCGGCTCCGATCAGCGCCAGTGCGGGAACCGTGTTCTGAGACAGCTGTTCCCTGTCTACGTTCCAAGCGGACCACTCGACACTCAGTAAAGCCAGTGCTCGTGGGTCGTTGTTAGCGAGCAAGTTCATTCGCCGCAGATTCGTGCTGACCTGTTCCCGCAACTCGTCAGTGAACTTCTCGGGCAGCGGAGGCTGACCATAGCCGGCCAGCGTCACGCTCGTGAGACGTTCTGGATATCGCTCACAAAACTTGTTGGCAATCACCGCGCCCATGGAATAGCCGACGACGTGCGATTTCTCTATTTGGAGCCGGTCCTGAATCCTACGCACGTCCTCGACCATCGCGATCCCATACGCTCCCGCTGAATGTGGTTTATCAGATTTGCCATGACCTCGACTGTCAAACGCGATGACGCGATGTCCTGCCTCGACGAGTGCCGCCACGATCCCCGGGTCGCGCCAGGATGTCTTGATATTTCCGGTGTATCCATGGAGCAGGAGGACAGGTGTACCACAGCCTTCGTCGATGAAATGGAGTCGAACTCCATCGGAAGAAAAGAAGTGGTGTTGCGCGCAGACGGTGTGAGCGGCGGACAAGACTCCGAGCACAGCGGCGAGCTGCATCGCCGCGAACGGCTGATAGTTGAGCGGATGTACAGATGCGATCAAAGGACGAACACTTAGAGTTTCTTGCTTAGCTGGGAGATGGGATCGGACAGCGTCGCTGTGCTGTGCTCATTTCGTATGCGCACAAGATAAACAGCGACCCACACCAATGCCTCGGCCATCCGCATCAGGATGATCGTACTGAAGATCATGAACAAGCAGCTCGCAGCGGCGATGAGAATCCAAGCCAGTGCTGGCAGGTTCGCGGGTAGCGTCAAGCAGAAGATGCGTACAGCAGACAAGTAGATCGAAAAGGGAATGGTCATCAAGAAGATGGAAGAAAGCCGAAATCGGTGTGTCTGCCCAGCTGTCCGTACAAAACGTCCGGACAGCATTGCGAAAACGATGACGATGACGCCGGCCGCGGCCAGTACGAGCAGCAGAGTAACGAGTAACGGAGTTCCGGTGATTCGCCTGAACAGCGCTGCCAGCAACATCAGGTAAGTCATACCCACCAAAGATGCCCAGAGCCGGCTTGTCGTCGTGGGTTCATCTGTCTGCGACATCTTTGTTGGTGATCGAGGATGAACCATCTAGAACCTCGCGCAGGCGGTGCTTGACTAGCTAGGGTGGGTCTCAAAGGGGACGATGCTCCCGCCGGGCCTCCGGTAACTCGCCACACTCCCGGCTCAGCAGGAGCTTCGCCCTCCCGGTTTTATCTCGAGCCGAGTCTTGAGAGAACGCATAGGTCTCATAGCAACTCTCGTATGACCTCGCCGCGCTCGACCAGATACCGATGCCGGCCAGTCCGGTCTGGAAGTGCGGTCTGGCGGGCGTCGATGCCGAGGTGATCGTAGACGGTGGCGGCCACGTCCTCCGGATGCAGCGGCCGATCACTGACATACGCACCGTGCTGGTCGGACGTGCCGATTGCTTGCCCCATGCGAAATCGCCCTCCTCCCAACAACACGCTGAACGAGTGCCCCCAATGGTCACGACCCGCTGCGCTATTCATCTTTGGAGTCCGACCAAATTCGCCCATCGCAACAACGAGCGTCTTCTGGTAGAGCCCGCGGTCGACCAGGTCGCGCACCAAGGCTGCGATTGCGCGGTCGACGGGCGGAATCAACAGGTTGGCACCCTTCTCAGTCGGCAGCCGGTTGGCAGTGCCGTGATGATCCCAGGGCTGGGTGTTGACGGTCACGAAGGTAACGCCGTGTTCAACGAGACGCCTGGCCAGCAGTGCGCTTTGCCCGAATGTGTGGCGGCCATAGGAGTCGCGCAACGATGGTGGTTCTCGCGAGAGGTCGAAAGCGGCCCGCACACCTGGGCTGGTCAGCAGCTCGTAGGCCGCTTGCTGATGGTCGTTCATATCCACCATCACCCGCTCAGCTCGACGTCGATGTCGATCGATCGTATCGAGTAGCTCGCGGCGGTCTTCGAGACGGTCGAACGTCAGTCCGTGGCGGAGCGATAGATCGCGGACGCGGAAGTCCGCTGTGTTCGGATCCGAGTTGGTAACGAATGGATTGTGCGCGCCGCCCAGATAGGCCGCGTAATGGAAGAAGTTGTCGGTGCCACCCCGCAGATGAGGAGCCGCGACATAGGCGGGCACGCCGGGTCGATTTGATCCTCGCAGCAGCGAAGCGACAGCGCCCAGCGCGGGTCGTCGCTGCACGCGGTTATCCGCTTTGTTGAAGTCCGGACCCTCGAAGCCGGTCAACATCCAGTGATTGCCCTTGGTGTGGTCTCCCGACTTATGGCTCACTGTGCGCAGCACCGCCAGATGGTCGGCAACCTTGGCTTGCTCCGGCAACAGCTCGCTGAACTGCATCCCGCTGACATTCGTCGAGATGGCTGAGAACGGGCCACGGTATTGGCTAACGGCGTCCGGCTTGGGGTCCCACGTCTCGTGATGTCCGGGTCCACCGCTCATCCAGATGAGAATCACGGAAGTGTCGCTGGGCCGATTGTCAGACCCAGCTGTCTGCGCCGCTGCAGCGCGGCAGGCAAACAGCTGGGCAAGCGACAAACCACCTAAGCCCAGCACACCAGCCTCGACAAAGCTGCGCCGCGTCAGCCCCTCACAGTCAGCTGTGGCACTGCCGGTCACGCGCAGCATCGGACATCCCATCAATGAAGTTCCATCTAGCGGCACGCTCCGTCTGCAAAGTAGCAGGCTCACTCCGTGAGCCGTCCGCCGCAAAGTAGCGCAGTTACGGCACACGCAGTGCGCCTACTTGTTCTCGGACAAAGCGGGTCTGAATAGCGGTCCAGTATAACCGGCGTCCCAATCCTTAGAAAGCGAAAGCGGTGGTGGCTCACCGAGGTAGATGAACGGCGACACCTACGGCGCTTAGCAGATCGGGGTTGGGCGTCTGTTAAAAACTTGCGATAGAAACGCGGCCGACGGCCTTGTAGAATAGGCCCAGTTGACGGCAACCGTCTTCGCGTTTGACGCGTTCCGAAAGGTAGACTTCTTCCCAATGCCTCCCGGCCAAACCAAGGTGCCAAGGTTAGTCCTCGTGCTGCTGGTCGTCGGCGCTGCGGCCGCTTACTACTACTACCACCGGGCCAGTGCCGCGTCAGCATACGTCGGTAGACTGAACGATCCCGATCCGGCCGTGCGGTATCAGGCGGCCGATGCATTAGTCCAAATCGGCTCGCCGGCTGTACCGGCACTCGTCGCCGCCTTGCAGGAAGGGGGCGTGCGCCCTGCAGTCATGGACATCCTTCATCAGATCGGTCCGGACGCCCGGAACGCGCTGGCGGCGGTTTCGGCAATTGCGCAGGATACCAACCACCCACTCCGTGGTCGAGCAATTGGTGTCTTGGGAACGATCGGCGCCGCAGAATCGGTGCCACTTTTGATCGAAGCTTTGGAAGACGAAGATCCATCCGTTGGCACTAAGGCTGTGATCGCTTTGGGTCGCATCGGCCCTGTCGATGAGCAGGTGGTGCCAGCCCTCGCCGGGGTCCTGGCCGACGAGGCGCTGCGTCCCAGCGCGCTATCGGCGATCGGGCAGTTCGGTGCGGATGCGGCGCAGGCAGTACCGTCTTTGATCACCGCTTTGGGGCATAGCGACGCCCGAGCGGATTCGACGCGCATCGCCTGGGCACTGGGTCAAATCGGTCCGTCAGCCAAGGCAGCCGTTCCGGCGCTCATCGACGCGCTCACCGATAACGACTACTTGTTCCGCGCGCAAGCGGCCGCTTCGCTGGGCAGCATTGGACCTGACGCCAAGGATGCAGTGCCGTTGCTGATCGGCGCAGTAACGAGTCAGCCCGGTGGTGGTCGCGGACTCGCGGCGGACTGGGCGGTCCCGCGCAGTGCTACCAAAGCGCTCGGGCAGATTGGTCCCGCGGCGAAGGACGCCATCCCTGTCCTCACCGATGCCCTGGAGCATCGAGACGAAGATGTGCGCGAGTACGCCGGTATTTCGCTGCAGCAAATCGAGCCGCGTTCGAGCTCCACCGCGGGCGACTGAACGCCTCCGACTTCGGCGTTTGCCCGTTCGGGCCAACGCACGTACTACCCGACGAGTGGCCGTGCCGTGAGGGATGAACCCAATTCGGCGTTCCTGTCGCGCCACCCGCGCACCGGTGCTAACTGCCTGTCGAAAAACGCCGTCCTGGCGTTTTCAACCTCACCAAGCTCAGAACAGAGTTCTTCGCGGCTCGCAAATCAACGACTTACGTCGCTGATTTGGCATCACATCCCTGTGATGCGGCAGGCGCGTTGAGAAAATCAACAGGCTGCTAAGCTCGCCCCATAACTTTCCGGTACACCGTTCCCTGGTTGATGTCAGGCCGCTCGGGACGGCCCTTGTGCATGAATGTCAGTTGCCGAGTATCCAGGCCCATGAGGTGCAAGATGGTTGTGTGCAGGTCCAGCACGTGGACCGGGTCCTCGACCACATTCAGGCCGAGCTCGTCTGTCACTCCCAACGTCTGACCGCCGCGGACATCACCACCGGCAAGCCACATGGTGAAGGCAGTCGGATTGTGGTCCCTGCCGCGCCCTTCCCTGCCGGTGTTCGTTTCGCTAATGCAAGTCCGGCCGAACTCGCCGCCCCATAAGACCAGTGTTTGACTGAGCAGGCCGCGCCGCTTCAGATCCTTGAGCAGCCCGGCGATCGGCTTGTCGCTCGACCGGCACATCGGCGGATGCTGCCGCTCGATGTTGTCGTGCGAATCCCAGGCACTTCCAGCCCCGTGATACAGCTGCACAAACCGAACTCCGCGCTCCACCAGCCGGCGGGCTAAGAGGCAGTTGCGGCCGAATATCGCCGTCTGGGGGTCGTCGATTCCGTAGAGTTGTTTTGTTTCTTGAGTTTCCGCCGACAGATCGACTGCGGTAGGCGCCTCCGCTTGCATCCGAAACGCCAACTCGTAACTACGGATGCGCGCCTCCAACTCGCTCTGCGCGCTTCGAGAGACGGCATGGTGCTGGTTGAGTTCAGACAGCAAATCCAGTTTCGCTCGCTGTTGAGCGGAACTGACGCCTTCCGGACTGGCCAGGTTCTGGATCGGCTCAGAGTCGCTGAGAAAACGGGTTCCCTGATAGATCGCCGGCATGAAGCCAGCGCCCCAGTTCCGCGAACCACTGCGAATCCTCTGCAAGTCGTCATCTTGAAGGACGACGAAAGCCGGCAGACTTTGATTCTCGGTGCCCAACCCGTAGCTAACCCAGCTGCCTAGAGAAGGACGCCCCCCAATGGCTGAGCCGGTGTTCATCTGCACGACCCCGCCGGCATGGTTCACGGCATCCGTTTTACACGAGCGGATCACGGCGATGTCGTCTACGCATTCCGCTATGTGTGGCAGCCAGTCGGAGACCCATGTCCCCGCCTCGCCATGCCGCTTCCAGACCCGCGGGCATTCCATGATTCTCGACCCGGCCTCTTGGGCAGTCATCGCCTGCAGATGTCCCTTGAACCCAGGTGGAATCGGTTGGCCGGCCAACTGATTGATCAGCGGCTTTGGATCGAACAGATCCAAGTGGCTTGGCCCGCCCTCCATATACAAGAAGATAATGCTCTTGGCCCGGGCTTGATGGTGCGGCTGCTTGGGGGTTGTGGGCGATTCTGCAGCTTTTCCCTTGTCCAACTCAGTGGCGGATAGCGGGTTTTGGTCCAGCAGATAGGCCAACGCCAAAGCGCCGAACCCACCACCACCTCGCACCAGCATGTTCCGTCGCGAAATTGTTTCAGACATCGTAACGCTCGGATTTCTCGGTTCAACTTCCATCGCTTACCTATATCACAACAACTAGCGATCGCCGGCTAACCCAGCTCTCGATCTACCAACTCGACTACCGAAATTCATCGCTGTAAGATCTCCCTTCGGTGTGCCACAGTCGATTGTCCGCCACGTTTCATCGAACACCGTAGTCGCCTCTGTACGCGCCGGTTAGCGGCCGCCGAATCTATTGTCTATCGCTCAGTCCACATAGAGGAACTCGTTCGAGTTCAATACGACGTGACAGAGGTCGGCGAGTGCCCGGTGTTGAGCCACCTCATCCGTTACTGTTGCATCGCTGGACTGGATCCGCTCGGTCTGTTGCTCAACAAACAGCATCGCACGACCGAGCAGCCTAGGATTAGGCGTCTTGCCAGTCACTTGCTGGAACGCCGTTTCCACCGCCGCTCGCTGATTCGCCGATTTGTCGGCCAGCAGATCCGCCGCCCACTTCTGCGCTCTGGAAAACGTCCAGTCACCATTGATCATCATCAACGCCTGGGCTGCTGTGGTTGTCACGTCGCGCGTGGCGGTACTGCCGAAACCGTCGGGAGCGTCGAACGCGCGCAACAGAGGGTCCGGCGTGTTGCGGATCACTTTCGTATAAATGGTGCGGCGGGGAACGGTGCTGTCGACGCTGGGACCGGAAATTCGATAGTCCAACTCACCAGACACAGCCAGCATCGAATCGCGGATTTGCTCCGCGTCCAACCTTCGGATCGGCATGCGCCACAGCCATCGGTTGCTCGGATCCTTACGGCGGGCGGCTTGGGGTGTCTTTCGCCGCGAGGCCTGCCGATATGTGGCGGACGTCATGATCAGCCGGTGCATCTTCTTAAAACTCCAACCGTCGGCGACAAAACGGCGAGCCAGCCAATCCAGCAAATCCGGGTGTGACGGCCGCTCACCTAAGCGACCGAAGTCGCTAGGAGTACCGACGAGTCCCCTGCCGAAGTGATACTGCCAGATGCGATTCACGATCACCCGGGTCGCCAACGGGTTGGATGGAGAAGTGATCCAGCGGGCTAGTGCGCTGCGACGACCGGTGGAGTTGAGAGACGCGGGTAGAGGTTCGATTCGCGCTGGCCCGCTGTCTAGCGCCGACAGGAATCCAGGTTCAACGGGCGTACCGTGGGCATCTCCCGGGATGATTGTAGGAGGCGCGATCCGCCCGATGTCCGTGACCGCCATCGCTAACGGAATCGGTACTGGCCGGTTGGCGTCGTATTTTGCTAGTTGGTCGTGAAGCGTCTGCCACTTCTCCTTCACCACACCATCCATTTTTCGGGAAGGGTTCTTTTGATCGTCGCGCAATTGCCATTCCACGAGGGCCACCAGCTGGAGTTCCAAGGGTGTATTCTCTGCTCGCGGCTTACGATAGATTTCTTTAATCTCCTGGGGCAGCATCCGAATCGCACGGTCGATTGCCGCTTGGCGGATCGGTTGCTCTAGCTGTGTGATTTGCTGGCGAATGTCGGCTGTTTGGGCTTCCCAGCGTTCGCGAATTGACGCGCGATGTGCCAGTTGTGTGGAGCTCAACAGCGGCAAGTCGTCCCGCGCCAGCAGCGGCGCAAAGAACGCCTGTAGCCGATAGTAGTCTCGCCTAGGAATCGGATCGAACTTGTGGTCGTGGCACCGGGCGCAGCTCATTCCCATGCCGAGGAAGACCTCCCCCGTCACTTCGGTCACGTCGTTCAAGATAATCTCGCGCGTTAACCTCACCTTGCGCTGATTGCTCTCGTAGATCCAATGCCGCAAGAACCCGGTGGCGGTTAATGCGTCGGGGTTGCCGGGGGACACTTCGTCACCAGCCAGCTGTTCGGTAACGAAACGATCGTACGGCAGGTCCCGATTGAATGCCTCAACCACGTAGTCGCGATAGCGAAACGCGTCCTCACGAAACTGGTCGCTGCCATGCCCGTGCGACTCAGCGTAGCGAACTAGGTCCAGCCAGTGACGAGCCCACTTCTCGCCGTAGTGCGGGTTCTCGAGCAATCGATCGATCAGTGCCTCGTAGGCGTTGCTAGAGTCGTCATTCAGAAACTCTGCAACCTGTTCGAGCGACGGAGGCAAACCGATCAAATCGAAACAGGCGCGGCGGATCAACGTCAAGCGATCCGCCTCCGCTGCCGGTGCTAGATCCTCGGAGCGCAGCTTGCGGTAGACGAACCGGTCGATTTCGCTGCGCGACCAACTGTCTTCGGTCAACACAGGTGGGGAGGAGTCGCTTAAGGGCTGGAAGGCCCAAAATGACTTGTCCTCTGCGGAAATCTCGCGGGAGGTTGTCTGTGGGTGGTCCGGCCAGGGCGCTCCCATTTGGACCCACCGCGTCAAGATCTCAACTTCGTGATCGGGGAGTTTACCGTCTGGAGGCATCTCTAGCGATCGAAAGTGAATCGCCTCGATGATCAGGCTCTCTCGGAGATCACCGGGAACAATCGCCGCCCCGGAATCGCCGCCGGCGCGTGCGGTGGCGGCCGAGTCGAGCCGCAACCCGCCTTCCTGCCGTGTGGGTCCATGGCACTTGAAGCAGCGTTTGGCGAGCAGAGGTCGAACCTGCTCTTCGAAATAGTCCCGCTGCGCCCGGGTCTCGTCCGCTACACCGACGTGCAACAGCCCGCACCACACCGTGAACACAGCCACAAATGCCTTGAAGTTCGCCACTTCGGTTCTCCCTCGGAAAACTTGCCGTGCCGGTTTTCGAACGTCTTGTGCTTCCGTTTCACGCCGCGTTCATTCTAAGGTGAACGGCGGCTGCATGCACGACTGATGTGAAACCGCGTGGGGGGCCGGGCCTTTTTTGACTATGATCGGTAGACCGCCGCCGTATCTCACGGTGCTCAGTGTACTTTCTCTTTCCCTTGCTGAATGTCGATTGCCAATGAACTCCACCACACGGCTCGCCCGGCTGACAGGCACATCGGTCAGCGTGTCGTTTGGTGAGCAGGAGGTCTTGCGGTCGGTCGACTTTTCACTCGCGGCAGGTGAGTTTGTTTCGATTGTTGGGCCGTCGGGATGCGGGAAGACGACCCTTCTCCGACTGGTCGCTGGGCTGGCCGAACCGACAGCCGGGCAGATCTCAGCATCTGGAGAGCACCGCACGGCGTTCGTGTTCCAGCAGCCTAACCTACTTCCCTGGCGGGACGTCACTGGCAACATCCGGCTACCGCTGGAACTTCTAGGGATCACTGCCGCCGACCAAGCTGCCCGAATTGAGACCAACCTTGAGTTGATCGGCTTGCGCCGAGACGACTACCACAAGTACCCGCGGATGTTGTCAGGTGGAATGAGCATGCGGGTTTCGCTTGCGCGGGCGCTGGTCACCAATCCGGATTGCTTGTTGTTAGACGAACCATTTGGTGCCCTAGACGATATGTTGCGCCAACGCTTGAACGAAGACCTGCTGCGGATCTGGCAGAAGCAGCAATGGACCGCACTATTTGTCACTCACAACGTGGCGGAGGCAGTCTTTCTTAGCCAACGGATTCTCGTCATGGCTGCTCGTCCTGGGCGTGTCGTTGACACCATCTGCGTGCCGTTTCCCTATCCGCGGCAACCGGCGTTGCGCGGCGATCCGGAATTCACGCGATTGACATTGCAAATCAGCCAACGGCTGAGGGAGATGGATGTATGAAGTTGGTACGGCGACTGCTTCCTCCCACGGCGCTGCTGGTGCTGGTCGTAGTCGCATGGCATTTTGCGGTCGTGATGTTCCGCGTGCCTCCTTATCTGTTGCCGGGTCCGGGCGATGTGGGCAGGACTGCTTGGGAGCGGGCGATCCAATTGGCACTCGCTGGCGGAATCACCGGTGCGGGAGCGGTTTGCGGTTATGCTTGCAGTCTCGTGTTGGGCACGGGGGTGGCCTTACTCTTCTCGCAGTCATCGATCATCCGCAGCAGCTGCTACCCATACGCGATCTTTCTGCAAACGGTACCGATCGTGGCCATTGCTCCACTGATCGTGATCTGGTTCGGGTCCGGTTTTCACAGTGTCGTGATGATTGCCACGATCATCAGCCTGTTTCCTGTGATTACAAACGTCACGACAGGCCTGATCACCATCGACCCCGGGCACGAAGACCTTTTCCGGCTACATCGCGCCACTCGATGGCAGCTGTTGAGAAAGCTACAGGTTCCCAACGCGGTGCCCCATTTGGTCACAGGCGCCAAGACCTCCAGCGGGTTGGCGGTTGTTGGGGCGATTGTCGGTGAGTTCTTCGTCGGATACGGTGGGTCTCATTCGGGGCTCGGATTTATCATCCTCAACGCTGGTCCTCAGCTTAAGACGGACCAGCTCTTTGCGGCAACGATTGCCTCGGCCGTGCTAGGGGTTGTGATGTTTGCCACCACGAGTGTGGTGGGCGAGAAGGTGCTGGAGCGTTGGTACGGATCGTCGCTGAACTAGGGATTCAAAAGACGGTGTTGGGTTCCCCGCCGACAGGTAGGAGCAGGATTGATGCGGCAGCTTCTGACATTAGCGCTGGCCCTGACTCTCTGTGGCTGCCCAGCCAAGTCGCCGGTAGCTCAGCCGCCGCGGGCGGCCCGTCAGGTGACTTTGGCATTGAATTGGTTTCCCGAGGCCGAACACGGCGGTTTCTTTGCCGCACTGGTGCACGGCTACTACGAGGAAGAGGGTTTGGAGGTGGAGATTCGAGCCGGTGGACCGGGGGCGCCCGTGATTCAGCAGGTTGCCAGCGGACAGGTCCACTTTGCTGTGGCCAACGCCGACCAGGTTCTGTTGGGACGCGATCAGGGAGCGCCGGTCGCTGCGGTGATGACCGCAATGCAGGACAGTCCTCGTTGTATTATGGTGCACGAGGAAACTGAAATCCGCAGTCTCCTCGATTTGAAGGGTCTCACGTTGGCAGTAGGGAGTGGCAAGCCGTTTGCGAAGTACCTGCTCGGCAAGCTGGATGACGCGCAGCTGAACATTGTGCCTTATCAAGGCAGTGTCGCCATGTTCTTACAGCGGAGCGACTTCGCACAGCAGGCGTACGTCTTCAGCGAGCCGTTCGTCGCCCGGCAGGCGGGCAGCGATCCCCACTGCCTGATGGTCTCGGATATTGGTTTCAATCCATACACGAGCGTGTTGATTACGAACGACTTGCTGGTGGAGACGGACGCTGAGCTGGTCCGTAAGTTCGTTCGCGCCGCAGTGCGTGGTTGGAGGACCTATTTGGAGTCGCCGGCACGGACAAATCTCCTTATTCACGAGCGAAACACGGAGATGGGGCTGGATATTTTAGCGTTTGGCGCCCGAGCAATTCGTCCACTCTGCTTGCCTGATGACGACCATCCGGAGCAGCTCGGTCAGATGACAGCCGAGCGTTGGCGGACACTGGCCGACCAGCTAGTCGAGATCGAGCTACTGGACCAGCCCGATGTGTGGCGGGCCGCTTACCATACCACGTTCGTATCCACGCCGTGACGCTCCCTCCACTTCAGACAGGCACCTCCCATCCGGTCCACTTCAGACAGGCACCTCAATTCGGACCTTCACTCACTCTGGGAACCTCACTTCAGACAAGCACTTCCCGACGTCCAGCTTCAGTCTGGTTTCAGACAGGCACTTCCCTACTTCAGACGTGCCGCAGCCCAGACATGCACTTTTCGGAGTACGCACGCCGAGACAGACGTACAACAGGCACCTTTTTCAGAAACATCGCGAACTGCGGCAGCTATTGGGGATTCAGAAAGTGAACGCCGCAACGGTGTTGTTGTCGAATGTCCCGTTCAAGAGTGCCTTCTCGCGCGGAACCACTTTGGTATCGGCTTGAGGTTGCCGAGTAGCTGGCAAACAGGGGCTACTTCGTCGCTGCTGCAGGTTCGCTCAACGCATGCCGCGAATCCAGCGGATCCCAGATTTGGCTGCGTGGGCTCGGAGGGTGGCCGGACGCCCCGCGAAGTCAGAGAACCACTGCTGGAAAGACTGGAGGCCTTCAAGCCAGTGGTCGGCAGCAAGTTCCAAGCGGCTCAGAATGGGCGCCAGTTCCTGCGGGATGGCACCGCGCTTGTCCAGTGGTAGTTGGCGTCCTGACCAATCCAATAGCAACAGATACTTGTCAAGAGTCATAGGAAGAAACCCTTGATCGCTGGCTCGCCTTCCCCGAGCAGCTTGCGGTCCGTCCGGCGGAGGGGTGTCTTCGTCGATCGGAGACAACCACGCAGCTGCCAGCGGATCAAGCGACTCGTTTCGCTCGCTTTTGCTGGTTTCTGACCTGGCTAGACGAGCCTTGATCCGCAAGTAGGCCGACGTGTGCAGCGAAGTCTCTGGTGTCGTGGCCTTCTTGGCCCGGATCGGGTTCAAGTCCACATACATCGAACATAAGACCAGTGCATACAGATCCAGTAGCCGCGTCGATTTGAAGCGACCCTCCCAAAATGCCCCCGTGCATTGATCTTCGTGATTGGAGCTGCGGGAGATTTGCTCCTTCAGCAGCTTCATCATCCAAGACAGGGAAGCGAGACGCTTGCGGCACTCCCCAAGTTGAACCTTGTCAGCCATCAGCTCGGCAATCTTCTCTTCGGTGGGTTCTATCGGCGGCGCGGTGAGATCTAGCTGACGTTCTCCCGGGCAGACTTTCAACCAACGCCGGGCGACTTCCTGATCAGACCACCCGATCACGATGTCAGGTCTGATCTTGACAACCACATGAAGATGATTGTCCATCACGGCCGTTCCCGTCACCTCGATGGCCATCTGCGAGGCCAGCAAGTCTAGCCGTGTTTCAATCCAGTCTTTGCGGTGGTCGTAGTTCTTCCCGGTGTAGGAGTCATCGCCACAGAGAAACGCACGGCGTACGCAACGGGAATAGCAATGATAGAAACCAGGTTCGGTAGGATCGACAATGTCTTTCCGCGGTCGAGCGGGCATCGCTTGCCTCCCTTTCCAAAGTCATCGGACGTCATTCGGTACTCTCGCTATTCTCTAGTTGCCATTGGCAAACGGCGCGCGACCACAATTCCGAAAAAATCGTCAAAAAAATAGTGCCTGTCTGAATTCGTCTGAAAAAAATAGTGCCTGTCTGAATTCGTCGTCTAAATTCGTCCCACAAGACGGTGCCTGTCTGACGTGGGCGTAGGGGAACGTGGGCGTCTAGAAGTGGTGCCTGTCTGAGGTGGGTGTCTAGAAGTGGTGCCTGTCTGAGGTGGGGGAGGGGCGAGCTCGGAGTCCGGAAGGAGCTCGCCATAGGCCCGCGGTTTTGCGCAGAATTCACCCTGCGATGCATGGCGTTCGCCGGGTGAGGGTAGATCCCCGACTAGCTAATCACTGCGCACCAGCCACCATTGCCATAGGCGCCGCCCGCCGTTGAAATGGACAGGCTTCCGCGAATCACGGAATCACACGAGGTCGGAATAAGACGCCGGCCCGAGTCGGCGTGGTCTGGCGCTGGAAAATTTAGCAACCCCATGAAACCGGGGCAGGGCATAGGTGATTATCGCCCACGCCAGCTCGAGGTTGCATCAACCACAGAAGGGCAGCTGCCTAAGAGTTCTTATCTAGAATTCCGCCTGGTACTTGGCGACCATCTTGCGGCGGACTTCTGCAGTTGCTGTGTCAATCTGCTGCATGATCTGTCGCGTCGACGTTGCCCCCGCAAAACGCTCTTGCGTCGCGATGGCCGTGCGTTGCTGCTGCTCGGCCCGCGCATCGTCGCGGACACCATACCGCCCGTAGGCACCCCACCGTCCATAGCCGTAGCTATATCCGTAGTCGTACGAGCTGCTCCCGCCAGTTTGGCTAGTTTGCCGCACACGGGTCCTTCCACCGACCGACCGGAGCACCGATTCAGCTTGCCGCAGCCCTTCGGAAACGAAGGCACCGTATTCGAGTAGCTCTTCGTCAACGTTTAACAAAGGCAGCTGATCGATCTTGCGCGCAGCCCTCCCACACCAGATTCCAACCTGTCCCATGGTCTGCCCGTCCCTGCCCCTCAGGTCAGCTACTTGTTGAGTTACCGTTTGGAAGTACTGCTGCGAGGCGAGCCGTTTCTGATCTTGCTCCGACTGTTGAGGGTCACTTGCAGTCTCCATTTGCTGTAGCGAGGCAGGCGCGTCAAGCAAACTCAAAATGCGCCGCAGACCGCTGGGATACAACTTGCCGCCGATGCGAATCTGAGTGCCTTGGACGGTGGTCTTCCAATCCTCAAACTCATCGATCATCGCGGAGTGACGTGCGAGCGCCTCGAGCAACATAGGCTTTGCCAAATCACCCAGCACAGTGACATCCTTCTCAAAATCAACCTTGATAGCCCCATAAAGTTCGTTGCGAATCGTAATCCCCAACGTGACACCCCTAATGCTCGAAAGAACATCGACTAGTTGATCGACGTCGATGTCGGTCGCTTTCAGCTTGTCGTCCTCCGCAAATCGGCGGCGTAGGAACTCAGCTGATACGGCGTTCTGCAGGTCGAGCGCCATGATGATCGGAGTACCTTGATTCTGAGCGAAGCCCACGGCCTCCTTCAGATAAGGCGAGAGGCGATGCTGTCCGCCATTGCTATCGACCTGCTTGAGCCACCGGGCTACGCTCTGTCGATTGGCAGGTCGCATGACACCTACGATCTCCTTGCCGAACTTCACAAGGTACGCATCGTTGGGCAGGCGGACTGTTCCTCGACGCTCGATCCGGTCGATACTACCGTTCCACTTCGCAGCGATCTTCGGCAACGACGGCTCGTCGCTCACTCGGGTAAGTGCCACTTCCCAACTGCTCTGCATGAACTCAAAGTCCATCTGACCCGCCATTAGAAAGTAGTCAGAATGCGGCGGCACGATTGTCAGTCCCCCTTCAAATGCTTTCTCTTGTTGCTCGCGCCAGTTCTCCTGCTGTGCTAAGGGTGTGGCGTGGATCTTCTCGACGTTCAAGACAATCAGGGCATTCGCATGGGAAGGCACACGAGTAAGCAAGTCGTTAAACTGAGCTGCGGCAGCATCTACGAACAGGCCGATAAGACAAATCGACAGCCAACTTACGCAGGGTTTCATCTGAAGGCTCCATCAGGTGTGTCTTGTGCAGCGTTGCTCCTCCGACGACAGCTCGGCGAAACCACAGCACCTGCACAATGATCTCGCAGGTGATCGCTGGCCGCAAGTGCTTGGTCCCGCAAAAGCACAGTTTTCGTTACTTTTCGGCGCGCCGAAGCTCGGTCAAGAACAACCAGGCTAGCGCGCGTTTCCGCTCGCTAAAGACAGCCTCAAGAAGGGGGATAACCCGGCTAGAATCCTGCCATACTAGATTGCACAGCAACTGACTCCGCGCATCAATACTGCGCGAAACGTAATATGGAGGTAAAAAATGTTGCATTTACCTCTAGTTTCCCGTTCCCACACTTCTGCCATCACCGCGCTCTTCAGGACCGCCTATCTGCCTGTTGAAAAACACCGTCGTGGCGTTTTTCAACCTCACCAAGCTCAGAACAGAGTTCTTCGCGGCTCGCAAATCAACGACTCACGTCGCTGATTTGGCATCACATCCCTGTGATGCGGCAGGCGCGTTGAGAAAATCAACAGGCTGCTATCTCTGGCTCACTCAGCACCTCCCACTTCCTCTCTTGAAGGACGCTGAGGCGAGAAACTGCGGTGTGAGAACGGTCTTCGCGAGCTGGGAACTTCTACGGTGGAGGCCGTGCAGCTTTACGCTTCATGTTGACCAAACTTGCCGGCATCTACTTCACCCTCCCACTCTCGGAGGTGGTGCAGCTTCTACGCTTTCATGCAATCCGCCAAACTCTGGCGAGTTCGGCTACGCTGCAAATCAGCCGCTGGGCGTTAGCCCGGATTATTCATGAAGATCGTCGCGAGAGGTTGTAAGTAGTTTCGTGGCAAGGAAGGCGAGCAATTCTCCCGCAGGTGTATTGAAGCAATACGTCGAGGGAGAATTGTGAAGCATGACGAAGCCACGGATGGACTTACGACCTCGCAGCAGATCGCTCATGAATAATTCGGGTTAGCCCACGGTTCCCCAGCGAAACCGACGCGAAGCGTCCGGGGACGCCCCCCTCTCCGGCCCTTCGGGCCGACTCTCCCCGAGGGGAGAGTGAAGAACAACGAAATCACGCAAAGCTCAGAAAGCTACACGACCTCGGTGAGGGGCAACGCCGTTAAGGACTTCTAATTCGCCAGAATTTGGACTAATCGGGGTCCACCAAACTCTGGTGAGTTCGGCTACCACCGGAGAACGTCGGAAGAGTTCCTTAACGGCGTTGGATGGGGGGGTGCGGTCCGCGGAATTCGCGACGTACCCCGAAGACGCTCAAGAACCCCAACTCGACTCCCGCACTCTCATCAGCTCCGGATAGTCCTCGTCCCGATCTCCGTACTGACGCTTCAGCTCAAGCAGCCGACGTTTAAGACGAAAAACCTCGGCCGAGTACATTGGATCCGCGTAGACGTTGTTGGTCTCGTGAGGATCGACCTGGAGATCGTAAAGTTCCCATCCGGCCACGCTCGGAGGGAACTCGCCCCTGCCGAGCCGGGCATCCAATGGCAAGCCGTAGAAGAACGCCAGCTTGAAGCGACCATCACGCACCCCATAGTGAGCGGGGATGTGGTGGTGTGCAAGGTGCATCCAATAGCGGTAGTACACGGCGTCCCGCCACCGCGCTGGATCGTCTCCCGCGAGCAGACCACGGAGACTGCGGCCTTGCATTTTCGCGAGCTCCGGTGCCTCGCTGACGCCGGCAAAGTCAAGGAAGGTTTGAGCGAAGTCGAGGTTCGAGCAAAGATGCTTGTTGTCGACGGAGCCCGCCGAGATGGAACCGGGGAGCCGTGCCAGGAACGGCATCCGAAAGCTCTCCTCGTAGATCCATCGCTTGTCGAAATAGTCGTGCTCACCCAGGAACATTCCCTGATCCGCGGTGTAGATCACCAAGGTGTTTGCTGCCAAACCGGACTCATCGAGATAAGCGAGCACGCGCCCCACGTTCTCATCCACGGCCTTCACACAAGCTAGGTAGTCGTGAAGGTACTTCTGGTACGCGGCCTTCCCCTGCTCCTGCTCCGTCATACCAGCCATGTCTACCGAACCGGGTGGCCAGTCCGGCTTCTGCACGTCCTCGACCATCGTGCGCCGCCCCGCGAGCCGGCTGGTGATCGATGTGCCCATGTTGATCGTCGCGGGCGAACGATGGGAGAAGTCTTCCCAAAGAGTGGCCGGCTCGGGAATCTCGATGCCGGCAAGGTAGTCCTTGTGGCGTTCGGCAGGTTCCCATCGTCCGTGCGGGGCCTTGTGATGCAGCATCAAGAAGAACGGCCTCTGTCGATCACACCCCTCGAGCCATTCCAAGGCATAGTCCGTGACCAAGTCGGTGTAGTAGCCCCTGGCCCGCGGCGTTCCCCGCGCGGGCCGCGAACTGTATTGGATCCCATCCGTCGACGTCACGAAAAAAGGGTTGTGATAAAGTCCCTGGCCCGGACCGACTTTCCAATAGTCGAATCCCCACGGTGCAGAACGAAGGTGCCACTTGCCGATCAGAGCGGTCTGGTATCCTGAGCGGCGGAGAATGTCGGCGACGTTCGGAGTACCGGAACCCTCTGCCGGGAAGGTGTCCATTAGCGTCCGTACGCCGTTTAGGTGCGAGTGTTGGCCGGAAAGAATCACCGCCCGGCTGGGCGTGCAAATGGAATTTGTAACGAAACACCGATCCAAGCGGATGCCCTCCTTGGCAATGCGGTCGATATGAGGGGTGGGGGCCACCTCCACAAGCCGTCCTCCGTAAGCGCTGATCGCATTGCAAGCATGGTCGTCCGACATAATAAAGAGGATGTTCGGGCGTGCGTCCGCCGCGGCCGAAGATAAGCAGCACAGCAGCATCCAGCGGCAGATGTTGATTCGTTTCATGTGTTCCCTCGTTCTGCAGCACTATTATCCTCTCCCAGGATGAGGAGAAGAAACCTCGCACGACGACTATGTCGTGCCGGTGGCTAAGGTCACTACGCCTCCGCCTCGACGTCGCGCCCATCCGGAACCGATCCAGGGAACATCGATCCCGACTGAATCTGTAGGTTGCCACCGGTGCCTGCCAATTCGTGTCCGGACACCCGTCGATGCACCCCCCAACATACAGAAAGCTGCCTCGTATTGGTTCAAAATGAGCTCTTTGTAGGTGTCGATCATCAAACGTCTTGACAAGCGTCGTGACGCCAATCACAATTGAGATTGAGTATCAATACGAGAACTGCCTGCCTGGAATGCTCGCCGCATGAGCCGTTTATTGTCGGAAGAGACCGCCAGCGACCTCGTCTGCCACTGCTACTCGGTCACGGCCGCCGAAATACAACAGACCATTCTGCAAGCTTCCGCCGAATCGGTGGAAGATGTGGTAGAGGTTACCTGTGCTGGGGCTGGTTGCACCGCCTGCCACTGCCGCATTCGCCGACTCTTGCAGAATGCAATGGCGACCTGCCCAATGGAAGACGTCGCAATTGACTAGCTCCGGCCAGCAGATCCCCCCACCCACCTTCACGATGAGCCGACACACCCGAAACGCCACACCGGTGAGGCCTGTGCGATCGCGCTACGAGCCTACGCCTGCGGGGGATCCCCAATCTGTTGAGCCAGGTAATTTTCGATTCCCGCCATCTTGATCAGGTCGAGCTGCGCCTCGGCCCAGTCGATACTCTCTTCCGACTCGACCACCATTCGCTCCATTAGCTCACGGCTGCCGGCGTCCTTCAGTTCGATGCACAGCTGGATAGCGCCGTTGTAGGTTGCCACACCTTTGACCTCAAGCGCCATGTTGTTTTCGATTTGTTCCTTGGGAGTCGCGCCGACTTTAATCACGTCGTAACGCGCGATCTCGGGAACGCCTTCCAGATAAAGGATGCGATCGATCACTTCCTCGGCGTGCTTCATCTCTTCAATGGACTCTTGATAGTAATGGTTCGCCAACTTGTGGAGTCCCCAGTTGCGACACATTTTGGAGTGTATGAAGTATTGGTTGATGGCGGTCAATTCGATCGTGAGTCCCGCGTTAAGGGATTCGATCACTTTATCGTGTCCTTGCATGGCGAATGGCTCCCGAGTGAATGCTGTAGATTGTCGTAGTCATTCTACGACGGCAACCTACAACGTCTAGGCCACGTCTGTAGACGACCTCAGTGTCGATACTAACCCGAATTATTCATGAGCGATCTGCTGCGAGGTCGTAAGTCCATCCGTGGCTTCGTCATGCTTCACAATTCTCCCTCGACGTATTGCTTCAATACGCCTGCGGAACAATTGCTCGCCTTCCTTGCCACGAACGTACTTACAACCTCTCGCCACGATCTTCATGAATAATCCGGGCTAACGCGCCGCTGCCCCTTGCGCGGTTGATATCGAATCTCACTATCTTCGCGCGAAGAACACTGCGATCGACCGCCGAGGAATGGCTCGACGACTGGGCCGGTCGACACGCTATTCACTTTCTCAGCAGAGAAGCCACGTCGACAACTACTTACGCCGGGATCGTTCAGGTTGGCAAGCGTGTTGTCTTGGGATTCAGGATCTGCGCTTCCCCGTGGATCGCAAACCTCTCGGCCGAAGTCTTCTCGGTCGCATCGTAACCCTCGACTTCGAAACCGGCGTCTTCGATCATCTGATAAGTTCGCGACGCCGCCTCGCCGCGCGTTGACAAATAGCCGTCGACAAAGAGCGAGTTCGCCGGATAGAGGGCTAGAACTTGTAAGTCGCGCAAGTGTCCTTCCCGGCCACCCGCTACGCGGACCTCTGCTTTGGGGTTGATCAACCGGAACAAGCAGAGAATCCGTAAACAGCGGTCAGGTGTCAGTTGATTGAAGTCATAGAGGGGGTTACCGGGAATAGGTATTAAGAAGTTCACCGGTATCGAGGCTGCACCCAATTCTCGGAGTTCATAGGCGACTTCGATGATGTCCTCGTCCTGCTCGCCCATCCCCGCGATCATTCCACTGCAGACCTCCAAGTTGACGTCCCGCGCCGCCTTGATGGTGGCCACGCGTTCCTGGTAGGTGTGGCTACTCACGATCTTGGGAGTGTGTGACTGGCTCGTGTTCAGATTGTGATTCAATCGATCGAGACCGGCGTCCTTGAGCTTCTTCGCTTGTTTGCCATCCAGCAGGCCGGCGGAGAGGCAAGTCCGAATGCCGACCTCCTCGCTGAGTCGCCGTACGATCCTGGCCAACTCGTCGGTCTCTCGCTCGCTGGGCCCACGTCCACTGGCAACCAGACAATAGCGAAAGACGCCTTGTTGCTTGGCAGTCCGGGCTTCCGCAACGATCTCATCTTCCGACTTCATGCGGTAGGCGCGGACGGGGGCCTCCGAGACCCTCGACTGGCTGCAGTAGCCACAGTCCTCTGGGCAGAGACCATTCTTGATGTTGTCGATCTGATGGAGCTTGACGCTGCGGCCAAATGTGGCCATCCGCACATCTCCCGCAGCCGCGAGCAGCCGCAGTAAGTCGACCTGCGGATCCGCCAGAATCAACTTGGCATCCTCCCGCGATAATAGACGGCCCGCCAGGGAATCGGCTGACCATTGTTCGTAACACGTTTGCACAGGAACCTCGCTTCAGGTTGCGGCAGGGCGGCGGTCTAGCTGTCGGCGACGAAGTCCACTAAACAGCTCAACGACGGATTGAATCTCTTCAGTACGGTGGCTTGCCATCGGCGAAAATCGTAACCGTGCCGTTCGCCGCGGAACCGAAGGATAACGGATTGCCTGGACGAAAACATCCTGCTGTAGAGCCTGCTCCGAGAACTCCCTGGCTAATTCGTTGTCGCCCAGAATCGCTGGCACGATGTGCGTGGTACTGGCACCAGTCTCGTATCCCGAATCCTGCAGGCCCGCCCGCAGCTGACGTCCCCGCTCGCGGAGATCGCGTCGACGTCGGGGTTCCTGCTGCAGAATGGACAACGCAGCGCGAGCGGCAGCGACCGTCGCCGCCGGCAAACCGCATGTAAAAATGAACGGCCGGCAGCAATTGACCAAGTACTCACGCACTGTCGCCGAACAAGCGGCGAAAGCACCGAAGCTTCCCAGGGCCTTGCCAAGGTTACCGATAATCACATCACACTCGACATCCAATTCTTCAACCGTACCGCGGCCCTCCCGACCCAGCACCCCGAAACCGTGTGCATCATCGACAACGATGATCATCTCATGTTCCCGAGCGATTGGGACGAGCTCGCGGAGCGCGGCCAGATCGCCGTCCATGCTGAAGAGCCCGTCGACGACCAACAGCCGGCGGCGATAACCGGCCAGTGATCGTGCGACACGGCCAAAGTCATGGGCGTCGTTGTGACGATAGGTCCGTGTTTCCGCCCGGCTGAGCCGGCAGGCGTCGATGATGCTGGCGTGGTTCAACGCGTCGCTGACGATGACGTCCGAAGAGCCGGCGAGCGCGGTCAGCACACCGAGGTTAGCCATGTAGCCCGTGCTGAACAACAAAGCCGCTTCCTTCTGCAGAAAGTGAGCCAAGTCGTGCTCGAGTTGCTCGTGAAGCGCCAAGTTGCCGCCGATCAGGCGCGCACCACCGGCGGCACAGCCGTACTCTTGCCCGGCTTCCGTAGCGGCCTGGGCCACGCGCGGATCGGCTGCCAGGTCCAGGTAGTTGGCGCCTGCCAGCATCAAGATCTCGCGGCCGCCGACACAGACGCGCGGGCCTTGGCGCGCCCCGAACTGACGTAGCGAGCGATGGAGACCGGCCCGCTCGAGCTGCTGGAGCTCGTCCATGAGCGCCAAGTCCAGCGCCGCGCCGGCCGACTCGTTGAGCCTCTCCTGGTTTTGCATCTGCCCCATTGTTCTCGCCGGCTTCGAAGCGTCAAGTGACTAGCCCCAACGGTGGGGACTGGCGAGTGACCGCAGGGTGGTTGAATTCGATCCCATTGCACCGCAGACTTGACACTCCTTTGCCCCCCACTCCCGGACGCCATGACAACCGACACCGCGCTGCTGCGAATGGTAGGAATTCACAAGCGGTTCGGCGCTACGCGCGCGCTGCAAGATGTCTCGCTGGCTGTGGAGAGCGGCGTGGTGCTGGCACTGATCGGTGAAAACGGAGCGGGCAAGAGCACACTGATGAAGGTGCTCAGCGGCGTGCATCGTCCCGACGCGGGTACGACCTATGTCCAGGGTCGCCGGTTCGATCCGAGCGGACCCCAAGACGCCCGCTCAGCAGGGATCGCGATGATCTACCAAGAGCTGAACCTGGCGCCCGATCTCAGTGTGGAAGACAACATGATGTTGGGCCAGGAAGATCACCGCCACGGCCTGTTGGATCGGCAACGGCAACGGCAGCGCGTGCGTGACGCACTGCAACTACTCGGTCATCCGGAATTACAGCCCCAAACACCTGTCGGGTCCCTTTCGGTCGGTTTACAGCAGCTGGTCGAAATCGGCCGGGCGCTCGTCTCCGCCGCGCAGGTTATCGTCTTCGACGAGCCCACGAGCTCGCTGCCCGCCGCCGACGTGGAACGCCTGTTCGTCGTCATTCGGAAGCTGCGCCAGTCAGGTCTGGCCATCATCTACATTAGCCACTTCTTGGAAGAGATCCGCGAAGTCGCCGACCAATACTCGGTATTGCGCGACGGCCGTACCGTTGGCTCGGGTTCGCTGGCCCAGACCACCGACAGTGAAATTGTCTCCTTGATGGTTGGCCGTACTGTGGGAGAGCTGTTTCCGCGCATCGAACATACCATTGGCGAGGAGATCCTCGAACTGCGAGACGTGTCGGGGCAGATCCTCCCACAACATGTTTCCTTCACGCTCCACCGCGGCGAGATTCTCGGTATCGCGGGGCTTGTCGGTGCTGGCCGCACAGAGCTGCTGCGCTGCATCTTCGCGCTGGATGCCGTCACTGAAGGAAAAGTCACAGTCGGCGGCACACATGTGGCAACGACTCCGCGTGGCTGCATTCGTGCCGGCCTAGGACTCGTTTCCGAGGATCGCAAGAACGAAGGGCTCGCACAAGAACTTTCGATCAACGACAACGTCACCCTGAGTTTCCTGAGGCCTTACGTACAGGCGGGGTTGCTGAACTTGTCGAAGCGGCGGAAGCGGGTCGTCGAGTGGATGCAGCGCCTGGAGGTCAAGGCGCGGGGCAGCGAACAGGAGGTGCACGAGCTATCGGGCGGCAACCAGCAGAAGATCGCACTCGCTCGGGTCATGCATCAGGAGTCGGACGTGCTGCTATTGGATGAACCGACCAAGGGCATCGATCTCGGGACCAAATCGGAAGTCTACCGGCGGATTGGCCAACTTGCGGCAAGCGGGAAGTCGATCATCTTCGTCAGCTCGTACTTGCCGGAGCTGCTGGCTGTCTGCGATCGCGTAGGAGTGATGGCCCGCGGGCGTTTACGGGAAGTGCGGCCGGCCGACAAGTGGACCGAGGAATCGGTGATGGCGTGCGCCATCGGCAGCGAAGTTGAATCCAGCAAATAGGGACAGCCTTACCTTGATCGAGCGGAAGACCAGCAGAAGATCGGTGGCCGCGGTGATGGTCCGCTGGCTGACAGGTGACTTGGGTCCGCTGCTCGCGCTGTTGGCGATCGTAGTCTTCTTCGCGGTTGCCGACCAGCTCTGGGGAGACGGCTACTTCATGACGGTCAGAAATCTGCGCGTCGTCGTCACGCAGACGTCGATTGTTGTGGTTGCCGGCCTCGGTATGACCCTGATCATCATTGCCGGCGGCATCGACTTGTCGGCCGGCACTTCTTTGACGTTATCGGCGACCGTGATGGCCTTTTGCTTCAAAGAGAACGTGCCTGTGGCGCTGGCTGTGGTGGCAACCGTGGCTACCGGCTCGCTGTGCGGATTCGCCAATGGTGTCTTGATTAGCTCCCTGCGGATTGTGCCGTTCATCGTCACGTTGGGCACGATGACGATCTTCCTCGGTGTAGGAAAGATCATCTCGAACGAGTCGACGATCTTCCCACCTCGCGATCAAATTCCCGGCTGGATCATGCAGCTCTGTTCCACGCGTCCTCCGGACTTTGTCGCCGGCATCCTGCCCAAGCTGCCGGCCGGCGTCTGGGCTGCTGCCTGTTTGGCCCTGGCCGTCGCTTGCTTACTGCGCTACACGGTGCTCGGCCGCCACATCTTTGCGTTGGGCTCGAGCGAGCCGACGGCGCGGTTGTGCGGCGTCAACATCTCCCAGACCAAGATCGCCGTCTACACGCTCGCCGGCTTGTTTGTGGGGATCGCGGCGATCTACCACTTCGCCACCCTGAAGATCGCCAACCCTATTGAAGGCCTGGGGCTCGAGCTGAGAATCATCGCGGCGGTCGTCATCGGAGGCGGGAGTCTGAGTGGCGGACGCGGATCGGTTGTCGGGACGCTCGCCGGCGCGGCCATCATGGGGGTGATCACCAGCGGCTGCGACCAACTGGAAGTCCCGAACCCTTATCAGGACATGATCATCGGAGCGATTATCATCGCTGCAGTGACCTTAGACCAAATCCGTCACACACGCATCCGCAGCCTCGGCCTCTGACAGACGATCGAGTAATATAACGGCTCGTCTGGTTCTTGCTACTGTCAATCGTCTGCGGAACCAGTAAACACCCGTGTCTCAAACCCAAAGGGTGGTCGCCCATGCTACGCTTTAAGAACCAAGAACTCGTCGCGGCGGTGATCTTCTTCCTCGCCTGCGGCTGGCTATTTGTCGACGCGGTCATCTCCGTTCCCACCCGCGCGCCGGCTCTGTGGCCGCTCATTCCGATGTTCGCTGCAGTTGTGTGGCACGTTGGCGTCGAGCATTGCCGATCGGGGTCAAAGTCCTAGCGGGCGCTGGTTTCAAGGGACTGCTGCTCCCCCTCATCCGGCCTTCGGCCACCTTCTCCCCCGCCGGGGTGGTGCAGCTTTTACGCTTCATGCATCCACCAAACTCTGGCGAGTTCGGCTACGCTCAACAAACCGGATGCTAACGCATTCCGGCTGATGGTCGTCACCCAGTGACCGAGCGGAATCCTACAAAATCAGCCGCTGGACGTTAGCCCACGGTTTCCCAGCGAAACCGACGCGTAGCGTCCGGCGAGTGCCCCCCTCTCCGGCCCTTCGGGCCGACTCTCCCCGAGGGGAGAGTGAAGAAAGACGAAATCACGCGCTAACCCAGTTAGAAGCTGCACAGCCTCCGGCGAGGGAGAAGGGACTTTGTGACGGTTACGCCGCGCTCAGTCGAGCTTTGGCCTTCGCCCGTCTCGCCCACGACGCCTGGCTGCAGTATTGTCCTATCTCCTGGCTGTAATAGCTCTTAGGTCCGCCAGGCAACCTGCGAATCCCGACTCGTGGACCGGCCCGGAGTGGGCGTTCCCCTTTTTTCGCAAGATCCTCCCGTGGACCTCGAAGATACCATAGTGATATCATAGTGAAATCTGCAGCCGTCCAGGTCGTTTCAAGATGACGAGGAGTGCGAAGATGAAAGAACAGGTATTTAGGCCGGTGTCGGGTTGGTTTCCGCTGATGATCAGCGTGATCTTGATTCTGGGGGGGCCAGCGACCTTTATAACAGGTCTCGTGATGGCCAGTACCGGAAACGACCTGAGTCCTGCGCCGCTGGTCATTGGGGGAATCCTGGCCCTGATTTGTGGGGTCGTGTCGTTGTTCGGCTACCAGGCCGTGGCGCCCAACGACGCCCGCGTGATGCTCTTATTCGGCGAGTACCGGGGTTCGGTCACCGAATCCGGCTTCTACTGGGTCAATCCGTTTTTTTCGAAGCGGAAGATCACCCTGCGGGTGAGGAACTTTGAAACCGGGTCGGTTACAACTCCAGAGAAAAAGGACGCTCAGGGAAAGATCGTGCAGCATAAGAGCCGGACAGGTGGACGGCCATCGAAGGTGAACGACCGTGATGGCAATCCGATCGAGATTTCGGCAGTGGTCGTTTGGCGGGTGGTCAACACGGCCGAGGCGATGTTCGAAGTGGACGACTACGAGCACTTCGTCGCCGTGCAGAGCGAGGCGGCATTGCGTAATCTGGCGAGCCGTCATCCGTACGACAGTCACGACGAAGAAGTTTCTTTGCGGGGTAACACGCCTCAGATCTGTGACCAGCTACGGCACGACATCCAAGAGCGCTTGGAGAAGGCCGGTGTCGAGGTCACGGAAGCCCGCATCAGCCACCTTGCCTACGCGCCCGAGATCGCGGCCGCCATGTTGCAACGCCAACAAGCTCAGGCGGTTGTCGCCGCCAGAACCAAGATCGTCGAGGGAGCGGTGGGCATGGTCGACATGGCGTTGGAACATCTCGAGAAGGACGACATCATCGAGTTAGACGAGGAACGCAAGGCCACCATGGTCTCCAACCTGTTGGTGGTCCTCTGCAGCGATCGTCACACGCAGCCGGTCATCAATACAGGCAGCCTCTACCAGTAGTCGGCTTTGCTCGGCTGTCGATACACGTGGGATGTTGGCGTGAGGTGTCGCCTTGAGTGGTCGCAAGTCGTTTCTGTTGCGGGTTGATCCGGACGTGCTGGAGGCGGTGCGCCGCTGGGCGGACGACGACTTGCGCAGCCTGAACGGCCAGGTTGAATTTCTCTTGCGTCGCGCCTTGGCCGATGCGGGCCGAACGCCAAAAGCGAAACCGAAGGCGAGCAGACGTCGGAAGAAGAAGGACCAGGAATAACGGCGGACCATCAAAACGAGCCGCCGCTCGCTGGCGACGGCGGCCTCGCCTTTTGAAGTTACGCCTCTCGCCTCAAACGGATGCACAAAGCGTAAGTGTTGAAGTCGCGCGTGCGCCTCAATCGGAACCCGAAGCGTAAGCGAGGGATCAACTTGTGATGGTACGCCAACTCCCCCTCGCTTACGCTTCGGGTTCCGAAAAACGCGACGAATCCGAGAAGTACGCAACTCCAAGATTCTCGCCGCGGGGTTCGTTGTTTAGCCCGGATCAAGTGGATCGGTCGCGAGCTGGAAGGCACCTCGCACGGTGTTGAACGAATCGTTGTCCTGGCCCTGACCGGCGCCGGTGAAGTTCAAGGTGAAAATGTTGCCCTGCAGCCATTTTGTCGCGAACGCCGCGAAGAACACATTGTTCTTCCAAGGCAGGCGGCTGCCGGGCCTCTCCGCTCCGAAGGGCATCGCCCGATCATAGTATGCGACAGTCTTCCACGGTCCCCAGGGGTGGGGAGCCTCGAAGATGCCGATCGTGCCCTGTGAACTGGCATCGTGTTCCGTGCACAAAAGGACGCGTTTGAGGTGTGGGTTGTAACTGGCGCTCAAACACCAACCAACGCCACGGGGATCTTCGAACACCGGTTGCTTTTCTGACGCAGTGCCCCAGCGCGGCGCACCGCTTGTCCCCAGTCCTCGATAGAACTCGTAGCTGGACTTACCAGTCGCTAGATCTTGTTTCCCGACCCGCGCCAGATAGAGGACTCCGGGCTTGTGCACCACCAGTCCAACGCCGCGTGGCCCAGCTTGCTCGAGCGTAGGGCTGTGTGGCCGGATGAAGTAGCTGTAGACGTAGTCGCCGAAATCGGCTGGGACACCCTGGTAGTCTCGGCCAAAATTCAAGAACGTGGGAATGGTGAGACCTTCCGACTCGACAAACTTCCAATCCGCCTTGGTCCACGTTGCCCCGCGGTCGGTGGAGCTGGCGAGCTCGACGTACTCGTAGTGGTTTCGGTACCGCTTGCCGTTTGGTTTGTCGGGCACCACCCACATATAGAGGGTACGGTTGACGCCAAGCATCCCCCAGCTCTTGCCGTCGAAAGTTGCCTGTTGCTCGGCGTTGTGACCTCCCCAGACATTGAACCCTCGATAAGCGTCTGCGGGTCCCTCAACGCGAGCTACGCCCAACCCGACCCGGCCCAGTCGATTGGTGCCAGTGAACCCACCGCCGTCTCCCCAAGCGGCGTAGAGATGGCCGTCGTGTGCCCAAGTTAGCTGAAAATTGTCGCTACCTTGCGCGAAACGCTGATGTGTGGACCAATCGAGCGAGATCCCGCGGATCGTGGGGCTGTCGGGGTACGGCGGCGCGGCCAACACGTGTAGCAGGACGAGGTGCAGATAGGCATGTATCATGTTGCAGATTGGCTATTGGGCCGTTGGTTTTTTCCCGGTGAGCACCAGGATCGCTTCGTCCAGTTTTTCCGGGCTGAAGCCGCGGGGCCCCTTATCTCCAGCAAACGCAATCTTGCCATCTTTGCCGACCAGGTAGAGCCGGTCCGGGTGCGCTGCGTAGGCGATGCTGACCTTGTCATTCACTTCGTCCAACAGCACCGGTATGTCGAGTTCGAAATCTTTTACGAACTGCCTGGCGACCTGCAGCCGTTCCGCGTTCGTCACTGGGTCCTCGATGAGCGTGCGAAAACCGGGCCTCACACCGTCGATGGGGTGCGCTTCACGACAATAGATGAAGAAGAACTCCACTTCGTCCCGATGTCTGTCGTAAAGTCGGCTCAACTGACCAGTTGACCTGACGAAAGGCGGTCACGTACAGCTGCCGAAGATCAGAGCGACCGGTTTCTTTCCGACAAAGCTCGCCAGACGGACTCGCTTAGCGGGTTCTTTGACGTAGGAGAGCTGGAAATCGGGAGCTTGCTCGCCGACCCTCGGCGCGACTCCCCTGAGCCTGCCTCCGGACCGTCGGTCTGGACGACCGCCGGTGCGCCTCGTGCTCGTCCAGTCTTCTCGAGTCAAGATGCCGTCTCGATTGCGATCGAGCCGTGCGAACGTTTCCGCTCCACGCTCGTACTCATCCTTGGCGATCTTGCCGTCCTCGTTCTTGTCGTACTTCTCGGCGAGAAACTCCCAGACCTTGGCGGTTCCGCCCCGCCCTGGTTGAGCCAGAGCGACGCTTGCCACTGAAATGCTGGTGAGAACGACTAGTGACGGCGCGGCGCTAAGAAGTCGTCCGTTCATTCGATCCTCCGCTCCACGTTTCCCAGATAGGCAACGGTTGCAGGTAAGTCGCCGAATCGGTCTGTCCCATGCCTCGCGCAGCGAGAGGGCTGGGTGAGGGGCGGGAATCTCGGCAACTTGTTGTTTGCAGTGCTTTGGCCGGCCGGTCAAACCTGTCGGCCCCTCCTCTAATGAGGTCGTGCAGCTCTTATGTTAGCGCGTGATTCGTGTTTCTTCACTCTCCCCTTGGGGAGAGTCGGCCCGAAGGGCCGGAGAGGGGGAATGCGAGGGGCGATCGCTCCCAGGCAGCCCTCCCCGGACGCTATCACGTCCGACCCTCCCGCGCGCGGGAGGGTGAAGCCGATGTCCGCAGGTTTGTGAAGCGCAAACCTGCACGACCTTCAATACCGAGAAGGGTGCCACAGGGTACACAGGCCGACAAACTCGAGGGCCACGTAACCCCTCTGGCAGGAAAGCGTTCCGCGACTGCCAAGAAACGCCGAACGAGCAGACCCTCCATGTTCTGCTCGTCGGAAAAAGGCGCTATGTGCACCATGTATTCGACCCGGGCGTCTAGTTCACCTTTCTCGTCTCCAGGTCACGGACGCGGCACAGCGCAGCATATACGCCGGCGGCCGAGTTCGATATGTAAAAGAGTTGCATCGCTCGCAATAAAGTTTTCCGCTGTGTTGCTCGTCGAAGGAACGAACTACACACAGGATGGGGCTACGAAAACGGCTGGTGACACGTGGCCTCGCATCGCACTACGGTTCCCCCAGCTCCGGCGGCACGCCGAGCATTCCTCCTAATTCGAGCAGCAGGCGCTCCGGCGCACTCATCTCCGCCCGTTGTTCCAACACCGAGCGGGCGAGGGCCGGCTTGTCTGTTAGCAGGCCGTCCACCCCACGCCCGATCATCGTCGACATCGTGGCAGCGTCGTTGACCGTCCACACGTAGACTTGTTTACCGTTCTTGTGTGCTGTGCGAATTAGTCGCTGATCGGCGAAATTCGCATTGACGGCCAAGAAATCCGCCGCGATCTGTTCCATCCTTCCCGCGTAAACCGACATCAGCAATCCCACTTGCCAGTCGGGCCGAATCTCCTTCATCTTCAGCACACCTTCCACCTTCAAAGACATTGCCATGACATCCGACGTCATCCCCCGAGATTGGACAATGTCGGCGACTCGTTGCTCGAGTTGTTCGTCATGACCGTAGTACTTCAGTTCGATATTCACGCCGATCTTCCCTTTGCACTCGTCCAGCACCTCGGCTAACGTCGGCACGCGTTCATCTTTGAATTCCGGCGCAAACCAGCTGCCAATGTCAATCTCCTTCAAGTCGTCCAGCGTGGCGTCCCAGATCTTCAGGTCCCGGCCGGCAAGCTTCATGAAGTCACTGTCGTGGAAGAGCACGACTTCTCCATCCGCGGTTTCCTGAACGTCGATTTCCACCCAATCGGCTCGATCTTGGATGGCCTGGCGCACTGCCGCCAGCGTGTTCTCGGGCGCCGCCAGCGAAGATCCACGATGTGCCATGATCATGACGTCGTCGTCCAACCGGACGCTGTGCAGCGATACGGTACCGATGGTGAACGAGGCCACGGCACCTACGGCGGCGGCCGCGATCAGCCGTTTTCGCGTGAATTGCAAGCTAATGCCGGCCCCTGTCTGCTCCGCGATCTCGCGGAGCGCTGTATCCGCCGCGCCCTGAAGGTCCAGTTGCCGAAAGCCGTTGAACAGGATCGCGGCGAACGTCGTAGCGCTCAGCAGATTCACGCCCAAACCGGCCAGGGCCAACAACAGCATGCTCGCCCCGCTTGCAGCCGCCAGTAGGTGCAGCGAGTTGGATGCCCAGGGGATCAGCAAGCGCGCCAATAGCCCCACCAACCCGGTTACTAACGCCGACATGACCCCGGTCGCGAGCATCCAGCCGACGATCCAAACCAGCAACGGGCGGCGTCGGCCGCACGCGCTTTCCCGGCTCTGGCTTAGTGCCCTCATGGCACTGAATCCCGCGAACAGAACCAGCGGCAACGCGAAGAACCAACCCGTAAACAGGCGCAGCAGCAGAGCGAGCAACGTCACCAAGATGATCGCACCCACGCCCAGCGCCACCAGAAAAACCGGAGGCCGCTCCTGTAGGTAGTAGTTGATGTCGTAGGTAGTAAGCAGGTTGAAATAAACCAGTGCTGCCACGGCTAAGAAAGGAGTTGCCGCTAGCAGGGTCGACACGATCACGCGCGTCGTGAGTTGTATGACTGGCCATGCGCGAACGTAGGCAAATCGAAGTGCCCCCCAAATACCAGGCCGCTGACCGACGGTGCCGGCGTAGAGAATCGCCATCAGCGAAGCCTGCTCCAAAGCGATGATGCCAATCGAAAGCGATCCGACCACGATGAAGCAGACCCAACCGACGGGACCCAAGAAGAAAAACAGGATGTCTACGTCGGAAAGAACGGCACTGCCGGACCAAGCAAGCAGAACTCGAAACAAGACTCCCACCAGCGGTGTCAGCACGATAAACGCGATGATCTTGAATACCAGGTCGGTGAGCGCAAGCTCCTTCCCAAATGACCTCAAGGCGTGAACCGTGTCGCCAATTAACTGGCGAGTATCCAAGTCAGCATTCATAGGCCTCTCGCTGTGGATTTGTTCGGGGCGAGTCGGTTTCAAACTGGCTCCCGGGTTGCGAAACACGCAGGTTCCACCGTGTTTTGCCGGGGGACCGGCAAACGCGCGGTGTCAAAGCGGCACCTGATACTCAGGCAGCCGCCGAGTAAGAACTTAACGACTTGGGGATCTAGTCATAGTGGGGAAATTGTGCGTGTAGTTACGAATGTGAGAGGTGAAATGGTTCTTCGCAACGTAGGGTTCCAGTCCTGTCGACTATGCAGAATGTACAGGGGCGCCGGCTGGATACGTCGTCCGGATCCTTAGCCGTGATACACCGCAGCTTTTGCGGGAGTCCACTGGGAAGAATGTCAGGAAGGTAATGTTTGGGGCGCGCATACACTGTGGCTGGGGGCGACTGGTGGCCATATCTTGGGCCTGCTGCCTGACCGGCTGCGCCGAGTTCGGCCACTGGCTACACAACGGTTTCCAGGTGGGGCCGAACTATGGCAAACCCGCCGCTCCCGTGGCGGAGCAATGGATCGACTTCAACGATCCACGCATCATCAGCGACGCCCATCTGGTCGACGATGCCGCCTGGTGGACCACCTTTGGCGACGCCACGTTGGATGACTTGGTCCGCTCTTCCTACGATGGGAATCTCTCACTTCGCGCCGCGGGAATGCGCGTGCTGGAAGCGCAATCGCAGCGCGCTATCGCTGCCGGTTTGCTGCTACCACAGTTCCAGGAGGCCTTCGGCCAATACCAGCGAATGCAAGTCAGCCGCGCAGGCAACGCGGCCGGCGTCGTCGCGACGCCAATACGTGCGTTCGACTTCTGGCAGACGGGTTTCAACGTGGGTTGGGAGCTCGATGTGTGGGGGCGGTTCCGCCGCAACTTGGAAGGCGCCGATGCCAACCTCGACGTTACGATCGAGGATTACGATGATGTTCTGGTTTGCCTGCTGGCCGAGACCGCAGCCGCCTACGTCGAACTGCGCGCGTTCGAGCAGCGGTTGGCCTACGCGAATGCGAACGTCGAAACGCAGCAAGGCAGCCTGAGAATCGCCCGGTCGCGGTTCGAGAACGGAGCAGTCAGCGAGTTGGACGTCACGCAAGCTCGCTCGAACCTCGCTCGCACCCAATCACTGATACCAGTCCTGAGGAGAGGGGCGCGGCAGGCTAACAACCGACTATGTGTATTGTTGGGTACGCCGCCGAGAGATTTACGCCCGCAGCTCGGCCCGGGCGAAATCCCCTCGCCACCTGGCGAAGTCGTGGTAGGAGTCCCTGCCGACCTGCTAAGACGGCGCCCAGACGTGCGCCGCGCTGAACGTCAGGTCGCAGTGCAAAGCGCTCAAATCGGTGTGGCGGCCGCCGATCTGTTCCCGGCGTTTGCGATCAACGGGTCGCTGAACTGGCAGGCGGCCAACTTCTCCGACCTGTTTAGCTCCGGGGCCAACGCCGGCAGCATCGGTCCGGTGTTCAACTGGAATATCCTGCACTACGGCCGAATCCGACACAACATTCGTGTCCAGGACGCCCGCTTCCAGGAACTGGCGATCACCTACCAGGAGACGGTGTTGCAGGCCAACGCCGAAGCCGAGGACGCGATCGTCTCCTTCCTCGAAGCCCAACACGAAGTAGAGGCGCTGACAGAGAGTGTTGTTGCCACGCAGCGTTCAGTCGAACTGTCGCTAACACAATATCGCGAAGGTGCGATCGATTTCAATCGCGTCTTCAGCTTACAGAGCAACCTGGTCCAGGAGCAGGACCGGCTCGCCACGGCTCAGGCCGACGTGGCGACCAGTCTGATCCGCATTTACAAAGCGCTGGGCGGCGGCTGGCAGATTCGGCTCGACCAGTACCCAGCCGGGTTGGACTGGGACGCCAGTCCACCCGAACTCGAGCCGCTGACTGAGGAGCTCGTCCAGCCGCCGCCACCGATTGAACCGGCGTAGATTCGATCGCGCAGCAGCGTGTGGCAGTGCGATCGCTAGTGCAAGACAGAAAGCAGCCGATCCCCCGGATCTAGAGACACTCCCGCCACGATGTAGGTGCTATGAAAACAACTCCTTGGACGATTGCCTGTTTATTGACGTTGGGCGCAACCAGCCAGTTGCTGGGCGGCGAACCGCTCTTGAAACTGCCGCACTGGTTGGGTTGCTGGCCCGACTGCGTGGGCAGGTTTTGCTGTGACGACTACCGCTCCAAACCGCTACCGTGTCTGCATCGCGGTGTGTGCCTGGAGTGTGACGACTACTGCCGCAAGCCACTGCCGTGTGCCCAGCCTATCAAGCCCTTGTGTTTCAGCGACTATTGTCCGAAGCCGTTGCCGTGGACTTGCCGCCTACCGTCGAAGGAGCTGCGCTGTTTGCCCGATCCTTCGCTGCCTAAGTACACCCACGGCGGCGACAACCGCTAGCCCGGATTATTCATGAAGATCGTGGCGAGAGGTTGTAAGTACGTTCGTGGCAAGGAAGGCGAGCAATTCTTCCGCAGGCGTATTGAAGCAATACGTCGAGGGAGAATTGCGAAGCATGACGAAGCCACGGATGGACTTACGACCTCGCAGCAGATCGCTCATGAATAATTCGGGCTCGGCCAACGCGCGCAAGATCGATGCACTGCAACATTTTTTACCCTCAATCATGACAGCCGGTTTGTAGGTGTTTCGGCCGTGCGCCGCGCGAACACGTTCGTCATCTGCAACCGCCCAGTTCACAAAGCACATTTTGCGAGCTACGATAGCCAAGCTGTTTTGTGGGTAACAGACAAACGTCTCTACGCGTTCAAGCGACAACAGGCGTTCTCTTTTCAGGCGCCGGAGGGGCTAGGTTGTGTGCGTTCGTCCGAATCGCAGCTCAGGGTTGCTGCTAGTCGTCCTGCTCGTGGGATGCGCCGAGCCAAACCAATACCAGCCGCCACCGCCGCCGACGGTCACCATCGCCAAGCCCGTACGGCAGACGGTCACCAACTTTCTGGAAGAAACCGGCTCGACCGAAGCTGTCGAGATGGTGGCCATTCGTGCAAGGGTTGCCGGTTTCCTGACAGAGGTCAACTTTGAGCCAGGCACTGACGTCGAGGCCGGCGATACGCTCTACGTGATCCAGCCGCGGGAATATCAAGCCAACGTCGATCTGGCCAAGGCTGAAGTCAAGTCGCGGGAGGTGGCACTCAACCTGGCCGAGATTGAGTACACCCGGCAAACCAACCTCGTGGCGGACAACGCAACTGCTCAGGCGAAGGTCGATCAGGCTGAGGCCGCACGCGACGGAGCGGTTGCCGCATTGGACGCCGCCAAGGCGGCGCTCGATCAAGCCGAGTTGGATTTGGAATATACCGAGGTGAAGACGCCGATCAGTGGGCGGGTGGGCAAGACGCTCGTCAAGCTCGGCAACCTTGTGGGCGAAGGCGAGGCCACGCACCTGACGACCGTGATCTCTTACGACCCGATCTACGCCAACTTCAACATTAGCGAGCGGGCATTGCTGCAAGCCAGCCAGCGGACAGGTGGATCTGCCGAGCGAGGGGACATTACGCAGGTCAAGGCGTATCTGAGAAGGGCGGTCGATACGGGGTTCCCTTTCGAGGGGCATCTCGAGTATGCCGACCTGGCTGTGGACCAGAGCACGGGTACCTTCATGATCCGCGCTGTCTTTCCTAATCCAGAAATGCAGATCTTTCCCGGTTTGTTCGTCCGCGTACGGGTCCCTTTGGACGTCACGGAGGATTCGATCTTAGTTCCCGAGCGTGCGATCGGCGCCGATCAGGCAGGTCGCTATGTGATGATTGTGAGCGATGGCAACGTTGTCGAACGTCGCAACATCGAGCGGGGCGCCAAATACGATGAACTGGTTGTTGTCACCGACGGACTGAACGGCGACGAGCGCGTGGTGATCGATGGCATCCAGCGTTCGCGACCCGGCAGCGAGGTAGCGCCGCAAGAGATCGCGCTGTCCCCAGTCGGAGACGCCTTGGAATCTGTCGAAGAGGGAAATCAGCCTCCACCGGCGGATGTGCCGGTCCCTGCCGATCAAGCCGGCAACGCCGATTCTCCGCCCCTGCCAGGGCCGGCCGCTGACGAGGCGGCGGCTCCACCGCGGGAGTCTCCGTCGCAGCCAGAGAACCCCGGACGCTGAACCAACCAGACCGTGTCTCGCTTTTTCATCAATCGGCCGATCTTCTCGATGGTGATCTCGATCGTGATCGTGATCGCCGGTGCCGTGTCGCAGACCAGCCTTTCGATCTCGAAGTTCCCCGAGATCACTCCTCCCACCGTTCAAGTCACCGCGTTCTACCCCGGCGCCAATGCGCAGGTCGTCGCAGAGACCGTCGCGGCGCCGATCGAGCAGGAGGTGAACGGCGTCGAGAACATGATTTACATGTCGTCGGTCAGTGCTGACGACGGTTCCTATACGCTGACGGTGACCTTCGAGATCGGCGTCGACATGGACATGGCCACGGTGCTGGTACAGAACCGTGTGGCCATCGCCGACCCGAAGCTGCCAGAAGACGTGCGGCGGCAGGGAGTGACGACGAAGAAGCAATCGACTCAGATTGTCCAGATGATCACGCTCACCTCGGACAGCTCTCTGCACGACGCGCTGTTCCTCAGCAACTATGCAACGATCAACGTCAAGGACGAGTTGAGCCGCATCCGGGGTGTCGGTGCTGTGACGATTTTCGGAGCCGCCGACTACAGCATGCGGATCTGGCTAGACCCCAACAAGCTGAAAGCGCGCAACCTGACGACTCAAGACGTTTTGAATGCGATCAGCGAACAGAACGTCCAGGTCGCGGCCGGCCGCATCGGTGCCGAGCCGGCGCCGGTCGGAACGGCCTTCCAGCTGGTGATCAACACGCAAGGTCGCTTGACCACCGACGAGCAGTTTGCGGACATCATCGTCAAGACGGCCGAGGGCGGACGAATTACGCGAGTACGCGACGTCGTCGTCGACGAGCAGCGCGACGACGACGGCCGGGTTGTGCGGGATGGGGTTGAGCGGGGTGGTAAGGACTACAACCGAGGCTCGAATTTCAACGGCGAACCCTGCACGACGATCTTCATCTATCAGTTGCCCGGCGCGAATGCCTTGGATTTGGCAGACAAGATCAAGAGCAAGATGGAGGAGCTGAGCGGCAGATTTCCCCAGGGCCTGCAGTTTCACATCCCCTTTGACACAACGCTCTTTGTGCGGGCGTCGATCGCCGAGGTCTACGAAACGCTCTTCATTGCCGTGTTGCTGGTTGTCGTGGTGATATTCGTCTTCCTGCAGGATTGGCGTTCGACGATTGTCCCCTGTGCAGCGATCCCAGTCTCGTTGATCGGCACCTTCGCCTTCATGGCCGGGCTCGGTTTCTCGATCAACATGCTGACCTTGTTCGGAATCGTGCTGGCGATTGGCATCGTTGTCGACGACGCGATCGTGGTGGTCGAGAACACGACCCGACATCTCGACCGTGGACTCAAACCGAAGGAAGCGGCAATCGCCGCGATGAACGAAATCACAGGGCCGGTGATCGCGACGACGTTGGTGCTGCTAGCCGTGTTCGTTCCCACCGCCTTCATGGGTGGGATCACCGGGCAGCTCTTTCGCCAGTTTGCTCTGACGATTTCCGCAGCGGTGCTCATCAGCACGATCAACGCGCTGACGTTGAGTCCGGCGCTGTGCGGCTTGCTGTTGCGGGCCTCCGGCGAAAAGAAGTTCTTTTTCTTCCGCTGGTTCAACCTCACCTTTGATAAGACGACCTCCGTCTACAAGGCGGTGATCGGCGGTATGCTCCGCCGCGTGGTGCTGGTAATGCTCGTCTTCGGCGGCCTGGTAGCGCTGACAGGATGGGGTTTCGGACGGTTGCCGACCGGCTTTCTGCCAACCGAGGACCAGGGTTACTGTTTTGTCAACGTCCAGCTGCCGGACGCAGCATCTCGCCAGCGAACCGACGCGGTGCTGAGGAAGCTGGACGCGATCTATGAAAACACGCCAGGTGTGGCCAACGTCGTGTCGATCGCAGGTTTTTCGCTGTTGAGCGGAAACAACGGTTCGAATCTAGGTCTGGCCGCTGTGATCTATAAGCCGTGGGGCGAGCGGACAACGCCCGAAGAGACACAGGACGCGATCCTCGCGCATCTCCGCGCCGAGTTCAACAAGATCGAGGAAGCGATCGTGTTTGCGTTTGTCCCGCCGTCGATCGACGGCCTGGGCAACTCGGGCGGTTTTCAGATGCAGGTGCAAGACCGCCAAGGTGTTGGACTGGCCGAATTGCAGACGCTGACCGACGAGATGCTCACCGACGGCGGGGCGCAGAGCGGCCTGACGGCGATGAACACGACGTTTCGTGCCAACGTTCCGCAGTTGTTTGTCGACATCGACCGCACGAAAGTCAAGACGCTCGATGTACCGTTGAACGCAGTCTTCAGCACGCTGCAGGCGTACCTGGGTTCCGCCTATGTGAATGACTTCAATGAATTCGGACGCACTTGGCAAGTACGCGTCCAGGCCGGCGAACAGTTCCGCGTTTCACCGAGTGACATCACGAAGCTCGATGTGCGGAACACTCGAGGTGAGATGATTCCGATCGGCACCTTTGTCAACGTACGGGAGACGTTCGGCCCCCAGGTGATCCAGCGCTTCAACCTCTATCCGACTGCGCAAATCAACGGCTCGCCGGCAGCGGGTTACAGTTCGGGGCAGGCCTTGGCCCTCATGGAGCAGATGGCCAGCGATAAGCTGCCGGCCTCCATGGGTTTCGAATGGACGGGCATGTCTTACCAGGAGAATCAGCTGAAGAACTCACAGCGAATTCAAGACAATCCCACTTTCATCTTGCTGCTGTCGGTGGTGTTCGTCTTCTTGGTACTGGCGGCGCAGTACGAGAGTTGGACGAGTCCAGCTGCTGTGCTTGCGGTGGTCCCCTTGTCAGCGATCGGTGTCATCGCGGCGATCACGATTGCGGGTGCGGATCTCAATGTCTACTCGCAGATCGGTCTGGTGCTGCTGGTGGCCTTGGCGAGCAAGAACGCCATTTTGATTGTCGAGTTTGGTGCCGAGCAGCGGCGTGCTGGGCTGGATATTCGCGCCGCTGCCGCTTCGGCCGCCGAGTTACGGTTTCGAGCCATCTTGATGACTGCCTTTTCGTCGATCTTGGGGTTCATTCCCTTGCTGCTGGCCAGTGGAGCGGGTGCAGCCAGCCGAGTGGCGGTTGGTTTGGCGGTCGTTGGCGGCATGGTCGCCGCCACCTGCTTCTCCCTGCTATTCGTGCCCTCGTTCTTCCTCGTGTTTCAGTCGCTGAGCGAGCGTTGGACAGGTGGCCCGCCGCGCGGGAGTTGACGGTCTGCGCCGTGGGGCAGTTGGGGAGTGCGGGAACGCACTTCGCGATCAGAGGGGCTGGAAGGACTCGGGTCGAGCGTGGCTAGCCCGAATTATTCATGAGCGATCTGCTGCGAGGTCGTAAGTCCATCCGTGGCTTCGTCATGCTTCACAATTCTCCCTCGACGTATTGCTTCAATACGCCTGCGGAAGAATTGCTCGCCTTCCTTGCCACGAACGTACTTACAACCTCTCGCGACGATCTTCATGAATAATCCGGGCTAGTGCGCTGTGAAGGCGATTGAATTATCAGAGAAAGTAGGCCGGAACAAGCGGCGCAAGCAGCCATCTCTACGCCTACGATTGCCCACGCCGCGCCGTTCCGGCAAGACCAGCATCTTTTCCCGCCACTGGTTCTCACGTCCGGCTCCCTATTGGAAGACTGGTTAGCGCCTCCATCACCGAGGGCGACTAACTGGAGCCAGACGTGTAGTCCGCGAGACTTGACTTCGCTGAACGGGTCTGGTCTGTTGGCCCGCGGGTGGTAGAGCGATGCGACAGGTGGCGGGTTATTCTGGCGGGATCTCGATCACGGGTTTGGACGTCTGGCCGGTGCAGCAGCCGGGTGACGGGCGAGCTTTTGTCGTGGTCCGCTTGTCAACCGAGGCGGGAGATGGCTGGGGGGAGGCCGCTGCGGGTGGTGACGTGGTCGCGACCGCCCGCCAGTTGGCCGCTTATCGAAGTCGCTTGGTGGGGCAGGATGCGACCCGCCGCGAGTACCTTCAGCGGTTGTTGGCCGGTCGACCGGCCGGGACGTTGGCCCCAGGTGCGGGCGCCATCGACATGGCGCTGATCGACCTCTTGGGGAAGCTGGCCGAAGCTCCCGCCTACGAAGTGCTGGGAGGACCGACTCGCCACAAAGCTCGGGCCGCGGCGGTGCTGGAAGGCGAAGACGAGCCGGCTCTGATGCGCTCGTTAGAGCGTGCTCGGCAGGCGGGATTTCGCGCGGCGGTTGTGCCGCTGCCTGTTCCCGCTGGGCCCACGCGGGGCCGCCGTTTCTATGCCGTGGTGGCCGAGCTGTTAGAGCGAATGCGCGCGGCTGCCGACGAGCAAGTCGACTTTGTGCTCGACTGTGCCGGGCGTACCACGCCGGCCGAGGCGGGGGCCTTGGCCAGCCATTTGGAACGCTTTCATTTGCTGTGGTTGGACGAACCAGCCGGCGCGATCCACCAGCAGGGGCTGAGTTCGATTGCTGCCGAGCAGGGTACTCCGATTGGTTGGGGCCGCGCGGCGAGCGGCAATCGCGCGTTTCAAGACGTGTTACGGTCGGACGCCGTCGATGTACTTCGCCCCGACCTCGGCCGCTGGGGGATCACTCAAGCCCGCAAAGCGGCTGCCTTGGCCGAAACCTATTACGTGGCGCTGGCGCCGTACCAGCGGGGTGGACCGATTGCCACTGCCGCGGCGCTGCATGTGGCGGCGGCGATTCCCAACTTTTTTATCCAAGAGGTGCCGTTTCCATCCGACGAGGCTGCCCGCCGTATGCGCGAGGAGATCGGTGGTCGCATCGAAGCCGTCGATGCCGGCTACTTCGCGCTGCCCCGAGGTCCGGGATTGGGCATCTCAGTTGATGTCGAGGTGTTGGAGAGGTACCGCGTGGCCGCGGCCAGTTAAGATCCAACGCGGCACTGTAACGCGGGGAGGTCATCTTTATGGATCGACGAGTGTTCTTCCAAAACTCGATGCTGGCTGGCATGGCCGGTGTGATGCTGCCGGCGCAGTCGTAGGCCGGGACAAGCGGCAGGAAGGATGGTGGCTTCTGACATGAGGTGATGCCGCGCTGTTCCGGCGGCACCAAGTTTGATGCACTCCGTGTGGGTTGCCTAACCGGCGCGTGCCGGAACTGCGCGGCGGGGAAATCGTAGGCTGATGGAAGCTCCTTTTGCGCCGCTTGTTCCGGCCTACCCCTAAAGTGAGTGCCATTGGGCTAACGCCCAGCGGCTGATTTTGGCGTAGCCGAACTCGCCAGAGTTTGGCGGATTGCAGAGCGACGCTGGCGAAACCTGCGCGGCGACGCAGTGCGGGGCCGACCGCGAGGTCAACGGCACTGTAACGAGGGGAGGTCATCTTTTATGGATCGACGAGTGTTCTTCCAAAACTCGATGCTGGCTGGCATGGCCGGTGTGATGCTGCCGGCGCAGTACAGCGACGGCTGCTGCGGCAGCGCGGATGCCGAGCAACCGGTGCTCGCCGAGAGCGGCCGCTTGAAAATCACCAAGCTGAAGGCCTTTGGGGTGACGGTCGATCCGCAGAGTGATCGTCCTTATGTCTTTGTGAAGATCGAGACCGACGGTGGCGTGGTTGGTTGGGGCGAGGCGACTTTGGAGGGCAAGGCGGGGGCGGTGATCGCCACACTGGCGGACCTTCGCGAGTTCTTGATCGGCCAGGACCCGATGCTGGTCGAGCATCACTGGCAGTCGATCTACGTCCACTCGTTCTATCGTGCCGGTCCGATCCTGGGTTCTGCGTTGTCCGGTATCGACCAGGCCCTGTGGGACATCCGCGGGAAGGTGTTGGGCCAGCCGGTCTATCGGCTGCTCGGCGGCCCGCTCGATGAACGCGGCGTGCGCGGCTACTACCATGCCCGCGCGGAGACGCGCGAGCAGATGGTGCGGCTGCGCGAAAACGCTTTGCAGTTGGGGGTGACGGCGTTCAAGAGCGGGATTCCTGGCACTTATGAATGGCTGGAGACGCACGGCACGATTCAGCGAGCCGTCGACTACATCACGCGGCTCCGCGAGGGGCTGGGTGACGACATCGACATCGGCATCGACTTTCATGCCAAGTGCAGCCCTGCCGTGGCGACTGTGATCTGCCGGGAGGTCGAACCGCTGCGACTGCTGTTTGTTGAAGAGCCCTGTCCACCTGAAAACGTCAAGGCGATGGCCCGCATTTCCAATCGGACCGCCACGCCCATCGCGACGGGCGAGCGGCTGGTGACTTCATTCGGCTGCCGCGAGGTAATCGAACAGCATGTCGCTGACATCATTCAGGTCGATATCAATCACGTGGGCGGCATCAGCCCACTTTGGAAGATTGGCGCCATGGCAGAGGCGAGTGGCATTATGATGGCGCCGCATTCGTGCGAGGGACCGATCGGCGGGATTGCCACGCTCCACGTTGACGCGGCGATGCCCAACTTCCTGGTCCAGGAAATCTGTAGCGGGATCGAACCGACCAGGAAGGAAGAGATCTGGGCCGAATGGCTGGGGTTCCCGGCGATGCGGATGGTCGACGGTCGTTTTCCATTGCCCCAGCGGCCGGGCCTGGGTATCGAGTTGACCGAGCGGGCGCTGGCCAACTACCCGTTTCGCGGCACGCGTTTGATGCCACGCGTCTATCACGACGACGGCAGCGTGGCGGAATGGTAACGGCAACGGCAAGTCTGTTCAGTCACGCCACATGAACAGCCGCAGGATGTACCAGAACAGCACTCCCAGCGAGGCGAACAGCCCCAGCGAGGCAGCGACGTGTTGACCGATGCGATATTCGTGGAGCACGTTGGAAGTGTTGTAGAGGATATATCCACAGGCCAGTGCGATCATGGCCACGGCAAAGATGGGGCCCAGGTGGAAGTTGAACAGGATGGCGCAGGCGATGAGGGCGAAAGCCGCGAAGCTCCCAAAGATCAGGGCGCTGCGGAGGAACGAAAAGTTGGCACGGGTAACAAAGACCACAGCGGTCAGCAAGCCGAACAGGCCGACGGTGGCAATCCCCGCCGTGGGGATGATCTGTGGACCGAACATCTGTGCCTGCAGGAGCAACGGGGCAAAGACAACCGCTTCGGCGACAATGAAGAGTCCGAGCCCCATGTACTGGGTGGTCAGCGACGTGGCAGAGCGGGACCAGTTTTCGGCGATCCAGCTGACCAACATGAACCCACCGAAAAACAGCAACCAGCTGAAGCGACTTGCTGTAACAACAGCGGCCAGGTTGGCGGTGATGGGCAGGCTGAGCAGGATGGCTTCGAGCAGCACGAACGCCAAGACGGCACCGATCAGGTGCGCGTAGGTCTTGGTAATAAAACCGGCCCGCTCCTGCTCGGCGGCATCCGCCGCAATGGTAAACGTCGGGGAAGAGTAAGGGTTATCTGCATAGCTCATGATCGACTCCTCGAACCGGGTTTCTCATTGGCGGCATGTGGGCTCAACCCAAGTATAGCAGGAATTTGCGAGTTTGCGTGTGAGCCCTGGCCATGGCGCCACTACTAGCATGGGGGACAGCTACCTTCGCTTCCCTCGATCCTGTTGATCCTGTAATCCTGTCTGGACAGGATTACAGGATCAACAGGATGCCCATTGATCTTGTGGTACGCCCCGGCCGCTTTACCACTGCATGACCGCGAACCGGCCGCTAACGCGGCTCGGCTAATGTTGGCCTTATGCTTGATAGCAGCCCAGGAACACCAACTGAGCGAACGGTGACGTGTGCGCCACCGTTGCTGCTGGCACCTGGCAAACAATGCGCGTTCACTCGGGTCCTTGCCAGATGATCTCGGCCATCATGTCCCGCTCGAGCCGCATCTCGTGGCGGTTCGGCGTTGGCAGCGGGCCGCTGATCGTTACGTCGCTGCGCGTCAAATCGACCAACCCACCGTCCTCCATCGGTTGGCCCGTCTCTTCGGACAGTCGTTGGACAATCGGCCGGGTGTGCTCGCCGCCGTTTTGCCGCAGGACGACCGCCGGGCTCCCATCGCTTAGCTGCACATGGCTGCCGATCGGGAAGACCGATAACAACTCGACCACCGCTCGCGTTGCATCCGGGTCGAAGCGTCCGAGACTGGTCTGAGTCAACAGATAGACCATGGCATCGTAAGGATAGATGGCGGGGCGGCCGCGCACGTCGGACGTCAAGAACAAGTACTCGTCCACGACATTGATGATTTTGGCGAAGGGGTGGATCCGGTCGCCACTGATTCCGCCGGGATACCCCGACCCATCCATTTGCTCGTGGACTTGATAGGCGGCCAGTCGAACTGCATCAGACAAGCCATCCATCTGTTCGAGCGCATCCAACGTGTAGCCTGGATGCTTCATGAAGTAATGCCAGTCGGCATCGGAGAACGGTTCCAACGGATCGAGCAGCCGTTCGGAAAGACAGTACATTCCCCAATCGTGGACGATGGCACAGGTACCCAAGTCCCTCAGGTTCTCGACATCGAAGCCGTGGTGGATCCCGGCCGCCATCGATAGCGTGGCCAGCCGCACCGACCTCCGCGCCAGATCGCCCGAATAACCGTGCTGTTCGCTGATCGCGATCACCTGATCGGTGTCGGCGGTCATCTCCTCGGTATACTGGTCAGCGATCGCTGACAGCTGAGTCGCATCCTGCTCGGTTCCCTCCAGCAGCTGCCCCACCATTTCCTGGATCACCGAAGCGGCGCCGTCGAAGCGGTGGATCAACTGTTGCTGACGCTGCTCGTCGTAGGTCCGCAAACCGGGTGACGTGATCGCATCACGTACCGGAGGCCCTTGATTCTCGACGACGAGCCGAATCGCCGAATTCAGCCGGGCCACCTGGGCAGCAAGCTCGGCCTCAGAAGAAAGCGAAATGGAGACTCGCTCGGCGAGTGGTGCCGAGGCGCCTGGCGGCGCGTCCTCGGGATGCACCGCTACTTCGCGGATTCCCCGGCGTAACAGCTGGAGTTTGACGTCGCCGGTGACCATCGAACCGGCCGCCAATAAAAGTGCCCCGTTGGTGTCGTAGATTGCGTGTTTTAGTCTGCGACCTACCTGAAGTTCTTCCGTCCCTGCCCTGACGCTCTCCTTAGCATCATCCATCGGGTCACCAAATTGTTTTTTAGTTGAGCAAAATAAGCCCCGACCAGCACATACGCGTCTGCGCTGGCGGGGCAAACCTGCCCCTCTATAAGTACAATCGCTTTTTTGCCGTCTGGGCGGACGATAATTCTTGAGGATTCCAAAATTTTCTTACTTAATGGAGTTCAGCGGGGCGGATCGAGCGCCGAGAAGCAGAAAAAACCACGAACGTACCCAGATCCAACCCCCCCACAAGTACGCCCCGAAATCCTCTTTTCCCGTTCCACGCCGGATCTCAGGCTCGTACTGATTACCAAAAAGAAGCAGTGCTGGCAGTGATGCGGCCAATCGTGTCACCCCCCCAAAAAAAGTAGGTCGCGCAATTTTTTACACGACTGAAAAAAACTTGCACTTCATCCGCCCGCTTGGAGTTTGATGCAGCCTTTGCCTTTCACAAACTTGCGGATGTCGGTTTCGCTGGGGAACCGTGGGCTAACGCCCAGCGGCTGATTTGCAGCGTAGCCGAACTCGCCAGAGTTTGGCGGATTGCACAAGCTGCCAATTTGCCGCGTTTTTCGGAACCCGAAGCGTAAGCGAGGGAGAGTTGGCGTACCATCGCAAGTTGTTCCCTCGCTTACGCTTCGGGTTCCGATTGAGGCGAAATGCGCAACATCAAAACTTGCGCTTCGGGTTCCGATTGAGTCGATCGGCGCGAAAAGCACTCGCTTCAGAACGTGCCCGATGGAACGCACCGGTGGGAAGAAATGTTAAGACCGAAGCCGGCACAGCTAGCCCCCCAATCAGAGCGGTTTCAGCAGCGGAAGTACCCCCTTCTGTGTGTGCTGAATCTGCCGGGGCGGCTGCGCGGCCCGAAACCACCGACAACACTGGAAAACGCGTGTCAAATCTTGTAATCTAGCCGAAAGGGCAGCAGCATCCTTTCCATTCGACCATTAAACTCAAAACGCCAGTCCAGGGCGAGGCACGTGTCCAGATTTCGAGAAGTACTAGACAGAATGTGCGCCGGTGACGAAAGCGCCGTCACCGAGTTCATCGAGTCCTTCGGGCCGCAAGTTGAGATTGTGATCCGGAGCAAGCTGAGTCCCTCGCTTCGCAAGGGCTACGATACGGTCGATTTCTCGCAGATGGTGTGGGCCTCGTTCTATCGAGACCGCTCGGTGCTGACCCAGTTCAAGTCGCGCGGCGAGCTGATCAGCTACCTGACCAACATTGCGCGCAACAAGTTGATCTCAGAACTGCGGTGGGCACACCGCTCGAAACGGGGTGGTGCCCGGAAACCAGAGTCTCTAGAAGAGATGGATCCCGATCGCCTGGAATTCGTCAGCAACGATCCGACACCCAGTCAGATCATGGTTGCTGAAGAGTCGTTGGCAGCAATCACGGAGGGTCAGAAAGAACACGTCCAGCGGATCATTGAGCTCAAGTCGACGGGCCTCTCCGGTCCGGAGATTGCCGACCATCTCGGCGTGAGCCAAAGAACGGTCCGCCGCGTCCTGGCGAAAGTAGCGCCCAAGAAAACTTGACCTCTCTACCGAGGAGCCGACGAGTGCCAGATCCATCAACTCGTCACCTGTTGGCCAGCACCGAATCCACCTTCAGCCACACCGACGAGGCGGAAGGCGACGCGAAAAAGAGTGGCAAGACCAAGTCCAAGAGCGAAGTTCTAGCGGACGCCTATTCCGAACTCTCACAGCTGCAGGAGCGTGGGGTCTATCCATCGCTGACGGAGTTCTCGGAACGCTATCCCTCCTACCGCACCGCGGTGCGAAACCTGGTCGATGTCGAAGACGAGTTCGTCGAGCACGACGGCGTCACCTCGACCTGGCCAAAGGTAGGCGACGAGTACCGCGGATTTCAGCTGGTCGACATCTTGGGCGGAGGAGCTTCGGCACAGGTTTACCTGGCCGAAGAGTGCGCCGTTGGTGACCGATTGGTTGCGATCAAGGTTGCCTACGAAGGCAAAGTCGAGGCTTTTACGCTCGGCAAGCTCTCGCACGAGAACATTGTCAAAGTGCACTCGGTGCGCAGCGACAAGAACAGCAAGTTGACTGCTGTCTGCATGCCTTATTTGGGCAGCGCCACATTGTGGGATGTGTTGGACGAGTTGTATGCCAGCCGCCAACCGCTGGAGCGGGGCAGCCAGATCTTGGCAGCTTCCGCGGCGCGCGAACATGTCAAGGGATTCTGCGACCAGTTTCTCAAGGAGTCGCCGCCCAGCAAGGCGTTCACTGAAGGCAGTTACGTGGACGCGGTCGTCGAGATCGGCATTCAGCTGGCGCAAGCGCTGGCCCACATGTCCGAGAGCGGGTTCTTGCACCGCGATCTCAAGCCGGCCAACGTGTTGATGACACCCAACGGCCAGCCGATGTTGTTGGACTTCTGTCTCTCGACCAAGTGGAGCGAGAGCACGAGGCGGCATGGCGGCACGCTGCCCTACACGTCGCCCGAACAGATTCAAATCGCCTTCTTAAAGTCCAGCGGCGGTGCCACGCTCGATCCCCGCTCGGACCTGTTTTCACTCGGCGTGATGCTTTACGAGTGCCTGACCGGCCGCTTGCCGTTCGGGAATCCGGCGGGCGCGGCGGACATGAAAGAGGTGGCTTGCGACTTTATCGAGACGCAGCGAGCGCCGTTCAAACCGATCACTGATTGGAACCCGGCAGTCGACCGCCGCTTGGCGAACACGATTCACCGTTGCTTGGCCTTCGATCCCGAGGACCGCATCGAGAGCCCGGCGGCGCTGGCGCGGCAACTTGGCCAGCACTTCTCTCGTCGTGCGCGGGCGTGGCGCTGGATCGGGCAGCATCGGCTGACAGTCGCTGCGCTCTGTCTGGCCGGGATGCTCGGCGTGGCCAGCATCGGCGGCTACTACTTCACGCGCCCGAGCGAAGCCGAGCGGCTGAAGAATCACGCGGTGACGGCTGTCGAGCAGCAGCAACACGCGGACGCCGTCGAGTATCTAACCCAACTGTTGCTCCTGGAGCCGGATTCGGTGTGGGCCCGCTACGGCCGGGGACTCGCACTGTTGGAACTCAAAGATTATTCGGCTGCGATTACCGACTTCCACCAAGTCGCGACAGCACATCCGACGAGTATGACGCGCGAGTTGCAAGCCTATGCTTGCGTCGGCGGTGGGGACGGAGTCGCTGCTGCAACCTATTACAAGATGGCCGCCAGTCTCGCCGACGGCGACGAGCGGGCCCGGCTGTTGGTGAATCAAGCGCACCAGCTTGTCCTTAAGAGCAATCGCTACGCCGGGAACGCAATCAGCCAAGCCATCGAGCTGAAGCCGCAGTTCGCAGCGCCCTATCATCTTCGCGCCCGGTTGATTCTGCGACGGGAGTTCGTAGAACTGACTTCCCTCGATCAAGCGATTGCCGACATCCGCCGGGCGTTGGAGTTCCCAGGGCATTGGCTGTTGTACCTCGAGGCCGCGCACCTGTTCGCCATGGCAGCTGAGTCGGGTGAATCGAGCCGCGAGCCCGAAGTTGAACAGTTGCTGAAGATGGCGGCTGAAGCGGGCTTACCTGAGAAGCGTCTCGGGCAGCCTTGGCTGGAATCTTGGCGAGATCGCCCCTGGTACGACGAGGTGGTCGAGCTATGCCGCAGCACAGACCCTCGTCCGCTAACACAGTTCCAGACCGCTCCCGACATGGAGTTGGCTCATGAACTCTTCGTCGACCGCACGTTGTAGCAATGTAGCCGCTGCAATGTAGCCGGCACACTCCGTGTGCCGTAACCAAGAAGAGTCATCGTCGAAGGCCGAACGACGCAGCTGAAAGTCTCGACGGCACGCCGATCACATCTTAGATCCGCCAGTGTTTTGCGACGAATGTCGGCGCAGAAAACAAAGCGTCGGGCCCTGCCCGCCGGTTCGATTAACCGGCGCCCACCCCGAAGAGTCATCGTTGAAGGCCGAACGACGCAGCTGAAAGTCCCGACGATACGCCGATCACATCTGAGATCCGCCAATGTTGCGACGAATGTCGCGCAAAAAACAAAGCGTCGGGGCCCTGCCCGCCGGTCGGATTGACCGGCGCCCACCCCTAGCTATGGGGCCACAACGCCATTTCTTCTGTTGCGTTCTGCGTGAGATTACGATCTCAAGCAAAGATCATTCTCGCCGAGTGTCATGTGATGGCAACAAGAAAAAGTGGATAATCGTGTGATTTTCTTGAGATGCACGAAGATGTCGCTCGTCTATCTCTCTCGTCGGCGAGCCTTTCCCGGGCATGCTGCACGCGGTGGACGCGCTCGGCGTCGGGGTCCTGCCGGACGGGCGTTATCGGCCTCGCAGTGCTGTTTGCGGCAGGCCCCCTCTGCGTCGCGGTTAAACGGCTGCAGAGACGGGTTTGCAAACGAATGTGTTCCATCTCTCTTCGTCGGTGGGCCTTCCGGTGGCATGCTGTACGCGGTAGACGCGCTCGGCGTCGGGGTCCTGCCGGATGGGCGTTGTCGGCCTCGCAGCGCTGTTGCGGCAGGCCCCCTCTGCGTCGCGGTTAAACGCAAGAACAACACAAAGCGTCGGGGCCCTGCCCGCCGGTTCGTTTCGCCCGGCGCCCACCCCTAGCTGGGGGCCCACAACGCATTGCTCTTCGTCGCGCTCGCACTGATGCTCGTGATCGTGCAATCGTCTTCACCAAGCGCAACGTCGACCCATCCAGTTGCGACTAAAGTAAAATGTCTCGGTATCCGACGTTTGCTCAAACCGGTCCGTCGCCTCAGCATCAAGCCCAGTCGCCAGAAACTGGACTCATTGAGTAGTCGTAGTCAAAGTTACCGTTGGCGTCGACATCTTCGGTTTCATCAATGACGCTGCCACCGAAGTGGATCGTCATACCGCTGTAGTCGGACGCAGAAATGGATCCGGAGACCTTCCAGACCCCAGAACCCTGGTCGGTTACCGTCAACGAAGTAATCACCGGTTCACCACTTGCAAGTGCCTGTGCGGGGTTGGCGAAGTAAGCGGTCAAGCCTGCCGCGATGGCGACAACAAGACCGATCGATGTGAGATAGAGTTGGCGCTGGCCACGGGTCGCTGCGCGCATAGTATCCTCCCGGAAAACAACTAGGGAAAAAAAGAAAGAAAAGCCCACCCACCGAAGTTGCTGCCGCGGTAGGCGGTAACGTCTTAGAAACGGACCGCATCATTTCAGATGCACCAATGATGCCCCTCTATTAATACAATCGCTAAAATGACCCTCCCGCGGACGCAAATTCCGGGCGGTTTTTGCGCTTTCTGAGAAAATTGCCACTAACGTCGTCGAAGCTTTTTGCGCCATGCGCGGCGAGGTTGTAAGACGTGTTACTGCACACGACGCGATTGTTCCGTCGTGTCGATGCGGTGTTTGCCGAGTGGCAACAATCAACGCAGCGCGTTCCCGTTCAGCGATGAAACCGCACGTGCAGTCACCTGCTCTTACTCCTGACCTATACTTCTACGCCAGATCTGCGCGCCGGCGATGCCTGTTGGTGCGGATCGTAGGGATTGGTGGGCAGATCCCACGGCGAAGACTGACCAAGGTGTCCCCCAGCGGGCAGTTACCGTGATGGCCAACAGCACAACCGACAACCGGCTCCCCGGGACCAGCGTCCTGATCGCAGAGGATGACCCCGCGACGCGTGCGCTCTTGTCGATGTGGCTTAAGAGGGCTGGTTACGAAGTGGCGACCGCGGCCGACGGGCAGCAAGCCTGGAAGATGATCCGCGCCGACTGCCCCGATATCGTTTTGGCCGACTGGTTCATGCCCCACATGGACGGCCTGACACTCTGCCGCTCGGTCCGCGGCGAACATCCTCGACACCAAGTCTACCTGCTGGTCACCACCGCTCGCGATGAGCCGGATGCGATGACCCAGGTGATGGCCGCCGGTGCCGATGACTTTGTCACCAAGCCGCTCGATCGGCACGAACTAATGGCCCGCATCTACCACGCCGAGGGCGCGCTGCAGCATCTTCGCGATCAAGCCCAGCTGGCCGATACCGACCCGCTCACCAACCTGCTCAACCGCCGCACCTTCTGCCAGGCCTGCGAACGCGAGATCTTGCGGTCCGAGCGATATGACTATCCGCTCTCCTGTATCCTGTTGGACGTCGACTTCTTCAAGCAAGTCAACGATACCCACGGTCACGCGATCGGCGATCAGGCGTTGTGCACGATTGCCGAAGCGCTACAAGCGGTGGCCCGCGCGACCGACTCGGTGGGCCGGTTGGGGGGCGACGAATTCTGTGTGCTGCTGCCTCGACGAGTGAAGAAGACGCGATCAAGGTCGGCGCATCGGATTCAGGAGACGATTGCCGAGCGGCGGATTCCGCTTGAGCAGTCAGAGCTCGAGCTGCACGTGACCCTGGGCGTGGCGGGCTGGAAGAAGGACGTGGCGACCCCCACGGCTCTGATCGACTTAGCCGATCAAGCGTTGCTGGCTGCCAAGCAGAGCGGCCGCCGCTGCGTGATGGCGTTCACCCAGCTGCATAGCGACGTGAGCGAGTCGGCGAACGATCAATACCGCGGCGTACTGGCCAAGGTGGTCGCGTCGGAGGTTATGTCACCGCTGGTGATGTCGATGCGGCAGGACCAGCCGATCCGAGACGCCGCCACGCTCTTTTTCGGATTGCGCATCCGCTCGGCTCCAGTGCTTGACGGTGACTCGCAGCTGGTGGGAATTGTCGATGAGACGCATCTATTGAACGCTGCCATCTCGCACGACCAGTGGGCCACGCCGATCCACGAGGTGATGCAGACCAATGTGGTTTGCTACGAAGAAGAGACGCCGATCGTCGAAATCTGGGACTTCCTGCGCCGGGTGACGATCCACAATGTGGTGATCGTCAGCGACGGGACTCCGGTGGGTGTGTTGAGCCGAGCTACGTTGCTGCGCTGGCTCAGCAACTGGAGCAGCGCGGCATTCCGCAACAAGACGGGCGGCGAGACCGACGATGATTGGCAGCAGCGGCTGCAGACGACCGTCAGCTCGATCACCGCCAGCGTAGGGGACCTGGAAGCGGACCTGACGCGAACTGGGGGTGATCCCATGCACTGCATTCTCAGCGCGGCCACACGGCTGCAGGAGAGCGCACAAGATCTACTGGCGCTGTGCCAACCGCACGATCGCTTCGAGCCAGGCGTGTAGTCGGTCGGTCAGCTCGCCGGCTTGGCTCCGACTCGCAGCCGCACGTCGCACAGCTGTCAATTACAACTGCCGGTTGTCGCGTGGCGGGCCCCAATGAGGCAAGAGGGAAGGGCGAGGAGTTTTCATGCGCGGCACGAAGCCTTACCTGAAATCTTGCTTCGGCGGCATCTCGCCCTTCCCCCTGGAACGGATGAAGCATGTCGATCACATTGGGTGCTCGAGGATCGCTCATGATCATCCGGTTGGAACTGCGAAAGGTTAGAGTCGTCTGAGCTATCGCTCATCAAAACATAGAAGACGATTCGAGAGGAGGCAAAGCAGCGAAAATTGCGACCGCGTGCAAGAAACTTGCTGTACGCTCGCGGCGCGACAAGGTTGCGCTGCGAGCCACTGACTTCACCAGCGTGCTACCGCATCACAGCGCCGCAAGAGCTGTGTCTTGCGGCTGGGCCAAGCAGCACCAGGCTGGCTTCCTCAGTCGGTATCTGCAGTAAAAAAAGGGCCTTCGTGGGCGATTCTTCCTCGACGTAACTCCCTCTATGCGCCTGCGGAAGAACCGCTCACCCTCCCTGGCCACGAAGACCGCTGTGCGGATGCTGAGACTATCTGGGCGTAGGGTCGAGACAGTTGTCGTGGCTGGCAGCGCCCTCACGGGCGCTGCCAGCCAAGCGAGCTACGCTGAGGTCTCGGGAATGGCCGGCTGACCGACCTGGGCGGCAAGAGTGTTCACAGGGCGGCGTCGCCGCAGGCAAAGTCCCTTCTCCCCACCGGGGAGAAGGTGGCCGAAGGCCGGATAAGCAAAGTCCCTTCTCCCCGCCGGGGAGAAGGTGGCCGAAGGTCGGATGAGGGGGGGAAGCCAGAGTCGCATGGTGTCGTCGTCCTAGTTGTGGATGTGCCGAGACAAGAAGATTGGGTACGTCAGCTTCAGTCTTGCAGAGGTGGACCCGCACGGAACGGATCGATGAGGACTCTGCGCCCAAACAACCGGAACCGACGCACAAACTCGAGGAAGCACATGCCGAGGCGAGCGGATGTGATACGCAGAAGCGTCTCGCCGGCGCGCAGTAAATGTGCGGACGGCGGGGCCCCGCGGCCCTGGTCCACTCGGCAGCGGCGGATATCAGGCGTTGCTCCCGGGGAACCAGCCAAGGTCCCAGTCGCCCTAACGCAACTCGGGCGCCAACCGCTGAAGATCGGCGGGTAGCAGTGTTCCCTTGGATCGGTTGTTTCGTCAAAGCTGTTCAGGCTGGCCAATAGACACTCTCCTTCATTATCAAGGATCAAGCCGTGCCGCTGAGATAATCTCTGACGCACAAACGCACGCCATGACATTCTGCGGTATGCGGGGGGCAAAACTCAAACCTGACGTATCGAAACCAGTTACCTGGTTTTTCACAGTCAGGCTCATCAGAGTTGGGCCCGTCAGCTGACCAGGATTCACTGGGACGGGACAGATGTTCTTGAGGGTCCGAAGCCCGTCGACACCGGCTCCTTCCGCCTGTCGGCTGAGAGCTTTCCGTGCCAGCTCGAGCCGCTGGTGTGTGAATCCATAAGAACCACCGCCGCTGCTTGCATCCATCTTGAAGGTGACAGGCGCATTGGGCAGCAGCGAGTGGTTCGAGTGCGCTGTAAGGTTTGCGTCGATTCCGTCCAGCACTTCTGCGTTTCGTTCCGAAGTTTCTACCCCGATCGCTTTTTCATGATCGCAGATCATGTAGCCGAGACAGCTTAAGACGAACGTCAGTTTCCAGCTGTTGTGCATCGGGGTTGATGGCTCTCCCTTGGTTGGCTCGCATTGCCCCCGACGAGCCTGCTGGCGGTGTGGGCAATTTCTCGAAGCAGGCCTCCGAGGGCAGCCGAGTCTCTGAGAGACTCGGCTGTACCCTCGAAAAGGCTTGCGTGCGGCCCCACGCGCCTCACTTCAAATATCGATAACCTCGTTCTGTATGATCTGCCCCTCGCAGCAAGGCACGAACGAGGCGAATTGACAAGTGATTTTCATAAGTGATCCGAACTAGAAGAAGCGTATCTCCGAGTAGGGAAATTGGGTATGTAGAAATGTTTCGGAAATAGGCAATAAATGTGCGGGACGAGATATCTGAAATGATCGCACGTGCGCCCAGGAGTCGTAGCCGAACTCGCCAGAGTTTGGACGAATCGGCAGTCCACCAAACTCTGGCGAGTTCGGCTACGCTGCAAATCAGCCGCTGGGCGTTAGCCCTTAGGTTTAGCCACAGTGACCAGCACTCCGACGCGTCTCGGCTCGGCAGGAGCCTCGCCCTCCCGAATGTCTTACACCGGATGTCGCGATGGGAGTGTTGGGGTATCCTGCCGTGGAGCTTGTCCTCTTCTATCCTGTGCATCATGTTGATCCTGTCTTCTGTTTTCTTGACAAGATCTACAGGACCAACAGGATCGCCCGGCGACCATCAAAATCAGCCGCTGGGCGTTAGCCCACGGTTTCTCGGCGCTTCCGGCTCGGCAGGAGCCTCGCCCTCCCGGCTTCGCGACGGATGACCTCAAATATGCGCCAAACTCTGGCGAGTTCGGGCCGACTCTCCCCGAGGGGAGAGTGACGAGAGACGAAATCGCGCGCTAAGTTAGAAGCTGCACGACATCAATCCTACGTGGCAAGAACGGCTCCGCAGGAGCGTCGCCCTCCCGTCAGAGAGGTGCAGCTGGTCGCTCTCAATCGACCGGTTCGATCGCCAGGACGTACTTGCCGAACTGTGGCGAGGATCCCATTTGGCGGAGGGCCTCGTTTCCCTCGCTGAGCGGCATCACCGAATCGACGATCGGGGCGATCTGCTGCTCCTGGACGAACCCAAGCATGGCAGCGAAATCGTCTGGTGAGCCCATCGTGGACCCCTGCAGGCGCAGCTGTTTCCAAAACACCTTGAAGAGGTCCAGCTGCTCAGGCGGTCCTGCCGTCGCGCCGTAGTTGACGATGCGTCCACCAGCTGCGGCGAGATTCACGAGCGACCGATAGCCAGCTCCCCCGGCGCTGTCGATGATCAGATTGGGCGCACCTGCTTCTTTTGCAACACGTTTTGCCCAGTCTTCGTCGGTGTAGTCGAACCCGCCTTTCGCGCCGAGCTCGACTGCCCGCTCAATTTTCTCCGGCGATGAAGAGGTCACCCAGGCATCGGCTCCGGCTGCCAACGCAAACTGCAATGCGAACGTGGCCACGCCGCCACCGATCCCGGTGATCAGGACTGACTCTCCCGCTTCCAACCGGCCCTGCGAAAAGACGGCACGCCAGGCGGTTACGCCGGCCAACGGCAACGCAGCCGCTTGCTGCCAGCTCAGGTGACCTGGTTTCGGGTAGAGCTGTGATGCCGGAACCGCGACCTCGGTGGCAAATGTGCCATCGCGAGGTAAGCCCAGGATTGTAAAATCACTCGCGTGAACTGACTGGTTGTCGCCCCAGTCGAGTCCCGGGTTGATGAGGACCTCTTCTCCCAGCTTGGATTCGTCGAGCTCGCTGCCAACCCGAGAGACCACACCCGCTCCATCCGATCCCAACACCACAGGCGGTGCGATACCCGGATACAATCCTTGGGTAATCCAGTAGTCGCGGCGGTTTAGCGCAGCGGCCTTCAGTTGAACGACGACCTCACTGGGCGCCGGTTCTAGGCTGGGTCGCTCCTCCACCACCAGTGGCGAGTTGATCTGTCTGAGTGTGAGCGCCTTCATGCTGCGTTGCCCGTAAAGTAGCAGGCTCACTCCGTGAGCCGTCCGCAAAGTAGCTCAGTTACGGCACCTGAAGAGCGTCTATCGATCTACCTTGTTTTGGGACAACCACAGCCGCACTTCACCGCCGGTCGGCGTCATTCGGGGTCCGAATTGGTTTCCGGCTCGTCGGGCTGATTCGCGCGTTCCTTCTTCTTCTGTCGACGTTGTCGTTTCTCTTCAGCTTTTCGTTTCTTCTCGACTTCCCGTCGATGTTTCTCGAAAGTGTTTTTGTCTCTTGGCATATATGTTCTCGATAGTTGATTCTTCCAAGCGCGAAAACACACCACCGAGCCGGCACGCGACCAGCTATGTCAACCGGATAGAGGGTATCGAGCGTCGATTCGACAGGGAAAAGCGTGTCGATTCAACTCAGTCAGAGCGGCCTGACGTTTTCCGCTCTGGGACCTTTCGGACCCTGCCCTTCGGTATACGACACGCGTTGTCCTTCTCGGAGTTGTTCGTAGCTCACGCCTTCGAGGTTCGACGAGTGAAAGAACATGTCCTTGTCGCTGCCGGTGTCAATAAACCCAAATCCCTTGTCCGTCAACCGTTTAATCGTGCCTTCAGCCATTTTGTCTAATCCCTAGAAAATCTGCAGCATTGCACAAGAACACCGCGTTCCGGTCTGCTCCACTGCGAAAAATGCCCAGTCAGTTTCCAATTCCCGTTTGGAAGCCACGTTCGAATTCCTCGTCTTGGGCGGCTGTCTTTGGGCATACGTCGAGCTGATCGCGAGTGACTCTCAAAGCAAAACGGCCAAAGAAAGGCTCTAGAACCCGGCTTCCGATTGCCAATTCATCTAGCAAATGGGTAGCCGAACAACGGCCGCCAGTATGGCAAGTGTCAGGTGAAATGGGCCCAGCATTATCCTCCGAGCAGCGTGAGAAAGCAAGCGGTCGACTCCTCACCTCACGTTGCGCTGCCGGGACATTGGTGCAGGTAGGGGAAACTGGGGGGATGGAGGTGTTTAGGCCGCAGTCCACTGCTCGTAGTGAAAGTAGTGAAATGTGCACTGAACTTACAGTCCAGACGCACCTCCCGGCGCTACAAAATCTACAGATCGGGATCGCGGAATAGTCCGTTATTTGTTAACACCTTCCCTTGCGTGCCAAGTGCAGCGTCGCCGCAACAAGACTACAGGAAGAATGCCTTATGGCGACCTTTCGCGTGAAGGGACTCACGCTGGATTGGATGGTGCTCGTCGTGGTGGTCGGCATCCATCTGGCTGCACTGTCAGCGGTAGCTCCGTGGTTGTTCAGTTGGACTGGCGTAGTGCTGGCTGTTGCCGGTTGTTACGTATTCGGGACTTTGGGAATCAATCTTGGTTTCCATCGCCTACTGTCGCATCGCAGCTTCTGCTGTCCGCTGTGGTTCGAGCACCTGCTCGCCGTGCTGGGCGTCTGCTGTTTGGAAAAGACGCCCGGCCAATTCGTAGCGACTCATCGTGCCCACCATCAACACTCTGACGGAGAGGGAGACCCACACTCACCATCGGTAACACTCTTTTGGGCCCACATGGGATGGTTGTTTGTAGATCGTCCGCAGTTCAGCAACGCGGCGACCTACGACCGCTACGCGCGGGACATCTTCCGAGATCCGTTCTACTTGCGTTTAGAGCGCAATGGGTTTTGGCTCTGGCTCTACGGGATTCACGCAGCTCTCTTCTATCTCGTGGGATTTGGGATCGGCTGGCTTGGCCCCGATGGCTCTTGGATCGCTGGCGTGCAGTTCGGCCTCAGCCTGCTGGTTTGGGGCGTATTCGTTCGCACTGTGTTGGTGTGGCACATCACCTGGAGCGTCAACTCGATTGGACACGTGTGGGGTTATCGAAATTACGAAACTCGCGGCAACTCCCGCAACAGCTTGTTCATTGGGCTGATCAGCAACGGTGACGGTTGGCACAACAATCATCACGCCGATCAGCGAGCTGCGTCGCACGGACACAAGTGGTGGGAGCTGGACGTCACCTACGTTACCCTTCTGGGACTTCGACTATGCGGCCTGGTGTGGGACCTGGTGCCAATCGGCCTGCCGACATCGGCTGCGGAAGAACTGGCAATGAAGTTGCCGGCCCAGACGCGGGCTAAGGCCGCCACCGTCCACGACTTGAGGTGACTGCGCCCTGCGGCGGCGGAGCGCGAAAAAGCTCCCCGAGCGAGTAGGCCGGAACAAGCGGCGCGAAGAGCATTGATCAGCGAACGATTTCCCGCCGCGCTGTTCCGGCACACGACTAGTTCCGCCGGAACCGCGCTGCGGTCACGTGACGCGAGAAATCAACATCTCTTTCGCTGCTTGTTCCGGCCCTTCTGCAGCGCGTTAGCCGGCGTTAGCCCCCCTACAAAACCGGATGCTAACGCATTCCGGCTAATCCGCGTTGCCCTTCTCGGCGGCTAGAGGCGAACGGAAGACCAAGGCGGTTGCCGACACCGGTCGAGTTCCCTTTTCTGCTACGTGGATCGTTGTTACTCGCGCAGCACAGGCGTTTTTTGACACGGCAATATTGTCCATATAGATTAATGCTGTTTTGATTGCAGGGGCTACGTCTCCGATTTGCTTTTCAAGATCTAGATTCAGGTGGAAAACTCCTCATGACACGCTCGCTCAATCGCCGCCTTGCCCGGAAATCGACTCGCTCACGCCGACGGTCAGCCAAGAAGTCACTACAACGACCTCTCATCAGCGAACACCTCGAGCGACGGCTGCTGCTGACCACGGTCACCAGCGTCAGTCCTTTGGCGAATACACACAATGTGCCCGTCTCGACCGATGTCTCGGCCACATTCGACATGGACGTCAACGCCGGCAGCGTGACGGCGGATACCTTTGTCGTTCACGGCAGCCGGAGTGGATTCCTGTCCGATACGACGGTGAGCGTTGCAGGACCAGTGATCACGCACAATCCGACGGGAAATTTCTCACCTGGCGAGCGGGTTCGGGTGACGGTCACCTCAGACATCACGACTGCCGGCGGTGCGGCCAACCCGCGTGTCTGGCAGTTCATCACTGAGGTCTCTGGGGGAAGTGGCCAGTTCGAAGACAGCGGGCAGGTTTTCATGAACGGCAACCAGGGCGAGCAGGCGGCGTTTGCGGACGTTGACGGCGACGGGGATTTAGATTTGCTAGAAGGCTCGGAGTTCCTCTGGCTGAACGACGGAGCCGGCAACTTCACTGACTCGGGCCAGGTGATGGCGCTTAACTGCACCAATAGTTGTGGCCAGGGAGGTGGTATCGAACCGCGGTTCGCCGACCTCGACGGAGACGGCGACTTGGACATCGCGGGGACGGGCAGCATCTCCTTGAACAACGGCAGCGGGATCTTCACAGACACTGGCCAAAACTTGGACGGCGGTAGCAGCATTAGCGTCGGAGATCTCGATGCAGACGGCGACATCGATCTGATGCAGGGGCTCGCCTACGGTCCCAGCCGGGTCTGGATCAACAACGGGAACGCCCAATTCACGAACAGCGGACAGTCGCTCGGCAACGCCGCATTTGGTTTCGAGTTCGGCGATTTCGACGGTGACGGCGACCTGGACGCCTTCGCCGCCAACAACGGCCCAACGGACAGTGTCTGGATGAACGACGGGAGTGGGGTCTTTACCGATAGCGGACAGGCCCTCGGCAACTTCCGTTCCACCCGAGAAGTCGACGTCGCCGACATCGACGGCGACGGTGACTTGGACGCCGTAACGACCGCCGAGAACGACGGCATCGCGACGGGAACACGGATTTGGGTGAACGATGGCGACGGCAACTTCACTGAATCGCTACCGGCTCTAGACCCGCCCCTCCGTGGACGAACGGTCGAGTTCGGAGACTTGGACGCCGACGGCGACCTCGACTTCATCGTCGCGAATCTCTGGAATCCAGGTACACGAGTTTGGTTGAACGATGGTGCCGGCTCCTTCTCGGGTGGACAGCAGTTGTCCTTCAGCAATGACAACGTGGCCCGCCGCGTCGAGGGTGGGGCCTTGGGAGATGTAGACGGCGACGGGGATCTGGACTACTGGGAGGCGAACGTCGGGACCGGAGGCAGCCGACTGTGGATTAACCAGAACTTGCAACCAGCAGTCTCTTTGAGTGTGGACCCGGCCTCGATTGCCGAAGCCGCGGGTGCAGCTACGGTGACAGCAACCTTGTCGGCGGCGCACACCTTACCGGTGACGATCGATCTCGGTTTCTCGGGGACTGCGACCGACGGCGTTGACTACACCGTTTCTGGAGCTCAGATTGTGATCGCCGCTGGGGCCACCACTGGGTCCGTTACGGTCACCGCCGTCGACGACAGCACCGATGAACCGGATGAAACTGTGGTCGTGGACATCGCGGGTGTCACGAATGCCGACGAAGCGGGTACGCAGCAGGTCACTGCAACGATACTCGACGACGATGAGCCGGCACCGGTGCCGGACGTCACTCTTTCGGTTGACAACGGAGCGATCGCCGAGGAAGCGGGCGTGGCCACCTTTACGGCTACCTTGTCGCTGGTCACAACGGTCGACGTGACCGTCGATCTCGGCTTTTCAGGGACGGCAGCGGCCAGCGACTACACGACTTCAGGCAGTCAGATTGTGATCGCGGCGGGGGCCACAACTGGCGCAGTGACGGTAACCGCTGTGCAGGACACCACGGACGAACCGGATGAATCGGTCATCGTTGACATCACCGCGGTCGTGAATGGCACCGAATCAGGAACTCAGCAGGCCACCACCACGATCACCGACGATGACGAACCGATCGTTCCCGATGTGAGCCTGTCGGTTGACAATGCCAGCATTGCGGAGGACGCCGGTGTCGCCAACTTCACGGCGACCCTCTCGGCGGCGACGACCGTACCGGTAACCGTCGAGCTCGAGATTAGTGGCAGCGCTACGGGCGGAGTTGACTACAACGCCTCCGGTACTCAGATCGTCATCGCCCCCGGCGCCACGACGGGCGCCGTTACTGTGACCGCCGTCCAGGACGAGCAGGATGAACCCGACGAGACAGTCATCGTCGATATCGCGGCCGTCGTAAACGGCAACGAGAGTGGCACCCAACAGGCAACGACAAGCATCGCGGACGATGACGAACCACAGGGTTTCTCGGTCACCGCCGTAACGCCCACGAGCACCGGCTTTCAGGTGGAGTTCACCAACCCAATCGATACCGCTGACCTCAACCTCTACGACTCGCAGACAGCCGGTTTGGGGCTGGCAGATGTGGTACTAACTGGCGCGACGGCGGGACCCGTCGCCGGTTCGTTGGTGGTGGCCGAGCGGATGGTTGAGTTCATCAAGTCCGGAGATCCGCTGACTCCGGATAGCTACACGATCACTCTCCGCAGCGCGACCGATGGCTTTGAGGATACCGGCGGTCTGTTGCTGGACGGGAACGGCGACGGCACAGGAGGCGACGACTTTTCTTCGACCTTCGCGGTTGCCCAGCCGGAAGCCAACACGGTCACGGTCGGGATCCCGGACATCGTGCGTGGGCCCGGCCAGGAAGTGAATTTGCCTGCCGATGACACCACGGGTATTCCGTTGACGATCAGCGAGGGGACCAACGTAAGGGCCATCGACGTGCGCATCAGCTACGACCCTGCGCTGTTGAATATCACGGGGGGCACTCTCGGGCCCGACGCACCCGCGGGCGCGTCGGTGATTGTCAACACGTCGACACCGGGGCTGGCGATTGTGGTTTATTTTGCAACGACTCCACTGACAGCCGGAGAGGGCCACTTTGCGAGCCTGCAGGCCTCGATTCCCGAGGCGAACGCCAGCGAGAACTATCGCCGCCAGCAGGTTTTGGACGTCCACGGGCTGATTGTCAGCGATGGAAACGACAACGAGTCTCCGACGATTGACAACGACGCCTTGCACGTGGCGACCTACTTCGGCGACGTGACGGCAAACGGACGCATCAACGCGGCCGACGCGGCTGGCGTGGCCCGGATTGCCGCCTTGATCGACGGGGGATTTGCCAACACTCCGTTGACGGATCCCGGAGTCCTGGGAGATATCAGCGGCAACGGTCGTCTGAATGCGGCGGATGCCTCGCTGGTTGCTCAGTTCGCAGCGTTGATCCCAGTCCCGCAAATTCCCGCGATTCCAGCTGGGGTTGCGATCTCCGGGCTGCCGGTCGAGGCGACGGTTGTCGAGCGGGAGCAGGACGACGCGCAGCGGCAGCCGGTAGCCATCGAGTTCGAAGACTACTCGGACGTCGGGTTGGCTGACCCGCAGCTCGACATCTTAGCCGAGGACCGAGACCGTTCGAGTGATGATTGGTCATTCACCGAGCTGCTGGACGAAGTGCTGGCGATGCTATAGTGCTCTCCGTTCTTCACTCTCCCCAAGGGGAGAGTCGGCCCGAAGGGCCGGAGAGGGGGCACGCTACGCGTCGGGTTTCGCTGGGGAACCGTGGGGGCTAACGCCGAGCGGCTGTTTTGCAGCGTAGCCGAACTCGCCAGAGTTTGGTGGTCTGCATGAAGCGTAAGAGCTGCACGATCCCTCTGACGGGAGGGCGACGCTCCTGCGGAGCCGCTTTTTCCACGTAGGACTGGTGTCGTGCAACCTTTGACCTAGCGCGCGACCTCGTCTCTCGTCACTCTCCCCTTGGGGAGAGTCGGCCCGAAGGGCCGGAGAGGGGGAGTCGTCCCCGGACGCCGTTTGGTACTTTCTGGTAGCCGAATTCGCCAGAATTTGGACGAATCGGCAATCCGCCAAACTCTGGTGAGTTCGGCTACGGTCGGATAGCTACGGCTCAACATGTGCTCCGTAGTTGTGGGCTGACGAAACTTTGATAGGAGTCGAGAGGCTTAACCCGGATTATTCATGAAGATCGTGGCGAGAGGTTGTAAGTACGTTCGTGGCAAGGAAGGCGAGCAATTCTTCCGCAGGCGTATTGAAGCAATACGTCGAGGGAGAATTGTGAAGCATGACGAAGCCACGGATGGACTTACGACCTCGCAGCAGATCGCTCATGAATAATTCGGGTTAACCAAGGAACAACGATCCAGGATGACACACGGAGACCAGAAGACTTACTTCACGGAGCTGTCGGTAGCCCGCTCGATCAACCAAGTGGGGGGCAAGGCACGCAACCTGGCGCGTGTCCAGGCTCTGGGTCTACGAGTTCCCGAAACCATCGTGCTGGATTCCGTGGCGCTGCAGTGCACTTTGGAGACCAGTGGTCTCGAGCGACGCGTGCGCGAGTATCTAGGCTCGTTCGACAGGCTCGAGAGCAAGCGGCTGGCCGACCGGCATCGAGAGCTCGACGAGGCGTTGCGCGCGGCTGGACTACCTCAGGACGTGAAGGAGGAGCTCGCTGAGGTCGTCGTTCACCTTCTCGACGGGAATTCAGTTGGTCTCGCTGTTCGCTCGTCTGCGATCTATGAGGACTCTGAAGCTGCGAGTTTCGCCGGTGTCTTCGAGAGCTGGCTGGGTGTTACCGACTTGGTTCAGTGCGAACAGCGAATCCTCGAGTGTTGGAGTTCCGCCTGGGCCCCTCGCGCGCTCCGCTACCTGAGGCGGATGGGTATCGAGCCTCGCCTGGACAGCATGGCGGTGATCTTGCAGCGCGTCGTCGGTGCTACCAGCTCGGGAGTGATCTACACCGCGCACCCCGACACGGGCGACCCGTGGCAATTCGTGGCACGCGCGACACCGGGGCTCGCCGTCGACCTGCTGAGTGGCAGCGGAATCGGTGACTCGTTTCGCATGGAATGGGATACCGGCGCAATCATCGATCGCGACGTCACTTCCAAGTCGTCGCTGGTCGCAGCCACCAGCGACGGCCTTCGCCGACACAGTTTGACCGGTTCCACCTCCTGCGAACCCGCGCTCACAGATCGACAGTTCGCCGAACTCTGGGAAGCGGCCCGTCGTCTGGACGGAGAGTTTTCGATGCGGTTGGACGTCGAGTTCGCCTTCTCTCGAGAAGGTCTATGGGTAATCCAGGCGCGTCCGCTGACGGCGCTGCCGTCGTTTTTCCCTCATCAGCTGACGAACGGCGATCGTGTCAAGACCTGGCAGCGGGCCGAGTTTATCGTGCCACTGCGGCCGGATCTGCCTGCCGGCATGATTACCCCGCTGTATGCCGATCTCTCCGACGCGGAGATGTGGAGTCGTCATCAGCCGCGCGACATCGTGCTCGGCCTGTTTTGTACAGAAGAACGCGACTTTCACGGCTATCGATACTGGCTTGCGGACCGCCCGCCGATGTTCTCCGACTATTTCGACGATCCATCGGAGTACGAAGCTTGGTTGGATCGAAATGAGCCGAGTTATCGAGAGCGATGGGACCGCTATCCCGATGAGCTGGCGGAGATCTCGCGAACCGCGGCGACGGCAATACAAGAGACAGCCAGCGCAGCGGAGCTGATTCCGACGATGCTGCGGATCCGCGATCAGGATCAGGACCTCAACTCTTTCGCCTGGAGCGGACCGCAGTGGTTGGGTTGGATGTGTGATATGTTGCTCAGCGATTTCGTGAGGAGGTTCGATTCGAAGTGCGAGACGGGACTCCTGATCGGCGGGGGGATGGTTTCCTACACCTTCAGAGTCACACAAGGTCTTCAGGAGCTCGGCAGCTCGATCCAGGAAGCGAGTGTCCGCACTGCTTTCGCCGCACTCGGTCTTGACCGAGTGCTACCTGAGCTGCGCTCGAATCATCCTGACTGCGAGTTCTTGGCGAACTTCGACTCGTTCTGCTGGCGTTTTGGCAAGACACCGCTCAGCTGGCTAGATAGGCCACCCTTTTGGAGGGCAGGTTCTGAATCTGCGGCGCTGATGCACACGATACGATGCGCGCTGCGGGGGGTTTCGAAGCCTGTCGAGTCGGCGCAAATGGAGAGTCGAGCGAGGCGGGATGAAGCCGAGCGGGAGCTACGTGGAAAACTCGCGGAACGAGCTCCGGAGGACCTTCCACGTTTCGACAAGATGTTGCACTGGGCGCGCTACTGGGGGCAGGCGCTGAACGATCGCCACGAGTTGGCAGCCGGTATGTTGTGGGAGCGAGAGCTGATTTGGCAAGTGGGCCAGCGGCTCTGCGAGGAAGAACTGTTGGACTGCGCGGAGGAAGTACTGTTGCTCTACAGAGAGGATCTGGAGCGGTTGGTCCAAGAGGGAGCGACGACCTCGTTTCGAGAACTCGTCAGCCACCGCAGGCGGGAGCAGCAGCGGCGGCTGCGGCTCGCGCCACCGCCGACCCTTGGGGCCGCGGTTTCGCCGCCGCCGGCAGCCATGGCCACTGATGGGTCCGAGAGTTCGCAGGTTGCTTCAGAAGGATATACTGGCCAGGGCATCGGGACGGGCGAGGTGACTGGTGTTGCGCGACACGTGCCTGACCTGGCGGATCCGGCATTGCTCGACGCGCTTGGGCCGGACGACATCCTTGTGCTTCCGCATCAGCAGGCGTTTCATTATGCCGATTGGCACTCGATCCTGACGCTCGTCAAGGCGGTGGTTTCACCGGGGCAACCATCCCATCACTTAGCACAGGTCGCGCGCGAGTGCGGTGTGCCCGTGATCAGCCAAGTCACGGGTGATCTGACCACGATCGCAGACGGTGCGCGATTGCACGTGCAGGCACGCGGCGGCGTGCTCCGCATCTTGGACGAGGGTCACGCGCCCCGCTTGTAGCGTATTTGGCATTTGGCCGTCGGCAGCTGTTCGACTTGGCACGAACCGATCGCGAATGCTCGCTCGTATCGATGGCGCTAGCTAGCGCTCCATCAGCCGCTGGGCGTTAGCCCACGGTTTCGAATCCCGCCGAGCAGACTCTCCATCTCCTGCCGGCTCAACTCATTGTTGCTCTTGGCTTGAGCACGCGCAGCCGTGAGACTCACCTGCGGTGGCGGATTCCCGTCCCCATCACCTAGAATACGAAGTGATCAGTCGTGTTAGCTGCTCCCGCTCGCAGCTTTCCGGCGACCGTTTTCTGCCCTGCATAGCTGCCGCTTCGACCACTCGCACGGGCAGGAAGAGTTCGTCAACGGATGAATAGAATCGGAGGCAACGTCGACACGGTTCTGGCAGCAGCACCGGGCTGTCTGCCGAGTCGAGGAGAGTTGCCGGAGCTGGTCGCAGATAGCCGGGCATCACGACCCTCGGCCGGGCATCATTTTCAAGCTGCTGTCCTCCGTAGCACCGCCGATCACCCACGCGGCGCACTCTGCACGGCAGACGCTCAGAGCACCGTGGAGGCGACCGCGTGACGACCAATGTCGAGTTCGCTCGTTGGCTGGCGACTCCGCGCGAGGACGAGCATCTGGAGTTCAAGGAAGCGAAGAGCCATTTCGACAAGGAAAAACTGTTCAAGTACTGCGTGGCCTTCGCAAATGAGGGGGGTGGCAAACTGATCCTGGGCGTCAGCGATACGCAGCCCAGGGCAGTTGTTGGTTCGACCGCCTTTCCCGACCTAGTGGAGATCAGAGGCAAAGTCTTCCACAAGTTGCGATTCCGCGTCGATGTCGAAGAACTCCAGCACCAAGGTAATCGCGTCGTGATCTTCCACATTCCTTCTCGCCCCAGCGGGACCGCCTACGACGTCGAAGGGGCCTACCTTATGCGTTCGGGCGAGAACCTAGTTCCGATGACCGAGGATCGGCTACGGAGGATTTTCGAAGAAGGGAAGCCAGAGTGGTTGGAACAGCACTCAATGACGCGATTGAACGCCCAGAACATCATTGAACTGCTGGATACGCAGGCCTTTTTCGAACTGCTTGATCTGCCGTATCCGTCCCATCGATCTGGTGTCATCGATCGACTCAGACAAGAACAGCTTGTTGACGCAGTCGATGACGGACTAGCCATTCGAAGGTTAGGCGGGCTTCTGCTCGCCAAGCGGTTATGTGATTTTCCCGAACTGTTCCGCAAAGCGCCGCGAGTCGTGGTTTACACAGGTACGGACAGGTTGGAAACTCGACTCGACCAGCTGGGAACGAAAGGCTACGCGGTCGGGTTCAAGGGGCTTGTCAAGTTCATCATGGCTCAGTTGCCTCAGAGCGAGGTTGTCGAAGACGCGTTGCGAAAGGAAGTGAAACTGGTGCCGGAGATTGTTGTTCGTGAGCTGGTGGCCAACGCTTTGATTCATCAAGATCTGATGATCGAGGGTACGTCGCTGATGATCGAGGTCTACTCGAACCGGCTCGAAATCTCCAACCCTGGTGAGCCGATCGTGCCGGTTGAGAGGTTCATTGACAGCTACCGGTCGCGGAATGAACGCCTCGCCGACCTAATGCGGCGGATGCACGTTTGTGAAGAGAAGGGAAGCGGCATCGACCGAGTCATCACTGCCGCAGAAGTCTTTCAGTTGCCGGGCCCCGACTTTCGCGCGGGATACGAACGGACGATTGTTCGGAGTTTTGGCCTGAGAGGCTTCAACGAGATGGATCGAGCGGATCGCATCAGAGCCTGCTATCAACACTGCGCATTGAGGTGGGTGATGGCCAAACCGATGACGAATCAGACGTTGCGCAAGCGGTTTCATCTGCCAGAGAAAAAATCGGCTAGTGTTTCTCAAGTGATTACAGCAGCGATTGAGGCTGGATTGATCAAGCCGGACGAAAAAGTGGGAGGTTCTCGGAAGTTCGCTAGGTACTTGCCGGTGTGGGCGTGATCAGAACTACTGCTTGGTGATTCGCTTTCGGCGGCCGGGGACCTGCAGCTCATGCGTTGCGCCGTGTTGCTTTCCCCGGCGCAAGGCGGCTTCATCGCGTTGGCTCCGTCCACTGCCGCGAGTCGTCGATAGTTCGACGTTACATTCCAAAGCCAGCCATTCGTCGGCGGCCGAGTGCACAGCTATCGTACGGGTCTGTATCAGGGCACGCTCGCTCATGACCTCCGGCTCCTCGCCGGTCGGGGCGCTCTCCGAACGCGGGAGGCCAGATACGTAACCCTCCGCGTAAGAGGCACCGCTGCCGCGCACATGGCCACCGTACTGGAGCTGAGCTGCCGCGGCAATCGTTAAGAGCAGCTCGCGGAACACCGCGATCGCGTTCTTTACATCATCTAATGGACCATAGAACCAAAAGAACGTGCGGTGGCCCCTCGTACCCCAATACCACTGAATCGTGGGAAAGATGTACTGGGTCACATACCATGCCAGGTTGCGTTCCCAATTGCACGCCCGGCGGCCGTTGACTGGACAGGCGATGCGTGTGAACTGAACCTGCTTCACGTCGTCGTCATCCACAATGTCATCCCGGCTCAGATTGTGACGCAACATCAGGTTCTGCATCATTCTGAGCGCGTTTCGTTTTTCGCCCTCTGTACTGGCGTTATTGTTGGCCGTGTTGTCGAGCGCACGGAGACGCTGCAAAACTCGATCGAATTCTCTTTGGGTTAGCTCCTGCTCTTGGCTGATATGGCGCTTTGGGCCACAGGTCGGCATGGTGGCATCGCGGCCAGCGCCCGCACGCGTCCAATAGCGCTCAACGACATAGTCATCTTCGTCGCCGGGGTTCCAGGTGTCGTGAACAACATGGTCGATCACCGTGCAAAGGTGTTGCCCTGTTTCGTTGCGCCGGCTGAGGTGGAGAACGACAACGCCCCTAGGCAGATCACTAACGACGAACTCTCTGCCGAATCCGTCTAACGACCGCCAGCCGTGTTTCCCCAAGAAGAAATCTGCGACATCGGCTGCAACTCCATTCCGCGGCGACTTCAGGGACGCGTCGCCCAATGCTCGGTAAACGTCTCTGTAGGCCTTTCCTGTAGCGATGGCGATGGCGCGAGTGACGCAATCGCCCGTCACGCCGACGTACCCGCTCGCGGCACGGCCACCGTCGTTCCATACAAAATCCATTCCAGTCGTCCTTGCTTTTCGTCCTGTCGTTGCGCCGCAGTCTACTCCCTCTGCTCCTGACTCGCGCGGCGAGAATGTCACCGAGATTCTGGAGGCAAATATGGCTGCGAACTCGTCACATGAGGTTACCACTTCCAGCGATATCCTGCACGTGTCGTCGCGACTCGCCAAGTGCTCTCTCCCTCGGCTTGGAGGTCGTGCAGTTTCTAGCTTTCTTCACTCTCCCCTCGGGGAGAGTCGGCCCGAAGGGCCGGAGAGGGGGAGCCCTCCTCGCCGGACGCTACGCATCGGTTTCGCTGAGGAACCGTGGGCTAACGCCCGGCGGCTGATTTGAGCGTAGCCGAACTCGCCAGAGTTTGGCGGAACGCATGAAGCGTACTAGCTGCACGACCCCCTCGCTGGGGGTGCATGTTTTGAAGTTGCACTTTCGGCTCAATCGTAACCCGAAGCGTAAGCGAGGGATTACCTTACGTCGGTACGCCAACTCCCCCTCGCTTACGCTTCGGGTTCCGAAATACCCAGAGAATTCGCCTGCTTTTCGCCTGCCGCGCCGCGAAAAGCGCAACATCAAAATGCGCATTCGCAACAACCGACGGTAAGGATTATTCCGGTTCTCCGTTTCGTTTGGTGCGGTTGTGCGGCTTTCAGCGATCGGTCTCAATCACAACATCAGGTCGGAACATGAGATCTGCCGATATAGGGCAACGACGCTTGTAGTGCATGTGGCATGACGGGGGGGGGTAGAGCACTGTGAACGGATTCCGCACGGCCCGACTGTTGATCTTGGTTGTGGCCTTCGTCTCGACGACAGTCCACAACAGGACTTTCTTCACCGAAAACGCGCTACACGCCCAATGCTGCGACGATGCATGCGGTGAGACGCCGGCCGCCCAACTGCCGGACTATGCTGGTTGCATATGGTGCCGCTCCACCTTGACAGGCGACTGGTGTGGGCGGCGCACTTCGCTTGCGACCCACGGCATCGTATTTCAGGGCGACGTTACGCAATACTATCAAGGTGTCACCAGCGGCGGCTTGCAGCAAACTTTCAAGTACGGTGGTCACTCCGACTACGTCGTCAACATGGACGCTAGTAAGCTGGGGGCGTGGCAGGGCCTCTTTCTGAAGCTGCGTGGCGAGTCGCAGTTCGGTCGATTCATCAACCGTGACACGGGCGCGATTCTGGCGGCCAACAACGAAGGTTTACTGCCGACGCCGGGCGCACAGGAAACTGCGTTGACGAACTTCTTGTTGACGCAATTCCTGTCCGAACGAGTCGCGGTGTTCGCCGGCAAGCTCGACACGCTTGACGGTGACATGAACGCTTTCGCTCACGGCCGGGGCAAGAACCAGTTCATGAACACGGCGTTCGTCGTCAACCCGATCGCCTTTCGCACCGTTCCTTACTCGACGTACGGCGCGGGGTTGATGCTTCTCGAAGGGCAAGAGCCGATCTTCTCGTTCATGGTGCTTGATCCCGTTGACCATGCAACCGAAGGTCCCACCGATCTGTTCGGCGAAGGAGTCACTTTGGCTAGCGAACTGCGGCTGCCAACCAACTTCCTCGGGAGACCGGGACATCAACTGATCGGCGGCTCCTGGAGCAGTCGGGAAGTGCCGAATCTGGGCCGGCTACTGGTCCCGCCCGGTACGCCAATCCAGACCGGATCCGATTCATGGTCGTTGTACTGGAACTTTGACCAATATCTCGTTGCCGATCCCTGTGACCCGACTCACGGCTGGGGTGTTTTCGGCCGGGCTGGGGTGGCAGACGACGATACGAATCCCCTGGCTTGGTTTTTCAGCTTTGGTGTTGGCGGCAGCAGTCCGATTCGCGGCCGCGAGGCGGACACGTTCGGGGTTGGCTGGTTCTATGCGCGGGTGAGCGGTGCCCTTCCCGGTATTTTCCTGACCGACCACGGCCAAGGGGTCGAACTGTTCTACAACTACGCGGTGACTCCCTGGTTGCATGTCAGTCCGGACCTGCAGATCATCGACCCTGCTCGCCGCGGTGTGGACACCGCGCTGGTGTTTGGAGTTCGTGCGAAGATGGATCTGTAGTCGCCGCGACCCCGACGTTCTCGAGCTGCTGGTTACGATTGCTGCGTGAAGAATCGGTTCGCCATCCGTGGGTGCACCGGCAGGACAACGTTCCCGGTAGACACTTGCAAGACCCCCCCGTTCGGGGTAGACTGCCGCCACGGCAGGAATTCTCGAAAAGTCCGCAAAATCTGCATGCGGCACGTGGTTCGCGCAGAAACGAAGACTCATCGAATCCTCCCAGGCAGGAGGCTGTGCAGCTTTTAACCCGGATTATTCATGAAGATCGTGGCGAGAGGTTGTAAGTACGTTCGTGGCAAGGAAGGCGAGCAATTCTTCCGCAGGCGTATTAGAAGCAATACGTCAAGGGAGAATTGTGAAGCATGACGAAGCCACGGATGGACTTACGACCTCGCAGCAGATCGCTCATGAATAATTCGGGTTAAGTTGGTGCGTGATCTCATCCTTCTTCACTCTCCCCTTGGGGAGAGTCGGCCCGAAGGGCCGGAGAGGGGGGCCCTCGCCGAACGCTACGCGTCGGTTTCGCTGGGGAACCGTGGGCTAACGCCCAGCGGCTGATTTGCAGCGTAGCCGAACTCGCCAGAGTTTGGCGGACTGCATGAGGCATAAAGGCCGCACGACCTCCGAGCAGGAGGGTGAGTCGATGTCCGCGGTTTGTGAAGCGTAAAAGCTGCACGACCTCGCAGGGGTGGGTAGGACTGTTCAGGCCCGCCCGTATTCGTGGAATCTCTGCCGTGTTTCCTGTCGTAGCAAGCGTCTCCGCGAGCACGATCTGGTCAGCGGGTTTCCCCGACTAAACCGAGGAGGCAAACAACTTCGATGAACGCACCGGCGTCGGGTTCGGCCGGGGCAGGGTTTTTGGTTTCACACGACGAGGAGTGTCAACATGTCCACACAGCACCTGCGGTTATTTTTCACAGCCATGTTTCTTGGGGTCGGCCTGTTGGTTGGAGTGGCCGACGATGCGTTGGCCCAACATAAGAAGCCGAACGTTCTCGTCATCTTTGGGGACGATATCGGTTGGTCGAATTTCAGTTGCTACCATCGCGGCATGATGGGAGGCCGCACACCGAACATTGACCAGATTGCCCGAGAAGGCGCGATGTTCACCGACTACTATGCCCAGCAGAGTTGTACTGCCGGGCGGGCGGCGTTCATCACCGGCCAGCACCCCTACCGCGTCGGCTTGCTGAAGGTCGGTATGCCGGGCGCCGAAGTGGGGTTGCAGGCAAGCGACCCGACTATTGCCGATTTGCTCAAGCCACACGGATATGCAACCGCCCAGATCGGAAAAAACCACCTGGGCGACCGCAACGACTATCTGCCCACAGTCCACGGGTTCGACGAGTTTTATGGCAACCTTTATCACCTGAATGCGGAGGAGGAGCCCGAAGACCCCGATTATCCCAAGAACCCTGAGTTCGCAAAGCGATTCGGGCCGCGTGGCGTCCTCGAATGCCGGGCCACCGACGAAGACGATCCCACTGTAGATCCGCGCTTCGGTAGGGTTGGCAAGCAGACCATCAAAGATACCGGTTCGCTGACCCGAGAGCGCATGGAGACCGTTGAGAAGGACCTTTTGAGTAGGTCGCTTAAGTTCATCGACAGTTCTCACAAGGCCGACAAACCGTTCTTCCTCTGGCACAACTTGACGCGAATGCACGTCTGGACGCGACTTTCAAAGGAATGGGAGAACAAATCTGGTTTCGGCCTGTACGCCGATGGGATGGCCGAGTTCGACTGGGTGGTGGGCGAGTTGCTCGGGAAGCTCGACGACCTTGGGATCGCCGACAACACAATCGTGGTGATCACAACGGACAACGGGGCTGAGGTCATGTCCTGGCCGGACGGCGGATGCACGCCGTTCCACGGCGAGAAGGGTACGACTTGGGAAGGCGGCATGCGCGTCCCGTGTGTCGTTCGCTGGCCGGGCGTGATCAAACCAGGCACTGTAATCAACGACATCATGTCCCACGAGGACTGGATGCCTACGTTTCTGGCGGCGGCTGGCGATCCTGAGATCAAGGAGAAGCTCAAGCGTGGTCACACGGCCGGCGAAAAGACGTTCAAAGCGCACCTCGATGGCTATAACTGCATGCCGTTCTTCAAGGGCGAGGTGAACAAGGGGCCACGACGGGAGATATTCTACTTTGACGACAATGCCAGCCTGAATGCCGTCCGAGTCGATAATTGGAAGATCCATTTTAAAGTGCAGGAGGGCAATCTTCAGGACTCTTTCGTGCGGTCGGTGAACATGCCCTACGTGATCAATCTGCGACAGGACCCGTACGAGCGATTCATGCGAGATTCGAAGATGTACTTTCGTTGGTACGCTGACAAGCTCTGGACGTTCGTGCCGGCTCAGACAGTGGTGGGCCAGTTCATCGCAACATTCAAGGAGTTCCCGCCCAGTCAACCGAGCGCCACGTTTGGCCCCGATCAGGCGCTGCAGGCGTTGTCAGCACCGGTGCAGGGTAGGTGACTCCAGCATCTGGGGCGGGGCGGTTTGCTGGCGGAGCTGCCCCGCCCTCTTCGATGTTTCAACTGCGAGGAAGAACCCATGAGCGCGCCAATGGGATTCATCGCGCGGATCTTTGCCGGCGTGGTTACCGTGTACTTAACCGGGTCGGCGATCGTTCGGGCTGCGGACCCGCTGCCTTCGTGGAACGACACGGAATCCAAGCGGGCCATCATCGCTTTTGTCGAAAAGGTAACCGAGAACAGCTCGCCGGATTTTGTTTCACCCGCAGAACGCATCGCGACGTTCGACAACGACGGCACGCTTTGGGCCGAACAGCCGATCTACTTCCAGGCGATCTTCGCCTTCGATCGCGTGAAAGCGCTTGCTCCGGCGCATCCCGAATGGAAAACACAAGAGCCCTTCGCGTCAGTGCTCAAAGGCGACGCAAAAGCCGCGTTAGCCGGTGGCGAGAAGGCCTTGCTCGAGTTAGTCATGGCCACTCATGCCGGAATAACCACGGAGGAGTTCAGCGAGATTGTCACCGATTGGATCGCCACTGCCAAACACCCAACGACCGGTCGTCTGTTCACTGAGATGGTGTTCCAGCCGATGCTCGAACTGCTCGCCTACCTTCGTGCCAGTGGCTTCAAGACTTTCATCGTCTCTGGCGGCGGAATCGAGTTCATGCGACCGTGGGCAGAGCAAGTCTACGGCATTCCGCCAGAGCAAGTCGTCGGGAGCAGCATCAAGACGACGTTCGAGCTGCGCGACGGAGAACCAATTCTCCTGCGTCTGCCGGAGGTCGATTTCATCGACGACAAAGCGGGCAAGCCGGTCGGCATTCACAAGTTCATCGGTCGCCGCCCGATTGCCGCGTTTGGCAACTCCGACGGCGACCTGCAGATGCTGCAACTGACTGCGGCTGGCAAAGGCCCTCGATTCTGCTTGCTTGTCCATCACACGGACGCTAACCGGGAATGGGCCTACGACCGCGACTCACACATCGGTCGACTTGACAAAGCCCTTGACGAAGCCAGAGACCGAGGTTGGACCGTCGTGGATATGAAGCAGGATTGGAGGGCCATCTACCCCCGTGAGGAGTGAACGAGCGTCGGCCAAAAAAACGATCGGACCGCAACTTGGGACCGGACTGTGTACGACCACGGTGGTGCGATATCAGAAGAAATCGATAGAAGCTTGATGAATGGAGGACGACATGAACAACGACAAGATCAGCATCCTGGCGGCCAGCTTGGCCGTCATCCTCCTGTCGGTGGGGTCTACCCTGGCAGCGGAGAAGCTTGCTGCCGATACGCCACCCGGCGATCGGACCATGATCGAGAAGAGCGTGGATTCGTATGTCGCAGCGTTCAACGCGCAAGACGCTGAAGCTTTGGCGGCTCATTGGTCGCCCGAGGGGGTGTACATCGATCGAACAAGCGGCCAGCGGATTGCCGGGCGTGACGCGTTGGAAAGGGAGTTCCAGGAGGTGTTCGAGACGCAGAAAGACGGGCGGTTGGACATCAAAGTGGAGTCGCTTGAGTTTGTCTCGCCGAGTGTCGCTATTGAGCAAGGTGCCGCAACCATCACCAAGCCGGACAGCCCCCCAGTTGTCAGCAGCTACAGTGCCGTTTACGTCAAACGGGAGGGGAAGTGGCTTATTGATCGAGTTTCTGAACAGGAGATCGTATCACCGCCGTCTCACTACGAGCAGCTCAAGGAGTTGGAGTGGATGATCGGTGAATGGAGTGATCAGGCTGACGACGGCGTCGTGGCAACCGAGTGCCACTGGGCGCGCAACAAGAACTTTATTGTCCGTTCGTTTACGGTTTCGGTCGGGATGGTCACCGATATGGGCGGCATGCAGATTATCGGTTGGGACCCGGCACGCAAGCAGATTCGTTCGTGGGTGTTCGATTCCGATGGAGGATTCAACGAAGGGAAGTGGCAGAGAATTGATGGACAATGGACCGTTCAGACAACGGCCACACTGCCAGACGGCAGGCGTGCTTCTTCTACGTCCATCATGAGGCCCTTAGACGAGAACAGCTTCGCATGGCGACAGGTTAACCGGATTGTCGACGGCGAAATGCTCCCCAACGCTGATGAGATTGTCATTGTTCGCAGTTCGCCAAAGTAGGTGGCTCCTCCGCCGGCCGGTGGCACGATCGGCCAACTTCGGATCAAGACCATGGATACTCGAAGGAGACGTGAGATGAACGGCAAACCGAGTCGACGGACGATTACGCTGCTCTGTTTGGGTTTGGCGCTGCTGTTGACAGCCGAGGCCTCTGCGCGAGGGGGTCGCGGGGGTGGATTTCGAGGAGGGGGCGGCGGCGGATATCGGGGCGGAGGTGGATTCTCGCGCAGCCCGTCGATGAGTCGGCCAGTCTCCCGGCCTTCGGTTTCTCGCCCAGTTTCTCGACCCTCCGTTTCGCGCCCTTCTGTCTCTCGTCCCTCGGTTTCTCGTCCCTCAACGCCGACCCGACCGAGCATCTCGCGGCCGGCCGCTGGCGGGCGCCCAGCGGTGGGCGCTCGCCCTGCGCCTGGATCACGTCCCGCGACAGGCGCTCGCCCCGCGCCTGGCACTCGACCCAGCCAATCGCAACTGCAGAACTTCTTGGACTTGCGACCAGGTGGCGGCAGCCGGCCGAGTTTCGGAGGCAGCGGTGCAAATCTTGCCGCGGGTGCAGCTGGTGGTGCGGCTGCGGCGTTTTTGAGAGATCGGCCGAGCGCCGAACCGCTACCGGCGCGCCGGCCGGTGGGGCGACCTGGCTTGGGCGATCGACCCGGCGCCGGCGAGCGTCCCTCGCGCCCCACAAGAGACAATCGCCCGGACCGAATTGACAACCGACAGCAGCGGCGAGATCAGCGAGTGCAGCGACGCGATCAAGTGCATGAGCAGTTTCGAGACAATCGTCCTCGCTTCGACTTCTGGGTCGACCATCCCTCCTGGGCAGCTTGGCGCCTAAATCGCCCGTATCGCTGGGCCACGTGGGTGATGGTCACCGCTTGGTTCCCGTGGGGGTGGTCTCAGCCGGCGTCGTACAGTTATGGAGAAAACGTCTATTACGAAGGCGACTCGGTTTACTACGGCGACCAGGTGGTTGCGACGTCCCAAGAATACGCCCAGCAGGCCCAAACGATTGCAACCGGTGGACCGGGAGTTCCAGCAGACACGCAGGAGGCGGATTGGCTTTCGCTGGGCGTTTTCGCGATTACCCAGGACGGCCAAGCTTCGGGGCCGCCACCAACTTTGTATCTTCAATTGCAAGTAAACAAAGATGGCGTGATCACGGGGACGCTTCAGAACATGGGCACGAATCGCGTTCAACAAGTCGAAGGGGTCGTGGACAAGCGATCGCAGCGATCTGCATGGACTGTTGCCGGCAAATCGTGGCCCGTGATGGAAACAGGGATCTCGGATCTGACCCAGGACCAAGCACCCGCTTTGGTGCACTTCGAGGACGGCCAGACACAACAGTGGCTGCTGGTGCGGATGGACGATCCCGATGGCAGTTCGCAATGACGGCAGCGACAGTACTGCGTGCGCGCCGAGCTGAGCCCGACTTTTGCTATCCACCGTCTTCTTCATTGACGACTTACCATCAATCGAAGTAGGCCGAAGTGATTCACGAATCTGCACGGCCGTAAGCACAAGAGCACCGTGGTCGTTGTGGATGAACTCTACAAACGAATAGGACACATGTATCACATGATAGTTGGCTCTGGGATTGGGATAATGAAGCGGCCACCGTGATCACAAAACGCAGCCAGGTGGCGCATCACCTCCGCAGCGGACCTCCAAGAGAGGATCAGGGCGTAATCAGGACGCGCCTCAAGCAACTCAGCGTCAGAGACAATTGGTATTCTCGAACCAGGAATGTAGCGACCGACCTTGAGGGGGTTCTCTTCAACGGTAAACGTCAGCACTGAGGCGTTGATGCCGCAGGTGTTTAGTAGAGTCGATCCTCTCGCTGGCGCGCCAACACCAGCAATGGTGCTCCCGCCGTCTCTCAGGGCCTGCAGTAAGGCAACCAGGTTGTGGCGGCGCCAGTGTACCTGCTCAGCAAAAGTGGATAGTCGCCGCGCCTTGCTGAGTCCGAACTCACTCTCTTCCGCCATGATCTGATGGACTTCGCGTGACGGCGACCGTGTGCCGACGCGGCTGAGGAGAATCCGAACGATTCCACCACACTTCTCGGGTTCGATCACGTCAAAGACCTCCATGTCGTGTCGTGCGGCGAAGCTCACAAAAGGTGTGACCGAGAAGTATGAGAGATGTTGATGGTAGATCGTGTCATATTCGAGGTTTTGGACAACTCTACGGAAGTAAGGCACTTCAATCACGAACACTCCTGTTTTGGACAGCAGTTTGTCGATTCCAAACATGAAATCGTCAAGTTCGTCAATCTGGTGGACAACGTTTGTGGCAGTGACTATCTGAGCTCGCCCGTGATCGGCGACAATCTCAGCTGCGACGTTCCCGGAAAAGCACCGGCCTGTTGGTATGCCTCGGTTAGCGGCGAGTTGAGCCATTCTCGGTGTTAGGTCAACGCCCTGAACCAACAAGCCTTGGTCGCGAAAGCTCGTGAGCACCCTGCCGACATTGCCTATGTCGACGGCCAACGAAGATCTCGGGACGTCGAACCGAGTTGCGAGGTCGCGCGCCAACGTGTGGAAGTGGTGCCGGCCTGTTTCGGTGGTCGCACGGTCGTACAGGTAGCCTTCTTCGTACAAATAGGCTGGGTCAACGACATAGCTAAGTTGCGCATGCCCGCAGCCCTGACAGAGGTTGACGGCCAGTGGGAAGACCGGCTCGGCTTCGTCCAGCTTGCCCTGCGAAGGAAAACCACCACTGTGTGGATGCATGCCGAAGTCGAGAACCATCCTCAGCCGGTCACAGCGACAGAGTCGGCAATCCGTTCGATGGTATCCCGTGCCGGAAAAATGTCGCTGCGGATTGCGTTGAACCGCCGTGGTGGCATCCATCGTTTCCCCTTTATCGGTTGGCCTTGAACTGGCAAGTGGCTAGATCTAGACCGCCGTCAGGAACGGCCTGTCAAATCAAACATGCATGGCGCCACTATTTGTTAAGCCCAGGCCCGTCGCTATTGGAGCAGGTCATCTCTTGGACAACGCGGCGCCTCACGCGGACAAACCGCATCCTAGCGGCTGATTCGCTAACCCCGAGAGCCTCCCCGATCGCCTTCCAGCTTGCGCCTTGGGCTTTTTGGCAAATTAACCACCATTCCGTATTATTGGTTAGCTTCTTGATTTGTCTGACGGTCTCGCTCTGAGAAACAGCCGACGTTGTCCGGGAAATGAGAGTGCCAAGGCAATGCGGATTGACAGATGTTCGCCTAGTCCGGTAACACCGTGTGGCGTGGGTGCGAATGAAGTTCGAGACGCATGTCGCAAGGTAGGCGCGAACCTGCGTCGGTGAGTTGAATTGGCACGACGCGGCCCTCTCCAAGAACCGTTGGGCGACCGCTTGACGCACGTCCTCCGGGTCTAGGTCCACCATCTGCGACTGGATTACCTGTCGTCGCGCAATTTGATCGACGTACTCTAAGTGCTGACGCAACACCGCGTTGAGTGCATACTGGTCTCCGCTACGGAGCCGACGCATCAACTCTAAAAAGTCCCAATCAGTACGCATCGATCTTACGCTTGCACGGCGAATCGTCGTCGATTACGTGCCAGCCATCCCGTGGGTATGTGGCCATCAACCGCCTGTGATCGCAAATAGGTTGCTGGGCATCCGATGCGTGACGGTCGGTTGCGGCGCGAGAGTGTCCATCGTCATACTTCTGTGTCGATCTGCCAGGTATTACCGGGGAGTTACGGCCCGGCGCATCGCCACGTGCGCACTTCGATCATCGTGAGAGCAAGTTAGCTCGTCTTAGCAGCGTATGTGTATATGTAGTTCGGTGAGGCGCGGCGTCGATATGTTTCACTTGCGCTTCGACAGGTTATCCACACCATTCTGCCGCGAGAAAACGGCCATCGCGGATTGACCTGGCACACCCCAAAGGTGCATTTGAACCGGTATGAGCTCACCAGATCGATGTCTGGCGTCGCATTCCACGATCTGCTGGAAGGGTCGTCTACGAGGGGCTGTCATTGCGGCCTCGAACGCGAGTCGGTGGGCGTCACGTGCGGATGTGGGTATCAGCACCGCGACGCTGTATCCGATGACGTCGTCCTTTGTCATGCCAAACAACTGGTCCGCTCCTCTAGACCAGACTGTAATGCGACCGACCGAGTCGAGCCCCACAATTGCTAGGTCGGAGTTCTCCAAGACCGAAACCAACATCGTCGCTTCCGTTCGCAAGTCTTCGATATGCGACACTTGCTCTCGCAGCGCAAGCACTTCCTCTTGAACTTGAGATGGGGTAACCGACAGACGACGGGTAACCACAAGGGCAAGCGCACAGCCAAGCCCCATAAGAGCGATCAACACTGCGATCAGAAAGTTCTGGATCGCTTGACTAGGATTTTGCGTGCTCATCGATCTTGACTTCGATGCGTTGGAGGTCCTGGCGTAACGACGCGACGGATTCGATATAGTTGCGGGCCACACCATCTGACACCTGGTCCCGCTTTTGAATGTATGCTAGCCATTCATCGCGTTCACTCTTGTGACGCCTTTCTATGCCTGGAATGTGCTTGATAACTAAGTACCACACGAGTGCCCCAAATCCACCGGCCGTCGTGAGCTGAATGACAGGCGACACCCAATCCAGTGCTGATTCCATGATTCCACACGAGCATCTGTGTTTTCGCACGCGTCCTGTGTGATTTCACTCGATTCCGTGCGAGATGCTCCCAGTAGCCTGTGGCTGCTGAAACAGAGCTGAACGCGAACACCACCCGCTCCGTCGCACGCCGAAGTGATCGGCAAATACAAGCACGAGTGATGTTACTCAGTATGTTTCGTCGAGAGCTTGCATATGGCAAGCTGACTAGTTAGTCGTCACACGACGGAGGGGGGTGTCACTACCACCTGTGAGCCTATTGATGGAGCTGTGTATGTCAGATTGCGAATCGTCGGCTTGGAGGGAGGCCTAAAGAGCAGAGAGCCGAAGGCCGTCGAATCGTCGTGCAGTTTGCCGTGCGACCGTCGTTCTAGATCACTCTCCTGATTGCCGAAATCATCTCCCTGGCACGATGTTCGTACGTGCAGTTGTTTAACACGAAAGTCTGCCCAGCACGGGATATCCGTCGTCGCTCTTTCGGCCTATCGAGCCAATACTTGATCATTAAAAGCGGATCGTCGTCCAACGCCGCGTAGTGAGTGCCCGGCAAGAATCCCTCCTCTCGCATTCCCGGGACTTCCGGCGCAAGGAAGAATCCGCCATGTCCGAGAACCACGTAGAGCCGATTACTCCAGCATTGGGGGGCGCTCGGGAAGGCGGGACCCAGGATGATCTTGTGTTTGCCGATCGCGTGGCTAAGAGCGCTACCAAGCACTCCTTGGATCAATCCCACTTCGTACCTGGCCGCCACTCGAGCCAGTTCTTCGTGACGGCTACCATATACCTGACCAATGAAGCCAACGTTCGAACGTTCCTCATCAGGGTAATTGAGGTGGCTCACCGTGTTGTGAGCGACTCCTTGCCGAAGCACGTACCAGCGTGCCCAGTCGGTGCGCGCGAGGGCGCCATCGGTGACGAATGCTAGCCGACACAGAGGCGCCACCCTACGCATCCACTCCATGCGTGACGGATCATAGTCGTAGGCGTGTGCTCGGTCGAAGTACCAGGTGAAGCCGGGTACCTGAGATTCATGCAAGACATGGGCGATTTGGTGTCCCGTAGGGCGCAACCTCCCTCGAGGAGCCGACGCGGCCAGGCAGCCCTTATGGAACACGAAGCAGTCGTAGCCACCGCGACGAAGAGTGGCGATGAGTTCGCCGGCTGACGCAATCGCCGCATCATGTAGCGCATCAACTTGATGCCCCACTGCCCTAATTGCTTCGGTCGCATACTGTTCGGATTTGCCCGGAGAAACGAAGTCACCTATGTATGCGATCTTCAGAGCGCTGCGTTGGATGTGCGCAGGCGCTACCGTCGGCTCATCTGCAGATGCGGCCATGCCAACGTCAGATGCGCCGCCTGATTCACGGTGGGCGGCCAAGGAGACGGCCGGACTGGCGTCGAGCGCGTCGCCGTGCCGAAAGCGTTTTCGCGATGCGCCGAGAGTGGACGCATCGGCGTCACCACCCAGCGACGACAGTATTCGTTCGATGCGATGAATGTAAGTATGCTTGCGAATGACTTCGCGATAACCCGTGGCCGCAATTTCCTCACTCTCACTCTCATTCTCATGTTTCAGGTAGAATCGAAGCTGTTCAAATAGACCCTCTGAATTGTCGTAGGTTACAAGATGCACTCCGTCACGAAATAGGTGCTCCATGCCGTTGTGAGCCAGGTTGTTTGTCAGGAGCAAAGACCCGCTCGCCATGCCCTCGAACACGCGCATATTGATGTCGTTGGCAACGCTGCGATTGAATACGACACGCGAAGCGGAGTACGTGTCCGCCATTGTCTCCATACGCTGCCTCCCAATGAACGAGTTGGGAAACTGGGTCCCCAGTTTACGTAGCAACTCGACTCGCTCTCTACCAACCTGGTTTCCCACGAACGACACGTCGTATCGCTTCTCCGATCGTGCCCGTTGCCTCCCATGAATTTCTGGATCGCAGGCCAACGGCAGCCAGGTCACCGATCTGACGCCAGCCATAGCCAACCGTTCCGCACCATCCCTCTGAGCAGCAAACACGATATCTGCTTGCCGTGCCCTGTCCAGGCAGCGGGCAAACGTCAGATGGGTGTCGATTGCCCACCAGATTGAAGGGGTCAATCCTCGTGGAATAGGGTACGCCAGCCCGTCATCGACAAAGAGGTAGGTTTGAAAGCGACCTTTCTCAGATGAGGCGAGTTTATCTGGGGTTAGGTGTTGGACTTCGGCTACACGTCCAGACGCGACCATCGTTTGCAGCGCTCGATAGCAGTAGACACCGGTTGTCTCGGGACGCCGGCGGTCATCGTAAACGATTGCCACGGAGTTCATTTCACGTGGGTTCCGTTTTCTGCGTACGGCACTTCTTTGCGTCCGATGAAACTGACCTAGCCGATGCGGCGTATCACGACTCCAAGGCCTCGAAACCCCATGGCACGTTAGGGAGAACGGTCGGTCCTAGCAGAGCACGATAGCGCTTTATCATCACACTCCACGTAAACCGCTGCAGAAACACGTTGCGGCCCGCGCGGCCCATACGTATGCGCAGATCGGGATCATCAAGAAGTGTCGCGATTCCACGTGCAAGTGTGATGGGATCATCAGGTGGCACTAGTAGACCTGTGACACCATCTTGCACGACATAAGGGAGGCCACCAATGCGACTCGCAACGACCGGGCGCCCACACCCCATCGCCTCAACGGCGCACCGACCAAGCGCTTCCTGGGCAACGGTAGGGAAAACAAGCAAGTCAGAGTCATGAATCACCCTCGGGAGCTCACACTGAGACTGCCAGCCGATGTAGGACGTGAATGGCGCGGTCACGCTGCACGGTTCGGACGTTACGACAATCTGAAAATCACGCCGCGTCCTCCACAGAATCTCTCCCGCTTCGTAGAGTACGTGAAATCCTTTCATGTACTCTTCTACGAGACCGGCGAACAATACGCGAGTCAGGCCGACTCTGTCGCGTCGTGGTGGTACGGGATCGGCAGGAAATCTGTCGACGTCGAATCCGCTCGGAATCGTATGCACGGCTCGGCAATAAGGCGTCACGAGCTGTGCAACTTGCGGATTCACAGCCAGCACGCCTTCTGCCTCAGCGAACGATCGCAGCAGTCGTGTGCGATAGTTATCATCGTGGAAGCCACCGATCGCACGCTCGGCGACATGTAGACGTCCGGAACTCGCCTCATTACACCGAACACAGCGGGCACAGCGACCACCGTCCTGAAGTTGGTTGGCAGTGCATTGTCGGACACGACCATCCGATCCCGGCAGGAGTCGTACGTTGTTCAATGGGCAAATGCACTCCAATGCGGCAAGTCGCAGGAAATAGCGATATCCAATGGAGGCCTCTGCAAGAAGCGGCTTTGTATTCCAGCTGTCGGTTACTATCACAACGTCGGGGTCAAATGCATTCACCGCGGATCGAAATCGTTCGCGTATTGTGGTCGCGGTGAAGTCATGCTCGCTAAACTCAAGTCTGTCGATTTCTGTTCGTATACTGTCTCCGTTCGTTCCAGTCCGCCACGGCGCAAACGCGCCGAGAATGTGCCGGACATGATAGCCAGTCGAGTGCAATTGCTCCGCGAGTTCCTTCGTGTGGACGATGCCGCCGCCGGTGGAAGGCCAACTGAATAGCAGGCTTAGTATCGCGACCCGCCTCGGTCGATGTGGATCGTCCCTACCGCGGAGCTCAAGTGGCTGACCCTGCCTCTCCGGCTGTCCAACTTCCTGGTACGGGAACGAAGTGCGTACCCGGTGTAGAATTGAGATCAGTTCATTGGAGTCGATTCGTCACACTCCTTAGCTTGGAAAGATACTTCAGGGAGACACTACTTCTGGTCAAGGGTCTTACTGAGCGATCGGTGGCGACCAGTTGACCAGGCAAAGTCGCGGGCGTGCGAGTAGCGGAATTGTGTTGCTTTGTCTCTTTCCCACATTCGAGCGTACCAACAGTGGATGAGGAGCGGAGAGCCGTCAAGCGTCTTGAGTATCGTTGATACTCCATCCTTCCAGGGTTCAGCATCGAGCATGAGAATCCGTTCGCCGCACGCGCGCAGAGCAAAGAAGGCAGGGTAATAAGGCTCGAATTGATCGAATGCAGATTCAGTGCGCTGCGAGAATGCTGGAAGTTCGTAGCTGTCTACGTCGGAAGGTTGAGTTAGCACAACCTGCTCCCAGTCGCTCCACACTCGACGTATAGTCGGTCCATTGAAAATGTTGAAGAACGTGTTGCAGACAAGCGGGTTGTGCCGGCGGATAGGAACGACTCCACCATCCGGCATCCCGCAAGCGGCATATCCGTCTCGCGCCATCTTGACAATCAACGAAATCACTCCCTGTGGATCGATCAGGAATACGTCTTCGTCGAGGTTGACGATCCACTCTGCATCGATTCCACGGAGCTCCCGCAGATAACTAGTCGCATCCATACCCCGGCAGCGGTATCGGCAAGTTGGACGAAGCTCAGCTGGCTGACAGTTTCGAAAATCGAGGAAGTTGTCTGACAATCGAAAGAGACTTGCCGACAGTGATCGCGTAACGATCACCACTCGCTCAGAGTGCGCGTCGGACGTTGGAACTGTGTTGTTAGGAGAGACGAGAACCCCGCCGTTACGAACCAATACCCGCGCAGACTTTGTTGATTGATAATATAGGCGATTCTGACGGGCTTGTTCCGCGTCAAATGAACGACGATGGCACTGATGCAACAGCAGCGAAGAGGACTCGCGATGCACTCCGATGGACCATGATGCTCGCAGTCGCAGATCGGAATCTTCAAAGCCCCAGCCTGAATAGGCCAAGTCAAAGCCGCCGATACTCTCGAACCAGGCGCGGGGAAATGCATGGATTCCCTCGCCCTCGTAGGGCACTGGCGGGGGATCGGTTTCAAGTAGCGAAACGAGATCACCGTCACAGTCAATCCGGTCGGGAATGGCGACACCTTCCACAGTTGTTAAGCAGTCAAATAAGCAGAGTCGTTCTCGTGCGATGTTGCGCGCCTTGGCGAGGACGTCAGCACCCAGAAGCACGTCGACGTCGCTCTTGAAAACTACTTCAACGCATGGAGCCAGTTGGCTAACCGCAATGTTGTATGCTTCGCTGAGACTCCATCGACGTCCCACTGGTGCCACTGTCACGACTCGCCACCTGTAACGCTCGCCAAGCGACTTGTACACACTCGAGAGGTTGGGCTGCGAACCGAAGTCAACAAGCACTCTGTCGTCCGGTTTAACCAACTGAAACTCGTACGTTTGGAGGGCACGTTCGAGCGTGTCGGGCGGTCGGTCCTGAACCGCGAGCACGCATCCGATCGCTGGGTCTCGACGAGCATTGCTCGACTCCAATGCCACATTCTGCTCCCGGATTGTCTACGAGGTGGATGTAACGGCAGCTGTCATGTCGGTCGGCCAGAGTCGGCCTGTTGAGGCCGCCTGCTGCCGCTGCAACAGATTCGCCGCCGCGCTTGCGGAGCAAGCGGACCTCTGCCATTGTCCTCTAATTAATAAACTCGCTGGATCGTCCATTCGAACACAAATCCAGCACTCGTATTGCGGATCTGGAAATCGACTCGACGGACTGTGGATGCAATAGCTGAGGTCTGCGCCTGGGATGTTGAGAATTCGATCTTGACCCTGGATTCGGTTCATCCGGTTTCTTGTTTCGACTACAAGGATCGCTCTTAAGGCCGATGTTCCCTTTTGAGGGGGGCAGTCGGAAGTTCAATCGGAATCGCGAAGCGCCAGTTTTGATGGGCCTTTCGCCTCAATCGGAAGCGCGAAGCGTAAGCGAGGGAATTACTTACGTTGGTACACCAACTCCCCCTCGCTAACGCTTCGGGTTACGAAATACCCGACGAGTTCGTCTGCTTTCAGCTGCCAAACTGCGAAAAGCGCAACATCAAAACTGGCGCTTCGGCTTCCGATTGGTGCGAACGCGCCAACTTCAAAGCGCTCCCGTGGAGCCGTCTTTTCCAGCGCAGCGGCTCGGCAGGAGCCTCGCCCTCCCAACAAGGAAACGCGCATTAAACCCAACCCCAACCCGTTGTCGAAACCAAGTGTCAACCACGAGTTTCGTCACCCCGGTTCGTGCCTATCCCTGAATCATTACCACGATTACCTGGGAGGGCTCCCAATCAATTGGGGGACACCGCATCAGGGGTGTGGACGCGCCGATTACGGGATGTGGCGCTGACGCATTCGAACCAGACAAAATTGAGCAATCGGCATGGAAACAGGGCGACATTATGGCTAGCCAGCGCTCAAATATCGAACGGTCGATTGCCCTCGCTAAATTGGCGCAGGGAATTTGTGTGTCCGTAAAGTACTATACAGTAATAGCTTGCACCGATCGATGCAAATGACATGTTGTCGGCACGAAAAATGCTGTCTTAAGAGACTGCGACCGGACAGCGATTGGGCATGCATCAATCGGCGTCGCCTTTTGGACGGAAATGACCAGACGACTTTTTGTCGCTGATACACTTATCGTTGTAGGCTGAACGTCAATTGGAGGGGCAGGTTTCGTGAGCATTCTCAAGCGGCGGTCGATCAACAGTTCGCTACGGCACAGGCAGCGAAAGCGCTCAACTCGAAGATGCCTGTGTGAGGTACTCGAGCAACGTCACTTGCTCGCAGCGTCTGTTGCAGTCACGAGCGGCTGGCACCGCGCCGCGGTTTTGGCCGCTAGCGATACCGGGGACTGGATGCAACTGCTCAACGTAGCGACGTATAGCAACAGAGATTCTTTTGGCCGTTCGGCCACCGTATTAGGTGACCTGGACAAGGATGGCGTGACCGATGTTGCCGTTGGCGCCGGGGCTTCGGTTTTCATTCTGTTCATGAACTCCAACGGCACCGTCAAAGGCCATCACCGACTCGATGGAGGATTCAGCTTTGGTCCCGCGGTAGCACCGCTAGGCGATCTGGATGGGGATGGGAGCCCGGACCTTGCAGTGAGTGAAAGCAGTGCCTCGACTTACGGGCGTGGAAGAGGGGTGGTGCACATGTTCTTCCTCAACCCAATGGAACGGCAAAAAGAGTAACGACCATTGGAAGTGGTGTTAACGGTGGTCCGGAGTTGAGGGACGTCGCCGAATTTGGTAGCGCGATGTCTGCGATCGGCGACGTGGATGGTGACGCTGTTGTGGATCTGGCGGTTGTATCTCCCCGCGGTCTGTCCGAGGGCATCTACATCCTGTTCATGAATGATGATGGTACAGTAAAGAACTTCCACCGGATTCATCGCGATCAAGTCGGTGTCCCATCGGGTGACGCCTTTGGCAGCTCGGTAACGTCGCTTGGTGATCTTGATGGTGACGGCATTGGTGATCTTGCGGTAGGCGCTGGATCGGATGACACAGGCGGCAGAAACCGCGGTGCTGTGTACGTACTCTATCTGAATACTGATGGCAATGTGAAAAGCTCAACGAAAATTGCCCACGAGCTGAATGGTGGGCCAAGTCTTAGCAACGGTGACGCGTTCGGCAGCGCGGTGACTGGGATGGGTGACCTGGACGGAGATGGAGTCACGGAGTTGTTTGTTGGAGCGAGAGGTGACTCGACTCAGGCGCCCGAGAGCGGCGGCGGTTACACGTTATTCTTGAATCCCAACGGTACGGTCGAGACTTTTCAGAAGATAGCAGACGACGCATTCGGTGCCCCGATTCTTGGTGAAATAGAGCGCTTTGGCAGCGCTGCGGCCTATCTGGGTGATCTCAACGGCGATGGCGTCGGTGATTTAGTCGTTGGCGCTCAGGGCGCCAATATGACTCCTCCGAACCTAGGGGCGGTTTACATCTTGTTCATGAAGCCGGACGGTACGGTGGATAGCTTTCAAGAGATCAAGAGCGACACAAACGGCGGCCCGTCGCTGGGACGGTCTAATGGTGTCGGGTACTCGCTGGCGTCCATTGGCGACCTGGATGGCGACGGCGTGACGGAACTCGTCGTCGGTGCCCAGGCGAGACGCAGACGTTCTGGATCCGGCAAGGTTCGATTTTTGTCCTGTTCATGAACACAGACGGCACAGGTAAGGCGTTTTCAGAAGATTTCAAACCAGGCCGGCGGCGGGCCGCCCGTCACTGTTCGATGACGATCGCTTTGGCAGCGCGGTGGCTCCCTTGGGCGACCTGGACGGGGATGGCATTCCCGACCTAGCCGTGGGCGCCATGAACTGATGCCATGGGCTGCCTGAATAGGAGGTGGCGCCGTGTACGTGCTATTTATGAACTCGGACGGAACGGTAAGAAACTCTCGGAAGATAGCCAGCGACACCGGTGGAGGACCAACGCTGCCTGCTAGTGCTGACTTCGGTCGCTCGATCGCCGTGCTCGGAGACCTGGACAGTGACGGTGCAGTCGATCTGGCTGTTGGCGCGCCGGATGTTCGTACCGTCTATATACTGTTTTTGAACTCCGACGGTACGGTAAAGAGATCTGCGACGATAAATGGCAGCACCGAGGGGCTCTCCATCCCGGGCTCCAAGTTCGGTGCAGCGGTCTCAGCCGCCGGAGACCTAGATGGCGACGGCGTGCAAGATCTGGCTGTCGGAGCCCCGGGGGAACCCGGTGCGGTGCACTTGCTTTTCATGAACTCCGACGGATCCGTGCAAAGCGCGAAGAGAATTGACAAAGAACTGGGTGGAGGACCAATACTCGCGGATCGTGACACGTTCGGCTCGTCATTGGCGTTTCTGGGAGACCTAGATGGTGATGGCATCGGTGACTTGTCTGTTGGCGATCCGCAGCGGAATGCAGGTGGAAGCGTGTATGTCCTACTGCTGAACGCCGATGGGACAGTAAAGCGATTTCAAGAAATAGGCAACAACGTCGGAGGAGGGCCATCACTCAGCTCGGAACGATCATTTTGCGAGGTCAATATCCTCCGGAGACATTAATGGCAATGGCCTGGTTGACCTGATCGTGGCATCACCCGTCAACGGTAGCGCTCTGCGCGTGCGGATGGACATCGAGCCTCCGCCGCTGGAAGTTCTCACAGTAAGCCCGACGATGACTGGCTTTGAGGCCACACTCAACGGCAGCATGGAAGTGAACACGCTGGATGTGTCGGATGTGATGCTCCGTGGCGCAAAGACAGGCCTGGTGCGTGGATCCGTTGTCGTCGATGAATCGAGTCGAGCGTTCACGTTCATCAAGTCTGCTGGCCCACTTGTCCCTGACGAGTACACGATGACGCTACACAGCACGGCGGACGGCTTTAGAACACCGGATGGGTGGCTGCTCGACGGCAACCGCGATGGCTCCACTGGTGACAATCTGATCACTTCATTCGCTATCGAAGTCCCACCGGCCGAAGCGATCACGGTGGGAATCCCCGACGTCATCGAGGGTCCAGGCGAGTCCTTTCAGATTCCAGTTTCCCTCAGTCAGGCAGCGGGAGTTCACAGCGCCGATCTACCGATCAGCTACGACCCGGCGCTGCTGGAGATCATTTCGGCGACCGTTGGCGACGGTCTCCCGTCGGGATCGTCCGTGGTGCTGAACGTCGAAACGCCCGGCTCGGCGATTCTGAGTTTCACGAGCCCGGCAGACTTACCGGCCGGGCCAGTAACTTTTGTCGACTTGCTGGCCCAAGTGCCGGATACCGAGCAAACGCGCAGCGCGGGTGAACAACACGTTCTGGACGTGCAGTCCGCCACCATTCGCGACGGACTGAACAACGAAATCCCGGTGATCGACAACGACGCACTGCACGTCGTTGCTTCTCTTGGGGACGTTTCCGGCGATGGCCGACTTACTGCCGCTGACGCATCGCTGGTAGCGCGCGTTGCCGCGCTGTTGGACACCGGCTTCGCTATGAGAAGGCTCTCGGATCCCGTCCTGGTGGCCGACATCAGTGGCAATGGGCGAATCAATGCCTTCGACGCATCGATGATTGCCTGGACCGCAGCCGGCTTAGGTGTTGCGGAGATAAACGCCGAGAACTTGCTCAGTTCTGCTTCCGTACAGACTTCTCAGCAGGTGGAAGACGTCTTGCCGAGCGTTCAGGATGACGTGCCTGCGCTCATTCTCCGTGACAGCCAACGGATGGACTGGCACCGCGCCGCGGTCGATGAACTGATGTCCAGCACTCTTTCGGGTGAACCGGATCGAGAAGAGTACGTCGACGTGCTCGAAAATCGACTCGACGGACTGCTGGTGCAATGGACGTCTAGCTGAGGTCCGTGCCTGGGAGTTGAGAGTTCGATCTTGACCCTGGATTCGGTTCATCCGACTTTCTTGTTTCGACTACAAGGGATCGCTCTTAAGGCCGATGTTCCCTTTTGAGGGGGGCAGTCGGAAGTTCAATCGGAATCGCGAAGCGCCAGTTTTGATGGGCCTTTCGCCTCAATCGGAAGCGCGAAGCGTAAGCGAGGGAATTACTTACGTTGGTACACCAACTCCCCCTCGCTAACGCTTCGGGTTACGAAATACCCGACGAGTTCGTCTGCTTTCAGCTGCCAAACTGCGAAAAGCGCAACATCAAAACTGGCGCTTCGGCTTCCGATTGGTGCGAACGCGCCAACTTCAAAGCGCTCCCGTGGAGCCGTCTTTTCCAGCGCAGCGGCTCGGCAGGAGCCTCGCCCTCCCAACAAGGAAACGCGCATTAAACCCAACCCCAACCCGTTGTCGAAACCAAGTGTCAACCACGAGTTTCGTCACCCCGGTTCGTGCCTATCCCTGAATCATTACCACGATTACCTGGGAGGGCTCCCAATCAATTGGGTGACCAACGGTTCAGCAGCATTAGGGAAAGTGTTGACGTTGTTGACGCCGGCCGGCTTTGTTTTCGGTTACTCATCTTCGCCGTGCCAACCCGCCAACAATAGGTTTGTCAAGAATCTACGTTCGCTTTTGCGCCCTTCGCGGTTTGTATATGTAGGGCACTCGTTGAACCAACCCGGTAAAGCAAAGCCACAGCCACAACCCATACACCGACCGTCGTGTTGTTCACAGTACATAGATCGCTCGTAGGCAACCCGCAGGATAGACCGTTCATGAATAGACATCTTCGAACATGCAGCTACCGCAAGCCGTGCAGTGACACAGAGCACATGTACCTTTGTGCCCACCCCACGGTTCACGCCCCTGATCTACTCGTAACGCCTGGAGTGTGTGCGATTTGCCCCGCGAGGACGACGTCGCCTGTTGAGAATATGCGGCAGTTACCATCAGACACAGGATGTCTCAGACGCGTTCGTAGCAGCCCATGCACCTTTATCGGACAGCAGGTTGGCCTACGTCGGTGTATGGGATGCCGAGGAGAGGTGCTCGTGAAGGTCTTTCAATGTGACCATACCGCGCACGATACAACGACAGTGTCAGAGTGTAGGAATTGCGGTGAATACGAACCAAGAGATGTGAACCGTACATTGGAGTCTGGTACTACAGTGTCCCGTGTGGATTAGGGTCGTACACACTAACAACGAAGGGTCTGAATCAGTGACAGTAACCATATGTAGCGACTGTGGTTGTGCACCCATGTGTCGCGGTGGCGCCGCCGACACCTATGTTCTCGCTATTTTGGGAACGGAAGGCACACATCAATGCTGTACTTTAGTGGGAGGCGGCACAACTCCAACAGTGATAACGCTCACAAAGCAGTCATACTGCCTCAGACCCTGTATGTGGGAGGGTGTTGTGACTGAAACCAGCGGCGGCTGCCGCCGGCACACCCTTACTCTTGAGGTAACGAGCACGTCGCTAGCGGAAGCCGGGCCAGATCCCATTCGCATGAATCTTAGCGAGGGCCCATGTAGCGCAGAACCTTCATCCAGCGGCTGGGTTCTGGACACCTGCAACAGTTGCCTGGAGGAAGAGTATACCCTGCAGCTAGACGATCCTGATCAGCCTGTGGTCCTCTTTGGGCCCAGCATCAACGATCGATGCACCTTGCCTTCTACCGTAACGATCACACCGGTAGCACATGACCGGGACGATCAAGAGTATCTGGACAAGACCTGCTGCATCCCAACGATGCAACCGGGAGTGAACGTTCCCGGTACTCCCCGCAACCCATTTTCCATACCGTACCTGGCGCCGACCACGCCCGATGTATTCGCGTTTGTGGCGGATGCAACCATTCCTAAGTCGGCGGACGCATTGCAGAACGTGTTCAGGACGGCGCACCAGCTACGGGATGCGGTCATTCGGTCGATGACACGATTGACAGCGCGTTCCGGTTTTGGCGAGGACGGTAGCGGACCAGCCGCCATCAACCCGGCGAATGGAAATGTGGCGTTTCAGTTCGAGGTGCCAGCTCCAGGTCCGCTCTCGCCGCGGGTCGTGCTGACGTACAACGTTGTGAAGCGAAAGGCATCGATGATTGGTCACGGATGGACCACTAACTTTAGCGGATTCGTGATTCGTCTTGCTGGTAGCGGCGATGATAGCAACGTCGTTCTAACCACGGGTGAAGGGGCGGAGTGGATTTACTGGGCGCTTGACGCCTCGGCAAATTCCAAGTTTTATCGACCGGTGGGCGGCGTCATGCACTCGCTACGAGTGCCAACGGGTAGTGCTCGGAGGTGGGTCGAAACATGGCCCAACGGCATGGAGTGCTTCTATCTTGATGATCAAGACCCAGAAGCTAAGGGCAGATTGCAGTGTCTTCAAAACCCGTCCGGCGCCAGATGGACCGTGAACTACGAAGACACAATGCCACCGATAGTCAGACGCATACAGTTTATCGAGGACCCGGGCAATCAGCGAACCACATTCGCATACACAGATGGGACTGGGGACGGGACACTCGACGAGATCAAGGACGCCTACGGGCGTACCACGCAGTTTACAGTCACGTCAGGTGACCTGGTGCAGATAACAACAGCCGCGGGGGAGACGACCGAGTTCAAGTACGACAGTGATCATCGCATGACGGCGATCATCGACGCCGACGGCCACCGCACCAGCTACAGTTACGATTCCCTGGATTGGGTGACCGAGATTCGGGGACCCAACAACAAACGGCTGACCTACACATGGTTTGACGACGAGGCCACACTGAAGGACGCGCAGAATTACGTCACGACGTTCGCGTTTAACCCCGGACGGAACATCACACGCATCATAGACCTCAACGAGGACGTGGTCAGCTACTCGTGGTGTGGGCATCAACTGACTGGCCTTAAGGACAGTTTCGGTGCGGTTTATACGTTGAACTACACACGGCTGCGAGATGTGACATCGGACAAAGGCAGCCGCTTGGATACACTGTCTGTCATTTCCTGCCCAAATGGCAGCGTGACGTTTCTGTACGACATCTTCGAGGGGCCGACGGCAGGAACTACGACACTGTTCATAGATAGGCTGGAAGCCGTTGAGGATCAGACTGGGGCGCGCGCATCGCTGTCATGGGATACCGGTGGCAATCGCTTGGCGACAATCGACTGGAATGGGAAGAGCGTCGACAACACCTACACGTCGTTGGGGCGGATAGCCACCGTCGAGGATGCACTCGGGAACAGAACTTCTATATCGTACAACACGCTGGGCGAAGTCACCGAGGTAGAGAATCCGCTCGGAAACAAGACGACTTTTGCCTACGACAAAGGACGTATCAGCGATTTTAGCACGCCGGAAGGAAATCTGACGGAGTTCACTTATGACAGTGCGTACCGCTTGACCGGTGCGACGCGCGGAGGACACACGGAGACGATCGAGTATGACGCGTGCGGCAGACCCAATGTTCACATTGACCCCCTTGGGAACCGCAGCACGACGGTCTATGACAAAGTAGGCCTGCCTGTCCGTGCGGTCGACGCACTGAATCACACCACGACGACCGCGTACGACACGCTCGGGCGTCCGACGAAGCGGACTACCCCAGTGGGTAGTGAGTGGACGACAGTGTATCAAGACTCGCTGTCTAAAGTTCTTCGGATCGATGCACGAGGGAGCCAGACCATTTATACGTACGAAGGCGCGCAACTCCTTCGGTGGCAGTATCCGGGCGGCGTACGGGTTACCTTCGAGTACGACGACTGTGCTAATCTCACTCGCATCGAAGACTCGACCGGAATCTACAGCTTCGTCTACGACGAAGCGAACCGCCTCCGCAGCTCGGTGTCACCTCTGGGCGGAGTAGGCTACGAACGCGATCGAGTGGGCAACCTAGCCGAAGTGACCGATCCGGACGGAGGATTCTTCACGTATACCTACGATGATGCTGGTCGCTTGGAAGTTATTGAGAACCCTCAGGAGGGCCGCACGACGTGGCTTTACGATGACGCCGGTCGTCGTACGGAAAAGCTCTTGGCTAGTGGCGTACGCGTATCGTACATCTACGACAAAGATGGGCAGATTACACACATTCGTGATCGGCGGACTTTCCCCCGCCAAAGAATCTCCAAGTTTGACTACACGTACGATGCGCGCGGAAATCGGGTCGTGCTCGAAGAAAAGCCGGTGTCTGGTTCGCACGTTACATGGACGTACGACTCGGCCAGTCAGCTTCAGAAAGAGAATTTGTGGAATACGATCGCAAATGGCACGGTCACGTACGATGCAGTTGGGAACATCCTGAACCGCGTCATTGGCGTGCATCGGATTACCTATACCTATGATGACGACAACCGACTGCGCACGAGCGATCACGATACGCTGGGCGTAACTACCTTCTCGTATGACGCCAACGGTAATCAAACTCTCGTGGAAGAACCTGACGGCGATCGAGCAACAAGTACGTGGGACCTCGAGAATCAGCGGACTTTGCTCGAGCTGCCCAATGGAACAGTCGTAACATCCGCATTCAATGCACTGGGACGGCGCATTAAGGAGGAGTACTAGAGATGACGACGCGACAGTTTGTTTGGGACGTAATGCACGACAGCTACTTGCTAGAGGCCGATGACAACGGAACGACCGAGGCGGTATTTACCTATGAGCCGGTGCATCACGGCACATTTATCTCCCAGCGGCGAGACAACGCCACGAACTACTATCACTATGATGCAACCGACACGGTGCGCCAGGTGACGAACGATAGCCAACAACTTCAGACAGACTACTTTCTAAGTGCTCATGGACAGAATACTGGCAGCCTGCCCTCGGACGTTACCAATCCATTCAGATACAAGGGAGGCGCTGGATACTACTCTTTGGAGGATCCCGTGGCCTCATTGTACATGACGCCCCCCGAGGCCGGCGATCACTACGTGAGGGGCCGTGTATACAGCGCTGAAACGTACAGATGGGTATCACAGGAGCCCCTCACCTTCCGTCCGGAGACATGCAACCGTTTTCTGTTCAGCGAAAACAACCCCATCAACGTCACCGATCCCGGTGGTATGGTCTGCGACCACGGGGATGGGACTCGCAACGGAGCCTTCACAGTACGGCGTTTAGGACCGTGCTGCAATGCAGTTAACCCCGAGACCTCGACTGTATTTCAACCACGCGTGCCGTCGCGACAAGCTACCCAGCCGGACCCGGTGTATCCGTTGGGTGATGTTCCCGGTGCGCCGTTTCCGTCGTTGAAGTGTGGGTTGGAAAGTGTCGGTCCAACGCACACGCGGCGGGTGACGGACGCCGTGCTTCTTGTGGCGCCGTTTGCACCGATACCGAATCCATGCTGGCCCCGCCCGCGAACCGTGTGAGGACGAGCGCCACCGAATCAGACGGTATCAGCGAAGCGTAAGAAAAAGGAGAACGAAGTGCCACCTCGCAAAGAGGCCTCGTACTACGAGTATCCACGGCCGGAGGTGCTCGAGCGGGTGCCGACATGGGCACGCCGTGTGTTGGATGTCGGTTGCGGCGCGGGGTGCTTGGGTGAGTCACTAAAGCAGCGACAAACGTGTGAAGTATGGGGAATTGAAAGGGACGAGCGCGCGGCGTGCAGGGCCCAACAGCGACTTGACAAAGTGCTCTGTGCAGACGTGGAGACGCTGGGAGAGCAATGGGCAGATGAGTCGTTCGATTGCGTCGTTTGCGCCGACGTGCTTGAACACCTTCGTGACCCACTCTCTACGCTTCGCGGGTTTTCCGAACGCCTAACAGACAGAGGAAGCGTGGTCGCGAGCGTTCCGAATGTGCGTCATCACAGCATTCTCAATGCGGTATTGAATGGCAACTGGACGTACGAGCACGCGGGACTGCTTGATAGCGATCACCTCCGATTCTTTACTCGCCGAGAGATAGAGAAGCTGTTCTTCCGTGCCGGCTATGAGATTGATCAAATCACGTCCGTGGCGGACGCGGCCTACGATCAATGGAAGGACGGCGGAATGTCGCCTGACATTCGGGTCGGGGCGCTCGCCTACCGAGCACGCGACCGAAGAGACGCGGAAGAGCTATTCACTTACCAGTTCTTAGTCGAGGCGACTCGTGCGGCAACTCGTCAGGCGAGTCGTACGTCCATCGTGATCGTTACTCACAACCTCGTGGATTACACTCGGGCTTGCGTGAGTAGCATCCGACACTTAACAGATGAACCGTATGAATTGGTGTTTGTGGACAATGGATCGACCGATGACACTCTGAAGTACCTAGAGAGTCTCGGGGACGCGACCGTGATTCGCAATAAGACGAATCGCGGTTTTCCCGCGGCCGCCAATCAGGGGATTCAGGCGTCGGTGGGAGAACAGATTCTGCTCTTGAACAACGATACGGTTGTCACTACGGGATGGCTGCGACGATTGCTTACCTGCCTCCGCTCAGATTCACGGATTGGGTTGGTTGGCCCTCGTTCCAATGCAGTTAGTGGAGCGCAACAGATTCCCACTACGTACTCAGATCTCACGTTGCTGGACGGTTTCGCATGGGAGCTGGGGCGGTCGCATGATCGCCAGTGCGAAGAAGCAGATCGGCTGGTGGGTTTTTGCCTGCTTGTCAAGCGGGAAGTGTTCGATAAGATCGGACGGCTCGACGAGCAATTTGGGATTGGGAATTTCGAAGACGACGACTTCTGCCGTCGCGCCCGAGCTGCTGGATATCGGGCCATGATCGCGAAAGACGCGTTTGTGCACCACGTCGGCGGGGCAACCTTTCGAGAAGCCGGTGTGGACTTCGAGCGTCTCATGCGAGAAAACCAAGAGAGATACCATGCCAAATGGAGTAACGCTGCGACGGAGAATGCAGCAGGGCATGGAGGCCCTCGTCTCTCGGTTCCTACAGATGGCGGGAAGTTGTCTCTCTGCATGATCGTGCGGGACAATGAAGCCACGATTCACACAGCGATCGAGAGTATCCGTCCGTGGGTGGATGAGATGATCGTCGTGGATACCGGTTCACAAGACCGCACGCCCGACATCTGCCGGGAACTTGGCGCAAAAGTCGAATTCTTCGAGTGGTGTGACGATTTTTCCGCAGCACGAAACGAGTCGCTGCGTCATGCAACGGGCGAATGGATCTTCTGGATGGACTCGGATGACGAGATGCCTGCAGAGTGTGGAGAACAACTGCGTCTGCTCGCGAAAGGATCGCATCATCCGGAGACGCTCGGCTATGTTATCAAGGTACATTGTCCCCACACTGGCGGCGATGTGACGGTGGTCGACCATGTGAAACTAGTTCGCAATCGTCCAGATTTGCGATTCGAGCATCGGATCCATGAACAGATCTTGCCGGCTATTCGTCGAGCCGGCGGGCAAGTCGAGTTTACCGAATTGTACGTGGTCCACTCGGGATACGACACGACTCCAAGTGGTCGGAAACGGAAGCTTGAACGGGACTACCGGTTACTCCATCGAGACCTGGAGGACCATCCGGACCATCCGTTTGTCTTGTTCAACCTCGGTATGACCTACGACGATGATGGACGACTCGCTGAGGCCGTCGACTATTTGAAGCGGTCTATTGTGGCATCCCAACCAGGTGAGTCACACTTGGCAAAGGCGTACGCATTGTTAGTCGGCGCGCTCTATAAGAGCGGACAACTCGAGGAAGCAGAACAAACCTGTGTGCGGGCCTTGGATGGATTCCCCAACGATGATGAGCTCCTGTTCCGGCAAGCTCTTTTGTCGCAACGGTGCGGAGACTTCTCGCGGGCCAAAACGATCTATACAAGGCTGCTTACTACACCCAAACGGAACCAGCGATTCTCGTGCGTGGACACCGGCATCAACGGGCGCAAGGCTCGTCACAATCTAGCCGTACTGTGCGAGCAAGAGGGCGACTACGACGCGGCGGAGAAGTCGTGGCGGCATCTCACGGATGAACGACCAAACTCCGTGTCCGCCTGGCGCGGCCTGAGTGATTGTCTACTGAAGCAAGGCCGGCCTCATGATCTGCAGAAACTTGCTGAGGGACTCAATCACGTTCCAGGGAACAACGGCCGATCGCTTGCCGCTATGATGCTGGCGAGATGCGCTTCCAGAATAGGTCAAGGAGCAGATGTACGACGACTTCTTAGCGAGGCATCGGCGAGCATTTTAGATGACGTGGATCTTAAGATCGAGTTTGCCAGGACGTGCTTTGAGACGGGAAGCCCTGGCGACGCTGAAGCCCATCTTGTGGACCTGTCGCAACTCCGCCCAAGGGACGCATCCGTGTGGCACAACCTAGGGGCGATGTACCTGTCCACAGGACGTAGCGACCAAGCAGCCGCCGCACTTTCACAAGCACTTACCCTAGACACTCAAAGTCAAGTGACGCGCCGCTTGCTGGATGTAGCGCTCGCGGACAGTGCAAACGGACGCGATGCCCTCCTCAAAAAAGAGCTGGACGGCCCAGCTGCATGAAGGTGGGGCACTGGTACGGCCAGCAGCCTTGCGGACAACGGCTGTGAATGACACTGTGTGTGTAATCACATCTCCTGAAACGTGAGGAAACTAGTTGTTGTTATGACCTAGTGCCCACTTGTGGGTCGGAGCAAGTATGCACGCTCTCGAGTTCATAGAAGTAACTACTACCGTAGGTTGCAGTCTGGCGTGCCGCTATTGTCCGCAACATTCCATTCAACGCAGTTACACCAGCTCCACGCGTTCGATGTCGCTGGAAACATTTCGTTACTGCATCGGCAAAGTTCCGAGTAGAATACAAATACACTTCTCCGGTTTTGCTGAACCCTGGCTGAACTCTTGCACAACGGACATGCTTCTCTACGCATACGCCGCCGGGCATTCAATACAGGTCTACTCCACGCTCAAGGGGATGACGTTGGCCGATCTTCGTCGTCTGCGTATAGTGAAACCATTTGACCTGTGCATCCATCTCCCTGACGCCGATGGCTTGATGCACCTTAAACCCGACGCAGACTACCTCTCTGTGCTAGACGCGGTGGCTGCTGGCGATGAGCAGTTTACGTGCGATGCTCACTTCGTGTGTATTGGCACTGTACATCCTACTGTTGCCACTGTAATGGCGACTCACGGGCACTCCGTCTGGCACAGTCCTGTAATAAGCCGGGCGGGCAACGTTGACGTCCGACACTTTGGAGCCCAACGTGTGCCCTTCAAGACTGGCACCATCCGTTGCGCGCGCAACAAAATCGGTCGCCAGCCCGTACTTCTGCCAAATGGTGACTTGTATCTATGCTGCTGTGACTACGGCTTACGGCATCGCATGGGAAATCTCTTAACCGCCGCTAGTTACATGGACATATGGGACGGCCCTGAGTTCGCTGCCTTCTGTTCGCTTCTCACCTGTGACTCTTCTGACCTAATATGTAGGCGATGCGAGTCTGGCGCCATCACATCATCCCCAACCATTCCATCGGCGGCGTTACCGCACGGCTCATAGCGCGCCTTCACGCTGTTGGGACGATCTCGTTGTCAGCACCACAACAGCGCCGCGTGGCACACGGACGACATCCCGAAGCCAGTGGCTGTCTGGATGTGACGCTTTACCTAGTTAGCTGCCCTAACGCTTCAGGCGCTCAAACGGCCGGCACTTTGGGTAGCATGGAGCCACTTCCCGGACAGCAAACAGCAGCATGTTTCAAAGTGACGCGATGGTAGTTTGACGACCCGCCAACATTCAAAACGCAGTATATGTGTCGACAGTATATCGCGTTGTGGCAATTACTGTCGCTTACAAAGTGATTGCCACGCTCACTCCGACCGCCGGGTGTGCCTGCGCGCATATAGACTGCCCATCTTCGCGCTGGAGCACTGGTTACACCACAGAGTGACTGGTTACCCGACTCCCGACTCGTTGGGCGCCGCGCGTCTGCGGTCAGTTGTCAGCAGCGCTAATATGAGCGTCATACACTCGGGCAATCAGTTCTGAACGGCAATTGATTCCGAGTTTCTGGTAGATCCTGAGAATATGAGAATGTACAGTCGACAGTTTGATGCCCAAGTCGCGGGCAACTTCCTTTTCCGATTCGTGGGCGACAATCAGTCGAACGACATCCATTTCTCGATTTGTGACGTTCAGGATGTTGTGAATCTTGCCCCACTGTTCCGGGGTAAACATGTTCTGCCCTCCATCTTGCGTAGATGCCCCGGAAGTGTCAGAGGCTGCGAACCGTCGCCTCAGTAGGCGGACGATGATCAGATTGGTGCTGTGCAGCGGGGCCGTGATATGGAACTTCCACTTCTAACACACTCTGCAGAACTGCACAACTGTTTGCCCAACGCGTCCATCGTCAAACGGGTAGCAAAACACGATAATGTTCAATTACCGCTGGCGCTTCCTTCCTATTGATAGAAATATGTGGGCCGTGAGTGGATGAAGTGCTGCCGAACTCGTATGTCTCCGAGAGTTGCTACTGCGACGTTATTTCGCCCGAAAGTCGGTATTACGCGAGTAGCTGACTTTTGCGAGCGACAATTTGTCCAATCGTGCTAGCGTAGGCATCGCGGAGCCACGCGGCGAGCAGATCGAGGCCGATGATGAAACAGCCGCGTGGAATTCCTCGCCCGGGATCCTTGTGGTACTCAGTTCCCCACTGATTGCGAACCACAATGAACCACTCGCCTTTAACCTCAATACAGCCAACAATCTGCATCGAGTGAGACCAACTGCCACTGCGCCGGTAGATCCAGATTTCGCGCTTGCTGTCCCAGAAAGGTCTGCCGAAGCCCCAGCCGCTGCAGATCTGTATTGGACACTTGGCGACCGTTAGAACGTCTTTGGCTTCGTCGGCAGTGCCAATCTTGAGGCTGTCAGCCAGGTCAAACGTAGACGCCTTCTCTCGCCATCTGTCTAAAACGCCGCGAGATCGTCCGAACTCGCGCCCAATCGCGCTGGTGCTCTGCGGAAACGGCCCGGTGAGTCCAGGAGTATTGCTGGGAAGAAACCCGTGCTCCATGGTTGCTGTGATCTGCCATGCACACAACGAGCCGTCTCCGCGAATCCTCCCCTTTCCAACGAATACGCGGCCAATCCCGTAGCTGTATGGGACATATGGAACGGGGGTGACACGATCGTAGTGGCCAAGCGGCTCTTCCAGCTGGCCCTCTACCAGAATTTCGTGTGCATGCTTGCTCGCAATCAGGAGCGCATGGGAATATCCCACGCAATTGCCGATGTTCTGCGGACCAGGCTGGAGATAGTTGCCGTAGGCCAGCTTCTCCGCTTCCCAAAACCCCCATCCATCGTCGATCTGGAGCAACTCTTCACGAATCTTGCGTTCGTACGGAGTTTCTTGGGCCCCGGTAATATGACGATCTTTGAAGGACGGAAAGTCAGCATTCCACGAGCTGGTCTCGACGTAGGTTTCGTGAACCCGCATGTCTCGTGCAAGTGTCTGGGCCGGTGGATCCTGTATAGTGCCCCAGCCCATGTGTCCTGCTGACATTGTTCTCTCGTCCTATTCTGCACTTGCAAAAGGGCCCAGTCCGTGTTGCGCTTCTGCGAAAGCTGCTTTGACGTCCTCATCTTTGGTCTCGGCCAGCTCGGCCAACATTTCGTCGACTAGTTGCTTGACGACTGTCGGCTTCGGCCGCTTCTTGTTGTTTTGCCGAAGTGTCCGCCTAGCAATGATCCTCATTCCGATCACTTGCAGCGGATCAGGGTCTTTTGCGGCCTCATTCAGCTGTTCCTTCGTCTCGAAGCACCCGTCGATGAGCGTCAGCACCAGCTCCATGACAACGCCAATGTCAATTCCGGTACCGGCACCTTCCAGACGAGATACGACCGCTTCCGAATACTCTTGGATGTGACTCGCCATCGGAAATCTCCTTTGACAGGTGGTCGAGTGACAATATCAGGCCGTCGCCGATCGTTCTTAGAAAGTCGCGAAGTGTCTCGCGCGTCATGGTGTCCTGGTGCTGACGAAAGACTTGCTGATACCGGCGCTCGAACTGCAGCCACGCATCACCGAGGCCTTGTCCTATCGTCTTCATCTCCTCCACTGCGGCGTCAGCGGAGATGATCCGAGGTTCTGCAGCAGGTCCCATTCGATTGGAGATGCTCACGAAACCACGGCCAGCTTCTCGAATCTGGGCAGGCGTAAGCTGGCCGAACAGGAGTTCCTGCGACCACTGCACAACGTTTCTGCGCAGATTACCGAATCCGTCATCCGGGATGTCGGGGGGCGGGTCCGGTGGTGGGCCGGGTCCGACTGAGAAGCGGCAAGCCATTCGTTGAATGCTGTGTGTTCGAGTTGCGTAGTCCATCACAATCATTGTGCAGCCAACGTCGTAGGTACCTGCTTCAGCCCAGACGTGAATCTCGTTGCGCAAGTACAGCTTTTGACCACCACTGTCGTTTTCAGTAAGACAGACTCGATAGCGAACCGTTTGTGGAACGTCCCAGACAAAGACCAACTCGAAGTCGTCACTTGGCGCGGCTTTCCCGGTCAACGCCGTGATCACCACCGGCTCGTTAAGCTTGTACTTTTCTTGTGACGGGCGCAGCGTCGGGTATTCGGGTATGTCCGGTGCCTGCAGTGCCAGCACTAACACGGCCGTGACGCCGCAGTCGAACAACGTCCAGAAATAGTGCATGAGTATGGTCCACCGAGGCTTAGTCAGGCGCGGCCAGCTGCGTAGTTGCGCAATGTGACTGGGCGGTGTAATTCATACTCATCAGCTATGTCGTGGAGAAGTCAACTAGTCAGTTGCCATACCAGCGAGGGGCTGCGGAGACCGTACGTCGCGTAAGTCCTGTTCCCCCGAGCGTGTGACAACTGAATAGTCGACCCACTGAGAACTGCCGTATGGAGACGCTGACGCACTCAAGCTGATAGCCACCGTCGCCGAACGGTGGACGAATTGCAGCATGCTCAGGCCAAGATGCCCTCGACCACGTCGCCATGCACATCGGTCAGTCGGTAGTCGCGACCTTGCGAGCGAAAAGTCAGTTGCGTGTGATCGATACCCAGTAGGTGAAGCAACGTGGCATTCAAGTCGTGGACGTGCACTGGGTCCCGTACTACGTTGTAGCAAAACTCGTCGGTTTCCCCGTACTGAATTCCCCGCTTCACACCACCGCCGGCCAGCCACATCGTGAAGCAGCGGCCGTGGTGGTCACGTCCGTAGTTGGTCGGTTCCAACTTACCTTGGCTATATGTGGTGCGGCCGAATTCGCCACCCCACACGACCAAGGTCTCGTCCAGCAAGCCTCGCTGCTTCAGATCCCGAATGAGTGCCGCGATCGGTTGGTCGACATCTCGACACTGCAGGCGCAAGTCGCTGGGCAGATTGTAGTGCTGGTCCCAACCACGGTGATAAAGTTGGATGAAGCGGACACCCCGCTCGGCCAGCCGCCGCGCCAGCAGGCAGTTGGCGGCAAAAGTCCCAGGGTGCCGAGCCTGCGGGCCGTAAGCGTCCATCGTCTTTGCGCGTTCGCCGCTCACCTCGGTCAACTCCGGCACCGAACTCTGCATGCGAAAGGCCAGCTCGTACTGCGCAATCCGGGTGGCGATCTCAGGGTCGCGGAACTCGGCAAGCTGCCGTCGATTCAGGGCGCCGATGACGTCCAGCTGGTCACGTCGTGAGATGTCGTTGAGTCCCGGTGGGTTGGACAAGTACAACACCGGATCGCCCCGACTGCGCAGAGCCACACCTTGGTGGCTGGAAGGTAGAAACCCAGCTCCCCATAGCCGCGCGTAGAGTGGATCTGCTGGCCGGGCGGCGCTACCGTGTGAAAGCAACACAACAAAGGCCGGCAAGTCGCGGTTCTCCGCACCCAGTCCGTAGCTGAGCCAGGCACCGAAGCTGGGCCGCCCTGGTTGCTGGTGTCCGGTCTGCAGGTATGTAACCGCGGGGTCGTGGTTGATGGCCTCCGTGTGTAACGACCGGATGATGCACAGCTCGTCGGCGATCTGTCCCGTGTGAGGTAGGAGTTCACTGAACCAAGCACCGCTCTGACCATGCCGCTGAAACTCGAAGAGCGAAGAAGTGACCGGCAGCGTCTGCTGGTTGCTCGTCATACCGGTCAGTCTTTGGTCACCGCGCACAGAATCGGGCAGCTCCTGACCGTGCAGGCGCTGCAAGCCCGGCTTGTGGTCCAACAGATCCAGCTGAGATGGACCGCCGTGCATGAACAGGTAAATGATCCTTCGCGCCCGCGGTACCGTGCGTTGGGCGGCTTGACCGTGCTCGCTGAGCGAAGCTAGCGCCATCCCTCCCAGAGCCAAACTGGATTGCGAGAAAAAGCTACGTCGATCGAGTCGGCCATTCATCGTTTCGTGATCGTCTCGTCCAGGTTGAACATCGTCAGCGTCACAACAGTCCAGGCAGCTAGCTCACCGGGACCACACGGTCGCTCGGTGACCAGCGATCCGACCGACAACAGACGTTGCGCGGCCGCCGGGTCTTCGGCGAACCGTTTGCGCTGCCGCCGTAGCAGTCCGCTGAGCATTGCGAGTTCGGCCGGCTGAATTTCCCGCTGCAATACCGATCGCCACAGCAGTCGTAACCGTTGCGGCTCTGTGGCGGCGCCCTGCCACACTCGAGCCGCCAACGTCCGCGCTGCGGCGACAAACGTAGTGTCGTTCAGCAACAGCAGCGCCTGCAGCGGCGTGTTGGTCCGTGTGCGACTCATCGTGCATTTTTCGCGCGTCGGACCATCGAAAGTCAGCAGAGTCGGCGGCGGTACCTGCCGCTTAACATACGTGTAAAGGCTGCGCCGCCACAATCCAGCTCCACTGTCGGGCTTGTAGGATTCCTCGCCGTCATAAGAGACTGCCTCCCAGAGCCCGGGAGGTTGATACGGCTTGACGCTAGGGCCGCCCATTTCACGCTCTAGCAAACCGGAGACGGCGAGTGCCTGGTCGCGCAACATCTCGGCCGATAGACGCCCACTTGGACCCCGTCCCCACAGGCGATTCTGCGGGTCGATGACGTGCGAATCGGCAACACGAAACCGTGAGCTTTGCTGATAAGTACGGGAAGTGATAATCTGTCGAACTAGCCCTTTCACATCCCAACCGCTCTCACGGAACGTCGCGGCCAGCCAGTCTAGCAATTCAGGATGCGTTGGCGGTTCTCCCTGAGAGCCGAAGTCGTCTACGGTTCGCACCAATCCGGCGCCGAAGAAGTGCTGCCAGAGGCGGTTAACGGCGACGCGCGCTGCCAGTGGATTCTGCTCAGATACTAACCAGCGGGCGAGCCCCAGGCGGTCGCGGGGCGCCCCGTCCGGCCATGGCGCAACTGCCAGGGGAACTCCCGGCCGTACAACCTCGCCACGTTTGTCGTACTGCCCCCTTAGCAACATGTGCGTTGTGCGCGGAGGATCTTCCTCCTGCATCACCAGCACGCTGGGAATGGACTCCCGCAATCTCCGTTCAGAGTCGATCGTCGTCTTCACTCTCTGCCTCGCTGCTTTCGCCTCAGCATCACCGTGATGCGTGATGAAGTAATCTAACAACGCAGCCGAATCCTCCGCACTCCGCTCGGGAGCGGCTGTCGACAGAACCCCCCGAATTCGTTCTCCCCAGAACCAATTCAAAACTGATGGCTCATCAAGCTCGCGTTGCAGGATACGTACTTCGTCGAGCAGCCCGTAGAAACCCAACCCCGAGTCTCGCCGCGCGATCCTCAACGGCTCACTATTGACCAGACTTCCGCTGAGCGAGTCTCGTGACACTTCCAACGGCATCGGTGCTCCGTCTACGTACACCCGCAAACCACTTGCCCGCTGTGAACCATCGTAGCTCACGACGACGTGGTGCCAGCTTTGCCGATCGGCCGCTGGCGCAGTTGCCGCTTCGATCAGACTAACACCCCACTCGTGGACCAGGTTGACCACCAACCGTCCTTTTTGCCAAATCACCTCGAGGCCCCGCCGCCGGCCGATCGGCTCAATCAGTGACAAAGGACAGCTGAGTGATCCTTCGGCATTCAGCCACAGGCCAATGGTCCACGGTTCATCCGGATTGAAGTCAGGCAGCCAGGCCTCGACATGTCGCGTTGCATCAAACCTGGCAGCCGGGCCGCGTATGCCTCGCTCGAACGGCAGCGTCGAACCAAGTGATCGAGCACCTGCTGCCAGCCGGCCCGGGAAACTCTCGTGCCAAACCACTCGCTGCCGCGGCAGCACGGGCAGATTCGACGACTCTTGCTGTTCCCAGGTTGTGACAGCTGGAGCTAACCGCTTGCCAACGCTCTCGAACGACTCGGCCGCAGCGCGAACTGCTGCCTCCAGCCGAGTCAGCTGCCGTCGTTGGTCAGCCGACGGCACTTCGAGCAACGGAGGCGGGTTGTTTTCTCGAATCAACCCGGTCTCTGGAACGTTGTTGAAGAACGCAAAAAGCTCGTAGAATTCACGCTGCGTGATGGGGTCGAACTTATGGTCGTGACACTGGGCACACCCGACCGTCAGCCCCAACCAGACCGTCATGGTGGTGTGCACACGGTCGACGACGTACTCCGTGCGAAATTCTTCATCAACGATGCCCGACTCGTTGTTGGCCATGTGATTGCGGTTGAAGCCGGTGGCGATCCGCTGTTCGAGTGTAGGCTGTGGCAGCATGTCGCCGGCGATTTGCTCGACGGTGAATTGGTCGAACGGCATATTGGAGTTGAGGGCGTCGACCACCCAGTCACGCCACAGCCACATCTGGCGAGGTTTGTCGCCGAAATAGCCATTGGTGTCGGCGTATCGTGCTGCATCGAGCCAGGCGACCGCGAAATGTTCGCCAAAATGGTTCGAAGCGAGCAAACGGTCGATGGCATGCGCGAGGCACTCGGTGGGATCGGCGCCGGGACGGCGCAGGCTGTCCCGAAAACTCTCCAACTCGCCCAGTGTCGGCGGCAAACCGATCAAATCGAGTGTTACTCGGCGGAGAAGCGTCTCAGGTGCAGCGGCGGGTGCGAGCTGCCAGCCGTGGTCCTGCAGCTGTGCGGCTGTAAAGAGATCGATCGGGTTAGCTACAGCTATTGAGGGTCGGCGAGGCGGCTGCGGTTTGACGATTGGCTCGAAGGCCCAGTGCCGTTGGTAGTTCGCTCCCTGCAGGATCCACGTCCGCAGCAACGCGACTTCATCTGCAGTAAGTTGCTTGTTCGAATCAGCCGGTGGCATCCGCTCGGCCGCATCCTTAGCTGTGACCCGCTCAATCAACCGCGACTTCTGATCGTCGCCAGGCACGATTGCCGAGTAGCCGCCACGATCGGAGATCGCGTCCGGCCGCTGGTCCAGTCGCAGGTCGGCTTCACGACCAGCGGCGTCGAGCCCGTGACAGGAAAAGCACTTGTTCGCAAGAATCGGCCGTACGTCACGATTGAACTGAACTTCAGACGCGGCTGCCAACGAGTTGGATACAACCAACGTGCACAACAGGAACATCACGGACTCGTGACTCATCGCCTGGGGCCTCGCTAGGGGTCTTTCATTCTATTCACTGGGGAGTCGGCGTGGCGGCAAAACCCGAGTCCCCGGCTGCTGCCTCGCACGTGTCCGGCATCACTCCACCACCAACCAGCTTGGTGACGACCAGGCGAGGTGGCCGCGCGCGGGCATTAGATTTCCGGGCAAGACTCGCCCAGTGCCCGCCTGGCTGACTCGCCAATAGTACCAATGCGTGCCTTTCGGTAGCTCCTTGTCGATGAACTCAACTTCCAGGCGATGAGCGCCGTCGCCAGTGACTTCGTGGATCGTCTTGCCGTTGCGTATCAAGCTTACATTTCTGATCGGTTGCATACCGATTGTTCGCAGCGCCAAAGTAGCCTGCCTTTTTGACGTCGTTGCTGTGCCTCCCATTATGGCATCGTCGACTCGTGTATCGAGAAAAAGACGAGAGCCCATCGTCGCGAAGCATCGTCGGTTTCTCAAGGCGTCCAGAACCGCCTCGGCCGTCAACTCTGTGGCGTAGATTCCGGTCAGTGCACCGCTAAGACCTGGGGCGCGTCGATGTGTATCGCCGTTCGCGGTGAAGCCAAGTCGGACACCGCGGTTGAGTGGCTCATGAAAGAGGTGTGGGTGGCTGCCGATGTAGTTACTCCAGCCGGATGTCAGCTCGAGGCCAACTTCGACAGCGTGCCCGGTCAGTTTGAAGGCATTGTGCTGTGAAAGCGTGATGCCGCCCGCACGCTGTACAGCTGAATTAAGGTACGAGATGTCGTTCGCCACCTCGTTAAAATGAACGAGCGGCCCACCGCTGGGCGGATAGATCACACTCCGATGGTTGGGATAGGAGCGGTTGCGGTACGGCGGCAGCCAGTTTCCTGGGTCGGACAAAACGGCGGTTGCAACGCCGGGGATGCGCGATGTCCATTCAAATCCGGGCAAGGAAAGAAAGTCGCTCCCGCCGGGTTTTGCATCATTGGAAAAGGTCTTTGCGAACAAATTGCCGAGTTCGTAGTCGTGCTGCGAAAGCGGGACGTTGTAGAAGTCGTTGTTGGTAAACACAACGACGTCAAGGTTCGCTCGATCCCGGGCGTAGAAGTGCATTTCATCCGGCTGGCCTTCTGCGTCGGCGGTTAGTCCATTGTGGCAATGTAAATCGGCCCAGAACAACTTGTAGGTCTTGCCACCTGCTGAGGTTGTGTAGCGAGGGCGGGTCTCGTTCTCCATGGGCAACGAGACGGGGTTCCAACCCAACCACACATCCTGCTCGAACGGCTGGCTGTCCGCGAGATCGACTTCGTACGCTTCATAGTTCCGGATCCCGCGACGAGGTAACGGCGAGGCGAGGATCCGGACTCTACCAGCCACGGAGGATGGCGGATCGATCAGATGGTAGTCGACTTGGCCCTGCTTCAGGATCACCGGAGACTGCCACAGCCCGTCGAGACTCTGACGGCCCACGAGATCGCCTGAGACGTGCGGTGTACTTCCCCGGTGATCAGATTTACGTTCCCACAACAGCCAGAGGCTTTCTCCGTGCGAGAGCAAAGAGGGTCGCAGCCTCGCACCCAAATAACCACCCGTAGCGATTGGTTCTGGCGCGATCTTCGCCATCAAACCTTGGGTCAACTCGGCCGCAGTTGTATTGCCGTTCGGTGTCACGATTTGCCGCCAACCGTCCTTGTCTCGAGAGGCGACATGGAGCGTGTGCCATTGGCTGATCACGCCCGGCCCGCCCACAACATCCGATTTGCTCAGCCATGCCACATGCATCTTGCGCTGATGTGACAGTGCCGTTGGCGTCAGGCAATACCCGCCGCGCGGGGAAATCCGCTCGATTCCTGAAAGCTCTGGGAAGACGACTCGGCCATGAACCGAGTAGTTCGGTTGCTGATACTGATCCCAGACAGCCCACACTTGATCTTCATGCAACGTGAGAACTGGCCGGAAGGCATCGGCATCGACACTGGAAACAGGAAAGATCTCGCCGGCCTGTTGACCTTGAAGTCGGCAACCCCGGATCCGCCAGTGGCCATCCACATGAGCCGACCAAACGGCAACCAGATTCCCATCCGAGAGCACGACGGCAGTCGGATGAATAGCGTCGTACTTTCCATCAGAGAGATTCCTGATGTCTTTCGCAGGTTCGTCAGTCAGATTACGACAGACGACATGCCAGCGCTCTCTTGTCTCTGTTGACCAGATCACGAAGGCAGACCGGTCGTTCTGAGCAACAATCGTGGGCGGACCATGCACTGCGCCGGTGTCACTCACTGTGTGAAGTTCGCCGAGATGGCCACCTCGTTCAACAGACCGCGCGACAATCCGGTCTCGGCCGTCGCTGTAAGCATGCCACGCGTACCACGACGTTCCAGTGTCGGTGGTCGACGTTGAAGGATGATAGTCGTATGTCGAAGTTCCGGCGTTGACTGTGACCGGCTGGCTAGGAACCGAGTCCGCGGCAAACCCGATCGAAGGCAACGTTCGCAGCGCGGATATAACGAAGGTGACGACACGAAGCCGAGCTGAACGTTCGAGCAAGATCCACTCCTTCCCGACAGGCTGCACATGCAGACGTGCGCGGTGTGCACCCAGTCTGGCGCCGTGTAATGTCGGCCTCATGACCAACGCGGTGCCTGCAGCGCCTGTCCTGGCTTTCGTTGGCTGGCCTTGCCGTGGCCAGCGTTCGCAACTCGTTCGTCGACAAGTGCCGACAACCGTGCTGACTCTACGGAGTCGCCCTGGCCGACTAGCGAACGTTGCCGAGCAACGAGGAACCAGTCTACCGCCGCGAGACAACCCGTTCTACTGTCGCGGATTCGTATCGACCAACGTCGACTGCAGACCGTGGTGCGACTCGTGAAGGGGGTGACAGGGCCTGTGTTGCAAGCTTACACTTTGAATACAGCTGGCTGACGAAAACGCGTAGCATCCCCGAGCTCCCCTACAATGAAGATCCGCGATGCGCTAGCGTCGGATTTGAGTTCGCTTGCTGAGCTCCTGCTGATCGTGCATCAGATGCATGTGACTGCTCATCCCGAGACCTATCGCGAGATCTCACACGAAGTCGCCGTCGATTTCCTGGCGCATAGGCTGGCGGAAATGAGCACCTACTTGCGCGTGGCCGAAGTCGACTCTGAACTGCACGGGTACTACACCGCAACTATCCGGAGCTCGCCGAGCATTTCATTGCTGCAACCAAGAGAGTTCATCTACGTCAATGAGCTCGTCGTTCGGCCAGAGAGCCGGATGCAAGGGGTTGGACGGGCGTTGATACTTGACCTAAAGGAGTTGGCTCGGCGCGAAGGCATCGCAGAGATTACGCTGGACGTCGGACATTTCAATTCCGGGGCGAGAGCCTTCTTCCGGAGACAAGAGTTCGAGGTTCTGAGAGAACGAATGAGCACGCGCGTCGGCGCACAATAAAGTCCGCTCAAATCGGTCGGTTCAAGTTGGACGGAGGCGATCCCGGTGAATGCTGTTTGGGAGTTTGAGCATTCCGTCGAGTGTAATGCAAACAGGGCGTTCGTCTGGGCGTTCTGGACCGATGTGTCCAATTGGGAACGGATTGAAGGCGACGCAGTGGAGTCGATCCGCCTGGACGGGTCCTTTGCGGTTGGGGGCCAAGGGTGGACAAAGTCGCCCGGTCAAGAGCCGAGGGGCTGGCGCATCTCACAGCTTGATTTCGAGCGATCCGCGACCATTGAGATGCCTGTAGATCAGTGCCTGTTCTGCAACCGGATGACGTTTGAATCGCTGCCGAGTGACCGCACTCGGATTACGCAACACCTGTCGATACAAGGCGAAGTTCCGCCGGAGATGTTGGCGGGTATCCGCAGCTTTGAACGGACCGCCCCAGAGGGACTCGCCAAGCTGGCGTCTACGATCGCAGCAGCGAGCCAGCATGCTACCTGATTGGTCCCGACGGTAAGCTTGTAGGTTCAGCGAACACGTGGGCACAGATCGAGCAACTTGTGAGTGACAAGCTCCATTGATGGCCCATTGCCAGTCGCAGCTTCAATTAGCTAAGACAGGTTACCTGGTGGAGTTGGGCTCGTGCCGTATCCATTCTCCCACCAGCCGCATGTGGCGATCTGCAAACTCGTGCCCGGTGTCTTTCAACAACTGGTGTGTCAAATCCACGCCGTGCACTTTAGCAACGTCCTGGAGTAGCTGACTCTGACGTATCATGAGTTCGCGGTCGAAGCCTTGTGTGTCATCGCCGACCAAGAGCAGGAAACGGCTGTCCCGCGTCCCTTTCTTGTGAATATCGCACAGGTGGAACATTCCTTGGTCGACCAGACAAAAGTTGCGAAAGTGTTCCAGAATGAATTCGTCGTGCGATGAGATCAGAACGCCGATTGTGATAGCACCGTTGGAGAACCCTACCATCGCACTCTTCTCTCGGTCCAAGTTAGGTACCAGCTCAAACAGCCGGCCCAACATTTTCGCATATGCCTTTGAGATAACGGGATGGTCATTAATGCTGACCGCAATCCCTCCGGCTATCTCTGCTCGGTCGATAGACTTCTTGAATAGCGGCAGACTGGCCACAACCCATCCGTGGTCACCGGCGATTGTACGTGCGTTGCCAATGTTACCCGTGGGACCGCCGTGAAAACCAGGAACGTAGACCAAGAGCGGGAACTTGTTCTCACGAGAGTAGTCATCCGGTAGGCGGACAGCCATTCGTGGGAGCGACTTTTCACTGGTCCACATCGAGTGAAGTGTCGCAGGGAGCTCGGCGTCTGCGAACGGGAGCTCAACGACCTGGCCTGGCACTAGTTCCTGGGCGCCCAAGACCGAATGAGCCAGTAGAATCCCAGCCAGGATCATCGCGATGTTGGACAAACCGGTTGGAGTCGCTGGTCGCATGGCGTCGTCGCTCGCTTCTTGAAGTTGCCGGTGACAAATGTCTGATTCGTAACCGCACACCTTTTGTGCAGTTGCGCACACAACAATAGCCAGACTGCACGCTTGCTGAGTCTGTTTGGTTTTCCGAAAGGGATCGGCAATTTCCATGCCAGCTGGCACGATGCACGACAGTCGCCAGAGAACTCCCCGTACTTCTGTTTGTCGGGGGCGGATTTTGTTCCCGCGTCGGGTTTCGTGCGCGACCCCCGTTTTCTCGCTGGTTACAAGTCCGCCCACCAACAAGCTGGGTTGACTCCCGTCGAGGAGGGATTTTGCGCTCGCACTTTGGGCGGCAGACGCACAACTTGAGCGAGCTCGCTACGAATTCGATTGGCGAATGCAGAATTTCCGCCATGCTCGCCGACCACGGTGCATTGGTGTGGTGTTTGGATTCCTCACGCTCCATGCTCATGAGCGATCGCGGCCGGCTCGCTCGCTTTGGGAACAGGGTCCATTTGCGGCGCGCGAATGCAGAAAAGACCGGTCTGGGCAGCAACAAGTTCGATCTTGTTGTTTGTGGGCAGTGCTGACTACACTCCACGGCCGACGCGCACTCTAGGCAGAGTGAGGCTGTGCGGCAAGTTCGAATGGATTAAACGTAACAAGACGTAACAAGGCTCGTGTTATAGTTGCCCGATGTCACCCAAGTTGCGTGATCCCAAAGCTGCGAACACCTCTGCGTCGATGCCGTTAGCAACAAAACGCACGCTGCCGTCCACAAACAGGAAGTTGACACCGCCTGGGTGATAACCCCACCAATGGATGATGGCACCCGGATCTTCGTAGCTGCCGGGTCTAAGCGGTTGTGTCGGAGCCACTGTTGTGCCAGCACCCCAGGCCCACCAGCCGTGCGTATTCACACCGTCAAAAACGACCCCACGTTCGCCTACAAAGAGAGTCTGCGACGTCCCATCGGTCACCTCACCAATCCTGATGCCCTGAGAGTAAGGGAACATTCCACGGCTCTCGCCAGCCGAGAGCGATCCGAGAAAGTTCGTATGCGCAAGACGCACGTCACCAAGTGCTTGCGCGGTGTGCACGTTTCCACTGTGAGGATCACTTGGGCAGAGAAACACTTGCACGCTCGAGTCTAGTTGGCTCGAGTTAGGATCCTCCAGTGGCGCGCGATTCAGATCATAGTGCTGGAAGATATTGGTTAGCTCCATCTGGGGCAGGACTTGCGCATGCCAGCTCCACCCGTTCCTAAAACCTGACGGGAAGGCTCGTTGAACATCATGATGGGAGTGCAAGGCCAGTCCAAGCTGTCGCAGCCGCGAAGAGCATTGTGCACGCCGCGACGCCTCTCGCGCTGCGTGAACAGCTGGAAGTAACAACCCATAAGGATGCCTACGATCGCTAGAACTACGAGCAGCTCGACGAGCGTAAAAGCGCGGGCCCGCGTACGCATAGTCGTTCCCCCAGATCCAAAGTGGCGTTGAAGGTCACCGTTCAGAAACGCTTTTGTGCTGAACGCCTACGGATCGGACCGACCGGGGCCGAGCAGTGGACAAGAGAAATACTTGTCAGCGCGGTCCATTTCGCCGTTGTTGTTGGTATCCATCCACCAGCGGCCCCCAACATATCCTTTGTCTCCCGGGCCAAATTCCGTCTGTAGGCGACCGTCCACAACCTCAAGCTTTTGAAATGGCCCTCTGGGCGGCAATGGATCAGCGGTAACGATCGAATCGAAGTAGAGTCCTTGACCAGTCACAAAGATGATTGGGCCATTGCCCCTTCCCATTGCAAACACTGTACTTACGCACAAGCACAACGCGACAATGAAGCAGGCTCGAGCGCACAAAGTTGAGATAGAAATCTTCACGTGAATTTCTCCGGAGACTAACTCAAAAAGGAATTAAACTGCTCACACCCCGTGAGCTCTTGATTGGTTAGTCGGCGTTGCCCCCGAAACATTACAGGAAACAGAAGAAACCTGTGAGATTTGCCGAGACGCGTGACCGCTCGTGAAAATGCCACTTACGATCAGGAGCTGGCAGGCGCATCCCCTTCCTTGTCTCTTTCGCCCGTTCGACGGGCTGTCGAGTGACAGCGAGCTTGCGGTTGATTACCTAGCAGCCTGTTGATTTTCTCAACGGGCTGCGAGCCGCGAAGAACTCTGTTCTGAGCTTGGTGAGGTTGAAAAACGCCAGGACGGCGTTTTTCAACAGGCAGCTAGGCCGGCGGCATTCTGTCAATCACAAGCGTCCGATACCCGACCAGCGTGATCAAAGAGTGTCGTCTGTTACGCTCGGTTTACTGTCAGAAGTTGCGCGGCGCTGGTTGCAGTTTCCTGGACGTCTTGTCCGGTGCAGACACCGGTGGAACGGCGTCCGTCGCGCTGTAGTTTGACATACCTCACGCAAACAGCTGCGTGACCGGCATCCCCTTCACCAGCTCGCGTGGTTGGTTCAGGTGGTTGTACATCAGCATGCCGGGGTCGATACCAAAGGAATGGAAGATGGTGGCCAGCAGTTCGGTCGGATGGACAGGATCTTTCGCGGGCGCCGAACCCGTCTTGTCGGACTCGCCGAAAATATGGCCACGCTTGATGCCGCCTCCGGCAATCAGCGCCGTATAGCAATACGGCCAATGGTCACGACCGTCGGAGCTATTCTCGTTGCCTGATGTGCTAACGCCCCTCTCGGGACTGCGACCGAATTCGCCGACCACCACGACCATGGTTTCTTCGAGCAAGCCGCGGTCGTCCATGTCCTCGATCAGTGCCGACAGGCCTGCGTCGAGCATCGGAGCGGATTGGTCTTTCATTCGCTTGGTCAAGCCTTTGTGGACGTCCCACGAGTGATTGTCGGAGTTGGCAACTTTGGGCCAAACGACTTCGACGACACGAGTTCCCGCTTCGACCAGCCGGCGCGCCAGTAGGCAGCTCTGACCGAACGTGTTCCGGCCGTATCGACCGCGAGTCTGTTCAGATTCACGCTCGAGTGCAAATGCGTCGCGCGCTCGGCCGGAGGTAACCAGTTCGATGGCGCGCCCGTAGTACTCGTTCAGCTTGTACGCACTGACTGCCTTCTCAATATCGGGCATCGAAGCATTGATGGCATCACGAAGTCGGGCACGACGCTCGAGCCGCCCGGCGTGGACCTGCGGCCGGAGCATCAGATCATCGACACTAATGCCATCCATCTTGTCCATCTTCATGTCGTCGCCTTGGGGATACAGGTAGTACGGATCGTACGCCCGTCCCAAGAAGCCGGCGGTGCCAGCTTTGCCCACGACGTCGCTTTCCTGGAGCGGCCGCGGCAACATGACGAACGGCAGCATGGGTACTTTCGACGGCTTGAGTCGCACAAGATTCGACCCGAAGTTTGGAAAGTCCTTCGGACTGGGTGGCTCAAGCTGCCCCGAAGGACTCACCTTGTCGGTGGTGTACCCAGTTAGCATCTGATAAATGGCTGCCGTGTGGTTGAAAAGGCCCACAGGCGTATAACTCATCGAGCGAATCAGCGTGACTTTGTCGTTCACCTGCGCGAGCTGCGGTAGCAGTTCTGTAAAGTGGACCCCCGACAGCTTCGTCGGAATCTCTTTGAAGGGCCCCACCATGTTGTCGGGAAGGTTGGGTTTAGGATCCCAAAGGTCAAGGTGGCTCGGTCCACCCTGTAGGAACACCATAATGATGCTCTTGGCAGTACCGGGGCCAATCTTGTTCTCCGCAGCCGCAGAATCCTGCAGCTGAAGCATCGTCCCAAGGCTGAGCCCCAGCACACCGGAACCACCAACCCGCAAGAGGTCGCGGCGGGTCATCCCCACATGCCGATCGCAAACGTCCTTGCCAACTTGTCCCGGAACCACCAACATGATTCTCTCCCCCACATTTCTTCTTTTTGTTTCGTGGTCTCGTGGTTAGCGGTTGAAGAGGAAGGCAGGGCTGTTTATAAGCGCCCAGGCAAGATCTTGCGCGGCGGTCAATCTGTGGTTCCGCAACAATCGTTCGCTGAGCCTGAGATCTGCCTTCATCTGCACCAGCTTCAAGTCGACCGGCACTGGTCTGCTGGCGTCAGTCAGTTTCTTTCGAAGTCGTTGTAGCTTTGGATCGACGACCCGTGGTTTTCGGGCCTTGGCCAAGGCCTCGATCAGCCGGCGGTGCTCCCCGTCGATGCCGCGGTAGTAGGACAGCAGCTCCGTTTGCTGTTTGGTATTACGCTGCCCGGCCGGAATCGCCAGGATCTCCTTCACCGAACCAGGCAATCCATTCAGGACGATCGGCCCGGTCGAAGTTGTCACCGAGATCCGGAATCGGCCTAATGAATGTTGGCCGCTGTTGAAGTGTTGGTGCAACAGAATCGTAAGAACTGTGCCACTGTTGTAGCCGACGCGCTGCTTGGTCTCGAAGGAAGCCACGTGAGGGCCACCCGCCTTGGGAGCGATCGCCCACCCGTTCCCGGCCGAAGCCATGCTACCGTCAATCGCGGTTGCCACCTCGTAACCGTCCTGGCTGACATCTGCTTGCGCGTTCTCCAAGCCAATCTTCGTGGATTCGCTCGGATCGGACTTGGGCGCTGCCAGCAGCTCGAGTTCAGTGAGCACGAAGTTTCCGTCCGAAGAGCGGCCCGGTCCGTTCTTGGGCTGACGTTTGTCAGGCAATGCCTCCAAGCGGACCGCCGTGATGCCCTTCAGATCGGTGTCAGCAACTACCTTGTACGTCCCCAGTCCGTTCGAGTTTGTCGCCACGACCGATAGATCTTTCTGCTTCGTAAGTGTGGTGGCGCTCGTGGACGAAAGGTCGGTCGGGTCGAGCGGGATCCAGGCGGTTGCCTTGTCGTCGCTGGATTCCCATACAGCAAGCCGCTCTTTCAGCTTGGCGTCCGACTCACCTACTGCAATGGCAGCCGCGACAACCGCTTCTTCACGTCTTCTGTCTAGCTCTGCTTCCTGTGCTGCGATTTCTCGCTCATACGACTCCAAGGTCGTTCTTGCCGTAGCGATCGCCTCTTGACGCCGTTTCTCTTGTTCAGCAATTTTTGGGGCAAGACTCTGTTCGTACTGCTGCGTCGCTGCAACAAGCCGATCATGCTCGGCAGGCAGGTCACGCATCACGTTCAGTGCCGCATCGATCTCCTGCTGCTCGGCTGGCCGGTTGAGAATGCGCATAAATAGTTCGTCGACGAGCTTTGTGTTGTCCTTCTCGGCAGCCACAAGCTTGGCAACTGCACCGTTGGGATCGATGATGGCATTGTCGACTGTCGAGCCACTGACCAAGGCCATCACCGGACCGAACTGCATGCCGCTAGATCGCTCGCACTCACATGCGCTCTCTCGCGGAGGCCGCCCAAACTTCGCCAGAAAGCCACTCGACTCCTTGACACCCACGTCTGACAGTTCGGCCGCGCGCGTTCCCGGTTCCACACCGGGGAACTGGGACAAGGACCCGGTGGCGCGATGCAATGCGTCGTACAGTACTTCAGCCGGTAATCGGCGAGCTCGCGCGTGTGAATAGTTAAGTAGATCATCTTCGTTCCATTTGTTTGTCTTGATCGACATTTGGTAGGTGTGCGATTTGCAAATCGTGCGCACCAGGTGCTGTACATCGAATCGGCTGTCAATGAATTCGTCGGTGAGCCGGTCCAGCAACTCGGGATTGGTGGGTGGATTGCCGGCGCGCACGTCGTCCAACGGCTCAATCAGCCCTAGCCCCAGCAAGTAGCCCCAAATCCGATTGGCATAGCTCTTGGCAAAGTACGGGTTGTCGGGCGATATGATCCACCTGGCAATGTGCTCGCGACGCGTTGCGTCCGGGCTGGTGACGTAATGACTGCCATATGGCAACTTGGGCGGCGTAACGGCACCTGTTTCGTCATGCAGCACTTCGCCTTCGTTCTTGTCAAACACGACCTCATAGAGGGGCTTGCCCGCTTCGACGGCCGTTCGTCCAATCTCCCGGTCTCCGCTGGCGGGGTCCTTCCTTAGACCGATCTGAGCGAAGTAAGCGGCTGTCTCCCAATAGTGGTCCTGGACCCACTTCTCGAATGGATGATCGTGGCACTTGTTGCAGCTGAAGCGAATCGACAAGAACAGCTGCGTCGTATTCTCGACCGCTTCTTCCGGCGACCGATGAATCTTGTAGTAGGACGCCGCGGGGTTTTCCTTGTTCGATCCGCTGGCAATCAGAATCGAGTAGGCGAACTGGTCGTACGGTGTGTTGGCGGCAACCTGTTCACGTATCCACTCACGAAACGCGGTCGCTCCCTCGACGCCCAGGTACTTCCGGTTCACCTGAAGCAAATCAGCCCACTTGTTTGTCCAGTGCTCGACGTATTCCTTACTGCCCACTAACTGGTCGATCAGCTCGTCCCGTTTGACCTTCGTGTCACGCTTGTCGGATAAGAACCTGCGCACGTCCTCGGCGGTCGGTGGCAACCCCACCAAGTCCAAGGAGGCCCGGCGCAGGAATTCAGCGTCGGTACAGAGATCCGAAGGCAGCGTTTTGGTGCGCTGCAGCTTCTTTGCGACTAATTCGTCGATGAAGTTATTTGTGGGCATGTCCTTCCAAACGAAACGCGACCGGTCACCCATCACCGTCAACGTTGACGCAGCGTATTTTCCTTCGAATCGCGCCAAGATCGGGGACTCTCCTCTACGCTTCACGGTCACGAGACCCGCCGCGTCTGCGGTCGCGACTTCGATGTTGCCGCTGGAGATGTGCGCCTCGGAAGTCACATCGCGGACCTCGCCATCCGTGTAAGTAGCCACAACCCGGTACTGCTGCTGGGCATCCGTCTGCTTGAGAATCCGGTCTTGCGGGAACACCTCGATGCTCGCGACACGCGGTGAAGCCAAGTCGATCTCCGCGCCATCGGAAATCCATTTCCGAACAACCTCGTAATACGGCGAGCCTGGCTCGAGGAGCTGTCCGCCCTGGTGCGGGACGCTGGCGGAGGCTTTCAGCAGCATCAGGCTGTTTTCCGGAGACGCTAGGTTGATTCGGCGACAGGCCAGTTCGTCAAAGTACGCCCGTAGCTCAAAAACAGGGTCGTTGCCGCGCATCGAAGTTTTTAGCCCACCTTTGCCCTTCTTCGATCCATGACACACCCCCGCATTGCATCCCGCCTTGCCGAACACCGGCATTACGTCACGGACCAGATCGACCTGGAAGTCACTCTCGACTCCAGCAACCTCGACGCTTGCCGTCGCCGTCTGATCTCCGATCGCAAAGGTCACTTCCGCGGTGCCGTTGCTGACACCACGAGCCAGGCCTGTGGGAGAGATCTCCACAGCGTCTGACGAAACGTTGACTTCGGCTAGCCGTGTCAGGTCGACAACGTCGCCCGACATCAGGTGTCCGGTCACAATGAACTGTGTCGTGTCGAAACGCTTCGCCAGGACCGCCGCGGAGGGTTGGACGTCGATCGAGGCCAGCAAACTTGTCACGGCGGCAGCTTCGTCTGTCACCAGCTCGTTCGACCGAGATCGACTAGAGCGGGTTACAGGAGACTGCGATTCTCGATCCGCAACGTCCAACATCGAGTGAACCGGGACGGGTACGAACTCTTTGAGGATCGTGCCCGTCTGGGCGTCGATCAACCTTACCACCCCATCCGTGCCTGCGGCAGCAACGGTTTCCCCGTCGGCGCTGAAGGCGATCGCGAAGACACCCGCCTGAGGTAGACTTGTCTCCGCCAGCACCGTCACATCCTTGGTTTGGTACTGAGCGATCTTTTCCCTTTCTTCCGCCGTACGGCTGGCGACACGCTTCTGCATGATCGCCAGCAGATCTTCCGGCATGTCGCGATCGAACTCGTTCGAGTAGATGCGGACTTCGCCGGTTCGATCGACGCAGCTTCCAGCGGCAATCCGTTTACCATCGGGGCTGATCGCCACGTCAAACACCCGACCCTTGAGCTTGGGGAACCTACGGATCAAGTTCGCGTCGTCGCCAATCACTCGCTTGGAAGCACGAAAGATTCGATACAGTTTCGGCTCACCGTCGGCTCCGCCCACAATGACTTCGTCGCGAGAAGGATGCCGGACGATGGCGGCGATTCCTCCCTTGAGTGCTCCCGGTGTGATCGATGTAACGTTGTCAACAAAGCGCTGGGTCGCCACTTCGGTTAGCTTGACCGAGCGGTCGCGTCCCACCGAGATGAGATGAGTCCCCTTCGTCGAAAACACGGTGTCCAGGGGCCAGTCGTTGTGGGCTCCTTGATACAAAACCTGTTCGCCCGACTCGGCATCGATCGCGCGCACCGTGTTGTCTGCGCAGCCAAAAGCAATCAGCTTTCCATCGGGTGACCAGCTGGCGCCGTAAACCGTGTCGTAGGTTACCGGCATCGATAAAGTCAGCTCACGGTTTTCGACATCCCAAACTTGCACCTCGCCCATCCGCGCCGGAAGGCCACCGGTAACCGCCAACCGTTTTCCATCGGGCGAGAAACTAACGGACTGAATCCGCTCAGACACGCCCACCAATCGTCCGACAAGGTTTGAACCGTCGGCCCTGTGCAAGAGCACTTCGTGATACCCGGACACAGCCAGAAGCTGGCCGTCAGGCGAGAAATCTAGCGACGCGATGACCGGAGGCATCGAGTAGCTAGGAGGGTGTTCTGCGTCATATTGTTTACCTGCTGTAGCGGGGGTGTTGTCAGGGGCTCCAGCCTCAATCCATCTCCTGATGATCGCGATCTCGCTTTCTGACAGCGGGGGTTTCCCCTTCGGCATCTCCGCTTCACCATCGCTGGCCGTGATCATCTCCAGCAGATAGCTCTCATCCGGCTTACCGGCAACTATCGCAGGTAACTCGCTCTCGCCCCCCTTCAGGAGTCGGAAAAAGTCGGTCATCACATAATCACCATCCGCCTTTGCGGGTTGATGGCAACCATGGCAGCGTGCTTGAAGGATCGGCCGGACTTGCTCGTAGTAGCTGACCTGAATGGGCTCGCGGCTGCTATCGTCTTGGCCATGAGCCAACAACGGCAGCCCGCAAAGGATTGCAAGAAGCAACGAACGAGACCGACGTGAGAAGAAGACAGACATCGGCGTTTCCTCGGCAGGAAGTAGGTCGGCGGCGGGAAACTCGATGGTCAGTCTACCAGCCGAGTAATGGATGTCAAGGTCCGTTTATCCACTATGCATGAGCTCTGCAGGTCGGGGATCGAGTATGGAGGCAAAAACCTAGGCCGAAGAACTCTGTTCCGAGCTTGGTGAGGTTGAAAAACGCCAGGACGGCGTTTTTCAACAGGCAGCTAAGTGCGTCGGTGTAAATGACGTGTAAATGACCCGGGTAGTTAATCGCACTTTGTGCCGGCGTCGCTGGCGTTCACGCCACCTCGCTGTCAGCCTACGATTTCGTGCACAACCTCGCCAGCCAGACCGGTCAGTCGAAAATCTCGGCCGGAATAGAAATATGTCAACCGCGTGTGATCGAAACCAAGCAAGTGCAGGATGGTGGCGTGGAAATCATGGATATGCACGGGACGATCTACGATGTTCAAACCGTATTCGTCGGTTGCGCCGTGCACGTGCCCGCGTTTCGCGCCACCACCAGCCAGCCAACAAGTAAAGGCATTCTTGTAGTGGTCCCGGCCGTTCATCTGTGATTCCTTCGCCCCTGGCGTCCTGCCGAACTCGGTGCATCCGACGATCAATGTTTCCTCAAGCAGTCCGCGTGCCTTCAAGTCACGGATCAATGCCGCGATGGGCCGATCAACGTTTTCGGCAAGCTTTTCGTATGATTTCATATTGCCGTGGGCGTCCCAGTTGCCGCTGGCTCCTCGGTCGATCAACTCGATGAAGCGCACACCACGCTCGCTCATTCGCCGTGCGACCAAAGTCTGCCAGCCAAAACTGGACTGGTCACCGGGTTCAACGCCGTAGGCATCCAAGGTCATTTGAGACTCGTCTGAAAGGTCGAATACGTCGGGAGCGGTCTGCTGAAGTCCATATGCGGCCTGGAACGAGTACATGCGAGCCGCCAATGTCTGGTCACCGGGACGCGTGGCTTGGTGGCGCTGGTTCAGGCGTCGCAAGAACCCCAACTCGCGCTGTTGGTAACTCGCCCACGTTGGATCGGGACGAAGGTTCGCAATTGGCTCCTCACCAGGTGTAATCCGCGTTCCTTGATGGTATGCCGGCAGGAAGTTCGAGTCCCACGCTTGCGTACCCGCATACGGCAGCTTGCCGCAGAAGACAACGTGGGAGGGAAGGTTGGGGTTGTCGGTACCCAGACCATAACTGACCCAAGCGCCGATGCCAGGTAACGTGCCGGCCATCGCGCCGGAGTGAATGCTTAGCGTAGCTTCAAAATGGTCCCCCTTGTCTCCGTGCATGGAGCGAATAAATGTCATTTCATCCACGCACTGAGCTATATTCGGGAAGAGGTCGGAAACCTCGATGCCACTGGCGCCGCGCCGTCTCGATCGCCAGAAGCTGCCGGCCAGTGCCCGCCCGTTGCCAATCTTCTTGCCATGATCTCGCCCCAAAGCAGGTTTCGGATCGAACGTGTCAACGTGCGATACACCGCCCGGCATGAAGAACAAGATCACCCGTTTCGCCCGCGGTTGAAAATGAGGTAGCCGAGGGGCAAGTGGGTTGCCAGGTTCGGTACCCAACACCAGCCGCGGCAGCGACGCCAACGTACCCCACGCCGTTGTGCCAGCCAGCGTGCCGCATAGCATACGACGACGTGTCAGTAGATTGGTCATCGATTGCTCCTCGGTCTGCCACCCTTAGTCGATATAGAGAAACTCGTTGCTGCTCAGCAATGCGCGGGCGAGTGACGACCAGGCCAGGTGTTCCGCTTTTGGCCCGTCATGGCCGGCCACCGTCAGCTCACTTATCATTCCTGCCAGGTAGTCCTCAGTCATGATCAGTTCGTCATCCGCCGGTGGTCGGCACAGCACAAGCTCATAAGCTAGGCCGATGCGCTCCTCGCGCGCGTGTGATTCGGCGAGCAATAGCTGGGCCAAATCCGCCGACTTCTGCTTTACAAACGCGCTGTTCATCATGAATAGCGCCTGCAAGGCGACGGTTGACGCACCGCGCTGCGCCGTGCTCTTATTGGTGTCTGGCCCGTCAAACAAGGCCAGGAACGGATGCTTGTTCAACCGAGGTGTCATCAAATACACGGATCGGTGGTTGTGATCGTAGACTTCTGTGAATGGTCGTCCCTGCGTGAACCGTAGTCTGTCGGTCGGAGGAAAGGGGTGACGTCCTCCGTCGCCCGGCTCCAGCGTTCCGCTGACGGCGAGGATCGAATCTCGCACCGTCTCCGCATCCATCCGCTGCCGGTTGAATCGCCAGAGGAAGGCATTGGCCTCGTCAAGCCTCGAGTTCTCCGCGTCATGCGTTGAACACAACTGGTAGACGGCAGACAGCATGATCTGCTTGTGTAGATGCTTCAACGACCAACCATGTCGGATGAAGTCACGGGCTAGCCAGTCCAAGAGGTGGGGGTGCGTTGGCCGCGCTCCCTGAACACCGAAGTCGCTTGGTGTACCAACGATTCCCCGGCCGAAGTGATATTGCCAAACTCGATTAACAATCACGCGCGCCGTTAGAGGGTTATCAGGTGACCCGATCCATCGAGCCAGCTCCAGCCGCCCGCTTGAGCTGGTCTCAATCATCGGATTCGTGGCGTTGATGCAGTCCAAGAAACCACGAGGCGCAACATCACCCTTCTTTCTCGGGTCACCAGCTATGCGAATGCGCGCATCGCCAGCCTCTTTGCCGTTGTCGCTGACTGCCCAGGCGACTTGAGACTTAAAACGCTGGCGCGCTTCGTCGTCCATGCGTAGTGGGATAAGGTCACTACGTTCTTTCTGATGTTCCGTTCCCGCGTGCGGATATTGCGTACTGGCGAAGTAACCGTACAGACCGTAATAGTCGTCCGTCGTGACAGGATCGAATTTGTGATGGTGACAACGGGCACAGCCGAGCGACAAGCCCAGCAGTGAACGGCCGATGGTATCGATCGTGTCGTCGATGATCAGCTCCATGTCGGCAAACTTGGAGTTCCCGAACCGGCGTGACAGCGCCAGGTAACCTGTGGCTATGATCTGGTCGTTGTAGCGTTTACCTTCTGGTGAATTCGATGCCAAAATGTCCCCGGCCAATTGCTCGATGATGAATTGGTCGAAGGGCAAGTCGTCATTGAACGCGTTGATGACGTAGTCGCGATAGTAACGAGCTTCAGGTACCGGCATGTCGGTACCATCACCACTCGTGTCGGCATAGCGCGCCAGGTCGAGCCAGCGTCGGCCCCACCGCTCGCCGTACTCGTCGCGCTCCAGCAAACGTTGTACAACGCGCCGGAAGGCATGCGGCGTTGAATCATCGAGAAAGGTTCGCACGTCAGCCGGAGTGGGTGGTAAGCCAGTCAGATCGAGTGTTGCGCGGCGGAGCAACGTTCGCTTGTCGGCCCGTCCGACCGGTTTTAACCCGACCCGCTCGTGCTCGAACTGAATAAAACTGTCCACTGGCCCTTGACACCATTCCGAGTCGGACGGCTCCGGCGGTGACACGTCCGCCAAAGGCTGGAAAGACCAATGGGTCTCGTTGGTCGGATCACCGAGCGCATTAGGCCGGAACACCGCGCCCTCGGGCCAGATCGCACCGTCACGAATCCAGCGTTTGAAGTCCGCGATCTCTCTGGCAGCGAGTGTACGTGCGGGCGGCATCCGCTCGTCATCATCGTCCGTTTCGAGCCGCAACAGCAGTAAGCTGTTGTCCGGCTTGCCGGGCACGATCACCGGCCCGTTCGTGCCTCCTCTGAGCAGGTGGTCGAGGGTCTCAATTCGGAAGTCGCCTTCGGGGTGATTGCCCGTATGGCATTCAGCGCAGTCTGCTGTCAGTAGCGGCCGTATTCGTTTTTCGAAGAACTGCGTACGTTCGTCTCCGATCACCGGACAGTGAGATAACACGAGAAGTTGGGTGATCATCGCCAACGTAGCGAGAGCCCTGCGAGACAATCGTGAATTCGTGATCATCAAAAGGCCATGCAAAAAGAACGCGGCGGGATGGCAGGAAAAAAAGGCTTCGTTTTGGGCAGGACGCAATCGCAAATGGGCGCGTTGATCGAAGCGATCTAGCCCGAATTATTCATGAGCGATCTGCTGCGAGGTCGTAAGTCCATCCGTGGCTTCGTCATGCTTCACAATTCTCCCTCGACGTATTGCTTCAATACGCCTGCGGGAGAATTGCTCGCCTTCCTTGCCACGAACGTACTTACAACCTCTCGCGACGATCTTCATGAATAATCCGGGCTAGGCGGCGGCTGGCATGGAGCCCCACCTCTATTATCGAATATTATCGAAAGTCGATATGTGGATGTCAAGATCCAGATATCGGTTGGGCATTCGGCGAACAGAGATGGCACAATGAACACTGTCCGCGGTCGAGGAGCTGTTCTCGATTTCCAGACCAGCACCAGCACCAGGAACAGGAAAAAATGGCTTTTGTTGCGGCCAACGGCCAGCTTCTGCGTAGCCGGAAAGCAGCTCTCCGGCGCGTTCTGCGCGGGCCGCTTCGACTGGGAGAATCTGCCGTCGACCACCACGTAGCCATCAGCCTCTTCGTTGGAGACGATGACGCAGACTTTCGTGTCGGCCTTGACTCGGAACGTATCCGCCAGCGTGATCCAAGAGTGTCGCCTGTCATTCTCCGTTCACGTCAGAAGTCGCGCCGTTGGAGGAAACGGATCGAGAGTACGACGGACGCGAAGACGAGAAGGACGCTGCCGATCGATGCCGCGCCGTAGAAACGGCCGCTGCCGACTGCCGCGGCAACTTGATCAACGATGCCGACGACCGCCATCTCGGGATGCTGCTGCATCTCGCGTGTGAAGACAAAGCCGTTGTGTGCGGAGAGAACGTCCGTCGCGATGAGAGGGCTGGTTATCAGCGTCGTGAAGGCGACGATCACGATCGCGAATGCGAACGCGCCGCGTCCCAGTCCAAAGCGGAAGAAACACGGAAGGTAAATCGACGCGACAATGATTGGCACGAGGCAGAACACGAGTAGAGCTTGAGGTTTGCAGAGTGTCCAGAAGCCGGTTTCCTCGAATCGGTTGCTCAAAATCGCACCGAGACCATAGTGCGAAGAAAGTCCAACAAACAGGGCAATCAAAACGACCAAATAACGTGCCATCACCACCTTTCTTCGAGATGGTGGCAGAAGACAGATCAAGCTGTTTGCTCGATACTTGTCGTCCACGACCATCGGCATGAGCGCCAGTACGATAGTTGCCGCGATGTGCAGAACGAAGTAGCCAAGCGGCTGTTGATACATGGAGATGGCCCAAAGAACGTATAGCGCGAACCCGACGACCAGAAACAGCCGACAGGCAATTAGGTCTTTTCGAATCAGTGCAAACATGTTTGGTCTCGGTTGCGCGGTGTGGTGTAGAACATGATGTCTTCGAGCGACGCCTTTTCGATGAGGATCTCTCCATCGAAGTATTGCTGTATGCTGTCGCCTTGGCGGGTCAACGCTTCGAACCCGTACTCACACACACGCCAACCTTCCAAGTGAACGCGGTTCCCGTCGCTGAGCAGTTGGCTGTCTCCCTTGACTACCATCCAGTTCTGAAGAATCTCGTCTTTGTCGGAGGAGAAGATCAGCCTACCCGCCTGGAGCAGTGTGATGTAGTCAGCCACACGTTCCAGATCCGAAGTGATGTGCGTTGAGAACAAGACGGAGCGTGAGCCGTCTTCGATGTAGCGTCCCAGGATCGTCAGCAGTTCTCGGCGTGAGGCCGGGTCCAATCCGGACGTCGGTTCGTCAAGGATGAGCAAGTCGGCGTGATGGGAAAGCGCGAGGCTCAACGCGAACTTGGTGGTCATGCCCCGCGACAGAGCCATCACTCGCTTTGACAGCGGCAGCTTGAAACGATCAATAAGTCGTTGGAACTCCTTCTCGTCCCAACTCGGATAAAAACCGGCGACGATCGACTTCATGTTGCCGAGTGTCAAGTGACCGTAGAATGTCGGCTCGTCCTGGACGAAACCGATTCTTGCTCTGTTTGCCTCCGCGTGGATCTGGCTGTCCGATCCGAACAGCCGGATCGTACCTCCGTCACGGCGCACAGCATTCATGATCAACTTGATCAAAGTCGTCTTGCCGGCGCCGTTGGGCCCAATCAGGCCCATGATGTAGCCCGGCGGTAGTGTTAGACAGATGTCGTCGAGGATGAAGGAGTCAAACGCTTTGCGTACGTTCTCGATTTCGAGGAGGTTTTTCATGCGCTGCTAGACCGATTCTCCTCACAGCTCCCTTTGCTCGAACGAAGATTCGGCAATCTTGCAAGCTGTGAGATTAACAACGGTTACGATGATCACGACAGCCGCGAAAGCAAGTGGGCTGCCAAGCTGAGAATGAGCTCGTTCGATGAAATCAGAAATGGCACCGAAGACGTCACGCAGTTGGAGATTCGTCGCGAAGGTATTCACGATGTGAAGCGTCACAATTCCAAACACCTGCAACGTGACCAAACCGGCAATTAGGCCAACCCAGCCGAATCGCAGCGAGCACGGAATCGACAGGCAGAGTCCCATCGTGAGGATCAGAAGCACGCGGCTCGCGCTCGCGATGCTCCAAACCGCAAGCCCCCCGCGAGGTGCAAAGATCGAATAGAGAGTGAGGCCGATGATCGCGAGAGTGAGAGCTGTCGACACGCACATCACGTACTTGGCTCGGACGGCTTGGCGGCGCGTGATGGGCAGACTGCATATGAACACCTCGGCCCCGAACTTGTCTTCGCGGGTGATCAACACCATCGGAAGAATCGCCGCCATAATGCAGGCGAACGTAATAAAGACGTTCTGAGAACTCACCTGCGTCGCCAAATAAGCCAGATAGATGAGCAGAACAGGCACGTAGCCGTAGAACGCCGGCTTGTGAAGCAGCAGGTCTTTGCGAATCAGCTTGAGCATGAGCGGTTCTCCGATTGAAGTAACGCAACGACATCATCAAGAGAGGCCTTTTCAATTACTGCGTCAGACGGAAGAACGGCGCGGGCCGTTCCGATGTCGTCGGTCAATGCCTCGCATCCATGCTCGCCTTGTCGCACACCATGGAGCGAGGTTTCGATTTCTCCACGAAGTGCTTCCTCGTTTGCCCTCACGACTCCCCATCGTTCCAGGATCTCGTCGCGCGGACTGCTGAACAGTATCTGCCCTTCATGCACGCAAGTGATGAAGTCGGCAATCCTTTCAAGGTCGGAGGTGATATGTGTCGAGAATACGATCGACTTTGTTTCGTCCTGCAAAATGTCCCGTAGCTTGTCGAGCAACTCACGCCGCACGATCGGATCGAGTCCCGCTGTCGGCTCGTCCATGAGGATCAAATCTGCATCATGGGAAAGCGCCAGACTCAACGCGAACCGAGTCTTCATGCCTGCCGAGAGCGTCTTGAATTTCTTGCGCAGCGGCAACTCAAACTCGCCAATCAGCGAATCGAAGCGAGCTTTGTCCCATTTGGGATAGAACGGTGCGACCGCGCGTGCGATGTCGCACAACTTCGCATCATCGTAGAAACGCGGAACGTCGTAAACGAATCCAATGTCGCGCTTGATCTCCGCCTCGTGCTGTAAGTTGTCTTTGCCGAAGACGGTAATCCGCCCCGAGTCCCGGCGGATCAGATTCATGATCAGCTTTATGATGGTCGTCTTGCCCGCGCCGTTGGCTCCGATGAGCCCCATCATGTAGCCTCGTGGCAGTTCGAAGGAAACGTCCCTCAAAGAAAAGCCCTTATACATCTTCGTGACGTTATCAAGTTGAAGAGCGAGGTCGGTCATTCGTTTTCTCCTGTCAGCAGTGTTAGCATCTCGTGCAAGACCTTCGGCTCGATACCGAGGCTCTGTGCTTCTGCGACCGCCTCGGCCAGCTTTTCTTCCACGGCACGTAGTTTCATCTCGCGCAGAAGTTCCATGTTCTGCGCTGCAACGAAGCAGCCCTTGCCGCGCACCGCGTGGATGAAGCCGTCTTTCTCCAACTCCTCATAGGCTCGCTTGGTCGTAATGACGCTGACCTGCAACTCCTGCGCGAGCCTCCGAATCGACGGCAAGGCAAAGCCTTCTGTGAGTTGCCCATTGACGATCTGTTGCTTGATCTGTCCCGCAATCTGCTCGTAGATCGGGGCCGCCGAGGAATTGGAAACCAGGATCTTCATGACGCCGGGCTACCTCGAGTTCTTTCTCTGGTTCAGGCCATTGACCATACTGTACAGATTGAGTATAGTGTGCATATACAATAAATACAATGGTCGCATCGGGATTTTTTGGCGAAGGCAGACGAACAAGGAGAACATTCCGTGGGAAGCCTGTCGCGACCTTCAGCAGACGCAGAAGCCTTCGCAGTGGTGTGGCCGGAATCGATGTGTGTACGATCGACGGTCGCATCCTTGGAACGTCGGTACGAAAGGGCTCACCCGCCGAGAAGGCCGGGATCAAGACCGGCTGGGGGATCGTCTACATCGACGAGATGATGTGGCAGAGCAGAAAGAAAGTGCGCCGCTAGAAGTCAATATTGATGAGAAGTCCAGTCTCGTATCACCGCTGATGAATCGGCAGCAGTTGATCCGGCAGTGTGAGGCAGAGTATCGAGAGCGCTGTAGTACGGGACGGCCTTTGCACGAATTTTTTCCATGGTTGGACAAGCGCAATTCGAAAGTTGCCGTTCGGATCTTGGTACGGCAACAGAATGTTCACCACCTGAGGATAAAAGCTCTGCCAAGGTTCGCCGCCTACCTGGGCCATCGCGTGACTGGTGATGTAACAAGTGTAGTAGAAACTAGGAACCATGCCTTGGCCGGCGATCGGTTGCTTTGCCAACCAATCTGCTGCCTTGAGAACCATCGGATCTTCGCGTTTTCGATGAAGCTGGAAGGTCAGCATTGCCGCTGCGGTCGTGTCGGTATCGGCCCAGATGGGATGGCCGGGCGGCGGTTTGGGATACCAAAAGAACACGCCCTGGTCCGCTCCCACGGGAAGGCGTCGTGCACCCCAGTTTCCTGCAATGAGCGGGCCTGGCTTGTAGCATCGCGCAATAAATCCTAAGCCTTCATCAACACTTGTTTGCTGCACCCGGAAACCGGCGCTGTGAGCCGACCTCATGAAATACAATTCCCAGCAGCTCGGTGACAAAGTCGACCACTGCGGTCTCCGCTGATCCGCGTTCTTTCCGTAATGCCATCCACCAGCGTACGACGGGAACAGCTTCGGCTTCTGCTGTGTCTCACGTGAATAAGCCAGTGCTTGTTTAATTGCCTCGCTCGTTCGATCTGAGCTAGTACCGGACGAGTATGCCTCACACAACGCCACGCCGGTTAACGGGTGCGAAATCCAGTCAGGCAGCCGACTCCGAGGCTGGATCGAAAAAGAGCCGTCGTCTCGCTGGATCGCCAGGAGCCACTCAATCGCGCGGCTGATCAGACGCCCATAACGTCCTTGGCCGGGCTGATGACCACGTGATAGGAGGGCCAATACTACAAAGCTAGTCGTACACTCGGGTGCCTGGCTCACTTCGCCAAATGAGCCGTCAGCGTTTTGCTGCGTTGCGATGAACTGAATTCCACGATCCACCGCGGCCCGAATCTCGTTCAGCTGTTCGGGCTTTAATCCAGCACTGAGGTCCTCGGCAAGCGCCTCATATGCTGGGAAGAGGACGACAGCTGCAGTCATAAGCAATCGTTGCATCGCAAACTCCATAACCGACCATGTAGATGGTTAACGGTCGAGCTACGGAAATCACGCAATGAAAAGTCACAGTTTTGCGTGATTCCAGTGCGCCGAGCGTTCTTATGGAGGACCTTCGACGACATGGAGCTACCGATGATACGGATTCCCGTTGTTATCACACTGACCACATTCCTCGCTCTCTCGGCCCACGCGACCCACGCTGAAGACCTCGCGGACGCGCTATCGGTGGAAAGGCTGCAGACCGTCGGGAAAGCGGTCGACCGAGGGCTGGAGTGGCTTTCGATGCAGCAGAATGCCGACGGTTCGTACAATGGTCTCGACAAGAACGTCGAAGCGCCGTCCGCGACCGAAACTTGCTACGCAGTTCTGGCGTTCCTGTCGCGTGGTCATCAACCAAATCAGGGGCGTTATGGAAAACGGATGAAACGGGCCGTCGACTGGCTCTTGTCGACACAACGACCCGATGGTTCCTTTTCCACTCGCCCGGTTGCTCTATGGCCCGGCGGCGAAGAGCACACTCTGACATGCCTCACCTTAAGTGAGGTTTTTGGAGCAACTCCAGCAAGCCAAACCCCGCGCGTCGCCGAGGCGATTGAGCAGGCCTTGGTGTTCACCCGCGGGGTCCAGAAATCACCAAAGCAACACGATATCTTCCTGGGCGGGTTGGGATATGACGGCGCGAAGGACGATTTGACGTACCGCAGGCGACTGGCCACCGTCAGCCAGACTTCCCGAGGCCTCGTCTTCTTCAGGTCCGCGCATAACGCTGGCTTCGAAGTCCCGCAGGCATGGATCGATGAAGGCCTGGCGTATGTCGACCGCTGCTATCAACCGGGCCTGCACAACGAGAATTTTCGACTCTTGACCGTCAAGCAGGGGCAGGCGGTCTTCCGGACCCGACCGGTCTTGCCAGCGGGCCTATCGAAGCTAGACATGGGAGTCCCGAGAAGCACTCGTCACCCCTACAACTGGACGAACTTCAACACCACAGCGGCTGGCATCTTGGCGCTGGCCCTGAACAATCGTCGCCAGGATCCGATGATTCGCAGTGCTGGCGACTGGCTGGCGGAACACTCGGTGCCTCGGCAAGGCCGAAACTATGACTTCTATTATGCTTGCTACATTTCGAGTGAAGCGATGTCGCAAGTTGGAGGCGAGCATTGGAAGAATTTCTTTCCCCGTGTTGTCGACAGGCTATTGCCGCATCAGAGCCATGATGGCCGCTGGCGCCAAGATACGCCCCTCTACCGGCTCAGGAGCCCGGTCTACTGCACCGGATTGGCCGTGCTGACGCTGACCCTACCGGATCAATTGCTGCCTATGCATCAAAGGTAGGACGGTTGGGTATCAGCAGTCTGGAGCCACCACGCGCTTCGGGTAACAACTGTTTCTCAAGACACAGTCAGCGACAAAGTTACGCACCGATGCGGCTCATGCCAGCCAGCCTTCCACCCAAGAACATCCTTGCATGGTCGGGCCTACCGGTGTGAGAATGAGTCCGGCGACCTGAGTTAGTCACAGTCTAGCAAGCTAAAACAGCGGGGATCTTCAACAACGCGGTGAAAGAGGTTCCGATCTAGCATGCCCGTCCAGCTGCAGACCGGCTGCCCCTTTCAGTTTTCAGTGCGTGATTTTATCCGTCGTGCCGTTATCTACTCTGAAGGCCGCTCAACACAAACAAGCCGCCAGCTTTACAGGCCGGAGAAACCGAGGCAGCCGTTGGATGACCCCGACCTCGTCGCCGATCTGAAAGATCGCAAACCGGACGCTTTTCGGCGGGCCTGCGACATTCATTTGTCGTCCCTGTGGCGCTATGTCTATTGGGCCGCCGGCAGCAACCAGCATCTGGCGGAAGACATCGTCGGCGAGACTCTCCTGGAGCTTGTCGAATCCGTTGATAGCCTCGACCCCAACGACTGTAGGTTGGGCGGTTGGTTGCGGGTCGTTGCCCGAAACAAGTTGATCGACTACCAGCGATCGGTTGCTCGCGTTCGTCGACTAGTCGAAGAAGTATCGAGAAATGGTCACCACCGCGAGACGTCAAGCGATGGGCCGGCCGAGGAGCTGGAGAAGAAAGAGCGTATTGACACGGTGCGCAAGCTGCTCGACTGCTTGTCGGATCAGCACCGATTGGTGCTGGAATGGAAGTATGTGGATGGACTCAGCGTACGAGCGATTGCCAAACGGTGGTCCACTACGGAGAAGGCTGTCGAGTCCATCCTCTTTCGCGCTCGCAATAGCTTCCGGAAAGAAGCAGAGCAATTGGATGCGAAAGAAGCAGCAGCCCACCGGGAGGACCCAGGGGAGCTGTTGTGGCTGGCAGCTTCACGCCAGGACGCAGCGGGCCAGCATCCTACGGGGCACCAAAATATGGGCCAGCAGGCCTCTAACCAACACCGAAGTCAAGGAAACCCAGACTAGGGACCTTTGCCGCACTTCATTTGCCGAGTTGAGTCAATGGTAGACATTTTCAGGGCGCAGAATTCAGATTCGGAAGACGAGTTACAGCTACGAGACTTGCTTCGTGAGGCCTGCAACGTGCCGCCGGTCTCCGATGCACTGCTTCGTCGCTTGGACCAGAACGTCGAGGCGGTGTGGGGCGGGTCGCCAAGACTGCGTCGGTCGCAGGCGGGCCCCGTTCGGCGAGTTTTGTTGGAGTCGCTCGATCGCGTCTCATCGCGAACAGTCCGTGCATGGTCGTTGACAACCGTCGCCACGGTTGCCTGCATCGTCACGTTCCTATTTGTCACTCGTGACCGGTACTCATGGGCGGCGATGATTGACCGCCTGCAAAAGGAATCGGTTGTTCGAATCACTGAAGAAGGGCTTAACAAGATCTTCTTCATCTCGCCAAACGATGAGGTGATCGCCGAGCGGACTCGGACGGGGACGCGTGTTACCGATTTCCGTCGCAGAGTCAAACTGGACTATCGCGCCGGGGACGAAGTCGTTGTGCGATCGCCGTTGGACGGCACGGATTCTCGGCCGAGCGCGGAATTTGTGTGGTTTCTGTTGCCGGGCGTTGACTTGCCGGGTGATAACACGTCGATGGTTGTCGAGAGCGAGTCGTGGAGTCGGGTGGTGCATGACGGCCGCAGACAGATCGAACTGCGAACTCAACTGTCCTGTGACAATGGAGCTGAACCGATCCAGGTGGTTTCTCTTCTCGATCCAGAAACGCACTTTCCTTCGGCCATCGAAGTGCAGACCGAGCGTGGAACGACGCGACGCCTGTCGTTCGATCGGATGGCGGGTGACGATACGGTACTATCGGTGGCAGGGCTTCCTGGAGGGTTGCCGGTCGTCGAGTCAGGGGAACCGCGCAATGTGGCAACACCTTCCTTAGCGATGAATCCCGATTCGGCAAGTAGCGTAGGGGCCAGTGCAACGCTGACGAGTGGCGTCGGCACGGCGGCCTCAGCGGTTTCCAACGGGCCAAAGTCTTCGGTCGCGAGCAACGAAGTGGTGACAGGTTCGATCAACCTCAGCTGGAATGCTGTGGTACCGGTTTCTGCATCGGCCGAGGAAGTCGCTGCGGAGACGGATCGGTTACTGCTCCGGGCTTGGCGCGAGACGGAGATAGAACCGGTCGCCTTGGCAGACAGCGGTGAGTTGATGCGCCGCATCTATCTAGACTTAACGGGCCGCATTCCGACGACCAGCGAGGTGAGGGACTTCGAAGCGGTACGAGCCGATCCTGGTGCCGCGGACGCCTTGGTCGACCAGCTGGTAGAGAGTGCGGACCACGCATCCCACGTCGCATCGGTGTGGCGGAGCTTTCTCATACCGGAAGAAGCTGAGTTTGATGCATCGGGAGATACCGCCTCGTTTGAAGAGTGGTTTGCTGATCAGTTGATGAGTCATGTGTCCTACGACCAGATCGTTCGCAGCCTGCTGGTGGCCGAGGGTCGACTCGCGGAATCGGGGCCACTGCTGTTTTATTCAGCAGCCAAGCTTGAGCCGGAGAAGCTCGCGGGGAGAAGTGCGCGGGCCTTCTTAGGGATGCGTTTGGAGTGCGCGCAGTGCCATGACGACCCGTTTGAGCCTTGGACGCTGAGTGACTTCTGGAGCTTTGCCGCGTACTTTGCTCGCATCTCCCGTCCGCAAGGACCGTTGGAAATGGCCTCACCGGTGTTGCTGGTGCAGGATGTCGACTGGGGTGACGTGAAGCTTCCCGAGACTGACACAATTGTGGCACCCCGCCTGCTAGACGGCACGTCAGCCGAAAACGACGAAAGCCGTTCCCGGCGGCAACAACTCGCGCAGTGGTTGACCGCTCGCGAGAATCCATTCTTTGCTCGGGCCACAGTAAACCGAGTCTGGTCGTTGATGTTTGGTCGTGGAATTGTGGATCCCGTGGATGGATTCGGTGCACTCAATCAGGCTGACGTTCCTGAGGTGCTCGACCTGCTGGCAGGGTACTTCATCGCGTCGGACTTCGATCTCCGAGCCCTGTATCGGGCCATTGCAAAGACGAACGCATATCGGCTGTCGAGCGGTGGGGACATCGACAGCGGTGAGCTACAGCGTTGGTTTGCTCAGATGCATGTCAAAGTTCTTTCCGCCGGACAGCTTTATGACAGCATTGCGGTTGCAACTCTGTTGGAGAGTGGTTTCGTCGACGACTCGAACTTGCTCACCGTTGACCGCGTTGGTAACCCGTCCCGCGAGCGATTCGTCCGGCAGTTCGCGTCGCCAACGATGGAGGCGACCGCGTATCAAGGCGGGATTCCTCTGGCGCTGACCTTGATGAATGGAAATCTCATCAAGGATGCGACAGGAATCGAAAACAGTGGTTTGCTGAATGCTCTGCGTGCACCGTTCTTCAGCAGCGAGCAACGTGTAAGGGCGTTGTTCTTAGCGACAGTCTCACGCGAGCCGACCGCGGCGGAGTGGGAATTGTGTCGCTCGCACATGGACGAAGGCAGCAGCGCGTCCGATGAAACAAATCGTTTGGCCGATATCTTGTGGGCACTATTAAACAGTGCTGAGTTTACGATGAATCACTAGGGGTGTGTCAGCATCGAATTTGTAAGTGGCCATCCTGGGGCGATCCTGATTCGACGGCCTTGGAAGGTATTTACAACAACAAGATAAAGTCTCGTTCCGGACTTTGTCCCGGACGTTACCCTCGCCGTGCAACGGCCTGGGCAAGGCAGTTCACACGGAGAAACCTCAACGGTTAAAGGAACTCTGAAATGATCTCGCGTCGAATGGCCCTTCGATCACTAGCGGCGAGTGCGGCAGGTCTTAGTGCGAGTGGATGGTTTCCGTCCTTTGCCAGCCACGCAAGTGCGGCAACCGAAAGAAAACGCAGTTGCATACTCCTTTGGATGGCGGGAGGCCCCTCGCAAACAGACACCTTCGATCTCAAGCCGGACCACGAAAATGGCGGTGAGTTCAAGGAGATTTCGACGTCCGTACCGGGGATCCGTATCAGTGAGCATCTCCCCGAATTGTCGAAGATGGCGGATCGGCTGGCGATCGTGCGGGGCGTCAGTACCAAGGAGGGAGATCACGGTCGCGGAACTTACCTGATGCGAACGGGTCGCCGGCCGCTGTCGCCAATCCGCTATCCTGCAATTGGTGCTTCGGTCGCTAGTCAACGTATCGCGCAATCGTCCAGTTCTGGTCTGCCTCCCTACGTCAGCGTTGCGTCATCGCCGGCCGTCAACTCGGCTGCGTTTGGCCCGGGTTTCCTGGGGCCGCGCCTGGGGCCGTTGTTTGTCGCAGCTGAAGCCGCGGAGGACAACCAAACCGGCAGCGGAAATGCCTATCCACCGTTGACGGTCGCATCGCTTGAACGAATCGCGGGCATCTCGGAGCATCGCATGCAGCGTCGGTTGGAACTCTGGCGGGGGTTCCAGGGCGAGTTTCTGGAAAGACACGGATCGGGCGCTCCCCACACGCAAAACACCGTCTACGACAACGCCATTCAGCTAATGGATGGGGTGGGCGCCACGGCCTTCGATCTGGCGGAAGAGCCGGAAGAACTGAGGTCGAAATACGGTGCTTCGCTGTTTGGGCAAGGCTGCTTGCTTGCCAGACGGCTGGTCGAACGCGGCGTTCCGTTCGTCGAAGTTTCCCTGGGTGGATGGGACACGCATCAGAACAACTTCGAGGATGTTCGGCAACTGTCTGCAACACTTGATGCCGGCTGGTCGACGTTGATGGCGGATCTAGACGACCGCGGGCTCCTCGAATCGACCACGATTCTGTGGATGGGTGAGTTCGGTCGCACGCCGCGCATCAACGGATCATCGGGGCGCGACCACTTTCCGGCGGCATGGTCGATTGTGTTCGGAGGTGGAGGAATCCGTGGAGGCCAGACCTTTGGACGTACGAGCGAGAGTGGCACGCGAGTGGTTGAGGGAAAAGTCGACGTCACCGACGTGCTGGCCACGCTGTGCACGGCGGCGGGCGTTCCTCCCGAGACAACTCACATTTCCAACACGGGTCGACCGGTCGCTATTGTTGACGGGTCACCAATCAGCGAGCTTGTGAGTTAGCCCAAATGACTGTTCGCGATCGCCCCTACACAGACCACTCGGGACTGTCCAAGAGCGCCGGCAAGACTCCGGCGTGGCGCGCAAGTTGTATCACCGCCGTCTTCGTCGCCTTTGTTGGGGTTGCTGCCGTTCTTTCTTCGGCAGAGCGCCAACAAGCTTCCACGAATGTGCTCGTGTTGGCACCTACCAAGCAGAACATGGAAGCCCCCAATCCGGCTGACGATCAAGTGCCTGCGGAGGACGCCTACCTGAACGCGTCGGTGGCACGGTCTAGCAAATCGGACGTGGCCGCGACAACACCTCTTCGGTTTGCGATCCTTTTGCCGGAGCGTCCAGTTACTGTCGGCGTTCATGTATCGATCGACGGCAAGTCGTTCTGGGAAGCACGCGAACAAGCCATCGAGCGATTTCTCGCGACGAGCGGGGTTGGCGGCGCGATTTCCGAAAACAGCGACGAGCCGGCTGGGAGCAGTTTGCAGGCCCGTTTCGCGGAGTATGCGCGCGTGACCGGCAGGACCCCAACGCAGAATGAAATCCGCTGGTTGATGCAAAAGTGGGAAGTTGGGCCACGCTTGCTCGAGCTGCGATCGGCGTTTCAAGCATCGGTGGCGAGCCGAGCACCGGTGTTTGAAGTCGTCGACCAAGATAACAATGATCGGCTGAGCGGCTCGGAGATCGAAAACGCAGCCCAGCTTCTACAAAGCGCTGATTTCGATCGTGACCGAGTTTTGCGTCTTACGGAGATAGACCGCAAGTCGAAGAAACGCTCTCGGCCCGGCTGGCGTTCACGGCGTCTTCTTGTTGCACTTCACGACGTCCAAGCCTACCGAAGAGAAGTAGCCAGGCTATACGCCGCGGAAGAAACGGTCCGCGCTGACGCGGAATTGGAGGTGCCTGAACTAAATGTATCGGTTTGGTTCGACACGAAGAGTCCCGATTCTGCGCGTCTGAAGGTTACATTTCCCCCAACGGCTGCGATCGGCAGAAAGCCAGAGTCGGGACTGATTGAACTCAACATGGCTGGAGCGACGCTCTTGATCTCCGCCGCTCAGACTGCCGAGAGCAAGGACACCGAACCGCTGTCGATCGGGGGGGCGGCCAGTAGCGCTGCTCTTTTCAGTCGCTTGGATTCGAACCACGACGGACGTTTGACCGTGCGTGAGTTGCGTCGCACAGCACAGGGCATTCGCGAGCTGGACCGCAACGCAGACGGTCAACTCACGGTGGCGGAGCTCCCAGAGCTTGTGCACTTTGGAATCAGCCTGGGTCCAATCGTGCATCAGTACATCGAGAGATTTGACGTGCGAACGACAAGCGCAGAAGGGAGCGGCATCGCGTGGTTTCGTCGCATGGATCGAAACAGAGACGGGGACCTTACGTGGAGCGAGTTCTTAGGCAACAGGGATCAATTCCGTTCCCTGGACTCTGATGATGATGGATTGGTTAGTCAAAACGAGGCGTTTCGAGGACTGCAAAGTGAGCAATAACCGATTGAAAGAGGTGGACGTCGGTGTCGTCGACGCTGTCGATAAGATATATGAGCAATACAGCGAGCTGAGGCGTCAACTCGGCGGCGTCATCGTTGGACTTGAGGACGTTACCGAGCAGGTCATGATCTCGCTCTTGTGCCGTGGCCATTGCATTCTGGAAGGAATGCCTGGGTTGGCAAAGACGTTGATGGTGTCGACGGTTGCATCGCTGCTTGACCTGTCATTTCGTCGAATCCAGTTTACGCCTGATCTGATGCCGGCGGACATCACCGGAACCGACGTGCTTGAGGAGGACCACACGACGGGCAAACGAGTCTTTCGGTTCGTCGAAGGCCCAATTTTTGGAAACGTGATCCTAGCAGATGAAATCAACCGCACGCCGCCGAAGACACAGAGTGCCTTGCTTGAATCGATGCAAGAGCGACAGCTGACCGTTTGCGGTCAGACCTATGATCTGCCGAACCCGTTCCTGGTCATGGCGACGCAAAACCCGATTGAGGTCGAGGGGACCTATCCGCTGCCGGAGGCGCAGCTTGACAGGTTCCTGCTCAAGATCCGTGTTGGATATCCAGATCGAGGCGACGAAAGAGAGATCTGCCGCCGACTTACCACCGAGTACGATTTCGTAACGACCCGCGTTCTCGATTCGGCGGACCTGATCGACATGCAGTCGCTCGTAAAAGGGGTTGTCGTGTCTGACCACGTTTGCGACGCGGTGCTGGATCTCGTTCGCGCAACGAGGTCCGATGATGGTTTGCCCGGCGAGCTCCGTGGCATGGTCCAGTGGGGCGCCGGTCCGCGGGCCAGCGTCGCGTTGCTGATGGCCGCCAAGGCCCGTGCTCTGTTACATCAACGGTGCCATGCAACGACCGGAGATTTGCGTGCTGTTGCGCTGCCCGTATTGCGACATCGATTGGTCCTCAACTTTAATGCCGAGGCAGCTGGAATTGACGCTGACACGGTGCTGGAAAAGGTGATCGAACAAACTCCCTTGCTGAATTAGGTCAGCCGACCGAGCCGGCAGGCTGATAACGGGCATGCAACCTTCGAGACCGACGCCACGCAGCTGCGACTTAGCTGAGAGACGAGAATGAATTCGATTTTCCGGTCGCTGTTTCACCGTTTCGGCAATGGTCGCGCGGTTCCAGCGAACGGCCGAGCGCCGGCCGCGGTGGGGAGCAATGGTCTGCTCGACCGCGAGGCGCTGATTGCGATGCAAGATTTGGAGTTCATTTCGCGGAACGTCGTGGACGGACTGTTGTCTGGTCGACATCGCTCGACCCACCGAGGTGGATGCTGTGAGTTCGCCCAGCATCGGCCCTACTCCGCCGGAGACGAGATCAGGCTGATTGATTGGCAAATTGTGGCACGCAGCGATCGGTACTATGTGCGGCAATTCGAAGAAGAGACAAACGCCCATTCCCTGATGATCGTCGATGCGAGCGGTTCGATGCGGTTTGGCCTGTCGACTCCGACCAAACTGCAATTCGCGTGTCGGGCCGTTGCCTGCCTGTCGCGCCTGTTTCTGCGGCAGCGTGACGCGACGGGTGTCGCCGTCGTCAATCACCGCGCTAGTCGTTATATACCTCCTCGACAGAAGCCGCTTCACCTGCAAGCGATCTTACAGGCACTAGCCCTCACCGAAGCAGACGGTCCAACTCGGCTGGCACAGCAGGTACGAGCTTGTAGCGGCCGGCTGACTCGCCGCGGAATCGTCCTGATTTTCTCGGATTGCTTCACGGACGTTGCCGAACTCGGAACGGCATTGCGAACAATCCGCGCTCGCGGCCATGACGCAGCCCTATTTCACATCGTAGCCCCTGAGGAGGTTTCGTTTACGTTTCGGCACTGGTCCACATTCGAATCGTTGGAGATTGCCGGCGACCGCCTCGATATCGACCCAGCGTCTATCAGGGATGAGTATTTGCGACAGTTCAACACGTTTGTAAGCGACTTGCAGACCCAGGTTGCCTCGGCCGGTTGTGATTACATCCAAGTCCAGACGGACATGGACCTGGGTAGCATCCTGGCAAGGTACCTAAAGCGCCGCGCCGGCTCAGGCCCCCGACAGCTCCATTATGACGAGGGGGAGGTGGCGCCGTGACTTTTCTCGGGTTCGCGTTCCTTGCTGCATTACCGCTGGTCGGCCTGCCAGTCGTGTTGCATTTCTTTGATCGGCGAAGGCGCGTCACGATCGAATGGGGTGCCATGGAGTTTCTCCGCGCCGCGTCGATCCGACGTTCGCGGAGGCGCAACCTGCAACAGTGGTTGTTGTTGCTCGCTCGAATGGTCGCGCTGGCGGCTCTGATTCTGGCGCTCGCCCAGCCGCTGGCTCCCGGTCGCTGGTGGGGATCAGGCGCCGTTACCGAGACGATTGTCGTTCTCGACAACTCAGCGTCAATGATTCGCAGCGTTGGTGGTCGCACGCTCTACGAATCGGCTCTGTTGCGGATAGAGGAAGAGCTCAAGGAACGGGATCGCCAGGACTTTGTTCGGGTGTTGTTCACTTCCCCTGGCCCGGAGTGGCTCGATCCAATCGCGCGGCGGATCGGCAAGAACAAAGGACGGGTGCTCGAACGGCTCGGCGAACGAGCGCCGATGCCAGGCGGGGGCGACCTGCTGTCCTGCATGTATGCCGCCTCACAAGCCGAACCGCCGGCGTCTGTCGTGCAGCGACGAATACTGATCATATCGGACCGTCAATCAACGGACTGGCAGTTGGCGGACCAGCGTAGTTGGCTTCGGCTGCGCGAGACGCTTCAAACGGCCCCTGTGGAAACAACGGTGGAGCTCGTATCGGCCACTGATTCACTTGCCGATATGGACAACATCGCCGTGACAGAGATTCAGGCGAGAGCGACCCGAATCGGCCTGGATCAAACCTACCAGGTTACTGCCACCGTTCAGAGCTACTCGGAAGACGCGACAGAAAATCTCCAAGTCACCTGGTCGGTCGATGGCGAGCCGCTGGGCACCGACTCGATCGAGCTACTCGAGCCTGGCGAGTCCCAGGATCTCGAGTGGACAGGTACGCTGAACGAGGTGGGAACGCGGGTTATCACGTGCAGTATTCAAACAGACGACAGCCTAGCAATTGACAACGACAACTCACTCATTGTCGAGGTCGTTCAAGGACTACCTATCCTGGTAGTGGAAAACAGTCCCAGCTACGCGGAGGTTCAAAGCGATTCGTGGTTTATCGAGGCGGCTCTGGGCCGCGCTGCGGCGGAATCAGAATGGACCTCTGTGTTTCAACCTACGCTGATTCAAGCGAAAGAGCTCCCCGACGCTCCGCTCGGCGAGTTTCGCGCTATTGTACTTCCTGCTCTGACGCAATTATCTCCGGAGTCGATCGAACGTCTGGCTGAGTTCGTTCGGCTGGGGGGCGGCCTATGGGTCGCCGTCGGACCGCGCACCGACATCAGCGCCTTCAATCAGTTTTGGTATCGAGAGACTGACGGGTTGGTACCTCTCGAACTTGATCGAGTTGTGACGACGGTTGCGATCGATGCCGAGCATCCCACGGGTATCAATCCGTTGCTCGACGATCACCCGGCAACCCGTGGTTTGGCAGACGTACAGAGACTTGACTTGGGAAACGTGGAGCTCACGAAAAGGCATCGATTCAGCACAAACGAGCATACGACTTACTCAACTTTGTTGGAGATGGTCAATGGCGAACCTCTGGCAGTCGAGACGACGTACGGCCGAGGTCGGGTCATTCTGTTGGGCGTTCCCCTGCGTTTGCAGTTCTCGCGACTCGTCCTTTCCCGCTCATTTGTGGTGATGGTTCAACAGTGGCTGGGCTGGCTGACCGAGCCCGCCGGTGTCCAACTCAACCTTGAATCAGGCGACTCACTCGTGCTCACACTGGGCGACGACAACCCACTGGGCACGGACGGCGTCCTAACCGACCCGGTGGGCAAGGAGACACCGATCGAAGCAAACGAGGCGCATCTTGGCCCAGCCTACACGTTGCGGCCTCGAATTCCTGGTACCTATACCATCCGGCAGAACGGGAGCGACAAAACGTTTACCTTTCACGTCGCGCGACCGAGCGCCGAGTCGGACCTGCGCACGTTGGACAAGGACGACAGCCGTTTTCTTGCTGACAACGGCGCGATTTCCTCGATGGCGGCGCAGGCGAGCGCTCCGGTTCTCGGTGCGCTCTATCGCCGGCCCCTCTGGCCACTTTTGCTCGGCACATTGCTGTGTGTGATTGTGCTGGAGCTGGCAATGTCGGTGGCTATGTCCTTGCAGCGATCCAGAAGTCCTGTTGTGTTGCGGGGCTATCGGCCGTCGTCGACAGATGTTGTACGCACGGAGCGAGTGGCCTGATGGATACCGCGATCCGCCAATCCGAACTGACCTTCGAGGGGCCTCTGAGTCTCACGGTCAGCGTGGTCTTGTCGATCGGACTTCTCTTGTTGTTTCTGCTCTTGCTGTGGCGGGAGACGCGCGTCACTCGCGGCGGAACTGCGTTGTTGTTCCTCTTTCTCCGAACTGTGGCCATGATCGCTGTTGTTTGGATGTTGCTGGCTGCGACTTCGGTCACGTTCGATCGCGAGGATTCGACGCCGTCGGTGCTACTCGCCGTGGATGTCAGTCCCAGCATGTTGACGCGAGATCCCACAGAGTCGGTCGACGGCCTACGCTGGGATCTTGCTTCAGACGACAGCACGAGCAGCGTGGCGGCTTGCGATCGAGCTGTGGTTGCCGCGGTGTTCGTGCGACACCAGCTGTCCAACCTAGTGAACTCAGCGAGTTCCTATCGTCCACCTGCTGAGGCCCATGAAACACTGTGTCGCTGTGCGGGCGCGCTGGAGCGCGTCGAGATGCACTGCGAAGCCGCAGCCTCCCTCAGCGACCGCGGCCCGTCGCGCGCGCCGATCGAGGAGGTCATCGAGCGGCTCGAGGCCGCTGGCGATTTGATCCAGCCGGTGGTCAAGGGCTGGAACGGCACGTTAGACGTAGCTCAGATCGATCAACTCGCAGAAGCGGAACCGATTTTGGCGGGGATCGAGTACCAACTTCGACGGGCTGCAGCGGCGCTACGGCGTGACGTTGACGAGGAGGCTGGCAACCACAACGGTGGTATGAGGCAGAAAGCTGGTGCCAAGATCGATGCGAGAGTCGAGCGCGTGGCAGACGTTCTTGATCGCTTGCAAGGAACTCTCGAGGAAGAAAAAGAGCAACCGGTCGCGATTCGAAGCCTCTTGTTCGACAGTCGCGCGATGCCGCTTGGCGAGAAAGAATCGCTACGTGAACAGATTAACGCTAGAACGCGAGTCAAACGTCCAAGCTCAACCAGCAGAGAGCAGCCGCAGATCGGCACGGATCTAGGCGCGGCTCTGCGCGCGATACGGGACGACATAGCTCAGAACACGGCGGCAGTGGTCATGTTCACCGATGCGGCACACAACGAAACGACGGAACGTGATCCTTGGGAGATTGCCGAGAGTGCCGACGTCCCGATTCACGTTGTTCCGATCGGCAGCACCGAACGACTGCGTGATCTTGTACTTTATTCCTTGGTCGCTCCTCCGGTAGTAATGGAAGGCGATGACGTCGTCATCGAAGCACACATTCGGGCACATGGATGCGTGGGTGAGAGCTCGGTCGTCGAGTTGTTGCGAGACGGAGAGGTCATCGACTATAAGCAGGTCGAGTTTCATGCGGACCCCACAAGTCGGCACGTGACCTTCTCGACGGAGCTCGCCGAAAGTGGCACGGTTGAATTCGAGGTCAACGTAGGTGGAATTGCGCGCGAGCAGAGCGACACAAACAATACGCAAAAGGTCAGAGTCAACGTGACCCGTCGCAACATTCGCGTACTGCTGGTAGACGGCAGGGCACGTTGGGAGTTCAAGTATTTGCGCGAGCTGTTTCGAAGGGATGACACGGTTGATTGTGACGAGTTAGTATTTGCGCCCCGGGTGTTGGGCACGGGATTTCGTGAAGGCACGCCGCGGCTCCCAGAGACCGTCGATGAATGGGCTGAATACGATGTTGCGATCCTCGGCGATATCCCTCCGGACCATCTTACCGAGACCGCACAGCAATCGCTGGAGGAATTCGTTAGCAAGCGAGACGGCACGATCGTGATTATCGCGGGCGACCAGCACATGCCGGTTGCTTTTCCGGACTCGCCGCTTGTTGAGCTGATTCCCACGCAACGCCATAGTTTGGGGCCGGAACCAGAGGACGGCTATCGACTTGTATTGACACCGTCCGGACGCCGCCACCGGGCACTCACGATTGCTGATGATCAGATGGACACCGCACAAACATGGGAGTTCGTCAGTCGCAACGTGCCGGTCTATGCTCTATCCGAATACTCTCGGCCGAAACCCTCCGCTGACACGCTGATCGAGGCCGTCCCGACCCCCGAAACAGGGACGCAAACCCAAGAGTCCGCCAAGGCGTTCCTTTGCTGGCACTCGGTGGGAGGTGGGCGAGTCGTCTATCTGTCGTCTCCTGATACCTGGCGGCTTCGCTTTCGACGTGGCGATCAGCTGCATCACCGCTTTTGGGGCCAGTTGTTGAGATGGGCCCTCGCCCGCGAGCTGAGCTCCGGATCTGAACTCGTACAGATCAGAACGGAGCGTTCCCACTATGACCAAAATGAGCAGATCGAGGTCACGGTAACAATGAACGACCCATCGGGTGATCCAGTCGTGGATGGTTCGGTTACGGTGACAGCGGAGAACCAGGACAGCGACGGCGACATTGCGATCGAGTTGACAGCTGACGAGGCGATCCCGGGGCGCTACGAGGGACAGTTCGAGTCGCTCGACGCCGGCAACTATCTCCTCACACCAGCTGGGAACTCTATCGCTTCGTTGAGCGACGGATCGGCGACCTCGGTTCCCTCGACTGAGATTACAGTTCGGCCGGTCCAGCACGCCGAGCTGATGGCCACCCAGTGCCGCTTGGACGTTGCACAACGAATTGCTGAAGTTTCTGGGGGACAGGTCATTCCGCCCACAGCGGTCGCGGAGATACTGGCCCTGAGCGAATTGCAGGCACCAGCGGAGGAGACCCGCTCACTACAGCCAATCTGGCCGCAGTGGAAGTACTTCTGGGTCGTCTTTGTGTGTCTGAACCTAGAGTGGGGCATTCGAAAGTGGAAGGGCTTACCGTAAGTAGGCAGTAGCTGCTAGCTATTCAGCGGTTGGCTGAAGCCGCAGACACTAATTGCTAACTACTAATAACCAGGTTCAAGACTATGCAAACCACTCAACTCCCTGCGGTGCCTGCGTCGGTCGAGTCGAAACTGCGTAGCATTCGCGCGAGGCAGCTCGGCATCGGAATGGCGACCGCAGCAGCGCTGGCAACGTCCGTATTGCTGGTGAGCGCCGTCGCCTCCATGTTGGCCGATCGGTGGCTATTGTTCTCAGCTCCTGGGACACGTCTGTTAGTGACGGCTGTGACTCTCGCGATCGCGGGGCTGGCTCTTGCAACCAAGCTCCAGAGCCTGCTGCGTTCCACAATGCGGAAGGAACGCACGGCAGCGTTCGTGGACAGACGAGTACCAGAGCTCGAAGAGAGGTGGTCCACAGTGACCCGGCTCGAGTCAGCTGTGGTATCACCATCCTCGACGGGACAGGCCATGGCGACCCAGGTATCGCGTGAAGCCGCCACGATGGAGTCCCTCGTCAAGCTACCACACGTCGCACCAACCGACGGTCTTCGCCGCTCCCTGGTGGTATTGGGGATCTGTTCGTTGGGGATGCTCGCCTTTCTCGCCATGGATTGGAGCCTTCACACTAGTTTGCTGCAGCGACTCCTCGCTCCGACGTCCGCGCACCCGTTGACAACCATCGAGCAGGTGTCTGGGGATGTCGTTGTTGCGCGAGGAGAGCGACTGTCGCTGGAGGCCGAAGCATCCGGTTGGACATCTCGCAGAGCGATGTTGTGGATGCAGGATGAAGACGGCGAAACGACCCGGATTCAACTTCCGATGGAGGTGGGGTCGAGTGGTGCCATGCGACACGAAATCGAGTCAGTCGAGAATTCGTTTCGGTATTATGTACGCGTCGGCGATGCGACAACCGATTGGCACGACGTCAAGGTAGTCGATCCACCGGAAATCGGAGGAGTCGCTTTTTCGATTCGGCCACCGGCTTATACTCGCGAGCCCGCCTACGAGCGCGAGGAGATCCCTCGCCGAGTCAAGGCACGGTCGGGCAGCCAGCTAGATCTTGCCGTGCGCGTCGATTCACTCGAAACGAGCGCAGAGTTGCAGATCGTTGCAGGTGCTGATTCGTCCGAGACGCGCACGATCCTACTCACTGGGGATACGGACGTTTGGAAGCGATGCCGAGTGCGACTACAAGACAACGTCTCCTTTCGCGTTGTGCTGAAAAACACCTGGGGATTAACGAATGTCGATCCCCCGAAGTGCCGCGTCACTGTGATCCCAGATCGACCTCCAATCGCACGTGTACTTTCGGGCGGTGACGAAGTTGCTGTTAGGCCCGACGAAGTCATCGACATTCGGTTCGAAGCACTCGACGACATTGGGATCGCAAAGGCCGAGCTGATCGTCTATGACGACTCGAACGTCGACGAGAACGGCGAGCTCTCGGTGCTTGCCGTTCAAGAGATCGACCTTGAGGAGCAGACGCTCGCGCGCCGTGTTGTTGTTGACACCGAGCTGGACCTGGCTGAGTTCGACGTGGCGGATGGTGATAGCATTAGCTATTCGATCCGAGTCGCAGACAGTCGGTTGGCGGATTTTGAGAGCCGCCAGGAGACTCTTCCGCCAGGCGATGGGTCAGAGGCAGCTACGAGTCACTCGGACGGATCAATGCAGCAGCCGATGGTAGGTGGCGCGGCTGGAGACGAAGCGGGACGGCAAACCGGGACGCCGGCAGGCGGGTTGGCGGCATCCGACGCGGACAACATGGGGCCGAGCGATGCGGCGGGTGGGCCATCGGCGCCCGGAGACTCGCCACCCACGGGCGCGGCCGAAGGCCAGCCTTCGACCAGCGAGCCGCAATTGGCAGCTGGTGGCACACCAGTGCCGGCAGACGGTAGCTTGTCATCCGATTCGCCTGGCGAGTTGGGCCCCATCGGTTTAGGGGGTGTAGCAGCGCGGAGCTCGCCACGGCGTTCGGCAACGAACCAAGAAATGGCCGCTGGTCTTGGGGATCCGGAACTGCTCGACGAGGACTTCAGTCAGTTGGCGATCGATGCCGCAGACGCGAGCGCGGAGAGCCATCGCCAGCGGCTGGTTGTCGACACGAGCCTCCGATCGTTCGGTGGCAGGGACTTTGCGCGGCTGCGGGCGAAGATTGCAGCGGAGTTCGATCAACTAGGCGAGTCGTTGTTGCAGAACGAGTTCGATTTGGTGGAGATGCGCGAAGATCTGACTGGGGCCGACCGGCTGTCGGCCAATCATCTCGCGGAGCTACGTGGTGTCGACGTTGAACTAGAGGATGTCGAATTGATGATTGGCAACATGCGGCGTTTGACGTCGGGGACACCCTACGGCTTCGTTGGCAAAGGAGTAGTCGACATCGGTGTCGCAGATGTTTCGCCTGCCCGTGATTCAATCGTATCGACGTTACAAGCCCGCGGCGCGGCGGGGCCTTCCGAAGTGACGTCGGCATCAGATCGCGTTGTCTCTGCCCGCGAGCGTCTGGACGCGCTGCGCGAGCGGTACGATGCAGTCGCGCGCGAGCACGCACTTGCGGAATCGATCGAGCGAGTTCGGAAGATGTTTGGCAGCTACATCACCAACGCGATGCAGCTTTTGGGGGAAGGCCAACAGGATTTCGATCCACTCGAGTGGAATATCGATGGCGAGCAGTACGACGAGGAGTACCGCCGACGCCTCGCAGAGGTACTCAAGCTTCGTCGGGAGTTGTTGGCAGAGCTATCTCGCATGCTCTCCAGTGATCCGCGACTGCTGCGACGCTTCATGGCGATGAACCAGCGTCGGCAGACATCACTGCACGAGGAACTGAGACGTCTCGCGCGCTGGCAAGCCGAGATGGCTGCGGAGTTGCAGGCCTGGAACCGTTTTGCCAATAGATCCCAGCTGCGCGAAGTTTGGACAGTCGTCACCGAGCGGCGGTTGGATTCCGTCGTGCAATTGCAGCAGGCAATCGACGCCATGGAGCGGCGAATCAACACGAGTTTGCCCTTGGCCGTGAAGTTGGAAGACGCGGCCGCGAAGAAACTGCTATCAGCCGCCAAGGAAGCCTCTAGTTCGGCTCGATCGATGGTGGAGAGTCTCCGCAAGCGAGGGGCTTCTACGGGGTCTCCGGAGCAAGCTGCCAAGCGAATCTATCGCGACCTCGAGGAACTAAACGCCTATGTTGCCGCCTTTGCCGATGAGCACGGCGAGCCAGCCACGGAGTTTGCGGCGAATCGAAGGAACGAGATCAACGTCCTGCTGGCGCGAACGGCCGACTGGGTCAACCAAACGGAACTCTTTGAAAAACGTGAGTACCACGCGTTGGCGGGACCCGAGCAGGCCCGACTCACCTCGGAGACGGAACTGCTGGCCGAGGAAATGGAAGCGGCGGTGCAGAATCTGGACGGCTTCTTCGAGGGCGAGATACCCGACGACGTAGTTCAGGCCGGAGGTCAACTGGCAGCGGCTTTTCAGCCATTGATTTTGAACCAGACTGCTGCTGGATTCGCGCTGCAAGACGGTCAACTCGCACCGGCGGGGGCTCAACAGCAGAAGGCACTGGAGGGCTTCAAAAGCACCGAGGAAGCCTTCAATCAGCTCTGGGCCGTGCTACGAAAACACGAAAGCGAGCGCGACATCCAGTTGCCCGACCTCCAAGATCCGACGCTGGACCAGATCTTGGAGCTGCTTGAGCGAGAACCAAGCCTCGAGCGGCTGTTGGGCATGCGACTGGGGCCGTTGGGCTTCGGGTTTCTCGGCTTTGGCGGCTGGGCCGACGCATTCTATTCACGCGGTGATACATGGGGCGCCGGCTACCGGTCTGCGATGGACCGCGCAGTGCGTGCCCGGCTCTTCGCCGGCCCTGAGATGCGCCGCAATCCGCTCGCATCTCAACTCGAGGAAGCCATGTGGCAAGTCCAGTCGCAGCTCCCTCCCGAGGAGTTTCGAAAAGCGATTGAACAGTATTTTGACCAAGTGCGCCGGCTTACCGCACCAGAAGCTGACGACACCGACCAGTAGATCGATGCGGTTGTTCAGACGTTCGTGAGCTGGTGAGCAACTAATTTGGCTAACGGCACGCCTGACCCCGCTAAGAAAACTGACAGGCCGCTGTGCGGCTGGAGGGTAGCATGAGTTACGGCCGATTGCTTGTTGCGCTACCCGTGTTGTGCGCGGTGTTGTCAGCCGAGCGAGGCCTTGGCGAGGACCTTACGGCGGGCCTATCTGCCAAACGTCTCAGCGAAATCGAGGACGCCGTGGACCGCGGGCTACGTTGGATGGCAAGTCAACAGAATGCTGATGGGTCGTTTAGCGACAATACACGACCGGCCTCGCATCCCACGGCATATGCGTTGATGGCTCTTCTTTCACGCGGGCATCAGCCGGGGCGGGGACAGTATGGTCGCGTGATGAGTAAGACGATCGACTTTCTTATGTCAACGCAGCGCCTAGATGGATCGTTTTCGACGCAGCCGCCGGAACGACCGCCGCGAACATACACGCACGCTCTGACCGGGCTCGTACTGAGCGAAGCTTATGGCGGAATGTCCAGCGCCCAATCAGCCAGTGTCGGAGGGGCGATTGAGCGCGCGCTTGCCTACTCGCGCAAAAACCAGGTGAACCCGAAGGTCGATCCTGACTATGAGGGAGGTTGGATGCAAGGTGATTCGAATCAAGGTTGGTCGTGTTCGCCAAGCACCTGCTGGGAGCTGGCTTTCATGCGGTCGGCCAGCAACGCGGGCTTTGAGGTCCCGCAGGAGTGGATCGACGAGGGGATCGGGTTCATCGAGAAGTGCTACGAGCCCGGGCCAGCGATTGTCGCCACCAGGAAGGTTCCCGTGGGACTGGGGCACGGAGTCTTTCGCTATTACCCGAAAGCACCTCCTGGCCGTCAATTGTGGGCCAACTTCAATACGACGTCCGCCGGGATGCTCTCCTTGCAACTCAACGGACGGCGGGAAGACCCGCGCGTCCAGAAAGCAGCTGCTTGGCTCGCGGACACGCCGATTCCGTTCCAGAACTCGATCCCTCGCTTTTATTTTGGCTGCTACATGACGAGCCAAGCGATGGCACAGGCGGGCGGCGACAACTGGAATCGCTACTTCCCCCGGCTGGTTGATCGCCTGATGGAACACCAAGCTCCTGAGGGCTACTGGAGGCTCGACGGATACATCGGCTGGGGTAATGAGAACACACTTGGGCCAAACTACTACACAGCTCTCGCAGTACTTTGCTTGACGCTTCCCGACCAGCTGTTGCCAATTCATCAGCGGTGAGCGCGATGCGATCGTTGCGCGGCGAACCTAGTTTTCCGACACGCAACACAAGCAAGGGATAGTAAGCGAGGCGAATCGCAACACTCTCGGCGTTCCTCTCGAATCGCACGCGTTCCGACAGCTCGAACAGGAAGCATATGATGAACCGATTTCGCGTATTTGCAGCAGCAGTGCTTACAGCCGTTTTGTCGCCGCAGGTCATCGCCGAAGATCTGAGTGCCGGCCTAAGTGCGAAGCAACTCAGCGAAATCGAGGACGCCGTTGATCGTGGCCTTCAGTGGCTGTCTAAGCAACAGAACGCGGACGGCACCTTCAAGGGGTATCGCAATAACGCTGAGGTATCCTCGCGGACCTTTCTCACCGGCTATGCCGTCCTGGCGTTCATGTCCCGTGGACACCAACCCGAACAGGGTCGCTACGGCACCTTGCTGAGCAAGGCGATTGACTGGCTCCTGTCGATCCAACGTGCCGACGGTTCGTTTTCTGAGCGGCCGGACGACCAACTCCCGTTCCTGCATGCACACCCAGTAAGTGGATTGGCACTTAGTGAGGCGTACCCGTTCACTTCAGGCGCTCGGATGGAGCGAGTTAGCGAGGCGATCAGGCGAGCGCTCAAATACTCGCGAAGTATGCAGCTGGCGGCCAAACTCTACCCCGAATACAAAAACGGATGGTACTACTCCGACAAGCTGGGCCCATCACGATCGCACCTGTCGAGTGTTTGGATGACTTGCTGGGAACTGACGGTCATGCGGTCGGCTGAGAATGCTGGATTCGAAGTGCCGCAAACCTGGGTCGACGAGGGCCTTGAGTTTGTCGAGCGGTGCTATCGACCCGGTCCGAGCGTCGTGGGTGACCGAAAGATCGCTGTGGGGCGGGACCAAGGGTACTTCCAGATTTGGCCGCGGCGTCCAACCGACATGCCTGTCTGGGCAAACTTCAAAACAACAGCCGGCGGCATGTTGGCTCTACAATATCACGGCCGGCGGGACGACCCGAGAGTCCGCAAAGCAGCCGATTGGATTGCTGCGAATCCAATTCCAACGCAAGGTTCCTTGCCGTCGGTGTACCACACTTGGTACCTCTCCAGCCAAGCGATGGCCCAAGCCGGCGGTGAGCATTGGACGAACTTCTATCCGCGACTGGTCCGTACGTTGATGTCCCATCAAGCGACTGACGGGCACTGGCGCCTAGACCGCTGGATTGGGTGGGGCAATGAGACCAAATTGGGGCCGGCCTATTACACGTCGGTGGCCGTGCTGTGCCTGACTATTCCGGATCAACTGCTGCCGATCCATCAACGTTAGCCCGGATTATTCATGAAGATCGTGGCGAGAGGTTGTAAGTACGTTCGTGGCAAGGAAGGCGAGCAATTCTTCCGCAGGCGTATTGCAGCAATACTTCGAGGGAGAATTGTGAAGCATGACGAAGCCACGGATGGACTTACGACCTCGCAGCAGATCGCTCATGAATAATTCGGGTTAGCAGTAATTCACGGACTGCCAGCGCCAGGATTGCAATTCCCTCTCTTCGGCGTAGGGTCAGAGTGACGCCGACCTTGGGAAAGTGGTTTGACTCCGCAATTGCGAAGCTTGGCTCCTCTCATCCCGCTCACGCGGAGCTTGTAGGACTGGCCTGGAAGCCTTCTTTTCGCTTATCCCAATTTCTCAAGCTTCGGATGTCCCAAAGATTGCTTCAGAGCGAAGCGTCCCAGAACTTGCGTTCTGATAGGGGTGTGATCTGCGTGGTGCGCGCGTTTTCCGTCTTTTTCGTTCGGGTGCTAGCGTTTCTGGCAGGAGTTGAAGCTTAGCGAGAGAATGGTATTGGTGAAAAAGGCGTCCTCCCTCACAACGGCGGGTTGTAATGAAGACTCGCTCACGAAGGAAAGGACGCCCGATGCCGTATGCTACCCGCCTCCTGCTGCTGGTTACAAGTCTGCCCGCGTTAAGTGATGAACTGCGTGACCGGATTCAGCAACTACTGGCTGAACGTGGCAACGAGTTGGAAGAGACGATTCTGAGCTTTGTCCTCAAGGAGATCTCACCTTCCAGGATACACGTGTTCGAGCAACGGCTGGCAGAGGAAATGCGGGAGTTGGGCCGGCGGTTGATGGAATTGACGTTGAATTTGCTCGATCCAGAGGACCCGGAAGGCGTACCGCACGACGTGACGTATGCGACCGGAGGCTACCGGCGGTTAAACCGAAAGACTCGCAACGCCCATGTTGGAACGCTGTTTGGCACCATCGAGTTGTGGCGACGCGGGTATCGCTATTGGCATCGCGCCGAGGGTGAGAAGACCGTCTTTCCACTGGAACTTCAGCTGGGGCTTGTCCGCGGGGCGACCCCCGCATTAGCGGGAGCAGCGAGTCGCTATATGGCGGAGGCCGGAGCCACCCAGGCCGCCGTGTTGTCTCGCCTAAGACAGCAGCACAACGTGGCCTGGGGCGCGGAACGTTTGCGCGCTGTGGTCCAGCTGGTGGGGCAGGCGATGGAAGGATTGTTGCGAGAGCATCAGGTATTCAAGATCCTGGAGTTGCTGGAGAAAGCGGCTGCGAGCCGCGGAACGCGCAAGCCGGTCCTCAGTGTCGGTCGCGACGGGATTTCACTTTGCGAGTACAAGCACCGCTGCTATGAAGTTGCCACAACGGGCACCGTTACGGTCTACGATCGCGCGGGAAATCGCGGTCTACTTGGCGTTTCCGCCGGAACTAGGTCAGCAGGAGATGAGCGACCAACTCACCGCGTTGATCCAAGCAGTCCTCCATCGCTGGCAAGGCTCGCTGCCGCGATTGGCTTACGTAACGGATGCGGGCGACAACGAAACCAGCTACTACCATCGAGTTTTGCGAAAAATGCGGCATCCCCGAACGGGCCAGCGGCTGGAGTGGATTCGGATCGTCGACTACTATCACGCCTCAGAACGCATCTGGACGATCGCCCACGCACTGTTCGCTGGCGACCAACGGAAGGTTCACTCATGGGCACGGCGAATGTGCCGTTTGCTAAAGAAGCCCAACGGGCCAAGCCGTGTCCTCCATTCCGCGGGAGCGCTCCACGCTCGCCTTAAGCTTTCCAAGACGCGCCAGAAGGAGTATGTCAAAGCGTGCAATTACATTCGGACTGGCACCCAATTCATGCAGTACGCCAACTACAAGGACAACCATCTACCACTGGGCAGTGGAGTTACTGAAGCCGCCTGTAAAACGATCTTCACCCAACGATTGAAACTCTCTGGAATGCGTTGGGCCAAGTCCGGCGCGAGGACCATCTTGACCCTCCGCACCGTTCTCCTCAGCGGAGTCTGGGACAACGTCTACGCCAGTGTCCTAGAATCTAACAATCCCAGCCAACTGAAGACTTACGAGCCAAATCGCAAACAGCAAGCGACAAAAGCAGCTTAAACCCGCGCACCACGGAGATCACACCCACTGATAGTTATCTCCGGTAGCTGCCGACGCGTGTGCGCGCATATTGTCACGCGCAGAGAGAGTATGTGTGCTTTGTGCGCAATCAACGACGGTGTGTGACTGAAATAGGACACCTGGTTCCAGTGACGTAACATATATTAGAGATACACTTAGCGCTTGACACTTGTTAACTAGTACTGGAAACCCTTGTATTCCTGCTTTGAGTCGGGTAGAAGTAGCGAGGGGAAGTAATCCGGGCACGGATGCCAAGGCCTAATGCCGAGGGCAGGTCATGTCGGGCAATGCAAACGAATCGTCGAATACTTGGGTGCCTGAGAAGGTGAAGCCAGCTTTGGTGGCCTTGCTGGAGGCCTGCGACTACGCGGAAGACACTGAAAGCGATCGTTGGGACTTCGCAATCGGAATTGGACATCTTCGTGAGCTCGGGCTGACGCCAACCGACCTGCGCTGGCTCGCCCGAAAAAGGTATGTTGAACACGCTCGCGAAGTCACTAGATTGGAGGACGACGAACGCGATTTTCGGCCAACCGGCAATCTGTCCTTCTGCAGGCGAACGTGTTTCGTGTTGACCGAAACCGGCATCTCTAAGCTCATTTGTGGTCGGCCAGGTGACGAGCGGCTCAACTCAGTCGGTAAGGGTGAGGCCGCATTTGTTCGGTGGTATCCGGAATCACGGAAACTGCTTGTCAACGGTAAACTTGTCAAGCGATTTAAGTGGCCAGCGGTAAATCAAGAGACCGTGTTGACCGCGTTTCAGGAAGAAGACTGGCCGGAGCGGATCGATGACCCACTTCCACCGCGAGATGAGCTGAACTCGAAACGCCGGCTGGCGGATACGATCAAGTGTCTCAACCGCAGGCAGACGAACTCTCTCATCCACTTCCGCGGCGATGGCACGGGCGAAGATATCGTCTGGGAACTGGTAGAACGAAGGAACTCAAGCCCAATGCCGACTAAACACGGGTACGACTGACACGTCGTCGCGGACTTTCCAGTCGCCCCGCGCTCTCTGCCGCGCCGCTCTCGCCCCTCTAACCCTCTTCGGTCCCAATTCCTCCGTAGCCATTGTCCCATCGAGTTCGTAATAACGGCTCATGCGTGCCGCGACCAGTTTCACTACTCAAGGCATTGGATTGGATTCCCGAATTGCCTGACCCACGGGACTACACTTACCGGCACGAAGCAATTCTGCCGCTGCTCCAGCGGCTGGAACGTTCGCGGAATAGCAGGCTGCCGGACAAAGTCGACTCACGCTTTGGTGACAAAGGCGAATGCTCTCGCTTGCAGCTTCTCGGTTCCCACATCGTTGACCGCGTCCTGATTCATACGTCCTAGGGAAGGCAATGGGGTAACAATGGGAATGGTTGGCTTCCGGTTGCGTGCCTACGTAAGCAACTCGCAAGGGCGTGGACACGTCCGAGCGAAGCGTGGCTCGACTCCGGTGAACTGGGGCAACCGACCGTGACCGGATCGGTGGCGGGCAGAGCCTGAATCTGCTACGACTCCCCGGTCCACATCCGCGGTTCCCGGAGATCGAATCAAGTGAATGCCCGAAAACTCCTTGCGCGGCGCCGGGAACTACGCCATTCGACGGCCTCAAGGAAGGGGACGGGAGAGTTGATTGATAACGAGCTTGCACTGGGAGTCCCACAGGGGTTCCCGGTGCGCCACCGTCGGGTTTAGATACAAAGTACCGTTCCGCCAGGTGGGGTGGTCCTTTCCCAGCCCGCATCTGCTTTCATTCCCTCTGAGTTCCCAAGCGCCTTACGTTGTGTTCCGAAGCGCTTCCGTAGGCGGGCTCTCGATCGTGCCGTAGAAGATGTGGACAGGTAAGAATAGCTGTTGCGGGCCTGAAACATCTTGGCACTGGTCAGGGGCTACAGAGTAAATGAACGAGCTGCAGAAATCGTCGTGTTTTTCTACCGAAGTTGAATTGGCATTGGCTCCATACCGCGCGGAGTACCAACAGATCGTAAATGGTTGGTTGGCCGACGGTACGTTTGGAGCTACCTATCCCGCGCTGCTAGTTGAGACGTTTCACTATGTCAAACATAGCTGCTCACTCATGAATCGTGCATGCGCTCACTTGGGGAATGACCGAAGTGACTTGCAATGTTACTTGGCCCAGCATATCGCCGAAGAGGTTGGACATGAGAACTGGGTGCTTAACGACTTGGAGGAGCTTGGCTACAAACGCGAAAGCGTAGTCTCATCTCCGCCACTTCCAGAGACACTCAATCTGATTGGTAGTCAACTCTACGTGATTGACTTCTGCCATCCTGCCGGACTATTGGGTTATATCTACGTCATGGAGTCTCAAGCACCGACGGAAGAGTCACTCTTGATGATTCAGGAGTCATATGAAATCGAACCCACTGCAATGTCATTTCTAATTCGACACGGCGAGGCCGACGTGCAGCACAAGCGAGAACTCGTGAACGCGTTAGACAAGTGGCTCAATCATCCAACTGAACAAGAAGCGGCATTGACAAGTGCACTCATGGGCGCAGCTAACGTCAATCGATTGTTGTCGAGGCTCCGATCAGGAGATTACCGTAGCTGTTTGCCCGAGTTCCATGCGGAACTCACAAACCCTCTGGTATCTATGTTGCCGTCCCATGCAATGAGAGCAAGGGAGACGGCGTGATGTGCCCCCTTTAGGTCTTCCTATGTATGAAGGAGTATTTCCATGCCGACATCAAAAGACGAAACGCAAGACACCTCCGATTCGCGTCATGAGCCGACAGCCGAGAGATTGGAACGCCGGCGCCATTTCCTAACTAGGTCTAGTGTTGTGTTAGGAGCGATGGCTATCGCAGGTTCCAAAGCTTCATCTGCAGAAGCCCATGAAAGCGGTGGGCGGCTGGGGCTGAGCGAGGCACAGGCGGCTGCTCTTGATCAGATTATGGATGAGGCCGTTTGTACAGGCGACATCAAGCGATCGCTCGCGAAGTTCTCAAGGGCCGTGTCATTGCCTGAACAAGTCATCGCTGAGCTTGGCCAACTGACCGAGGAAGATTTGGCAGCTGCAAAGCGTCTAAGTGACAAATTGCCGACAGTCGAGCTTGCTGGTCGCCTCTCCACCAACAACGGGATTATCGGAATGTAAGCGCGAGCTGAAGCCATGGCCGCCCCAGGGTATTGATTGCTAAATGCTCTGCTGCTTCGCGGTTGTTCCTCGATACAATTCTAACTCGGTATCGCGATGAAGACGGCACAGATCGCGGCGCTAACATTTCAGTTTCATCGTGCCCTTTATGTCTCCCTGACTCAGAAGTGCCCAATTAGATGTCGCCACTGCTTTGTCGAGTCTGGGCCAACGCGAAAAGAGCATGCAAGTCTAGCAGATTATCGGAAATGGATTGACCAAATTGCTTCAGCAAAAAATTTGGAACTCGTCGTCTTTAGCGGTGGTGAGCCATTCAGTCATCCAATCGCTTTGAGATATGGCTTGGACGTATGTGCTCAAGCGGACTGCTATTCCATAGTTAGCACTAGTGGATATTGGGCCAAGTCACGATCGTCCGCGGACGAACTCCTGAGTTCATTTTCCGGCGTTCGCTGCTTGTGGTTAAGCACCGATGTCTATCACGAAGAGTTCGTGCCACTGCGTTTCTTGCGTAATGCGACGGAATCCGCGGCTTCACTGAACATCGATGTGGCTTTCCAAATCGTCGATGACGCTCCGGATGACTCTCAATTCATCGACAAGTTCGAGCGCGAGGTGGGATTCGATCTGGTTGGGCCTGACCAGATCTACATCACGCCGTTAACCATGGTGGGACGGGCCGCAAAGGAACTAGGCAGCGAAGGGACCACCTCGGACGCTGACGTGGAACAGGTGCCTGATATCCCATGTGTATGGTTGGGGACGCCTTGGCTCCACGAAAACGGTGTTCTCTGCGCATGCCCGAACCTGGATGTCCTCCAACGCCGCAATCATCCGTTGCAGATCGGCAACTTAACCCACGACGACTTTGAGTCGGTTTCGGCGCAAGCCAACACGGACTTGTACATACAAGCGTTGCGAGTATTTGGACCGCGCTGGGTCGTTGAAAACCTACCAGTGGAGCGCTGGGGCTGGGAGAGGTCAGAGTTTCGTGGCCAGACCATTTGCGACCTCTGCCATTCACTGGCAGCAACCCCAGAGCTGCCAAACCAATTGCGGAGAGAGCTCGCTGGCAGCCCAGCTATTCGTCGTCAAATTGACGTGTTGCGATACTTAATGTACGCAGAGACACTGGAAATACTATCTGGATCGCGACTGGAGGGTGTCGCTGGTGGCTAAGCGGGCCCTTCCTCGTCAGATTCAAACACCCACCTCAACCCGTCCGCAAATGGTTAGTCGGTGTGCACCGGCTGCGCGGTGACGCTCAATGACTCGCAAGAATCCTAGGGCCGTTCTGATCTATCCCCCCATCACGGACCCTACCGCACCCTACCATAGTCTGGTGTATTTAGCATCGCACGCACGCTCTCATGGATTTTGCGACACTCATATCCGGGACAGCAACATAGAGGCATTGGACTTCTGCGCGCGACCAGAGGTCATGCGCCGGAAGATACACAAGTGGCGATTGCGGCATCGTGAGTTGTCGGTTCTTGCGTCTCTGTCGCCGCTCGAACAGCTAGAGCTACATCACCTCCTGATCGCGCAATCACTTGATCCAGACTCGATAGGCGAGGCAATAACATCGCTTAAACGCAGTGAGACGTTTTTCGATTTTAGTAGCTACAGGCGGGCAGCTAAAGGAATTCAGCGTTGGATGAGTAGTTTGTCGTGCGACGCATTTCCGGGGCAGTTCGGCGGAAACTTCCAGCTCACCGATGACAACCTCTATAGCCTGTGCAGCCTCGCCGATCTTACGAATCCGTCAGTACTCAATCGAATCGCCGCTCCATTTGAGCAATACTTTCGTGAAGAATTGTTTCCTGATTTGTGCACGAAATGCCCAGAGTTGGTTGGCATCAACATCACATACACGTCACAGCTGCCTTACGCGTTGTGGATCCTACGACAACTTCGGCGTATCTTGCCTGACGTATACATTGTTTGCGGCGGTACCGAGGTGAGTGATGCGTGGAAGTATGTCGATCGGAAAAGCAACTTCGCCAACTTGTTCCGGTGTGCGGACGCGTGCGTCATCGGAGAAGGCGAAAGTGCATTCGTGAACATCTTGCAAGCACTCGCTCAAGATCGAGTTCCGGAGGACATACCCAACCTGGTCGCACTTGGGCTCGAACCAGGTTCTTTCACCCCACCGCCGTCGATGATCTATGAAAATCTAAATGCCCTACCGCCACCGGATTACAGCTTGATGAGCACGGAACTGTATTTTAGCCCGTACCCACTGATCTACTATTCTCCGACCCGCGGGTGCTACTGGAACAAATGCACTTTTTGTGACTACGGCTTGAACTTTGGTACACCGACCTCACCGTGGCGACAGCGAGATCTCGAGCTAGTCGCTGAGGATTTGATTCGCGCAGCGCGGGTGACGCCGTATGTATATCTGTCAGTGGACGTACTGGCGCCCGGGTCTTTGCTAAAACTGGCTGAAACGATTCTAGATTACAGAATTCCTATCAAGTGGTCTGCCGAAATGCGGCTTGAAAAGTATTTTGACGAGTCGCGATGCGCGTTACTCCGGAAAAGTGGTTGTGTCGCGATTTCTGTCGGCTTTGAATCGGGGTGCCAACGTATTCTGAACCGCATTAAGAAGGGCACCGAACTTAAACACATTGAGACAACGATCCGCAATTTCACCAACGCCGGCATTGCAGTTCAGATGATGGGTTTCACGGGCTTTCCGACAGAATCCTACGGAGAGGCAATGGAGTCGATTAACTTTCTCGAGCGAAACAGCAAGTACTGGACAGTTGCAGCTTTGGGTGAGTTCGTGCTGACTCCTGGCGCGATTGTGGCACGGTCTCCTCGTGAATTCGAGATTCAGGATGCGAGTCCACTGGAGGGTGCCAACATTCAGCGAGTCCTCACCTATCAAGAGTGTGGGGAGGAGGGAAAGACGAGTGCGCAATGTGAAGCAGTTAATCGAGCGAAATCGAAACTAAACCGAATGGAGTTTGATCGCCCATTTGCGGGCGGTGTCGACAGTGCGCATTCTATCATGTACTACGAACGTTTTGGCGTTGATGCTGAGAAGGCTTTTCAAGTGTCACACAGAAGAAGATTCACCAATGGGGCAGATCACAACCCACTGTTCCTAAACGGCGCTCTGTATCAACACTGCAATTTTAATCTTGTCGAGATGTTCGACTCAAGTGACCTTCAGGATCTTCACAGACAGGAGTTACGTAATGGAAGGGTGCCGGACTCGGAGACGATCATCGCGATGTTGCGAGACACGTGTCGGCAGGCCTTTCCGGTGGCCAGGACCAATCCATACTTTGTAAGAAGCGACGGTCGACTGATTCCCTGCTCTTACGAGATGGTGAGAATTCTCGAGGGGATTGACGGTGTCCACTCAGCTGCACATCTCGTGTCAGATCTTGCGACGCGCGACGACGCTAATGTGTATATCGATGTCATACGCGCTATGATCAACCTTCAGATTGTAGTGCCGCAGGTTGGCTATGAGCACTTGCCGCTGCCCGCTATGCAGGCGAACTAGAAAAAGCGGCGGTGGAGTTCTGCTTGCGACCAGCCCCCTCGGATAGCCCATTCGCGGCCCGCCGTTCATGCACAGGTGAGAACGCCCCATGACATTCAGGACGCCACCGCAGGGATCCGAATGTCGGTTTCCCGAGGCGCTGCGTCACACAGCGGAAACTTGCCACACTGAGCGCCGGTCAGTTTCACTGACGGATTTTTGCGCACGGCCCGTGGCGCACTTGCAAACGGGTGGTCGAAGTACGACATTCGCACAACCACAATCCAGACTTACGTCTGGGGTCGCACCCCAATGTGTTTCGAGGGCTTTCTGTCACGGTAGGATCTAATTCTAGTTCGGTCACTGCAGCGAGTCGGCCACACTAGCGAGACGCTCAACACGGTCAAGAAGTGTCCTGATTGTCCGCCGCCTCGTGACCTTGGTCTTTAGCTGACCATAGTCGACACCTAGACAATTCGCCTACAGGCTCGGATGGTTATGGGCTCTCAAATCGCGCTCGTACATTTGCACCTCGATTTTGAGAAACACTTGGCGGAACTATTGCGTGCTAGGTCCCAGATTATTTGAGGCTGGGTCCAGATTATTTGAGGCGCAGCGTGTCGGATTATTTGAACCGTACTTGGTGACGGAGCGGGTCAGCGGTTTGGCGTGAAGGGTGGAAAGAAGGAGGGGACATCCGTGTCCCGGAATGTCATCGCGAGACGTTCGATGGCAGATGTGGTTCGAGGTAGTGAACGGCGGTAACGAAGTCGACCTTCTGGATCAACATGGTGAGGTCGATAGGGTTGAAGTTGCGTTCGCAGGCGAAGCATCGCCCCAGATTGGTTCGAGAGTTGACGGCTGACAAGAACTCGCCGCAGTGCGGGCAGAGGAACACGAAACGTCCTTCGCGACGTTTGTGAGGCCAGTTCAGATGAGTCAGCAAGTCGGGAATCGCGATTTCGTTGCGCAAGCGATAGAGCAGCTCGCGGGTGAAGTACTTGCCCATGGCATCCCCCTCATGGCATTTGGAATTCGTGGAAGGTCTGCTGGAGGATCGACTCGCTTACCCGCGGTGCATTCTCGGCAGAAGCCAACAGCAGACTGGCGGTCGCGAGGTTGTTGATTTGACGGGGGATTCCGCCGCTGTAGTCGTGGATCAAGGACTTGGTCGAATCCTCGAACAACTTGTCGGAGCCGCCCGCCTGTTTGAGTTGAAAGTCGATGTACGATGCGGTCTGCGCTTTATTCAGCGGCGAGAGGTGATATCGGACGCCAATCCGACTGAGCAGCGCAGCCTGCGACGATTGACGTAGCGTGTGGCGTAAGGGGTCCTGTCCGACGAGCACGAGCTTCAAGGGAGGCGCGTCATCGAGTGCCGAGCTGATTAACAGGCGAATGTCCGTCAAGGCGTCGGTGTCGAGAAGGTGGGCCTCGTCAAGGATCACCAGCAACGCTCCTTCTGCCTGGCGAGCCTTGTCCAAGATCTGCTCGAACAAGCGATCCTTGCCACGTCGGGGGACTTCACCCAACTTGCCAACCAGTAGCTTCAGCAACCCGGCAGCCGGCAAGTGCGTGAGGTGCAGGTACACGGGTTGCCACGTGGGCCCAGCCAACTCGTGCAAGAACCGCTTCAACAAGGCGCTCTTTCCCACACCGCTACTCCCGGTTACCAGCGCGAGCGTGGCGTGTTCGGCCACGTACCGCAACCGCGAGAGGCCTTGCTGCATGCGATCATCTTGCCACAACGCGTCCGCGGAAACACGTTCGGCGAATGGCTGTGAGGTGAACTTGAAGTGCGTCAGAAACATCAGCTTCTCCTTTGGTCATGAAGGCGTTGCAAGAGAAAGACGATTTCGGCGATCGACCGCTGCTGGGCCTGGGCGCAGGCAGCTTCCAGTAGAGCCGGGTCGAGAAACTTCAGCCGCTGGTAAACTTTCTGCAGAGATTCCAGTTCGTCCGTCCGAAAGGCGGAGATGCCACCGCTGCGTCCCAGGTAAGCGGCCAGTTGTTTGGCGAACTCGATGAACGGCCAGCGGCGATCAGCCGCGGCCAATACCGCTTGGTAGTCGATTCCGCCGGCACGGCGGTCAATAGCTTCTTTCTGTTTTTGAATCAGCAGGTCGAGATAATTGTGTTTGGCTTTGGCAGGTGGAGAGCTGGCTGGGTTTGCCCCGTCTTCTCCTTTCTCGCGCTCGTGCCGCGTGCCGGTGCCCAAGTACTCGCCGTCGAGCGAGTAGATCAGAACGCTCTCCAAGTCGCCGAAGGGGTCGTAGCGAACTTCCACCATGTCGCGACGAAAGTCTTTATGGACGCGAAAGAAGAGTCCTGAGATCCGCACGTCGGAAAAATCTGGATCAACGCGACGGTCTTCGCGTTTGAGAAAGAACTTCAGCACGCGTTGCAGGTCGACGTAGCGAGTGAAGGGCTTGTCGGCCTCGTAGCGTAGACGCGGCGGCTGGCCAGTTTCCCGATGCGTTCGCTCGTGGTAACTGACCTCAAGCCAGGCGGAGAGCGCCTGATTGAGTTTTTCCAGTGTCAGGATCTCGCCGGCACGGACTTCGCTCTCGAATGCGATTGGGCTGTCTCGAAGAACGGCTCGATGACTCCACCGCCCGGCGGATCGCCCACGGCGCGGTGCAGGAGCTTGATGTTCAATGCCAGACAGGCGGTCTTCAGCGCATTGGCGTGATAGATCTTGGCGTTGTCCAAGTACAATTCGCGGCTGGCCCCATGATTGGACCAGGCGCGGAGCAAGCAATCGATCAGGACGTTGAGATTTTCGCTGTTGTAGTAGCGGGCATCGACAACGTACCGGCTATGGCAGTCAATAAACGCCGAGAAATGCGTTTCCTTGGCGCGATCACCGTCGATCACGTAGGGCCCATCCTCGAAATCGCCGACCCAGAGGGCATTGCTCTGATCACGAGTCCAGCGGCGGCGGACTTTTTGCTGGGCAATCCCCAGCTTCAGTCGAGTGGCTCCCGCCTTTTTCAGGTGCCGGTAGAGTGTTGACTTGGGCAACGTCGTCTTGAAATCACGATTCAAGAACTGATTGATCGTTTCCTCACTGCGTCGCGGTTGATCCTTCTTCAGCTCGATCGCTTTATCGATGACCTCTTGTTTGACGCTGCGCGGCTTGCCTCGGTCGCTCCGCCGCCGTCGCTGCAGGGCCTCGAAGCCTCCTTCGCGATACAACTTCCACTTCCTCCAAAGTGTCGCCAGACTCGGCTTTTTGCGCTGCCCATTGGGGAACAACTGCTCCGTCTCAGCCAATTGGCGCAGAAGGGCACCGGCCTCTTCGCGAGGAATCTCTTCCAAGATCAACGGCTGCAACAGGGAGCACCAGAAAACGGCCTCTTGTTCGTGGCGATCAGACCGCTGGGGCATCACGGAGACTCCTTTCACACACTGAAGCATCGTGCGAAAGGGAATCTAGCTCATCGCCACCCACAACCTGTTGCAAACCGGGGGAAGATCTTCTTGCCGAAATGCTCCGCAAACGCCGCTTCGACCAGCAGCATGCGAGTCGCCTCTTCCAAGAGCATGCGCCGCGGCTCGCTGCGGTACTTGCGCGGATCGATCGGGATGACTTGCCGATGCAGCCTGCTGTGGGGATCTTTCTGGCAGATCAATTGCCCGGCGGCCTGGATCGTCCGAGTCAACTCTCCCAGCCAGGGCAGCCAACGCCAAAGTGTGCTATGTGCCAGTGCGGCCCCTTGCCGCGCCAGCGGATGCTCCTGTCGATCGTCATAAATGAGGGCTCGCTGGTCCCGGCGGACTGCCTGGCGATAGGACTTCCGACTGCCCAAGAAATCCTTCGCCCGATCGAGCAACGTCTGGCTGACAAACTGCTTGTGACGCAAGGCGAAAGGGTGGGTAGTCGGTGAAGGTGCGCACGCAGTTCAGGCACTTGAACCGCAGGATCCAAGAGCGAAAAACGCGGACACAGCGTTCGATTACTAGACGAAACGTGCGTCGCCGTCGCTGGTAAAGGCGGAACTCCTGCTGAGCCGCACAATGCGGGCAGGCCTCCGTGTGGCAAAACTGCTGGCCCGATTCAATTTGAAGTGTGTGGTCCTTGATTTCTTGCTCAGTTGTCATACCTTGAACCATGCATTTTGAGTGGGGGACGCGCTGTGATCGGTGACGGTCCGGTTCGCCCCCCTTCTCTTTTCCCGCACAAATTCAAGCAACGATCAACGCGCGCAAAAACGGGGGCGGGGTCCGATTCTGAAGAATCTTGGGGCGGGATCAAGAAGGCGGGATGGGCAGCCCAGGCGGCGGGGGGGATCTCACGCAATCCGAGACCGAAGCTAACCTTGCGCCTCACTCAATGTGAGGCGCAGCAATTGCGCAAATGGAACGGTGTACAAGATCACATCGAATTCGTCGGTGTTCGCCCAAGGCACAAGTTGGAGCACCAGCTCTTGACGCCTGGTTCCATCTCGGATGACGAAGCTTCCCGTATCGCGGCTCGAATTCGAACAGAGGCTGGCTACAGCGCTGACGATGGTATCGTCGTATTCACGGAAAGGCGTGTCTTTGACGACACATACTACCAGCTCTTTGTGGGTGGCCGAGAAGCTGATGAAGAACCACCGCGAATTGCGGTACTCTCGTTGTGCGCGAGCTGTCAGCGACTCGTGGGCGGTGTTCACCGATTCGCGAGAGCGCAAACCTCAAGTTGATTAGTTCCGCTCGATTCAGTTGCAGGGCTTCCACGGTCGCCCGACCGGTTGCCGTGCGGCCGATTACAAGCAGCGAGTCGTCGCTCCACTGGAAGTGTCGCGCCCAACGTTGGTGACGAGGATTGAACAACGCGATGAGTCGGCCGCTGATCGGGTCACGTTGCTTAGTCTTTTTGTATTTGTGACCATTGCATGCTGCGTACGACCACGCGAGTTCGTCGATATTGTCTCCGGCGCCCTCGACACGGGGGAGGACGTGTTCGCACGCGAACGGTCCACAGGCAAACGTATCAGGATGTTGACAGTATTCGCAGCGATGATTGGCACGCTCGCGAACTGCACGCCGCGTCGCTCGCGGAATGGTTTTGCGCGTCATGCGCTTTCGCGTCGCCAGCCGATTTCCTGCATCACAGTCTCAATCGACTTGCCGCGGCGACGGGAGAGTTCAGCGAGCGCCTGGACGCGAGATACGTCGATCCGTTCGGCACTCTGCGCTAATCCGCGGTACTCCGCCAGTTCCTGCTCCGTCAACGTATCCTGCTCGCTTTTCCCGCTCAACTGAGTTAGCCGGCGACCCTGGTCTGGCGTTAGATTCATCCGGGTATGGGCAAGCAAACGCTCTTCGCTCATCTCAGACCACGCCTCACAACCCTGCCAGCTCGACAAGCGCGAAGCGAACTCAACCAGCTCCTCCGGGGATAGCTGTCGTACGGCATCCAGGATTCCATCCACTGTTGACATAGGTGAGACCGCCTCTAAGTCGTATTCTATCGTACCTAGCGGTGGCTCTCAATTGCTCGTCTTGCTCCGTCTGCTTGGGCGATCCGATGGCCGCTCGTCCCTCAGTACCTGGGTTGCCGTGGGTCGGCACGCTGGCGGTTCGTCCTCGGCAGTACCCGGCAGTTCATCAGTGATAGTCTGGGAACTCAGCCGTCTGACGTGTCTGGGGCTTTTCTGGATCATGTATCGCAAAAAAACAGCCGGTGGCACGCGTTTCTATCGCTCTGGAGTAGTGTTCTTGCGGAACGACAGTGTTCTTAGAATGGCGTCGAGCACGGAATCCAATTGCTTTCCAACATCCTCGGCTAGGAATCGCAAGACGATATATCCATTTTCTTGCAACACAGCGTCCTTTCGTCGGTCTCGGCGGTAAGCGTCAGCGTCGCCGAGGTGTTGTGCGCCGTCCAACTCAATCACCATTCGACTCTCCGAGCACAGCAAATCCACTTCCATGTTGCCTGTCGGATCAAAAGGGATCGGCAGTTGAGCATTTAAACGGAACAGTCCGGCGGTTTCCGGCAGAGTTTCCAGCCGACGATATAAGAATGCCTCTGTCGCACTTCTTGCTCGGTGTTCACCTTCCGCCTCCGGATGCACTATACGCGTTGCGTGAAGAAACAGATTCGCCAGCGAATCATCGACCCCGTCACGTGCCAATCTTTGGACAGTGGCGGCGTAGTTGTTCTTCCAACCGAGGTCGACCGGCAATGCCACCTCAACCGGCCAGCCTGGCGTCGCACTCGCTGGCATCAGGATCTTGTAACCGACCGCTTCGTAGCCTTTGCAGCGTCGATTAAACATCTTTTCCAGCATCGGCACATTCAGGTCGGCGTAGTCGTAAACTTGCACTTCACGCTTGCGATCGTGCAGACGATGAAGTCTGCCGACATATTGGGCGATGGTTCCTCGCCACGAGATAGGCAGTGCCAAGAAGAGCGTGTCCAGCCGGCTATCGTCGAAGCCCTCTCCGATGTAGCGCCCCGTTGCGAGCAGGACTCGTCCTTCATTCTCAGGAATCGACTCCAAACGAGCCATGGTGGCCGCTGTTTCCCTCTTTCCCATTCCTCCGCGCAACACAATCAGTTCGAAGGATTCAGATGAAAGAAGCGTTGCCAGCCTATCGAGATGGTCATTCCGTTCCGTTAGCACAATCGGTGACCGACCATCGTTTACAGCCAATAAGACCCTCTCGCAAATGCTGCGGTTTCTTTCTTCGTCTGCAACAAGTTGTTCATAAAGTTGGTGAAACTGTCTTCGCGGATCGTCGGCGTCGACATCGTGGGTGCGAAACGGCGTCGGACAGACATACACCTTGTGATCGAACGGTCTAGCATCGGCCTGTTCTTTCGCGTCAACTCGAAACCGCACTGGACCGCATTGCATGAAGATGATTGGGTGCAGACCATCCTTACGAATTACCGTGGCGGACAATCCTGTCACGTACCTCGGCTTCGCCCGGCGAATCACTTCCTCGAAACTTCGGGCGGACAGATGATGACACTCATCGACGATTAGTTGGCCGTACTCACAGACACAGTCATCAACTACACCCTTCCTGACTAAGCTTTGGATCGTCGCCACGTCGAGTGAACCGGTCGACTTCCTTCTACCTCCTCCGATCCGCCCGATATCCTTTGGGTCAACGCCGAGAAACTCGGATAATCGGGCTACCCATTGTTCCAGCAACTGTCGGCGGTGCACCAGGACCAATGTGTTGACGCCCCGTTGTGCAATTAGCCAGGCACCGATCACAGTCTTGCCAAACGCGGTCGTAGCGGCCAAGACCCCAGTGTCGTGACCCAGCAGCGCGTTAGCCGCTGCTTGCTGTTTTTCCGCCAGCTGGCCGTGGAACGCGACCGTCAACGGAGTGCCGTGATTGCGCTCGTCGCGTAACACTGGTTTGATGTTGAGGTCCGATAACAGTTCGGCGACATCATCCAGGCATCCGCGTGGCAAACTAATGTAATTCGGATGGTCCTCCGCGCAAGCGATGATTCGCGGTTTGTCGTACGTTGGCAGACGCATTGCCTGCGCCTTGTAGAATTCTGGATTCTGAAACGCGGCGAGGCAGAGAAGCCTGTAGCGCAGAGCAGGCGGTAACGCGTCCTTGGCGATGTAGATTTCGTTTGCGACGATCAGTTCTAGCTTGCTCGGCACAGGTTCAATGATTGACGGTGCCTGCGGTGTGCGGGACGGCGGCATTTCCCAAGGCCGTTCAGATTCCTCGTCGTCTACGGCGAGACGGACGCCAACAATGCGACCTTTTCGCTGGGCCGCGCTGACCACATCCTCGGCGGTCGACAAACTGATTTTCTGAACGGTTGCCAAGAACGCCCACTGGTCTGAGTGGGGTACCAACTGGTTGTCCAGAAAAACGCTGTTGCCACTTTGGCGGACCGCCTTCTGTAGAGGCAACGCGATCAAATTGCCAAAACCTCCCCGCGGGAGCGTGTCCTGATTGGGAAAGAATCGGTCATACGAGTCCAGACCTACATCGGGGCGCCGCTCCATCGTCTCGGTCAGAATGTGGCAACCAAGCCTGCGCGCCAGACCGGCAGGAATCGCATCTTCGAAGAAAAGCCACACGTGCCCACCATTGCCGCTGCGCGATCGCTCCAGTGCAGCTGGCAGGCCCATTTCGGCGCATGTTTGTAGATACGCCAGTGCGTCTTGACGCCAATGCTCCTTATCAAAGTCAGCCGCTAGGAAGAGGCATGTCTCGTCCAGCAACATTGGATAGACACCCATCACGAAGTTGCGGCCCTCGTCGTCCTGGCCGGAAAGATGCCAGCGAATGACCTCGTCGGTCACCGGAAGAAAGCGGCGATTGATGCAATCCGCGCACTTGATCCGTGGTTTCTCGCACAGACCGGTGACCCATTCATTTCCGCAGGCCGGTGCGTATCCCGATTTGCCAGTTCGCTGACTCTCGAAGCGTCGCGGGTAGACGTCGTTCCGCCCACGAAAGAGCGAGCGGAAGAGAGCGATTTTGGCCTCGGACGAGGACGTCTGATCGACCAGTGTGGGCCCTGGATCCAATGGAGCCATCGTTTTCTTCCCAGCTGCGTCAAACCAGTAACAGCCGGTGTGAGAGCTTCCGGCTGCCGAACTTGATTCTAGCAAGCGCACCGGCCGCTCGAACGCAGTTGAGATTGTTGGTGACGCCGAACAACGGCGAAAAGAGCGCCGCTCTGAAACCGTCGAGCTCGTACCATTGCAGAAGAAGGCTTCAACACAGTGAAACCGTTGGGCAGAAGTGACTTACCGAAGCGCGGTTAGCAGGGAGAGGGTGACCAGTGCCGGCTCGTACCCTTTTCATACCCTTTTGCCAAACACCTCGAATCGTCGTAACCCAGTGGGCGGTATTGGATTCGAACCAACGACCTCCACGATGTCAACGTCAACGGGCCTCTGCGGTAAAACACAGTAACGTGATTATCGCCAACGAGTTGCGGCTGACAACCAACGGAGGGGGATTTGTCCTAAGTGGCTTATCTGGGCTCAACCGATTCCATAAAGGGTATTGTACCCTTTTGAAATCGCCCTTCCTTGAGCTGGCAGGCGACACGGAGCCGATGGAGACTGGATTCCGCTCGCGAGGCTGTGGTATCGTCAAGACATGGCAACTCACGAGACAGAGCTCGCTGACTTCAGTCGGTTCCTTGTGGAACAGTTGTCAGCTGGTGAAGCCGACATCACGCCAGAGCAAGCGCTTGAACTCTGGCGAACTATCCAGCGTGAACGCGAAGACGCGAACGAGGGGATACGGCGCGGCCTTGAGGATGTTCGCGCCGGGCGGGGTGAACCTCTCGACCAATATGTGAGTGGTTTCAAAAAGACCAACAACATCACGGATGATGGCTGACGAGTTCCATGTTGTTGTCTTTCGCCAGGCCAAGCTAGACGGTCAGTCGATCTACGATTGGATTTTCGAGCGGTCTCCCCAAGGCGCCGAAGCCTGGGCTCAAGCGTACATCGAGGCCCTTGAGTCGCTGACAACGCATCCGCTTCGCTGCGGTTTAGCACCAGAAAACGAAGACCACGAAGTAGAGATTCGCCAGCGGATTTTCCGCACCCGCTACGGCAACCCCTATCGCCTGCTGTTCACGATTGCGGGAAAGGAAGTGCAGGTCTTGCATGTCCGCGGTCAGGGTCAGCGATTCGTCGATATGGGCGAGGGTATGTGACATGGGACGGACGCGGCGCGACGATGCTTGCCACTGATGGCCCGCCACATGCTTAGCATGGCATCGCCGCGGGTGTGTTCCAGTTTTGGTGAATCGGTGACTTCCGCTTGACGCGCTTGTCTGGCAAGAGCCATCGCATCGAGGCGGCCTTCACGCAGCGCGGTCAATCCTTCCTCCCAGACGCGTCGTACGGCCTCGGTCAGTGGCTCGTCGAGACGGGCGTCGTAGTCAGCCAAGAAACCCCGGGTCGCAAAATACTGGGCGGCGGGCATGGCGGGATGAACGGCGGCGGCTTCGAGGTCATTAAAGAAACTGACGAAGTGACGCTTCTCGCAGAGGGCGCGCACGAGCAGATCGGCATTGAGCTGGCCTGGCGTCGTGCCTTGTCTTCGTGCCAATGCAGCGGCGAGCCCGGAGGCTTCGCCGGTCATCATCCACACGGGTTCGAGTCGCACAGCGCCCCAGGCAACATGGGTGGCGCCGAGGCAGACGGGCACGATGAGGTTGTCCACGCCCTGTGGTAACAAGCTGCGCCAGGGGATCTGCGCGGGGCGCGATTCCTCCGTCAGGATGAGTTTGCCATCGAAGGCGTAACCGGGTCTGCGATCCCAGGTGCAGTCGTGGGAATCCATCGCCCAATCGGTGAAGGCGACGCTGTCCGCGTGAATCGGCGTCCGCGTCAGACCGGGTGCGGATCGGTTGTCGTGTTCTGTGAAGACATGGCGGCCGACGATGCGCCTCGCCTCACGGACATACATCTCGTACGGGATGTTCTCGTTGTCGGGGAACTCGTCAAGCGGCAGGCCGATGCGGCGATAACGCTCGCGCGATTCAGGGCGGACAGATTCGTCGTTCTGCAAAAACCACATCAGGCCCAGCGCGAAGCTCTTGTGGCGCTCAATGATCGTCTCGCGCTCGGGCCAAGTTGCCTCGGGATAGGCGTGGCCTTCACCAGGGAGCACGGCGGCGTTAAAGCTTGCTTTGCCATTGAGCCTGCCCGCGCTCATGAATAGCCGGTAGTAGTCAATGTACTGCTCGCGGTCGTATCCCGGCGGTTTCTCGGGCAGGCGGATGTTGCCGGGTTCATTGCTGAGGCTGAAACGATAGTTATAGCCCTGCACGGCACGATCGGCTGTACGCGGACTGTCGGGATCAATGGTGCCCTGGCTGTGACTGTAGGGGTGGATGTTGAGCTTGCCATCCTTCGCATCTTGCGGTCCGCTTTCCCTGCTGATGTTGGTAAAGATTCTTCCCGCGTGAGGCTCGCCATATTCGTCGTGCCCCTCGCGGCCGACACGATACGGCACCTTCGCTAAGGCGGCGAGGTCACCTTCGTATGTGGCGTCAACATATGTCGTGCCAGTCACATCGGTGTCGTTCGTGGTACCGTATTCGCGCAGTGTGAGTGTCTTCAAGGCTGCGCCTTCGCGCTGGATGTTTGCCGGGTAGTGCGAAAGCAAGGTGGTGATGTTTGGTTCGGCCGAGACCAGTTGATTAAACAAATGCTCGGCCACGCCGCACTCGAAGCGGCTCATGGGATAATGCTGCTGCGAGTAGCGCGCCTGCCGGAACTGCGGCGAGTCGGGTCCGTAGGTTTTGCGGTAGTAGTCCTCAATGTTCTTCGCGTATTCGTTGAAGATGGGAGAACGTGGGCCGCCATAGAGTGCATCCCACTGCATGAGCCCGTTGGTCAGCATGCCGCCGATGTGCTTGTTGCGTTGCACCAACAGAACTGATAGCCCCTCACGCGCGGCGCGCGCGGCGCAGGCGATGCCACCCGGTGACGCGCCAATCACCACCACGTCATAAGTCTTGCCCCGCACCTCGGCGGCGGAGGAAGACCGCACAGGCTGTACCTTCAAAGGCTCTCGCCGAGGAGAAGTAGGGGCGGCGCCGTTTGCTGCGCCTGAAGAAGATGTGCCACCATGAACCGCGCGCCACATGCTGAGCACGGCTTCGCCGCGGGTGCGCGCCAGTTGGGGAGAATGGGCGGCTTCTGCCCGATGCACCAGCCTGGCAAACGCCGTCGCATTGAGCCGGCCCTTACGGATGGCCGCCAATCCTTCCCCCCACGCGCGTCGCACGGCTTCGGTCAGCGGCTCGTCGAGTCTTGCGTCGTAGCTGGCGAAGAAGCCTTTCGTGCCGAAATACTGTGCCGCAGGGACGCGGGGATCGTCTGAGTTGACATCCAGGTCGTTGAAGAAGCTGATCATGACCCGGCTGGCAGCAAGTTTGCGGATCAAAGTGTCAGGATCGAGCGCGGCAGGTGTCGTTCGGCCTTTTACAGCCAGCGCTGCGGCGAAGCCAGCGCTTTCGCCCGTCTGCATCCAGACTGGTTCGAGACGGATGGCGCCCCACCCGACATGGGAGGCCGAGAGCGCGACCGGCACGAGCAGGTTGTCCACCTCGACAGGCAACAGTGAGCGGTAGGGCACCTGCGCGGGGCGAGATTCTTCGCCGAGGAAGAGGATACCGTCATAGCTGCCTCCCGGCGCTTTGCGCGGCAGGCAGGCGACGGAGTCCATGGGCCAGTCGGTGATCGCGACGCTGTCGCTGTGGATGGGCGTGCGGGCAATGCCACCAGCAAGCACATTGTCCTGTTCTTTGAAGACGTAACGACCGACGAGCCGCCGTGCCTCCCGCACATAGATCTCATACGGCGCGTGGTTGTTGTCCGGGAACTCATCTGCGGCAAGGCCGTAACCCGCGAACCGCTTACGCTCTCGTTCGGACACGTCGGGATCGTTTTGCAGCCACCAAAGCCGCATGAGCATGGCGTTGAGATAACGCTTGGAAATCGCCTCGCGCGTGGGCCAGTCGCCGTCGGGATAGCCGTTCTGAGGCCCGATCAAACGACCACCGTTCCAGGCGACTTTGGCATTGGGCAGATTGGGTACAAAACCGCCACTGCCGGCTGCTTTTGCCATGTCGATACCGTAGTCCGCTGGCTTCGAGACCGCGATTTTGTTCGCCGGATCGCGCGTGAGGATGAGGCGGTAGTTGTAGGCCATCACCGAGCCGTCCGCTTCACCACTGTTTGGGCCTTCGACGATCTCGGCGGTGGAGTTGGGGTTGTAGCGGATATTAAGAGTGCCTTCGTCGGCCGCTTTGGGAAAACCTCGCTGGCCCGGCTCTCTCCGGCGCTTCTTCGTGTAAATGACGCCCGCATGCTTCTCGCCGTATTGCGCGCGTGACTCGCGGCCGATTTGCGTTTTTACACCTGCAGCAGCCATGAGATCGCCTTCATACATACAGTCGGCGAATACCTTTCCCTGCACGGTCACACGGCCTTCGCCGTGCATTGGCTGGAGCGTCACGGTTTTGAGCAAAGCACCATCGCGCTCGGCTTTCGTGACGACCTGACCGAGCAGGACGGTCAGCGACTTCTCCTTCTCAACCATTTGGTTAAACAACATCTCGGCAATCCGCGGCTCGATCTTCGGTCGGTCAATATGTCCGCGGCTGGTCTTGCTCTGCATCGAGGCCAGATGCTGTGGCGAGCCTTCGCCATAGCGGTCGCGGTAATAGGCAGCCGCGCCTGTGAGCATCTCGCCATAGATCGGCGAGCGCAGTCCGTCATATGGCGCCTCCCATCCGCCGGCGCCGCTCGTGATGAAACCACCGAGATGCAGCGTGTGGTTCACTAGCAACACGCTGAGCCCCTCGCGGGCAGCGCGCACCGCGCAGGCGATGCCGCCCGGCGTGCCGCCGATGACGACGAGGTCATACGACTTGCCGTTCACTTCGTCTGGTCCTGCGCCTGTCTTCAATAACATGGGTGGCGGAATGTTCACTGGCGCTCGCTCTGCGTAGCCGGAGGGCCGTTTGCCCGCGCGTTCGTCGCGGGCCATCTCGACTGGGAGAAACTGGAGGCCGTCAACGACCACGTAGCCGTCAGCGCCTTCGTTGGAAACGGTGACGCGGGCTTTCGTGTCGGCCTCGAATCGGAACGTACCCAACGCTGCAGGAACTCGATTCACCAGAGCCGGTTCCCGCTGATTGACCCGGAGGGTCCTTTTTCCCGGCCCTGCTTCGACAGTCACCTTCGTTTTCGTAGACCGATTCTGGTGCCAGGAATAAAGCAGCCGAATCTCGTAGTCCCCGGCCGCCGGAATCGTTGCCGTGAAGGTGGCGCTCTTGTTTCCACGGTCGGTGTTGTTGTCGTGCCGGTAACCGGCGCCGATCGGCGATGGCCGCGCGCTGCTGGCGGACCAGGAGCCCTGATACTTCGCGTGAGTGTCATCCAAGACAATACCGGGAAGGCTCTCCGGTGAAACGACTTTCCGAGGCGCCGCGGTCGCGACCCCTGGGGGAGGCCACGCAAGCACCTGCCCGTCCGTCACCAGCCGGGTGCGCAGCTTTTCGTATTCCACGTCTTGAACCGCAACTTCGTCATCGATTGCCAGACAGGCGGCCGTCGCCGCAGACTGGCTGGTCACCATGAAAACCGGCTCCATCCGGATGCTGGCGAAAGCGGTGTGGCTGGCGGATAGAGCAAAGGTGGCGAACAGGTTTTCACATTCCGCCCGCTTGGGAACAACGGCGCCATAACCGATTTGGTAGGGCCCGAAGCCGCCGCGCCCGCCCGCCACTTTGCCCTCGCGAGTCACGACTCCGTCTTTCACGATGCGGCGGATCTCGTGAACGTCTGTGCCATAGGAACCCAGCCCAATCGAGTTTGCAGCGATCTTTCGACCAAACGTGTGGTGCTCGGTCAGAACGAGATCGCTCACCATGCGGCGGCCTTCGCGGACGTAGATCTGGTGAGGCCAGCCGCCATTGTCGGTGAACTCGTCTCTGGGCAATCCGAAACGCGCCATGTCGCCGCGCACCTTGTCGGGCACACGTGGATCGGTGGCGAGAAAGTGCAGCAAACCGCGATGATAGTTCTCGAGTTCCTTGGCGATCTCGCGGCGGCGGTCGTAGCTCGCTTCCGGCCATTCCCAACTGGCGCCCGGCCGGTTTCCGCCGAAGGTCGCGGTGTTGAAGTCCCACTTCTGGTTGGGCAGGGGGTCGTGTTTGCTGAACCAGCGGAGGTCCATGTCGTCACCGATTGCCTGACACGCTTCGATGAAGCGGGCCACCAGCTCGTAACGTTTCGCGTCGTAGTCCGGCGGCGGCTGGATCGGCAGGCGATCCTCAGCCGTACTGAGGCAGAGACGAAAGCAATACGCCATCACGCCCGGCGCCGCTTCGCCAGATTTTCCGGGATCGCCTTCGCTGACCAGCGGAAGCAGCCCACTAGCCGCGTCGCCTTTAACGACGTAGGGATCGAGTGGAAAGTCACGATCCCACACGCCCTGTCCACCCGGCACGCGTCCATTCGAGCCCGGTTGCAAGTGGTTGGTGCGAGGTTTGTATTTCTCGGCGTAGTGAATGCCGTTGTAGTTCTCTCCGTACTTGGCGTTGCCTTCCCGCATAAGGGTGTAGCTCACGCCGGCGGCCGCCAAGAGGTCGCCTTCGTAAGTGGTGTCGAGAAACATCCTCGCCCGCACGGTGCGCCCATCGTCGGTCGCTAGTTCCGTGATCCGCGCGCCCTTTTTCCTAACCGAGGCGACGCGGGCGTCCCGCAGGACGGTCACCCCCGCTTCCTGCACCATTTCGTCGAAGACGCGCTCCGCAACATGCGGCTCGATCGAATAGGCGCCGCCAGTCGCCGGGCCGCCTTTTCCTTGGAACGGTTGATCCCACTTCAAGACCTTGTCGTAGTTGGCGACGAGCCGAGTAAAGTACTCCCGCGCGATCCCACCTACGCTACGCGGATCGCCGATATCGACTGCGCTTAACCCGCCTGAGGTCAATCCTCCGAGATGCCGGCCCGGTTCAAGCAACACAACTCGCTTCCCCATCCGCGCCGCCTGCACCGCCGCGACAACTCCGCCCGACGAGCCACCGTAAACACAGACATCTGCCTCGATTCCGGCGCGCACCCAGTCCTCAGTGACCCGTGCCACCGTCAACCGACCAGTTCGGTAGTGGTCTTTGCCATCGGTAGTACCGCGTTCGTAGAAACACAGAATCGTCCCGTCCGAGAGCGCCGCGAGGTCGCTGTAACCGCTGACGCCGGGCTCCAGCGAGCGGTTAGCAGACCACGTTTTGCCTTCGTCGTAGCTGAGCTTGATGGACACGTTTTTGCGGTCGCGGACCGTGCCCGGCGTCTGTTGGCCGGCGCCGCGGCTGAGGTTGTGCGGATTCGAAAACGCGATCACCCCCGCCCTAACGCGAGTCATCCCGGCCATGCAGATCGGCTCCAGCAGTTGCTGGTCGAAACGTGGCTGAGACCAGTTGCTGGCTCCGTCAGGGCTGATCGTGACCAGGCGCCGATGCCGCTTCGATTCGCTGCGTGAATTGAGCATCACGTGTCCGTCAGAAAGCTGCACGGCCACGGTTTCGTTCGGAAAAACGAACTCCGGCGTGTCTGGTACGGCGATGTCACCGCGCTTCCATGTCTTCCCATGATCGTCGCTGTAAATCGTTGCGGTAACTGACGGACGATGCGCGTGCCCTCCGGTTCCTAACGACAACCAAACCGGCACGACCAGTCGCCCGCGATGCGGCCCGTGAGTTAACTGAATCCCATGAGACGGCCCCGTCGCCAGCACCTTCCAATCGTAGTCAGAACGAAAATCCTCGAACGTCTTCGTGATCTCAACCGGCTCCGTCCACGTCATGCCGTCGTCATCGCTGCGCATGTAGAAACAGCGCATGTATTCGAGGCAGTAGAGAAAGTGAACGGCCCCCGTTTCGTGATCGACGATCGCCAGCGGATTGTTAACCGTGTTGTCACCGGGCCGATCCAGATTCTGAGCAGCTGCCAGAGGATTGACGGGCAAATCGCCCTCGATGTGGACGATCTTCTGGCGCGGTAGCCACGTTCTTCCGCCGTCGGTGCTGCGCCGCATCATCACATCGATCGGTCCCCAGTCTCCTCTTTGCTTCTTGCGAGCCTCACAGTATGCCAAGACGGTTCCCTGCTTGGTGACCACGATGCCGGGAATGCGGTAGCGTGCGTAGCCGCCCTTGCCGGCCTCGAAGAGATCGACCTTCTCTGCCGCGGTTACCGTGGGTATGACGCGCCAGACTTTCGGCGAACGAACCCGCGGTCGTACTTCGCCGCTGGGAATGATGATCCCTCCGTCCCACTCGACGGCGACGGTCGTGACATGGTTTCGTGGCGTTGCGCCGGCGCTGGACCAGTTGTTGGCGACGGTGTCAAAGGCAAGCGCCTCTTTTGGAAAGCCGGGATGCTCGTCCTTGAGTTCATCGCCTTTGAAGAACAGGGAACCATCAGCCCCGCCCAGCACGAAGATCTGATTTCGGCCGTCTCCGATGGCGGTTCCCGCCATGACACAGCGAGGCGCGTCTGCCCGTTTGCGCCACTGGCCGGTCGTCAGCGTGTACTCCCAGACGTCTTTCAGGAATTCGACTGAGTCGGCAGCCGGACTTTCTTGTCGGCGGCCACTGATGACATACACACAATCATTGGTTCCATTGTGCTGGTGCACCGTGAGGTTCAGTGCTCGCGATGGCCCTGCCCAAGGGGGAAGTTCCCTCCAGACAAACTCAGCAGGATTCCCTCTTTTTGAGAGGTCGAGCGCCCAGAAATTCGTCATGGCCGATTCCAAGGACTGGCCATTTTGCCCACCGGCCAAGTAGATCACGTCGCCAACCAAGGCGGCGGCGCCGTAGGCGCACGGTTCGGGCAGTGACGGATACTCGGTTGTCGCGACCGATCGAGTTGACGCGTCCCAAGTCAGCAAGAACACATTATCGAAGGTAGTTTTGGTATCGTTGCCGCCCATGCACACGACGCCGTCCGGTGTTGAAACCGCGGCTCCGTAGGCGATCGGCCGAGCCAGCCTTCCGCCGAGTTTCCAGACAAGTTCATCATCAGATTCTGTTAGGACGAAAATCCGGTCACGCCACTCTTTTTCGTTTTCCCAAACAGGTCTTGGGAAGTTGGCGCCGCCGGCAACGACTAGCGCATCGCCGTGCACGCCGGCGAACGGACCTGCGACCCCCAACTCATCCGGAAGTGAAGGCAACTCCTCCCACGAAAGCTGATCCGCAGCGAGTACCGCAGGGATGGACATGGCGAAGAGCAGCAACGTTATCGTTAGCCTGTTCATGATTCAGGTTGTCGCGTGTTGATCCTCGAACAAGGCGTCTTTTCCACATCGCAGGTGTTGGCGAATCCGGGATTCGGCCTCGTCGACCGACGTTTCGGAGAGATCCGCCAGCAGCTCCACATGCCGGTCATAGGTGACCACTTGCAACGGGGTGATCAGCGCCGTCTGGTGAAACAGGCTGAGATTGACGACGCGTTCAAAGCACGAAGTTAGGGCGTCGCATTCTGTCAAAGCCACCAGCGCCCGATGAAACGCAAAGTCCTCTTTCCAAAGTTGGCCACGGGCATCGGCCGCCTTGTCGGCGGCGCGCGCCAACTTGCGCAGACCGGGCAGCGCCTTGCGAATCCTCTCGCCGCAATAGAGACGTGCGCTCTGACACTCCAACGCCTCCCGGAGCAGAAATCCACCTCGCAGGTCCTCGATGCTGGGCGGTCGCACAAAGGTCCCTTGGCGGCGACGGGTCGTCAGAAATCCCTCGTGCGTCAATCGCTGGACGGCGTCCGATACGGGGATCAAACTGACACCGAGATCCTCCGCGATCTGCTTGCGATCTACCAGATCGCCCGGGCGCAGATCACGCCGCAGCAGGAGGTTGAAAATATGATCGTACGCTTGTTCGGCGAAAGTTGTGGTCATGTCTGTTGATTCAAGCAGAGGCGCTAATACATGTTTTGTAACATGTTACAGGGCATTAAGAATAACCTCGAGCGCTGGCGGAAGCAACTTGGCGACGCGCCGCAACACGGCAGCTGAAAGGAGTCCTTCGCAACATCCACAGCCGGAGCAGGTCAAACCTTCGTGCAGATTCGCAATGTGCGCCAACTCGCACTGACGGGTGTCACGTGATCGTGATGAAAGTGTCTTAGCTTCTCGAAGATTGCATCTGACTGCGAAGAACAGGGATGCTTCAATCGGCGCGTCTCTCGCCCCGCACGCATGATAGAGGAGGCGGTTGAGTCTCTTGGCAACCTTCACGTGGCTGAGTTGCTAGTAAATGCCACGGAACTGAACTAATGCTCGCCGTCAGATCGCGCGACGCGCAGTCAACGACATGGTTTAGCTAACGACATGATCCGATCGCGCAGGTTGCTGCCGTCGGTGGTGATCCCATCCGCGCATCTGCGTCGGCGCTGGCTTGGCTTGAACGTGTATTTCGTTCACGGCAACATGGGGTGGATTCAATCACCAGCAACCCGTCACTGGTGCGGAGCGCCACACCGGAAAAGTGGAGGTCGTGCCGTGATCCGCGAAGACAACTCGCTGCTGAAGCCGGGGGTGGTGTAACGTTGTTTCTGTAACAGCACAGAGTGATTCCGGCGTAGCGTAGCGAAGCCGGAATCACTCTGTGAAGCCCTCTTGAAGAATGTGGGCCAGTGTTGATCTTCTTTTTGCGAATCACCACAAACGCGAAAGGAGACGCACATGGCCCACGAGGATCACTCTACCCGGTTCGACGAGGTTCTCCAACTGCTCAGTGAGCATGGGTTCGACGGAATGGCGGCGGCGGTTCAGATTTTGATGAACGAAGCGATGAAGCTCGAACGCGCGGAGGTGCTGGGCGCCGCGCCGTACCAGCGAAGTGAGTCACGTCGCGGATACGCGAACGGATTCAAGCCAAAGACCGTCAACAGTCGGCTGGGGCAGCTGCAGTTGAACGTTCCCCAGACACGCGACGTCGAGTTCTACCCCTCGGCTCTCGAACGCGGTGAACGCAGTGAGCGAGCTTTGAAGCTCGCAGTGGCTGAGATGTACGTCCAAGGTGTTTCGACGAGAAAAGTCGCCGAGATCACACAGGAGCTGTGTGGTCTGGATATTAGCAGCACTCAAGTCAGTCGAGCTGCGGAGCTGCTGGACGATGAACTGCAGGCGTGGCGTGAACGTCCGCTGGATACTGTCCCCTACGTGATCCTGGACGCACGTTATGAGAAGGTTCGGCATGGTGGCAGCGTGCGCGACTGCGCCGTGCTCGTGGCGATCGGCGTGCTTGAGAACGGCCAGCGTAGCGTTTTGGGAGTTAGCGTCTCCCTCTCGGAGGCCGAAGTCCATTGGCGAGGCTTCCTGCAAAGCCTGATCGATCGAGGCCTGCGAGGCGTCCAGCTGATCGTCTCGGACGACCATTCCGGCCTCAAGCAGGCGAGAAAGGCCTGCTTCCCTGGAATCGCATGGCAACGTTGCCAGTTTCATTTGATGCAGAACGCACTCCACTACGTCCCGAAGGTGTCGATGAGGATCGAGGTCGGCCAAGATCTTCGCAACGTGTTCAACGCACCAGACCGCCATGAGGCGGATCGTTTGCTGGCGCAGCTGATCTCCAAGTACGAGCAGAGTGCTCCGGATCTGTCGTCATGGCTTGAGGCAAACGTTCCGGAAGGGCTCACGATCTTCGAGCTACCGTCGACACATCGGCGTCGTTTGAGAACGACCAATCCGCTCGAACGCTTGAACCAAGAGATCAAGCGGCGTACACGCGTCGCGACACTCTTTCCGAACGAGGCATCGCTGCTTCGGCTGGTCAGCGCGGTCCTGAACGAAATCAGCGACGAATGGGAAACCGGCAAAACCTACTTGAAGATGCCCCAGCACGCGTCAACAAACGGAACAACAGAGAAAGGCTAGCGGGGGTCCAGGGGGGCGGCAATGAGCCCCCCGGTCTGCGTGAACGCAAGATAAATGGCGGCGAAGCCGCTCCACACTACTTCGAACTGCAAAAGCGAGATCGACGGAAATTACAGAAGAACGGTTGCTCAATCAAGCCGGGTGTTAGAGAAGACTTACGACTGCTTGTCGATTGGCACGAAATCAGCCAACAACGACCGTACCCTTTTCATACCCTTTTGCGGAATAGCTCGAATCGTCGTAAGTCAGTGGGCGGTATTGGATTCGAACCAACGACCTCCACGATGTCAACGAAAGCGAGCGGGGGCGAGAAACGCCGTAAGTGCTTACCTTTCAGCCACATCGAAGATCGTAAGCTTTTCATATTTTGCATGCAATCCTCTGCTTTTCGTGTGTTTCTCTGCACGAAATCTGCATTCAACTCTGCACTAGGAACAAAGCAACACTGGTGAACTGTGCAACCGATCGCGTTCAAGACGACGACCATGGACGCAATCAGGCTCACGCCTAGAATAGATGCTATGCAGATGACACGAGACGAGTATCAACGTCGATTCCCAGGGCGAAGCCCGATTCCCAGCGAGCTATTGGGAAAGTGGATTGCGTGGGACCCTGAAAGGACACAAATTGTCGCGCACGGGTCGTCGATGGAGTCGGTGATCAAAGAAGCATCGGAATCGGGACACCCGGATGCCGTTCTTCAAAAGGTCCCTCACGTACCGTTCGTCGGTGGCGCATGAAGTTCAGCTACTCCGGCGTGCTCGCACCGGCTCCTGACAGCGGTGAGGAAGTCGTTATCTTTCGGCCAGAGGTGCCGCTCACTGTTCATGGGCCGAATGGCTCAAGGCAATACGTAGCTCTCGTCGACACCGGTGCTGACAACACGGTTTTTCCGGCTGCAGTCGCTCGTCACCTGGGCATCCAGACGGTCGAAGGCCGCGGTCCCGCCGCCGTCGCTTTCGGCGGGCAGCGGCTGTCACTTAGCTACGCAGATGTCAAGCTTAGCCTGACCGGGCCAGAAGAGACGCTCCAATGGCTGGCCAGAGTGTTCTTCGTTGAAAATCCCGGCTCAGACGATGAGACACTCGTTGTTGGCCATCAGGGGTTTCTCGACTTCTTTGTCGCAACCTTCGATGGACATGAATGCGAGCTTGAGCTTGTTGCGACGGACGAGCTTCCTCTGGTGCACTAAAGCCTGCGGCAGCGCGGTCAGTGGTGCCGTCACAGTCGTAACGCTGTTTTCTTAGTGGGCGGTATTGGATTCGAACCAACGACCTCCACGATGTCAACTTCCGGGCCGCAAAACGTCGTACTACAGCAAAGCGTTATCTATAAAGGATTTGCATCAACTGATGCTGGGGCTCTATTTGACTTAAGTTGAATAAAATGAACGGATGAAACGTCGAGGGAGTATGGAGGGAGTATGGATTCGTCCGCTGCAGATTCTCCCGCAGCGGGTTGGGCCATCACCCGCCTGGAGTCTCCTCGACGATAGCAGTGCTTGCAAGGTGTACATCAGTTGACTCAGCGACCGGGGAGGATGGTATCGTAGCGCCATGCAGGAACGCTTTGAAAAGCGCGGGCAGGCTGTGATGCTTTGGCGGACTCGTGCCACCGAGCTACGGGACGTGGCGCGGTTGGTTTGGGAACACGGTAGCCCGGATTATTCACGAGGGGTTGAAGATTGGGCAGAGATATGTGGTTGAGCTTTTGATGTAGGTTCGCGACCGCCAACGGGCAGAGTTCCCCCTTTCCCCCTTGCGAGGGCAGGTGACGGTGAAGATTTGACGAGGGAGACGGACAAGGGCGGGCGGCTACGTGCCAGGAGCCAAGGCTTGAGCCACGGTGCGGAAGAAGGGCAGATATGGCCAGGAGCCTGAAAGAAATACACGCACGCGACGTGCGGTGATCTTCATGCGTGAGGCTACTTTGATCAGCATCATCCGCCAAGTGTTCGCATGGCCTTCACCCAAAGGATCGGCTTGGCGGCGGCGATTGAACTGGCCGCGACGCGTGCGACCCGTGGACGCTTCAGCCGGAATTTCATGTGTCACTTGCAACGGGTCCGATCCTTGCTCCGACAACACTTTGACCGTCGGTTCCAGTGGCGGCGAGGCGATTCGTCGACGCATCTGCACCAGCAGGTTGTTGGCCGCGCAGTGCAGAAACATGCGGAAGCAATTCGCCATATAGCGATGATCGCTCAGCCGATCTGCGCACAGATCACATTTCAGCTCCTTGTTGCGGTTCTCGCTTTCGCCGCGTTCGCTGTACTCATCATAAGCGCCGTGCGGCAACGTGCGGGCTCCAGGACGATTGGTTACAACGGCTCGGCGGTTCGTCCCCTGCGAGTTGGCTTCGCACTTGACGACGACCCACCGCGGCTGCTCCCAAGTGCCGGCTTGGTAGTCAAAGCCCGTGAAGAGCCGTTGCGGCTGGCCGCTCTTTTCGCACGCTTCGACGGCTGTTTTCAGCAATTCCTCGCTGTTTCGCTTCAACACGTTATTCATGCCAACGCCAATCGAGTAGAGGACACTCAGCCGCTCACAGACCCGATAAAACCAAGGTTTGGCATAGCCCGAGTCGGCCCGTACGTGAATCACAACATCAGGAAATTTTTCACGCAGAGCCTCGACGACACGTTCCAAATCAAGTCCCAGTCCGAGCGCCGGGTCCGCCGTGCCGTACAGCAGCGCTGGCAGCACGACCAAGTCGTTGTCGGCACAGGTGATCGCACGCACTAGGTATTGGTACTGCTTGTAGTATCCATGGTAGAAGATCAATTGTTGTTGACCGTGAGTGGGATCGTCGAAAACGTCAATGTCCAAAGTAATCTCGACGGGCGTCTCGTCGAAGGAGTCCACGAAGTGTTGAAGGAACCACTCTTCCAACCGCAACAAGTCAGCTGGGGTGACGGCATTTTCAAACCGCGACAACGTGGGTTGACTTGCCAAATCTTTATCGTCCGGCAAGCGGTCCGCGATCATTTTGAAGATGGCGTCACTGCGTAACGCATCATGATCATTCTGGTCTTCGTAGCCGGCGACAATGCCGAACACGCGACTTCGAACCATCTCCAACACCGAATGAGTTGGGTCGGTTCGAGTGCCACCCAATTGAGCGGCAAACCCCTCTGTCAGCTTCAGTTTTTCGTCGAACTGCCGAAACAACAGCAGTCCGGTATCCGTGGAAAGATGTTCCTGTACCGGTTCAATTTCGATAGGCAATTCTGTCGAGAAACCCAGTTCCACATTCCAAACATCGTGTAAAATCATTTCGAGCCTCCAAGCGTTGAAAGAAGTCCTTTAGTCATCACTTCTTAGATGCGTTTGGAGGCTCAAGAATTCCCGCTTTCGTGAATAATCCGGGGTAGCGTTCAGCTGGACGGGCAGGATGGGACGGAACATGTCCTGGTCCAACTTTACCGTCCCGCACAGCTACTAATGGGATTGTGCCTTGAGGTCGCGCTTAAGGGATTGGTCGTTCAAAGAAACCCAGCGCTAATAGGTGAACAGTCGCTAGACAAGAGTCTGAAAACCCATTCGCTCGAAGCTCTCTTCAAGTTGGCAGGAATCGACCTTGCTGATTCGGACGATGAATTGAAGCTTGTTCGGAAGTTGTCGGAAGCTGTTGATTGGGTTTCACGCTATCCGATTCCACTGAAGGCGGCATATCTCGGCAAATCAAAGTATCAGAGCGAGGGGACATTGTTTCGGAATGACCTAGACCTCGAGCGCTTCGAGAGGCTGTTGAAGAGAATCGAAAAATGTTGCTCTGATGAAGACGAGCAAGCACACGATAAGGCTTAACGTAACAGTCGAGCGCAAAGACGCTCGCCCCGAAAAAGAAACTCTGTTTCGGATGGCTGAAGGTACTTGAATTGCTGCGGCGGGTGAAAGCCAGGCCAAACGCTGCGCAGCTCGTTGAGCGGGAGGGGCTGCGCGAAGCAAGCTGCGCCAGCAAGGAATATCCCAACCGAACGGTTGCAACCACGGTAATACGCATCGTACTGGGTCTTGCTTAGGTCACACATGTCGTTCGCGGTTTTCGCGCGTACCACTTTGGCGGTTAGAGCAGCCACGAAGAATCAAGTCCTGTGGCCGGTCAAGTGCCTCCCGAGCTTCCTTAGCCAGGAATACCTTGCGGCTCACGGCCTTTCCCTTCCGTTTGACGTTCTTGAAATGCTTGCCGTCGTATTGGCTGAGCTCGAGGGCCAGAAGCTCCGAGATGCGAAGCCCGGTTTGGAGCAGCGCCATGAAGATCGCGAAGTTCCTCACCGGATGCTGGTTGGCTCGGGTTTGGATGTGAATCAGCTGCTCGGCGGCAGACTTGAGCCGCGTAATCTGGATGTCCTCGAGACCTTTCCATTCCGGGTCGTCGAGTTCCATGTCATCAATGCGGGCACAGGGCCGCCCGGCTAGAAATGGTCGCTGCGAATCAACCCAGCTCGAGCAGTGCCTCAGCGTCGCCAACGCCCGATTGATGGTGGTGGGGCTCTTTTATCGAATGATCACAGCAAAACTTCGACAGGATGGCTGGCAGGTGAACTTCAAGCGGATCTATCGTCTCTGGCGACGTGAGGGCTTCAAAGTGCCTCAAAAAACACGGAAGAAACGTCGTTTGGGACATAGCGGCAATAGCTGCGTACGTCGTCGCGCCGAACATCGGGATCACATTTGGACCTGGGATTTCATCCACGACCGGACCATCACAGGGAAGCCTCTGAAATGGTTGGGGATTACGGATGAGTTCACTCGGGAATGTTTGGCCCTCGAGGTCGACCGTAGCATCACGTCAGATCGCGTGCTCGATACGCTGACGAACTTGTTCCTTACTCGAGGCGTGCAACGACATATTCGCAGCGACAGTCTACTACGTGCTTGTCGCACTCAGCTCGCCCGAACGTTAGCTTGTGATGAGGTCACGAAGCTTGAGGACTTGTATGCCGCTAACCGACGGAAAGTCGCGGTCGTTGGTGAGGAAGGCGGCGGCGTTGTGCTGGACGGCAGTCGCGAGCTGAATCGCATCGGGCGTTTTCAGATTGTGGTCAGCTCGGAGTTCTGCGGCGAATTGGGCCGTGGCAGGCGTCACGGAAGAAGTTGAGATGTGCGGAGAACTCAACAGGATGTCGTTGTACTTTTGGGCCAGACCTTCATCGCCATGCCGCATGGGATGGACGAGAACCTCGATCAGGGTGATCACCGACGTGGCGATCTGGATATCACCGGCGGAAACAGCGCGGAAGAACGGCTCAACAACCGGGCCGTATTTTGCGTGCTCCTCGATGAGATAGATGAATGGGGAGGTATCAACACCGACGGTTTGACCGGTCAGGTCGGTTACCCATCCCATGAGTCGCGTTCCTTCGCAACGTGCTCGTCCGGGTCAATCCCCTGCCACACCTCTTTTCCCAGCCCTTTGAGGTCCAGGATGCTATGGGGTTGGGCCCCGCTTTTGGTGCCAGCGTGTCGGGAGAGTTCGTCGACCAGCCGTTGCTGTTGCTCGGGCGTCAGTTGGTCCTTTGCCCGGTTCAGGATTTCGTCATAGGGATCTGTGGCCACAAGTCACTCCTCCGAGGGTTGGATCGGCAAATGATAACACCCCCATCTCGAGGCTACCATATTGAATCGAAGCTGGTCAAAGCGACGCGGTTGAGGGGGCGCAATAGGGTACCACCCACATGGAGCAGCCGACAAGGCTGCGATCCAACCGGTGAAAGTCCGGTCATGTTAGTTGCTTGATCGAACGTGTAGTGATGCCACATCTCGGGGCAGGTAACCAACCGAGCTATGCGTGGTGTAAACGGCCTGGCCATCCAGTGCTTGTCACGAGGATGGGTACAACCAGCAGGTCTAGCGAACGTAGGAGCCTGAAGATGATCGAATGACTGCAGCCTCGAAAGGTACCCCATGTTGAAGTTGTATTGCATGGAGATCCAGTGTGCTGAACGTCCTATGTGGGTACGGGCAGCCGTCGTCTTCCGGGAAGAATCAAGCAATCGCACCGGAAGGGCACTGCGGGGTAAGGGTCCAAGCGCCTACGTAAGGATCGCAGAGATAATGTCGGGAAGGGCCATCTTCCAGCAGGGACTGACAACAACCTGCAAAGACCCTTGTATAAGCTTCGTCGAAAGCGAGGGAGGAATTTGGTCTGACGCATGAGTCCGTATGAGCGACGAAGAAGGGGTAATGCCCTTCCAGGTAGTGCAAGACGCTACCCTGACAAGACGGTAACACCGGCAGTCAGGCAAAGGGGCTCTGGGCACTTGGTGGTTCGGGTGTGGGGAACCGGGAAACTGGGAGCAACCGCACTTCAGAAATGAGCGTGTGAGGTAAATCGTGATTGAGCGGGGTGAATGTGAGTCAGCACTTAAACCTCATCAGCCGCGAAAAGGCCGGCACGGGAAATGCCAGGGTCAGAACCGGAACTTGGGAAATCCGACCGTCCGGGATCGCAGGGGGGCCTCGGGAAACGTGACCATGGGAGCCGGACTGAGGCCCAGGACGAAAGTCCTGGAATCGCCACCGGACCCTAACGTGCGCGCGCCCGAGATCTACCCCGACTCGTGTAATTTTGCACGCTAAGCACCGCGACATCCCCCCTCGCATGCCGCAGAATGGCTCCGCGTGCCCCACTGTGCTATTCTCGCGTTGTTACCTGCTCCTTCCTACCTGCTTCCTGAGTAAATGCAGACAAACCCGCTTCGAGTTGGGCCCCCGAAACTCGGCTCGAAGCTGGTGGTGAATACGGTTTTACTGCGTTCATGTTGAGGGGCTGTTGAGTTAGCGTTTCGAGCAGATGGTGCTCTAAGCCGTGTGTTCGGAATGCTGTATTCAACACCCCCTCATGAGAGAAACGTCATGCATGTGCGTTGCCCACACTGCCACAATCCGATTGAGCTGGTAGATGATTCGGAATTATCTGACATTGAATGCCCACACCACCAGCTTCGCTAACTTTCGCGGCCTAATCCGGTCGGCTTAGCGTGCAAAATTACACGAATGTGGGCGGTACCCTAGAACCGGCAACTGTCGAAACGGCTTCATCGTCCGACGCACTTACGGACTTTCCCAACTTCTGCACGTTTTCCGGAAAGTTCTCGACGCACAGCACCGTATCGCTCGGCGTTTGTGCACGCTTGGCGAGCATCACCAGGCATCGTTTTCCGGAAAGTTGAGGGCTTACCGTACAATCCTGTTCCGTTAGTAGTCAGACCCCACCACTTGGGGCGATCGCGGAGAAACGGGAGCTTGAGGGGTCGGCCGGAGAGAAATCGGTGCCAAAACGGTCGTTTAGTAAGTCCCCGACCAGCACAGGAGGTCAGCAACGCTCCAAATGAAGCTTACTTTCTCGCCGAAGTTGTTCATGGGGTGATTCTAGAGAGAGGCGTCGGCGCTGAAACCAAGGGGTAAACCGCGATTCTAGAGCTCTGGCGCGGTACGTAACCTGTTCCCATTCCAGCTCTTAGATGCGGTTTATAGCACGAGTGTAGAAATCGTTGCAAACGGCCATCTGGCCCCGTAAAATCAGAGAAGCCAGATCGAGTGTTCTTCCACGTTCTCCACATCTTCTAAGCGTGTTGCTCAACGGTTCCTCGGGAGGGAACCGGAGCTGATTCTCGTCACGCTTTGCCCCCGACGGAGTGTTCCCACGTCGGCCAAAGGAATCTAACCGTATTCCTGGGGTAGCTGGAGAACACGCGATGAAAGAGGACTTCGTCAGAAAGCAGCATGATCTGCTGCAGACATTCGGCCGACGAACGATCGAATTGCTGCGCACGGGGATGTGGTTCAATGGAGAGCGAATGGTTACGCCGGAGGACGTGGGTAGTCTGCAAGCTTGGCTCATTGCGGAGATGATGGATGCCAGCAATTCCTTGTTGTCGAGCGGAGTGGACGTGCCGTATTTCTTCGAGCCGTTCGACCATCGTTTTGCAGCAGCGGACGCACTTGAAGAATGGCTGAAGGACACCGAAGAGGTTGTTGAGCAGCACTTAGATCCGGTGGACGAACGGATAAAGCGTCTGTTCACTCCGGTTACAGAAGAAAGCAGGTCGATGGTAGAGCCGACGGCGAATCGCCGCGAGTTCTTCGTGCATTCGTTCTTAGTCTTCTTGAGCGTTATTGAACGCATTGCCGTTCCTCTTTTCAGAGGACCGGATTCACCGGAGTAGGTTCGGACGGGAGTCGAGTGGCAGCTGCACCGTGGTTCGATGCAGGCGTTCTGGACGCAATTGCTATGCCAGCGCGCAGGCCATCTAGCCGGGCGTGTGAATGGGAGACGAGAGCTGCCCCGACCAAAGTATCCTATGCGCGACTGATCCAAAAGCGAAGATGCCGGTAGATTCAGCTTGGCAGCAGGAAGGGTGAGCTGAGGCTGCCGTTGGCTGTGCCCAATTGTCTGGCGCGTGATCATATCGACCACCAGTGGAGCACCGAATTCATCCGTGCTAGGCGTCCGCCATTTTACGGTCGCAGGCAATTTGGAACACACCCGTCAACGCGAAATCGAACGATTCAAGGGGACACCTTTGGAGGTAAAGGCCTCGGATGCCTTTGCCTGGCTCAAATCGCACAGCCATGTGCATCCCCGCACATGGCTGTGCGCAGTGGTTAGTTGGTGGACACTCATGGCGTCCGTCGACGTGCGAGGTGTCAGCTCCACAGCTCATCAACCGCGGCTTGTACTTCGTCATCCGAGGGGGTGACGTACCGCCAGATGTACCGTTCGGAAGCATGCCCAGCAATCTTTTGCGCGAAGCGGACGCCCTTCGCGTGGGCCCATTTTCGCATGGCCGTGTGTCGGAGCACATGCGGGCTGAGCTGGATGTGGTCGTTCTTGTTCAACCGAGAATTGGCCTGTCCGGCTATGTTCTGGAGCACGTAATCGACGTCCTGTTGCGCGAGCGGCTTGCCATTCCTATCCTACACAGCCGCTGGCGGCGGAGTTGAGACGTTTTATGGCAGTGCGACTATCGACGCCACGGGTAAGATCATCAGTATGATAGGAACCTTCTATTAACAGTGACCATGCTATCAATCTCAACATTCGAGCGACTTTCTGCCACGGCTCTCCACGACTACATGGAGCCGCTCCTATCCTCGGATTCACTAGTCGTTGAGCCGGAGGCAGTGTCGCACCTTAGTGCTCGCTTAAGAGTGTACGACGACGAACATCATCTTGTCTACGCACTGATATTGCTTGCCCGATTCAAGCCTGATGCTGTCGTGCCATTGTTGCCGGAATTCTTAAGGCATCCTGAAATTTCGGTGTCGTGTACCGCCTTGAACATACTTCGGGATCTGCCAGCCGAATCGATAACACCTTCGCTTATGCAGAGTGTTGAGGAACTTGCAGATAGCAATTTGCATGTTCCCGAAGTACTAGAACGTCTCCGATCGGTGATTCGAGGTTAGGGGTATGCGGCGCGGCAATTAGCCAGACGTTCGAAAGGTCACTTGAGAGACACCGCCGGAAGCCGTTTCAGTCGTTGTGTCTTTGGGTCAACGGCAATACCGACCGATTCAAGAGCGGTCACGCCCAGGATCGGCTCTACGTCGTCAGGGCCGAAGATGACCGTGGCTCCGACAATCTCTCCCATGAACTCGATCCGAGCAACAGCGATGTCCATTGCTTGTTCAGTGCCATCGGCAAGCTCGTAGGTCCTGCGTCCTTCCGGTGCGAGGCCAATATCTCGGAGCTGGTTTCCAGGAATGAGGCAATCGATGGCGCCAGTGTCGACGAGGAACAGCGATTCCCACGATTGTCCACGGTCGGCCGGGTTTGTAACGGTTGCTGTGACGTGCGTTAGCCCCATGGAAGAAGAATGCCACAGAAACTTGCGCAAGTCACGCACCGGGAATCAGGTCTCGGATGGAATTGGGAATCCGTTCTCGCAGCTCGTTTATCCTTTCCGCCGCAGTTCGCACCGTACCAAGAAACCCGTCCAGCTCTTTTACGGCCGCGTCTCTCGCGTCGCGAAACTTCTTGGCTTCATCCTTCAGCGTATTCATCTCGTGAGTGACGGCGGCCAAGTCCTCGTTCGCCTCGGTGATGTTCTCGTCTAGTACAGCCAGCTTCTGCTTTGCTTGGTCACGAAAGGTCGCCGCCTGCTCACGGGCTTCCCTGGCTTGTTGATACTCGCTGGCTGCTGCAGCTCGGTCGTTACGAGCGACTTCCCTGTCCGCGATAAGGCCAGCGGTAACCGTTCACGGGATTTCGCCGGTTTCTTGGCAACGCGGAGGTTGGCTAGCACGGTGCGGCTATTAGCGGCGCGCGAGGGTGATGGAGGTGTCGTCGGCAGTGAAGCTCAAAGCACGGATTAGGATGTATCCGGCACAAGGTTCGAAATCGGCACGAGAGAAGGCGCTTTCTCGGATCGAAAATGCGCGGTGACTGCCGCGGATAAGAATTCAAACACGGAGCGGGATTGCTGGTTGCAGGTTTGAATGACGGTCCAGATCCGTTCGCACCAGGCTCGTCCCTCCTGACTTCGTGTCCCCTGGGTCATTCGCCGATGGATAGCCACGAAGCGAATGGCCTGTTCGGCTGAGTTATTCGTTGGTTCGACGCCGGGTTCGGTGATGAATCGGAAGTAGCTCTCGGTGTGCTGGAAGAACCGCTCCTCCAACGCCAGCGCCTCTTGGGTGTGAGGTGATTCCATCGTGGCATTCCAAACCAAGGTGTCACGGCCCGACTCCAGGGCGGCTTGGAAGGTGCGCCCGTTGCTATATTCGTCACGGCGATGAATCACGCGAAACAGCTTTCGCAAATCGATCAACAAACGCTGTCCATGTGCCTGATTCCGCTTGTTCGGATGGTTAGCCAGGAACTTTACGTCGCGAATGAAATGAGCCAGGCAGAACTGCAACAGCACGTTCTCATTCAGTCTCATGTACTTGCGATAGGCGCTGAAATAGTCACAGCCCAACACGCCGTTGAATTCCTTGCCCAGAACCTCGAGCAGCACGTCACTGCCACGCGAGGGCGAAATCTTGTAGACCGTGAAAAGATACGCCCGAAAACACCAGGTCCACATCCGCTGGCCATTCTCCTTGTGGCCCGTTTCGTCCACGTTCAGGCGGTCCTCACTGGGCAACATGGCTAGCAGGGCTTCGTACGGTTCAAGCAGGCTGTCGGCCACTTTTCCCACCAGTTTGCGAAGCATGCCACGGCTGATGGAGACACCGATCACGTCGCGAAAGTACTTGCGGATCGTCCCAAAGGACATGTGGCAGGCACCCTTGAGAAACCCCACCAGGGCCGTCAGCCTTGGTCCTACCAGCCCTGCTCTGCGGAGTTCCTCGGGGAACTCAGGGTAGAAAACCTTGTCACAATGAGCACACCGTTGTGGCCGGCTTTCGTGCTGCTCGACGACCATCGATACCGGTGGCAGTTCCACTTGCTGCATCGTGCGTGCGGGCTCGTCGGTGTCCACGAGTTTGCCGTGGCAGCATGGGCATTCACCGTCATACCAGATCCAGGTTTGATCGATCTCGTCCTCGGTGAAGGGGGTTCGTTCATGTCGCTCATGACCTGGTTGGCCGCCCGCCTTTCGCTTCTTACCGCCACCCTTCTTCTTGCCCTTTTTGGGAGGATTGACGATATCACTGGAGGGAGGCTTAGAAGAGTTGCTCGAATTCTTCCGGGACTTCGCCAATTCGGCCTCTAATGCCGCGACACGTGCCTCCAATTCTGCACAACGTGCACATCCAGATGGTTGTTCGCCGTCCGCCATGACGGCAATCAGAATAGTCCCAAACCACCAAATCCACCAAGATCAATCGAATTCCCGTGAACGGTTACGGCCAGCGTGGATGAGGTCGCCGACTGGAAGGGTGGCCCCGAAGATCTTCATCGCTCGAAGGAGCTGCTCCCGGTAGTTTCGATAGGTACCGGCGGCTTGGCAGGCCTTGATGTCCGTCAGGAACTCGTCGGCCAGGCTCGAAAACGGCGCTTCCAGCCAGTCGGCACTGGGCGACTCTCCCCTGGCGACATCATCCAGAATTCTCCTGAGCTTGCGCTTGGCGACTTTGTAGTCGTGATCCAAGTAGTGCAGCTTGCCTGCAACTTTCTTGCACCAGAAACCACTGGCTTCGTGGTGCCAGGGCTCATTCGGGGGGAGCTTTGGCATGAGGTCGTTCCAAAAAAACTTGTGGAAGTTTCAGTGAAACGACGCTGTGCGACGGCCGGTCAGCAGCTTCCGAGGGAGTATGGCAGGGAGTATGCTGGCCGGCCCGTTGCCGTAAGTCTAGTGGGCGGTATTGGATTCGAACCAACGACCTCCACGATGTCAACGTGGCGCTCTAACCAACTGAGCTAACCGCCCATCTTTGCTCGTCGTTGTACCGCTCGCGCCCGCTCTCCCGGGTTCACCCACCTCGGGTTCACGCTCACTCTCGCACTGGGCTCATGCGGCCCCGTGATGCGTCGCGGTTTGACCAGCACCGAAATCGTACACCGACCTCCCTCAGGCCACAACTCGGCATCCAGCCGCTTCCCCCCGCACACCCCGGGGCACAAAGTCGACGCAGCTTATCTTGCCGGAAGTGCCACGACCCGTATACTTTACGCTGCAGGCCAGCCCGGACTGGATGAAGACGCTCTTTGTAGCGGCGCCCCGCACGACTGGCACACGGATTAGCACTCAAGGTCGCAATGGCAAAGGTAAAACTCCCAGACGGAACCACCAAGGAACTCTCCCACCCCGCCACCCCTCGTGATGTCGCTGCTGACATCGGCCCCGGGCTCGCCAAGGCCGCTCTCGCTGCCGCAGTCGATGGCCAGGTCGTGGGGCTCGACTTTCCGCTCCCCGCGGACACGCCCGTCGAATTGCAGATTCTGACCAAGAAAGACCCCGCTGCCCTGGCCGTCATGCGCCACTCTTGCGCCCATGTGATGGCCCGCGCCGTAATGCGGCTCTACGAAGGTGTCCGCCTCGCCTTCGGACCCACCATCGAGGGAGGTTTCTACTACGACTTCGACCTCGATCACTCGCTCGGCGAAGAGGACTTCCCCGCAATCGAGCAGGAGATGGCCCGGATCATCAAGGACAACGAGCCGTTCGAGCGCATCGAGGAACCGCGCGATAAAGCAGTGCAAATCTGCCGGGATCTCGAGCAGACGTACAAAGTTGAGCACATCGACGACGGCTTGGTGAACCACGCAACCCTGTCTTTCTATCGTCAAGGCGAGTTCATCGATCTTTGCCGAGGCCCCCATGTTCCCAGCGCAGGTGCCATCGGCGCTTTCAAGCTGCTCTCGGTCGCCGGCGCCTACTGGAAAGGTGACCAGTCCCGTAAACAGTTGCAGCGCCTCTACGCGACGGCCTTCTTCAACAAACAAGACCTGCAAACCCATCTCGAGCGGATCGAAGAAGCGAAACGGCGTGACCATCGGCTGCTGGGCAAGCAGCTTGACCTGTTCACCATCAGCCCGATTGTCGGATCGGGGCTGATTCTCTGGCAGCCCAAAGGAGCGATGATTCGAGGCGTGCTCGAGAACTTCGTTCGCGAGGAGCTGCAGCGACGTGGCTATCTTCCGGTTTACACTCCCAACATCGGGCGCGTCGAACTCTACGAAATCTCCGGCCACTACCCGTACTACTCGGATAGCCAATTTGCTCCGATTCAGATGGAGCAAGAAGAGCAGTATCTGCTTAAGCCGATGAACTGTCCCCACCACGTAATGATCTACAAGTCAAAACCGCGCAGCTACCGCGACTTGCCTCTACGGTTGGCGGAGTTTGGCACGGTCTATCGCTATGAGAAGTCTGGCGAGTTGTCAGGTATGACGCGCGTGCGCGGCTTCACCCAGGACGATGCGCACATTTTCTGCACCGACGATCAGGTCGCCGCCGAGTTCCGCGGCTGTATCGAGATGACGCAGTTCGTGTTGGATTGCCTCGGGTTGGACAGTTATCGTGTCCGTCTAGGGTTCCGCGATCCCGCCAGCGACAAATACGTCGGCAGCGAGACGAACTGGAATCGAGCTCAGGGTGCCTTGATCGACGTCTGTCGCAACCTAGGAATGGACTTCACCGAGGAACCTGGAGAAGCAGCCTTCTATGGTCCGAAGGCTGACTTCGTCGTCACCGATTGTATCGGCCGCGAATGGCAACTAGGCACTGTCCAGCTCGACTATAACCTGCCTAGCGAAGAGCGTTTCGGCCTGGAGTATGTCGGCAGTGACAACGCCGGCCACCAGCCCGTGATGATTCACCGCGCACCGTTGGGATCGATGGAGCGGTTCATCGGCGTGCTGATTGAGCATTTTGCCGGCGCTTTTCCACTCTGGCTGGCCCCGGAGCAGGCTCGTGTGTTGGTCGTCAGCCAGAAGTTCGAGGAATACGCGCGTCGCGTCGAGCAGGAGCTCCGCCAAGCCGGTCTACGCGTCAGCGGCGACTACCGGCCCGAGAAGATCGGTGCCAAGATCCGCGACGCGCAGCTCGAGTTGATCCCCTATATGTTGATTGTGGGTGGCCGCGAGATGGAGAACGAATCGGTGGCCGTGCGCGACCGGATTGACGGCGACTTGGGCGCCCTGCGTTTGACGGAAGCCATTCGAAAACTGAAGGACGAGATCGACGCCCGCACGGTACGCAAGACATTTGGCGGCAACGCAGGACTCGTGGACCGCGGGGCGTCGAACGAGTATTAGGAGCTTGTGCAAGACAGGATTCCCTCACCCCGCATGCGGGAGAGGGGAGAAATGGAGCCGCCATGCGGCCAGTATCGGTTGGTTTGGAGCCGCCGAAACCTCTGTTTTGGAACTCATTTTTCTGCAGGAAAAACTGGCGGAAATGGTTGACGATCGCCATCCACCTCCCCGATACTCAGAGACAATTCGCGTCTGTCTATTCGGCAGACGCTGTTCTCCTCGTTGGTTCCCGCTGCCGGTGAGTTGCCGGTTCGCGAAGCACCAAACACCACTTGCAAAAGGAGCGTAAAATCGACCGCGTTCAGACCAGGGTCAATGAGCAGATCCGCATCACACCGATCCGCGTAGTCGGATCCGATGGAACTCAACTGGGAATCATTCCCACCGAGGACGCACTTACCAAAGCTCGGGAAGACGGATTGGATCTCGTCGAGGTGGCTCCCAATGAAAGGCCACCAGTCTGCCGAATTATGGACTACGGTAAGTACAAGTACGAAAAGAAGAAGAAGACACATCAGCACGGACACAACACGCGGACCAAAGAGATTCGGCTACGGCCCAAGACCGGCGAGCACGACATCGGGTTCAAGGTCAAGCAGGCCATTGGGTTTCTTAAGCACAAGGACAAGGTCCAGGTTTCTGTCTTGTTCCGTGGCCGCGAAATGGCCCATATCGAAGAAGGCCGCAAGGTGATGAATGGAGTGATCGAGGAATTGCTTGAGTTCGGCAAGCTGGAAACGCCTCCGCAGCAGCATGGGCGGAGGATGGTTTGCACGATCGCTCCCAAGTGACTTGCCCACCGTCTGCCGGCAAGATTTTGGCTTGGGCCCCGAACTCCTTACTTGAGGTGACGAAGCGGCTCGGCCTTCGCCTGAGCTTGCTGGTCGCACTGCCCCCGCTGGCCGGTGAGGTTGGTCGCCGCGCCTCCATCATGGCCAGGGGCCATGGCCAGTACGTGGACTCGCCTACGAGTCGACCCCTGCGAGAAGCAGCCTGTGATTGTCGAAACGGACTCGCTCGGTAAGCGCTACGGCAGTGTTTCAGCACTGGACGAGTGCTCGTTGTCGATCGAGCGCGGCGAGGTGTTCGGACTGCTTGGGCCCAACGGTGCTGGCAAGACCACCTTGTTGCGCTTGTTGTTGGGGTTCCTAAAACCCACTACCGGAACCGCTGCCATCAACGGCTTGGATTGTTCTCGCCAATCGGTGCGGGTGCGACAGATTGTTTCGTACCTGCCCGGCGAGGCCCGTATGTTTCGACAGATGCGTGGCCGCGACGTGTTGCGTTTCTTTGCTGAGATACGCCCGCGGGGTGACTTCAGGCAGGCGATGAAGTTGGCCGCTCAACTCGAGCTCGACGTCCACCGGCGGGTCGCTTTCATGTCGACGGGGATGCGTCAGAAGTTGGCGCTGGCTGCGACTCTTTCCGCCGACACTCCCTTGCTGATCCTCGACGAACCGACGGCCAATCTGGACCCTACGGTAAGGCAGACGATCTTACAGCTGGTGGCCGACTCACGGTCCGCCGGCCGCACGGTGATTTTTTCGTCACACGTTCTGTCAGAAGTCGAGGAAGTCTGTGATCGCGTTGTCATTCTCCGACAAGGGCGTGTCGTGCACCTGCAACCGATGCTCGAGTTGCGGCGCCAGCACCAGGTACACCTACAGCTAGACGGTCCCCTTCCGCCTCCCCCCACCGCCCTGGAGTCCGAGCTGACTGTTTCGGCGAACGGCAATCAACAGGCGCTGATCCAAACGGCGGGCGAATTGTCGCAGCTGCTGCAGTGGCTGGCCACGGTACCGCTCAAAGAAGTAGCGGTCGAATCGGTTGGGCTGCGGCCCATCTATGACCGATTTCACGCCAGACCTTCGACCGAGCGCGAGCCAGACTGAACTGCCATGTTTCGCCCCCTATTGAAGAAATGCCTGCACGATTCTAAGTGGTTGTTGCTGGCTTGCTGCGCCGCGGTCTTCTCTTTTTGTTGGCTGCGAGTGTGGATTGTCAGCCAGGTTGACACGACTCGCTTCAAGGCGATCTTGGACATGCTGCCCGGAGATTGGCAGCGTTTTACGCCAGTCGACTTCGAGTGGTTGATCACTTACCAGGGACGCGTGGCCCTGGCCTACGACGAGTTGATCGTGGTCATTTGTGTCTCGATTTGGGCAATCGCGCGCGGGTCGGACTGTGTTAGCGGCGAGATTGGTCGGGGGACGATGGAGATGCTGCTGGCTCAGCCGTTGGGCCGCGGCAAACTGCTGTGGACTCACGCGGGGGTCACGGTTGCCGGGATGATCGCCTTGGCAGCCGCTACGTGGTTGGGCAATTGGGCGGGGATTCAGTCGACCTGGATCGAGGAGGAGGTGCTTCCCAGTGTACCCATCCCGATTCCGTTCCCCGGCGTAGATTGGAAGATCCCGCTCCCCTTCGCGGAGGCGTCGATCCAGCTGGTCCCGATGACTGAGAAGATCGACCCTGGTGTGCTCATCCCAGCCAGCGTGAACTTGTTCGCACTTGGCGTGATGCTGGCAGGTTTCACCACGTTGATGTCGTCGTGGGACCGTTACCGGTGGCGCACGATCGGCATTGTCATCGGTGTCTATGTCGTTCAGGTGATGATCAAGATCGCCGGGATGGCCTCGGATCCATTGAGTTGGCTAATGTACCTGTCCGTCTTCACTGCGTACGAGCCAGAGTTCATGGTGCGGATTGCTGACACCGCTCCCGGGTCGATCTGGAGCTGGCAGCTGGCAGGGCAACCCGAGTTTGTATTCGGGCCACTGGCCTATCACGTCGTGTTGATTGCTGTCGGCGCGCTGTGCTACGTCGCTGCCGCAATCGTCTTCTGCCGCCGCGACATCCCGGCACCGCTGTAGGTACAAACTCGGGGTGCCCCGTTCTTCTGTCTGCTCCTGCTTTCCGTCTCCCTTGTTGTTCCGGCTCGGCAGGAGCCTCGCCCTCCCGAACGCAATCCGGCGCTTCAAAGTAGCAGGCTCACTCCGTGAGCCGTCCGCCAAAAGCGGCGTTGAAAATGAACCGATGTGCGGGCAAACGGCTCGGCAGGAGCCTCGCCCTCCCGAACGCAATCCGTCACTTCAAAGTAGCAGGCTCACTCCGTGAGCCGTCCGCCAAGTGTAGAAGTTGAAAGCGGCTCAAACAGGACCTCGCCGTCCCGGTGCCGGTGGATCGGCAAAAGAAGACCGTTCACTCCCACGGACTGTGCCAGTCGCCCCAGTGGTCGAGATACATTTCGAATGCTGGCGCCCGCTGCGATTCGTCCTTCAACCACTGTTTTGTCTCGTAGATGATCTGCTGTTCGTTTTCGAGGGTCAGCCGCCCCATCATCACGCTGGCTCGCAAAAAGACAAAGTAAGTATCGAGTACGTCGTAGCGACAATAGTCGTTGATCGTGTCGAGTTGACCGGCGTCATAGAGATCTTGCACCATGTGCCCCTGCACTTCCATCTTGCCCGGTTTCCCCAACATCGTGGCCGCAAGATTCAGACCTCCATTGAAACGAGCGGCGCCGAAGTTGGTCAGTAGGTCATGAAGATCGAGATGAGACAGCGTGTTGTAGCGGTATCTTGGGTGCGTGTAGTTGGGGCCTTCCGCTGCAATCCATCCAGGCAGAGATAGACCGTACCGAAAAGCGGCCAGCTCGAGCAACGGTAGGTCGAAACCGCGACCGTTGAAGGTGACCAGTGTGGGCTGTTTGTAGGCTTCCCAGCCCTTCCAAAACTGCTGCGTCATGATGTGAGGGCGGAATTGAGGTTCGTCCAGGGCCACTAAATCGACCAGGCGAAAATCGGCTGTTATCTTACCGACGACGATCGACGTAGGGATCTGGAAGGTATAGGGTATGAAGTCCGAGCCCGACTGCTCCAGCAGCTCATCCCGGTAGCGGCGGATCGCTTGCTCGGCGGAGCACTTTTCGTGCGGAAACCGGATGGCGGCGATCAGGTCGCCGTCGGCGATACTCTCTACGTCGAACACCAGGTAAGCGATTTTTTTCGCCACGTCGACCTCCATGTTGGCGGTTTGATTGGCTATTTCCAGTCGGGCTCGCGCTTCTCGAGGAAAGCGGAGACACCTTCGGCCGCGGCTTCCGTTGTCCGCGCCGTCGCGGTCGCCGCGGCTCCGGAAGCCAACCAGGCGCTCAAGCTCTCTCCGACCGTCTCATTTAACATTCGCTTGGTGAGCTGGATCGACTCAGGGGCTGATTTGGCGATCTCCACGGCGATCTGATGGCAACGCGCCCAAAGCAACTCATGCTCGACCAATTCGTGGAACAAGCCGATGCGCAAGGCCTCCTCGGCGTTCACAGTCTCTGCGGTCAGGAGCAGTCGGGCGGCTGCACCGGCGCCCACGCGAAAGTGAATCAGCGGCGCGGCAAGTCCCGAGACGAGCCCACGCCGCGGTTCTGGCGTACCGAGACAGGCCTGTGGAGCGGCGATGGCCAGATCTGCGGCAGCGACCAATCCTGCTCCCGCACCGACAGCCGCGCCGTTGACCGCGGCGAGGATCGGTTTGGGGAAACGCAGCATGTACTCGATGAGCTCTTTGTACTGGACGGCGTCGCGATGCCATTGTGCCTGAGCGTGGAACTCATCTCCATGGCTGGTGTCGCGCACTTCTGACAAATCACTACCCGCGCAGAACGAGTCTCCGGCACCGGTGAGGATCAGCGCGCGAACTTGTTTCTCGAGATGAAAATCACGGAGAGCCTGGTGTAGCTCGCCCAGCAGCTCGCGCGAAAGTGCGTTGTGGGTCGCCGGCCGATTCAGGATGATGGTGCCGCTGGGGACGTGCTTTTTGATCTGTAGCGTCGATACCATGACTTTCTCTCAACTGAACATATCTTCAGTTCATCGTACGCGCCCGGGCGCCGCGCAGCTACACCAGCGGCGTCGTCATTCCGATTCCAGGCGCCGCCTCATGGATGTCAGTTGCCGTTCCGCAGGTACGCATCGGGTCGATGAAGATTCCCCCGCTTAGTCCTTAGCTACATTCGACTTGTGCTCGGACACTCATTTTCCGGCACAAGCGCTGCTCCAAAGTGGAACGCCTCGACGGCAAGGCGCCAAGCCGTCGCAAGTCTGAAGACGCGCGTCGTTCACTTTGTCAGGGGGTATCTCCGGGCAGCCGGGCGCTGACGATGATCGAGTGCTGTGGGCGGCGCCGTCGTCGGCAAAGGGGTGTTGGGTTGTCGATGGAGGTTCCGTCGTGGAATACGCTGAGCAGCTGACACAACTGACCCGTTTGCTCGAGGTATCGAACGGCGAGAGTCATCTCGGGCCGCCGTTCGCATCTCGCCCGCGATTGGGTCGGCTACAGCACTTTGCCACTGGCGGCTTGCAGAGGCGGCGAGTCAAGCTCCGTCGACGACTGGCATTCGTTGCTCAGGCCTTTGACGACTTTTGTCGACTGGTCGACGTCTACGCCGAGCACACGGTCTTAGCGACTGACCCTCTGTGGTCCGACGATGCGCACAGAATGTTGGACTGGTTGATCGAAACACAGAGTCCGACGCCGCGACAACGGGACTACATCGCGTGCCAGCAAGCGCGGTACCGAATCGAAGATGCCGTGCGCCGTGATCGCGCGGCCCATGCTGGCTTCCAGAAACGAAATCGCGAGTCAAAGCGATTCTTGTCGAGTTTCGTTCACGATGATTCCCTGCGGATCCACTTGAACCCAATTCGGTTTTGGACCAGGTTCTTGACTCCCGAGTTGCTTGAGAACGTCGCCGATTCGCCGGTCAACGTCTTGTTCTTTGCCGGACAGGGTGAAATAGGTACAGTGGTTTTCGAGCTGGAGGGACAGGCACTGCTCAACGAGCTCTCGGAACTGGCCCCTTGCAGCTTCGACGAGTGGTCCGGGCGAACAGAAGTCACTGGCCGAGACCAACTGGCTCAGCTCGCTATAGACCTCGTTGGCATGGGATTGCTGAGCATCGAGGCAGCCGGAGTTTAACGCTCCATCATTTCGAAGGCTTCCAGCACCTTGTCACGATGGCGACCTCCGAAGACGAGAATCAACAGCTGTTGCATGATTTCACGCTCATCCGAAGTTCGATAGGCTTCGCCACCGCCCTTCTTCGCAATCTGCTCGAAATCTCTGATGATGACCGGATTGCGGCAGGTGACAGTGCTGATCACTCCTTTTTGTTGGCGGTTGAAGTCCGTAGCGAGCCTCAAACACTCGCCGTAGAACTCGCGGTGGGGCGGTGCGTCTCCGAACAGCAAGATGACCTTTCGCGCGTTGCCGCGAAATCGGTTTTTTTCGATCGCCCAGCGCAGTCCTTCGTGGACGGCCTCCGGATTATCGTGACCACCATCTGCCTCGACGCCGGCCAGGTAGTGATCGATCTCCTGGATGTCGCCGGTCAGCGGCAACCCGCGCACCAGGTACTCGTCGCCGTCGTCGCGATAGGTACAGATGCTGATGCGGGCCTTGGGGATCAACTTGAGCAATGCGCCGCCGATGCGCTGAATCTGTCGCTTGACGACGTTGATCTCGCCCTGCATGCTGGCGGTGCTGTCAAACGTGATGACGATGTCCAATCCGTGGCGTCTGAGGTTCTGCATCAAGCCGTTCCAGCTGCCACCCGCCATCGCGCCGCCGCCCATCGTCATCGTCCCGGCATCGAAGCCGCCGATATCTCCGCCGCTCAACGAGGAAGGCTCCGCGAGCAGCGCCAGGTCGGCCTCGCTTGTCGTGGTAACCGGGGGCTCGATCTCCAGCTCTTCCAACTCCTGCTCGCTAGAGGATTCGACGTTGCTCTCGAGGTTGAGTTCTTCGCTGTCGTTTTGGCTGAGCGTTTCCGACGGCAGATTGCCGATCAAGACGTCCTCAGCAAGTCCTTCGCCGCTGGAAGCATCGTAGCTAATGAGTGCCAAGACCAACATCAGAAACATATGGATGAAAATCGAGACCATGGTCGAGATCGAGTTCTCCCACCAGTGTCCGCGCGTAGGCTCGGTGTCGGCCTCAGCAGTTTGCGTGGAGGCTCTAGGTAGCTTGATTTCGCCTTGGCAGTGAGGGCACTGTCCCGTGCCTCCAAGTTGGTCGAGCGAAATGGTGAATGGTTGGCCGCAATGAACGCAGGTGAGTTGCATGCCAGGTGAACCCTTCAATAGGAAATGCGCCCCCGCAATCCGTAACTGCTAGTGTGCCCGCTGCAAAACCTAACCATGCGGAGGTTGTGCGGCTTTTACGTTTCGTGCAGTGCACCAAACTCTGGCGAGTTCGGCTACACCACCAAACTCTGGCGAGTTCGGCTACACCACCAAACTCTGGCGAGTTCGGCTACACCACCAAACTCTGGTGAGTTCGGCTACACTGCTGTCCACCAAACTCTGGCGAGTTCGGCTACGCTCTAAATCAGCCGCTGGGCGTTAGCCCACGGTTCCCAGCGAAACCGACGCGTAGCGTCCGGCGAGTGTCCCCCTCTCCGGTTCTTCGGGCCGACTCTCCCCGAGGGGAGAGTAAAGAAAGACGAAATCACGCACTAACTTAAAAGCTGCACGACCTCTGCGACGGGGAGTTACCGCGCCCGGCTGCAGCTGGCCGACAAGGCTTAAGCCGCCGCAGTGGTAGGCTCAAGAACCGCCGCCAGCCTACTTTGATTCTCCGTAGGCTATGCCGGCGAAGTCAAGTCTTGAGAGCCCGAATTGGAACTCGAGCGAACCGCGCGGGCGGAGAGAGAGGTGGTCTTATCGATCGTCCGGCCGGCGTGAGGGCATTGACAGGAGACGAGGGCTCCGCAGGAGCGTAGCCGAACTCGCCAGAGTTTGGCTGGACGCCCGATTTGCCCAAATTTTGTTGAATTCGGCTACTCGTCGTGTAGGCGGCGGGCAAGCAGCCGGATCGCTTGCGCCCAGAGTCGACGGACAGCGCGAGGGCTTTTGCCAAGCTGCTGGCCGATTTGTGTGAACGACTGTTCGTCGAAATTTCGCAGCAGCACGACTTGGCGAAGCGGTTCGGGGAGGCGCATGACGGCGGACCGGAGTTGGTCCATCCGTTCCTTCTTAAGCACGGCCGAGGTTGGACTCTGGCCCTCGTCCTCAACAGACCAGCTGCCGTAGACCTCCCGGCCGGTGCGGCGTTTTTCGGCGGCGTTGTGCCTTCGCAGCCGGACAGCTTGTCCCCGGATGATCTGCTGCAGCCAAGCTGCCCACTCAGCTTGCGAGCGTCCCCGGAACTTGCTCATGTTTCGGAAAGCCTCGGCCATGGCAACCTGAACGACATCGGAGGAGTCAACCCGCGCAGCCTGACCAGCTCCGAGAAGTCCGCGTGCGCGGTTCCGCATCCACGGTCGCCAATCTACTAGCAGTTGATCCGTTGCTGCGCGATCTCCGTTCCGCGCCCGAGAGATTTGTTCTGCGAATTCCATTGTGATGGGCGATGGGCTAGGAGGAAGAATCGGTTACAGACGCCCGCTGACCGAGAACCTTGACGGACCTTCTAACTAACGTAGTGTTGAAGTCGCTTCAGTACAACAACGCCTCTGGGATAATTTGCGCGAAATCTATTTCCCCTTTTTTTTCATTTTTGGTGTCGCGCGCCGGTCCGGAAGGGAACTATATAAGTGGGCAGACGGGGCGATTGGCGGCGCCGCTAGGAAGGGGCAGACCTACGGCGCCGCCCTCTTTACCATTCGGAACCTGCTACGAGGGAGTATAATGGGCGCGACGAAGATTGGATCTGGGAGCGCCATGAACGAGATGATACGCCGTTGACTGCAGCACGCTAGCGGATCAGGGTTCGCCGTGTTGTATGGGTGCACGGTGTCTGCGGTGTTACCAGCACACTTCCCACGCGCGGCCCACGTCCTGTGGACCATGTCGGACGAGTCTGATAGTAGTAGGCACACTCCGTGTGCCGTAACCGCCGGGCTCACGTTCAAATAGTGGACGGCACGACGGAGCATGCCTGCTACTTTGAACTCATGGTCCTTGTGGAGACAAAGTCAGCCTTTGCATGTGCGGTTTCACCGGAATCCTCGATACCTCGCGGCAGCTTAGCGACTCGTCACTGCGAGATCATGTTATCCGGATGACCGAAACGCTCGTTCACCGGGGCCCGGATGACCAGGGGCATTGGGTTGACGCCGCGAGCGGCCTTGCACTGGGCCACCGGCGGTTGGCGATCCTGGATCTAAGTCCCAGCGGGCGCCAGCCGATGCATTCTGACGAGGGCCACGTCGTCTTGGCCTACAACGGAGAGATCTACAACCACCGTGACCTTCGGCGAGAACTCGAAGCGAGTGGACGTTCGTTCTGTGGAACTTCTGACACCGAAGTCCTGCTAGTAGCGCTGGAGCTCTGGGGTATTGAACAGACGTTGCAACGCTGCAACGGGATGTTTGCTTTCGCAGCCTGGAACAGGCGCGACAAGCGATTGCTGCTCGCACGGGATCGGCTTGGCATCAAACCACTCTACTATGGGTGGGCCGGCAGCACGCTGGTCTTCGGCTCGGAACTCAAAGCACTCCGCCAATTTCCAGGGTTTGCAGGCCGGATCGACCGGGGTGCCCTTTCTCTTTTTCTGCAGCACAACTACATCCCGGCGCCGTACTCGATTTACGAGCAGGCCCGCAAGCTCCCGGCAGGTTCTTACCTTTCGGTCGGCTACGAGGCAATCGGCCCGCTGCGGCCAAAGTCGTACTGGAACTTGCCAGACGTTGTGCGGTCGGCGCGCAAGTCCTCGTTTTCAGGAGATGATGGTGAAGCTGTCGAGACGCTCGACGCAGCCCTCCGGCAGGCCACGCTGGCAAGGATGCAAGCCGACGTACCGCTGGGTGCTTTCCTATCCGGCGGCATCGACTCGACTGCGATCGTCGCTCTGATGCAGGCACAAAGTAGCCGACCAATCAAGACCTTTACGATTGGCTTTGATGATCCATCCTGGGACGAATCCCCACATGCTCAATCGGTCGCCTCACATCTGGGAACGGACCATACGACGCTTTGTGTTACTGCTTCGCAAGCACAGGCGGTGATCCCAGATCTACCCACACTCTACGACGAACCGTTTGCCGATTCTTCACAGATCCCCACGTGGCTGGTTTCTCAACTCGCCCGCGAGGCGGTAACCGTCGCCTTGTCGGGGGATGGGGGCGACGAGTTGTTTTGCGGCTATCGCCGCTACGCCTCGGCTTCGGCCATCTGGAATTCGATTCGTAGGTTGCCCCGTCCATTGCGACAGGTTGGGGCCAGCTCGCTGCGCAAACTCGGTCGTTACTTGCCTCTGCCCAGCAAAGCGCGGACGTTGGGGCGGTTTCTGGACGCCAGTTCTGCCGCGGACCTCTACGCTCGCTTCCACTCGCACTGGAAACGTCCCCAGCAACTCGTGGTCGCCGGTGAGCTTCCTATGACGCTCTTGGACGTCGCGTTGAGTTCGAGCGACCTCGATCCAGTGGAAGGTATGGCCTATGTCGACACGTTGACTTATTTGCCTGACGACATCCTCGTGAAGCTCGACAGGGCCAGCATGGGCGTCAGTTTGGAAGCCCGAGTCCCCATGCTCGACCATCAGATTGTGGAACTCGCATGGGCTCTACCGATTCGCTTCAAGGTTCGGCAGGGCCAGTCGAAGTGGATCTTGCGCCGCCTCCTCGACCGCTATGTGCCTAGTGAACTCGTCGACAGACCGAAGACAGGCTTCGGTGTTCCGCTTGGCTCGTGGCTGCGAGGTCCGTTGCGGGACTGGGCCGAGGCGCTGCTCGATTCACGGCGACTGGCTGCGGAGGGTTACTTGGAGCCAGCTCCTATTGCCTTGAAATGGCAACAGCACATTAGCGGTCAAGCAGATTGGCACTATTACCTATGGGACATCTTGATGTTCCAGGCCTGGCTTGAAACGCAGCAATGAAGGTCTCAACCTGCTCGTTCCTGACCCGAAATCGACGAGTTTGATCGTCGACCGACGAATTAGCCGGAATGCGTTAGCATCCGGTTTTGCAAGAACCGTGGGCTAACGCCCAGCGGCTGATGTCGCAGAATCACGCTCGGTCGTTTAGGTGCGTTGCGGAGAAACTCCGGGTCAATAAACCTCGCGCATCCAATCAGGGATCGGTTGTACGTTCCCATCCCGATCGACGAGCGCCAGGGTAATGCGGGCCGCGGCCAGTTCTTCGTCGCCACGCAGTAGCGTGTACTCGTGTTTGATCTTGGCCATCGAGATGGAGGTCAGCGTGGTACGAACCGTCAGCAGATCATCAAAACGGGCAGGGCGCTTGTAGCGGCATTCCGCCTTTACTACGACTACAAACAGACCAGCTTCTTCCATTTCCCTGTAGTCGCCACCCGAAGCGCGGAACAACTCGAGCCTGCCAATTTCGAAGTAACTGAAGTACTTCGCGTGGTGCAGGAACCCCATCGGATCGGCATCTTCATAGCGGACACGGATCTGGGTGTCGTGTTGTTTCAACGGCTGCTCACCTCGATGGGTTGCTCCCTACCGGAGATGCGAACCGAGCTCGGTCGGTTTACCAGAGCGTGTAGATGAATGGAGCCGCGGCCGTACCGCTGAGGACAACCAGCAAGCCCATCAATAGCAGCACCACAATGATGGGAGTCAACCACCACTTCTTGTTGTGTAGTAGGAAGTCACCGAATTCGGCTAGAATCCCCGGCGACTCCTCGGCGGCCTGGGCCGCGAAATCGTCGCCGTTGTCCCGGTCTTGGTTCTGTTTTTGATCCATTGTCCGCCGTCACTAATACTGTCTGAAGTAACGATCCATGCTGTCACGTGTCTCACGCTGTTTCCAGTAGGAGTTCGCGTTTTTGTCGAACTTGCTGTCGAGCGGATCTCGACCCAGTAGCCGCATGATCAGGCCGACGGGTGTCACGAGGAGATAGAAGATCATAGCCATCAATAGGTGCGAGACAACCCAGCCGATTGGAAACGCTGCTGCCATCCAGATCACGTACATGGGATTCAGCACGGCCGGCCAAATGGCTCCCACGATCGCCAGCAGCGCGGAGATCGGCAGGATGACCACCGCAGGCGTTGTCCATCCAAAGCGCATGTAGAGCAGACAGGCTACGATCGCAAAGAAGACCAGCTGCAGCCCAGCAAAGAAGCGGAGCTCATTTCGAGAGGGCTTCCAGTTGATGTCGATCAGCGCCATAACCTTGCGGACCTTAATTTAGTCGAGCTGGAACTGAGCTAGGTACTCGTCGATTTCATGCTGTTTCGCATTGGGTTGCCGTTCTTTCAACAGGAGACATCCTTCGAGCACCAACACATCCATGTTGGTGGCCAAGAAGCAGCGATAGGCGTGTTCCGGCGAGCAGACGATCGGTTCGCCGCGGACGTTGAAGCTGGTGTTGATAATCACCGGTGACCCCGTCTTCTCCTCGAACTTCTGCAGTAGTTTGTAGTACCGGCCGTGTCGCCGCGAGTCGACCGTTTGAACGCGTGCACTGTAATCGACGTGTGTGACTGCAGGAATATCCGACCGGATCATCTTCAGTTTGTCGATTCCTCTCAGTTGCGATGACTCGCCGGCCGGCGCGACGCGACGTTCGGGTCGTACCGGGGCAACCAGCAGCATGTACGGACTCTGCTCGCGGGGACGCATCTCGAACAGCTCGTCGACTCTCTCTTCGAGTACCGAGGGCGCGAACGGCCTGAATGACTCACGGAATTTGATCTTCAGGTTCATCACCGATTGCATCTTGGAGCTGCGCGCATCACCGAGGATACTGCGCCCACCGAGAGCACGGGGGCCGAACTCCATCGGGCCCTGTAGCCAGCCGACGACTTTCTCGGCAGCGATCAACTCGGCCACGGCGTCACACAGTTCATCTTCGTCATCGAAACACTGATACTCCGCGCCCACTTCATCGAGATACTCCCGAACTTCTTCAGTGTCGAAGCGCGGCCCGAGATACGATCCGCGCTGAACGTCATCAGCGGATGGTGTCCGCGAGTGCCCCAACAGCTGGTGCCAGATCAAGAGAGCAACGCCCAGCGCTCCGCCTGCGTCTCCGGCGGCAGGCTGGATCCACAAGTCTTCGAAAGGGCCTTCCCGCAGAATCCGACCGTTCGCCACGCAGTTCAACGCTACTCCACCAGCAAGACAGAGATTGTCAGCGCCGGTTTCGGATTGAACATGGCGCGCCATCCTCAACAGAATCTCCTCCATCACGACTTGAATCGAGGCTGCCAAGTCCATCTCGCGCTCAGTCAGCGGTGACTCAGGTTTGCGAGGCGGTCCGCCAAATAGGCGGTCGAACTTGGTTGATGTCATCGTTAAACCGTGACAGTAGTTGAAGTAGGACATGTCCATACGAAATGAACCGTCCTGCTTGAGGTCAACCAGTTTCTCAAGGATCTCGTCGGCGTAGCGGGGTTCCCCATAGGGCGCCAGGCCCATCAGCTTGTACTCACCCGAGTTAACGCGAAAGCCACAGAAGTAGGTGAATGCTGAGTAGAGTAGCCCGGGCGAATGCGGAAAGTGCATTTCATGTGTCAGCTCAATGCGGTTGCCCGTGCCAACTCCGAAGCTGGCAGTAGCCCACTCGCCAACGCCGTCGACGGTCAGTATGGCGGCCTGCTCGAAGGGAGACGGGAAAAAAGCACTCGCCGCATGAGACTCGTGGTGCTCGGCGAAAATGTACCGCTTCTTGTAGGCATGTTGCAGTCCGCGATTCATCTCACGCCGCAAATGGAGCTTCTGCTTGAGCCAAACCGGGAGGGCCTGCAAGAACGACTGAAAACCGCGAGGGGCGACGGCGAGATAGGTCTCCAGCAGACGCTCGAATTTCACGAAGGGCTTGTCGTAGAAGCCGACGTAGTCCAGTTGATCGGGGCCGATGCCTGCCTGCTGCAAACAGAATTCGATGGCGTGGACGGGGAACTCGGCGTCGTGTTTCTTGCGGGTGAAACGTTCCTCCTGGGCCCCGGCCACGATCTCGCCATCGACCACCAGCACGGCCGCCGAGTCGTGGTAAAACGCAGAAATGCCCAGAATTGACGTCATGCCGGGTGATTGAGGGCCGGTAAGTTGAAGGAAGGAGCCAGACTGAGCTCGACGGGCGGCGTGCCGTCGGTCGAGGGAGACGGCGCGGAACACCCTTTCAGTGTAAGCAAGATTCGGTATTGGTGTGGCCAGAATTCAGTCATTTCCCGCTGGCTTTCCGGATGTGCCGGCGGATGCGCGGCAACGTTGCCAGATAAAGACATGTGTCGGCAGTGTGATGATTGTGTTGGCGGCCAGCAGTCCGGCAGCCGCCCCCAGCGCGCCGAAGCGGCCTCCCAGTTGCCAAACGGATATTCCCACCGCCAGATTCGAGACGACGCCCACCCACAAGAACGGCTCCTGCTTGTGCGCTCGAACATAGAACGCCAGGCTACTCACACCCAATTGAACCAGCGCCGCTGCCAAGAAGACGGCCGTCGCCGCCGGTCCCAACAGCCGCTCGGCCACCGTATAGTCGAAGGCATTGAGATACCACACCAGCAGTTCGAAGACGACCGCCGCCGCGAGGAATGCTAGGATCGCGAGTCCTCCCACCCGCAAAAAGACACGATCCAACTCGTTGCGATCGCCTTGGCTGACCAACATGCCAAAAAGCGGAGCCCTGGTCTGGACCCAGGCCAGGGCGGCAGCTTGGATGGCTGTCACGACCATCCAGGTGATGTACATCTGGCCCGCCAGAACGGCGCCGTGGTAGGCGAACATTACGGGCGTAAACAGAAAATAGGCAAAGTATCCAAAGACTGCCCCGACGGCCAACCGCCATTGCAACGGCCACACCTCGTTCATCCAGTCGATCGTCGCGTTCTGGGGAGCGCTGAGAAACGGTTTAAAGAAGCGGCGATACCAGAAGAACAGTAGAGCCCATTCACAGAGCAGACGCGCTGTGCTGGCGGCGACCGCCGCCCACAGCCCGCCACCCAGGGCCATGACCACCCAGACGCTGACGTTCGCAGCGACCGCCTGCACCAGCCGAAAGCGGTTCACAGCGACCACTTGGTTGCAACCTTCGAGCAGGGCGTTGAACGGAAGCGTCCAGAGCAATAGTCCCGAGACCACGACCAGCACTACCCAAGGGACCTGCCAAGAGATGCCGGGCGCCGGTTTCTGAGCGATGAAGATCGCGCCCCCCACGGAAACCATTAGTACAAACAGCAGACTTGCGACGCCGTACCAAGCGAACAGCAGCCTGCCAAAACTAACAAGACGCGATAACGCCCTCCGATCCCCCTCGATTGCGCGCTCGTTCGATAGCCCCAGCTTCGACCATTCGTGACTGCAGACATTGACGATCACGATGTTGAAACCCAACTCGAAGAACGACTGGAGCGCAATCAAGCTGGCGAACAGCCCGTAGAAGCCCTGCAGGTCTCCCGTGAAAAAACGGGCCATCATGACGACGGTGACGGCGCCTCCAAGCAGTTGCCAGACGCGTAGCATGACCGCGAAGAAAACGGCCTGCCCTACTTCCAAACGGTTCAAGAGCCGTCGGGGCCAGCTGCGGCGATGTGCGGATGGGACGACGGGTTCCAACGGATCGTGCGGAGGTCTACTGAAATCTACTCGAAAAAGATGAACGAATAGTCTCCATCATACCCCACTTGTTCGAAGACCCATTCCCATTCCTCTACAGCGTAGAACGATCGGCAGGTGAGCTGCCAATAGAGTAGGTTCACTTTTTCTCGCTCCGATCGATACGACTCGACGGTGATGTACTTATCTCCGCGAGCCACGCGGACAATTTCCCGCAACGCCGCCCACAAATCGAAGTTTCGCAGGTTATGGAGTGTATTGATCGAAACGACTAGATCGAATGCGCCGTCGTCGTACGGCAGCGAGGTAGCGTTGCCAACCTGGAGGTGGGAACGAATCTCTGGTTTGGCGTGCTCGATCCCATACCGAGAGATGTCGATTCCGGCCACCCGAGCCCGTGGCAAGACTTGTGTGAACTCGTACAGCAAGAAACCTTTTCCGCAGCCAACATCCAGGATTGCTGCGTCTTCAGGCAGTTGGTAATGCTCGACGATCGAGGCGGCGACCGGAAGCCACCTGCCGTCATAGCGGAACCCGCCATAGCCGTACTGCCGCGCGCCGTCCCAGTATTGCTCGCCCCACTTTGTCGCAATCTCGGCACAGGCCGCCTTGTCATGCTCGACGACGCGTTGCAGGTAATCCCGCTTGGTCGAGCGGTGGATCTTGCTGACAAAGTCAATGTACGACACGGAGTACCTTAGTTGGTGACGGCTTCTTAAAGGTGCGCTAGTGGCTCAATCGGAAGTGCGAAGCTGCGCTATCAGCTCAATCGGAACCCGAAGCGTAAGCGAGGGAATGACTTGTGTTGGCACACCAACTCCCCCTCGCTGACGCTTCGGGTTACGACAAACGCGACGAGTTGACGTCTCGCGTACACAAGGCTGCGATATCAGCCGCTGGGCGTTAGCCCACGGTTGTCACCCTAACCAGCACTCCGACGCAATTCGGCTCGGCAGGAGCCTCGCCCTCCCGAGCGCCTTACACGACTGTTGCAGCGGGGTAACCGCCCTCAATCCTGTTCATCATGTTGAACCTGTCTTCTGCTAGTTTGACGGGATCTACAGTATGGCCCGGGACCGCGATACAAAATTTGCCGCTGGGCGTTAGCCCACGGTTGTCACCCTAACCAGCACTCCGACGCAATTCGGCTCGGCAGGAGCCTCGCCCTCCCGAGCGCCTTACACGACTGTTGCAGCGGGGTAACCGCCCTCAATCCTGTTCATCATGTTGATCCTGTCTTCTGCTAGTTTGACGGGATCTACAGGATGGCCCGGGACCGCGATACAAAATTTGCCGCTGCGTGTTAGCCCACGGTTCCTTCAAAACCGGATGCTAACGCATTCCGGCTGATTCGTTTGTCCAAATTAAACTCGTTGCCTTGGATTAAGATTTGGCTGCCATCCGCGAGATCCGCACCCGACGGTCGTAGTGGGCTGTGACCAGGTGCAGTGCATCGCTTGACAAATCGAGGTCGCGGCCTGTGTTGGACAGCTTGAACTGATGATGCTCCTCCTTCTCGTCCGGTTTCCAGAACAGCAAGTAACCTCCGCCGCCCCCACCTGTGATGCCGATCGTGAACTGCTGGGGATGGATGGCGACTCCCCACGCGACTCCTCTCAGCTTTGCCTTCCATTCGTGCTGAACGAGTTCTTTGCCAGTTTCCCAATCAAACTCCACCACCGCGGGATTCCCGACTCCAGCGAAAGCGTTGGTCACGTTGATCATTCCAGCGCCGGCTAAGCGTTGGCCGGCGTGGTCGAACACGAGCCCGCGAAAGCCGCCGATGTCAGCGCGAAACCCCTTGTCATAGGTGTACAACGAGGCAGCCTGCCACCGCCTTACCTCCTTACCAGTGGCCAGATCCCAATGAACTAAGTTGGCCTTCAAGTCCCCACTGACCAACGCGGACGAATGAGGATGAAACGCCAAGTTGTAGACGTGACAGGTATGGCCATCTAGCTGTGTTACCAGAGTGCCGTCGTCGACATCCCAGATTCTCACGGCATGATCGTTCCCGACTGTGCCGACCAGCTTCCCATCCGGGCTGACCGCAATCGCGCGAATCCAGCCGTCGTGAGCAGCGATTTCTCGGGACGGCGCGGGATCAGTGGCTTCCGCAGGCCACCAATGCAACTGGCCGTCGTAGCCGCCGGTTAGCAGCGTCTGTCCGTCGGGCGTGCAGCCGATTGCACGAACCCAACTGTTGTGCCCCTTGAAAGCTGTTTTGGATTCACCTTGGGTCCAATCCCAGCGCCAGACCTGATAGTCCTCCGCGCCAAAGAAAACCGACTCTCCGTTGGGTGCGAATCGGCAGCCGATGATCGGGCTGTCGTGCTTCAGCTCGGCTGCGACGTGCGTCTTGGTGACGTCGATTTGCGCGCTCATGAGTTGTTCCTACTTTCTGCGACGCTCTTACGTTGCCTGTCGACTCGGATAGTGTCTTTTCTACTTGCTGCACGACCGCGCGGCTACTCAGATCGGCAAAATGGCCGCTGCGCTGCAGGGACCGCTCGCTTTTTGATGCTGCGTTTTTCGCAGTTTGGCGGGTTGAGGGTGACGAATTTGCCTGGTTTTTCGGAACCCGAAGCGTCAGAGAGGGGGAGTTCATGTCCCGTTGCAAGTTATTCCCTCGCTGACGCTTCGGGTTTCGATTGAGGCCCAACAGCGCAACATCAAAACACTCCTGGTCGCAGCCAGATGGACATACACGTCTGACTTGAACCAACTCGCCCTCGGCAGCTGATGGCCGCGGGAAGCTGGGAAAAGCGGGCGAGCTGCATTCTCTCAACCCCGCCATGGTCATTCTGATCGATTTTCCAGCCAACTTGACGGCCCGAAGTGCTCAGCAGCCGATAATCACAAAAAGGCGTTTCATAACAAGATATTGACCTGTTCTTCATTAAATCTTAACAAGTGGGTAACAACTCGGCTGGGCCGCGGGCCAAGATCTGGGGAAACTCGCGCAACGTATCTGGCTTCCGCATGCTTTCGGAGGTGCCGTTCGCTTCGGCGTCTCTGACCTCATTTCCGGATCTGTTCAGCGAGACGAGAAAGCGGAGGAAATACCGATGACCGACATCCATGCTGGAGTGATGTTGGTTGGGGTCTGCTCGCTGGCTGCGTTTTGGTTCTGCCGCTGGCTGGCTCCACGCCTTCCAATCGGTGTTACTGAGGCAGTTGCTATCCTGACTGTTGCCATAACGCTGCTCTACGCGAAAGTGGTTTGGTACAGCGTTTCCTTGGTCGAGCTGTTACCCTACTCGAACCTGATCATCTTGGGGAACTGGTTTCTCCCACTCTCGGCGACGCTGGCTGGTGTGATTTGGCATCGGATCCCAGGAGGTTTGCTGCGCCGAAGTGTGACCACCGGTGTCCTGCTGGCAACTGCCGCGGTCGCGTTAGTCACACCTGTCGCGGGCCCGCCGCCGATCTGCCGGGACGTGTGGAGTGCCCGCGGCTATTGCGTGCAGACGACCGACGAGACCTGTAGCGCAGCCTGCGCGGCCACGTTGTTACACCATCACGGAATTGCGGCGAACGAACAGGAGATGGCCGAACTTTGCTTTTCGCGAGGCGGGACCACTTGGCTCGGTCTTTATCGTGGGCTCAAACTCAAGACACGGGGTACGGCTTGGGATGTGCGGGTCATCGACGAGACGGGCGGACTACTGGAGCAAGCCAGTTCGCCAATGATCCTCAGTGTTGGCATCGATTGGTGGACTCGAGCCAACGGGTCGCTTGAACTCGAGGGAGGCTGGACACCGGGCATGCGGCACTCGGTGATTTTGCAGTCCGTTTCAGCGGGAAAGTACGCACAGATTGTGGATCCCAATCCCAGCATCGGCGAAGAGCGATGGACCGTCGACGATCTGAAACTGCTTTGCCGCGGCCCCGCGCTGCAGCTGGTACCGCGGTAGAGACTCGCCATCATCGGCTGGGAACTTTTTTTGGCGGCGGGCAGGTCAGCAATCGCTAGTTTTGAAGTTGCGCTTTTGGCTCCATCGTAACCCGAAGCGTAAGCGAGGGAACTACTTGTGTTGGTACATCAACTCCCCTCGCTGACGCTTCGGGTTACGAAAAACCCGGCGAATTCGCCTGTTTTCACCTGCCCCGCTGCAAAAAGCGCAACTTCAAAAAGGCGGCGGCTAGGCCCACTGCCGCGTCCAGAGCTCCAGGACCAACAGCGCCCACAGCCGGTATGCGTGATCGAAACGGTGCTGTTCGTGATCCTCCAGTAACTGCACTACGGCCTCCCGGCGAAAGTGACCACGATCGACGGCGGCCTGATCCAACAGGACATCGTGAGCCATTTCTCTCAACTCGTGTCGAAACCACCGATCGATGGGGACCCCGAATCCCATCTTGGGGCGATTCCAAATCGCCCGTGGCAGCCGGCCTGCAAAAGCTTGCTTCAGCAGCCGCTTCCCACGCCCCATTTGAAACTTCATCGAAACGGGCAGCGACACGGCATATTCGACAACGCGATGGTCGAGAAACGGTTGCCGGCATTCCAGCGAATGCGCCATCGAGGCGATGTCGACCTTAGTTAGAATGTCGCAAGGGAGGTAGGTCGTCAGATCTGCGAGCGAGGCGCAGGTGACTGCATCGCGCGCGTCGGCCTCGCGCCAATTCGCTCGCAAGAAGAGAAACGGGTCGTCGTCGGGCAAGTTCTCCAGGAAGGCATCGGTGTATAAGCCGACGCGGCGGGTTTCGTTAAAAATCGCGATCCACTGCAGGTAACGCCGCTCTGGGCTCTCGTGCAGGAATTCGCTGAATCGTTTGAAACGGCGGACCAGTGACTTCTGACGGGCGCCCGGCAGTCGCTGCCAGAAGGGTGCGGAGAGCAGCCTGCGGATCGGACCGCTCGCATCAAACTGGGTACCGAGCCAAACGGCCCGGTAACGTGGGTACCCCGCAAACAGCTCGTCACTGCCGTCCCCGGAGAGGGCAACTGTCACATGCTCCCTTGCCAGCTTGGAGACATACCAGACGGGAATCGCCGAGCTGTCTGCGAACGGCTCGTCAAAGTGCCAGACAAGTTTGGGCAGGATCCCAACCGCATCTGGCGTCACCTCGAATTCGAAGTGCTCGGTGCCTAGATGATTGGCAACCTGGAGCGCATAAGATGTCTCGTCGTATTCGGCGACGGGAAAACCGATCGAGAAGGTCTTGATCGGACGCGCCGATTGTTCCTGCATCAGCGCTACGACGAGCGAGGAGTCGACTCCACCGGAAAGGAAGGCACCTAACGGCACGTCGCTCCGCATCCGCAGCTCAACTGCGGACTGCAGCAGCTCCTGAATGCGCTGGCTGGCGAGGCGGGGAGTTGTCTCGATCTCGTGTTGTTTGTCGGGCTGCCAGTAGCGTCGAACTTGGAGCTGGTCGTCGCGAAAGACAGCCAGATGTGCTGGCGGTAGCTTCGTGAAACCGCGAAAGATAGTCCGCGGATGGGGAATGTACTGGTAGGTGAGATACGCATCGATGGCGGCATGGTCGATCTCCCGGGGCAAGCCCGGTACCTCTAGCATGCTCTTCAATTCGCTTGCAAACAGCAGACGGTTTGGTTCGCGGCGGTAGACGAGCGGCTTCTGGCCGAGACGATCGCGCGCCAACACCAGCTGTCGCTGTCGTGCATCCCAGATAGCAATGGCGAACATCCCATTGAGATGGGCGAAACAGTCGACTCCCAGGTCTTCGTACAGATGCACGATGGTCTCTGTATCACAGTCGGTGCGGAAGGTGTGTCCCGCGCCCTCGAGCCTGTGGCGCAGCGGTAGGTAGTTGTAGATCTCCCCGTTGAAGATGACCCAAATACTCTCGTCTTCGTTGGACATCGGCTGGCGTCCACCGCTCACGTCGATAATGGACAGCCGACGGAAGCCGAGCGCGATCCCTGGCATCGCTCCGTAGGGTGGTCTCAGCCGAAACTCGCTGCTGTAGGTATCGGAATCGTCCGGGCCGCGATGGCGGAGTGTTTCGGTCATGCGTTGCAAGCACGCCGAGTCAATTGCTCGGTCAGGGTCGGTCCAAATCGCGCCGGTGATGCCGCACATGATTAACTCGTCCGCCCACGGATGGGCCTAGCCCAGCGATCTGCTAAGAGGTGCTTCATGAACAACCGGGGCTATGGGGAGCTGTGCTGCGATTCGTTCGTACAGGTTTGCGTGCCGGCCGACCATCTTCTCGACAGAGAACTCGTCGAGCATGCGTCTCCGGGCTGCCGCTCCCAGCTGCTGTGCCAGCTGCCGATTATCCAGCAGCAGGTTGGTGTACCTAGCGAAAGCGGCGGCGTCGCCGACCGCAACCAAATAGCCTGTTACTTCTGGTAGTACCAGATCCCGGTTGCCGGCGATGTCTGTCGCCACGGCCGGCACGCCGGCTAGCATGGCCTCCATGAGTCCGTTGGACTGTCCTTCGTATCCCGATCCCAACCAGAAACAGTCCAGGTGCGGCAGCAGCCTCGGTACATCGCCGCGATTTCCCAGGAAGTGCACACGGTCCTGGACAGTGACTTGTTCGCTATAGTGCTGCAGGCGGTCGCGCTGCGGTCCGTCTCCGACCACCAGGAGGTGAACATCATCCCGCACTGCCTTGAGCAGCTCGGCGGCCCAGATCAGATCCTTATAGCGCTTTTGCGGCCAGAGACGTCCCACTGCACCGACCAGGCGGGCATCCTTCGGCAACCCTAGCTCGGCTAGCAGCTGTTCCCGGTCCGGCACATCGTCGCTCGAGCGAGGCTCGATGCCATTGGCGATGACGACAAACTTTTCGGCGGGCAGTCCCTGTGAGACATAAAACTCGCGCACTCCCACGCTGTTGGTCACCACGCAGGTCGAATGGCGTGCCAAGTAGCGATCGATGACGAGCTCAGTCCACCCCTTCCAACGATCGATACACCGCTCGCCGGCGAGAATGTGTTGGACACCGGCCGCCTTGGCAGCTTGGCGACCGTAGCAGTTGGCGGCAAAAATCCAGGTATGCACGATATCGGGCTGCAACCGTTCGATGTGACTCCGCAGGCGGTAGTAGGCGCCCGGATCGACCTTCCAACGCTTGCCGATGAGCGTCACCGGGACTTTTGCAGCCCGCAAATCTTCGTGATAGGGGCCATCCGAAGTCAGCACAGCCACGTGCACATCAAAACGATCGCGGGGCAGTTTCGTCGCCAACAAAGTAAGTTGTTTTTCGGCGCCTCCGCGAACCAGCGTAGGGATAATCTGCAAAACACGGAGTGTCATCGCGTGCCTCGGCGGCGCTGGCTGGTGAGCCGGGAAAACAAGGCCAGATGCTCGCCTGCGACGCTTGTCAGCGAGAATCGTTCGACCACTCGGTGCCGGGCGGCTTCGCCCAGCCGCATTCCCAGCAGCGGGTTCTCCAGCAGTTGGCCGATCGCGCCACGCAGGGCGGCGACATCTCCCGCCGGAACCAAGAGTCCGTGGACTCCGGAGTCCATCATAGCATGGTTGTCGCCGGTCGCGACGGTTACTACCGGCAACCCAGCGGCCATGGCCGCCAACGAAGTTGAGGTGGGAATTCCGGTCGGCGAAACATAGAGGTCCACTGCCTGAAAGATCTCGTCCAGCTCGTCGAACGACCCGGGCAAGAAAATCTGGTGGTGCAGCTGGCGATCGACGATCATCTCGTACAGCCGCGAGCGGTCGGTGCCGTCACCGATGATCCAGAGCTTCGCGCAGGGCCACTGATCCGCGATCGACTGCCACACAGCGACCAGCTCATCAAGCTTACGGTCGACTTCCAACCGCTCGACACAAACGGCGACGGGAGCGAAGTCGGCGACCGCCAGATCGTGATTGGCTTCGCCCAACGCCAAACGGGACTGATAGCGACTTTTCGCCGTGCGCATCCCGAGTACTTGTGCACCCTCGGAAATCCGAGCGATCTGACCAGCGGCGTAGCCGGCCGATAGCAGTTCCCGCTCGCTGGATTGACTGGGAGCTACGATAGCATCCGCCGTCTGGCAGCGGCGTAGCACTCTCCGACCCAGCTGCGTCTCCGCTTGCCAACGACAATCACCGTGAGCTCCCATCGCTTCCGGCCGCAGCACGATCGGAAGGCCTCGGTCCTTCAAGGCGGTGACCGCTGTGTACGCTTCGTAGCGCAGATTTCCCACGTAGACAACATCAAACGAATTCTCGTGCTTGCGCAGCCAGCGGGAAACATCTCGCAAATAGCGAAGCGTGTTCCAACCGCCGCGGGGTGCCGACGCCAGCCGTACGACTGGCAGCTGGCGATGGGTCACGCGCGATGGCCAGCTTGATCCCCACCTCGCCGAGAGGATCGTCGGTTCAGCTCCCTGCCTGTGGAGTTCGATTGCCAGCGCGGTCAAGAACCGTTTCCGCTTCGCCGACAAGCGGCCAGTACCGTGGGCTCACCATCACCAAGCGCAGCCCGCTCATGGTGTCTCGGACGTCAAGTCATCCGGCTCGAGTACCGCCAAGTGTCGCAAGTTGCGGTAGTGGTCTTGATAATCCAATCCGTACCCGACAACAAACTCATCTGGAATTTCGAAAGCGATGAAATCCGGACAAGCGTCCACCTCTTGCCGCCCCTGCTTTCGCAGCATCACCGCCGAGCGCAATGATCTCGGCTCAAACTGCTGCAGCTGCGAGATAACTTCGACCAAGGTGTGACCGGTATCGAAGATATCATCAACCAGTAAGACATCCCGGTTCGCTACGTCCAGCATCATCTCGGCATTGATTGTCAACGAGCCGCGGGTGATCCCTCCGCGATAGCTGCTGGCCTGAAGCACTCCCACTCGTAGAGGCATATCCAGCAAGCGGATCAGATCGGCCAGCAAGACGATGCTGCCGGTAAGAATGCCGACGATCGTCAAGGGCGAGGAACCATAGGCGGCGCGAATTTGTTCGGCCATCGCCGCAACGCCCCCGCGGAGCTCGTCCTCGGTCAATAGTGTCTTCACGATTCGTCGCAGTATTTTGGCTTGGATGGGTCGTTGCCGGTCTCGGAGTCGTCCACGTTCTGCCCGACCCTTGCGGTCGATTCCCGCCAAAGCAGCGCAGCGCCGCCGTCCCGATACGCCGGGAATTATACCGTGTTGAGCGCGAGAAAGTCCCGTGGCTCGGCCATTCCGCGGTCATGTGCCGCTGTCACGCCGGCCGCGTCTCGGACCAGGGATCAGCCGGAATGCGTTAGCATCCGGTTTGGGTAGGAACCGTGGGCTAACGCCGAGCCCTTTCAAGCTAGCGACTTCTTCTCTCGGATGACAGGCGTAGAATCACTTTGGTGTACGTTTTCGTAATCTGGCAGGAGGATGCAAATATGCGAGTCGCCGAAGTGTTTAAACGCTTTGAGAAGGAGAGTCCGATTTCGGTTATGGCCCGCACCACGCTTGAGCATGTTCTTGATAGCGATCGGCTCGATCGGCTCTTTGAGGAATATGCAGTCCAGCAGAAATGTGGAGATCTAGCGTTTTCGACGGTTGCCGACCTGATGGGACTGGTAGCAATCAAAGCAAAGCCGTCAGTCAATGCTGCGTACAAGCACCGAACAAGAGAACAAGTCGGTGTGTCAATCGCCTCGATTTACAACAAACTGCAGGGTATCGAGCCTGCAGTCGGGCGGGCGATGGTTGCAGAGACTGCGCGGGATCTACAGACGGTACTCGGATCGCTCAAGAAAGGCTTGCCTGCTTCATTTGTGAGCGGTTACAAGACTCGGATCATCGATGGCAATCACTTCGCAGGCACGCAACATCGGATCGAAGAACTTCGCACCTTGGGGGCCGCGGCGCTGCCTGGTCAATGCATCCCCATTCTCGACCCCGACCATCGTTTGATACACGATGTAATTCCTTGCGAAGACGGTCATGCTTCGGAATGCACCATGTTTCCCGAGATCCTTGAGTTGGTCGAGCCCAGTGAACTATGGATTGGAGACCGAAAGTTTGGCACCAAGACCATGATGATGGCGATGGCCTTGGAGAAGGAATCGCATTTCATCTTCCGTCACAGCTTGGGAAACGTGCCGGGATGGAAATCATGTGGCTCGAGAGTCAAGATCGGCAAGATAGGGGGCGACACGCTCTACGAACAATCGATTGAGATCGAGTTCCGCGGGCAGACGCTTAAGCTACGCCGCATCACGGTCAAGTTGTCCACACCGACGCGAAAGGGTGATAAGGAGATTCATCTTTTGACCAACTTGCCCAAGCGGGTTAAGGCTCGGCAAGTTACTTGTGCGTATCGCAAGCGATGGACGATCGAAACAGCATTTCAACAACTTGCCGAAGTGCTTCACTGTGAGATCGAAACGTTGGGCTATCCCAAAGCAGCGTTATTCAGCTTCTCCATGGGACTGATGATGTTCAATGTTCTGAGTGTGATTAAAACCGCAATCGCAGTTGGTCACGACAATCCGAAGATCGCGGAGGAAGTATCGACCTACTACATTGCACTTGAAATATCGGAAACGTGGTCAGGTTTTCGAATCGCATTGACCGACGAAGAATTCGCCAAGCTTGAGGGTAATCGAACGGCAGCACAACTTGCAGCCCGTTTACGATTCCTCGGCAAACAGGTGAACCTGAAGCGGTTTCTCAAGAGTAAACGTGGACCCAAGAAACCTCCGCCCAAAAGAAAATCCGGCAATCGCGGAAATCACGTCGCAACAGCCCGCGTCCTCGCCAAAAGTCGAGGGAAGTACTAGCTTGAAAGGGCTCGGCTAACGCCCAGCGGCTGATGTCTAATCGGCTGATGTTGTAATCGGGTGATGTCGTCGACCGAACTACGGTCCCCCGCGCGCCGTGCTGGTCGAGTCGGGTCTCGAGGGAGCGTATCTCGCTCTTGAATGCTTTCCTCTGCGGATTGAACTCCACCGTTTCGCCGACAAGCTCAATGGGCGGCGCTTGAGGGGTCTTTTGAAACGAGAGACGGACGTCGTTGTAGCCATCCCCTGTCAAGATGAGTTGGTCCTTGGCGCGCGCGTACGAAAGCCTCTCGCCTGAACCGCTGAACGTGCGCCCCCAGATCTGCGCATTGCCGAGCGCATGGATCTCGACAGGATCTGGCTGACCCGGCGCCGCTGGCATTTCGACGACTCTTAGCAGCTCGCTCGTCAGCTGCACGTCCTGCTCTCCCAGCGATTGGCTACCGGCAAACTGCAACTCGCCGTCCCAACTCGTGATGGCCCCGTACAGGCAACGAATGTCGTCATGGAACTCGACTTCGCGGCGATGCAAGTTGCCCACCAGCTGCTTGGCAAAGTCGACCCGCAAGTATCGCAGCCCGCTGCGATCGGCATGTGAGGGGCGCCGGTCCGAGCTGCGCTCCCAACTTCGAATGCGGGGCCGCGATGTACCAACCAGCCCGGGCCGGATGCGTGAACACGTCCGGACGTTTGGTTGAGCGTTAGATCGCGCACATTCATGAAGTCGACCGACTTCGTCCGGCCGGCACGGTCCACCAGCGTGTGCTCCAGCGACACCCAATCGTCGAATGCCACATCTTCGAGTTCGACTTGTTGGCTGGTGTCTGGGTTCATCAGGGAAACCCAGCGGTTGAGCCGCACGTCCAGCGCCTGTCCAGCGGCCACAAACTCTGACCGGTCGCCTTTCTCGGTCAATTGGCTACCGCGGGCTTCCACCTGCTGGTCGAAATGCGCTACTTGTCCATCGAAGGTCATTTTCTCGGCCCAGCTGACGCGAATGGGGGGCGTCTGCTGGGCACCGGTTCCGGGTGTCTCGATCCGAATGCTACCCGGCCCTGGAATCTCGATGCGGTTGTCACCTTGCCGGACGTCGATTTGATGTCCTTCAAACTCCATACCGCGTATCGAACCGCGTGCCGGGCTGCCAACCAATCGAGCGAACGGGTTCGCTGTCTGTCCGTCGTACAAGCTGAATTCATCGGCGAGCACAAAGGTTGGCGGCGCTGCGCCGTCACCGGACTCTGTCAGTTGCACACCACCGGCGAGGTCCAGTCGTTCGACGAGCGGCTGGTCGGCTAAGACGACGAGTGCGTGGAGCTGTTTTGCGACCAGATGGTAACGCGTGGTCTTCGCCTGTGCGTCTGGTGCGGGTGGCGGTCCCGAAAACAGGGCCTCACCCTGGCGCTGTGGCGACGGGGGTTCTTCGAGCGGCGACTCTGCGGGAGTGCGAAACCAAATTCTGGCCACTTCCAGATTGCCGCTGATTCGCGGCGAATCGACAACGACATCGCCCAGAGCTTGCAGCCGGTTCACTTCGATTGTCGGGTCTTCGTCTGGCGCTCGGGAAGGTCGTTCAGAGAAGAAACAGGTGCAGCTCGCGGGCTGAGAGTTCTCCCATCGAGTCCATCACCAAGCGCTTCGCTGACTTGACAGTTAATACCTTACCGTCCTTGCCCGAGGCCAAGCGTACCTCGTCTTCCCAGCTCGCATTGATCATCTCCTGCTGGGGGCCCAGATTGCCCTCGAGCGA
>CBDCWT010000044.1:0-51103 GCA_965223305.1 Pirellulaceae bacterium | reverse complement strand
AGCGCGAACAACTTCTTCGCTCGCCACGCGGGCAAATGCAACTCGCGCAGCTGTTCTGGAAAGACCGTCTCGTCAGCCGCCTTATCGAACGCAGCCAATACAACCTGATTGACAAGATAGTCGACGGCGTTCTTGGTCACCTGTTGTGGATGTTGGGTCACCACGATCTCCGGCCGCCATTGCCGGATCAGTCGCACGACCTCCGATAGCATCTGGGTAAGACTGTCACCTTCTTTTAACTGCCCCCAGCGTTGTACTACAGACTCTGGCGATAGTCGCAGCTCCGCTCGATCGACTAGAAAGCGATGCGTGATGCGACCCGACGAAGCGCCGACGCCTAGCATCGACTCGTGCAGCCGATCGTCAGCCGGGGCCTGCACCGGCCTGCTACGGTTTGCCTGGCTGGTAAGTACTTCGACTGCGGCGAGATACCCCTCGTCACCGGCCAGCTGCGCGAACAGCTCCAGCGGGACACTGGTCGCGGAGCTAAACAACCCTAGCGTGGCGACGCGTTCTCCACCGCGCTGTCGCATCCAGGTCTCTCCACCGTCCCGAGTCGCGAGGATGGTCCCCAGCGCACCGACCAGCCACCCTCGGCGCTCGTCGACAAAGTGAATGGCTTGTACGGGCGTTGGCGTTCCGGTCGCCCTGAACTCGCCAGGTGATACCGCCGTCGGGTGAGTGCAAAACGCAGCTGCCAGGTTCGCCGGCGACCCAGACCAACGGCCCGGCCGTAGCCACCGCCGCGAAACCGACACGCGGCAGCGATCTCGGGCAACGCGAGAGGCGCTTGCCATGTCGTCCCGCGATCGGTGCTGGTGAGGATCACCCCGTCACCTGCAATCCACAGTTGCTGTGAGTCGCCGCGCCGGACCGCGTGCAACCGCTTTAGACCAAGCTCGAGAAATTGGCCGGAGACCAGCTGCTTGCTGGAGGTCAACACGGCTGCATTCCTGTCACTCACCACCAGCGGCAGCCCGGACTCCGCTGGCATCCGCGTCCACGCAGCCAAACCACGAGCTGCGGGAAACGGGATCCCAGCTCCTGCCTCCATCCCTCGTCAGGAAGACACCCGTGGGGAACATGGCGCTCGCGTTTGCCCCACCACCCCAGCCGTTCTGTGAGTCGACAAAATGGACCTTGTTCAGCTTGGGTGTGAGGGGCGCGGAGAGCCTCGTCCAGCGCCGCCCCCCCGTTGTCGGTCCGCAGGACGACTCCCGAACTCCTGTGTGTGTACGGATGCGAAAAAGCCGCCCACTGCCCAACCCCGCTGGGAGTCGAGAAAAAACACCGCCTCGATCCGGCAGTTGACCGGAGAATCGGCGAGTTCCCAACGCCGACCGCCGTCGCTGGTCCACAAGATGACCCCACGGTCACCCACCGCCCAGCCTTGATCGGCATCGAGAAAAAAGACGTCGGCCAGCTCGGCGTCGGCCAGCATCTCCGGCGGAGAGCTTTCCGGTTCGCCAGCCAGAGCCGGCTGCGGTTTGGGGGCCGCCAACAGCACAAAAATGATCGAAACACCGCCGAATTTCTGTATATAATGCGGCATCTGAAGGGTTTCCCCGGTATTGGGTCGCGGACCGACTCGCCTGTAAAATTTCTTAGTCGGCGCGGATTCTAGCGGCTCGATTCCAGGTCACCTAGGGCAGCTGATATTTGCTGAATGCGTCGGCCGAGGCCCTTTCGCTAGCAGACAGGTAGGGAGAAGCCAGCAGATGCACGAGTATTCGGCGCTACAGAATTCGTTCGGTCAAATCCAAGACCAGTTGGCGAAGACCGTGGTGGGTCAAGAGGAAGTGATCGAGCAGCTAATGATTGCGCTGCTGGCAGGCGGTCACTGTCTGTTCGAGGGAGCTCCCGGAGCCGCCCGAGCGCTGACGGCCGCCCAGCTTTCTGCGGCGCTGGGTTTGACCTTCTCGCGTATTTGCTGCACCTGTGACCTGTCACCCGAAGAACTGGTTGGCGCGGATTGGCAGCCGCCCGATGACCCTGAACAGGCCACCGGCCTGATCGGTGGACCGCTGTTTGCCAACGTCGTCTTCCTGGACGACGCGAGCCGCTTGGCGCCCAAGACCTCGGCGGTGGTCCAACAAGCACTTTTGGAAAAAGACGTTTTCGTCGCCGGTCACCGCTATTTGCTCGCCGATCCCCATGTCGTGCTCGCCGCAACCTACACCGACTACGAACCCACAACGACGAGCGAACCGCGCGACGATCGTTTTATGATGAAGATCTCGATACAGTTTCCTTCGTACCAGGACGAATACCACATCGCTGAGACCGCCAGCGGCCCAACCTGCAACGATATTCAGCCAGTGCTCAATGCCGATCAGTTGTTGGAGCTGCGCCGGCAAGTGCGGGAGGTGGGAGTCCCGCCGCAAGTGTTGCACTACGCCCTGCGGCTCGTTCGTGCCACACGGGTGCACGAGGGAGAAACACCCGACTTCATCTACGAGTGGGTACAGTCAGGCGCCGGCACCCGCGCGGCCCACGCCTTGGCACTCGCGGCGAAGGTCCGCGCCGCGCTGCATGGCAGAAGTGTGGCGACAGCGGAGGATATTCACAGCGTGGCTCCACCGGTGCTCCGCCATCGCCTAGTTACAAACCACAACGCTCGTTCCAATGGCGTCACGACCGATCGAGTGATCAGCAGGTTGCTGTACGAAATCCCCACCCGCGCAGATGACGACGACCTGCCGCCCGAGTGTTCCGAATCCTCGTAGCAGCTCGCCTCGTTCAGTCAGACACATCCGGGAGGGCGACGCTCCCGCGGTCCGCCAAACTCTGGCGAGTTCGGCTACGCTGCAACATCAGCCGCTGGGCGTTAGCCCACGGTTCCCCAGCGAAACCGACGCGTAGCGTCCGGCGAGGGCTACCCGGAAGTAATTGCCCCGAGGCGTCCTCCCCCTCTCCGGCCCTGCGGGCCGATTCTCCCCAAGGGGAGAGTGACGAAAGACGAGCATCCACGTTACCCTCCCGCTCGCGGGAGGGTCGGACGCGATAGCCCGGATTATTCATGAAGATCGTGGCGAGAGGTTGTAAGTACGTTCGTGGCAAGGAAGGCGAGCAATTCTTCCGCAGGCGTATTGAAGCAATACGTCGAGGGAGAATTGTGAAGCATGACGAAGCCACGGATGGACTTACGACCTCGCAGCAGATCGCTCATGAATCATTCGGGATAGCGTCCGGGGAGGGCTGCCCCGAAGTAATCGCCCCGAGGCGTGCCGCCCCTCTCCGGCCCTGCCGGCCGACTCTCCCCGAGGGGAGAGTAACGACAGACGAAATCACGCAGCAAGCCAACGGCGCAACCTAAGAAGTTACGCCTCCCGGTAGACGCGGGTAGCTTCGGCAATGCTCGAGCCGTGCTCGAAGGAGTGATTCTGTTCGGCCAACAGCTGCTCGAGGGCAGAAAGGAAGAGCAGCACATTGGCCGGCCGCGCGCCGTAACCCATCAAGCCAATCCGCCACACCTTGCCTTTAAAGGCGCCTAAGCCGCCACCGATTTCGATACCAAACCGCTGCAGCAGGTCCCCGCGAACCCTCGCATCATCGATGCCCGCGGGAATACGGACCGCGTTGAGCATGGGGAGTTGATGACCCTCCTGCGCTGTGTATTCGATCCCCACAGCCGCCAGCCCCGCCTTGAGCGCCCGATGGTTCAAGGAATGCCGCGCGCAGCAGCTTTCGACACCTTCTTCGAGGATGATCTGCGCTGCCTCGTAAAGGGCGTAGGTCATGTTGATCGGAGCGGTGTGGTGATAGACCCGGTCGCTGCCCCAATAGTTGGCCAACATCGTCAGGTCCAAGTACCAACTCTGCACCTTGGTCTTGCGCCCCAGGATGACGTCCATGGCCCGTTCGTTGAAAGAAACAGGAGCCAAGCCCGGTGGACAGCTAAGGCATTTTTGCGGACCCCCCGCGTAGATTGCATCCACTCTCCACTTGTCGACCTCAACTGGCACGCCCGCCCAACGCCGTCACGGCGTCGACTAACAACAACCCGCCGGCGTCGTGGACGACCTGGGCGATCTCCTCGATCGGTTGCCAGGCACCCGTGGAAGTCTCGGCCATCACGATCCCGACGACCTTGGGCTTGGCAGCGTCAAGCAACGGCTGGAAGTCAGCAGGCGTGAACACCTCACCCCAGGGACGCTCGACGGTCATGACTTCCGCACCCGCGCGCTGCGCCACATCCACCATCCGGCTGCCAAAGACGCCGTTGACCCCCGACGATCATCGTGTCTCCAGGTTCAATCAGATTCACGACCCGTCGCCTCCATGCCGGCAGATCCGGTGCCGCTGATCGCCAAGGTCATCCGATTGTGAGTGCCGAACAGCTCGCGGAGCATCTGCTGGAGGTCGTTCATGATCTCCAGATAGTACGGATCCAGATGCCCGACAGTGTTCTTACCGAGCGCGGACAAGACCCGCGGATGAATGTCGCTGGGGCCCGGTCCCAATAGCGTGCGAATCGGCGGATTGAGTGTCGAGAAGTTGGTCACAGTGCTCTCCAAGAGGGGGGGGGACGATTCTGCTTGACGATTCAGGGCTGCGGGACCTTCCTCCCCGCACCAGGGTGCTGACCTGCTTGAACTCGGCCGTGCCTGCGGTGTCACACCACTCGAACATCGCCGCTTCGGTGGTCGTAAGATACGCGCCTGCCGAGTCCATACGTCCCAGCGCCGTTTGCCGATCGATTTCGTGTCTCGAGCCGACGGCGTCGACCGCGATATAGACCCGAAAGCCACTGGCCAGCAAGTCGAACACCGTTTGCTGGACACAGACATGCGTCTCGATGCCGGTTACTAGAATCTTGTCGACCCCTTTCTGCCTGAAGTTCTCGAAAACCTGAGGGCAACCTCCACAACTGAAGGTCAGCTTCGACGGCAACCGGCCCAACCGCTGAGCCAGCGGTTCGGTGGTCGGCCCCAACCCCGCCGGGTACTGTTCGGTACCCGCCCTCTCGACTCCCAGCGCATCCGCGGCGTCAAGTAACCGGCGGATGTTCCAGACGATACGGGCGTGGTCCTGAATCAGCTGGATCAACTTGCCCTGGACGTCGACGACCAGTAACCCGGTATCGTGCCGTGACATCAACTCGGGACTGCGCGGGAGACGGGACGATTCACTCATGCCAATACACTCAGACAATTTCCTGCGGTCCGTTTTCATGAGCTTAACGACCGCCGGTGGTCGAGGCGAGCCCCCGGTCCGACAAGGCTCTCAACCCAACACGAGTCGTTCCCCGGAGCGGTTGTCATCGAGAAGGTCGCCACACGCAGCCAAGTCTGGAGACTCGGGGCTCGGCCGGGTCAGCCTGGCTTTCAACGAGGGCAGGCCGTCACTACGGCGCGTCGGTGGTTTTGGCTATCATAGGAACTTAGCCCGGATCATTCATGAAGATCGTCGCGAGAGGTTGTAAGTACGTTCGTGGCAAGGAAGGTGAGCAATTCTTCCGCAGGCGTATTGAAGCAATACGTCGAGGGAGAATTGTGAAGCATGACGAAGCCACGGATGGACTTACGACCTCGCAGCAGATCGCTCATGAATAATTCGGGTTAGTTCGCGGCGCACGCTTTCGACCAAAACAACTCCCCAGGAGCCCCCCAATGCAACGGCGCACCTTTCTCTGGTCAACGACAACTTCGGTTCTCGCCGCCGGTTTAGCCCGCACGGTCCGCGGACTGCCAGCCAAGCATCCATTCATGGAATCGATCGGTCTGCAGTTGTGGACGGTCCGCAATCAGCTGGAAAAAGATGTGCCCAGTACGATGCGCTCGGTGGCCGACGCTGGCTACAAGCAAGTCGAACTGATGCGCGTACTCGATGCCGACAAGTTTGTGCCTGCCGCCCGCGACGCAGGCCTGCGGGTCACGTCGGCCTTCATCGATTGGCAGTCGATTGGCAATCCGGACAGCGGACCCAACTTCGACGATATCTTGGCCAAGGCGCAGCAGCTCGGACTGAAGTACTTGGTCTTTGGCTACATCGGCAAAGGGCACCGGGAGACGGTCGAGCACTTTCAGCGGCATGCGGAACAGGCCAACCGTGCCGGGGAAAAATGCCAACAAGCGGGCCTGCAGCTGTGCTACCACAATCATTCCTTCGAGTTCGCCAAACTCGCTGGTGGACGGGCCGGGTGGGACGTGCTGGTGGACGAATTCGACCACAAGCTGGTCCAGTTTGAAGTGGACATCTTTTGGGTGGCAATCGGCGGCCGAGACCCCATTGACGCTATGCAGAAGCTCGCAGGCCGCGTCTGCCAGGTGCACCTCAAGGACATGAAGCGAGGCGCGTCAATTCAGCACGACGAAGGTCAAGTCCCACACGAGGATTTCAAAGAACTCGGTAACGGTGAGCTTGATATTCCTGCGGCAGTGCGGGTGGCCCGCGAGGTCGGTGCCCAGCAATGCCACGTCGAACAGGACCAGTCTCCCGACCCCATCGACAGCATCGCGCAGAGCATGACCCATCTGCAACAGCTGTAGCCGCCGCGACCCGGCAATGAATGCCAAATGACTGTTAGTGAGTCATTTCGTTGGACCTGACACCTTGCCCCCGACGCCGGGCGATCACCTGCGCCAGCAAACCGCCACAGCATGCCAAGATGACTGACCAGATCGAGTGCCCGATGCTGCCGAACATGGCCGGTTGAACGCCCGCTGCGAAGGTTGCCGAGTAATAGGAAGGAAGGGCACGGGGTGGCGGTGGTGCGGCCGCGACAATCGGGCGCTGCGGCGTGGCAGGGAGCGGCGGAGCAGGAGTCGCCGGAGCCATGTAAACAACTCGTTGGGCGACCACGGGACCGAAGGCCGTATTCTGCACGCTCTGCACTGTGGTGGGGTTCGCTGTCGCCGGTGACGAGTGGATCGTGTTGAAGAGATAGCGCACTGCTGTCTCCGTCAACAGAAACTCGCGCACGTTGAGGACACTTGTAAAGACAAGCAGAAAGTAGATCCCTCCCGTGATCGAGGCTCCTACGGCAAAAACACGAGCTGCACCCTGCCAAAACACGGCGCCCAGCGTGAACAGCAACAACACAACGACGGTCATGGTGACCGCCACCTGAGGCCAGATGCCCGTCGCGTGAACCAACGCGGCGCAGCTGATCGAAGCGTAGACCAGAATCAGCATCAAGCTAGCAAGCGAAAAGCGGACCACGTGGATCCTCCTTGATGACCAGTGTCGTAAAGCCCCGTGTCGTAAAGCCCAGGGTTGTAAAGCAAAGCGAGCCACCGAGCTGGGCAGGCGTGCTCGGCGGCTCTAAGCCTGCCCCCCGGCTAGGGGGCAAACCTACACCTAGTTCTTGCTGATTGAAGGCCTCAGTGCAATTCGTCAAAAACGCACACTGTGTGCGTAATAGCACACTGCAACCTGGCTGGGTGTTCCGCACCTCCCTATGCCCCACACCTGTCAGCGGTTTGCCTTGCGAAACCTACTCTCGGATCAATGAAGCAAGCCGCTCGACCTGGCTTCGTCCGGGATCGGTGCCCTCCCGCTGCTTGGCGCGCCGAGCCAGATTCGCTTGTCGCGTTCGCTCTCGTTTAGTCACTGTTTCCTGACGCCGAGCTGCCGCACCGGCCCGGCGGCGCGCAAGATCCGCCTGATAGCGCCGTGCTTGAGCCAGCTGCTGTTGCATTCGAGTTCGCTGCAAAGCAGCCTGCTGGCGGAGGAGTCCCTGCTGTAGCTGACCCTGCTGTAGCTGACCCAGCTGATACCGTCCCAGCTGGACCTGTCGCGCTAGTGCGGCCAATTGGACCTGTTGACGGATGCTCGGCCGCGCGGCAAACGTCGGTTGCCTGATCGTGCCTTGGGTGCCGGCGCCGCCCCGCTGGCACTGGGCTTGTACGTCAGCTGTGAAGAGGCTTAACAGTCCCGCTGCGAAGAGAATCGTTCGTTTGAATCCCACCTTGCACCTCCGACTCCTTCATTACGCTCCCCGCTGGCCTGTTCAGTAATTATCTGCGATTGGGCAGGCGAGGGCAACACGCCGCTTGGAATCAGCAGCCATACGTCCCGGCATGCCAAACGGATTTGCCGTCAAACGAGCTCGTCCTGCAAGCCTGCAAACGCAGCACATTGGCCGCTTGGTCAAGGTGTGAGTATGATAGCCTAGGCAGTCCATCTAACAGCGGGGGGACCGAGTCTAACCCGAATGATTCATGAGCGATCTGCTGCGAGGTCGTAAGTCCATCCGTGGCTTCGTCATGCTTCACAATTCTCCCTCGACGTATTGCTTCAATACGCCTGCGGAAGAATTGCTCGCCTTCCTTGCCACGAACGTACTTACAACCTCTCGCGACGATCTTCATGAATAATCCGGGCTAAAAGCCATGAAAACGCTCGTCAGAGTGGGCATCGTGCTGCTTCTATTGGGTGCCGCCGGTGCTGCGGCCTACAACCCGCTGCGCGACTACTGGAAGGAGCGGAATCGCCCCAAGTGGCGGACCGAGAAGGTCGAGACCGGCCGAATCATCGCCGAAATCACGGCTACCGGCACCGTCAAGCCGGTTTTGGAGGTGTCGATCGGCTCCTTTGTCTCGGGACCCATCCAAGATCTGCTGGTCGGCTTCAATGACGAAGTGCAGGTGGGAGATGTGCTGGCGAAGGTCGATCCACGCCTATTTGAAGCCAACGTGAAGCGCGACCTGGCCACTTTGGAGACACGCAAAGCCGAGGTGGAGCGCGTGCGGGCGCAGCTGCAGCAGGCGATCAACAACGAGAACCGGGGAAATCGCTTGCGGGCCGAGAACGAAGATTTTCTTTCGGACACCGAGATGGACGCGTTGACCTTTAATACCCAGGCGCTGCGGGCACAGTTGAAGGTTGCCGAGGCCTCCGTCCTGCAGGCCGAGGCCTCACTCACCAACTCGCAGCAGAACTTGCAGTACACGGTGATCACATCGCCCGTCAATGGGATCGTCGTCGACCGCAAAATCGAACCCGGCCAGACTCTGGCCGCCGCGTTTCAAACTCCGGAGCTGTTTATTATCGCCGAAGACCTACGCAAAGAAGTCCACCTGTTTGCCTCGGTAGTCGAAGCGGATATGGGTTCCATCAAGCAGGCCCAGCGCGAGGGACGTCTGGCGACGTTCCAGGTAGATGCCTACCCGGGTGAGTTTTTCGAGGGCAAGATCGAACAAGTTCGCATGAGCTCAACCACCACCCAAAATGTCGTCACCTATCCGGTTGTTGTTGCCGCTGCCAACCCCGACTTGAAGCTGCTGCCTGGAATGACCGCTACGGTTTCGTTCGAGGTGGACGCCAAAGACGACGTCCGCAAGATTCCCAAAGCGGCATTGCGGTTCTTTCCCGCTGACGCCCAGCACGTTCGCGAGGAAGACCGCGACCTGCTCGACGGAAGTCGCTTTGCCAGCGACGATGACTCGGACGCTTCGCTGCAGCCAGCTCGAGAACGCGCCGCCGCACAGCAGCGGCGCACGCAGCGCCATGTTTGGGTTGTCGACGGCGAGTTTCTACGAGCCGTCGAGGTCGTCACTGGGTTGGAAGATCACAAGTACTCGGAATATGTCACCGGAGACCTGGAGGACGATGTCGAGTTGGTCACTGGCATCAAACCCAAGTAAGCGTGAAGTTGCACTGTTCGGCGTCTGCCAGAGACAGGAAGTCGAATGTCTGTTTTTCGTAACCCGAAGCGTCAGCGAGGGGCAGTCGGCTTACCAACGCAAGTCATTCCCCACTGCGTTCGCGCATATAACTGAGCCGAAAGCGCAACTTTAGGAGAAGGCGGCTCGATCGATGAAGTATTTTGACGTGCTACGCATCGCCTTGCGGGCGCTGGCGAAGAACAAAATGCGGGCCGGTTTGACCGTGTTGGGGGTCGTGATCGGCATCGCCGCTGTGACCACGATGGTCTCGATCGGCCAGAGTGCTAGTTCGTTGGTGCAAGGGCAGTTTGAGATGCTCGGCACCAACGTGATCTTTGTCATCCCCGGTAGCCAGCAGCGCGGAGGTGTTCGCCAGTCGGGAATTCCCACGCTGACCGCTGCCGATTCCGATGCAATCAGCGAGGAGTGTGCCTCGGTGCTCGCTTCATCGCCGTTGGTAGGAACGGGCGGACAGGTAATCTATCGAAATGCCAACTGGAGCCCCAAAGAGATGTTTGGGGTCGGTGAAGACTACCTGACCGTCCGAAACTGGCAGCTTCGTAGCGGCGGGTTCTTTACTGCTCGGGACGTCACTTCGGCTGCCAAGGTGTGCGTCATCGGCCAGACAATCGTCGCCAAGCTCTTTCAAACCGTCGCTCCTCTGGACCAGACGATCCGCATCAAGAACATCCCTTTCCGTGTGATTGGCGTGCTGGAGCGCAAGGGGGCCAATATGGTCGGCGAAGATCAAGACGACATCGTCGTGATGCCCTTCACCACAGTCCGCAAGCGTTTGCAGGGTTCGGGATTCAACGACGTTCACGCGGTCATGGTCTCGGCCCGCTCCACCTCGCAGATGACGCGGGCGACCATGGAAATTGAACAGCTGCTCTACGAACGACATCGCATCGCGCCGGGCGAAAGGGCCGACTTCCGCGTGCACAACACGACTGAGATCGCCGCGACCCTGGGCGTAGTGACCGGCACGATGACGCTGATGTTGGCAGCGATCGCTGGCATCTCGCTGCTAGTCGGTGGTGTCGGCATCATGAATATCATGCTCGTTTCCGTCACCGAGCGAACGCGCGAGATTGGCATTCGGATGGCCATCGGGGCGCGCGGCAAAGACATCCTCCGCCAGTTCCTGGTGGAAGCCGTGCTGCTGTCTTGTGTGGGGGGCATCGTTGGTGTGGCACTGGGCATGGCCGCAGCGGCAGGAGCCACGATGGCGATCAACTCGGTCAGCTCCGGATCAGACTGGCCGATCGTGATATCGGTCCCGGCCGCGCTGATCGCGATGGGCTTCGCCGCCGCGGTGGGGATCTTCTTCGGTTACTATCCGGCCCGCCGGGCCAGCCGACTCGACCCGATCGAAGCGCTTCGCTACGAGTAGCGGACCAAGGGCAAAGCAACAGATGCCGCTTATCGAGCTGCGTGAGATCGGTAAGGTCTACGACCTCGGCGAGGTCAAAGTCGAGGCCCTCAAAACGGCGACCCTGGACATCGACCGAGGCGAGTATGTGGCGCTGGTAGGCCCCTCCGGTTCCGGCAAGTCGACCCTGATGAACACGCTGGGCTGCCTCGATCGTCCCACCAGCGGCAGCTATTTGTTGGACGGCGACGAAGTGGTCTCCATGTCGCGCGACCAGCGAGCGGCGATTCGCAACCGCCAAATCGGATTCGTTTTTCAGAACTTCAATCTGTTGAACCGCACTTCGGCACTGGAAAACGTGGAGCTGCCGCTGCTCTACGTGCGGGGACGGTCCATTCGCCGGCGCCGCCAACGAGCCATCGAACTGTTGGAGAAGGTCGGCTTGGGCGACCGCCTCGACCATCACCCCAGCCAGCTCTCCGGTGGGCAGCAGCAACGTGTGGCGATCGCCCGGGCATTGGTCAATCAGCCATCGATTCTGCTTTGTGATGAACCAACCGGGAATCTCGACACCAAGACCAGCAAAGAGGTCATTGGGCTATTCCGCCAGCTAAACGAAGAACACGGCATCACGGTTATCTTGGTGACACACGACCAGGACGTTGCCCGCAACGCCAAGCGGACCATCGTTCTCCGGGACGGTAAAGTTGTGGAAGACACATCAGATTTCCGCCGCGTGCTGCAAGTGCTGCACCAACACCAGGAACCCGAAGAGTTAATAGAGCCGTGACCGTGTGTGCGACCGGCGGGGAAACGGGGTCTGTAGCAGGCACACTCCGTGTGCCGTCCGCCAGAAGCAGAGTAAGCACGAAACCGATAAGCGGGCAAACGGCTCGGCAGGAGCCTCGCCCTCCCGAGTGTCCTAAATGACTGTTGCAGTGGATGTGATGAGCACTCCGCGGCAGAGCCATCCATTGAATCCTGTTCATCATGTTGATCCTGTCTTCTGCTATACAAAATCAGCCGCTGGGCGTTAGCCCACGATTTCCACCGAAACTGTAGCAGGCACACTCCGTGTGCCGTCCGCCAGAAGCAGAGTAAGCACGAAACCGATAAGCGGGCAAACGGCTCGGCAGGAGCCTCGCCCTCCCGAGCGTCTTAAATGACTGTTGCAGTGGAGTGATGAGCACTCCGCCGCGGAGCCATCCATTGAATTCTGTTGATCCTGTCTTCTGCTCTGCAACATCAGCCGCTGGGCGTTAGCCCACGGTTTCCACCGAAACTGTAGCAGGCACACTCCGTGTGCCGTCCGCCAGAAGCAGAGCAAGCACGAAACCGATAAGCGGGCAAACGGCTCGGCAGGAGCCTCGCCTTCCCGAGCGTCCTAAATGACTGTTGCAGTGGAGTGATCAGCACTCCGCCGCGGAGCTGTCCATTGAATCCTGCAGATCATGTTGATCCTGTCTTCTGCTATACAAAATCAGCCGCTGGGCGTTAGCCCACGGTTTCCACCGAAACCGTAGCAGGCACACTCCGTGTGCCGTCCGCCAGAAGCAGAGTAAGCACGAAACCGATAAGCGGGCAAACGGCTCGGCGGGAGCCTCGCCCTCCCGAGCGTCCTAAACGACTGTTGCAGTGGATGTGATGAGCACTCCGCCGCAGAGCCATCCATTGAATCCTGCTGATCATGTTGATCCTGTCTTCTGCTATACAAAATCAGCCGCTGGGCGTTAGCCCACGGTTTCCACCGAAACTGTAGCAGGCACACTCCGTGTGCCGTCCGCCAGAAGCAGAGTAAGCACGAAACCGATAAGCGGGCAAACGGCTCGGCGGGAGCCTCGCCCTCCCGAGCGTCCTAAATGACTGTTGTAGTGGATGTGATGAGCACTCCGCCGCAGAGCCATCCACCGAATCCTGTTCATCATGTTGATCCTGTCTACCGCCGTTGACAGCCACAGCCTGATCGGGCGCGTGCCGCGATTCCTTGTGGACACGCTCCGCGGGGTTTAAGATGCGGTTCGCCGCCGCAAGAAAACGGTGAACTCCTTGAACCACAGTGCGTTGGGCGCCGAGGGAGTTGTTGTGCTACGGAAGCGTGGTTTGTTGGTTGGCCTGGTCGTCCTAGCCGTCTCTTTCTCGGTTTGGTCCGGACTCAACAAAAGCGACAGTCATCACTCGATGATCGCGGCGCTTGCGGAGTTGGAACACCGCACGCTGAACGACAAGAATGACTATTTCGGCGAAGCCGTTCTGAGGCAGATCGACGCCACGCTAGCCACGGAACTGACCGAAGGGCAGCGAGTTTCGCTGCATTACCAGCGAGGTCGTGCGCTGCTGAGACTGGGCCGAACGCTCGAAGCCATCGAAACCTATGAATTCGTACGGGATGCGCTTCCGAGTTTCCGCGAGCAGGTCTCGACCAACGAAATGGGCGAGTACCAGAAGCAAGTCAATCGGGCGTTGGCGGTCGCCCATCTTCGCCGCGGCGAAACCGACAATTGCGTTTTCTGCCAGACAGGCGAGAGCTGCATCCTGCCTATCGCCGGAGGCGGAATTCACACTCGACCGAGCGGGTCCCAAGAAGCGATCAAGTACTTGGAGCGGCTGTTGGAGCAACGACCGGAGAGCGTCGCGGATCGTTGGCTGCTCAATCTTTCGCACATGACGCTGGGAAGCTACCCCAGCGGCGTACCTTCGGAGTATCTCATACCGACCGAGCGGTTTGAGTCGGAACGCGACTTTCCCCGTTTCCCAAACATCGCCGCCGCACTAGGACTCGACACTTTCGGCTTGGCCGGAGGGGCCATCGTCGACGATTTTGACCGTGATGGTTTCCTGGACATTGTTGTCTCGGATTGGAATCCGTCGGTGTCGCTACGCTATTTTCGCAATGTTGGAGACGGCTCGTTCGAGGATCGCAGCGAACAAGCGGGGTTTGCGGGCTTGTTGGGCGGTTTGAACCTCAAGCAGGCAGACTACGACAATGACGGAGACCTGGACATTCTGGTCTTGCGTGGCGGATGGATGGGCCGAATGTCGTCTCATCCGAACTCGCTCTTGCAGAATGACGGCCAGGCGCGATTCCGAGATGTAACGTTCGCGGTCGGCTTGGGCGATATCCATTTGCCGACACAGACCGCCGAATGGGCGGACTACGACAACGACGGTGATCTGGACCTCTACATTGGCAACGAAGAGATGCCCAGCCAGCTCTTCCGGAACGACGGCAGGGGCACCTTCGAGGATGTGGCGGCCAGCGCCGGCGTCACCAACGAGCGGTACGCCAAGGGCGTCGCCTGGGGAGACTACGACGACGACGGCTTCCCGGACCTCTACGTCTCGAATCTGGGGCATCCCAACCGGTTGTACCACAACAATCGTGATGGGACGTTCTCCGACGTGGCGTCGGAATTGGGCGTCACAGCGCCGCTGCGCAGTTTCCCGGTGTGGTCGTGGGACTTCAATAACGACGGCAAGTTGGACTTTTATGTCTCGGCGTACCACGTGAAAGGAGGCATCGATCACTTTGCGGCTGATTTCCTTAACGAACCCCATGATTCCGAAGTGGATCACCTCTACCAGGGCGACGGACGCGGCGGTTTTCGCGACGTGGCGGCAGATCAACGGGTTGGTCGAGTGACGCTTCCGATGGGCTCCAACTTCGGCGATCTCAACGCCGACGGATTCCTGGACTACTACTTGGGTACCGGCTATACCGAGTACGTGGCCTTGATGCCCAACTTGATGTTCCTGAACAACGGCGACCAGGGCGGGTTCTCCGATGTCACGATGGCGGGGGGATTCGGTCATGTTCAGAAAGGCCACGGAGTTTCATTCGCCGACATCGACAATGACGGCGATCAGGATATTTTTACTGTGATGGGCGGGGCGTTTCCCGGAGATGGATTCACCAACGCTCTCTTCGCGAACCCAGGATTCGGGAATCACTGGATCGCCATCGACTTGGTGGGGACGAAATCAAATCGCTCTGGAATCGGAGCCAGAATTCGATTGGTCTTCCAAGAGGATGGCAAAAGGCGCTCCGTCTTTCGGTGGGTGGGCAGCGGGAGTAGCTTTGGCGCAAATCCGCTCCGCCAGGAAATCGGTGTCGGCAAGGCGAGTCGTTTGGGCTTGCTCGAAGTGTACTGGCCCACCAGTCGACAGACGCAGCAGTTTCGCGACGTGGATGTCGATCAGTACATCGAGATTACGGAGGGGAAGACCGACTTCCGCGAACGCCCCTGGAAGACACTGACATTGCCCACCGCAAGCCCTTTAAGGTGAACGGCGTCGGTGTCACTGACTCCAGTGAATTGCAGTTCGAGCTGCCGAGGATCGGTAGTTAAGCTCTTGCGTCGGCGCATCTGACTGTCTCACATTTGGTCGTTTCTCGGACGCCGCTACCGTCGAAATCTAACGAGCTTCACTGCACCGTCAAATTCACACCTGGAAATCACTTGTTCCAACTCCGGTCGTATTGCGACAGCAACTGCCTTTCACGAGTCCGCGCCTCCCGTGTCATACGCCTCGCGCTCAAACGGATTGTCGCGATAGGGCTGTCGCCCAACGATCCACAGCACCAGAGATGACGCGAGATACGCTGGTCCCATGAACGGCCCCCATCGCTCGAATTGCCGAACGTGAACCATCTCGTGGCTTCTTGAGATGTCCAGCGATGCGTCTGATTGCCCGAGGATTGTATGGCCCAACGTGAACGCCAGCGTGAATTGGCCATGAGGCAACTGAGTAACGAGCCACTTGACAGCACCACCGTAGAACTCGACCACACCCCCGCAGACACGAACGTGACCACCCGTACATAAGCCAACACAACCGACCATCAAGCCAAGCAGTGTGTAGGGCGATGCCCAGATAATTCCTAGCAGTCGGAGAAGCTGTTGCATTTAGGCGCTGTCTCGCTTGTGGTCGTTAAACGGGAGAGATGTCGGGCTGCGTCTTGGTTGCCGCGCCGACGAGGATCCGACGGGTGTCATCTCGGTGCGGAACCTCCAGACGATGTACTTCTTTTGATCCGTCATCGTGATGAAGAACAACGATGACATCCGAGTATTCCTGGACGTCGCCCCACGTTTGACCGAGCACCTCACGATAGGAGAAGCCAACTGGCAGGATGATCGGCTCGACCGAATCCTGATGGTCCATGAACTCTAGATACTCATCAACGCTCGCAATCACCGCCTCCGACAGCCCGCGGTTGGCTCCCATATATGAAACGCGAGAGACATTCGGAGCAAATTCTCTGTCGATCTCAACAGTAAGGTCGTACCAACCGCAGCAGATCCAAGGTGAGGCGAACTTGAGCAGCACCACGAGGGTTGCCGTCAGCACAACTAATACAGCAGCTCGCTTCACTAGACGCCCTCTCTCAAAGGAAACCAAACACCAATTTACCGCACCTGTTCTGGTGGGTCACGCGAGTCCATCGCGAGGTAGCGGTAGTAAGTTGACCGGGAGATTTTCAACGACTCGCAGATCTCGTCGATGGAGACGGACTTGTCGTCGACGAGCTTCGCCAACACTTTTGCCTCCTCGAACTCCGGCCGCGGGCACCGCAACGACCACGAGCGCGGGCGATGGCCAAAGCAACCTTCGTTCGCTTCCTGGCAGCGCGGGCATCAGTTGGCTGGTTTCGGCATTTCGTCCCATTTCATCAGTGTCTTCTCCGGCTGTGGGCCATTTGCTTTGAGCCAAGCACTCATCTCCTGGCCGACCTCGTTTCCATAAACTCGATGCGAAAAGATGATGGCACTCCCGGTCCCGTCAAACATCCTGAATCTGGCGAACGCCACCTCGATGAAATCAGGTCGGCCAAAGACCACGACGATCAGGTGCTCGGCCGCTTTCTCTTCCGTCCTGGGCACTGAAGCCGTTCTGATCACCCTGCCTCTGCTCGCTTTGTAGTTTGTCAGAACAGTATTGGCAGTTTTAGCAAGTCCATTTCCATCCTTCACGGCCGGATAGAGGTGGAGCGTCACCATGTCCGTCCAAGTCTTCAAATCCCCTTGCTCGTGAGGGGTGTATTCACGTTGGTCGCCCTCTGTGAACCGGTGATGGTACTTGACGTCGCCAAACGTGAAGTCAGCGGGCTGTTGTTCTCCATCTTCGCCATGGACGATCGCAGCGTTGCCGATGATGTGCAGGAGACACACGGCGAGACTGACGACCGCGAACTCAGCAAGCCTCTGCACCATTTGTTTCGCTCCTGACTTTGTGCATAGAGCCCGTCATCTATTGACGCGGAAGTAAACCTACCGCCCTTCGTAGGCCGAAAGTATTCTCCAATGATCGTCGATCTTCCCAGCGACTCCCCACAACCTCATCTCGTGGCTGCCGTCCTTCAGACTGGTGTGAAACACAGCGAGCTTAGATACGCCCAATACCCTGTGCCGATCAAGGATGTGAGCCTCTCCGCGGATCTCAATCCGGATTTCTCCAGCTCTCAGCTGCTGCAGCTTGTCCACATCGAATTGGCTAAGCACCTTGTCAATATTCTTGCGTCCTTCTGCTGTCTCTGGATCAACAGTTCGGACTTCGAGGGAGTCACCCCTCAAGAAGACATCCAGTGCGATTTGATAGAAGACTTGCAGGTGCTCAGCAATAGTCCTCTGGAGGTTCAGGTAATCGGACTTTGGAATTCGACTGGGAGGTGGTACGTATGCGCCACTTTGCCGCAAGTGAAACCTCAAATCATGCGTGCGATGAAGTTCCCGAACTGGAACACATCTGAGGTACTCGTCCACGTCGTGGTTTCTTATCGCGTTTAGCGCGTGTGTGACAACGGAGTCAGGAGTCGCGAATTGCCCTGGCGCTGGCTCACGTATGCTACCGAGTAATGCATCGGCAAGTGTCGGCAACCGGTCGTCAGCCGATCCCACTGCTGCGATTGACAGATATCCGGCAAGGCAAAAAGAGACTGCGTTACGCATTCGACTACTACTTCACGACGCACAGGCTGTTTAGGCCCCAATCGCCGACTACAGAAAAGACCAACGGCAGAGACCAAACTCCACACACAACGAAATCCAGAAACACTCGAGTTCATGGCACAGCAATCTGGCCGCTCAGACTCATTCTACCCCAATCAGCGGGTTTCCAAAAAAAAAGACGAAAGCCGGAGCCACCTGGCCTTTGGTTCGAGTACATCTGAATTCGTGCCCGACACCTGCGGCACTCAACAGCGATGCCCTTGCCGAAGACGCGATCATTCTACCGAGACTCGGCCATGATTTCCGAGCCGCCGGACAGCCCGTCGTACGCACGCACGAAGTCCCATCAATCCCGGTCGTTATCTGGGACGGCTCGCTTCTTTTGTACCTGTCGGCCATCGACCAACTCGCACAGTTGCGTCGCCTCAGCTAGCAACTCACCGGTGCCGCTTTCCCTGATCGTCACGCGAACGAAGTAGTAACCCGTCTCGAGATCGCTCGGGTTTCCCGCGAAGACTTCTCCAGAGAACTCCAGTACGTTGATGTCGCGTTCATCCACGCTCAATTCGCATCGGGCAATGACATGGCTGTCACTCGTCCGCACAAACTCGGCCTGACCCGTGACTGAAGTGGGCAACGACTTATCGGGGTCCATCAACAGGTGGCCACCCACGGTGAACGTACCGATGCCAACATCGAACCGTTCTACGCCGGCCGGCGACCAGAACATCACCGCCGGGTAACTGAGCGATGCGTAGCCGTTCAGCAGTTCTTGATGTTGTGAGTGTTCACGCCACCATGCAAGCGATAGGCAGACAATCAAGGCCAGGCCAAGCAGTCCGCGTACGCTGAATTGATGAAGCCGTTTTGAAGCCATGGCACGGATATTGTAGCTTCAGAGCGATTCCAAGACCTGTGGTTTTGTGAGGCGCGGCTGGAAGGGCGTCACTTCACAAGCACATCAAGTCGACTTCACCTGATTCGTCGGTCGGAGTTACTGCGGCGTTGGATCGGCCAATTCCGTACCGGCGACAACTCGTATGCTGAGGGCAGGCGGCTCAGGGCGATTGCGACATTCTGGGTAATCTAGCATAACACGGCAAACGCGATTCGACGGTCTGAAAGCAAGTCGCTTCATCGAATCGCTGGTTGCAAGGAGGTGTGTTGTGCCATCGAAGGAATCCGCTGCGATAGAAGATCATTTTGCCTCCGCTTTGTAAACGCAACAGTTGATACGACAGCAAGCTGGACTCGTCTCTCCGCAGCAGGCGACTACAGTTCCGTTCGGTTTTCAGATCGCGCATCGGATACGATTCGTCCGGAGTGAAGTACACCTCGCATGGCGTTGCGGCGCCAGACACGGGTTGAATCGTACAGCGGCTGTTGCGTATCCACCGTCGATACAAGGACGCCTGCGGTATTTCGACGAAGGCGCCCTGTGACGACGCCATCCGCCCGAACAAAGAAGGCGGGCCAGCAGCTCTGGCGAGCCGACGTGTTGCTACAACTGATCCATAAGTGACTACTCGCAGCCGCGGCCTGCATAGTCGCGGGCATGGTGATTTCCGGGTAGGTAGTTCCGTTGTTTAGACCGTGGAACTTCGCGCCCACCTGCGCCTGCATCGCCTTGAGCCGTGAAGGAGGAATATTTCCGGCATGAAACAAGTGAAACATGACTTGCACACGATGCCGCTTGTACTCACGGTATAGCTCTGGGTATCGGTAGTCGTGGCAGACAAGGACTCCACAACGGATGCCGCGAATTGCGAAGATGCAGGTGTGATCGCCGGGTGTGTAGTGTGCGAGGTCCCCAGTCTTTCCGGATCGATCTCCTGCACAGAATCGCTTGTCATAGCGATCGACGATTTCACCGTGGTCGCTTATGACGTATGCGCAGTTGTGAGGCTTGCGCCCACGTGATAGTGAGTGGCTCGAGCCGAGAATGACCCAAATTCCGAGCTCGCGGGCAAGCTCGATGACACGGAGCGAGCACGACCTCAGAAGCCCCCAGTCAAAGTCCTGGAAAGAGTCGAAATCGGTCCCAGCATAGCCCGATAGAGCACCTTCGCAGAAGTGAGCTACGTGCGCGCCGAGACCCTTCGCCTTTCGTATCTGTCGCAGCACGTAGCGTGTGTTCCCCTGGATCTCGCTGCCTACAGGAAACTGGCAGGTGGCAACAACTAGCTTCACGTTGGTAGCCTCCGTTCTAAGATCACTTCGACCACTGCCATGCGATCTGCCGTTCGCCGACCACGCTCACAGAATCGTACCGGCGAGGTCGGGTCGTTTGCGAGGCCAGCGAGTCCGTTGCCAAACCGCACCTGCCAATCCGGCAAGTCCGTCCTTTCTTAGGACGGAAGTTGATTCGCTGACGCGATGCCCTCCAATTCGTCCGTGCCTATCCCGCAATCGTGGAGTATCCGAAGGATGAATTCGGTCTTCCCGGCAATGTACCGATCGATGTCGTGCGGATACCTGGCCGCAAGCGTCTTCTTAAGTTCACCGTAGCCGCGCGCTGCCTCGGGGTTGCCTCGGAGGTAATCACGAAGAGCCAGATGGTTGCGAAGCCCAAGGCTGCCATCCGGACACACATACAGATGATGATCTTCCTCGCCTGGGGGATTCTCGAAGGCTTCGCGTCCTTCAACTCCAACGTCTCCTTTGTGGATGTAGCCCAAAGTAGCCAATCGAGTAATTGCAGTTGAGATGTCGCCTACCGAACGCACCACAATGTCGAGGTCGACAATGGGCTTCGCGGCCAGCCCCGGAACAGATGTGCTGCCGACGTGCTCAATTGACAGGGCAAAGTCGAACATGACACTCCATAGTTTCTGGCGCAGCGCCTGAAAACGCTCGGGCCAGACCGGATCGTAGTCGCGGATCATGATCGCACTTACCATCGCATTCCCGCTGTCCGAGATTGAAGGTCCTTCATTGCGACAGGATTAGTACAGAATCAGAGGCGGCATGCTAGTAAAGCGGGCCCACCCGCTTCTCCATGGAATCTCAAGCGGCATCCGGCGCTGTTTCGCTGTAGGGGGGCGAGTTGGGACACCTTCGACGACACCCGCGGACCCCGCTGGCAAACTTTTCCGGCCAGCGGTAAATCTTTTAGCCAGCCCGGATAACGCGTCGAATGCTCACAGTATGCGAACGGCACACGCGAGGCTTCGACGGGTCGGCTGGGCTACCGGTCTGTGCCTGCTTTGGTTCGCTAAGTTCGCCTTTTCAGGTGACTTATGGCCCTTTATCTTACCCGAACAAACTTCCCTCGAAGTGCGGGACCCATCTGAGCTTCCGCACTTTCCACTTGCTAGCATCCCCCGCCCAGCTACCGTCTCCGACCCTCAAACGGACCTGCCGCCGAGGAATCTCTCACTAAATGAAGCAATCGCCCTCGGGCTAGCCAACTCGGAGGTGGTCCGAGTACTCGCAGGCGCTAGCGCGGTGAGCAGCGGCCGCACAGTGTACGATGCGGCGATCTCGAACACACAGATCGACCAACAGCGGGCTCGTTTCGATCCAGCCGTACGGGCCGAGCACTTCTGGAACAGCAGCGAACCTCCTAACGCTTTCTTCGATCCGCTGGATCCAACAAGGGCGATTATCGGGGGCACGCGGACCGGCAGCGACAACCTGGATTTCGGCCTCTCGAAGCAAACCAGCACCGGCGGGACCGTCGATTTCGGCGTCAATTCGAACGCCAGCCGGTTTCGTCCAGGCGTGTTCCCGCTGAACCCTCAGACTGGGTCCTCGGTCGACTTGAGCTATACCCAACCACTCTTGCAGGGCGGCGGGTTGGCAGTGAACCGCATCCCGATCGTGTTGGCGCGGATCGATACAGAACGATCTTTCTTCCAGTACAAAGACAGCGTTCAGCAACACGTCCAAGGAATCATCGCCGCCTACTGGTTACTCGTTTTCGCACGCACCGATCTGTGGGCTCGCGAGCAGCAAGTCCAGCAGGCTGAGTTCGCCAACCAGCGGAGCGAGAAGGCCGCAGAGGTCGGTCTGGCAAGTGCCGGCGAAGTGTCCCAGACACGCGTCGCGCTGGAGAACTTCCGCGTGGCCCTCCTCGCCGCTCAAGCCAACTTACTACAACGAGAGGCCGCGCTGCGGAACATCCTCGGCCTGCCACCCTACGAGCCGCATCGGATCGTGCCGGTGACGCCTCCCAACGCCGTCGAGCTGCGGATCGACTGGCAGCAGATCGTCGACTTGGGGGAACAGCAGAGACCGGACATCATTGAGCTGAAGTTAATCGTCGAGGCCGACGAGCAGTTGCTGCGGCAATCTAGGAATCAGGCGACGCCGCGCGTCGATGCCACCGCCCTCTACCGCTGGAACGGTCTGGAGGGCGAGATGCCCATCGGGTCGGACCTGAGATCGCGCGCGGGCCAGTTTACCGACTGGTCCTTAGGCGTCAATTTTTCCGTCCCCTTGGGGCTGCGGAGCGAACGCGCAGCACTACGCCAGCAAGAGTTGCTGATCGCGCGGGACCGAGCGAACCTCGCCCAAGGCGTTCATCAGATGGTGCACACCCTAGCCGGTAACCTGCGAAATCTGGACCAGTTCTACGCGCAGTACAAGCGGCTACAGGCTGTCCGCGAGGCGGCGGCGCTCAACCTCGAACAACAGACTCGGGCCTACGTCAACGGTCTAATCCAGTTCATCACCGTGTTGCAGGCGATCGTCGATTGGGGCAACGCCATCAGCTCGGAGGCCCAGGCGCTCACCCAATACAACACCGAGCTGGCGAATCTAGAGCTGGCCACGGGGACCATCCTGCAAGCCCACGGCGTAGCGTTCTATGAAGAACGGTTCGGCTCGATCGGTCCGCTCGGCCGCTTCAAGGCCGAGCGCCTCTATCCGTCCCAGGCGATTCCCGCGGCAGCAGTCGACCGCTATCCATCGGCCGAGCAACCGGCCGAAGAGTCCTTTGACTTACAGAATCCGTTCGAGCAAGCATCGGAAGCGGACAGCTCAGAGGACTCACAATATCAGGAGCCGCCTCCGCTACCCCCACTGGACGAGCCGACTTCCTCAGGCGCGGCGTCGTTCAAACGCCTACCCCCGGTGGGGTCGGTCGACGCGGCACGCACCGCGCACCTTCCAACGCTGAACACTCAGTAGCGCTTTCCGAGGCTCAAAACCGCCAACCACCTACAGGCGGTTCTTATGCAGCGCGGCGAGTTGGTTGCGCCGCGCACTCACTAAGCCGGATGATTCCCAGATGCTTCCGAATGAACTTCAGGATGCACCACTGCAGTCGATGGCCGGTGGCGAAGTGATGAAACGCCTCGTAAACCGGGTACGGATGCTCGTCTGTCGCCTCCGCCATCCGACGGCGGCGGTCTAAATCGTGGACGAGAATCATCCCTCCCGGCTTCAAGAGTGGTAGAGCATTGGTGAGATCGGTCATCGCTCCTTCGTAACTGTGGTCTCCGTCAACAAGCAGGATGTCGACTTGGCCAGGAAGCTGGTAGGACAACCTGGGAAGCCATTCCTTGGAGTCCCCACAGCAAAGCTGAACCCGAGACTCGGGAAGCCCGACCCGTTGCAGGTTCCTCCGCACGATATGCGGAAAAGTGCCACTGCTGTATGAGTCTTGATCGACACAGATTAGTTGGCCGCGGTCGTTCTCGATCAGCGCCTTGGCAAACCCAACTGCCGTGCCGCCAGCAAACGTCCCGACCTCCACCACATATTCGGGCCGATAGTGCCGCGCCAACGCATAAACGAAGCGGGCGTAGCGCGGATGGTCCTTACCGCGCCCGTTGCGTTTCAAGCGGTAGTTTGGCGGGCCCTCAAATTCAGGGAGCGGGTCGTAAGAGGCCATGAGGAACTCGCTTAGCACCTGCTCGTCGATGCAGAGCTGTCCATCGATCGCGCGAATCTTTCCGGCGCGCAAAACCGGGTTCTCGAACAATCTCATAATTGACCATTCTCGAAATGAGGCCCCAGCAAGATTGGCGCGTACGGTATCCGATTGCGCCTGCTCCCGCAACACCGCGTCGAGCGCAAGACGAGGTTCCATCAGCTAGCAGTTGCACGTCAACTTCGGCCGCCGGTCACCGGGAGAGCAACGCTATCATTTGACAGGATCTACAGGGACCGTGCTACAAAATCAGCCGCTGGGCGTTAGCCGGCGTTAGCCCACGGTTCCCGCAGTAACCAGCACTACGATCTATTTCGGCTCGGCAGGAGCCTCGCCCTCCCGAGCGCTGTACACGACTGTTGCGCGGCAAGAGTGAGACGGGGCATTCCGCAGTTGGAGCCGCCACTCCATCCTGTTCATCATGTTGATCCTGTCCTCTGTCTGTTGACAGGATTTACAGGATCGACAAGATGGCTAAGGACCGTAGTAAAAGATCAGCCGCGGGGCGTTAGCCCACGGTTCCCGCGGTAACCAGTACTTCGATGTATTTCGGCTCGGCAGGAGCCTCGCCCTCCCGGCGCTGTACACGACTGTTGCGCGGCAAGAGTGAGACGGGGCATTCCGCAGTTGGAGCCGCCACTCCATCCTGTTCATCATGTTGATCCTGTCCTCTGTCTGTTGACAGGATTTACAGGATCGACAAGATGGCCAAGGACCGTGATAAAAGATCAGCCGCAGGGCGTTAGCCCACGGTTCCCACACAGTAACCAGTACTTCGATGTATTTCGGCTCGGCAGGAGCCTCGCCCTCCCGAGCGCTGTACATGACTGTTGCGCGGCAAGAGTGAGACGGGGCATTCCGCAGTTGGAGCCGCCACTCCATCCTGTTCATCATGTTGATCCTGTCTCTGCTTTTTTGACAGGATCTACAGGATCAACAAGATGGCTAAGGACCGTAGTAAAAGATCAGCCGCGGGGCGTTAGCCCACGGTTCCACGGTAACCAGCACTCCGATCTATTTCGGCTCGGCAGGAGCCTCGCCCTGGGATGGTGAAACGTTCTTCACCACATGTGGTAGTCGCCGAGCGAACTTGTCCCAACATCTTCGATGCTATCGGGCGCAGTATAGGAGTTTGCCTCGAATTGCATTGGTTTTGTGACAACTAGCATGCATTGCTCCCACCAAATGTTGCGATAGCAATTGCTTTTTGACACTGCCTGTTGTGGTCCAAAGTTTTCGTCACCCCAGCCTCGCCCTCCCGAGCGCTGTACATGACTGTTGCGCGGCAAGAGCGAGACAGGGCATTCCGCAGTTGGAGCCGCCACTCCATCCTGTTCGTCATGTTGATCCTGTCCCCCGCTGCTGCTCCCGTCCCCTCGAGAACGAGTATACTGCAGCGCACAACAGATTGGCGGGGAACGCAGCGATGTACTTGGGTATCGAGATTGGTGGAACCAAACTGCAAGCAGGACTCGGTGACGGCAGTGGTCGCCTCGCCGAACTGGAACGCACCACCGCTCGAGCGTCGGCCGGTGCCCCCGGAATCCTCGAACAGGTCGAGCACCTCACCGGCAGACTGCTCCAACGAACAGGTCTCTCGTTAGATAGGCTGCAAGGCCTGGGGATTGGATTCGGGGGTCCCGTCGACAGCACGTCAGGTCGCGTCGCCAAGTCTCATCAGGTGGTCGGCTGGGATCGATTTCCCCTAGCCGACTGGTGCGCCGAACGATTCGGACACCGCTGCGTCTTACAAAACGATGCCGACACCGCCGGTCTGGCCGAAGCCGTGCTGGGCGCCGGTGCCGGCCATTCCCCGGTCTTCTATATGACGATCGGCAGCGGCATTGGAGGCGGCTTGATCGTCGAGCGGTCGATCTACCGCGGTGCCGGTGGCGGGGCCTCGGAGGTCGGCCACCTGCAGGTTCCCCACGCGGCCGGCACCGCCAACCACGCCGGCCCGACGCTCGAATCCGTTTGCTCGGGATGGGGCATCGCCGAGCGGATCCAGCCGCTGGTCAAACACGCCCTGGAACAAGACGGTTCGGAGTCCCAAGACGCCTCGGAGCTTGTTGAACTCGCCGGCGGAAAACTCGAGGAAATCACGGCGGTCACCATAGCCACGGCTGCCCGTTCGGGAAACCAACTCGCCCGGGGACATCTTCAAAACTCTTGGCAGACCCTCGCCTGGACCCTCAACCAGGTCATCCGGTTGCTCTGCCCGCAGCGAATCGTGATCGGAGGTGGTGTGTCACAGTTGGGCGAAGAGCTCCTGTTTGCACCCCTCCGTCGTGAAGTCGAACGCCACATGTTTCCGCCGTTTCGCGGCTACTGTGAAATCGTACCCGCCGACCTGGGCGAGGAAGTCGTCGTGCATGGTGCGCTGTTGCTGGCCGCCGGCACGAAATAAACGTGCTCACCAATCGGGTACGTAAACGCGGCAATTCGGCAAACTCGCCTGCAGCTGAGCAATCCCTTCCGGAGTGATTTCAGTAAAAGCGACGTTCAGCAACGTCAACTGCTGTAGCTCCTTCAGGTACTTGATCGCGCCGTCCGAAACAGCCGACCGGCTCAAATCCAAAACGCGCAGGCCGTTCATGTGGCGGAGGTGCGATAGTTCCTCCTCCGCCAAACGAGAATCCCGAATGTGAAGCTCCTCGACGCGATCGAGGTCCCGCAAGTGCCGGCAACTCCCGTCAGCAAGATTCGTACTGTAAAAGTCCAACACAGTCAGCTGCGGAAGCTCGCCAAGGTAGGCCGTCGATTCTGCAGTGATATCCGTCCTCCAGAAAGTGATATGCCGCAACTGGGGAACACGCCGCAAGTGCTGCACGCCCGTTCTGCTCACCTGGTGGCCGCCAAGAATCAGATCTTGCAGCGCGCCCAGGTTGGCCAGATGCTGAAGTCCTGAGTCCGTGACCTGAGTATGATCCAACTGCAGGGTCGTCACATCAATCAAGGCAGGACGAACCACTCGTAACTCGGCATCGTCGCAGGCAGCAGGCAAGTCGACCCGCCACACCTTGCCGAAAGCATTGCCGGCCGAGATTTGACGTAACCAGCTGGGAAGCACGAGCCCGCCCTCGGTGCGGAACCAGGCTTCCGTCCGCTTGAACTCTGCTGTCCCCCCAGTTCGACGGATGCGTTCGACAGCCTGCCGTCGTTGCAACACCTTGACTCCGCGATCGGCGTACACGCCCAGTACCAAGATCGTAGCCGTAAAGGCGACGAAGAAGGTCCGTAAACTTAACCGAAAGCGACGACGGACGAACTCCAAGATCAACCAGATTGCTGCAACCGCAGCCAGCGTGACTGCAGCCAAGCGGCCGTCGCGCGGATCAAAGCCTAGCTGCCAGAGGGCAACCGCTGCGATCACGACTGCGGCGAGCATTACCAGCAGCAATGATCGCGCGCTGAACCAAGGAGCCTGATCGGACATGGCGTGAAATACAACGAGTCGTGAAAAATGATGCCACCGGATGCCGCTAAGGACTTCTTCCAAACGTTCGGCTGCTGTCGGATCATCGCCGCACTCGCCAGAGTTTGGCGGATTGCGTCCAGATTCTGGTCCAAATTCTGGCGAATTCGGCTACAAGCAAACTCTGGCAGGTTCAGCTACAGGAAGTCCTTAACCGCGGTGGGTGTTACCTCTACGACTTCGAGTTTAATCGAATTGGCAGGGATTCCAACGCACGCATGCCGACCCGCTCGGTCCACTGCACCTGTTGCCGGGGCACTGCCAGCTCGAGATCCGGATATCGCGTGAGCACCCTTTCGAAGGCCACTTCTGCTTCCATTCGGGCCAGCTTGAGCCCGAGGCAAACGTGGATCCCTGTTCCAAAAGCAAGATGCGGATTCGGCGTGCGATGGATATCCAATCGCTCGGGGTCGGCAAACTTCGCCGGATCGGAATTCGCCGATGCCAACATCGGCATCAAATATTGGCCCCGCTTGAGGGTCTTCCCATGCAGCTGCATGTCCCGCACTGGCATGCGCGGCTTGGTCAGCTGAACCGGCGTGTTGTAGCGCAGCAGCTCGTCGACCGCCGTCCCAGCCTGGCTCCAGTCCGACATCAGCTCCGACTTCTGCCGGGGGTGGTCCAACAGCGTGAGCAGCCCGCCGCTGATTAAGTGGGTTGTCGTCTCGTGTCCTGCGAACAGCAACAAAAAGGCCATCGCTAACAACTCATCGTTACTCAGTGTTTCGCCGGCACGATGAACTTCCACTAACAACGACAACAGCCCATCGCGGGGTTCTCGGCGGCACTGCCGAATCTGCTGTCGAAAGTAACCCCCGATCCGATACATGTTGGGCGCCAACATCAGCAGCCCGGCGAACGACTTGACCGTGCTTAAGCCACTCGCCCAGCGGGTAAAGCGTGGACGATCGGTCTCGGGTAATCCCAGTAGCTCCGAAATAACAGCCAAAGGGAACTGCCGCGAGAAGGACAGGAAGTCGATCGTACCGTTTGGACCGGCTGGACGGCATGTCTCGTCCAGTATCTCGTCAGCGACCTCGGAGATGCGACCGCGCATGTCGTCCACGCTGCGGCGTTGAAAAGCTTCATCGACCAGACCTCGCAATCGCCGGTGGTCCGGTTCGTCTTTCGACAGCATGTTCTCAGCAACCGACTTAAAAGGTCGCGTCAGCCACCATTGGAAATCCAAGAACTTGCTCTTGCCAGTGCTGCGGGCGTCCCGGACGAAAGTACTGTGATCGCGGAGCACGTCGTTGACCGCCTCGTAGGTCGTGACCAGCTGCACGCGACCGATGATCGGCAGCTTGACAGCCACCACCGGTCCAGCGTCTCGCAGCCGCGCCAGCGTGGGGAACGGATCGTCCTTGAATGCCCTTGACGTAATGTCAAATCGTTCCATTTAAACCCAAAGTCCGATCACTAAGCCCCAAGAGATTCGATCGGCCTCGTCGCTCAACCCGCATGGCTGATCGGCGATCCGCGGTACTTTCTTACGCGATAGCCTTTCGCACCACGCGAAAGCGATCCTCGTCCGGACCCGTCAATCGTCGGTCAAGCCCGTTGTAAAAGTAAGTCAAGTGGCGGTGGTCGAGCCCCATCAAGTGCAAGATCGTCGCATGCAGGTCGGAGACGTGAACTCGGTCCTCCACCGCTTCAAATCCCAACTCGTCGGTCGCTCCGATCGCCTGTCCACCCTGAACGCCTGCTCCAGCAAGCCACATCGAGAAGCCCAGCCAATTGTGATCCCGCCCGGGCTTACCGATCCCCTCGCTCGTCGGTGTCCTGCCGAACTCGCCGCCCCACACGATCAGCGTTTCATCCCACAGACCGCGTTGCTTCAGATCGGTCATCAGAGCACCGATCGGCTGATCGGTCTCGCCCGCGTGGAGCTTGTGGTTGCCGATGCAGTCGGTATGACCGTCCCACGTGTCCTCGATGTGGCCACCTCCGGAATAGAGCTGGATAAAACGCACTCCGCGTTCGATCAAGCGGCGGGCGATCAGACATTTACTGCCAAAATCCGACGTCCGTTTGTTGTGCAAACCATACATCTGCTTGGTGGCATCATCTTCCGAGCTGATGTCGACCGCTTCGGTGGCGCTCGATTGCATTCGATACGCGAGCTCGTAGGACATGATCCGCCCAACCAGCTCAGACTCATCCGGGTGCCGCTGAAGATGTTCGCGGTTCAAGCGGTCCAAGAGCTCGAGTGCGTGCCGCTGCGTGTGCTGGCTAACACCTGCAGGTGTGGCAAGATCAAGTAGCGGAGAACCACGGCTGCGAAACAGCGTCCCTTGGTAGGCGGCCGGCATGTAGCCGGACGACCAGTTCGACGCGCTGCCGATCGGGCCACCACGGGGGTCGGTCATCACGACGAAACTCGGCAGGTCCTGGCTTTCGTTGCCTAAGCCATATCCCAGCCAGGACCCCAGGCTGGGTGACCCGATTTGCACGTCGCCGGTGTTCATCTGCAAACAGCCGGACGCGTGGGCAGCCGTGTCCGCATACATCGAGCGAATCACACAAAGGTCGTCGGCGTGCTGGGAAGTATGCGGAAAGATGTCGCTGATCGGCAGTCCGCTCGCGCCATGCTTCTTGAACTTGAAGGTAGATTGCGCCAAATAGCCGACCGGACGGCCATTGGAGCCAAACGCGGCCTGACCCTTGTATTGGCTGCCATCAAATTTGCTAAGAACCGGCTTGGGATCGAACGTGTCCACTTGGCTGGGCGCGCCGTTCATGAACAGAAAAATGCAATGTTTAGCCTTGGCCGCAAAGTGTGGCGGACGAGCGGCCAACAGACTTTCCGGCGCGGCGGCCCCTAACGCGCGACGGTGAAAGAAGCCGTCTCGGGCTAACAGGTCGATCAGACCTAGCCCGGCAAACCCCCCGCCGACCTCCCAGAGAAATTCGCGACGCGTGCGGTTGCACGGAGTTCGGTTGGCTCGAAAACGCCGTGGTTGAGTCATGGGCGTCAAGTCGCAATAGAGTGGTTGCTTATCGTCAGTTCGAATAGGCGAACTCGTTGAGGTTGTAAATGACGCGGCAAACTTGGATGAGCGCCAACCGGTGCGCCTCCGACGTAGCCAGCTCACTCGGCGCCCGCGCCACTTCTGCCTCCCAGAACTTCATCAACGGACCAAGTTCATTCTCCCCTGGCGGCCGGCAGAGCGAAAGCCGCCAGGCACGTGTGATCTGCGCCCGGGGGTCGCTGCCGACTTCAACCAAAACCCGCTCGGCCAAATGTTCGGCTTGCCGGTTGACGAAATCGCCGTTGAACAAGGTGAGCGCCTGGGGAGCGACACTAGTGATGTTCCGCCGCTCCGTAGAATGTGTCGTGTCAGGTAGGTCCAGAACCTCTAGTATCGGCACGACTAGCGATCTCTTTACAAACGCATACACGGTTCGACGCGACTGCGCTGTGGTGTCCGACGGCTTCCAGATCTTATCTCGATCCGCGTGGCCCTCGACCACCACCGCTGGGATGTCGAGCTTCACGGCGGGTCCACCCATCCTCCGGTTGAGTCTCCCGCTAGAAGCCAGCATCGAATCGCGAATGACCTCGACCTGCAATCGCCGATACGGGAAACGCCAAAGTAGGCGATTTTCGGGGTCCACTGCGGCGTAGGCCGAGCTGTTGGACTTACTCATCCGATACGTGCTGCTGCGGACAATCAGCCGATGCAGCCTCTTTAAGGACCAGTTCGCCTCGTGCACAAACCAATAGGCCAGCCAGTCGAGCAGTTGTGGATGTGTCGGCGAATCACCCATCACGCCGAAGTCACTGGGCGTTCGAACGATCCCCTCACCAAAGTGATACTGCCACACGCGGTTGACGATCACGCGGGCGGTCAGCGGATTCTCGGGGTGGACCACCCATTTGGCCATCGACAACCTGCGACCCGATGTCCGTTCAGCCCGCTCGAACGGCGGCTGGCGCCGCACCAGCACGGCAGGTAATCCCGGCTCGACGGCGGGCCCTGGCGAAGCGGCCCGGCCGCGCAGCAGCACAAAGCTCTGTGGGGGTTCCTGCGGTCCTTCGCGGAGGAAATAGCCGCGTGGCAAATCCGGCACTCGGCCGCGCAGTCCATCGATTTGCGCCCCGAGAGTGTCAATTCGACGCCGTGCAGCCAGCGGAAGATGCTGCTCGAGTTCTGCGTCGAGCTGTGCCTCATGGTCGCTCACCAGCTTGCGTTGTTCGGCGCTGCGATCTCCAAGGGCCGTTTGAAAAGCGGCCACCACTTTGATTGCCAGCTGACTACTGCCCGTCGCGAGATACTCGCGTTGAAAAGCCGTGCGGACCTGCTCGCGCTCGCCCTGCAGTTCCTCAATCTGCCGATCTCGTTCCGCCAGGACCGTTAACTGCTCCCGCGATCCGGCGGGCAAGTCCAAGTCGGTTCGTCCCGACCGAGGGCGTTCCAACGGGGCGAGGATCGCCGACATGCGGTAGTAGTCCCGCATCGATAACGCGTCGAATTTGTGGTCGTGGCAGCGTGCGCAACCCATCGTCAATCCCAGGAAAACCTGCGACGTGGTGCGGATCATGTCGTCCAGCTGATCGTGCCGGTCCTGCGCGACATCCGCCGGCTCGTCGTCCCAGGGACCCAGGCGATAGAAGCCCGTCGCAATCACTGTCTCTCCGCTACGATTCGGGAGCTCGTCGCCGGCCAACTGCTCCAGCACGAAACGATCGTAGCGCTTGTCGTTGTTCAGCGAGTCGATAACGTAGTCTCGATATCGCCAAACGTGAGGCTTTTCGGCATCTCGTTCGTAGCCATTCGACTCCGCGTAGCGCACCAGATCGAGCCAGTGTCGCCCCCACCGCTCGCCATATCCCGGTCGGCGCAGTAAGGCGTCGGCCTCTTCCGCGTAGCGCTCAGGGTTCGGATCGGCCAAAAATCGATCCTGCTCGGCGAGCGTCGGCGGGAGGCCGATCAGGTCCAGGTATAACCGCCGCAACCAGTCGCCCGGCTCGGCCTCCGGGCTGGGATGCCACCCTTGCTGCTCCAACTTTGCCAACACAAAGTTGTCGATCGGCGTACGAATCCAGTCGCGGTTGGCCACTGCAGGGAGCGGCGGCCGATCGACCGGCAAGTACGCCCAATGCGCGCGATCGCTCGCCGTAAACTGCGTGTCGACTGGTATCTCGTCGGCAAACAGAGCGACCGTTTGCATCCGGAGCACGATGAGTCCGATCAGAGCGATTCGCGGCGAAAAGACGTGCCAACCCCAAGCCGCGGAAGCCGTGCGGCGTGACGGCGCCCACTCACAGACCGACGGCCTCGCGACAGATCGCTGATGACTCATTCCGGTTAGTATAACGCAACAATAGCGAACGGATCCGAGCGTCAGCACGGCAATGACGTCGGGGCGTCGGACGCCGTGCCCCATAAGCAGCGTTTGTTTTCGCGCAGAAAAAATCAACATTGACGCTGCGCACGCCGATTTGTATTTTGCGAAACCAAATTTGGTTATACAAACACTGCAGTCCGCCAAACTCTGGCGAGTTCGGCTACGTTCCGAATCAGCCGCTGGGCGTTAGCCCACGGTTGCCAGCGCCTAGCGTCGGGGAGGGCTCCCCCTCTCCGGCCCTTTGGGCCGACTCTCCCCGAGGGGAGAGTGAAGAAAGACGAAATCACGCACCAAGTTAGAAGCTGCACGACCTCCGGAGGGAGGAGAAACCCAATGGTTCGACCCCGCGCTAAAGAACTGACCGATCGAGAACTGGAAGTCATGCAGTCGTTCTGGAGCGGTGGTGAAGGCACTGCCGCCACTGTGCGGGATCGGCTGGCCAAGGCAGGTCGCGATCTGGCGTACCCCACAATCGCTAACCTCGTCCGCGTACTTCATGAGAAGGGCCTGCTCGAGCAGACAAATACGGAGCGTCCCTTCACCTATCGCGCGGTGAGGTCATTTGAGGAAGTCTCCCGCAGCCTGGTCAACGATCTGGTCAATCGAGTCTTCGGTGGATCGCGCGAACAGCTGTTCGTGAGACTACTGGAGCAGAAGAAACTCACCCCGCAAGAGCGGGCCGAGCTGGAGCGGATTCTCGAGGAGCACGACGCATGAACCAGTTGCTCGTCACCTATCTGACCGCGATGTTTCAAGTCAGCCTGCTGGCCGGTGTGGCCTTGTTGCTCAACGGCATGCTGGCCAAACGCCGAGCTGATGTCTGCGCTGTCGCACTTTCGACCGCCAGCCTGCTGATCATCACGCTGACCGCAGCCACCCTCTTACCATTGCCGCGCTCGTGGACCATTCGACCGCGCGAAATTGAAGCTGGTGGGCAGTGGGCAAACGAGTCAACCCGGCCAAGGTCTCCGCTGAACGCTGAGCACGGTAGCACGCCCACACTGCCTCGCTGGACAATTTCGGCGGGGCTCGATAGTTGGTTCTCTCAGCTGGCGCGGCTTGACGTGCGAACTGCCCAGGCAACCGGGCCACAATGGCCAGCGTATGTCGTCGTGGCAGTGATGGCCACAATCTGCCTGTTGCTCGCACGGTTGGCTCTCGCAGTCCGCAGCGCGCAGCGGCTGCTGCGCACCGGACAGCGCCATGTCGACTCGCGGCTGACAACCAGGGTCGAGAGATTGCGCAGCCAACTTGGGTGCTCACGCGAAGTCGCCATCCTGATCTCGCCCGAGATTCCCAGCGCTGCGACCGTCGGCTGGCGGCGGCCGGCCGTGCTGCTGAGCTCTGCTTGGCCCCAATGGAGCGATACTGAATTGAACGCCGTGCTGGCGCACGAGTTAACCCATATTCGCCGCGGCGACTACCTGCTGGGGATCATCGCGCGGGTAGCGGTTGCGATTCACTTCTACAACCCGCTAGTCCGCTGGCTGGCCGGACAGCTGGCCCTAACACAGGAGATCGTCGCAGACACTGTTGCGGCCCAGACCGTCGGCGGCCGCCAAAGATACATTGTCGCGCTCAGCAAACTTGCTCTTCGTCAGGACCGACAGTTCTCTTCTCTCCCGGTGCTGGCCTTCTCTTTCACTTCCTCTACATTTCTCACAAGGAGAATCAAGATGTTGCAGACCAAGGATGGTCATCGACATGCGCCGCGCGCTCTACAACGAGCTACCATCACAGCACTGGTCTTGTCGGCGGTGGTGATTTCGGCAATCAGACAGCCCGTTCACTCGCAAGAGGCGGACAGTGACGGCGCTCTAGCCGACGTCACCCGAGCCGGAGTTCACGGCGCTGCGGTGAAAACCGAGCCCGACGCTAGGCCAACCTCGCGTCCGCCCTTCGTCCTGTCGTACTTGCCCGATCGCTTCAACGGAATTTTTGCCTTCAGGCCAAACGTGCTCTTTGCCAGACCGGACATGCGTACCTTGACGACGGCCATCGACGCGGCGCTGAAGTTGAAAATTGCCGAGGCCGGGTATGCCGGTGACTTGGATTTCTCCGTCGCGGATCTCGAACAGGCGGTGGGGCCGATCAATCTTGAGGTACTCGACCCCGACGGAGCGCGAGGCGAACGGGGCAGGATGACGATTGGCCTGGCGGCGTTGCGCGCGGCGCGGCCAGTGCCGGTGCCGGACGTACTGGAGGCGACCGTGTCGGGGACAACCAGAACAACCACTCCCGCGGGGACCATCATCGAAAGCCCTCAACCCGCCTTTCCGGCCCTCGGGCCGCAGCGACAGTTTGCGATGCCCGACGACCGCACGGTGCTGCCGGGAATCAGCGCTGAAGCCCTGGAGAAAATGAGCTGGCGGGACACCGAGAGAAAGATCGCGGCGCTGCCCTGGTATGAACTCTGGAAGACCGTCGAACCCTGCATGATCGCGGTGGTCTACGACAACGACCCTGAGTATTGGGAGACGATCGCCCTTCCCGATGATGCTCCAGAAGCGGTGACAGTGATGACGCGTACTGAGTCGATGGCCTGGGGCTGCGACCTGCGGCAGGAAGAGCTGCAGATCGTAGTGATTCTCGAGTGCCGGGAAGCGGCAGATGCGGAATCGGTCGCAGATCATCTACGAGTGCTGCTCGACAAGCGGGGCGAAGCTGCTGCAGGCAAAGCGGACCCACACGACATCTTTTGGGTAGCCCTGGCCGCCCTGCGTGCCGCGCAGGTCGAGATCAAGGGAAGCCGGGTGATGCTCTCGGCCTCCACGAAGCTGGCGGATGCCTCCCTGGCGGCGAACCGCTTGGCTAGCGAGCTGACTCGCTTTCTGGCGATCAAGACCGCTTCCCGGCCAAACCGGGAAGCTGAGCGTCGCGAGTGACCTGGGGCTGAGTGTTCAGAGCCCTCTCGCGCTGGGCGGCAGAGCGCGAGCTACAGCAAGTTGATCGCGACATTCACGTAGACGACGATGCCGACGATGTCGATGATCCCTGCCACAAACGGGCTGCTCATCAGCGCGGGATCTAGCCCCAGCCGTTGAAAGACCAGCGGCAACAAGGCACCGCACATCGTCCCGCAAAAAACGACCAGAAGGAGCGTCACGGGAATCACGCAGGCCTCGATGGCCGACCCCCTGATCACATAGGCCGCCGCAAAGCCGATCACGCCTAAGAAGGCTCCTAGGATCAACCCCATCAACGCCTCGCGGCCGGCAATTCGCCACCAGTCGCGAATCGAAACGTCGCCGGTCGCCAACGCAGTAATGATCAACGTCGCAGCCTGGCTGCCGGTGTTGCCGCCACTGGATATCACCAGCGGCAAGAACCACGCCAGCCAAAGGTGGTCGTTCAATTCGGACTCATAGTGCTTCAAAGCCATCGTGGTCAACAACGCGGCAACAAAGAGAAACGTTAGCCAGATGCCCCGCTTGCGGCTGAGCGTCAGCAGCGAAGTCCGCAAGTAGGACTCTTCGAGCGGCTCCACGGCAGCGATGCGGTGCGCGTCCTCAACCGCCTCTTCCCGCACCACGTCAATCACATCATCGTGGGTAATGATCCCCAACATGCGGTGTTCATGGTCCACAACCGGTATCGCCAACAGGTCGTAGTGCGCCACCTTGCGAGCGACACTTTCCTGGTCCTCCAAGACGTCCGCGGATACCAAGTCGGTTTCCATCAGCTCGGCCAGCTTCGTCTCAGGGCGGCCAATCGCAGAAACCAGCTGACGCGCCGAAACAAGTCCTCGCAAATGATCGGTATCGTCGACAATATAGAGATAGTAGATCGTCTCCAGTTCCATTGCCTGGCGGCTCAGCTCTTCGAACGCTTGGCTGACGGTCAGCGATTCGCTGAGCTTCGCCGCTTCGGTCGTCATGACCGCCCCGGCTGTTCCCTCAGGGTAAGACGTCAGCCTGAGGATCTCCCGACGATCCTCAGCCGGCAACAGCGGCAGCAGTTCGTCCACCACATGAGGTGCGATCTCCTGGAGAAGATCGACGCGGTCGTCTGCTGCCAAGAGGGCAATCAGCTCCGCGACCTGCTGACGATCCTGCGTCTCCAGCATCTCCGCCTGCTGGCCGGGATCGAAGAAGGTGAAGATCTCTTCGCGGGTGTGGGGTTCGGCGTACCTCAGCACCTGCCACGCTTCGTCCGCGGTCAATCCCTCCATGAACTCAGCGGTTCGCGCGGGGTGGAGGGCAGTACAGAATTCTTTGAGTGCTTCTGCGGACTTGTCCGCCAGCATTTCACGAAGCTCGGGTAGATAGAGCGTGTTGATCATGCCAGCAACAACCTCAGAGGACGGCCTTTAACACAGAGGCAGGAGGAACAGCCGGGCTGTGGCCGGCACAGGAGCGCGGCGACGAGCCTCACCCACCGGCGAGGTAATTCAAGTTCCAAACAGGGCCGTCAGCCGAACGGCCTCCCAGCTACTCCTCGCGTTCATCGAGCCGATTGAGATCGTGTTGAGCGGGTAACGCCGCCAACGTGACCTCGAGTGAGATCCGTTCGCCGTTTCGCATCACCACGATAGGCTGCTGAGTGCCAACTTGCTGCCGTTCAACCGCCGCTTGCAGATCGCCGGGGGCACGAACACGAATTCCCGCGAAGTTAACAATCACGTCGCCTGATTCCACATCGGCCAAGTCGGCTGGACTGTCTGGCTCAACCCGATCTACCCAGACACCCGAGCGTGCCCGCAGGTTCACGCCGCGGGCGGCTTGCGCTGTCAGCTCACCAATGCCGATCCCCAACCAGGCGCGGCGTACTTGGCCATGCTGGAGCAACTCTTGGACAACCCACTTGGTTTTGTTAGCCGGAATCGCAAAACCAACTCCTTGATAACCGCCGCTGCTGGTGGCAATGGCCGTGTTAAGACCAACCACTTTGCCATCCAAATTCACCAACGGTCCACCTGAATTACCAGGGTTAATCGCGGCATCGGTTTGAATCAGCTGCGCTCGTGGTATGCGGTCGATGCTGCGTCCTTTCGCGCTGATAATTCCAGCACTGACTGTGGCTTCCAAATCAAACGGGCTGCCGATCGCGATCACCCAGTCACCAATAGCCAGCTCTTTCGAGTCGCCCAGTTCGGCGGCCGTCAGCGGAGAGTCAGGGCGGAACCTCAGAATCGCCAAATCGCTCATGCGATCCGTCTTGATGTCGTCGACCTCCAGCTCCGAACCGTCTGGTAGCCGAATGATGACGTTCTCTGCCCGATCGACGACGTGGTTGTTCGTGAGGACTAACCCCTCCGCGTCGATCACCACACCCGAGCCAATCTCGGTTGACTCGTCGGGGGGGATCGGGAGGGGAAACCGCTCTCGGAACGCCGGGTCTTGCAGCAGTTCCCGCAAACTACCGCGTGCAGGTTGCGGGATCTCTCGCGTGGCGATGATCGTCACGACCGACGGTTTCACCTGCTCGGCTGCCCGACGAAAGGCGGTCGATAGCGACTTCGCCTGGGCAACCACATCCTGCGCCTGGCCCAAACTCGCAAGTCCAGTGACGACCGCCAAACACACGATAAGGAGAGACCTAGATAGTAACGATCTGCTAGACATCTGATTGCTCCTGGGTGATCCGTGTTGTCTCAGTGAAATTATAGTACCTTGGTCCAAACGGCCAATAACAACCTCGGCGGGCCGTTGTTGCTCCAACGCGTTGACAAAACACCTGCTCCTTGCTAGGTTTGCGTCCGATTCCTGCGCGGGGAAGCTGCCGCGGCCCCCCTAGGAATTGGTGGCGAGACCGCATACCCGTACTCCGGGCGGGCCTCTCGGGACAACCGTCCGTTTGCTTGTCCTTAGCGATTGTGAACACTCCTCGTTCTCAACTTTGTCAGCAGGTAAGTTGAATGAACGGGTCTCGGCTACCCCAGATGGAGGCTGAGCAGCTGGAGAAGCTGCGGCTTTGTGAACGCCGAATCAACTACAAGTTCACCGACCAATCGTTGCTCTTGTCGGCGCTAACCCATGCCTCGGGCGCCGAACATCGGCTCGCGTCGAACGAGCGACTCGAGTTCCTCGGAGATGCGATCCTGGGGGCGGTCGTCTGCGAACTGCTTTACCACCAGTACCCGGACTATCTCGAAGGCGATCTGACGAAGATCAAGTCGGTCGTCGTCAGCCGGCAGACGTGTGCCAAGATCAGCGAAGCAATCGGGCTCGATGACTGCTTGATCGTAGGCAAGGGAATGGCCGCGAGTCCTGCGGTGCCTCCTTCCTTGCTGGCGGACGTCTTCGAATCCCTACTGGCAGCCATCTACCTCGACGGTGGGGATCCTGCAGCCCGCAAGTTCATCCTCGAGTATATTGCCCCGGAGATCGAATTGGCCGCCGCCGGCGAATTAGGAGGCAACTACAAGTCGCTACTGCAGCAGCTGGCACAACGTGATCTGGGAACGACACCCACCTACCAGATGCTGGACGAAAAAGGGCCCGATCATGCCAAGTGCTTCAAGGTGGCAGCCCTCGTGGGAGGGCAGCGGTACCAGCCAGCCTGGGGAAGGAACAAGAAGGAGGCGGAACAGCGAGCCGCCTGTAACGCCCTAGCCGAGTTGAATCAGGAACCCATACCCTACCTCTCGGAATAGAGGTCGTGCAGCTTTTGCGCTTCTGCAGTCCGCCAAACTCTGGCGAGTTCGGCTACACTGCAAATCAGCCGCTGGGCGTTAGCCCACGGTTGCCCGGCGAAACCGACGCGTAGCACCCGAGGCGTGCCCCCCTCTCCGGCCCTTTGGGCCGACTCTCCCCGAGGGGAGAGTGAGAAAAGACGAGATCATGCACTAAGTCAGCAGCTGCACGACCAGCCAGCCGAGCGAGGCCCGTATGAGCTGCCGAGGAATCGAGGAACTAGGTGAGTATGACGAGAAAATGTGTCGTGCTGCTCTCGGGCGGCCTGGACAGCATGCTCGCGATTCGGCTGATGCAAGAACAGGGTCTGCAGGTCGAGGCGTTGAACTTTAAGACGGTCTTTGCTTGTTGTCAGGATTCAGCCGGTCAGGCGGCGCGCGATCTGAAGGTGAAACTGACCGTTATCGGCCAACGAGACGACTATCTCGAGCTGGTCAAGAAACCGCGTTTCGGCTACGGCCGAGGTGCCAATCCGTGCGTCGACTGCCGAATCTACATGTTCCAGAAGGCGCTGCAGTTCATGCAGCAAATTGGAGCGGACTTTGTTGTCAGTGGTGAACTTGTCGGCCAGCGCCCGATGAGCCAGAAGCGGCGCGACCTGCTGACCATCTCGTACCATTCCCAGCTGGACGACCTGCTCTTGCGGCCGCTGTCCGCCAAGCTGCTGCCGGAGACGCTCCCCGAGCGAGAAGGCTGGGTCGACCGCGAGCGGCTCTACGGATTTTGTGGCCGCGGCCGCAAGGAGCTGATTCGTTTGGCCCAGCAACTTGGCATCCGCGACATTCCCACACCCTCGACCGGATGCGCTCTCACCGAACCCGGCTTCGCCCGCAAGGTGTTCGACTTGGTTCAGTCACCGGCGCCCAGCGAACACTGGGACTTTGACCTGCTGAAGGTAGGCCGTCACTTTCGGCTCAACGCCAGGACGAAGGTAGTCGTGGGACGCCGGGAGGCGGAGAACGAGTTGCTCGAGCATCTCCATAAATCACTGGCAGGCGCCCGCAGCGCGTTGTTGGCCCCGGTCGACTTCGCGGGCCCTTGCGCGCTGATCAGCGGCTCGGCCGGCGGCGAGGCGGTCCGGTTTGCCGCCGGGTTGATCCTACGGTACGCCCAAAACACCCCCCCGGGGCCGCGCACGGCGAGGCTCGCCGCAAACGGTGAGGTGCGGCAGATCAAGATCCAGCCCTGCGAAGACGCCGACCGAGCGGCCACCGTAGGATCCGGCCGAGGCCACGTCGATCGCTGATGTTGCGCCTCCGCTTCAAATCGAAACCCGAAGCGTGACTCCGGGAATTGCACGGAACCTCAATCGTGACCCAAAGCGTAAGTTTGATGTTGCGCTTTCGGCTCAATCGGAACCCGAAGCGTAAGCGAGGGAATGACTTGAGTTGGTACACCAACTCCCCTCGCTAACGCTTCGGGTTATGAATGGGGCCGCCTGTCTTGTCCCTCAGTAACGTACTGGATCGCTGCGAGAAGGTCGTCTTCATTCCACAGCCAACGGATGCTCCCGCGTTCGGCCCACCAGTTGTCACGGCAAGCCTCAAGTCCCATCTTGAGACAGCGGGTGGCCCACGCTTTCAGATCGGCGCGGATCTTTTTGGGATGCGTGTCCGACGCGGAAACCACAACATGAAGGTGGTTCGTGCGGCAATTGACCGCATGCAGGTGCCAGCGTCGGTGGAGGCAGGTCTTAGCAACCTGTTCTTCGACGGCATTCCTCTGCTGGCAATTCAAACGACAGGCATCCTCACTCATTCTGGCGGCGGCTTCTAATTCGAGCAACGGCTCGGGAGGCCGCCAGCCATGTCGATACTCGACCCAACCTCTACCATCGCCCGGCAACCAGGTGCCGTACGTCGCACATGTCAAGAAAAAACCGATCGGATCCTCCATAACCACTATCGTATCGGACCGTATCAATGAGGCCAGTCGCTCGCTGATGTTGCGTGTCCCGAATCGAAACCCGAAGCGTAAGCGAGGGAATTACATACGTTGGTACATCAACTCCCCTCGCTGACGCCTTTTGATGTTGCGCTTTCGGTTCAATCGTAACCCGAAGCGTAAGCGAGGGAATGACTTGAGTTGGTACATCAACTCCCCCTCGCTGACGCTTCGGGTTACGAAATACGCCGACGAGTTCGGGATCCCGCGTCCGCTCGTTACCCCTCACGCTTCGACAAGCTGCTGCCAGAACTTGCGCAGCGAGTCTACAGAGCCCTGGGGGACGCGTTCCTTGGCAAACGCTGACCAATTGTAGAGATCGGCCAACTGCAGCGCGTGCTTGGAAAGCGGCGTTGATCGGCGGGCCACGGCGCGGGCAAACTCGTGGGCAGTCTGCTCGGGCACTCGGGGCACTCCGTGCTCCCGTCCCCATGCTTCAAAAGCCTCGAAGGTGTACTTAATCAGCTCGTCGGGCGAAGCCCGTTCAGCCGCGCCCGATACGAACGGATTGACGAACTCCGCGAAGCGCGGCGGTGCCGGCCCGGCCGCCGCGGAGATAGCACCCTCATCAACCGCCGCCGCTTCGCGACCAGTCCATCGCTGCCACCACTGCCGAATGGCCGACACGAAATCCCGTATAGCGCGGATCACCTGAGACCAGTACCGCCACAGAAAGAAGATAAGCAACAGGCCGATGACGACCCAATAGACCAGCTTGATCAAATCCCCCAGGCTGTTGACCATCCTGCTGATCACGCGCGCAGGAGCGAAACTTCGAGGCCGACGAGCGGGTGTGGTGGCAGGCCGGCGGCCCTGCGACGAACGGCGAGCGCCATTCGATTGCTCGTTCGCCTGACTCTGACGTTGATCAAGCTCTTGCTCGGTAGCCTGCTGGGAAGAATCCTCGGCCGCCCGATCCGGTTCGCCCGCTGGAGGCTGCGACCGCTCAGATGACTCCTCCTGCGAACTCTGCTGCTGCGAAGACCGCTCATCCCGTGGCGGCTGATCGCCAGTCTCTTGCTGCTCCGATTGACTTTGCTGTGTATCACCGCTGGAGTCAGACGGCTCGCCGGAACGACCCTGGTCGTTAGAGCCGTTCTCGCGATCGGCAGTCTGCTGCTCTCCTTGCCCTTCATGTGAAGGCGGCTGCTGGCGACTTTGGTTGGCCGCATCCTGCGCGCTCGTTTGGGCTGATTGGTCACCGGCTTCATTCTGCTGGCTTGTCGGCTGAGTGCGCGGCTCGGTCTGGGATGGATCGCGTGGCTGCGACGAAGCGTCTGATGTGGACTGATCGCCCGAGTTCTGCGGTGGCCCGCTGTCCGACTGCGAACCGGACGAATCCGACTGCGATCCAGCAGCTGCATCTTCGTCGGAACGTCCGCCGCGGGCTGTCGTGGGATCTTGGCTGTCCTCGCGATCGACGGTGCGGTCCGCTTGCTGGGGATCTTCGGGACCATCGCTCCCGAACGCCCAAGGAGAGGTACTGAGATCGCCGGGCGACGACGCGAGAAACGGTAGATGCGTAAGCGAGTACTCTGGGTTCCTCCGCGGCAACAACGTGCAGAACAGCATGATCGCGACGATCATCACTGCACCGAAGCCGAGCCAGGCCCGGGCCATCTCCGAGGGCATCTCCATCCGCCGCTGCCGCAACGTACGCCTGAGACTCAGAAAACTCGTCGACAGCAAGAGCCCCAGTGCAGCAGCAACATAGACGACCAAGTGATGAAACACGGACCGCCTTGTCGTCAAGTCACTCGAATTCACGAAGAGCTGTCCGAGACCGAAGATCGGCAACGCTGCTAACGAAAAGTAAAGCACCCACACCCCAGGGGCGTGCGGGCGCCGCCGATACTCAACGAATCGCTGCCACATCGTCTGGCTCTCGCCGGAAGAAGTTGCCCGCACCCGTTCCTCCAACACCGACTCTTGCTGCTCTGCGTCCCCCGATTCGTCAGGCGGGCCGTCGAGCCCCACGGTTTGCAGCAGGCCCTCGCCCGACCCCCGTTCCCGCTCGTCGATCACCGTACAGTCCCAAATCAGCCGATCGACGCACCACCAGATGAGTGCGATCAGCCCGATGTTGATGATGGGACTCCCTGCGGCAGCCGCCCCTCGATACTCGACAAACCGAAACGCAGCCAACGCCGTCACCAACGCCAGGGGAACCGCATAAAAGCAGGAGTACTCTCTCCCTTCCTCCACGGAGATCCGCGACACACCGACCGAGCCCAAGATGAACATCGCCATGATGAACTTCAAACGGAGCGTATACGCGCCCTGGTAGCAGATATCGATCAGAAAGAAGGTCAGGCTCCCCACCAGCAAGCCGATCAGTACCGGTCCGATGGCGATGGCAACATAGTCGCCGAACGTAGGTCGCAGCCGTGACATTGGCCTATACTCGCTGTACCGCTTTTCGACACATGGTCGCGATGCTGTCCTCGTCCAACAAGTGGTGCGTCTCGATACCCGCGGCGATCAGGGGACCAGAGGCGACAGCGAAGTCGTATGTGTCCCACAGATTCAAGATAGCCGTGACCGCGTAACCTTCGCGCCGCAGGTTGCCGAGTGCGATCGCAAACTCGTCCGTCACCGCCGGCGTAATCACGATGACCGTCGTGTCGCGTGGCATCCGGCTGGATGTCTCCAAGATCAGTTGGGGGAGCGTCAAACCGTCGGTCAACTCAACGCGGGCCAGCGTTTCCAGAATGCGGAGCAGCTGATCGGCGCCTCGCTGCGTTTCGACCTGCAGCGGCTGTAGCCGATCGCTGTCCGGCAGCATCGCGGCGGCGCGGCGGGCCGCGTCGCGTGTCCTCATATCAAGGTCCCAACCCTGCAGACGGATCCGATCCGCCGCGTCGCGGGCGTTGGTAACCAAACCAATCTGCTGACCCATCTCGTAGACCGTGTTGGCCAACGACGCCGCAGCGGTGACCGCCAGCTCGCTACGGTATGGCTCGTTTCGGCGCTCGTGGGACGACTCATGGAACTCCAGTAGGATCGTCGCTCCTGCGACTGTGGACGGCTCGTAAACTTTGCTATGCAACGTGCCCGTGCGAGCTGTGGCGCGCCAATGAACTCGATTCAGTGGATCGCCCAACTGGTACCGGCGCACGCCAGAAATGCGTGTCGGGTCCTCGTAGAGCCGATAGGTCATCTGCACCTCGCCGATCGGGCGCCGCGAACGAATTTCGTACCCGTCGATGGGAACGATGGGCGGATAGACCAATAGAAAGTGTGGTTCGGTGACCACCCGATAGCGACGATGTAGGCCGAACAAGTCACCCGTTTCCAACACCAGGGGTCCCAGCTGGTAATAGCCCCGCCGATTACACTGCAACTGGTACCGCAGCGCGCTCCTGCCGCCGGAGCGGAGCATTGACAACTTGGCCCGGCGTCCTTGGACGCCCAAGTTGGGTGGATCGTGAATCAACGCCTGCCGGGGCAAGAGGTCTTCGCAAAGACACCAGAGCACCGGTAGAGAACCCTTGTTCTGGATCGCGACGGTCACGGCGACCGTGTCGCCCACATCGGCGATCAGCCGGTTGCACTCGCGCACGGCCCGCAGATTCTCCGCCCAAACGCGCGTTAGGTAGCGGCTCGCAAGCAGCACCGCTAGGAGCGCGTACATAGCATAGGCCAGCAGCGCTAAATCGAGAATCAGCGACACGACTAACAGCAGCGCGGCGCAGATAATCCAATGAGTCATAAACGGCGAGCCCGACTACTCCAGGGAAGGTACGGCAACCTCCTCGATAACCTCTTGAACAACTTGCTCAGTCGTAACACGACGCAAGCGGCTTTCGGGCTTGAGGATCAAGCGATGATTTAACACTGCCGGAGCGATGCGCTTCACGTCATCCGGCTGAGCGAACTCACGCCCCCGAATCGCCGCCATAGCTTGTGAAGTCCGGAAAAGCGCGATCGACGCCCGTGGGCTGCCACCTAAACTCAGTTCTTCATTGTCGCGGGTAAGGTGAACGATCTGCATCAGATACTGACGCACCTTGGGGTCGACGTGGACATTCCGCACCGCCTGCTGGCAAGCGACCAATTCCTCCGTGGTGATCACCGGCTGCAGCTGGTTGACAGGATGCTCGTGCTGCAGCATCTCCAACATCTTCAGCTCGTCCTCGAAAGAGGGATAGCCCAACGTGAACTTCATGAGAAAACGGTCGAGCTGTGCCTCGGGAAGAGGAAACGTACCTTCATGGTCAATCGGATTCTGGGTGGCAATCACGAGGAAGGGCGCGTCGAGCTGATGCGTATTGCCGTCGACGGTCACGCGACTCTCCGCCATCGCCTCCAATAGCGCCGCCTGAGTCCGCGGCGTCGTGCGGTTGATCTCGTCAGCCAGCACGAGCTGAGCGAAGATGGGGCCAGGTCGAAATTCGAACTCTGCAGTCTGCTGATTGAAAACCGAAGCGCCCGTGACGTCGGAAGGCAGTAGATCCGGCGTGCACTGCACGCGTTTGAAAGAGCCGCCCACACTCCGAGCCAGCGCGCGGGCCAGCATCGTCTTGGCGACCCCAGGCACGTCTTCCAACAGCAAGTGACCCTCGCAGAGCCAGGCCACAATCGCCAGGATCAGCGGCTGCCGTTTGCCAACAATTACCTTTTCGACATTACCGATGACCTTCTTCGCGGTTGCTTGAACGTCCGCCACACTGTCCTCGCTGAAAGATGTCCTGACCCCTGCTTGTACCTTCTACTGTAACCCGGATCGAACCAGCAATCAGCTACCTTCACCCTGGACGTGGTCCGGCGAAAAATCTCGGTCGACAACGGCACGTCGAAGATCGTCCGGGAGGGAGACGCTCCCGCGGAGCCGTTTGGAAACCGGGCGGCTTGGAAAGACCGGCTCGGCAGGAGCCTCGCCCTCCCGATCCCGTCTGAGCAACGAAAAAGTAGGAGTAGGCCGCAACAAGCGGCTTAAAAGACCATTCACCTGCGTTCATTTCGCCACACCGCGCCGTTCCGGCAGGCACCGGCGGACGCTCAACACCAAACAACGCACCCGGCCCCGCCGGAACGGCGCGGCAGTCACAGCGTGCGAGAACACCATATCTCTCCCGCCGCTTGTTCCGGCCTTCTACAGAATTCTCTGGCTTCGCCGAGCTAGCGCGGTTTCGCGGCCGGCTCGCGCTCCAGCTGCTCCTGCCATCGCTTGATCTGCTGCAAGGCTTCCATCGGCGTTAGCGTGTCCAGATTGGTCTCCCGAATGTCACCTAAGAGCGGATGATCGTACGGTGCGAACAGCGTCAGCTGCAAATCGCCACCCCTCTTTTGTTTTTTTCTCGACCGGAGCTTTGGGCGGCCCTCCGAGTCAAGATGCTCGCCTTCCAACTGGTTCAGAACTTGTTTCGCTCGCTCGTTGACCTCTCGCGGAACACCAGCCAGTCGAGCGACGTGGATTCCGTAGCTCTTGTCTGCCGAACCACTCACGATCTTGTGCAGGAAAACGACGTTGTCTTCCCATTCTTTGACCGACACCGTGAGGTTCTTGACACCACCCAGAGAAGCCTGCAAGTCGGTCAGCTCATGATAATGAGTGGCAAAGAACGACCGGCAACCAATTTGATCGTGAAGGTGCTCGACGATTGCCCAAGCCAGGGAAACGCCGTCATAGGTGCTGGTGCCGCGGCCAATCTCGTCCAGAATCACCAGACTGCGACCGGTGGCAGTGTTCAAGATACGAGCTGTCTCGGTCATTTCGACCATAAACGTACTCTGTCCGCGCGATAACTCGTCGCTGGCACCGACGCGCGCAAATACGCGATCCGCGACGCCGATCGTCGCCTCCCGCGCCGGCACGAAGCAGCCCATTTGCGTCATCACCGTCAGCAAAGCGACCTGCCGAATATAGGTGCTCTTACCGGCCATATTGGGCCCGGTAATCAGCAGAATCATGCCTTCTTCCGGGTTCGCGACGGCGTCGTTGGGAACAAAGGTACCCTGTGGCTCAAGCATGTCCAGCACCGGGTGCTTGCCGTCAAGAATTCTCAAAATCGGTTCGGCCACCGGCGTTGGCCGGCAGTATCCCCGCTCCCGCGCCAGCTCGGCCAGCGACACAAGGGTGTCCAACTGAGCCAGCACCGTCGCCGTGCTGCGCAACTTGGGTCCTGCCACATGGACTTGTTCGCGCAACTTCAAAAACAACTGAAACTCCAGTTCCTTGGCCTTCTCGTCGGCGCTCAACACCTGCTCTTCGTATTCCTTCAATTCAGGTGTGATGTACCGCTCGGAGTTCTTCAGCGTCTGCTTACGAATGAAGTCGTCTGGAGCCTTGTCGCGATGTGCGTTGGTCAACTCGATGTAGTAACCAAACACCCGGTTGAAACCTACCTTCAAGTTGGGAATACCGGTCTGTTCGGCGATCTTAGCTTGGTATCTCGCGATCCACTCTTTGCCGCCGGCGGCGAGCTCCCGGAGTTGATCGAGCTCCGAGTGGCAACCCGATCGGATGAAACCACCATCGCGGGCGGTGAGTGGACAGTCATTGATCAAGAACCGCGCCAACTCGTCGCACAAGTCCGGACACAACTCCAGCTGGCCGCAGAGTTCGCAAAGTAAGCCACTGGTGCGCTCCGCGAGCTGTTCGCGAACCGGCGGGAGGCTGGCCAGCGTGCGCCCAATGAAGCTCAAGTCGCGCGGCGAACAGCGGCCCGTGGTCACTCGCGCCAACAGCCGCTCGACGTCGTAGACGGCGCGCAAGTGCTCCCGGAATAGAGCGCGTGCCGATTCCTGGCCGGCCAGCTCTTCGACAGCGTCCAGCCGAGCGTTGATTGCATTAATCTTGGTCAGCGGCGAGGCGAGCCACTCGCCGAGCATCCGCGAACCCATCGCCGTCATCGTGCGATCCAAAACGGCCAGCAGCGATCCTTCCCGGCGGCCCTCGCGGATCGTGCGGGTCAACTCGAGGCTGCGACGAGTTGCCTCGTCGATCTCCAACGCGCCCGCCGTGCGGTAGGGCAGCAGACGGTCAATGTGGTCCAACGAGGCTCTCTGCGTTTCGCGGAGGTAATCCAGCACCGCGCCGGCGGCCCGGATCGCCGTGGTATCCGCGTCCGAAAATCCGAAACCGTCCATGCTCGACGTTTCAAAGTGACGCAGTAGCGACTCGACGGCCGTTTGTGAAGAGAACGCCCAGGGTGGACGCAGGCTGACGACAAACGAGCGTCTCAGCAGCTCCGCCAGCTCCTCATCGTCCTCGCTGACCAAACACTCCGAAGGAGCGATCCGCGCCAATTGATCTGGCAGTTGCTCCCGATCAAACACTGCCGCCTGAAATCGGCCAGTCGACAACTCCGCCCAAGCCAGTCCAGTCTCCCGCGGCCCGGTCACCACTGCCGCCAAGTAGTTGCTCTCCCGTGGATCCAAGAGCGCATCGTCGGTGAGCGTCCCCGGAGTGATCACTCGGGTAATCTCGCGCTTGACCAACCCCTTGGCCTGCTTCGGGTCTTCGACCTGCTCGCAAACCGCAGCCCGGTGTCCCGCCGCGATGATCTTGGCCAAGTAGCTGTCGAGCTGGTGATAAGGGAATCCCGCCATGGGGATTGGGTTCTCACCCTTATCGCGGCTGGTCAACGTCAGGCCCAACAGCCGGGCGGCAGTTTGGGCATCCTCGAAGAAAAGCTCGTAGAAGTCACCCATCCGAAACAACAGCAAGGCGTCCCCGGCGACCTCCTTGGCGTCATGGTACTGCTGCATCATGGGCGTCGTTGCCATGCTTGCAATCTAGCAGGGCAGGGGGGGCGATGGGAGAGGGGGGAGGACCCGCTGACAACGAGGCCTATCGTAGCGCCAAGGTTGCCACACTGACTCTTAGCCGTGGATGGATGTGCACCAACGAACATTGTATTCTGTTGGCTGTGCGAAGATGCCCCCTTTAGACACCGAAGCAACGAAGGCGCGTCTATGAAAACAACGCAGCTGAACCACGTGGCGCTGCACGTCGCGGACGTCGAAAAGAGCCGCGTCTTTTACGAAGAGCTGATTCAACTCAAGCCGATCGAGCGCCCCGCCTTTTCCTTCCCCGGAGCATGGTATCGGCTCGGCGCCGACCAAGAACTACACCTGATCGGCGAGCGCGCCGAGCCGGTCGCCGGAGCCGGCACCCGCGCTAATCACTGGGCGCTGATGGTGGACGACATGGAAGCATGGGAAGCCTACTTGCGCGAGAACGGGGTCTCCTACACACCGCGGCGCACGAGACCGGATGGCGCGTACCAGATCTACGTGTTCGATCCAGATGGGCACTGCCTCGAATTCTGCACGGAACCGGGCGTCGCGTCGCCACAATAAGCAACCGCGGTCCGCAGAAACGCGGATGAGCAACTCCTGGAGACGCCCGTGGAACTCGACCTCGCTGGAAGTACGGCCGTTGTCATCGGCGGCGCCAGTGGGATTGGCGGCGCCATCGGTGCCGCGTTCGCCGAAGAGGGCGCTCACGTCCGGCTGCTCGATGTCGACCCAGCAGTAGAACGGACAGCCAGTTCTTTGACCGCTGCTGAACCAGTCTCGGCACATGTCATAGATGCGACGGACTACAGCGCGCTGCAGCGTCTGGCGGATAAGATCGCGAGTGAACTCGACGGTGCATTGCACTTGACCTACGCAGCAGGCTGCGGGTCTGGAAAATATGGCCTGCCTTTTTGGAACCTTGCCCCGTCCGATTGGAACCGAGTCCTGCAGGTCAACCTCGTCGGAGCCGTCAACGCAGCCCACGCATTCGTGCCGTATTGGGTCGACGGCCGGGGTGGGACCATGCTGCTGTTGTCTTCAGTTGCTGCTCAAATTGGCTCGCCGACCGATCCACCCTACAGCGCAGCTAAGGCAGGCCTAATCAACTTCGCCCAATGTGCAGCCCAGGACCTCGCTGTCCATGATGTCCGCGTTAACGTGATCTGCCCCGGAATGGTCAAGACAAATCTCAACAAATCCGTTTGGCGAGCCTGGCATGACCAGCAGCCGGAGGCGGAACGGATGCCCTATGAAGAGTGGGCGGGCCAGAAAGTCAGGCGCATCGCGCCACTGGGCCGCTGGCAAACCGTCGAAGACATCGCGGCGCTGGCCGTCTTTCTGGCCTCTCCCCGCGCCCGGAACATCACCGGCCAAACGATGAACGTCGATGGTGGACAGGTCATGCATTGGTAGGTCGCGGGGCTACACCAGCACCTAATCCATGCAGTTTTTCAGCTCTTCGAACCTGACCTGCGGCGCATAAAAAAACGCGACGGGGTCCCCTCAAGCTCCCAGCTCCCCGTCGCGTCATGAACATCAGGTCCCTCCCCAAGGTCCCGATGTACCGAAACACTAGGTTGCCGGAGTTGGCTGTCAAACGACTTGGTCTGCTGGGGCGGAAAATCCCGGCGGCACGACCAGTGAAGTCCGTACAGGCATGCTCCGACAGACAGGGGGTGTGCCAGGCGATGAGCAGATCGCTCGTGAACGATCGGCGTAGGGGAGCGAGCCGCACGGCCTGTGAGCTTTGCCGGTTACGGCACACGGAGTGTGCCTACTACCTTAGATAGAGCGGAGAGGACAGGATTCGAACCTGCGGAGCCCGTTAAGGCTCACGGATTTAGCAAACCCGCGCTTTCGACCACTCAGCCACCTCTCCGGTAGAGCTAATCCATCACTGCACAATGACTTACAGCTCGAAACTAGTTCTCCAGCCGCCGCCGAGCAACTCGGCAATCACTGCTAACGCAAGCTACCACAAAGTCCACGCCGGACAAGCCCAAGTAGCCGCACAAAACTGCCGATTTTTCGCCACAGACGGGGGTCCGAGAGGCCGTGCAGCTTTTTATGCTGGCGCATGACTTCGTCTTTCGTCACTCTCCCCTCGGGGAGAGTCGGCCCGAAGGGCCGGAGAGGGGGAGCT
>CBDCWT010000043.1:0-74869 GCA_965223305.1 Pirellulaceae bacterium | reverse complement strand
CGGTAGGCGGGTCATTATCAAGAACTTCAAACTGGCGGGCAAGCACGTCACTCCTGAGGATCTCCGAAAATACGGCTCTAAAATCTCGGATGACACCATTGAAAACCTGGACAGAAAGTATCCCGGAATGTCAATCTTCTTCGACGAATTCGGGCAGCCGGACTTCACCGACTTCTACGAGCACATCCCAGTGCGAATACCTGATCTAACAGGTGATCATAAAGGAGATGTCAAAAAAGCCTGGGAATGGTTGAAAGCGCAAGTCCCGGAAGAGGAGTTCCTGGAGCTAAAAGGCAGAGACGACTTGGCGTTCCACCACGTCAGCGACACAGAGATGGTCCTAATCGACCGGGATGTCCACGACGCATACCAACACACTGGACCTGCGGCAGCACTTCGAGCAAAATTCGAGATGAAGAGTCTCATTGGAGCGGTTTTGGCACCAGGACTAAACGAGATTCATGAAGATATAAGATCTGATCCGAGTTCCGCACTGGAAATCTCAGATTCTGACGTGTTTCTGTCGGGGATTCTCGACATCCTGCGTTGGTTCGATCCCGGAGTGGAAAGCGCTTACGAATACGTGGAAAGTCACAAAAGTCTAACTGGTGATCGTCCGAGCCAGGAGGAGCTCGATCAGATAATCGATCGAGCCTGGAGCGAATACGGCGGTCGATTCTAGTTGGGGGAACCAATGAAAGTGAAATTGCAAAACCCTGGTCCGAACCTATGTGAAGCCGACCTGCGCGAATTCGAAGGCGAGATAGGAGCCCGGCTGCCGGACGACTACAGGGAGTTTCTGCTTGAATGCAATGGTGGTACTTCAGCGGATAGTCTGATGTATGCGGACCGCGAGGTGAGGACTTTCATCAAGCTCGTGTCGGAACGCGCCCGTGGTTTGAAGCGAGCCCATCGGGCTCTGAGTCGTCTCTCTACCGGTTACTTGCCAATCGCAATTGATACCGGCGACGACGAGTTCTGTATCGCACTCGACGGAACGGGAGTCTTTATCGCAGTCTATGGATATGACGATCAAGATCTTCGGAGTCGCGTGACGTTCGAGCCCGTAGCTGAGTCATTCAGCATTTTCCTGCAAGGATTGACTGAAGTAGTGGACTACGATCAGATTGCGACACTCGGTGCGAACGGTTCACCCGCCGACTTGGCAGACTACCTGCGGAATGGTGGGACAATCAACGATTTAAGCAGCAATCAGTTGACTATCTTGTGTGAGGCCATTAAGGCTGGTAACACAAGCCTTGTTGAGGAACTAATCGAGCTCGGCGCCGACCTTTCAAGTTCGATCAAGACTGCGATGTACGGTAATCGAGTTCAGCTCTTGGAAATGCTCGTGAGAGCTGGCGCAGATGTAAACGAGCTAGATGAGTTCGGCGACACTCCGCTACACTACGCGGTGGGGCCGAACGGGCGAGTCTTTCGAGAACTTTTGATTCGTCACGGGGCCGTCGAGAAATGAACGACAACAAAAAACACCAGACGAACAGCCTTGTAGGCAGGTGACGTCCGGTTCAGAACGGGTTGCCGGAATCTTTTCCTGCTAGCAATCCTGCTCGCACCCGCCGAATGGACTTGACCGAAGGCAGGCGGTCGCCACGGCGGCGGAATTCGCGCCGATTCTCCGAAGCTCGGACCGCAAGCCAAATTGGCTGGTTTATCGACCCCGGGTACACGGCGTTCTTGATCCAGCGGCGGGCATGGACACCCGCCGTGAACGATGGCCGCGGTGGCAGGACGCGATCCGCGTAGCTGTTACCGACCGAATTGCGGTCGTACTTTTTGCGGAATTGTGGGTGTAGAGATGTTGGGGGGGGTAAATGGGACGTTTGCCGAATTAGTGTGAATTCTGGAGCAGGCGAGCAAGGCGGTCCCGATCTGACGGGTGGAAAAACAGCCGACAGGTACCCTATGGACGGGTCAAGCGAGCTCTCCGGGATCTCGACGCAAAGCACTTTACGTCAATACTTTGCGATCGAACCGCCACCGAATCGACCTGGCCAAAGGAGCACAGTGATCACGGCGGCGGAAGGTGTGGCCAATTCTCCGACGCTCGGACCGCGGGCCGACGGGTGTTGGTTGAAATCGCCGCGATTTGGCCCGCGGAACTCGTGATGTGTGTTGGTTCAGGGTTTGAGTATACGGCGTCCATTGACCCTCACGGCGGTCACGGACGACCGCCGCAAAAGATGGCCGCGGTGCCTGGACGGCATCCGCGTAGCGAGCCCGGAAGGCGAGCGTAGCGGATCCACCGGAGGCTTTGCCGTAGGTGGACCCAGCGGCCCGCGGCCGCCGCACAGCGCAGGGCCAGGAAGCGGAAGCGAGGGCAAGACGCTTCGTGTGGTAGCCGTGTTCCGAAGTCATTCAGTGCGAACAGCGAATGGGGCAGCGGTGGCCCGGAGCGTCGAGCGAGCGGAACATGGCGACTGGTTGTCCATTCTGGATGATCTTGCATGTTCATGAGCGTTGTTGCGGAGATGACCAGCGAGCGAATGCGACCGGCCGCCAGGGCATGGATGCCCGCGGAGAGGATGTACGAGGGCAGGATGCCCGAGTATCCGCTTTTTTGAGGCCGCGAGCGACCGCGCGGCGAGCTCTGCGAGCCAAGCCGGGAGCGGTGGAATAAGAGCCCGGGTAGGGGCAGCGGCGCAGCGCAGGGAGCGTTGAAACGCACTCGGCGTCATCGGCTCCACCGATCTTCTGCGCCAGTTATGTTTCCACGCGATTCGACGAGCGACCAAGCGTAGTCCGATGCGCTTCCCATGTTGCACCACGCGGGCGTCAATGCGTGTTCGCAACCGATGACGTCTCTGTGTTTGCCGAGAGCGCGTCTATCTGTGCGTTTAACAGGCGAGTGGTGGAGTGTCGCCTTCGCTGGAGCCGGTCGTCGGTCGCTCACCTGTCTGAGCGAAGCGAGTCTGGCGAGCGACGAACGGCGCAAGCGGAGGTGGCACGTCGCCTTTGCGGGTGAGGTCCGAGGGAGCGACAACGCACAGGGCACGATCAAATCGGCGTTAGTGCATGCAAGCCGAGCGGCGGCGCGCTTCCTCGGCACGAGGAACGCGTCCGACGCGATCATGAATTCGTTGGCGGAAAAAGTGCGCGCAGGGGTTGACAGGGGAGGCGATTTGTCGCGTCCTTAAGGAGGTGGATTGTGTTTCACGTTTGCAGCAGTATTTGACGCTGCTAGTGGACCGGTTTGCACTGCAAACCTGAAGGACACGCAATCGCCGGAGCTGTAGTCCGGCGTCCATTCACTTTCGGGAGCAGAAAAATGTCTAGAAAGACCACAGCGCTACCGGTGCGCGCAGAGGATAGCCAGCACACACAGAACAACGGTAAGCAGGAAGATTTTCACACCGAAGTCAAAGACCACGAAGTGCACTTTACCGTGGCCGATCGTCACTATCGCATCCGGGGACTCGAGAAAAACACGACGCACGGGCAGCTCAAGGTCAACATTCTGGCCACGAGGCAAGATGCCATCCATCTAGATACGCTGGATCTCTACACGGCCCGACTTAGACGGTCGTTTATCAAGGCAGCCTCCGAAGAGCTGTGCGTGGAACAAGACGTCATCAAGCGAGACATTGGCCGTATCCTGCTGGCGCTAGAACAAATGCAAGACGAACAGATCCTCGGTACGCTCGCAGCACGTCCTGCCCCACCAGAGCTAACCGATGCCGAACAAGCAGAAGCCATGCAGCTGCTGCAAGATCCGAAGCTCACCGAGCGGATCGTCTCAGACCTCCAGCAGTGCGGCTTCGTCGGCGAACAGACCAACAAACTGGCCGGTTACCTGGCAGCCACCAGCCGCAAACTCGACAAACCACTGGCCGTCGTGGTCCAGTCTTCATCCTCAGCGGGCAAGACATCGCTGATGGATGCCATCCTGGCCCTGATGCCCGAGGAAGAGGTCATCAAGTACTCAGCGATGACGGGCCAATCGCTGTTCTACATGGGCCAGGAGAACCTCAAGCACAAGATCCTGGCCGTTGCCGAAGAAGAGGGCGTCCAAGAGGCAGCCTACGCCTTGAAACTGTTGCAAAGCGAGGGCGAACTGCGCATGGCCAGCGCTTCCAAGCAGACCAGCGGTCGCTTGGCCAGCGAAGATTATCATGTGGAAGGGCCCGTGATGATCTTCCTGACGACCACATCGAGCGAAGTCGACTTTGAGCTGATCAATCGTTGCTTGGTGTTGGCGGTCAGCGAAGATCGCCAACAAACGCAGGAGATCCACAAACAGCAGCGTGAAAGCCGCACACTGGAGGGCCACTTGGCGGCCCGCTCGGCAAGCAAGCTAGTGAAGCTACATCAAAACGCCCAACGCCTGCTGAAGCCGCTCGTGGTGGTGAACCCCTACGCCCGCAAGTTAACGTTCCTGGACGACAAGACCCGCACCCGGCGGGATCACGAAAAGTACCTCAACTTGATTGACGCCATCGCACTGCTGCATCAACACCAACGTTCACTCGAGAAAGCCGAGCTACAGGGCGAAACGTTCGAGTACATCGAGGTCACCTGCCAGGACATCGTGTTGGCCAACCAGCTGGCCAGCGAAGTGTTGGGCCGCACGCTCGATGAACTGTCACCACAAACACGACGTCTCCTGCTGCTGGTCCACGAGTTCGTTGGTCGGCGTTCTCAAGAGGTTCAGGTGGAACGTTCGGCCTTCCGCTTCACCCGCCGCGAACTGCGGGAAGCAACAGGCTGGACCGATTTTCAAGTGCGTACGCACCTTGCGAAGCTGGTGCAACTGGAATACATCTTGACGCATCGAGGCCGTCGTGGTCAGCAATACGTCTACGAGCTGCTGTACGACGGCGAAGGCCAAGAGGGCGAGCCGTTTCTGATGGGTCTGATTGACCCAGAGCAGATGACGAAGTTCGAGCATTCTGGCGCCCACTTCGAGCATGCTGCGGCCAAGTAGAAGCCCCTCATTGAGCCCCCAACGAGCCCCGGATGTGCCCCGTGTGCGCGGGCGAAAAAACGTCGCAAGCTGAACTCGCAACTTGACTAACGTCAAAAAGCGTGAAGTTTGGCGCCAGAAGGTGTAATGCTCCCTTAAAAAAGGGCCCTCTCTGACGGGCCAAGCTGGCCCGTGTTTCTCCTAGGTATCGCCATGTCGGCGGTACTTTTTTTGCAAACGCTTGGCGTTTCACCGCGCTACCGGTACGCGCCGAGCCCAGTCACGAAAGGAGTTTGTCATGGCAGGTAGGAAGAGTTCTCAGTCCGAATTGGTGGATCTTCTGGTGAATCGCTACTTGAAGCACTTGTTGCGCGCCGACTACTCGCCCAGAACGGTGTCGTTGCGCCGTCGCCACTTGGGTGAGTTCACCGGCTGGTGCGTCGATCGCGATGTACACTTGGCTGTGGAGCTGACAGCAGAAGTGATCAGGTCGTACCACTACCATCTATCGCAACGTCGTGGTCGCTCTGGCAGGCCGTTGAGCTACAGCAGTCGGCTGTTTCGTGTGCTGAGCCTACGAGCGTTCTTCCGCTGGCTCACCAAGGAGAAGTTCCTGCAGCGCGACGCGGCCTTGGAACTGCAGCTTCCTCGGGAAGATTTGGCTGCGGTTGTTCGTGGACGCCGTGCAGCACAGAGACGCCGGCAACGCGGTCTGGCGCGACGCGGCTTTCCGCACCGGTGTCGATCCCGGTTTCGAAGAGCGTACCCACGTGGACGCATGCAGTGCGTTTTGGGTATCCGCCTGAGGCCGACGAAGGAGGCCTGACGCTTGGCGTCTTGCTACAATCGATCCTGGCGGGCGCGGGCGCTCGCCAGGATCTTTGGCAAAGTAAACACGGCCTCGTGCGACTTCCTTGGGCTTCCCTTCGTTCGCGCGCACGCGTGTGCGCGCGGGAGCTGATTATTCGTGCGCAAAGTGCACATCGGCGCGCACTCGAGACCTCTTGCATGGCAGCACGAAACGCGCCTCGCGGTCGAAAACTGCCCCAGGGTGAACAGTAGCGCCCGTTGGTACGATCCGGATGTAGGGCGGTGGTTGAGTGAGGATCCGATCGGGTTTGACGCGGGAGATGCGAATTTGTATCGGTACGTGGGGAATGGGGTGACGAACACTGCTGACCCTAGCGGGATGGACCCGCGATTCGGACCTTTTCCAGATCCCGGTCCCGGTGGCGAACCTAGTCGCTCGACGGCCGAGCAAGCTTCGTTCTGTAAATTCTGTTGATCTTCTTCTCAGTGGTTCGGTGCGGCTTCGCCGCCAGTTTCTTTTTCGTTCACGCAGACCGGGGGGCTCATTGCCGCCCCCCTGGACCCCCGCTAGCCTTTCTCTGTGTTCCGTTTTCTAATACGCTAGTTTGCATCGTGAGATAGATCTTGCCGGTCTCCCAATCTTCGCTGGTCTCACTGAGGACCGCACTGACGAGACGCAGTAACGACGCTTCGTTCGGGAACAACGTCGCGACGCGTGTTCGTCGTTTGATCTCTTGATTCAATCTCTCCAGCACGTTCGTGGTCCGCAACCGACGCCAATGACTTGGTGGCAGCTCGAAGACCGTCAGGCCTTCGGGTACGTTAGTTTCCATCCATGCTGTGAGATCGGGCGCAGTGCTTTCATACTTGTTGCGCAGTTGCGCGAGCAGCCGGTCCGCTTCATGGCGGTCCGGGGCATTGAACACGCTGCGCAAGTCTTGCATGACTTCGGTTCGCATGGCGACTTTGGGAACGTAGTGCACTGCATTCTGCATCAAGTGAAATTGGCAACGTTGCCAGGCGATTCCGGGGAAGCACGCTTTACGTGCTTGCTTCAAACCAGAGTGGTCGTCTGACACGATCAATTGAATACCGTGGAGGCCTCGATCGATCAGGCTTTTCAAGAACTCGCGCCAATGAACCTCAGCTTCAGACAAGGAAACACTCACGCCGAGCACGCTACGTCGGCCATTCTCGAGGATGCCTATCGCGACCAGGACGGCGCAGTCACGCACGCTGCCACCGTGACGGACTTTCTCGTACCGCGCATCCAGGATGACGTACGGAACCGTGCCTAAGGGGCGTTCACGCCATGCCTGGAGTTCCTGATCGAGTAGCTCAGCCGCTCGGCTCACCTGGCTGCTGCTCACGTCTAGGCCACACAATTCTTGAGTGATCTCCGCCACTTTCCTGGTTGACACACCTTGGACATACATCTCGGCGACCGCCAATTTCAGAGCCCGTTCACTGCGTTCGCCGCGTTCCAGCGCTGATGGATAAAACTCCACGTCCCGTGTCTGAGGAACGTTCAAGCTCAGACGGCCAAGGCGGCTGTTCACTGTCTTCGGCTTGAAGCCGTTGGAATAACCGCGCCGCGACTCGCTGCGCTGATACGGCATCGCGCCAAGCGCATCTGAGCGCTCCAGCTTCATCGCCTCGTTCATCAGGATCTCAATCGCTTGAGCCATACCGTCGAAACCATGCTCGCTCAATAGTTGGAGAAGCTCCTCGAAACGGGTAGATTGATCTTCGTGGGTCATGTGGGTCTCCTTTCGCTTGAGTGATGACTTGCGAAAAGAGGATCAACATTGGCCCACGCTTTTCAAGCGGACCTACCAGAGGCGTTCCGGCTTCGCTACGCTACCGCCGGAATCCCTCTGTGCTTTTACAGAAAGAAAGTTACACCACCCGCTCGACGGATCCCCAGAGTGTACTCGATAGAATCACAGAGCTTGAGAACGAGGGACTCGATGTCGAACAAATACTCACCAGACTTAAGCAGGAAATCATTTCGAAGGGTGGGAAACAGGAACGGTACATCTTCACCAAAGAATATGGATGGGTTGACTTGATACATTGGTCTGAGGCAGCCAACTATGCATATGAGTTGGGTCCGATTGGTTGGGAGATAGCCACAAGTCTTGGTTTCCTGAAGGAGGTTCAGCAAAGATCTGAAGAGATTTACGAGGAGGTGATTACCGGCGAAGAGCCCGAAGTGCGATCCGGATTTTCTCCGGAGGATATGCCGAGCGACAGCGCGGGTGGTGACTTCGGTGAAAACTATGCAGGGCATCGTGGGAGCCTAGCCGATGCTTTCAAGGAGTGGATTGACGACGTCGGTGGGCTACCTGACGAACACCCAGACGCGAATTACACCCTTATTCCGGATCACGCCAATCCCGATCGACCAGGCAAAGACGGGCCAAAGAACCCGTTTGTTCGGCCCCACATTAGCAGCCCGCCACTAGTGCCATGGTGGCCTTGAGGATCGTAGATTGGCGAAGAGGCAGGACAATGGAAAGTAACCCGTACGAGCCAACAAGCAACACCACACCGTATGCGTTCGGCGTGCACGGGTGCGCCTGGTATTTACTAACTGCGATACTGGTCACGGTCGTCGTTGGTGTCCTCACCAGGCTAGCTGACTCCCCAGAGCACAATCTTAATGCCGTAGCAGTTGTTGGGATTCCAATTGTCGTTCTGCCGCTGGTTGCCTTCTTGGTGCTGTTCGTGGCATGGATTCCTAAGCCAGCACTGTTGCGAAGGGGAGGCGTTGTTGGCGTTTGGTGTTCCGAGTTTGATCTGAGACGAGGGGTGACAGTTGTGTCTTGTTTGCTGGCGATATGGATCGGCTGTTGGGGGGCGTTGTTTTTCTCGGCACTGATTGCACCGGCTCGTGATTTACGTTCGTATTGAGCTAAGACGTAACGCATTGTGGGAGGAGACACCAGGGACAATGTGTGCTCTTGGCAAACTGGGGCGCAAGGCTGACTATTTTGGGTTCAAATGAGGTTTGTTTGTTCTTTTGGTATGCCAATGCAACCGCCGCCGAATGGACTTGACCGAAGGCGGGCGGCTACCACGGCGGCGGAACCCGTGCCGATTTTCCGAAGCTCGACCGCGGGCCGACGGATGTTGGTTCACGTCGCCGCGTATTGGCCCGCGGAATTCGTGACGCGTATTGGTTTAGGGCGCGGGGTACACGGCGCCCATTGACCCTCACGGCGGTCATGGACGACCGCCGCAAAAGATGGCCGCGGTGCCTGGATGGCATCCGCGTAGCGAGCCTGGATGGCGAGCGTAGCGGATCCACCGTAGGCTTTGCCGTAGGTGGACCCAGCGGCCCGCGGCCGCCGCACAGCGCAGGGCCAGGAAGCGGGATCGAAGGTGAGGTGCTTCATATGGCAGCCGTTGTTCGGAGTCATTCAGCGCGAACAACGAAAACGGCAGCGGTGGCCTGTAGCGTCGAGCGAGCGGAACATGGTGGGCGGTTGCCCATTGCTGGACGCTTTTGCATGTTGGTCAACATTGCCACGGAGACGACCAGCGAGCGAATGCGTCCGGCCGCCAGGGCAGGACGCCCGCGGAGAGAATGTGCGAGGGCAGGATGCCCGAGTATCCGCTTTCTTGAGGCCGCGAGCGACCGCGCGGCGAGCTCTGCGAGCCAAGCCGGGAGCGGGACAACAAGAGCCCGGGTAGGGGCAGCGGCGCAGCGCAGGGAGCGATGAAAGCACTTCGGCGTCATCGGCTCAACAGATGTTCCGCGCCAGCCACGTTTCTGCGCGATTCGACGAGCGACCAAGCGCAGTCCGATGCGCTTCCCATGTTGCACCACGCGGGCGTCAATGCGTGTTCGCAATTGGTGACGTTTCTGTGTTTACCGAGGTCGCGTCTATCTGTGCGTTTAATAGGCGAGTGGTGGAGTGTCGCCTTCGCTGGAGCCGGTCGTCGGTCGCTCACTCTGTCTGAGCGAAGCGAGTCTGGCGAGCGACGGACGGCGGAAGCGGAGGTGACACGTCGCCTTTGCGGGTGAGGTCCGAGGGAGCGAACCACGCAACGGGCAGAATCAAATCGGCACCTTGCACGCAAGCCAAGCGGCGGCGCGCTTTCCTTGGCACAAGGAACGCGTCCGTCGCGCTCGTGAACTCGTGCTGCAAAAAACTCGAGGGGGTGTTGACAGCGAAGGCGAATTGCCGCTTCTTAAGGGGAGTGGGAAGGTGTTTTTGATTTGCAGCACCAAACGGCGCTGCCTGGGGAACCCGATTCGGCGGGCCAACCCTTAAGTAGCGCAATCGCCTGAGCCAGTTTTCGCTCGGCACAACGGAAGCTCACCATGCTACGTAGCTTTTCAAAGCAGGCTCTTCTTAACAGCCAGTTCGAGCATGCGTTAGGGCAGTTCGAGCATTGAACTGGAAAGTTCTAGCCCCCCATTGAGCCCCCAACGAGCCCCCATTGAGCATAGGATGTGGGTGCTCATTTTCGCCGTAAGGTTCTGTCTTTCAGCGAGTAACGGCGAATTGGTCGAAGTTTGGCGCCAGAAGGTGTAATGCCCCCTCAAAAAAAGGGCCCTCTCTGACGGGCCAAGCTGGCCCGTGTTTCCCTTTGAGATCGCCCCGTTGGGCGGTCTTTTTTTCAAACGCTTGGCGTTTCACCGCGCTACCGGTACGCGCCGAGCCCATTCCCGAAAGGAGTTTTGTCATGGCACGCAGGAAAAATTCCAAGAAATCGAGAACGTCGAAGTCACGCCCGCAGCGTGAAGCGCTGTCGCTGCAGCTGTTGCTGGAGCGTCACCTGCAGCACTTGCTGGTGCGGAACTACTCGGCCAAGACGGTCGCCATGCGCCGTCGTTACCTGCAGCAGTTCGTCGACTGGTGCAGCGACCGTGGTCTGGAGCTGGCCGCTGAGATCACGCCGGAGATCACTGCGGCCTACCAGAGGCACCTTTACTACTACCGCACCAAGGCAGGTAGGCCGCTACGCTTCAGCAGCCAGCTCTCACGTCTGGTGGCGCTGCGGACATTCTTCCGCTGGCTGACGAAGCAGAAGGTGATCACGAGCAATCCGACCTCGGAACTGGATCTTCCCAAGGAAGAGCGTCGCCTGCCTAAGAACGTTCTCTCTGTGAAGGAAGCGGAGGCGATCATGGCGGTCTGTGATGTGAACGATCCTTTGGGTCTGCGTGACCGCTCGATGCTGGAGACGTTCTACTCGACGGCGATCCGTCGTGGCGAGTTGATCAACTTGAAGGTCGACAACGTGGACTGGGAACGCGGCACACTGTTGATCGATCAAGGTAAGGGTGGCAAAGACCGTCATGTTCCGATCGGCGAACGGGCGATGGCTTGGCTGCACAAGTACATCGAAGAAGTACGACCCAGTCTGGCGTCTCTGTCGAACGAAACGACGATCTACTTATCACGTCGCGGCAAGCGTTTCGGCGCCCCGAACCTGTCCCAGCTGGTACGCGACTACATTCGTCGTTCAGGAATCGGCAAGGCCGGGTCGTGCCATTTATTTCGCCATACAACGGCGACTTTGATGATGGAAGGTGGAGCCGATTTGAGAGCGATTCAATCTATGTTGGGTCATTCGAAGCTCGCCACGACTCAGATCTATACGCACGTGTCGATCAAGCACTTGAAGGAGGTTCACACCAAGACGCATCCAGCGCGTCTTGAGCGTCCGCCTGAGACCGACGAGTGAGCTTGACGCTTGCGGTCGTGTTACAATCGATCCTGGCGGGCAGTGCTCGCCAGGATCTTTGGCAAAGTAAACGCGGCCTCATGCGACTTCCTGCGGCATGCCCGTCATTCGCGCGCACGCGCGTGCGCGCGGGAAGTGACCAAACGTGCGCAAAGCGCATCTCGACGCGTGCTGAAAACCGCTTGCACGCTAGGTCGAAACGCACGTTGCTGTCGAAAACCGCCCCAGGGCGAACAGTAGCGCCCGTTGGTACGACCCGGAAGTAGGACGGTGGTTGAGTGAGGATCCGATTGGGTTCAACGCGGGGGATGCGAATTTGTATCGTTACGTGGGGAACGGAGTGACGGGGGCTGTTGATCCTCGTGGGTTGGAAGTGCAAGGGTATCACCATTTCGATCCGGTCTATCTGGGCGGCAACATGAAACAAGTTCTGTTTCAGTTGACCACGGCTCAACACACTGCTGTTCATGATTACTTGAAGAGTATTGGACTGGGTCGAGGGCGCGACGGAACATTTGATGCTGCTCGAGAGCACTGGAAGAAGAAGACCCACGCACAACGTCTTGAGATAATTCGAGAGAGTATGCGCCGAGCCGGCATTCCAAAGAAATTGATCGACCTGACGATCAACGATATTGTACATGAGAGCAAACCCGGTGAGATGGATCGAAAGAGTAGACGCCAAAAGCCTCGAAAGACTGACTACTCCATCGAAGAACTGGAGGAACTCCGGAGGCATCCGTCACAGATATCACAAGTCGAAGCTGACAAAGACGCCAAACGGCGGCGGCAACGTGTTCACACATCGCGAGGCGCGTCACCCGAGCGTGTGGCAAGGCGAAGAGGAAACGTCATGCGAAGTATCACGGATGTCGGAGACGTGGCTACGACCATCAGAGATGGAGTCGACGCTGTTGGCGGCAACTACACGCATGTAACTTACTATTTCGACGATGCGGGTGGTAAATTCTACTACGAGCAGATGGGAGAGGGGGGTGAATTATCGAGGTACAGACAAGGTCTACATCAGCGGCCCAAGGAAAGGTCGGAGAGATCCTACGTTCAACTTTAAGGCTAAGCTTGACGTCCTAATCAAGAGCATTTTTGATCGGCCGGATCCGATCGAATACGGCCTGCCTTATGACTACGGTAGGTCGGTCTTCTGATGACTCCGGACGATCATGGATACCGGACCGTCCAGGCCTGAGACCAGGGTTGGGCAACGTGCAACCGAGCTGGTTGGTTGGTGCTCCGGTTTATTGTGTCATTTGCAACTTCTCGTTGCCATGTCGCAATTCATCGTATAGAGGAGGTAACCGTTCACGGGAATTCGATTGATCTCGGTGGATTTGCTGGTTTGGGACTATTCGGATTGCCGTCACGGTGGACTGACCACTCCATCGAGGAACTGGAGGAATTCCGGACGCATCCGTCGCAGTTATCACGAGTCGAAGCTGGTAAAGACGCCAAACATCGGCGGTGACAACGTATTCACACATCGCGAGGCGCGCGTCACCTGAGCGTGTAGCAAGGCGAGGAGGAAACGTCATGCGAAGTATCACGGATGTCGGAGACGTGGCTACAACTTTCAGATGGAGTCGACGCTATTAACGGCAACTACACGCAAGCGACGTACTATTTGAAGACGAAGGCGGTACATATTACCTTACTACCTGCAGGATGGATCCGGACTTGGCTATCGAGGCGGACGAAGGTTTACATTGATGGTCCTAACGAGGGCGACACCAAACCAGTGATGAGCTGCTGGGCCCAGATACATGTCCTCTTCGAGAGCATTGTCAACCGACCATCCATAGAATAGAAGAGTACTATGGCTTTGGTGACGATGCCTGGATCAGGTAGGACGACCGGTTAGCACACAACACACAATGAAACAGCTCAATCCATACGAAACCGGGTGTAACCGTCGATCCGACGGTCAACATGCGAGCGTCATCGCTGGATAGTTGTCAAGCAGGTCTTGGTTGGCGTGTGTCGATGCCCCTTCGACGGCCATCCGGTGATCCAGAAACGTTCGCCAGTGGTCGCTTTGAAATGCAGCTCGCAGGTTGAGCATGCTACGAGCACCTTCAAGCGTCCAGCGCATCCCGCTGCGTTCCATGCGATCTTTCACCAAGTGACGGCACGCGCCTTCAATGACACCGGTCGCAATCGGATAACCTCGACGCAGGTACTCGTCATAGCGCATTCGGTCGGCGTTTTTTTCCAGATAGCCGCAGATTCGAGCCAGGTCTTTTGCGGCCCTCCCAGTCAGCCCCGCCGTGGTTCCGAGGCGGCGCAGGCCCGTAATGACAGACCGTACTTCACCTCGCAAGATTCGCAACAAACGTGTGCGAGTGAACGCTTTGCGGCCAGCATCGTCCTTTTTGAACAGACCGGCTGCTTCCCAGACATAGGATAAGGCATGAAGGATATCCAAGATCGGAACTGTCCGCGCACCGAACGACAGATGCAGCTTCATCGTCTCCCAAAGGCTGTCCTGGCCATCCATGAGCGTGATCAAGACTTGTCCACTGCGTCGGCGTGCAGTCACCTGACCGATGATCCAGGCTATGGCTACGTGAATTCCGCTGATGGGAAGTTCACCGCCCACGCCATCACTTTCCAGCGTGGGAAAGTGAGCGGTTGTGTTCTTGTTCTGAGGTCGAGGGCGTTTGACTTGCGTTGTCTCTTCATCGGGTTCGTCGCGAAATAACGCTGCGACGACCTCTTCAGCTGAGCGGACGTGAGGATCAACCGTGTAGACACTGGCCACTGTGGCCATCCGTCGGTTACCAGGATTCTTCTTTGCCGTCTCGAATGCAGCGACCTTGGACGAATCGTTTTTCACCAGGGGTACGCCCTTACAGTCCGCAGTGGCTACAAGCAACTTTGCCTCGCTGCCAGGTTCTGGTTGCGGCAAGTCGTCGAAAAACTCACCTGCGACCCGCCCAAGTTCGGCATTGATTTTTTCGGCCGTATCGACCGAAAACGTACCACCGAGGATCGCCCCCAAATTGGTCATCGCTTGTTCGTACGACGAGTCAACCGCCAACATTTGCGAGAACTCTTGCAGCAAATAGGACCACTGCCGCGGTGGCAGCGACATGCGAGCGCTAATCGGCCGCAGCTGGATCGCCTTCTTGGCACCTGGTGCGTAGGTAAACTGCTCGAACCGATGAGTTCCGAAGATGGATCGAACCGTTGTCTGATGAGCCTCCTCACTCCGGTAGAGGGGCTTACCGTCGTTGCTAGCGATCTCAGGACCCAAATCGCCTTCTCCTTGCAGGCGTATGAACAATTCGATTGTCTGATGACCCAATTGAAACACCGTATCACGAATGCTTCGTTCCACCGAATCGAACGAACTGCCGCTCTGAGCTGCGTCCTGAACGGCCTGCTTCAGCTGCTCAGTAACCGAGTCGATCATCTCGAGCGCGTCTTCGATTGCTGTCACATTCTCCGAGTTGGGGTTGCCCGAAGCATTTAAATCAGCGACCTTCATGGGAAGCGGCCTCCTTGCCTTGATGAAACGGATAAAACACCCGAATCATGGCAGGTTGGCCGCTTTTTGTTTACCCAGATTTCGCAACCAATCAGATCGGCCAAGCGGAACCGCGGTTACACCCTACGAAACCAAGTCTGTTAGTGCGAAGTACAGCAAGAAACACATTGCTCCGTACTCGGCTCTTGTGCTGGGACTACTGACTGCATGTGCGTTGGTGCACGACACCTGGGTTGGCTACACAATTGCAGTGGACGCAACCAGGTTTATCGCTCGAGTCGGTATTGTGGACGGCCTGATACAGGTGGTGCCTTCTGTGATGATTTTGATGTTATTGATGACTGCGCATCTATGTATTGTGGCCGGCTCTGTCTTTGCATGCTGTGGCACCCGTTGCTTCTTTGTAAAGTTAGCGGGCATCTTGGCCGCTGTACCGTTGCTGTCGCCGGGTCTTGTTCTCGGAATACCTTTTGGAATACTGTTACTAAGTAGTTTGTCGAATCCCATTGAGGAGTGTTCGCCGTGATCGCTAGGAAAGCCTGGCAGGTGAGTATAGTAACTCTAGGTTTCTTAACAGGGTGTGCCATGCCGGAGCCAACTGCAGAAGAGTCTAAGTTTTCGTATATTTCCGCCGCCGCCGAGCGTTATGGAGTTGACGGCATCCAGGTCTCAACCGAGTTGCCGCGTATCATTGAGAGCTTGGGCACCAACGACTTGGTCGAACTTGCATCCGTGTACCGAGAAATCGAACAGCGCGGGGATGCGGAACGACTCAGCAGGTACATTGACGCCAAGAATCCGGGGCATCGCAGATTCTTGATGCTTCTATTCTTGTTCTCAGCCCTGGCGGAGCGTGGGGTAGAACCGTTCGTGTCTGAGTCTGTTGCTTATCGGGCGAAGGAAGAGCCATTGGATTGGAGTAAACTTCCGGCGAAGCTTCGGTACCTTGCTGGGCCGGCCGAGCGGTACGGGATAGTGCAGTTTGCTGCCGACCGCGAGCAGTTCCTCAAGACGTTAACACCGGCGCAGGAAACGGAATTGAGCGAGTTGAAGGAGAGAATACTCAGTGATTGGGAGGCAAAAGAGCAGTTTCTCAACGAGTTCCCCATGACAGACCACAAGGAATCGCGGCTCATTTACTTTATGGAGTTCTTGATCTTTCCCGACGCATAGCGTGGCATACCAAATTGCTCTAGCAGGAGGGGCTCGAGGGTTGGTAGCGTGTGCAGTAGGCGGAGGCGCGCGTTTTTCCGAAGTCGACGGGATCTAGCTCGGACCGCGGCACGACGATCGCATCTAACTCGCTATCCAAATAGGATTTTTTCGAGGATATTGTGTGCTCCACGCGGCTTTCTTCCGTTTGCCTTTCAAACTTCCCTTCGAAGTGTCGCGTTTGAGCAGGCTGATTACAAACTTTCGCAAAAAGCCGAAATTCTGTGTGCTATCGCGGTTGCGAAGCCGACTCGAATCTTCTCCGAATACGACGTCCAGGATCCAGTGCATGCTTTCGATCGACCAATGGCCTCGGACGGACTTCGCAAATTCTTTCACCTTGGGAGCGCGGCTGCTGATGTAGTTGTTACGGACCGAATTGTGGTCGTAGTTTTTGCTGAATTATGGCTGTAGAGATATTGGGGCTTAGACGGGCAGGTTTGCCGAATTAGTGCGAATTCTGGAGGAGGCGACCGAGGCGGTGTCGATCTGACGGGTCGAACGGATTCGCCGTCAGTAGTGTGGATTGAGGGTGCGATCGCTCGCCGCGAACGATCGCACCCGGGAATCAGCAGACCGTTGACCGATTCAGCGGGCCTGCCGGTCTTGGTGTTGTCGGAGCCATTGCTCGAGCCGGTCGACGGCCGGGAGGAAGTCCCAGCCGAGCGCGATCAATAAGTCAATATTGTCCCAGTTGCGGCCGCAGCAGAAGCAGTGTGCCAGGTTGTTGCGGGGATTAACCGTGGCTCGCAGCTCGTGGCAAGCTGGACAGAGGAAGCGGAAGTGGCCTTCGATCTCTTTGGAGATCGGGCCGTGATCGCCGAGCCGCAGAATCGTCACTTTCATCGGCAAGTCGTTGCGGATTGCCCGCAGGAGTTCGCGTGTAATCATCTCGGATCCTCTTTGTGGTGAAGGTATCGGGTGCATCAGAAGTCGGTGAGGTCGACTTCCTTTTGCCAGTGCGGTTGCAGGAGGACGCGGTTGACCAGATCGATGTCGATCGTTCTCCCGGCGGCCGCTCGGACCGCTTCGAGCATGGCGGACAGACACAGGTTTCGGCATCTTCGTAAGACACCATCGGCCAAACGGATGATGAGTTCGGTGGCGGCTTCGGTGAACGTGTTGTGAGCCAGTCCGATCCGCTCGAGTTCGCGATGGATAAAGTCCTTCATACTGTCGTCAGTCAGGCGCTTGGTGATGACCGAATAGGTCACCCGGCTCTTGATGTCCTGATTCACGGCCAGGTCCAGATTGGTGAGCAGGACTGGCTGTCCGATCAGGATCAGGTTGTGGTTCTTGGGAAAGTCCTCGAGCAACAGGCGGAGCTTCCGCAGGTTGTCCATGTCCATTAGGTGAGCGTCGTCGATGATTGTGACCAACACCACATGGGGCGGCTGTGCAATCAACAAGATCTGACGCTCTAATCGCACGGATACACGTTAGTGAGGGGGCTCTGGTGTACAGAACTGGAACGATAGGAAGGAGTCGCGGAACGGACGCACAATACTAGTCGTTGGAGTCTCCTACTCGTCCTGGATATGCTGTTGACTATGGCATACCGGCTGAAAACGAAGCCAGCCCCGACTTCATAGAGGTTGGCCGGGTACGTCCTGGTTCGCCATTCATAACCAGACCATCACCTGGCATTGGAGGTAATCGAGGAGGTTCTGTTCAATTGAGGTGGTGCTTCCTGACGGCGTTCGCGTTGACCACTTCTCTGGGTTAAGGACCAACTGAAATGTATGATCACTATGAGGTTGCAAGGAGAATTGCGGCATCGCTACAGAGCGAGGGATTCTCTGAGGCGTCCCAGTCCCTTCTGGACGCCATGGCTTGTGGATCGACCGGAACGGAAATCGTCATGGCACTTCGCTGGAATCTTGAGCAGTTGTTGAAAGCAGACGGTCTACGCGACGACACAAGAATTCTGATGAAAGAACTGCGCGATGAACTGAATAAACAGCTTGGACGGTGACGTTGGCCGCTTCACGAACCAATATCTGGCGGTAGAAATAGAAACAACTCCCTCCTTGAAGCGACGTTGCCCTTTCGGAACACGGTTGAACCAATGGACGATTAGACTCGCTGTGGCGAGCATTCCGCAACAGCTCGGACCGCGGGCCGACATGTGTCGGTTCACATCGCCGCGTATTGGCCCGCGGAATTCGTCACGCGTGTTGGTTCAGGGGTCTGGGTCCACGGCGTCCATTGACCCTCACGGCGGTCATGGACGACCGCCGCGAGGATGGCCATGGTGCCTAGCCGGCAGCCGCATAGCGAGTCCGGAAGGTGAGTGTACTGACAAGACCAGATCGTAAACAGGCATGCTGGGAATTCACTTTGATGGCTGACTTGATATTGAAACACAACTCAGTGGCGATTGGCCGGATCAAGCATGCGTTTTGCAGTGATGACACTTGGTACGGTACATTCGAGGAGTTGTCAGCGGAGAATGACCCATTAAGGACCGAGATCGCTGAGTACATCACCTTCTGCCGCGACTGGCATGAACGAAATCGAAACGCTCCCCCTTTACCAAGGCCGGACGAGTTCGATCGCTATTCAGTACTTTTCGAAGGTTGGGTAATGGAGGAGGAATCAGGGAGTTGTGCAAGTAGGATCGATAGTATCCCGATCTTCGATGGGCGGCAGATATCGTGGCGGGAAAAAGAGTAACCTGGAAAGAAAAGCGATGTCTGCCTCCCCTTTGCAAACCCATCAGGCTGCGTCCAATGCGACTTGCGCCTGCGCGCGTGCGCCAATTTCGACCGCCGCCGAATCGACGTGAGTGAAGCAGGGTGGTTACTCCGGCGGCGGAATCGGACATGATTGCCCGAAGCTCAGACCGCGGGCCGACGGGTGGTGGTTCAGGTCGTCGCGTTTTGGCCCACGGAATTCGTGACGCGTTTTGTTTAGGAGTTTGGGTACACGGCGCCCATTGACTCTCCCGGCGGTCATGGCCGACCGCCGAGAAGATGGCCGCGGTCCGCGTAGTGGGCCAGGAAGGCGAACGTGGTGGATCCACTGGAGGCGGACCCAGCAGCGTGCAGCCGCCGCACAGCGAAGGGCCAGGAAGCTATGATGAGCTGGGAGATGCTGATTGATCTTACCCCTGTTGAACAATGACTAATTCGAGGCCAAGTGAGACAAATCTAGCCGGTCTTCCATTACGGTCGATTGTCGCGTACGCGTATCGGTCGGCACTTCGCGCTTTGGCTCGTAGTGAAGTACCACACGCTGCCGAATGTGGCAGGGTATTGGAGCTCGTTCGGAGGTTTGTCGAGTCTTCATGCGATGCGGCTGATCAGGCTCGCCAAATTGGCCAGGCAGCGGCCGCTGTTGTGGGTGCTGAGATTACGCACGAGCCCGAAGACATCGGGGTCGGTCTCGCCGTTCGGTCAGCCGGCATGTGCAGTTGCTACGCCGCCGAAGCGATGGACGACCAAGGTACCGTGGCCGAGGCACGCGTTCGTCGTGCGGCAACTGCGGCCGCCCGTGCTGCCAGACAAATGACGGATGCCGACCGTCGATACGCTGCAGCTGACTTTGAAAGGCTAATTGAACTGTACGGCAAACGGCAGGGGGTTACTCTTGGTCCGGCGTTCGATCCCTCGGAATCCGGAGTGTTGGGTCCTCTTCATTAAACGCATCGAATGCCTGCGAACTCAATTCACGGCTCCACTCACCGTGCTAGCGCGCGGTGTCCCCAAGACTCGGCGGTCAAGGACGAGTGGCAAGATGATGGCTGCGGACTAGCGACTCCGCAGGTGGGGCACCGCAGCGGTTCACGTCGAAGAAGTTAGGTGGGTGGGCGGCGAACAGAGGAATTCGCGTACTTCCAACTGCATTTTGTCGATTTCAGCAATGAACCCGGATGCGGCGAGTCGATAGTTTGTGGGGTTGGTCTCTGTTTTCCTGAGCAGGGCAAGCTGATCTTGGAAATGTCGAATGCGTTCTAGTGTGGCGGTCAGTTCTTGCTCGGATCTAATCATGCCTTTCCTCGACGATTTCGACGATTCCTCGTTTTCCCCCATCTCTTTTGGTCTGCCAGTATTCTACCATTGCTTGCTCGCCTCCCAAAGCAGCTACTCGTCTAACCCAAAACACACTTGCTCCGAAATGGGCGTCAGCAGCCGCATGGTCGAATAGCAGTACTGCCTCTCCTTGTAGCTTTTCACCATCAAAGGAATCATCCATGATGAGGAGGACGTCAAGGTCGTTTGGGTCGGGTTTTTGTGAAACAAAAGACCCGAAGACGACGAATCGAGCTAGGTGACCTGTTTGAACTGCTAGGCGATGGATGCGTCGGAGCCGTTCTCCAACAGCGACTCTTTGAGGATGTCCAGATCCGAATCGTTGGAGCGTTTCGTTGAGCGACCCTTGGTGCACTCCCGGCGGTAGTTCGCCGGACTCATCAAGTGGTGGTAGTGAAATCGCCCCATCTCCCGATACGAGAGTACGACAACGAGTTACGAGTCAAGGTTGCGTCGGCCAGTTGATTCTAACCTGACAATCGGCTGAAACAGAGTGATGGCCTACTTTTTCGCTGTCGGTTGTTGGGCGCTCAGACCACGGGCCGACGGGTGTTGATTCAAATCGCCGCGTATTGGCCCGCGGAACTCGTGACGCGTGTTGGCTCAAAGGTTTGGGGTACACGGTATCGAATGAACTCGACGGCGGTCATGGACGACCGCCGCGAAAGATGGCCGCGGTGCCTGAACGACATCCGCGTAGCGAGCCCGGAAGGCGAGCGTAGCGGACCCACCGGAGGCTTGCCGTAGGTGGACCCAGCGGCCCGCGGCCGTCGCACAGCGCAGGGCCAGGAAGCGGGATCGAAGGCAAGACACTTCGTATGGTAGCCGTCTTCCGCAGTCACTGAGCGCGAACAGCAGTGCGGCAGCGGTGGCCCGGAGCGTCGAGCGAGCGGAGCTTGGTAAGGCAGATGCCATCATTGACGGTCTTGCGGATGTCGATCGACGTTGCACTGTTATTGCCAGTGAGCGAATGCGACCGGCCGCCAGGGCAGCGGCGCAGCGCAGGGAGCGCTGAAATGCAACGCACGGTTATCGTCATAAGAGATTTTCAGCGCCGCCGACGTTTCCGCGCAGGGTCGACGAGCGATCAAGAGCCGCACGTTGCCCAGTGATCGGCGGCTGCCACACAAACGAAAGTAACAGCTCTTTTGGCTTGCAGAATGTGTTACGATAGTGAGGTATTCCCGTATTTCTAGCTTTGGAGTTGACGTTGTGTTGGATTCGAGCGTTGAAAGCCGCCTTAAGGTTCTCGAATCGCAGGTTGCGCAGCTGCAGGAGGAGCTGCAATCGATGCGCCGTTCGAGAAAGGACTGGCGTGAGACAATCGGTGCGTTCACCGACGATCCTGGCATGCAGGAGCTATTGAATGACGCTGCGGGTCTGCGGGAAGCTGACCGTGAAAAGATACGATCTCAAACGGACGGCAGTCGCGACGGCAACTGATGATCTTGCTAGATACCGATCACTTTCTGTATTAACCGACGCTCGACGCAGCCAGCATTCTTCACTGGTCCTACGCCTGTCGGAAGCTCGAGACTCAGTTGCCTTGCCGGTGATTGCCGTCGAGGAGCAACTGCGTGCGTGGCTGGCGCAAGTACGTCGGTTGCAGTACCCTCACGAGTTGGTGATGCCCTATGGCCACCTCGTGCGTTTGTTGGAAACGTTGATGCATTGGGAGATTCTGCGTTGGACCGACGAAGCTGCTGACGAGTTTGTATCGCTCCGTGGGCAACGAATCCGAATCGGCACGCAAGACTTGAGGATTGCTGCAATTGCACTTTCGCACGATGCCGTTCTTCTGTCCTCGAACCTCCGCGACTTTGAGCAAGTTCCGCAGCTTCGTGTCGAGGACTGGTTGCACGTTTGACGGAGGGTTCTAACGTGCACCGGATCGTTGTCGATGAGCGCGGTGTCGTAGCTGCTGACTCGACTTGTTCAAAGATCACGCCTACCAAGTCGGCGGACAGTGACTCACTTCGGACCGCGGGCCGACGGATGTTGGTTCACATCGTCGCGTTTTGGCCCGTGGAATTCGTGACGTGTGTTGGTTCAGGGAGCGTGGTACACGGTGTCTATTGACTTTCACGGCGGTCATGGACGACCGCCGAGAAGATGGCCGTGGTGCCTGGATGGCATCCGCGGAGCGAGGCCGGAAGGCGAGCGTAGCGGATCCACCGGAGGCTTTGCCGTAGGTGGACCCGGCGGCCCGCGGCCGCCGCATAGCGCATACCGATGGCGAGAGAACAGTTGTTACGAAAAGCTGGACTGCTAATCCTGATCGAAAATGAGAAAGACCTTTGTCGCCGATGTTGTAAGCTGCGAAACGCGACGTAACCTCGTGACCGTTGGACTGGCAGACGAAACGTCCTCTCCAGTTCAGTATGTGCTGATTTCTCGCGACATTGCACCAGCACAACAGGACCGTGAACTAGGCCATGACCGCATCTATGTGGAGGTGGACGGTCAAGCACAAGCAGGGTATGGTATGCTGGATTTAGTCCGGCTTAATAACCATCAACTCACTATCTTCCTGGGAGGGAAGTTTGCGAGTAACGTGGGTTTTGATGAGGTCGTCGTGACCTTTGAAGTTTCTCCGTGGCAGTTGCGCAAACTGAAAGAATGCCTTTCGACTGTAGCGTGCAACTATGCACAGCTGGAAGTGGATTGCTAACTGACAATCCGGAACGTGTCTGTCTCGGGCGGAGGCCACCAACACATCCCGTGATGCGACAGCCCGTCGAGAAAATCAACAGGCTGTTAGGGATTCACGTCATAGATGAGATGCGGGCGACCTCTCCACTTCGATTTCATTTTGGCTTGCGAGACCTTTTTGTACTCGTTGTGCTGTTCGCGACGTTGTTCGCTCTTGTTGCGGCTCGAGAGCGCCGCCGTCGGTCTCGAGCAGAGTGGGCAAACTCCCAGGAATTATTTCGATTGCAGGTTGCAGTCGAGCACTACAAGCTGACTCATGGCGAGTATCCGCCGAATCCAAACTCGCGCAAGATCTTTGCACATGTGCTCCGAACCTACGGTCGAGGTCCACGTCCGTTCTCTTTTCCTCAACTCGACAAACAGGACATCGCAACCCTAGACGAAAACGAATCACTTGTGTTCTGGTTGTCTGGAGAGCCAGATAGACTATTTCACCGCCGTTCGATACGGTCCCTGTTTTTTGAGTTTGAGTTGACTCGGCTGGTGGACTTGGACGGAGACGGCTGGCTTGAGTACACCGGCCGTGATGGTAGTTTGTTCTCGTACTCTGACGGGGACGTTCGGGTGATGTGCCAACTGACAAATCGGCTTATCTCCGCCGAGTATCTAGAATCAAAGCGTAGGAGATGACGCCGCAAGAGACCGCGCGGCGAGCTTTGCCCAATACACAGACGGAGCCCGCACTTAGTCGGCTAGCCCGTAACGCACAATGCACCAAACTGCCTGTAGACCGTCCCGCCAGCCAATCTTCTTTCCCTGGTCATAAGTCCGGCCGGAATAGCTGGTCGAAACCTCGTACACTCGGAAACGCCGCCGGGCAATCTTGGCCGTCAGCTCAGGCTCAATGCCGAATCGATTCTGCCGTAAGGTCGGCAAGATGTCAGCCAAGACCTCCCGCTTCATGACCTTGTAGCAAGTCTCCATGTCGGTCAAGTTCAGGTTCGTAAACCAATTGGAAAAGCTCGTTAACAGCGAATTGGCCACGAAGTGCCAATAGTACAGCACGCGGTGCGGGCGATCACCCAGAAAACGACTGCCGAACACGACGTCAGCCTTCCCTTCCATGATCGGCTGGATCAGCCGTGGATACTCGCCGGGATCGTACTCAAGGTCAGCATCCTGCACGATCACAATGTCACCGCTGCACTTCGCGAAGCCAGTTCGAAGAGCGGCGCCTTTGCCACGATTTCGGTCGTGCCGAACGAATTGCAACCGGTTGAACTCGTCTCCGGCAAGTGCGACCGTCAGCTCCTGCAAGATCTTCTGTGAACCGTCTCGGCTGCAGTCGTCGACCAGCACAATCTCTTTGGCAAGAGGTACACGCCGAATCCGATCGATGATCTCAGGCAGCGTTTTCTCTTCGTTGTAGATCGGCACCACGACAGACAACAGAAACTCGTCAGGTACGACGAAATAGCCCAGCTGTTTGCAGGCAGCCTCCCCGAGCAACTCTCGACGGCTGTCATACCAGGCCTGAGAGTACGGTTTACTGTTGTCCATCATGTCTGCTATAGATCGGCCAGACGTTGGTCCGCGTCACCGAATTGGCGGAGGTGAACGCCGAGGCGATCCATGAGCGACAGATAGAGGCTGCAGGCCCGGCGGTTTTCGTCCCCTCGTTCAAGATAATCCAGCACGCGGCCTGTTTCCAACTGGCCTCCCGCTCGGCCCGCCAGCACTAAAGGCATCTTGTCTGCCTCGTGCTTGTCCCCGTCGAATAGATTTGAGCCGAATAGCAACAGCGAGCTGTCTAGCAGCGACTGCCCTCCTTCGTCAATCTGCTTTAGTCGGCCAAGCAAGTAGGCAAATTGCTCGACGTGAAACTGATTGGTTTTCAAGTACATCGCTTCCAGCTCGGGCTCTCGGCCCGTTGTGCGTTAAGTCGAGATGCAGAGCCCCCTGCACACCATCCAAAAACCCCGAAGTTCATCTGGGACAAATCGTTGTTCAACATACAAGTGGCGATGCGAGTCTTGTCCATTTGGAATGCGAGCACGATCAAGTCCAGAATCAGCTTCATGTGTTCCGGAACGTCTTGCGGCAACTCGTCTTGTGGTCGGGCCATGTTGGGCTTCGTCAAACTGGGCTGCCAGCCCTCCAGACGCCGTTCGCGCTTGGCATGTGTGATGCGCAGCTCGATATCCCGAATCGAGTCCAGGTATTCATCGAGTTTGCGTCGAATCGCCGATACCTACCTGCTTCCGCAGTTGCTTGGCGTCCTCGAGGATTTGATCCAATATCGATCTTGTCCAGCTGCCGCCCGCTGCCATCCCCGACCAGCCGGTCAAACACTCTCGCCGGATAGATCTCCTTGGTCGCCGGCCTGGTCTCGGTGGCCCAGGAAATACACGAGCCGTAGATCATGGACAGACCGTCTTCCAGCCGTAGTTCCGTCGGTTCGATTCCCAACACCAGGCTGGGGATCTCCGTGCGGTGGCCCGATCTGCTGCGCCAGGACTTGATCCATCGTCTTACCGACACGGATGTCATTTTGGTCGAGGCTGACCCAGGCGCCGGACAGCATGTTGGGCATCCGTCCAAGATGCGGGCTCGTGTTGGCAACCGCTTGTGCGTTAAACAGCCCGTGTAAAAAGACGATGTCTTCACCGAACGGCGCCATCGGCGCCAGGCCGGGGCCGAACTTCATCGAGCGACCGCTCCCTGTGGCCCACCAATGTTCCGGCTCCACACCGTTGGAGAAGTAAAGACAGGCAAAACGGACCGGTGGCTGGGTGCTCGTTTGAGGAAGCGACAACTTGCCGGTCTCCACCGCACGCAACGGCGATGACTCCATCCAAGGCAGCGCCAAGGCGATGCCGGCCCCCCGCAAGAATCGCCGTCGTGTCAAGAGACCACGCTGCCGAGACTGGATCGTAAGCGCCATGTTGTTAAGCTCCCTTGTCAAAATAGTGGGCTTGCTTCCTTGTGCCGCCACGGGCGGACGGCACGCGGAGCGTGCCTGCTACTTTGCGGATGGCTCACGGAGTGAGCCTGCTACTTTGAACCTCGATGGTAGCGGAACTGGGTGCTGGTGACAATTTTCTCGACCAGCATCGAGAACTTGTCGTCTTCCTCCAAACTCTCTAGCATCGTTTCAATTAGTTGCTGATCGGCAACCGACGCTCCGCGACCCAGCGCGTATCCGACCAACTTGGAGCAGAGCGTTTGTTGAAACAGCACTTCATTCATCTCCAAGTAGTGCCGGAGCCCGTCCGGTCCTACAATCTTGTTGCCATCCTTCAGGACACCCGACGCGTCGATCGGTTTCCCGCCACGATAGACCTTCCGCCAGCGGCCGATCGCATCGTAGTGCTCCAACGCAAATCCCAAAGGATCGATGCGGACGTGGCAGTTCACGCAGGAGGCCTGCTGTCGGTGTGCCTCCAGACGCTGGCGAATCGTAAGCCCATCCGCCACCCTGTCGTCGGCTGGTATTGAACCCGCATCGGCCGGGGGCGGCGGCACCGGCGTGCCAATCACTCGCCGTAGTATCCAGTCCCCGCGCTTGACCGGGCTTGTACGCAACGGAGCTGAGGTAACCGTTAGTACGGCTCCAAGGCCGATCAGACCACCGCGTTGGAATTGTTTGACACCGTCAACACGTTGCAGCTGACCGGCGGCAAGCGACACCGCCGCGCCGTAGTGTTCGCTGAGGGATCGATTCCAAAACGCGTAGTCGGCGAACAGAATCTCGCCGACGGGACGGTCCTCGCGTACCAAGTGGGCGAAAAACTCGACCGCCTCATCATACATGGCCGCTCTCAACTGTTCCGTGAACTCCGGGAATCGCTCGCTGTCGACACCTCGGAACTGGTCGAACCGGTAGAAGCCGAACCACTGACCAAAGAACTCCGTCGCGAAGCGGCGCGACTTGGGGTCGCGCAACATGCGCCGAGCCTGGCGAACTAACTCCGAGGGATCGACGAGCTCACCCTCGTCCGCGGCGCGCCTCAGTTCCGCGTCGGGCAGCGAAGACCAGAACAAGTAACTTAACCGACTAGCCAGTTCCCACGAAGTTAACGGCACGGCCGCTGACTCAGAAGCCGGCCGCTCGGCGCGGTAGATGAACTCCGGAGCGACCAGCACACGTGCCAACAGAGCACGAATCGCAGCGGAATAGTCGAGCTCACCATCACGAGCGACAGTGTCGTAGAACCGACGCAGACGCTCCTGGTCTTCAGCGGTCAGCGGACGCCGCCAAGCTCTACTCGCAAATTGCATCACGTCAGCGAAGTGCCGCTCCCGGGAGTTCTCGACCAGCTGCCGAGCCGCTGCCCACTCCGCGTGAAGCCGCTGAACATGCGGCCGCGCGGGTGCGGGAAGCTGAGCGATCCAGGGCTTGTCAACTTGTGACACAGGGCGCCAAGGAAAGTCAAACTTGTCTGCGACGAACCGCAGGAAGACGTCGTGGTACTCGAACGAGGTCAGCAGATCCGCCCAGGCTTCTTCCAACCGCCGGCGTGTTGGATCGTCGAGGAGCTTCTCGGTCAAGAACCCGTCGTCGCGAAAGTATTTTACTCTGTAGTGAAAATGATCCCGCTCGGGCATGTTGTAGGTGTTGTCAAAGGGCGCCGGAATCGGATCGCGATCCGAAGGTGCGGGCTCGCGATGGGACACTTGTGGCAAGTTGCGGGCGAACTCCAGGACCCCGTCGTTCCACACTTCAAAACCACTACCGTTGCGGTCCGTGAGCAAGGCCGAAATCGTCTTACCACGGGCCGCCAACTCGCCGGCCGAGATCCCACCGCGGACCACGCGGTCTTTCCCGAAAACCGGATCGACCCGGGCCTCGACCGTAAGTTCCGCGCTCCGGCCGTTCTCGGGCAAACCGAGCGAAAACGAGCGTGGCGCGCCTCCCTCGGTGACAAAGTCGGTCGAGGCGACCGCAGTTCCCCGCGGATGCTTGCCGAAAGCCAGTTGCTGCGCAACCTCGCCGGGAACTACGTCCCGCAACGGCTGCTCGGGCTGCCAGCGGCGGTCGAGATTCAGAAAGCGGATCCGCGGATTACTCCACACAATCGCAGTGCCTTCGTCGGGTCCTCTGTCCGCGGACACAACCTCCCAGCGAACATCCGCCACTTCGGCCCCCTCGGGCCAAATAATCCGTACCTTGAGTGTCTGGGTGGACGTCGGGTTCACCGAATCCTCGACAACGACCGGCGCAGCCTCGTCGTCGTTCGCAGTCGCCAAGCGGCGATACCAACTCTGAAGCAAGGTGTAGATTTCGTTGCACTCCGCCCGAACACCGATCGCGTCGACAGGCTCTCCCAACAGAGGAACTGGAAGCTCGCGCCATCGAGCCACGATCTCGGACGTGGGAAACGAAGGTGACGGTTGCGACAGCACTGACCAGATGTGTTCGGTAAACCGTCGACTCAACTGTTCTTCGGCCGCCAGCTGCCCGATCGACCCCCCCTCCAATCCCAATCGCTCGCGGTGTAGGTAGCGCCAGGCGACATAGAATGCCCGCGGGTAGAAGTCGAGCCCGAATGCTTCCCCGCCTTCTCCCGCTGAGGTCCGAAAGCCGTGATTCTTATAGATCTCTTGAATACGGTGGATGGCCGCCAGCTCGAAACCCGTCTTGCCGGGGTCTTTGAAGAACTGCAGTCGGCCGGCCCCGACGACTGCGTGGTCGGCAACCAGCTTGGCCACCTCCAGATACCGCTCTAGTGTTGATTCCTGGACAAACTGAACGAAACCGACATTGGTGAACCCCGCGCCGCCCACAGCGTCGGAACCGGCTGGGAATTCCAATTCAAGTCCAGTCAAATCTCGGATCGTGTAGGCGTGCTCGGCGCTTGTCAAACGCCGCATAACCACCTCACCGGGATCCGCAGCGTGTTGCCGTACGACGCGGTCGAGTTCGTGCTCGACAGTAGCCACGAGTTGGCGCCGCTGCGCAGCGTCCGGTTGCGGTGCGTCCGGCGGCGGCATTTCCCCACGCCTGAGCTTCTCGACCACCTGTCGCCACTCTTTGAAGCTGTCAGCCAATGATGGCTTAGCCAACATCCGAGTGAGATCGATGCGGCCTTCCGCTTCCTTGCCGGTATGACAGTCGGCGCAGTAACGGCGCAGTACAGGTGCGATTTCAAGCGAGACTTCCTGGCTTCGCAGCAAGGCAGGGGCCAACACAACACCAGCCCAGACTGCGAGGCGGACAAAAGACGACCACCGACCCCTTACGCAAAACGAAATGACGAGGACGTGCAAGACAAATGCCCTCAGAGCCAACGGGCGGCATCGGGTGAGCTAGGCGAGCCTCAATAGAACTTCTTCTGGGTCAAGAAGCTCTTTGAGTCGAAAACACGTCACGACAAGGGTGACATGGCGACAGTACCGTCGCTATGCACACTTGTACAGCAAGTTATCGTAGCAAGACCGAGGATGATCTTCAACATCGCTGCACCGGTCGACTGCGTGGGCGGCAATGTTCGTGGGCGGTAATGTTACGCGGCGGCCGCGGCCTCTTCCTGCACTGTGTCGTCCGGCGTCTCCCGAAAGACCAAAGCGAACAGGACCATGATCAGCGCCGCTCCCACGCACGGAATCAGCCAAATCTGCTTCCAGTGGACCGACTTCAAGAGCAACTCGTTGCGCTGCTGCCGCAGATCTGCGATCTGGCTCTTGAGCTCGCGGACTCTTTCTTGCCCTTCGTCGTCAATGCTCGCGGTCAGCCAGCTCACCCAATACTGCAGTGTGGACTTGCCGGTCAAACCGTAGATCTCGTCGATCTGCCCATGAAGGCCCTCGATCTGACCGGTGAAGCCCTCGGCCTGAGCAGCAAGTTCCGCCGATTCCTCTGGCGTAAATGCCTCTTCGACCTGGCCGGCCACCTGGGCACCGATGAACATTCCCAAGCCCAAGGTAAATAGGACCAACATACCCTGCGCTTGCGAGCGAATCGCTGAGGGTGCGACCTTGTCGGTGTAGATTTGGCCGGTCACGAAGAAGAAGTCGTAGCAGATGCCGTGTAGCACGATTCCTCCCAGCACCATCCACGGCACGCCGGTTGTCGACGCCGCGGAAAAGAGACCGTAGCGCAGAACCCATGCCAGCATGCCAGCGAGCAACATCCACTTGACACCCAAGCGGGCAAAGAAGAGCGGCATCACGACCATGAAGAGGATCTCAGACATCTGCCCGAAGCTCATCTTCAGCGCGACTTGTGTCTGGCCAGTGTGGTCGACGAACTTGGCGGCCATCTGGTAATAGAAGGCCAAGGGGATACAGATCAGGAACGAACAGAGCATGAACGTGAAAAAGGACGGCTTTTTCAACAACACGAGTGCGTCTAATCCCAGAATCTCCCGAGATGTAGCCTGCTTTCCAGCGGACGCCGGTGGTGTGTGAGGCAACGTGAAACAGTAGAGGCCCATGACAATCGCGGCGCCCGCGGCGAGATAGAATAGCTCGATACCGTCATTCCAATTCTGCCGGCCTACGATGACTCCGGCCACGATCCAGCCAATCGTGCCGAAGACTCGAATCAACGGAAACTGTTTTTCTGCGTCGGTCATGTTGTGCAGGGCCAAAGAGTTGGTCAGTGCCAACGTGGGAAAGTAGCACAGCATGTGACCGAACAACAACGAATTGATCAGAAGGGCGGAGGGCGAATCAGACTGCATGACCTGCGTGGCCAATAGCATCACTGCGGCGCCGACTAGGTGTAGCACGCCAAGCACGCGTTCCGTCGAGAAGAATCGGTCAGCAATCATGCCCACAAAGAACGGAGAGATCATCCCGGCGATCGGCCCGACGGAATAGGTCCAGCCTATCTCGGTACCTCCAAAGCCAATCTTGGATAAGAAGAGAGGGGCGGTGACATACCACGCTCCCCAAACAAAGAACTGAACGAACATCATCACACTTAGACGTAACGCGATCATGGCTGACCCTCATTGGACGCGCGTGGACTTCGCAGAGCCGGCATTGTACGACGGGAGACTCGCCGAATAAAGCAGATGGGGCACAGTGGCGGGAACGCTCCGTCGTGCAGCGCCAGTTGGAGGTGACGGTGTGTCTAACTAGGCTTTGCCGGACACGTGAGTTTCCTTGCCCTAGCCGCAAAGGCGGCTGCGCGACCTGCCTTTGCTGTTTTCCGATAACTAGTCTGCCGTAGCTCGATTTTTCGTAGCCACGTCGCCAGAGCGTGGGGAACTTACTAGGTGTTGAGTTACGGCACACGGAGTGTGCCTACTACTTTGAGCGATAAACTTACCGCAGCTCATCCATCCTCTACATGCTGGCCAGCGTCTGCGGCAAGTAGGCGGCTTGAGCAAAGTCCGCCGCCGTCGGATTACCCCAGCAGCCGGTCGACGCTCTCGATCAAACGGTCCATGCCGAATGGCTTGCGAATGTAGTCGTCGACTCCCAGCATCTCGGCGTAGGCTTTGTGACGGCTGCCTTCATTGGCGGTGATCATGATCACTCGCATCGGGACGGCGTGGGTACGGCGCAGCTTCTCTAGCACTAAGAACCCACTACGCTTGGGCATCATCATGTCCAAGATGACCAGATCAGGGTCTTCACGTTCGGCCATGGCAAGGCCTTGATTGCCGTCCCGCGCGATCAGAATCTCATACCCTTTTGACTCGAGCGCGTACCGCAACGCCTCGACGATCTCTTGGTCGTCGTCGACCAGGAGGATCCTCTTTTGAGACTCATCCGCTTTGTTTGTTTTTGACGCTTTCTTGGCCATTACACCATCCTGAAGCAGCACGAGCGGAAGGTTATGGGAATTGTATCACCGACCGGGTCAGGGAAATGGTACTCGGAATGGTCCAGCGACATCAAGATACCAGCCCCGAGACTGGAGGCCGCCTGGGCCAGCAGCTATGATCAGCTAAAACATGCATAGCATCTGTCAGCAACGCATAGAGGAACAACTGATGGCACGACGAATTGGCCGTTGTCTGAGCACCACACGGCAGTTGATTGGGTTGATCGGTGTGGTCGGATTGCTCACAACGGTCGCCGCGGCGGCGGAACCGACACTGCAGAAGGTAACCTACTACAGCCAGTCCCTGGAGACCGACCGCGAGTACTGGCTTTACCTGCCGAGGGGTTACGACCCGCAGGCGGACAAACTGTGGCCAGTGATTCTGTTTTTGCACGGGGGCGGCGAACGAGGCGACCAGCTCGAGCTGGTCCTGCGGCACGGCCCGATCATGGAGGTGGTGATCAAGCGGCGTGATCTTCCCTTCATTATTCTCGCACCGCAGATGCCCGAATTGTCTGAAGAGGAACAGCGTCGGCGCGAAGAACGCCGGCGTTCTCGGTCCCCAGAAGACAATCAGCAGGGCCGCCGGTCTTTCTTGCGGCAACCGACCGGGCAGCAGTCCGAATGGGGATCCCTGGGCCCGCCGGAGGGTTGGAACGAACTACAAAACGACTTGCTGAAGATGGTCGATGACACGCTTAATACACACCGCGCCGACTCCAGTCGCGTCTATCTGACGGGGTTGAGCTACGGAGGCTATGGCAGCTGGTATATGGCGACCCACCATCCCGATCGCTGGGCGGCGGTTGCACCCATTTGCGGCGCTGGGGGACAACGACCAGGTCGAAAAGATTGGCAAGCTGCCTGTTTGGTTGATCCAAGGCGGCCGCGACCGCGTGGTGTTGGCCGAGTGGGTGCTGGCGACCGCCGATGCGTTGGACAAGGCGGGTGGCGACGTTCGAGTGACAGTCCACGAAGACCTGGAACACGATGCTTGGACGCGAGCGTACGCGGGCCAAGATCTCTATGATTGGTTTCTAGAACATCAGCGGTAGCAGCGACGACGCTTCGAGCGTTCGGAGTCAGAGACACATTGCAGGCCGGCGGATGTTCGTGACTCACTTGTGTTTGGGAGCAGGCTGTGACACCCAAGACGACCCGCCGTCAATTTGTACGTCGGACAACAGATGCCCTGACGCTAACCGCCGGCTTATCGGCGCTGGGTAGTGTGCACTCCGATGGAGCTGACTCCCATCGCCTGCTCCGTTTGGGCTTGATCGGTTGCGGCGGGATCATGAATTTTGCACGTGCGAGGGCTTGCCAAGAAGACGGAGCTGGCGGCGGTGACCTGGCTGTGCGAGCGTCGACCCTCGTCAGATCGACCAACTCAAGAAACACTTACCGCCTGCTCCGACGCCGAAGACAACCTCTCGCTTCGAAGATCTGCTGCAGGCCAGCGATGTCGATGCTGTGATCATCGCGACGCCCCACCATTGGCATGCGCCGATTGCTATCCGCGCTATGCAGCAAGGTAAGGGACGTCTACTTAGAGAAACCGATTTCACACGTCTATGGCGAAGGGCCACTAGTGATGCAAGCCGCCCGTCAATACGGCCGCATCGTCCAGCAGGGAAGCCAAATGCGCAGTAGCCCGGTCACCCAGGAGGCCGAACGGTTGCTCGCCGCTGGCATTTTGGGCGAGGTGAAGGTTGCGAAGGCATGGACTGCAGAGTTGAGGAACGTCGTGCGTGCGGTCCCCGACACACACCCGCCTGCAGGAGTTGACTACGACCGGTGGCTGGGCCCAGCGAAGGTGCGACCGTTCAACGTACATCGCTTCCACCGGACGTGGCGTCTGTTTGCCGATTACGGAAACGGCGAGATTGGCGACGATGGGATCCACGACCTCGACATGGCTTGTTGGGGCCTGGGAGTGACCACAGTACCTTGCCAGATTACGGCGCGGGGCAGCCGGTCGTATCTGGATGGTCACGTCAGCGAATATCCCGACAACATGACGGTGAGTTACGAGTACCCAGACGGAAAGCTGTTGATCTACGAGAACTACCCGTTTACCAGCTACGGGCTGCATGGTTTCGACAACGGCAACGTTTTCTACGGCACTGAAGGCTACATGGTCTTTTCACGACGTGGTGCGTTCAGCGTCTTTCTTGGTCCAAAGGGAAAGCCCGGGCCGACGGAGAGCAAGAGCATCCGCTCCAGCCGCGGCTACGACGAACACATGGACGACTTTTTGAATGCGGTCCGGACGAGGCAAGCGCCTCGCGCGCATCCCGAGGTCGCTCATCGGTCGTGTGCGCTGGTTCATCTGGGCGAGATCGCATACCGCACGCGCGGGCGGTTGGAGTTCGATTCTCAGCGAGAGCAGTTCGCGGACTGTGCTGAAGCGAACGAGCTGTTGCGCAAAACGTATCGGGAGCCCTACGGGCTCCCCAATCTCGGTGCCTAGTGCCTGTAGCCGAATTCGCCAGAACATTGGTGTAGCCGAGTTCGCCAGAATTTGGTGGTAGCGGAATTCGCCAGATTTGATTTGAACGAATCGGCAATCCGCCAAACTCTGGCGAGTTCGGCTACGCTCTGGCGAATTCGGCTATCAAGCATCACCGCACGTAGTCGGTTTTCGTGGGGCGCTTCCTTTGTCCCTGATAGATGCGTCGATCTACATGTGACGCGTTGATAAACGACTCGATCTGGGCCATGGTGTCGCGGTGCAACGCCGCTACGTTTTTCGTCTCGCCGATGTCTTCAGCGAGGTTATAGAGCTCAAAGGGAGCGTTTTCGGTCGACTGAACGGCCTTCCAGTCACCAAAGCGCACTGCCCTGATGACAGGTGCCGTGGCAGGTAGCCCCCGATAGAATTCCCAGTACAGAAACTCGTGCTGCTGCTGTTGTGCTGATTGGCCGAGAAGCGTCGGTAGGAACGAGATCCCATCGACGTCTTCTGGCGACTCGGCGCTCGCAGCGTCCGCAAGCGTGGGCAACAAGTCCCAGAACGCGCATTGGTGTGCGCTGATGGTGCTCGGCATGATCTTACCGGGCCACCTGGCGATCAACGGTACGCGAATGCCGCCTTCGTACAGCGTTCCCTTGTAGCCGCGCAAGCGCCCGTTTCCGTTGAAGAAGGCGAGGTCCGGACCTCCACGACGTTGCCCGCCGTTGTCAGAACTGAAGATGACCAGGGTGTTGTCATCGATCTCGAGCTCCTTGAGCAGCGCCATCACCTGGCCCACGTGGCGGTCCATACGAGACACCATCGCCGCAAACGCTGTACGTGGCTTTGGTTGGTCGGCATAGTGACCGCGAGAGTCGATCCAAGGTGTTGGCTCGTCAAACTTGCCGTCGTACTCATCCATCGAGTCTTGTGGCACGAGCAGTTCTGTATGTGGAATGGTGTAAGCCAGATAGGCGAAAAACGGATGGTTGCGGTTCGCACGAATGAACTCCAGTGAACGATTATGAATCTCGTCAGCCGAGTACTGGACGCGGTTGCGACCGAGGTTCTTGGGCAGCAGATAGCGCTGATCGTTGTGAACTAAGTACGACGGATAGTAGAAGTGAGCATGCACTTGATGCAGGTATCCAAAGCACTCGTCGAACCCCTGCCGGTTGGGATGGCCGCTACTGCCGATCAGACCCAATCCCCATTTGCCAAACAGACCTGTCGCGTAGCCAGCGGACTTCAGCACCTCGGCGAGCGTCACGTCCTCCTCAAACAGAAAAGTGCCTCCGCCGTTCGAGCGTATCGGTGTGTGGCCCGTATGTTGTCCCGTCATCAAAACGGAACGTGACGGCGCGCAGACGGCTGAGCCGGCGTATGCCTGGTGAACTTCATTCCCTCGGCGGCCAGTCGATCGATGTTCGGGGTCCTGATTTTTTGTTGCCCGTAGCAGCCGAGATGCCCGTAACCAAGATCGTCTGCGAGAATCAGCACGACGTTCGGTGGACGCTCGGCGGCTAGGGCCGCTTGCGCTAACCAGCAGCACGCTCGCCATCGCCAGCAAGAGCGTCCACAGCCGAGTGACATCACCGCGAAGAAAACCGGCTGACGGATCGACCGGCTCTGGGCAACCTTTCAGACGGGAAAGCTTTTCGATAGACTTTGCCATGGTGAACCCGTTTCTGGAGAGGGAAAGTTGGTGCCGGGGGCAGAAGACCAGTCACAAACCATTTGCACAAAACAACTTGAGGCTGTAGCTCAGTCGGTAGAGCAACGGACTTTTAATCCGTAGGTCCTGGGTTCGAGCCCCAGCAGCCTCACTTTGTCAGGATAGGACAAGAGGTCACAGAAGTGAACCAACGGTCTTCGTCTAAGGCCTTAGCTTCACGAGCATCGGAGTCACTCGGCTGGCGTTCCAGCATGTACAGTTGCCCGAAGTAACCCAAGGGTTGGAACGCTTACTGCCAGATGGAACACGGGCTGGCACTAGTCAGGGCGACTGCCGCGCGACGGAGGCGTTCTTCTAATTCAGCTTTTGTGGCTTCGCGGGGTCGGCCGCCCATTTGAAGCCAGGTGAATCCGGTGACTATGGACTCTTCGTTCCGTCTGAGTCTTAGGAACTCCACCTGCATTTGCATTCGGATGGCCAGCGCCAAGTCTTTTGAGATGGGGATCAACTCTCCCCGCTGAAGCGATGAGTGTGGGCCGTTAAGTACGAAGCGGTCGTCCTGTCTGGCGACTTCAACGCGGTAGCCATCAATGTCGTATTTGCCAATGAGTTCCCATTTGTTTGGCGACGGTAGCCGTTCAAACTCTCTAACCTTCCTGAACGATGTAAGTTTCAAGCCGGGTTTTCCGTTTGATACCTTGGCGAACTGAATGGAACCTTCGCCGATCGGTTGCACGAACCGCTCGCCCGAGTACGGGATTAACAAGCGGCCGAAATTCTGCTCCGCATTCAGATTCAGGTCAAAGGCGATGATAGTCTTGCCCGATCGGCGGACCAGAACAAGCGATTCGCCGTCAACTTCCCGATACAGGCCCGCCGCGCGGCTGAGCGTTGCGTCGCTCGGCACGCCGACGGTCTCGTAGTCTTTGCCGAACAAGATGGCGGTCAGGTCTCGGCTGATCCGGACGATCGGCGCGAAGGCGAGATTACTCTGGACGGCAACGCATGCATCCTCGTCCGGGAACCTCAGGAAGTCGGCGACATACCCGTTCGCACCGCCACTGTGTGAAACACATCGATGACCGGCCCGAGGCTGAACGTCCCAGCCACCGGCAAAACGCGTCGTGATTGGTTTGAACATCAACTCTCGCGTTTGCTTCGTCAGCAAACGATTGTCAGCCAGCGCGCGGTCATAGCGGAAGAGGTCATCAACGGTAGAATACAACCCTCCCGCGGCCTGGATCATGGACATGTTCTGTTGGCTGATTTTCAAGCCCCCGTTCGCTCCGCGAAAGTAGCCGATGGACAAACCCGGTTGAGTCTTGCCGTTCGCGAAACCGGTCTGGCTCAGTCCCAGCTGGTTTCAGAACGTGTTGACGAATGTAGTCCTGATACGGTTGCCCAGAGGTAGATTCAATCACCAGTCCCAGCAACACGTAGTTGAAATTGCTGTATCGCGATTGATCCTGCGGAAACACCGTCAGTGTCGAGTCCAGATGCTGAGGGGCGAACACTTTCCAATTCTTCAGTCCGAAGTCGTCAACCTGAAAGCAGCTCACACCCCACGCCATGGCGAGGTTGGGGATGTTCGACGTGTGGCTGAGCAGCTGCCGAATTGTCACGGTTTTCCACGCAGCCGGACAGCCTTCGAGGAACTCGCCGATGGCATCATCCATCGTGAGCTTTCCGTCCTGTACGAGCGTCATGATGGCCACGGCTGTGAACGTCTTGCTCGTCGACATGAGTTTGAATTTCGTTCTAGGTGTGTTCTTCTCGCCGGACGCTTCGTTGGCCGCTCCGTATGACTTGCGGGCGACAATCTGACCATCACGCGACAGCAGAATCGAACCACCAAACAGGTTTGCGTCAACCATTGGCGTGATGTAATCGTCGACCTTCTTTTGGAGTTGCTCGTCGATTTGGATGGGCAGGTCAGAGCCCGTCGAGTCGTCCTGCGCGGCGATTTGCGACACACAGCACAGACTCATAACGCTGAAAGACAAAAGTGAATGAAGCCGCATGGTGGAGTTCCTTTCGGTGAAAGTGTCGCAGGAACAGCCTTCAAGAGCGGGGCAGTCGCTGGCGTCGAGTCACGTGGTTAGTTTCTGAGCCAAGACGAGAGTCAGTCGCAGTTCTGAAACGCCTTTACGGTCGGACGATGACTTTGCCCTCGATCACTTCGTAACCGTCGGGCGGCGTTGTATCGAACAGCGTTTCATCCAGTGGCTCATCGAACACAAAGTCCGTCGCGACCATGTCCCATTGCTGAATTCCCGGCTCAGTCGTTCGCATGTTAGTCTCAATCCGAATCGGCAGTTGCGTGTCCGGATCAACCCAAAACGTAGTGGTCCATGTTTTCAATCCAGCCTTCACCGTGCGACGGAAACCGATTACAGTGCGCTCGTCGATGGTCGCGCGGCCGATTGGCTGCACGTCCTTCACCGGGACACGCACGAGAGAGTAGAAGTCGATCGGTGGGATGCGGTAGGGCTCCGTTGTTTGCTCGCCTGTTTGGGGGTCGATTCTGACCACCGTCGTGACACGGCGGAGCAGTTTGCGATCCGGATGCACGGTGACGAACGTGCCGCCTTCAGAATCAACAAGGTCGTAACCGGCGTCGGGAACCTCGCAGCGCTGTCTGTGCTTGCCCAGCACTTTGACGTGCAGCACCGGAGGCAGACTTGCCTGCGGATCGTAGACCGTCGCGTCACCTGCGGGGCTGCGCGGTTGCCCCGACTTTGTAGAGTATCGCGTGTACTGCACGGACTGCAGTTGTTCGATTCGAGCCAGCACGGCTACAAAACTCACTGCCGCCTGACTCGGTGGAGCCAAATAGAACGCCATCAGAATCAAAGCGGCAATTGAGGTCAGAAACGCAACTATTCCCAGCCGCAAGTCTTTAGCTGCTCGCGGCTCAGTCGCAGGCCGAGTTGCCGGTGCCAATCGATCCATTGCAGGCCGCCCAAGTAGTGAATCAAAATCAATCGGCGGACCAACCGGGCGTGTGTCTCGGAAGACTTCACGAATGCCGTTCATCAGATCGCTGTCTGCTTCTGAAAGTCGATCAGTGAATCGGTTTGGTTCTTGATCTGACATAGTTGCACCGTCGTTGATTGAACTCCACGTTTCCTGTTGGGATAACTGTCACCGCGGACAGTTCCTGTATGCGTGATCAAGTCTTCCGCGAGAGAATCGTCCTCAATTGCTTAATCGCGCTGTTGAGTCTGGAGTGAATGGTCGTATGCGGCTGATCTAGAACACGACCGATTTCGCGGATCGTGAGTTCCTCGTCAAATCGCAACGACAACATGGCGCGGACTTCAGGTTCGAGTTCCTCCATCGCTTCCTGCAGAATTCCAAGTTGTTCTGCGCGAATCGCATCGGCCGCGCATCCGCAACTTGGAGCGACCAACGCAGAGTCGGACAGTTCAACCTCGCGCTTGCGACGCTGTCGTCGCAGAATGAGCATTGCTTCGTTGATGACGCACCGCCTCAGCCACGAGTCGATGGACTGGACCGGTTTCAGCAAGTCGGGGCGTTCGACGAGCTTGAGGAACACCGCTTGCCGGGCTTCCTCCGCGTCCGCAGATCGGCCGAGAATTCGGAACGCAAGCCGATAGAGCGAATCCTGATGGTCCCAAACCAGCAACCGAAGCTCCTCGCGCGTGTCGTCGGAGCTTGCAGCCACTTTAGCGCTGGACGGCTCAGAATTCACAAGTTTCCTCGACTTCAGTCGTTCTTCTGTGATTACTCATCTCCGCACAATCATACAGATGCCAAAGACGTGATTTTGTACGAGGCGATTTCAAAAAGTAGAGCAAGGCGACTTCCAACGCCCTTCCACCGAGCATCCACATACGCACCAATGGCAGTCCAGGCGGGCGGCTCCCGTTTTTGCGCTCCGTCCGCGAGGTCAGAAATCGCATGCTGAACTCGAGCTGGCAGGGTGGTCCACATGGCAGCCAACCGCGCAAGTTCGAGCGGAACGAGCAGTGGACAGCGGTGGTCAGAGCCGGACGCAGAAGGGAAGAGAAGCCTGCAACTGGACTCGTCGCTGTTCTCTAAATCGTGATGACTACAGCAATTTGCATCGAGAGGGCAGTTGTCTTTTGATCCGTAGGTCCTGGGTTCGAGCCCCAGCAGCCTCACTTTGCGATTCCGGTGTCTCTTGCTGGTCTACACATCCGTGGCGTCCTGGAGTGGTTCGACACTGCAGATGCAAACGAGCGAGAGGTGCTGATGCCGCAGCCGCCCGTCCTCGCCGCGGACAAGCACGGCAGCAGCAATGTCACTGACTGTGGCCATCTCGGAGTTAGGGACAACTACCTTGTCGCCGTTGTTCATCCGAATTCGTACCGGCCCCTGCGCAATCAGTTTTGTTAGTTCTTCACGGTCCACCCTGAAACGTTGCCTCCTCAGAGAATCGTATGTCTATTCTATGCCGCAGGCCGCGAACGGACAAATTCGATTCGATGTAGAAGTGCAAGCGCCACAAGGCTCCAGCGTGAATCTCTTTTTCTCCGGACCGAGCCGCCGGAGCGCTCACTGCGCGGATCGCCTTGGTGGTGCATCCAGCGCCCTGGTTTCTCTGAAGAAGCAGCCACGTCTGTCGGTCTGCCCTTGGATCAAACAGTTCCGTTTAGCTCGGCGCGTCTTGCTGCCGCTCACTTGCGGCGATCATCTCCGCGGCAAGGTTGACTCGGATCAGCGTCTGAAGTTGGTCGGACGGAGCGGTTGGATCGGGCCCTGTGAACAGCCCATACACGTTGCGGCCGATCTGTATCGGTGTCGCAATCAAGCCCCAGGGGAAGCCCCACCAACCGGCCACTGCCGACATGGCGGCGCCCCCGAGTTTTGATTTGATACCGCACGAACGACAGCAGATTTTCGGTCGACTGTGCCAGGAGGTCAGCACAAGCGCCGACCAGACAATGTGCGAAGTGTGGACGTCGATTGGCCCTTCACCACCACACTGAGGACAAGCGCCCTCGTGAACCTCCCTCACTGTTTCCTCCACCAAATCATCTGGTAACTGGCCGGAGGCGGTGAGCACAAACCCCTGCTTATGACAGTTTTCGTTGCAGAACCGCATTCCCGCATCGGTAACACCACCAAAGAGAATCGTCGTTCCACAGTAGGTACATCGGGCCATAGGGTTGCTCACTTGACGGGTATGTTTAAACAGTAACGAGGGCGCACTAACTCTTTGAGTACTAGGCGGGTTCCGGTCTGTCAACATTTTCTTGTCAAACAGGCAGAAGACAGGATGAACATGATGGAGAGGACGGCAACCAGCGGCGCTACCCATCACACCCGCTGCAACAGTCGTGTAAGACGTTCGGGAGGGCGAGGCTCCTGCCGAGCCGAAAGTACAAGGAACCGTGGGCTAACGCCCAGCGGCTGATTCGGTTACAAGCAGTTTCTGTAAGAGCAAAAGGCCAGGACGGCCCCACGGCAGGATGTCCATCCTCACTCACTGCAGCAACCCGGTAGTCGATCGGGAGGGCGAGGCTCCTGCCGAGCCGAAAGTGCGAGGAACCGTGGGCTAACGCCCAGCGGCTGATTCGGAGGGTAGCCGAACTCGCCAGAGTTTGGTGGATTGCCGAACTCGCCAAATTCTGGCGAATTCGGCTACAAGAAATCCTTAGCGGCTGTAGCGCAATCTCTGACGTCGCCCTTCTTTGGTGGGAAGGAAGCCAGGCATCTTACAGAATCGGTCCACGATCGTGTCGCAGTTCTGACGATTATCTTTCTTCGCCAATGAGCATCGTCAAATGTAGGCCGCCTTGCGCGCCCTCTCACAAGTTGGTTTCCATTTCTTGCCGATGATGCCGGACAGCCTGTGGCATAAGTTGTGCGTCGCGGCACATAAGAAAGTTAATAACTACGAAAGGAGGTGAAACGCCGAACACAACATCTCGACTGTGCCGACTTCATCTGCTAAGGCGTTCTACCTGTGGAGGAGCCAGAATGATTCGTTGCGCTTTTCTCTAACTGTGGGCTCAGAAGGTTCGAGAAAACGAGCCTTTCGTACGCCGAACTTCTTCGCAGCGGGCGAAGCATATCTTGCAGCGATCTGGCCTGCTGGTCGATGATCGAATCGACTGCCCGTTGACAACCCTCGTTGGCGTCCAAGTAATCCATGAACGCCGCAGACGCGTTGCCCGTTTCCACGAATCTGAGAAACTCGTCGCGCCATTGCGGGTGAACCAAAGCGCCAGTGGAATCGTCAAACGGAATAGCCATGCGAAGGCCCCTCGCGTGTCCTGAGTCAATCGTACTCACCACAGAGTCGTTTGATCAGGGTCTCACGTTTCACTCTATCGGTCATTTGTGGGTCGGCAAGCCGTTAAGATACGCTTCAATTTGATGGCGGAAGGCTGCGAAACTCGGCAACAGCGCGCGACGCCTGAGCAACACGAAAAGCAAGTCATCGAGCCTGGCTACAAGCTTTCCATGGGCAGACAACCAGAGTTTTCGTGTGTTGGAGTTCCAGGGGAGGCCGAGTGTATCCGCGGCGTCTTTGGGTGAGCGGTTGCCCAGAACGACTTGTCGTAACAGCTCTCGCATTAAAATATCTTGCTCTGCCTCGTCGCCCAGATTGTCTTGAACCGCGATTTGCAAGATCAGAAACTCAAGGTCGTCGCTGGTACGAGGTCTCAGTGAATTCTCAGCCGTTGGCTCCAGCGGACGCGACACAAGATGGTGACGGTAGAGGAAGCCGATGGTCGCGATCGCCACCGTCGTCACAAGCGCCCCCGGCCATCCGGGTGCTCCCTCGATTCTCAGTGACTTGACGTTCGCCGAGACTTCATCGCCGTATCCAAGTGCACCGCCGAATTCAAAGACTGGTATCGCCACGTACGGGGCAGAAATCGCCGCAATCGTCCAGAGCACAACATACTTGCTGCGCAGGACAAGGCAAGCAATGCTCAACATCGTCACCACGGCAACGAAGAGTAGCAGCCAACTCTGCAGTTCTTCGGCATCTGAACGGTCCGCCCCGAGCACCACCGACGGTGTCAAACTAGCACTACCAATCGTCACGGCAAAGACGACGGAGTTGATCAGGCGACGAGAAGTCAGCGAAGGCATCTGATTCGTGCAGGGCTAGTTCGATTATGTGACGATCAAATTCACGTTGTCTGGAGGACGATATTCCGATGGCATTTCCTTGTCGGTTACAAAGTAGACGGACGGATCCTTTTCCAAGCCCGTGAGCTTGATCTCCTGGCCCCCACGCGTTCCGCGTCCGATTTTCTTGTGGTCGGCCACGAGGATGACTCGGCGCTGTGCGGTCGAAAGCGCTTCGTTTGTTAGCTCTTCTGTGTGAGAGTTCTCGCTGTACAGTACGCCTCCTTTCCCAATAGCATCGACGCTGACGACGGCGGTATCCACGAGCATCTGCCCAGCGGGGTACACGGTCCCTGCTGTCCAATTCAGCTCGCAACCAGGAAGACACAGCCGAGCGTCACCGTTCGAAAGGGCCCGTGGGGAGGAAAGATACAAAAGGATCGCCGCCTCAAAATTTGCCGTGTAGATACTGTTTTGAAACTCGTCATGCCGGCGAAGCATCTCCTCGACGAGCATAAACACGGTTGTCCCAAAGCCCAAGAACAAAGCAGTGTTGCGTGGAACGAGATGCTCCCCATCAACATCCAGGTCCAGCGTAGCGGCCACCAGACTTGCCTTGGCCTTGAAGTGTTCCGGATCTGACTGCATCTGGCGCGCGAAACTGCGAGCGGGCACTTCGAGTTGACCACGGTTGAATGTCGCGCGCGGGATGGGGAAGCCAAGTGGGGCGAGGATCTCTTTGATTGTGGCCAGTTTGCTCCTTAGAGTGTTGCAGTCGTCGCGGAAGGTATGACGTGCATCGTAATTGTCGGCTGAGTCGTCGAATCGGATGGTCCCGCCATTCCGGACGGCCCCGGCCAAAAGGTTGCGCCTCCTTCTCTGTTGCGCGCTAAGTCCGGCTTGTTTTTTCCCCATGGCGAGCATCATCCGGTTCACACCAAAGAAAGTAGTATTCACTCATATGGCAATGTAATAGGCATTTACGTGAAATGCAAATATGATTCTGTGCGTAGTTGAATTGTCTCTCATCAAATACAAAACCCCTCCCGCATCATTGATTGGCCTTTGGACAGCTAGATCGTTCTTGCGGTGATGACTGGCGAGTCAAAGAGGGAAAGGGACTATCGTCCCAAATCGTGTTCAAGTTGCGACGAAACTCCTAAAGTCACTTGATGCAACGACTTGCGGTTCAAAGGTGTGGCGACCCTTCGGGACGCATGCCAGGGGAGTGTTCGCCCCTACTCCAGAGGGTACAAGCCGGGAAGTGGATGTAGGCCGGTTGGTGATGAAGGGCTCAGAAGAAGAGTGAGAGTGAGAGTGAGTGTTCGTGAGAGAATCATCTGCAAAAGCTAAGGCCCTATTTCTTAGAGCTTCGCAAGGGAGGAGATCTGAACACCGGGTAACGCAGCGGAGTGCATAGGCCGCCTTTCCTTACCGGCGCTCGCCTGTTGGTTGGGGCTTGGCACGCTGCTGCCCACCATACGCACCGTGCGTCAGAGGACTACTGCGTGAAATGCATACTGATTCCGCGCGTGCTAACTTCCGGTTGACCCCGACAGGGCTTCTCGCTCGAGCACCTTGCGGAAGTAGAATAGCGCTGTCCAGAGCGCCAACATTGATGTCGCGGCGACTACCAGCAGCGAACTCCGAAAGAACGGCAGCACCGCACCCGTCGACTCCGCTGTTGTCGAGATCGTCCGTACCACGATTACCACCGTGTAGCCCAGGTAGCCCATCGCATCGGCCAAGTACATCAAGAAGCCCAGATTGCCTGGATAACGCGAGGCCGCGATCAGACGCTCAAACAGGGTCGTGTGGAAGGCGACGTAAGGAACGTACAGCCCGACGCCGCAGGCTACCATGAAAACGAACGGTGAAGTCCACCCGGCACTCTGCGCAATGGCCGAGGCCCCCACCAGCGCGAACGCAGCAGACATCAGCACGACCGTCACTCGAATCGCAGCCAGATTGTGAGTGATCCAGACCGCCAGCGCGTTGAGCGCCGTGACACAGGCCGCCACCACCAGCTCGGACCGGGCGAACACCGAGGGCGTTTGGTCGACCCCCATGTCTCGCCAGATTTCGACTCCAAAGTCGTCACGCACGGCGCCGGATGACCGTCAGTGCTGTGTATACGAAGACAAAAAGTGATAGACCCGGCCAGTACGCCGACAGGAATCGACGCCGCTCGCTGCGGTTCATCGATTTGCGTTCCGAGCGCCACTTCTTGTCAAGCTCGTCGGGCGGCGGCGTAGCTTGCAGCACCCACACCGAAAGTAGCAGGGGTGGGAGAAAAAGCAGCCCCGTCAGCATCGGCATGACAAACTCGCTAACCCCGTGCGTCTGGATCAACCAGCGGCCAACCGACTTCACCACTCCCGAGGACATGATGAAGCTGGCGCACAAGGCTGCAGCTAGAGCTTCGGTCTGCTTCCGTCCCTCCAAGTAGGCCAGCACGATGCCAAAGACCAACCCCAACGGCAAGCCATTCAAGAACAGCATGCCGACCTTCAACGGCAGTGGCGCGTAAGCGAATCCAACCAGAGCGAGCTCAGCGATGAGGATCAAAGCCACGATCGTCACCGCGCGATGCTGGCGACCCAACTCGGAAACGACCTTGATCCCAATGAATTTCGACAGCAGGTAGCCGGCCAGCTGTGCGAGGACCAGGACCGCCTTGAGTCCCAATCCGAAGATCTCCTGCCCTTCATACGTGCCGGCTGTGAAAGGCCTGCGGAAGGCATACATGCAGAAATAAGTACAGAACGCCGCCGCGGCCGCGGCCAGCAGTCTTCGTCGTTGATCGGAGGCAGATGAGGGCATGATCAGAGTGCTGCACCAGCGGACACACGGACTCGTTGCTGTGCTCGAAGCTTCGCCGTTATGCCGGGCCTAGCCCGAATTATTCATGAGCGATCTGCTGCGAGGTCGTAAGTCCATCCGTGGCTTCGTCATACTTCACAATTCTCCCTCGACGTATTGCTTCAATACGCCTGCGGAAGAATTGCTCGCCTTCCTTGCCACGAACGTACTTACAACCTCTCGCGACGATCTTCATGAATAATCCGGGCTAGCGGTTCTTGTTGAACTGACTTTTCCACAGCATGACCGCCGATCGCCCCAGCCGGCCTGCTCTGTTCCCCTGGACGGCGCAAACAGATTCTCCTAAATGATCGAGCGTGATTTTGTGACATCAGCCGCCGGCGTTAGCCCACGGTTTTCACCGCAAACAGTACTCCGATCTATCTCGGCTCGGCAGGAGCCTCGCCCTCCCGATCGATTAACACGGTCGCTGCAGTGAGCGCGGGTGGACATCCGGCCGTGGAACCGTCCTGGCCTTTGCTCGTGCAGAAACTTCTTGTAGCCGAATTCGCCAGAATTTGGCGAGTTCGGGAAATCCGCCAAACTCTGGCGAGTTCGGCTACCATCCGACTCAGCCGCCGGGCGTTAACCCGCGGTTCTTCCAACCGGATGCTAACACATTCCGGCTAGTTCGTTTTTCCCAAAATCAAACTCGCCGATTTAGATCGGCTCAGCGGCATGAAGCCAATTGACGTCTCCAGCCACGAGCCGCAACTACAGCCGCCTCCACCCTCAGGCGAGAGCAACATGCCGCCGGCGACAATCGTACTCAGCCAACAGTCGGGCCGGAGCCGCGACCAGCTGGTGTAGTCACCGCTGTCGCTGTTCCAGACCGCGGAGTTCTTCCCGGAACCCGCGCGAAAAAACAGAGCCCGCGCGGTGGCCGCATAGGTTCCGCAGCCACCGACTGGTATCGACATCGGGAGCCTCTCGCCGTCGGAGAGTTTGAGCACCAGTGGTCGGACGAACAACTTGTCCCCAACAATCGCGGGCCGGGAGAGATGAGAACCGTGATCCGCCTTGCCCTTGCCCCAGGCAAACGAGGTCTTCCAGATAGGCTGGCAGTCCTCGGCCGCAAACGCATAGACGTAGTACTTCTTGTTCGCAGACGATACGAGCACGAGCGTCTCGTCGCTGTGCGCCAAATAGCAGGCAACCTGGCCAGCGGATATCGACAATTCTCGTTCGGCGGTCTTTTCCCCGGTGCGCACGTTCAGAGCGACCAGATAGAGCTGTTGCCACAGCCCATCGCCGCCGATTCTCCGGCTGGCGTGGCTGACAACTGCCGGGTTGCGACACTCTAAGAAGTACGCATGCTCGCCCGTCACCGTGATTGTCGAGTTGATCACCACGCCGGCTTGGTATCGCCAGCGCGGTTCGCCGGAGTTAGCATCGAGCGCGAACAACTCGTCGCTGCACACCTTCTGGGTTTCCTTTCCGCGTTCGGCATCGTACCAGCCGCTCTTTCCCCAAAAACTGGACCAAGAGCTGCCCTGACGTACGGCGCTTCCAATCAGCAGCTCGCCCGTGACCGCCACGTAGCCCCAGTCGCGATGTCGGTTCGTCGAAATGCCCTCACCCGGAAGTGAAAAGTGATGTTTGACGTCCCCTGCCGCAGCATCAACGACCCAGCAGCGGTCGCGGATGGCCACGTAGACTCGCCGCGGATCCGCACACCAGTTCCCACAGTCGCGCGGCATGTTGAACCGCCCCAGGTCGGGAATCTCCAGAGACCACAACACGCTCCCGTTGTATTGGTCAACAGCGGCAATCCGCTGCAAGCCCTGGACAAAGAGCCGGCCGGACGCTGATAGCGGAGGAGGTTTACGCCCGTTACGGTCGGGCTGAAACCGGGGACCCGGACGTCCCAGCCACTGAACGCGAAACTCGTCCGCTCTCGCTGCTTCCCCTAGTTGCTCGCCGTCGTAGAGAGCGTTGGCGGAGTTGCCGTAGGCGTGAGTCCACTGGCCCGCACCGCTGATGGACGGCTTCTGCGCGATCACCCACTGCGCTTGTGGATCGGCTGCGGGCATTGCATCGATCTCGGCATTCGGTAATGCGCTTCGCACAAGACGTTGAGTTGCCTCTACGTCGCTGGCCGCAAAGATGACGACTCCACCCGGTCGGGTGATTCGAAGTGCTTCGCTCGCGACCCGAGGACCGACACCGTGGGGAGACGGCATTCCACTGACCACGACGTTCGCGAAGTCGCCGACCGCAGGGATATCCGCCAGATCCTCGACCTGATGGCAGGCGAATCTCGATCCATAGAGCCCGGCATCCATGAAGGTTCGACGGAGCCGGGCGACAAGATCAGCGTCGGTTGCAAAGGCGATCACTCGTGCCTGGCTCTGCAGGATTACTTGATGGGCCAGAGCACCGTCGGTCAATCCGAGAAATACGCAGATTCCGCGCCGCGCTGGCAGGCGCCCCACCAGCGGCGCGGCAGAAACGTCGCTCGCGACGGCAACTCCTGTGGCGGGACTCAACGGCCGTACAGGCGGCCGATGAGTGTAGTTGAACAGCGTGTCGACCTCGTACCAGCGTGTTGGCCGGGGCAAGCCGTCACGCTGCGAGACAACGCGATAGCGAAAGCTGCTCCGGTGCGGAAGGCCCTCCAGGCGAATCGTGTGCTCAGTGGTCCGCGTGCCGACTGGAATGCGTTCGAGCTGTCCGCCCCGTTGTAGCTCCACCCAGCCAGTTGAAGGGTCACGAGTACGCCAACTGACAGTTGCGGTGTCCGGCTGTTGGAATTGAAGCCAGGGTCCGACGGCGACCTGATAGGTATCGGCTGGCGAACTGAGGTCGTCGTCTCGATCAGTCTGCGATGCCGGGGCCGGGAACGGCGTGCTCTCACTCGCTGCCGGTGTGGCTGTGTTTTGCCGGGTGCCTCCAGCGGGGCCAGCCGGTTCGGACTCCCGGTCGCCGGTTGTGTCGGGTGAGAAGGCAAATAATGTGCCCTTGTCGGTACTGGCGAAGAGCCTTCCATCGGCGATCGCCAACCCGTAGGTCACGCCGTCCACTGCGTGTTCCCATATCAATGTTCCTTCCTCGGCATCGACGGCACACACCTTGCCGGCACCTCCGAGAATCAACACGTCGCCGGTCTTGATCAGCGCATGCGTGCAGTCCGTGGGCAATCGCCAACGCACCTGCTTGGCAACGAAATCCGACGAAACGAGCTCCTGGGCCGTCAGCATGAACGACTGAGAGCCATCGATGACCATCGCTTTGGCTTGTTGCAAAGTTGCGACGACGTCGCGTGTTTGGAGGTTGCTACCGGTGATCCAGCCGGCTTTGTTGCCGGGTCCATGAAAGACCTGCTTACCAGAAAGAACGACGAATGATCCGCCTCCGCCTTTGAGGCTTCCGTCGGGTGAGCCGTCTGCGCGTGAGAAGAGCGCGGGCGCCACTCTTCCCCGCGGGACGATGACATGGGTGGCCGACAACGCCAGAGGGGCTTCCATGGTGGTGTTTGCGATGGGCCGGACAAAGTGCCGATCGTTCTCGATCTTGCCGGTGTTTGCGTCCACCGCGCACAGATAACCCGGGTTCCACGGCAGCAGCGATGCCGTGAAGTAGGCAACACCTTGATCCACCGTAACTCCACTTCTGCAAGGCCACAGCGAAATCAAGCGGCCATCGTGCAAGATTCGGCGATGTGGCGGGGAGGGACAGTATTTCCACAGCAGGGTGCCATCAACAGCATCAAGACAGTAGATGAACCCATCGTCTGCACCGGCATAGATCTTGCCGTCCCAGTAAGTGGGTGGCACGCGCACGGGGGCATCGGTCGTGAAGAGCCACTTCGTTCGGCCGGCATCCGCGTAGATGCAATGGATGCTGTCGTCGGACGAGCTGCTGAAATAAACGTGCTCGTCCGCCGCGATGACGTGGTAGACGGTGTCATAGTTTCGCATCGACTTGAGGCCACGAAGCTCGGCGTAGGCGTCCCACTTGGCGGGCCCATACCAGGCTGGATGAGGTGGTTCCGGCGACAGCCATTTCCATTCCAAACGCATGTTCCGGACTGCGCCGGTGTCGAGCGACTCCGAGGCCACCGCGTTGCGGCGGTTATTCTGCCGGAAGGTGGGCCAATCTGCGCCGACCGACGGTCCTGTCAACAACATGGCACTGGTCCAGGCCGTCACAACCAAGCGTGTCATGATTCCAGATCGGCTCACGGCTTCTCCTTCTTACCTGTTCGTTCCAGGTGGCGAGTCGCCGGCAAGGCGAACACGCAGTAATCCGCGCTCATCGCGTTCCGGGCCGGCGGGCGTCAGCCGTAGTTATACTCTCTGTAGCGCTGCGGCGGCAGCTGATGGCCAACACGCGGCGGTTGTGATATTGCACAAGTTAGTGCGCGATTTGCGTCTGTTCACTCTCCCCTCGGGGAGAGTCGGCCCAGAGGGCCGGAGAGGGGGAGCCCTCGCCGGTCGCCACGCGTCGGTTTCGCTGGCGAACCGTGGGCTAACGCCCAGCGGCTGATTTTGTAGGATTCCACTCGGTCACTGGGTGACGACCATCAGCCGGAATGCGTTAGCATCCGGTTTGTGGAAACCGTGCGCTAACGCCCAGCGGCTGATGTTAAACCTGTACTTCGCGACCTCAACTCTTAACTGGCAACTCCCGCGCGGCCGGTCGTTGTCAGCTCGTGGTACAGCATCGGTTGAACCGGCCCGAAAAGCGTTTTCTCGAGCTGGCTCCTCATTCGTAGCTGTAGGTCATAGGGATGGACCGCCACGCGGAGTGGACGTTCGGTGAAATTGACTAGTCCACTTGTCAATCGATTGAAGCAGCGCAGGGTACCACTTCGAAATCGGGTGTCTGCCTCGAAGCCAATTAGGGGCAGAATGGCTGCGCGGTCGACCTGTGGAAACAGGATCCGCGTCAACGACTCGACTTGTGTGAAGGGTAACCGCCGCAACTCTTCACGTGAAACGGGACCGAGCGCCCAGGCCGGCGGCACGTAGAGCTGTGGCTCCGACAAGCCGTGTTCAGCAAACCAGCTCGCCGAGCGGGCCATCAGTCGGAACACGCCGCCCGCTGGAAGGCTGAGGTGTTCGGCTACATTTCGAGAGAGCAGGCAACTGTGGAGGCGATGCCGCCAGTTGGTGATCGATCCACAGCGGTGCCGCCAACCATGCGCTGCCAACTCGCAGCCAGCGTCCTGCCAGCCGGCGAGTTGCTCGAGGTCGGGAGTCGACCATTCGAGGCCCGGTACAACCAGCAGCGTGACTTTACCGATTCCGCGTTGCCTGCATAGCGATAGCAGCTCGGACACATTGTCCATCGTCGACGGCATCACGTCGTGGATCGAGACGAGGACTCTGTTCACGAATCCGCTACGGTTGGCGCGACGTCCAGCCGAGAGTGTTCGAACGGTTCACTCGGTCCTCGATCTCTGAGGCCAGCAGCGTCACTCAAGAACTTAAGCCACACATGGATGGTGTAGTCGTTGAAGGCGCGCACCGCTTGCCAACTGGGCTCCGCGAACACCCGGCGCTGTTCGTGCGACAGGGCGCACAGTCGCCGGATGGCGTCCTGCAGTGACTCATCTGGCTGCGTGGCGAACAGCCCTTGCGCCAAGGAAGGCCATTTGGTGATGCCACAGTCGGGTGAGGTGAGCACGTAGCGCTGACGGGCCAGCGCTTCGAGCGCCACCGTGCCGAACGTCTCTAGCTCGGATGGCAGCACCAACAGCTGTGATTCATCGATTTGCGCGAGCACTTCATCACGGGATACCCAGCCGGTGTATTGGAGGTTGCTGCAGCGTCCGCTTGTCCGCTCGACTTCTCCGCGCAGCGGCCCGTCACCGATAATTGAAAACCTGATGTCGGGCAGATCGCGCGCCGCCGACAAGATGCGATCCAGCCGCTTTTCCTTGGCCAGGCGTCCGATGAAAACCGCCGACGTGATTTGCTGCGAGACGGGCTGTATCGGACGGCGGAAGAAGTCATGATTGAGCGGAGTTCCCACCACGCGAATCGTCTTCGCACCCGCGGCGTGTGAGTTCTTGAATGCGTCGGCATCCAAAACCGCTACTGCGTTCGCGTGGCCGATTAGCCAGCGGTTTATTGACGAAAGCACGCGCTCCAGAGGCCAAACGAGCAGACTGGGAAAATACAACGACAGTAGCCGATCGAAACTTGTATGGTTCACAACCGCGATCGGGAGACGCCGCCGCTTCGCGTACTGCAGAGCGTAGTACGAGAAGGCGCCTAACGACGGGATGACGATGATATTTGGGCGGCACGCATCCAGTGCATCATACAGAGACGCCTTCCAGGGATAGGCCATGCGCTGAGTCGCGTCGCCAGGCATGGGAAGCGAGAAGGCCTCCAGCGTCCGATCTCGCGCCTCGCGTGGCCCGAATAGCTGGATATGGTCGACGAGAGGCTCCAGGTGCTGCACCAGGTCGGGATAGTAGGTCCCAACTCCGTTGCGCCCGAGGATCGCATCCGACACGATCGCAATGCGAAGGCTATCACCTCTCACTACGACTTTCATAACATCCAGGCCGATCTAAATGACGTCGAGGGAAGTACTGTTTTCCTTGTTTAGAGGAGCGTCGCAGCCGGTAACCGCGCTGCCGGAGGCTGGCGCCTGGGCACCGCTGGAAAAGAAAGTCGACTCGATTTGCTCTTCCGTCAACCCGTATTCGCTCAAACTGTACCGGTGTTTGCTGCGGAAATGGCTGCCTGCCGCGCATTGGCGTCTCAGTTCAGCGGCGTTACTCACCTTGTAACCAAGATCGCTCAGGCAGCCAACCACAGTCTCATAAGGCGAGTCGATAAGTGCACGGTATCCAATCAGCTGAAAGCGACTCGTTTCGAGAGTTTGTGAGGCCCGATCCAGTGTTTGCCAATATCGAGCGAGCAACGTGACGAATCGCTCGACAATTTGCGGATCTACGGCGCGATTGCCGAAGAGCTCCAAGCCGCCGTCGAGCGAACTCAATTGAGAAGGTACCGCCTCGGCGGGCGTGCGGCGAAGTCCGATAAAGCGGGCGTCAGGAAACTGCTGGACCAGCTCTGGTAGCCAGCCGGTCAGACTCGGGTTCTTGGAAACGAGCTGCAGATGCGGACCACGAAAACGCAGGTGTCGCACTAGCAGAGCGCGATAACACTGCAGAAACCGCTTCCTGTCCGCCTCGGTCATCCGCCTGGGATAGCAAAGACGCCAAGTCGCTTCGGAGTGGGGCCAGACGAGTACACGCAGAAAACAAAGATCGAACGGTAGGAGACCAAGGTAGTCCTCCTCGGGATCGCTCAATCCGGTTGGATGGATCGAGTCGAAGCTGCTTGTCCACCGACTCTGGAGCCATCGCAGGCTGGATTGCATCGGGCCTCCCAGCAGACAGTCGACCCGAAACAGCCACCAGACTAAATACTTTTCACAGAGGGCAGGGGCAAACAGCAGCTCCCAGAGTGGGAAGGCAGTGAAACCTGGTTGCGATAGGATGAGCCTGTGCAGGAGCGTTGTTCCGCTGCGCGGCAGTCCTACGACGAAGAGCGGCCGAGTAACTGGCTGCTCGGACAAGCCACGAAAGAGCCAAGCGTCCAGCGACAACGCGAGGCGGTGGATCGCCGAGGTGGGCACGATCAGCGCCAGTATGAGCCATCGCCGGAACAACACCGGGATGCCGAATTTTCCCCAGGACACTGACACGGATTGAGATCGTGGGGCTCTGCAAAATAAACCACCGCAAGCTGCGGCTCACAGCCACAGACAGGCGCCAACTCGCACGCCGGTCGGCTCGCTGGCGCCCTAGATATAGTTATACTGTCTGAGGCTCCACGCCGCGGGCAGAATTAGAGAATCTTGGCGGGAAATTCATGAGCCAACTGCGAGTGACGCCATCAAGTCCTGCCGTGGACAACCTCAGCTTCCTATCTTCTCCCGGATTGGCTTTCCCCCTCATCCGGCCTTCGGCCACCTTCTCCCCGGCGAGGTCGTCCAGCTTCTAGGTTAGTACGTGATTTCGTCTTTCGTCACTCTCCCCTTGGGGAGAGTCGGCCCGAAGGGCCGGAGAGGGGGGCACGCGAGGGGCGATCACTCCCTGGCAGCCCTCCCCGGACGCTGCGCGTCCGACCCTCCCGCGAGCGGGAGGGTAAGGTGGATGCTGGCAAGTTTGGGTCAACATGAAGCGTAGAAGCTGCACGACCTCCGGTGGGGAGAAGGGACTTTGGTTGCGGTGTGACTCTGCAACATCAGCCGCTCGGCGTTAGCCCACGGTTCCCACCAAAACCGGATGCTAACGCATTCCGGCTGATCTGTGGCCCGAGGGCGTACACGGTTGTTGCTGTAGTGACGCTGTACTACAAACGGTCTGAGTCCTCGCGCCATACGTGAGTTTTTCATTTGGCTTGCCTCCAGCTGGGCTAGAGCCAACAATGATCCGTTTGCCCAAATGAACGTCAAACGACCTGGGTTGTTTCTCCTGTCCCGACCGGAAGTCTGATGTCTCGACAACACCCTGCCCGGCTCTTGCTCGTGCCGCTAACACTCGCGATTGTCGCGACCGGTGCTAGTGCCCAAGCGGTTTCACACCACTCGCTCGAGAAAGCAACAACCTATCTCCACGAACAAGTCGGTGCAGGCCGGATTGCCGGTGGAGCTCACCTGGTTGTCCAAGGTGGTGAGGTTGTTCACTTCGAAGTCGCGGGCGTGTCTGACATCGAGGCCAAGACACCGTTGCGCGCCGACACGGTCATGCGCATTTACTCGATGACGAAGCCAATCACGTCCGTGGCGGCGATGACTCTGTGGGAACAGAACAAGTTCCGGCTCGACGATCCAGTCGCTAAGTACATTCCTGCCTTCGAGAAGACCGTGGTATTGGTCAAGCAAGGCGACTCCTACACCGTTGAGCCGGCCAAGAGGAAGTTGACCGTACGAGATCTGTTTCGACACACGAGCGGGTATAGCTACGGTAAAGACCACGAAGAGATTAGGAAGTACTACGAACGCGAGGGTATGCTCTATCGGCCACCGCACGCCATGTTGCCCCCCGAAATGACAATTGCCGATGCCGCCGAGGCGTTGGCCCGGATTCCGGCCTTGCACCATCCTGGCGAGCGGTTTACCTACGGCTTTAACACTGATCTGTTAGGACGGCTGATCGAGGTTTGGTCGGGCCAGACCCTGGCAGATTACATGCACGAGGCGATCTTCGAACCGCTGGAGATGGTTGATACTGGCTTCGCAGTCACAGAACAGCAGAAATCTCGATTCGCGTCGTGCCATGCTTGGGAAGAAGAACAACTGGTGGTGGTCGATCGGGCAGGTGAGAGCCCGTTCAACACTGGCTTCAAGTTCGCTTCCGGCGGCGGCGGTCTCGTCTCGACCATGCAGGACTACGCGAATTTCTGTCGGATGTTGTTGAACCGTGGTCACTTCAAAGGCCGACAGCTGTTGGCGCCGGAAACGATCGAGCTGATGTTTACCGATCAGCTGAACGGCGCGGCAGGTGATTTTCGCTTCGGGTTGGGCTTCGCGATTGCGGAGATCAACCTCGGCAGCGGTGATCAGCAACGAAAAGCGAAGACTTACTACTGGGGCGGCTATGCGAACACCGCTTTTCGGCTGGTGCCGCAAGCTGATCTGTTTCAGATCTTCATGCGGCAGACAGTCCCCTCCACGCACCGAGTCGCTAATCATCTCTTCTCCGTCGTCTACGAAGGAGTTGAGTCATCGGCGGTGCTCCCTCCGACCGAAGGGAACTAGGCCGGCGGAGATCTGATTCGGACAGCGAACCATGTGCTGGGACCAGTGTCCAGTTGGGGATGGCCGCCAGCGCGGCCTGCCGTAGGGTGCCAAGAACCGAGTGAACCATGTCTGCGGGTCCAACCAAGTCCAATGCTGCGAGCTGGTGGCAGCGGCCCGCCGGCGGCCGCGAGGTGCTGAACGTCGCGCTGCCGCTGGTCGTCTCGAGCCTCTCTTGGACGGTCATGACGTTCGTCGATCGGATGTTCCTCAAGTGGGAGTCGGGGGAGGCGATGGCCGCCGCCTTTTCGGCCTCCACCGTATGGTTCGCCGTCCTCTGCTTGCCCTTGGGCATCTGTATGTATGCCACAACGTTCGTCTCGCAGTATTCCGGCAGCGGACAGCCGCAGCGCGTGGGCCCCGCGACGTGGCAAGGCGTATGGGCTGGCGTGTTGTTCTCTCCCTTGGTGCTGCTAGCAGTTCCGTTGGCGCCTGCGATTTTCGCAGCTTCCGGCCACGCTCCCCAGACGATCGTGCAGGAAACGTTGTACTTCCGCATCCTCTGCTACGGAGGTCCCGCAATGCTGATTGCGCAAGGCCTCGCTTCCTTCTATAGCGGGCGCGGACAGACCTCCGTTGTGATGTGGGTAGACACCTCGGTGGCCGTCGTGAACCTGATACTCGACTATTGCTGGATCTTCGGAAAGGGGGGATTTCCGGCGATGGGAATTGCCGGCGCGGGTTGGGCCACAGTCACCGCACTGACGCTCAAGGCCGTGATCTATGCTGTGCTGGTCCTTCAACGCTCCCACCAGCAGCGATTTGCGACGCTCAGCGGGATGCGGTTCGACAGGCGGCTTTTCGGCCGCCTGTTGTATTTTGGCACGCCGAGCGGCCTGCAACTGCTGCTGGATGTCATCGGTTTCACCGTATTTATACTGCTGATCGGCCGACTAGGTACGGTCGAAGCAGAAGCGAGCAGCATCGCGTTCAGCATCAGCACACTCGCCTTCATGCCCATCTGGGGGATTTCCCAAGCCGTCTCCATCCTCGTCGGGCGATGGCTTGGCGAAAACCGCGATGACCTAGCGGCTCAGGCGACTTGGTCGACGCTATGGATCGCGTTGGCGTACATGGCCGCCATTTCGATCTGCTACCTCTTTGTGCCCGGAATGTTTCTGTTTGCTTTCTTTCTGGGGGAGAGCTCGTCAACAGATCAGGAGACCGTACGGACTGTGGCGACCGTCTTGTTGCGGTTCGTTGCAGCCTACAATCTGTTTGACGCTGCCCTGATGGTCTTCGTCAGCGCCATCAAGGGTGCCGGAGATACGCCCTTTGTGCTCCGCGTCAGCCTCGTCATGGCCGGTGTGTTGGCGGGGTCGAGCTGGTTTTGTGTGGAAGTGCTGCAAATGGGGATCTACGGTTGCTGGGGGTTGATCACTGCCTGGATCTGGGTGCTGGGAATGACGTTTCTCGCCCGCTTTTTGCAAGGAAAGTGGCGAGAAATGCGCGTGATCGAAGATGTCCCGTTAGACTGCGCGGCAGCCGAAGTGTAGTCCGCTGCGCGCAGTTGGCAGCAGCAGATCAGCGGGCCCTACGGGACGACGAGTTTAACCGTGACGCAGAGGGGGCTTGCCGCGCAACGCTTGCCAGCAAAAACAGCCACCACCGGCAAGACCCCGTCGCCGAGCGAACGCTACGCGGCGGTTTTAGGCCAGCTGCTCCTCTGGCGAGTGTGGCTACACCTTCACTGGATCTTGCGAAACGTCCCATCCATGCTGATCAGCGGCTGCGGGTTCGGCTGGCGGCCCGCAGGCCGGCAGCCCGGCCCGAAGTCATCCAGTCCTAAATCGGCATCGACTGCTGCGGCCAGCGCTCGCAGGTCGGTGACGATCTGAGCGTTCGCTTGCGACACGTCCTGCGCCTCGCCAATGTCGTCATCGAGATTGTAGAGCTCACCGGACTTGAGGTGCAGTTTCCAAGGACCCTGCCGCACTGCCTCCAGCCTGGCCCTGCGAAAATAGTGAAACACTGTCCTGGGTCGCTCGTTACCGACCAGCGCCGGCCAGATGTCAACGCCGTCCAACACCCGATCAGTGGGAATACTGGCCCCAGCGCGGCCGGCGATCGTGGGCAGCACGTCCATCGTGCTAGTGATCGCGTCGGTCGACGTCCCCGCTGGAATTTGTCCTGGCCACCAGGCGATCGTACAGACCCGGATGCCGCCTTCCAGGGTGCTGCCTTTGCCCCCGCGAAGCGGTGTGTTGTGGGCACCGTGCCTCAGTGCTCCTCCGTTGTCGCTTGTGAAGAGCACCATCGTATCTTGCTCGAGTCCCAGTTCACGAACCGTGTTTAGCAACTCGCCGACTGACCAATCTACCTCTTGTGCCCAATCACCGACCAAGCCATTCTGCGAGGCACCCCGCCATTTCATATCAGGATAGAGTGGGAAGTGCACGGCGCTGTGCGGCAGGTACAGAAAGAACGGTCCGTCGCGGTGGTCGCGAATAAACCGAACCGCCTGCTCGGTGTACTGTCGAGTGATGGTCGTTTGGCCGGCGGCGTCGACGCGCTCGATGACCGTGCGGTTCCGGAGAAGAGGTAGAGGAGGTTGGTCTCGGCGAATGCCGTCTTCCGCGACCACCGGCTCGCGAGTCTGTCGTTTGGGAAGCGGTTGCCCGGGGTTGCTCTTAGCGCCGTCTTGAATGGGGCCCATGTCGTTGGAGTAGGGGATCCCGTAGTAGTCGTCAAAGCCCTGATCGTTGGGCAACATTCCCGGCTGATCCCCCAAGTGCCACTTGCCGATACACGCCGTGGTGTAACCGCGCTCTTTTAAGAGTTCGGCGATCGTCACTTCATTTGGATGCAGGCCCACTTCGGACGCCGGAAACAACACATGCCGTATTGGCAGTGCTCTTTTTGGATAGCAACCGGTCATCAACGAGGCACGGGAAGGTGAGCACACCGGCGCAGCGTAGTGGCTGGTCAGCTTCCTTCCCTCTGCTGCCATTCGATCCAAGTTCGGCGTGCGATTGGTCTTCGACCCGAATGGACCAATCTCTGCATAGCCGAGGTCGTCTACGTTGATGATGATGAAGTTCGGTTTCTCGGCAGCTAGACCGAATCCGCAAAGACCCAATAGAGCGACTGCGGTCAGCAAGCAGTTGATAGCAGCTGAAAAGCGAAAACGGCTAGACCGCACGTTTAACCGCGACGCAGAGGGGACTTGTCGCGTAGATCGTGCCAGCAAAGCAGAGTGCCACCGGCAAGACCCCGACGCCGAGCGCGTGTTTTGAAGTTGCGCTTTCGGCTCAATTGTGACCCGACGCGTCAACGAGGGAGTGACTTGCGCTGGTACACCAACTCTCCCTCGCTGACGCTTCGGGTTACGAAAACGCGGCAAACTCGCCAATCTGCACCCATTGGACAGCGAAAAGCGCAGCTTCAAAAAGCGCGTGCTGTGCTGCAATCGACAATTGCCGGCTGCATCACACGTTGGCGGCGGGGTACCGCTGGGATCGGCACGACGGTTCGAACCGGCCACTAACGCGGATTGGTTGATCTTGGTGACGCGATGCATTGCCGGGAGTGCTTCCGTAACGGAGAATCGTGATTTTAACCAGTGACCCGCGGCGAGCCAGATCCGTGCAGCTGAGCGGGCCGTTCTCGTGGTAGAATAGTCGTCATGTATAAGCCCGCACTTTACTCTGTAGTGTTGCTGCTGGCCAGCAGTCAATCTCCGGCGACGGAAGTCGACTTCGCGCGAGATGTGCGCCCGATCTTTGCCGACAAGTGCTATGCCTGTCATGGTCCCGATGCCGCGCAGCGGGAAGGCGGGGATGCCGAAAGCGGCGGACTGCACTTTGATACCAAGCAAGGCGCATTTGCCGACCTAGGCGGGGTTTTCGCGATCGTACCGCACCAGCCGGAGTCGAGCGAACTAGTACGCCGAATTCACGCGGCCGACCCAGATCAGGTCATGCCGCCCGCCGATCACCCCAAGCCGCTGACCCCCCGAGAAAAACAAATCCTCACCGACTGGATACGCCAAGGCGCTGTATGGCAAGATCACTGGGCCTACATCCCTCCGATTCGGCATCCATCACCAGATGTCCAGCGCGACGACTGGCCGCGGAACTTTGTCGACCGGTTCGTGCTCGCGAAGCTGGAGAGCGTGGGGACGGCACCATCACCTCCAGCGGAACGGCGAACATTGATCAGGCGGTTGAGCTTTGATCTTGTGGGATTGCCGCCCAGTCAACAGCAGGTTCAGGAGTTTCTCTCGAGTGATTCGGTCGACGGCTACGAGCGGCTGGTAGACCAACTGCTTGACTCGCAGCACTATGGCGAACGGATGGCGATTCACTGGCTGGATCTCGTCCGTTACGCAGACACGGTTGGCTATCACGGTGACCAAGACGTTGGCGTGTCGCCGTACCGTGACTATGTGATCGCTGCCTTCAACAGCAACATGCGTTTCGATCGGTTCACGAAGGAACAACTAGCTGGCGATCTGTTGCAGAGTCCGAGCATCGATCAGCTCGTCGCATCCGGCTACAACCGGCTGGGGATGATGTCCGCAGAGGGAGGAGTGCAGCCGAAGGAGTATCTGGCCAAGTACGCTGCCGACCGCGTTCGAACAGCGGCTGCGGTCTGGCTTGGCTCGACACTGGGCTGTGCCGAATGCCACAACCACAAGTTCGATCCGTTTACCTCGAGAGACTTCTACCGATTTGCCGCCTTCTTCGCAGATATCAAAGAGAAAGGACTTTATGCGGGTGCGCATGCGTCGGGCGACTGGGGGCCGAAGATCGACTTGCCTGACGAGCGGCTGACGGAGCTCGTCCAGCCGATCGCCGAGCAGATCGTCCACCTACAAGAAGTACTAAACACCTCCACCGAAGAGTTGGCGGCGGAGCAGCAGGCGTGGGAGCTCGGGCAGGCCAGCGAGTCGACGTCCACTGAGCAAGCGCTGCCTAAGGAAATCAGTGCGATCCTCGCGGTCGACGCAGAGAGTCGGAGTGTAGGACAGGAGACGGAACTGGCTGATTACTACCGATCGATCGCGCCATCTTTGGCCGACACCCGCCGACAACTCGACGAGCTGCAGAAAGAAAAGGACGCCGTCACCAAGGCCCATACCAGGACGTCGTTGATCACCGTATCGGTTGCTCCACGCACGATGCGCGTCTTGACGCGGGGCAACTGGCTCGATGAGAGCGGCGAGATTGTCACGCCGGGGGCACCCCACTTCCTGCGACAACTGGATGGCGGCGCGCGGGCTGATCGCCAAGATTTGGCCGAATGGCTAACCGCCCGCGACAATCCGTTGACCGCGAGGGTGTTCGTCAATCGTCTGTGGAAACTTCTTTTCGGCACTGGACTTTCCAAAGTGCTTGACGACGTGGGAGCTCAAGGTGAGCTGCCCTCGCACCCGGAGTTACTGGATACTTTGGCCGTCGAGTTCATGGACGCTGGCTGGAACGTCAAACAGATGGTGAAGCTGCTGGTCATGTCAGCAACCTATCAGCAGTCGTCACTCATGAGAGAGGACCTGCAGGAATTGGATCCTTACAACCGTCTGTTGGCACGCCAATCCCGCTTTCGTCTGGACGCCGAGATGATCCGCGACAACGCGTTGGCGACCAGCGGGCTATTGGTACGCGAGATTGGGGGGAGGAGTGTCAAACCGTACCAGCCCGCTGGCCTCTATCGCCATCTTAATTTTCCAGTACGAAAGTATCGGCACGACACGGGCGCAAGCCAGTATCGGCGTGGCGTCTACACCCATTGGCAACGCCAATTCTTGCATCCAGCCATGAAGGCCTTCGACGCTCCTCCTCGTGAAGAGTGTGTTGCTGAACGACCCCGCTCGAATACGCCCTTGGCTGCGCTCGTGCTGCTGAACGACCCTTCATACGTCGAGGCCGCCAGAGTGTTTGCGGCTCAGGTTCTGCGCGAGGGCGGTCATGCCTTTTCCGACCAGCTCTCTTGGGCAATGCGGCACGCATTGTCACGGCCGCCGAACCAGAAAGAGATCGGTATCCTGCACGAACTCTGGAAGTCTCAACTGGATGAGTATCGCTTGAAACCAGCGGCTGCGGAGGAACTGATCAACACGGGGCTGGCGGCCCGAGCCCCCGATCTCGACGCTGCGGAGCTGGCTGCTTGGACGGCGGTCACCCGCGCATTGTTTAACTTGCACGAGTTTATTACGCGAAACTGACGGATTGGTTTCAAGCAAGGTAGTAGGCACGTTCGTGTGACGTGACATGTGTTGTAATGGCGGACGGCACGCGGAGCGTGCGTGTTACTAAAAGGCGGACGGCACACGGAGTGTGCCTGCTACTTTATGTAGGATCACCATGACACCAATGCATGCGATCGAAGCAACTCGTCGGGCCTTCCTGGGCCGCAGCTCGACCGGAATCGGCAGTTTGGCACTTGGCACGTTGCTGCAACCTGCGTTGCTTTCGGCGCGCGAGCGACCGCAGGCAGATTGGTCGGGAGTAGCGCGGCCTTTGCATTTTCCCAATCGTTGTCGTCGAGTCATTCATCTTTGCATGGCAGGAGGGCCGTCGCACCTCGAGACATTCGACTACAAGTCGAAGCTGGCGGAATTGGACGGGCAGCCGATGCCCAAGTCCTACACCGAGGGCCAGCAGATCGCGCAGCTCCAAGGGCAGGAGGAGAAGCTGCGAGTTCTCGGCCCCACCCACCGTTTCCAAACTTACGGTCAGTCCGGCCAGCTGATCAGCTCGATCTTGCCGCACACTGGTTCGATTGCTGACGACATCTGCATTGTCAGGTCTATGGAGACGGACCAAATCAACCACGACCCGGCGCACACGCTGATGAACACGGGGACCAGTATCCCCGGACGTCCTTCGATGGGCTCATGGCTGCTGTACGGTCTTGGCAGTGAGTCGCAGAATTTACCGGGATACGTCGTCATGAGTTCGGTGGGTGGAGGGCAGTCTCAGCCGATTGCATCGCGGCAATGGCATAGTGGTTTCCTGCCGAGCCAGTTTCAGGGCGTCGAGTTTCGCTCGCAGGGAGATCCTGTGCTCTACGTGAACCGGCCGGGCGGGATTAGCTCGACGCAGCAAGCAGAGACGATTCGAACGATTCAAGCATTGAATCGACTCAGTAACGAACAGCTCCAGGACCCAGAGATAGCGACCAGGATCAGCCAGTATGAGTTGGCTTTCCGCATGCAGACTTCCGTTCCTGAGCTGATGGATGTCAGCAGCGAGCCGCAGCACATCTTCGATCTTTATGGAACCGAAGGCGCGGACGGGACCTTCGCGTCCAACTGTCTGTTGGCACGGCGGCTGGCGGAACGTGGTGTGCGGTTCATACAGCTCTACCATCGCGGTTGGGATCATCATGGCGGCATCAAGAAGGGCGCGCAGGTCACTGCAGAGCTGGTCGATCGAGGCTCTGCGGCGCTGGTGAAGGATCTGAAGCAACGAGGCATGTTGGACGACACGTTGATCATCTGGGGCGGCGAGTTCGGCCGAACTCCGATGGCCCAAGGAAGTGGCCGCGATCACCACATCAAGGGGTTCTCGTTGTGGCTGGCTGGCGGCGGTGTGCAGGGAGGGATCGGCTACGGTGCGACCGACGAACTGGGATACGCCGCGGTTGAAGACAAGGTGCATGTCAACGATTTGCATGCGACAATGTTGTACCTGTTAGGTATCGACCACAAGAAGCTAACCTATCGTTTCCAAGGTCGCGACTTTCGTTTGACCGATGTCAGCGGCGAGGTTATTCATCGCATCCTGGCGTAAAGGGATGGTCTCGCTCGCCTACGGCGTGGTGAACGTGAGCTGGATGCCGCGTCGCACGGAAGTTGCCACGTGAAGACCGAGAGCTAACAGCATGCGGATCGCACTTGCCAGCCTGTCGGCGATAATGGCGTGGATGCCAGCTGTCTCCGCCGCGGATACTGATTGGGCAACCGTGCGTGGCCGGTTTGTGTTGGAGGGCAAGCTGGATGGACTGCGCGGTGACGCGGTCGTGGTCAACAGCCGGAACCGTGGCCTGGCTAATGTCGTCGTGATGCTGCGATCACGTGACGAAGTTCCAGTCCACTGGTCCTACAAGCTCGCCGTCAACGACGATGTGCTGATGGAGGTCAAGCGTCGAGCTTTCCGGCCGCGCGTCGCGCCTGTCTGGGGGCAGCAGCGGCTGATGGTCCACAATGCCGATACGCAGACCTGCATTCCATACCTGGCGGAACCGACCTCTTCAACGCAGAGGTTCATTCTCGAAGAGAATGAAACCGCTTACTTCGACTTCCACCGATCGTGGCCGCTCCCGGTTGCTTTGTCATGCGCCACGACGGCTGCGAAGCGCGGCTACGTCGTCGTCACTGATCACCCCTACGTCGCGATTTCAGACAAGAACGGTCGGTTCCAGCTCACGCAGTGTCCGGTAGGAAGCTGGGTCTTTCAAACCTGGCACGAAAAGGCTGGTAGAATTACGGCTGTCAAGCGAAAGGGCCGCCGGGAGGATTGGGACAGAGGCCGGTTTGAAGTGGAGGTACCGCCCAACGGCGTCGACCTCGGTGCGATCGTGCTGCGGAGCAAGCTCATGAAGCGCTGATTTAGTGGGGCGGTGACGATGACGCAGTGGTTCGACAGACTCGGTCAAAGATTTCATGTAGCCGCATTCGCCAGAATTTGGATTCGCCAGAGTTTGGACCAGCTGGATTCGCTGGGATTCGGACGAATTGGCAGTCCGCCAAACCGCCAAACTCTGGCGAGTTCGGCTACGACTCTGGCGAGTTCGGCTACGCGCCGGCGAGTTCGGCTGCGATTGGGATAGCGGCGGAACTTACTTTCCGGGAGTTCATTTATGTCCGGTTCACGTCGCAGTTTTCTAGCGGGCTCTGCGGTTGTCTCGGCGTTTGGTCTGGCAACGAGGAGCGGTCGAGCGGACGCACCAAGCGAACGTGTGCGGGTTGGAATCATGGGGGCAGGTGGACGTGCCCTGTCGTTGATCGACACCTTCTCGCGCAACCCGTCGGTCGACGTCGTCGCGATTGCCGACCTGGACGCCAACCGGTTACCTAAAGGCCTTGCACGGGCGGCGCAGCATCAAGGCCGTCAACCGCGTGGCGAAAGCGATTTCCGGAAGCTGATCGACGATCGATCCATCGACGCCCTGGTGATCGGGACGCCCGGATCATTGGCACGCGATACCGACCATCCTCGCCTGTCAGGCCGGCAAGGATGTCTATGTCGAGAAACCTGACGGACACAACATCGTGGAGGGGATGCGGATGGTTGCCGCCATGCGCACGCACCGCTGCATTGTCCAAATGGGTTCGCAACATCGGTCGACCGAGCGTCTTCAATCGGCGATCGAATTTGTCAAGACAGGTCAACTTGGCCGCTGCTTGATCGCCAAAGCTTGGGAAAGTTCGCGGCAAGCGGCGATCGGGTTTCCGTCCGACAGTTCTCCGCCTGCAGGGGTCGACTACGACATGTGGATCGGCCCAGCGCCGTTGCGGCCCTTCAATGTGAATCGCTTCCACAGCCGATGGCGGTGGTTTTACGACTACGGAACCGGTGATCTGGGCAATGACGGAGTCCATCGCTTGGATATGGCGGTGGCAATGATGGACGCCGCCTGTGATGTCCAGGGAGACACACGGCTAGGATTGCCGCGCAAGATCTGGGCGAGTGGTGGGAAGTGGTACTACGATGATGCGCAGGAGTTTCCCGATACGCTGCAGGTTAGCTACGAGTTTGCTTCCGCACATCCGAAAGTGCTGACCTACGAAATGCGGATCTGGGCCCCTACCCGTACCTCGGCGAATCAGAAGGATCTGCGATTTTCGGCGACAGAGGTTATCTGGTGATGGGCAACACACGGTGGACAGCGTACGGCCGCCGTGGTGAGGTGCTGGCTAGCGGTCAGGGTGACAGCAGCGAGGTGCCCCATGTCCAGAACTTCATCGACTGCGTCAAATCAAGGCGCAAACCACATTGCGATCTGGAGACTGTTGGCCACCCCGCTTCGGTTCTTTGTCACGCCGGCAACATTGCCGCTCGGGTCGGCCGTCAACTGACGCTCGATCCGGCGACCGAGGCCTTCATCGACGATCGGTCGGCCAATCTGCTGCGATCCCGGCAGGCGTACCGGCCGCCCTGGCTGTTGCCGGAAGTCTAAGCTGCCGGTTAAGGCGCCGTGGCCTGCTTGGCGGCGCGGCGCGGCGTTTCTTTCGTCGCTCGGCCCGTGCTTTGCGCGACCAGGCGTCTTGCTCCGCCATGTAGGCTTCCCGTAGCGACACGTCTTCTCGCGCCAGCAATAACGGGGCCACGGGGTCTGCCATCGCCTCTAGGGCGGTGGCTAATCGGTCCCGCAGACGGGCCAATTCCGGTTGCCGTGTAACGTCGTCGACCAGATTCACCAAGCAATCAGGATCCGTTCGGATGTCGTACAACTCCTCGACAACGCGATAGTCGAACATCGCCAGCCGCGCCGCGATTTCCGGTTCCGCCTTCGCCCTTTTCACCATCTGCTTGTAGGTTTTCGTACCGGTCGTAGCCGTGGTGAACTTGCGTTTTCCGTTACTCCAGGGATTGAACAGATACAGATACTCGCGCGTCTGGATTCCCCTCATCGGATGCCGACCGCGCGCAGAGTTCTCGTTGTACTGTAGGATGACGAAGTCGCGATCGTCCTGACTTTGGCCTCGAAGTAGGGGGGCAAACGACTTGCCGTGTAGGCGCTGCGGATCTGGATGAGGGTGCTGCATCACCTCCAACAACGTGGGCAGAAAATCGATAGCCGACACCATGTGCGTCGCATCCAGCGTTCCGGGTGCCGTCACCCCCGGCCAGCGGATAATCAGCGGCGTGTGCGTGCTGTGATGGTAGAGCTGTGTCTTGGCAAACGGCAGCGGCATACCGTGGTCCGAGAAGAACATGACAAAAGTCGTGTCGGCCTTTCCGGAAGCGTCCAGCGCCGAGAGCACTTCATGCAGGCAGTCATCTGCCCGCCGCACCGTGGAGTAGTAACTGGCCAGTTCTTTGCGCACGACGTCGTCCTCGGGCAAGAATCCGGGAACGGGAACTTCCTCAGCTCGAAAGATCTTCGAGGGAGTGTAGGGATCGGTTTTAGGAAAACCATAGAACGGTTTGTGTGGGTCCGCGATGTTCATCAGCAAGCAAAACGGTTTCCCGGCTTGCTCGGCAAGCGCAATGGCTTGCTGGGTCGACTCGCGGTATGTCGCGGGGTTCTTAGCGTGGTGTTTGGTGCCGTCGGCAGCCCGGTCCAAAACGGCATCCCAGGCGTAGGGTTGATAGGGCGTCGAATGGGCGACCTTTCCCCGAATGGCTGTGAAGTAGCCCGCTTGCTTGGCCAGATCGCAGAGTACGGGATAGTCCGGGTTCTTGTTTTGCCGGAACCCCTCGACTCCGTTGACGTGTGAGAACAGACCAGAAAACATGAGATTGCGACCCGGCATGCAGTTGCCGACCTGGACGTGAGCATGCGCGAACCGCAACGACTGGCGCGCCAGTCGATCCATCGTGGGCGTGGTGTCCGCCAGCTGACATCCGAATGCGCCGACCGAATCGGCACTCATATCGTCGACCGTGACAATCAGAATGTTGGGCCGACTGGCGCCGGCCGGGGGCGAAGACAAACCAAGCCCGCAGCACAACGCGGCAACAACCACTAGCAGGCGTCTTGAAGGACCGAGTGTTGTAGACATGCGTTTTCCTGCTCGTTAGGAGCTGTGCTGATATGACGCTCGAAGCGCGGACGAACCGCAAGTGGCAACTCCAGTGATACGCACTCTGCTTCATCGCGTCAAGAAACCGCCGGCGCAGGAGAGTAGCCGAACTCGCCAGAGTTTGGCGCTCATTTGAGGTCATCCGTCACCAGGCCGGGAGGGCGAGGCTCCTGCCGAGCCGGAAACGCCAGGAACCGTGGGCTAACGCCCAGCGGCTGATTTCGAGCGTAGCCGAACTCACCAGAGTTTGGCGGACCTTGTCTTTCCCCACTCTCCCCTCGGGGAGAGTCGGCCCCGAAGGGCCGGAGAGGGGGGCATGCGTTGGGGCGATCACGCCCAGGCAGCCCTCCCCGGACGCTACGTGTCGGTTTTGCTGGGGAACCGTGGGCTAACGCCGGCTAACGCCCTGCGGCTGATTTGGAGCGTAGCCGAACTCGCCAGAGTTTGGCGGACTGCATGAAGCGTAAAGCTGCACGACCTTCTAGCGTGGCTGCACGGACAGCTTAATCGTCATGACTGGTACCGCAGGGCTAGAAATACGGCGGAATCGGGGGTGCAACACTTCCGTCGCGGTTGCGACTGCCAAAAAGCCGCCACACGATTGTTGGTATGGAGGAACAACAGCGCGAACCAGATGTGGATTGGTTGCAGTTCATTTCCACAACGCCTGACCCGGAGCATCAATCCGGATGGTTGGGTCTATGTTCCCTGCGTGGCTGGCTGACACCGGCTGTCTCGGCGATTGTCACAGCGACTGGTGTCGTGTTGTCGGGATGGTTTTTCTTCGAGCCGCCGACTCGCACCTACCTCCCTGCCGAATTCGACCTGGTCTACCAGGACTCGGATTTCCCCGGGCCACTGGGAGAAGACTGGGCAGAGCAGTATCTGCAGTCACTGGCGGAGCGCGTAGGCGACCGCCACAACGCTCCTTAGGTACCGGGAACTTGGCCGAGCCCTGTGAAGTCACGGCTGCTGTCTAGTAGCTCAAGATGGTACCGATATGGATGCGATGCCGGGGTTGCTGCGCTGCCACGAGGTCGTTGAGAGCCCAGCCGTAGTCCATGCGCAGCGAGAATCGCCGTTGTAGCGCATAACGAAATCCAACGCCCACGCTTGCCAGGTCGACGCTCGGGTCTTCCCCCTGAATGAGGGTGTGATTGTATGCTTGGCCAAAGTCGTGGAACACATGCGCCGTCAATTCATCGTTTAAGATTCCGAATTCATCGCAAATTCCCCATCTGTGGCCGAGCCCTGGGCTGATAGGTTGTGTCCGTAACTCGAGATTGACAAACAGTCCGGAGTCACCCAACACAGAAAAGAGATCGTAACCACGGACCGAGTTATAGCCGCCCATACCAAGTTGTTCGGTTGGCAATAGGTTTCCTTCTGAGAGTTGGCCCCATGATCCGACCCATGAACTCAAGATGTCGTGGCAGGTACCAACGGCGTTCGAAGTACGGCCGGACGTAGAAATAGTTTGCCGTCGCGAAAGGACGGATCGTTTCGAATCGTTCGTTCGTGTTGTGACCCGACAGGTGCCCTGGGCTCAGGTAGGCGTCAACTCCGACAAACCACGACCCGCGGCAATCGAATTGCTTGCCGTGATAACCGATCATGAACTGGTCGATGTCCGCCAGACTTTCGAAGACGGTTACGCCGCCAAAGTTGAGTTCTGTGTTTGTCCGCTTGAAATCGAAACCGGCAGTGATGCCGTGTTCGTAGCTGCCGATCGGGCACCATTCTCGATACCATCGCAGCATGAGCTGCCAGATGCTGCCCTCGTTGGCGAACAAGAATCCGGGAATCGGCGAGTTGAAGTCGGCGTACGAGCCATAAAGCGTCAGGATGTCGCGGTTGGGCAATGCAGTGGAGTAGAATGCTGAGTGTGCACCGAACCGGTGGAAGTCGCTGCTCGCGGTGTACTGATAGCCGGCTTGGTCATCGCGCCCCAAGGCATTGTACCAGTTGACGCCGTATAACGTCCTCTCCAGCCCCGTGGGCCGTGTGCCGGTATCTTCGTAGCCAGCGTAATAGCGGATAGGTTTCTTATCTTGCACGTTGAAGATTATGTCGGTTTCGCCACGTTGTTCTCCCGGCGTGAGCTCCATGTCGACGATCCGAAACGGATTGCGATACAGCCATCGCTGCTCCTCCAGTAGCTCCGATTCGTAGATGGGTGCACCTGACTGAAGACACACCTGCCGCAGTAGCATTTCAGCATCGAAGCATTCCGTTCCGTGAATGTGGATTCGACCAAGCACGGCTTCGGTAACGACGATTTGAACAACCCCGTCTGAAATGTCTTGTTCGGCTGGAACGGCGACGTCGACTACTGGTTGGTCGTTTTCGCGGTAGAAGAGAATAATATCCCGAACCAAGGTGTTGAGTTCGAGTAGGCTCACAGGCTTGCCCAAGTAAGACGAGGCAACCTCGTAAAAGGCCTGCGAACGCAGCAAGCACGAATCAGCTCGTACATGTACGCCTGCCACTGGCTCGGGGCGCGCTACTACTTGACTGGGGTCGACCAACACTAGAATTCCCGTCAATTCATCGACGAGCACCTTTGGGTCGCCCGCGGCGTCAGCAGGTTGATCTGGAAACGGTGTCGGATTTTCCGGACCTTCCGGCAGTCGCGGCAAGTACTGGTACCGGTCGTAGTCGTCATAGTGACGGAATCCGGGAGCCATTGTCTGCGCGGTGGCTGGAGAGTCAGGCCACATCGCGAACACCATAAGAAGTGTCGCTGTCCAGACGACGATCACAGGGCGTACAATCCGGTTCATCGAAAGTCGTTGTTTCTTGGTCGTTGGTTCAGACCGCACAGTGCCCAGAGCCGGTATACTCGGAATCTACTGTCGAATCGGCAAAGATCTTAGGGGGTGATCATCTAGATTCCCCTGGTTCCGGGTGTTCCAGTTGTAACGGTTGGTCGTGTTCCGGTTACTACTTCGATCGCGCAACTTGAAATGTTTGCAGCGGCACTCCAAGGTCGCAGACGAACGGTAGATTGTCGTCACAACCGGAACAAAGCGCAGTTTTCTTGAAGGTGTGGCCGAGTCTGATTAGCCTGAAAAGTCTTGTCTCACTTCGCAACGGTCTTGTTGCAGCTCTTGACTTTCGGCTCCGGAGACTCGCATGGCATCAGCCGCCCAGTGTCTGAACTCGTTCAAGCAACTTTTCCGCAAGGTAGGCTCGTGCAGCAAGAGGGCAGTAACCGTCCTGCTGATATGCCTGCTCGCTGTTCCGCCGCAAGCAATTGCTAATCCTTCCGGAGCAACGGTTGCAGCGGGCGCCGCCAGTGTGAATCAGGCTGGTGGGACGCTGACGGTGAATCAGACGACCAACCGGGCTATCATCAACTGGCAATCGTTCTCGATCGGAGGAAACGAGTCGGCGCGATTCAATCTTCCCAGTAGCTCGGCCGCCATTCTCAACCGCGTGACGGGCGCAGATCCGTCGGCCATCTTGGGTACGCTGCAATCGAACGGACAGGTCTATCTGCTAAATCCCAACGGCATCCTGTTCGGTCCGGACGCGACCATCACGGTTGGAGGACTCGTTGCTTCGACCTTGAATGTTCCCGATACCGAATTCATGCAAGGGGGAAATCTGAATTTCGAAGGGAATTCACAGGCCACGATTAGCAACTACGGTACCATTCGAGCGCTCGAAGGGAATATCTACATGCTCGGAGCTCACGTAGAAAACCATGGTCTGCTCCAGGCGAGCAACGGTACTGTTGGGCTTGCTGCTGGGCAGAGCGTGCTCCTCGCAGACGGTGCTCATCCCCAACTTACCGTCCGAGCTACAGCTGAGTCGCTGGGCGGGACGGGAGTCTTAAACGCAGGCATCATCGAGGCGGCACGTGCGGAATTGCTCGCCAATGGCGGCAATGTCTATGGCCTGGCGATCAACAACGCTGGTACCATCCGCGCTACTGGTGCGGAGACCAGAGAAGGTCGCATCTTCTTGGTTGCCGATGGTGGCGACATACGTAGCACTGGGGATTTGGTTGCTCGTCGAGGAAGCGACGGTGGTGACGTCATTCTAAATGCAGGCGGTACCGACGGCTCATCGATCGTTGTTTCTGGAACGATCGACGTGGCTGGAGTTGAGCATGGTGGGAACATCTTCATCAAGGCCGCCACGATCGACATTGGAGATGCTTCGTTCAACTTGTCTGGAGCCCAGGAGGGTTGGCTTGATCTGCGGCTTGGGCCTCACTCAGTGGTCCTCGTTCCGGAAGGAAACGGCCAGTTCCTTAATTGGAACGGACCGGACGGTGCGTCGATCACTGACAGAGATGGACTGGTTGTGGCGACCTCCTCCGACGCCAATCCCACCGACCCTGGCACTTTCTTAAGCGGCAACGGCACGAACTTGGAGCGCGCCGATGGTGCTGCATTCGGAAACGGCAGTGCACCAGTAATTGTCAACGGTACTGTCGTAGATCCGAACGGGCTGATCCTAGAATCCGCCGACCCAGCTTCCCCCTTTGTTGGATTCTTTACCGTCGACTTGCAAACAACCGCCACGTCAATTCCCAACGGTGCCGAGGCACTGTTCTCGTTCGAAGTGCTTGAACCCGATGGTGCGATCTCCTTTCAATTCCTAGTTGTACCTCTATCGACAAACACAAAGTATACATTTCAAGCGCAGAGCGGAGAGCTTATACAAAGAGTCTTCATTACGAGCAACACGACTGGTTACGACGTCGCGCCTTCCATGGACGGCGACGTCGCGCAAACGTTGCCAGTCCCCGTGCCGGAGCCAGGTGGCGTCCCAATCATTAACCAACTTGGGAAAGTTAAAGATGTCGAGGTTGCCGCAGGTGTCATCATTGTTGAAAAGCAGACAAGTCCCGACGGCAACCCCGAGTTGTTTGATTTTAACCTTGATAAAAACGCTGATCCGATGTTCGACGAGTTTTCGTTCGAGTTGGCCGATGGTCAATCGTATTCACGAGCATTAGAAGCAGGTACTTACACAGTTGAAGAGTTGTTGACCGCCGAACAGATCGCCGACGGTTGGATGATCAGTGACATCATCCTCAGTGGAGACACCGACAATGCTGACTCAGTCGATCTGGCGAACGGAACAGCGACCATCAACCTGGACAGTCTCGAAGTGACTACGGTGACGTTCGTCAATGGCCAGGGTGGCCAGATTATCGTCGAAAAGGTGATCAACGGCACCGACACTTTGCAAGGCTTCGAGTTTGCAGCGAGTGGCGGTAATGTAGACACCACGCCGTTCTCATTGGTCGGTGGTGAATCATTGACACTGCAGAATTCGAACGGAAGCGACTTTCTGGTGCCGGATGAGTACTTGATATCGGAACTAGTTGGTTCCCTTCCGGATAACTGGGACTTTACCAGCGTCGTGGTGATGGTGGACGTCGACGGAGACGGGGCATTCGACGGAGCGGCCGACACGTCAACGCTATTCAATGACCCCAGCCAGACGGTGAACCTGCAGGCGGGTCAGAACGTGAAACTGACCTATACGAATACGCAGCGGGGCACGATCCTGGTCCAGAAGCAGATCGAAGGCACCGATGGTCAGCAGTCGTTTGACTTCGATTCGAGCTACAGCGATCCGTTTCAGTTGGCGGATGGCCAGTCGAATGAGAGTGGTTTCCTGCAGCCGGGCAGTTACACGGTTGCCGAGTTGGTCAATGGAGACGGCCAGCCGAGCGATCAAGGCGCAACACTGACGAACTGGGACTTTACGAACGTCGTGGTGATGGTGGACGTCGACGGTGACGGTTCATTCGGTGGGGCAGCCGACACGTCAGCGCTGTTCAGTGACCCCAGCCAGACGGTCAACCTGCAGGCAGGTCAGAACGTGAAGCTGACCTATACGAATACGCAGCGGGGCACGATCCTGGTCCAGAAGCAGATCGAAGGCACTGACGGTCAGCAGTCGTTTGACTTCGAGTCGAGCTACAGCGATCCGTTCCAATTGGCTGACGGTGAGTCGAATGAGAGTGGCTTCTTGCAGCCGGGCAGCTATACGGTTGCCGAGTTGGTCAATGGCGACGGCCAGCCGAGCGATCAAGGCGCGACGCTGACGAACTGGGACTTTACCAGTGTCGTGGTGATGGTCGACGTCGACGGAGACGGTTCATTCAGCGGAGCAGCCGACACGTCGGCAGTGTTCAGCGACCCCAGCCAGACGGTGAACCTGCAGGCAGGTCAGAATGTGAAGCTGACCTATACGAATACGCAGCGTGGCACGATCCTGGTGCAGAAGCAGATCGAAGGTACTGACGGTCAGCAGTCGTTTGACTTCGAGTCGAGCTACAGCGATCCGTTCCAGTTGGCTGACGGTCAGTCGAATGAGAGTGGCTTTTTGCAGCCAGGTAGCTACACGGTTGCTGAGTTGGTCAATGGAGACGGCCAGCCGAGCGATCAAGGTGCAACGCTCACAAACTGGGACTTTACGAACGTCGTGGTGATGGTGGACGTCGACGGCGACGGTTCATTCAACGGAGCGGCCGACACGTCAGCACTGTTCAGTGACCCGAGCCAGACAGTGAACCTGCAGGCAGGTCAGAATGTGAAGCTGACCTATACGAATACGCAGCGTGGCACGATCCTGGTGCAGAAGCAGATCGAAGGGACTGACGGTCAACAGGCGTTTGACTTCGAGTCGAGCTACAGCGATCCGTTCCAGTTGGCTGACGGTCAGTCGAATAACAGCGGCTTTTTGCAGCCAGGTAGCTACACGGTTGCTGAGTTGGTCAATGGAGACGGCCAGCCAAGCGATCAAGGCGCAACACTGACGAACTGGGACTTTACCAGCGTCGTGGTGATGGTGGACGTCGACGGAGACGGTTCATTCAACGGAGCGGCCGACACGTCAGCGCTGTTCAGCGACCCGAGCCAGACGGTGAACCTGCAGGCAGGTCAGAATGTGAAGCTGACCTATACGAATACGCAGCGTGGCACGATCCTGGTGCAGAAGCAGATCGAAGGTACTGACGGTCAGCAGTCGTTTGACTTCGAGTCGAGCTACAGCGATCCGTTCCAGTTGGCTGACGGTCAGTCGAATGAGAGTGGCTTTTTGCAGCCAGGTAGCTACACGGTTGCTGAGTTGGTCAATGGAGACGGCCAGCCGAGCGATCAAGGTGCAACGCTCACAAACTGGGACTTTACGAACGTCGTGGTGATGGTGGACGTCGACGGCGACGGTTCATTCAACGGAGCGGCCGACACGTCAGCACTGTTCAGTGAACCGAGCCAGACAGTGAACCTGCAGGCGGGTCAGAATGTGAAGCTGACCTATACGAATACGCAGCGTGGCACGATCCTGGTCCAGAAGCAGATCGAAGGCACCGACGGTCAGCAGTCGTTTGACTTCGAGTCGAGCTACAGCGATCCGTTCCAATTGGCTGATGGTCAGTCGAATGACAGCGGCTTCTTGCAGCCAGGTAGCTATACGGTTGCCGAGTTGGTCAATGGAGACGGCCAGCCGAGCGATCAAGGGGCAACACTGACGAACTGGGACTTTACCAGCGTCTTGGTGATGGTGGACGTCGACGGTGACGGGGCATTCGACGGAGCGGCCGACACGTCGGCAGTGTTCAGTGACCCCAGCCAGACGGTGAACCTGCAGGCAGGTCAGAATGTGAAGCTGACCTATACGAATACGCAGCGTGGCACGATCCTGGTGCAGAAGCAGATCGAAGGCACCGACGGTCAGCAGTCGTTCGACTTCGA
>CBDCWT010000042.1:0-174171 GCA_965223305.1 Pirellulaceae bacterium | reverse complement strand
TGAAGCCGCAGATCCTGCTCGAGAGACGGCAACAGCTCGTCGTAAAACAGACGCCCATCGCCGTCGCCATCGAGTCGAGCGAACTTCGCCGCGACATACGGTATGCTGTTCGCCTCCTTCTTATCTAGGTAGTCACTATCGTCAACGTCAGCACGCCCGAACTCGAGTTGTAAACTCTCACTGTCGTATTGCTGGGCGGCATCAGTTGACGACACCGAGAGCGTGTGGGTTCCGAAGCGGGCGCCGATCGTGCGGGGGTCCAGCATTGTAAGCTCGGCGTCAGCACCCCCCCGATTCTCGCCTGCGAGCACGGCTGGCGAGCCATGTTGTTGACCAAATCGCAACTGCAGATAGACGCCGGGAATCGGCTCCAGCAGGTACTGCTGGAGTTCATCGACGTCGAGCTGCTGATTGCTGTCGCGATCGTATTTGGCGAGGTCATCGCGAGTTATGCCCAACTCCTCCGCGCTCAACTGCCCCTTCCCGTCGGTTCCTGTCGGCGAATCCGCAGCGGCACGATCGTATTTCTGCAGCAGCCGCTGGATCAACTTGGCGTACCAGCCCTGCGATTCAAGCAGATGGCACTCGATACGTCTGTGAGGCTGGTGGCTGCTCCTCCGAGTCGGCCTGCTGGCCGGTTGGGGTGAATAAAAGGCGGCGACCTCGGCCAACGAAACCGCGCCGTCGCCATCTAAGTCAAGGCGGCCGAAGACGCCGTGGAAGGTCCATTCGTCCGTCTGCAGTTGGCCGTCATGGTTGTGATCCAGATAGGAGAAGATATGGTCGGTGTTCCCCGATGTCGACGTTGAATTGCGGCGCTGCGTCACGGCGACGACGGGGTTGACCCCAAACTGCCTCAAGTACCCTTCTAGGTCAGCAACACTATCTAACGGAAACGGTGGGGCCGAGTCGCCTTCGACAGCCGGCATGCCAAGCAGTCGCCGGAAATCGGGCAGCCGGTCCAACTCGTCGGCCACCAACACGGAGTCGTGGTTGGTATCACAGTCGTCGAAGAGCTGCTGTACGAATTCGCGCCACGAAGTCCGAAACGGCTTGCCATCGATATAGAGCTGCAAGCGGATCACTACCGGACGCGTGGAAGCCAGCAGCAGCAGATCCTGCCGAGCGGAAGACTGGGCAGCGACAATCGCTGCCCCCGCGTGGCAACAGAGCACACCACACAGCCAAACTGCCGCTCGTCTTATCATCAGCGCCGACGTCAAGCTATGAGCTCCTCGAGCACTCTCCCGGCAGGATCGGCGATTGAGATGGGTCGACCCACATTGGACAGACGCTGTTTCTTGGGGTTGATCCGCATCGCCCGGCAGATCGTGGCGACGAAGTCCGGCACTGACACAGGGCGGTCCTTCACTTCTTCACCACTGGCGCTCGTCGCTCCGTACACTTGGCCCCCGCGGATTCCGCCGCCGCACAGAACGCTGCTCCAAGCATGGGGAAAGTGGTTTCGACCGCCGTTCGTGATCCGCGGCGTTCGTCCGAATTCACCGACCCATACCACGAGTGTCGACTCGAGCAACCCGCGAGATCGTAGGTCGTCCAACAACGTCGACCATGCTGCGTCTAGCTGGCTCGAAAGAGTCCGCACTTGGCGGAAGTTGTTCCGGTGGGTGTCCCATCCTGGGAGCGAGACCTCGACAAAGGACACGCCGCGCTCGACGAGTCTTCTGGCCAACAGACAGCCCTGGCCAAACACGCTACGACCGTATCGGTCGCGCAGCCGCTGCCGTTCCCGATCCAACTCGAACGCTTGCCGTACACGGCCGCGCATCATCCGTTGGGCGCGCTGGTAAGCCGCTGCGTGGCTTAGCAGTGTCGCATCGTGGCGGCCCGTCAGGAACGGCTGATTCAAATCGTCTAACAACAAGAGACGTGCGTCGGCGGTCTCCTGTGTCACATATTCGGGAGGTTCCAGGTTGGCCACCTCCAGCGCACTTGGCTGGCGGTTTCGGCGGGACAGATTAGGCGTTGATCCGCTGCCTACGATCAGGGGAGCGTACTGCGGGCCGAGGTAACCTGCGCTGGAGGACCCACTAAAGATGCTCGGTAGCGGTGCGATGCTGACAAAATTAGGCAGCTCGGCCCCCTGTTCCAATTCCTTGCCGATCAAGGATCCCAACGTGGGGTACTTAATCGGCCCATGCGGGGAGTAGCCGGTTCTCAAATGAACAGTGGCCCGGGCGTGGTCGCCCTCTTCGGTTTTCATGGACCGGATGATCGCAGCGCGTTGCATCCTGCGCGCCATCCGTGGCAGATGCTCGCTGATTTCGATGCCGGGTACCGATGTGGCGATAGGAGCAAAAACTCCTCCGTTCTGGTGGTCCGGCTTGGGATCGAACGTGTCGAGCTGGCTGGGACCTCCGGCCATCCAAAGCAAGATGCAAGCGCGACGTTCAGTCTGCCGGTTTCTGGCGGCGTGTGCGATTTCGCTCAGCCAGCCTGAGGCGGAGGTCGCCAGACCGCCAACCGCAAGCGTTCGCAATAGCTGGCGCCGGTTCCGGGTAAATGGCTGTCGTGCCATGGGGATGAACTCCTAACAGTAGCGAGTTTTTGTGCGATCTGCGTTCGGGTGATCCGTAAGGTAATCTGTCGGGTGTTCAGTGATTCGTCCGAAACTCGGCGCTGTTCAACAACACCCAGAGGACGTCACCTAGTCGCGCCTCGAGCCGTCTTTGCTGAGCATCCGCCTCGAGAAACGCCAGAAACCGCTGCAGCTCTTCTGCCGAGGGTTCACGGCTCAAGGTCGCAAGAAAAAGGGTGCTAATCCGCTCCGCGTTGTTCGCGAACGGATAGTCGGCGGTGGCGTAGATGGTCAGCTGAATCTCCGCGCGGGTCGCTGCGTTCACCAAGTCGCTGTTCATCATGGCCAGCGCTTGCAAGATCGTCGTCTGCTGGGCGGCCGGCATATCGGCCCGATTTCCGAACAGCTGTAGAACCTCCTCACGCAGACTTGTGCGTCGAAGTCGAAATGGCTGTTGAGCTTGCCTATCGAACGAAGAAAAGTACCCTGTTGCTTGCGCGATGCTGTCGTACAGCTGATCGGCTGACAAGCCGCGCGCCGGCATGCGATCAAAATGAGATGGGTCGTATTGAGCAGGGTCGTATTGAGCAGAGGCGGATGGGCGACCGGCGAGCTGGTAGACTTGGCTGGCCACAATCGCTCTGACCAACAGCCTCAAGTCGTACCTGTTTCTGGTGAACTCGCCCGCCAGCAGCTCGAGCAGTTCCGGGTGGTTGGCCGGATTGTTGTCGCTAAAGTCATCGATCGGATTGACAAAGCCGGCGCCCAGGAGCTGTGCCCAGATGCGGTTCACCGCCGCTTTGGCGAAGTAAGGGTTGTCGTCCCGGGTAATCCACTCGGCCAGAGCCACCCTCGAGCTGACGCCGGCTTCCCACTCCGGTTTAGTCCCATCCAAGAACACCGCCGGTACCAATTCGCCTGAATCAGGTAGTGTCACCGCGCGAACGTTGGTATCTTCTCTGCTGAATCTCGGCCCAGTGCTTCGCAAGCCGCCAAAGAAAGCCGCCTGGCTCCAAAACTGTTTCCTACTCCATTGATCGAACGGATGGTCGTGGCATTGAGCACACTCGATCCGGATACCTAAGAAGTTCCGCGCCACGGCAGCCGCAACCGGGGCGGGTTCAATCTGATTGGCGAAGTAGAAGCTGGATGGAGACGGCGATGCGGTGCCCTGGAGAAATCGTCGATCGAAGGGTGCAATGCGGGCCGTTAAGAGTGACTCGACGATTTCATCATAGCCCACACCTCGGATCAACTTCAGCTGCAACCAACGCTTGAGGCTGTCTGCCATCCGCCGAACTTGAAAGTCCTGTGTATTGGGGAGGTATGCGTCGGTCCAGACATTGCTGAAGTGAATCACAAACCGCGGCCCATCCAGCAGTGTTGCTGCGACTGCGTCTCGTTTCCCGTCGGACTCGTCGGCCAGGAATCGCCGCACTTCAGAAACGGGTGGGATGACGCCACCCAAGTCGAGGTAGACTCGGCGGAGGTACTCGGCGTCATCGCTTTGCGGCGCCGGCTCGATGCCATGCGCTTGCCAGTAAGCCATAAAATGGCGATCGATCCGTGCGGCGATGCGGAGTGCCTCTTGATCGTCGGCGGGCGCTTCCGCTCGCGCGGCTGGGACCAGTAGCGATCCTGTCAGCAATGTCAGCATGACAGAAGTTCGGCTCGTGATGCAGTTCCTGCGACCGATCATCGTTCAACAAGCCTCACATGCGGTTTGACTAGACTCAGGGCCTCAGCAGTATCTCTCGCTTAGGTGGCTCCGGAATGTCCCATAGCTTAACCACACCATCGCTCGAAACTGTGGCCAACCGTGAGCCATCCTCAGATGCAGACAACGACACGACGGGCTGTTCATGTCCCGCAAGTTGCTTCAACCGACGGTAGCGGAGTGCGTTCCACAACCAGAGCTCTCCGTCCGTTGTGGCGACCGCCATCAGTCCGCCGCGAAGAAACTCCGCCGCCCGCACAGTTGTCTGCTCGGCGAGCGCGGCGAAATCGCTGCCAGACTCTGCATTCCACAGCCGAACTCGATAAAACGAGCCGAAAGTCGCCAGCCGCTTGCCGTCCTGGCTAAATCGCACGCCTGCCACTTCCGCGGAGTGGGCGCCCAGGGTGTTCTGCGCCTCTCCTGTCGCTACGTCCCAAAACTTGACAGATCCCGGACTACGCCAGTTCTTCCAGCTGCCAGTAGACGACGCAAGTCGCCGGCCGCCTGGTGCAAACTGCAGGCTTGTTATCGGCAGCGACTCTCGTTCCGTGGCAAACAGCAAGCGGGGACGGTCGGGCTGCGATAGGTCCCACATATAGATCGTCCCGTCGAGCCCGCCGGAAGCCAGCTTGGTTCCATCTGGTGAGAACGCGATCGCCTGAATCGCCTTGACGTGTCTCTTTGCCTGATGAGCTTCCCAGCGACTCAATCGAATTCCGTCAGAGATCCGCCAAAGTTGGATCTGACCATCATCGCATCCTGCGGCGAGGTAGTCGCCAGCGAACGAGAAGCCGAGTACTGTGCAGTTCGCGGCGCCCAAAGCGAGCGTTACTGCGATCGACGTGGTGGATGTGTTAACGACAACGATCCGCGAGTCTTCAAGCGCGCAGGCGAGCAAATCCCCCGGCGGCGATAGGACAGCTGCCAAGGCAGCTTGCGACAGCGTGTACTTGGGATAGTCAGGCGGCTCCTCGCCCTGCCACAAACGGACTGTCCCATCATGGCCTGCTGAGAAAAGCCGCCTGCCATCTGGAGCGAAGGCGAGTGCGGCCACGCCGCCCGGATGGCCCTTCAACCTTTGCCGCTGGGCCCCCGTTCTAGCGTTCCAAAGCACGACCTGATCACCGATGCTGGCGGTGGCGAGGTTCTGGCCGCCCGGTGAAAACGCTAGGCACCAGGCCATCGCTCGGTGTCCATCGAGCGTTTGGATAGGTTTGTAGGTGTTCGAGTCCCACAATCGGACCGTGGTGTCTTCACTGACCGTAGCAAGAGTTGCTCCGTCCGGTGAAAACGCCGCTGCGCGAATGGCTCCAGTGTGGCCCGGACAGGTGGCCAACGACGCTCCGCTGGCGACGTCCCAGAATCGCAGTGTCCGGTCGACACCGCCAGACGCCAGCAGCGTTCCATCCCGGGAGAAGGCAACTGCTCGGACAGCCGCGGCGTGACCGGCGAACGTCTGCCGAACCACGAGGTTGGTCGGGTCCCATAGATGAACGTGGCGATCGTAGCCGCCGGAGGCAAGCCAGTCGCCGGAAGGTGAGAACGCGAGAGCTCCGATCCAACTCGCAGACGGAGCGGTCTGCAGTAACTGCTCGGTTGCTGTGTCCCACAAGCAGAGTGTGCCATCAACGCTGCCCGCGGCCAGCAACCCACCGTCCGGGCTGAAGGCGAGCGCCGCCATGGCTTCTGATCCGCTGCTGGACTCGCGTATTTCGCGTATTTTTCCCGAGTCGCACTCGACCAGCAAAACGCTGCCGTCATGCCGCGCCACGGCTAACCGCGTGCTGCGAGGATCCCGCGCCATCGCTACGATAGCAGGCTGGACGTAGTGAGGACTGCCGAAAACCGCCGTCGCATCCGCAGTGAAGCTGATCGATTCCGCAGGCACCGGTGGTTCGGCAGCTGCCACTCCAGCTACAACGAGCAGGAGCACGCTGGCGACTGCCGCCGCACAACTCGTAGCGGCCGCTTCGGTAGGACTTCGGACCACCGCAAGCCCCTCGCGAATTTACCGGCCATCGAAGCACGCGTGCGAATGTCCCACGCCGTTATAACGGTGGCCGTGGACGTTCCAAAAGAGAACCGTTCCCCTTCCGCCCCCAGACGCTGAAGAGGAGTGGTCACGTAGCGTGACTCATTCTGGCATTTCACGCGAATTGGGTCAAATCAAAGCGCGGAGAGGAAGTCACCAGCAGCACGCAACTTGGAAGAACGTCTGCGTTGTCTCTGGTGTTACGCACGTCCGACTGGCGTGCGATGGAGTGCTCGCGAGTCGTTTGGAGGCTATGCATTCTTCCCTAGTCCTTCTGTCGTAAACCGAACGCGCGCATACGTTGTGAAGGACAGCAGAGTGAGAGCAGAAGATGCCGCCTAACCCGAATTATTCATGAGCGATCTGCTGCGAGGTGGTAAGTCCATCCGTGGCTTCGTGATGCTTCACAATTCTCCCTCGACGTATTGCTTCAATACGCCTGCGGAAGAATTGCTCGCCTTCCTTGCCACGAACGTACTTACAACCTCTCGCGACGATCTTCATGAATAATCCGGGCTAATGTTCGTGTTTCGTTTCGAACTTGAGTTTCTTCAGCCACGTCTCCCACTTGTGGGCCTGAGCGTGGCTTTCAACCGTGAGGGCGCGCCATTTGACGCAGCGGTAACGTAGATCAAAGTGATCGCCGTGCGAGTGACCGGCTGCCTCGCAGCCCAGTTTCTTGAGTGTCACGGCAATCTCGTTCGTTTTTTTCTCATCCTTCAGGTGAATCGACCTCCACTCGGTCAGTCGAAAACGAACGGTCTCTTTAGATGCTGCTAGCGTCGTCGGAGCCGCGGCCCAAAGCAGAGCACCTCCACATAACAGCATCAACGCGGCAAGACGGGCAGTTCTTGTCACGACAGATTCTCCAGCTAGCACCAAGAAGTGTGAACGGACGAAGAGACTATCGACGTTCAGGCGGAGCAAGTTGAGTCTGTCTTGGTGGAACTTTTAAAGACATTCCTGTGCGTGTGATCACCGCGCGGCCGCGATCTTGGCTTGCATTTGTTGAATCGCCGCCTCGTAGACAGTCGCCACCGAGTCACGTTCAGCTTGGTCCGCGAACTGACCTTTCTCGCCGATCACGTTCAGGCTTGTCTTCATCTCTTTGACCAGCTGTTGTGCCGTGGAAACGTCGAACAGCTTGCGGCCGTTCATACTGACATAGATCGGGCTGGTGTGGGCAAACAAGGGTCGACCCAGCTCGGTCTTGCCTGCGTCTAGTGGGATGCGCAGGGCGAACCAACCCGGCTGGTCAATCTCCAGGCCGTGGCGGAGATCTGCGACGTAGTAGCCGCCTGCGGCGTCGGCCTTGGTGTCGTGGACAACCTTCCCCGTTGTAGACGAGTTCCAGGCCGCGAAAGTTCTGCCTTCCCATGGCTTTGCCGACAACCGTTACTTGGTTCGGTCCGTTCATGTTCAACGTCCCACCGATGCCGGCCCCGCTCGGTCTCCAGCTCCAGGAACGGACCGTTGGTGATGTAAGAGCTACCTTTGCGTAGTCCCTGCAGCCACTTGTCCACGGTCAGCTCACCCTCTACCGGGACGTATACCCGAGAGAAATCATAGATGAACCAGTCGGTTCCTGTTGAAAAGGGAACGCGCATGCCGACGTTCAAGTAGCGGTAGAAAGTATCGGCGTAGGTGCCGTGGTCGCCGCCGTCGAAGATGTTCTGGGCATGGACCATCCCCGAGCTCCAGTTGGGAAGGTCTTCCGATCCGAAAGTGTTATGGCACCAGATCACGGTCGCTCCATCACGCTGCGCAGCGCGGATTCCCTCTTGCAAGGGTCGTCCGTCGGTCCCTTGCCGCATAATACCCGGGCCGATACTGACCGGGCGAATAAGCCTCTGCAGATCCCAGCAGCATAACGTGGCCGTAACCTTCTCCGTATTCACCAAAGTTGTGCCGATGTTCTTGGCCGTTGCCGAACAGCACGCCGCTAGCCGACAGCCGCTCGAGGTCTCCACCGGCCAAGCTGTTCTCGACAATCTGATTGGAGATATAGTGTCGCTCGTCGGGAACGCGCCGCAAATGCGAGAGAAACACCAGATCCAAGTTATCGGCCTGCGGCACGACCCGCAGATAGCGGTCGGCTTCGGCGTGAGTCAAGTCTCTCAAGTGCAGGTGAGTATTGCCCGCGTAGATTCCACGCAGTTGTGTTTCGTAGAACTCATTCAGGCTTAGCGAGACCTTGGCTTCCCGGCGCCCGCTCAAGTCGATTTCTTCGACTGTCAACTCCGTTCGCAGGCCGCGCAGCGCCTCCACACGAAGTCGTTGCTGCGGCACGCGGACCGATGTCATCCGGTCCAACGCATACCAGTTGGCCGCCCGGTGAAACTGATCGTCGAGCTGCAGCGGTTTACCGGATGCTAGATTGGTTATCCGCACTAGTCCTGCCACCGACTTCTTCGACCAGCTGTCGATCAGGTCGACGGTCAACAGACAGGTTCGTTGGGGATCGCGAGAGACCTTTTCTGCGTTCGCATCGACATCTGCTTGCAGCAGGGCGACTTGACGCGAAAAGGCCGCCTGCGACTTCTCATGGGCGTTGGCAGAGGAACAGAGAATGATCGCCGCCAGGGCCACGTAGTATCCGCGCTGTATCCCGCAGGGGCTATTGCCTGATTGTCGTTCAGTCGTCACCATTTCAGTCACCTGGGGGCTTGGCCAAAGATTAGTGGATGACTGCCACGCTGACAGCCATTCCGTCGAATACAATTCGATTGTCACGACTGCGTCGCAAGCGGTTGAACAAAGCAGAGAACGCTCACGTAGTCTATCGTTGTGCTCGTATCGCTGTGAAGGAGGCTGTCGGTTGCCACGCCTGCTCGTCTGTTTCGTGCTTTTTGCCATCGGTTGCCAGCCGGCAGCGTCACAGCCTGCTTCCAGACCTGCTGAGTCGCAGCTTGTGAAGGAAGGGCTGGCGGATTCTCAGCCGGACAAGGGAGCGACCCAGGCGGGTGCTCGACCGAGTACCCGCATCCTGCTTCGTGATGTGACTGCAGAGACCGACATCACATTCCAGCACACCGATGGCAGCTCAGGACAGCGCTACATCGTCGAGACTGTAACGGCAGGACTAGCCCTGTTCGACTACGATTTGGATGGCGATGTGGATATCTACTTTCTCAATGGGGCCCCGCTGCAGGGGACCGATGTCGACCGGCCGCCGACAAACAGGCTGTACCGCAACGAGGGAGGGTTTCGATTCACCGATGTGACCGATGTCGCGGGACTGGGAGATACCGGCTACGGACTGGGCGTCGCGGTCGGCGACTACGACAACGATGGGGCACCGGACATCTACATCAACAACTTCGGCCCCAACGTGATGTACCGCAACAACGGCGATGGGACATTCACAGATACCACGCAGCAGACGGGAACTGCAGGTGGAGAAAGAAAAGTGGGCGCCGGCACGTGCTTTCTCGATGCCGACGGAGATGGGGACCTCGACCTCTATGTATCGAACTACATCGATTTTAAGTATGACGACCACGTCCTTAACGAACGGCGGGGTATTCATGTTTACCCTGGTCCATTTCACTATCATCCGACCCCCGATCAGTTCTACATCAACAACGGCGATGGGACTTTTCGTGACGCCAGCGAAGAGAGCGGCATCAGCGCTGTGAGTGGACGGGGTATGGGCACTGTCTGCTTTGACTATGGCGAGGACGGGGATACGGATATCGTGGTTGCCAACGATTCCTCAGAGAACTTCCTCTTTGAGAATGACGGACAGGCCCACTTTACCGAGGCTGGGCTGCTGGCCGGCGTGGCCTACGACTACAAAGGTGAGACTCAAGGGAGCATGGGGGTCGTCTGCGGGGACTACGACAACGACGGCAGGCTGGATTTCTACATGACCTCCTATGAGGACGAATTTCCAGCACTCTATAAAAATCAGGGCGCCGGCGTGTTCGACGACGTCACCATCTCCTCGGGCGCCGGGCAGGGATCCCAACAACATGTTACTTGGGGAAACGGCCTAGCGGATTTCGACAACGATGGCGACCGGGATATCTTTGTTGCCTGCGGGCATCTTTACGACAATGTCGACCTGTTTAGCGATACGACCTCGTACGAAGTGAAAAACATCCTCCTTGAAAACAGGGGTGACGGTACGTTCGTCGATGTGTCGACCGCGGCAGGCGATGGGTTGGAACCGCGCTTCAGCAGTCGGGGATGTGCGATTGATGATTTGGACAACGACGGCGACCTTGACGTGGTGATCGTCAATTCCCGCCAGATACCCACCATTCTGAGGAACGACTCGCCCGGTGATGCTCATTGGCTGCAGCTGCGACTGAGAGGCGTTAAGACTAATCGTCAAGGTGTGGGGGCACGAGTCAAAGTCATTGCCGGCGACTTGGTACTGGTCGACGAAGTGCACAGCGGGCGGAGCTACGAGAGTCACTATGGCACGCGCCTCCACTTTGGGCTTGGCGACCGGGATCGCGTGGACCGCATCGAAGTCCGCTGGATTGGCAGTGACGTGACCGACGTGCTGCAGAACGAGGCTGCCGACCGGGTCCTGGTGATTACCGAAGGAGAGCATGCCTCGGAGTAGGTCCCGCTAAAACAGAAGAGTTTGATCTTGGCACCAATAATAAATTAGCCGGAATGCGTTAGCATCCGGTTTCGTAGGAACCGTGGGCTAACGCCCAGCGGCTAATGCGGCTTCGAAGCTCCTGCCCGACAAATCGCCATGCGTCCTGCCGACCTCCGTTTGTCGATCATGCTGCTGGCCGGTTTTCTGCTGGCTGCGGCCTGCTACGCGGTTGAGCCTCTAAGACGGATCGACCCGCAGCCGGCGTTGGGACTATCTGCCGCGACCCGTGTCGCGCACGCAGGCCTGGTCCACACAACCCAACTTACACCGGGTAATGCCGAGGCAGCGATCAGCTCGCAAATCGGCAGCCTGCTGGGCAAGCTGGATCTCCTGTTGGCGGAGTTTTCTTCCAGCCGTGACGACCTCGTCAAGTTAAACGTCTATCTGCGCAATGAAACGGTGCGGGGCGCCTTCCAGCAGAGACTATCCGCTTGGCAGTCGCTGCCAGCCGTGTCTTATGTTGCCACGCCACTGCCGAATTCTACGGCAGCCGTCGCTTTAGATGCTGTGTTTGTTTCACACCGCGCGGCGCCTTCCACGGTCACCAAACGGCGAGTTGCTGCACTGGATGGAGAGCCAGGCCAAATGCACGCCGCGGTGCTGCCGGCCGGAGACGTGGTCTACGTCTCGGGACAGGCGGAGCCTGGGCAGCTGAACGAAGCGACGCAAAAGACGCTCTCCAGTTTGATGCGCACACTCGAATACCTGCAACTGGCGCGTGACGACATTGTGCAAGTCAAGTGTTTCCTGAAGCCTATGAACGACGTGGCAACCGTCTCGAAGCAGATTACTGAGTTCTTTCGTGGTGCGCCGGTGCCTCCGGTGTCCTACGTGGAGTGGAAGTCGGGCACGAGGCCAATCGAAATTGAACTTGTGGCATCTGCTGCGGCGAGCGAGGCTTCGGGCGGCGTTGAGTATTCGACACCGCCTTGGATGACCTCCTCCGCAGTCTTCAGCCGCGTGGCGCGCATCCGCGGAAACGAGTCCGTTTATACCTCCGGGATCTATGCCGCAGTGGCGGAGAGTGGAGAGAGGCAAGTCCATTCGGTGTTCTCGCAGCTGGAGTCGATCCTCGTGCGTGCGGGATCCGATCTCGAGCATCTGGCGAAAGCGACCTACTACGTGACCGATACGGACGTGAGCAATCAGCTCAACCGTCTGAGGCCGCTGTTCTACGATCCCCAGCGTCCCCCGGCTGCCTCGAAGGCCATGGTGGCGGGTGTCGCTGCTGCTGGCCATCTCATCACACTGGACATGATCGCCGCTCCGGTTAGCGGCCGTGAGGTAGCACTCAACTACCACACGCCACCCGAACCACCATTGGAGTTGATGGAGCACCAACACCGATACGACCTCCTTTCGCCGTTGGTCAGCGACGGGGGAACGCGTATCCGGTCGGCGGACGAGTGGCACACTAGCCGTCGCCCGGAGCTCGTTGAACACTGGACTCGCATCCTGGGAAAGTTGGCTCCACAGCAGCAAGATGCACGGTGGTTCGGCGACGCTGCAGAGGTGATCGAGTTGTCACGGGAGGAAAGAGAAGGCTACACGCGCATCGAGTTGACGATTCCGATCGAGATCGACTTTCAACAGCCACATCGGTTGCTGTTGCCTCGCGGGCAGGGCCCCGGCCCGTTCCCCGCAGTGATCGCCTGGACCTCGACATCTCCAGACTACGCACAGCCGGAGGAGTGGTGGGGCGCCTGGCTGGCGCGGCAGGGTTTTGTTGTGTTGACTGGATGGTCCCACATCCGCAACTATCGAGACGGCGTTAACTACCGTGACAATGTCAATCTGGCCGTCTACGAACGTTTCGGTCATTGGTTGCCGCTGGCCAAGATGGTCCACGATGTCCAGCGGGAGGTGGAGTTCTTGCAGGGGCGGGCGGAAGTGGACGCGTCCAGAATTGGGTTCATGGGATTTTCGTTGAGCGCCAAGGCGGCGCTCTACGTTGCCGCGTTTGCGCCTCAAATAGAGGCAACGGTCTCGATCGATCCGCATCTGGCGCTATACGGTGATACCAACTACGACGACCCATGGTATTTGGACTGGCGACAGCGGTTCGATCACATCCAAACCAGCAGCTATCCGGTTCCAGAATTCCGCGGGACGGTTCTTAGTCTGCTGGATGCTGACCCCACTCGCCCCGGCTTTGAGCGAAATCACCATGAGCTGATCGCGCTGTCCGCTCCGCGGTCCTTGATGGTGATCGGCTGCAGCACGGACCAGCAGACCGCCAGGCATTCAGACGACCTACAGAGCAGCGCCTACATCGCACGGGGCAGGGAAGTCTACGATTTGTTGGGCGTTGGCGAGCGATTGGAGTACGTACGCGCGACGGGAGGACACCGTGCGACCGGACCCCGCATCAATGCTGCGTGGCAACGTTTCTTGGTGCGGTGGCTCAAGAGCCCCACCCGATCTGCCTGGTGATCAAGCGGGCTTCAGCAAAGTAGCAGGCACACTCCGTGTGCCGTCCGCTGGGTTACGGCACACGGAGTGTGCCTACTACTTTTTGGTTGCGGCACACTTGCTTTCAGGGCCTAGCGGTTTTCCCGGTTGTTGTCTGCTGCTTTGGCCTGCGCCAGTGCCGCGCGTTGTTGTTCATTGTAGAGATCGCGTTTCAGCGGGCGCCTCGTTTTGCCGGCGGAAACTTGCTCGAGCAACGTCAGCAACGACTCCACGATTTGCGGCTCGGCTGATGTTTCCAGGCCGGCCGTTCGAGCGGGCCAGGTGGTGTAGCCGCCGAGGTAATGCTGTTCCGGCGGTGGAATGTAACCCTCAGCGCCGTTGGCTAGCTCGAGGTTCATTAACGGCTGCAGCGGAGATTGCGCCTTCAGCCGCAAGCCGGTCACAGCGAATACCTCGTTGGGCATCGCAGCAATGGCCAGCCCGCCGATGCGGATTGTCTGTAGAACAAGTTCAGCTGAACGGTGGGCGTCGATCCACTCAGCCTGTTGGGCGTAGACTTCGGGGCGGCTGCTTGGTGGTCGTTGTCCGCGACGTTGGTTTAGCTGCCGCGCCCAAGCGAGGCGATCCGCGGACGGCAGCCTACGCTGCAGGGTTAGCTGTGTTTCTGCCATCGCCAACTCGATGTCGGTCCGATGGTCAATCGATTCGACGGCGGCGATCGCTATTTCGGCCAACTCGGCGGCATATTGTTGACGACTGTATGCGACCCGCTTCGGTTGGCTGTAGTCCATCCAATGCAGGTCGCCGCTGGTGCCTTGCGACATGATCGCTACGAACCCGTCTGTCTCGCTCGCCCCGGCCAGCTGGCTCTCGACATGCCGGGCAAAGTCGCCGAAGTAGTCTGCGGAGAAACCAGCCGTGCCGCCGAAGTAGTGCATCGAGAAATTGGCCAGCAGGCACAGCGGTCGGCCGTCGGTCGCCTGTAAACTTAGCACCGTCAGATCGTTGTCCACCGGTCCGGCCGGGCCAGCGTATTCGGGGTTTTCGTAGCCGGGGTGCATCATGGCGCGAACCGAAGGCAGTCCAAACGGATCGAGTGCAGACGTTCCTGTTCGCCGCAGCCACCGACGACAGTGGGTGTGTTCGGGCGCCGAGGTCACTGCCCAGCCGGCGCGTGCCGGTTCAAGCCTGGCATGGGCCTGCCGCAACCCGGCTGCAATTTGGGGTACCACGAAGCGGCTGTAAGCCTGGTCCTGTCGCGTGCCTAGACAGAAGTCCATCAAGCTGGGCGCCGAGTGCGTGTGCGTGGCCGCGATCAGCAGCCGGTTCACAGCTATCCCCGTTTGCTCATTCACCAGTTGCTTGACGGCATCGCAGAGCGCGCGGGGTATCATGCACGAATCGACAATCGCGATACCGAGCGTCTCCTCGCCCGCCTCAAGCACCAGACAACGTGCAAAGAGCGGATCGTCGACTCGATCTGATACCTTCTCCAAGAACCCTCCGTTCATAATCGCCGGAAGTTGCCGCGGTGTAATGTCGATTTTGTAACAGCCCGCCCGAAACAGGTCGCCGGCATGAAGCTCGTGCGCGGTCGGAAGACCTGCCTGGAGCAGCACAACAAACAACATCACCGAGCCAACCAGGGTCAGCCGTCGTCGCAAGGGAGTGTTTTCAAATTGGATTACCTTCACGCTGACTCTCTCCCGCAGGGTGCATTGGGTGATTTGGAGCGTAGCTGGGGAACCGTGGGCTAACGCCCAGCGGCTGATTTGGAGCGTAGCCGAACTCGCCAGAGTTTGGCGGATTGCAGGAAGCGTAAACGCTGCACGGCCTCCGGGAGGGTGAACTAGGATCTAGTCGGCTTGCCCACTTAATTTCCAGCCTCCGCAGGCTCCGCGGGGGAGTGTGCTTGAGAGAACTCATGCACGACCTCACCGTGCACACCGTGATGCCGGAAGGTGATCTCTGACTTGGCGCCGTTTCGGCGGACGGCTACCGTCAAATAGCCACCCTTGACGCGGAGAAATGGTTGCCAGGCGGGTTGTGCTGGGTTGCCGCCGGCGTGGACGTCGCTCGCAGGTCCGCAGGAGAACTCGCGCAAGCCGGATTCCGGATCGATCGACATGTACTGCCAATGGCGGTCGCCGCAACAGACGAAGAAGTTGTCAAGCTTGGCTTCTTTGGTCCACGATCTGAAGAGGTTGCCTTCGTAGGAAAACGCATCGTTGGCGTGGTTGTCGTGCTTGCCGGCGTCCCGGTCCGGTCCCACAATCGGCGTCGGACTGATGAGCACACGAAAGTCAGCGTCGCTTTCTTGGATGGTCCGTTTTAGCCAGGCCAGCTGCTCACTACCCCAGATGGTCTTGTCGGGACCGTCGGGCATGTCGTTTGCAGACCGATAGAGTCGACCTTCCACCAGCCAGACCTGCAGTCCCTGGCCCCAGCGGATCGTGCGGTAGGTCGCCTCGCCCATCGGTACCTGTTCACGGAATACCGCGAAACCTTCGGCGAACGTCAGTGGGTTCATCCAGGGAGCGTGCATGGTGGGCCAGCCGTCGTTGGCCCAAGAATCGTGATCGTCTACTTCCCAATAGCCTGGCACCTGGCTGTGAAACTGCACGTGCCGCGGCAGCGAGTACATGCGCTGCCAATGATACCGGGCCAACCCAACGGTTCTCGCCCGCGGTGCCTCGCTGTCAAGGTACACGGTATCTCCGGTGGGCACCAGAAAGTGCAGCCCGTGTTGCTGCATGGCCTCATAGATATGGTAGCCGTCGCGGTGGTCGAGATCCCAGTAGGACTGGCCCGTGACGACGCCGAACGTGACATCCTGCCATTGATCGGCCGCCGCAGGTGTTTTGAAGGAGCCCGTCGCGGTGGCACTGACCGGATCATCGGGCGTGTCGCGGGCCTCGATCTTGAGGTGGTAGGTCCTGCCAGCCTGGAGGTACGACAAGCGGAATTGGTGGACGAAGTCGTGGCCGGCCTCGACCGTTACCCAGCCGGTGGCGGCCGAGTTGTCCAGCTCGGGAGACTCAGCCAGGATTAACCGAACCTGGCCAGCCGCCCCTGGAACGGCTCCTTCCCGGTCTTCCACTTTCACTTCCGCGGGTGTGAAGTGGTTCACTTTCGGTTCACGTTTGCGGGGCTCTCGGTACCCTTCCCACTTTCTTGTAGGCTCGCGCGTCACCCGCGTCCAGACGATCGCGGAGTTCTGGGTGACTTCACCCACCCGCAGCCCCATGGCCAGATGGGCTGCTGAGGCAGACTGGTGAGCGCAGCCTAATAAGAGGGCGCAAACCAACGCAGATTGCCAGTTCGTCAACATGGCGGCTTCTCCAGAAGAACTTGTCTACGGTGCTGATGTTCGGCAATTTGTTTAAAAGGCGGCACAGCCGCGACGCGCTATGATACACTAATCAGCTCCAGGAGCTCGACTATGAACCGCCGCCGGTTCCTAGCAACATCAGCGGTTGCCTGCGCAGCTTTTCCTCGCGCGCTGCAGGCGAAGCACGACCTCGTCGAATCGGTCACGGTGCAGACTGTGCGCAGCAACCGTGACGGAAAAGAGACGACTTGGTTTCATCCCCGCGCCTGCATGCTGCCAGGCAAAGGCGAACCGCCAACCGCCCTGATGACGTTGCAGTCGATCACTGGCTCTGACTACTTCGGTCCAGTGCACTGGACCGAGTCGTCCGACTCGGGGGTAAGTTGGCGTGAACCGCAGCCGATCGCTGCGTTAGGGCGTGTCGATGTGCCTGATCACCCCGGACTTGCTGCGGGTGTGTGTGACGTGGTGCCGCAATACCATTCACCCACCGCGACGGTGTTGGCGATGGGGCATGTGGTCTTTTACCGCGGGCCCCGGTTCTCTAGGAACGACCAGCTGGCGCGTTATCCGGTCTATTGTGTTAGGAATGCTGAGGGCGATTGGTCGCCGCGGCGGATTCTTGACTGGGACGATCCTCGCGGCGCCTTCATCTACTCGAACAACTGTGGCCAGCGAGTCGTAACCGACAGCGGCGACATAATGATGTCGTTCACATTTGGTGCGCAGGCTACGAATCGGATGGTGGCGGGCGTTCGTTGTCGATTCGATGGCGAACGGCTCGACGTCGCGGCCGTCGGTCCTCCGCTGCAAAACAACATCGGTCGTGGGCTGCTGGAACCTTCCGTGACGCAATATGGTGGTCGGTATTGGATGACCATCCGAGCGGAAGACGGACGGGGCTATGTTTCAACGAGCCGGGACGGCTTGAACTACGACCCCCAGAAAGCTTGGGCCTGGGAAAACGGGGATGTGCTTGAGATGTCCACAACCCAACAACATTGGCTGACCCACTCGGACGGCCTGTTTCTGGTTTACACGCGGCGGGACGCGTCGAACGAGAATGTTGTGCGTTGGCGCGCGCCGTTGTGGATGGCCCAAGTCGATTCGGAACGGCTTTGCTTGTTACGGGAAACCGAGCGTATTGTGCTGCCGCTTGTCGGAGATGGCGTTGCTGCGCCGGATGAGGTCGCGCTGATGGGCAACTTCGACGTGACCAATGTTTCTCAGCACGAATCGTGGGTGACTGTGGGCGAGTGGTTGCCGAAACGTGGAGCGCGCGGGAATCTCTTGTTGGCACGGATTAAGTGGTCACGGCCAAACCACCTCCTCTTAAGCAGGGGCTGAAGATGCGACGAACGCACTCAGGATTTACGCTGGTTGAACTGTTGGTGGTCATCGCGATCATCGGGATCTTGATTGGACTGTTGTTACCGGCCGTCCAATCAGCTCGAGAGGCGGCCCGCCGTATCCACTGCCAGAACAACTTGAAGCAGCAGGGACTGGCGTTGCTGAACTACCACGATCGGCACAAGAAGTTCCCCCCCGGGCTTGTCTGGCCCGACAAGACGATGTGGAGCGGCAAACTGCTGCCCTACCTGGAACAGGTCGCCCTATACGATACGCTGAACCAAGGCGCGCCCTGGACCGAACCACCCAATGCGACTGCCTGCGCTACAGTGCTGAGTGTGTTTCGATGTCCCTCGAGGTCTGCTCCCGATCAACTGGATGCCCAAGGCATCGACCTCCGCGTTCCCTGCAACTACATCGCCTCCAGCAGCGGCACGACCGCTCGTGAGTCGGGTCCACCACCGCTCGTCGGACGGTTCAACTCCGACGGCATGTTTTTCGTCAACAGCCAGGTGCGGATCGCGGAAGTGCGCGACGGTACTTCCAACACAGTGGCGATTGGAGAGGCGGTGTTCCGCTTCGAGCCCTCGGGGGCTGACCATACGGGCGTTAACCAGTTCATCGACCACTGGTATATCGGCACGCCCGAAGGGGCTGGCAACGAGGTTTCAGAAGGGATGGGAACGACGGCGGCTCCGGTCAACGCGCACAAAGACAAGAGCCTCTTCGTCGATGAACGCGAACTTGGCTTCGGCAGCTGGCACCCCGGGGGCGCTCAGGTTGTCTTTGCCGATGGGCACGTCGAGTTCATCTCGGACAGCATCGATCGGGAAACCTGGCACGCGCTGGGCACGCGCGACGGCTTTGACATTCGCAAAGAGTTTTAGCTAACTACCGCTGGAGTCATCGTCGCTGAGAGCCAGCGGAATGGCGACCGCTGCACCGATCAAGCCGCCCACGACCAGCAACCGATGGTTGCGGAGCAGTGGCGTCCCGAAACATCCCCCTCCCCCCAAGCCGCCGCCGGGAGGGCAACAGCCGATCTGATATCCCGGGTAGCAGGCATCTCCACCCCCGCCGCCGACCACACCTTTCTGGCTGACCGCGCCTTTCTGGTAGCCGACCGCCCGCACCTGCTGACCGCCGCTGGCGACTCTCGCCGAGGCCGGTACTACTTCCTGCTGGAAGCTGACGCAGGTAGAGCACGTAGTCTCACTGCAACCGCATTGCCCGCGGACGATGGAGCCACTGTAGAGGACGATCGCATTCTGCGCCGCAGGCGGCGCCGTGTTGGTGGCCCAAAGCCGGCAGTTGACTATGTCGTCCGTCGTCATGATCTGGTAGTGGCCGGGTCGCAGGTCGCGGAAGCTGAAAACGCCATCAGCGGTGCTCTGTGTCCGAGCCAACTCCCGACGGTTGTGCCAGAGGCTTACTAGCTGGCCGCCCAGCAATTGACCTTCTCGTCCTACGGTGCGACCGCTGAATGCCCCGTCCGACTGCAATGCCACATCGCGGACCCGCGATCGATCGCTGTTAGACTGGGAAAACCCGGAAGAGTTAAGAGCCAGCAGCAAACTGGCCGCCGCTACGATTGTCAGTATCTTTGGGCAACTGTGTCTGGTCATTTGGACGCTATCACGGTGAAAGATGCGAATTTGTACCTCATCGGTTCGGTCCACGGGGACCCAACCGGATTTCCGTCATAATTGGTATCGTCGCGCCCATCTCGATTTGTCGACTCGGATTCGGGAAATCGTGCCGAAAATTAGGTTCGGGGTGATTGTCTGGATTCTCCCGGAAATAGGGCACCTAGCGGTCTAAATAGCAGGCTCAAAGTAGCAGGCTCACTCCGTGAGCCGTCCGCCCGGGAATGAGTATCCACTCGTTGGACCAAGGTGATCTCGAGGTGCTATGCCAATTTGCCCTCGCCTACCGCAGACTGCACCAAGCTCGCGCCGCTCGGCCGTGACTTGACCTGGCCGATACGCGGCATCGCGTGCGTGATCGACGGCGTTGGGTGACGTCAGCTGGGCCGTTGGTTATATTCATCCAGTTGGTTTCTGGAGTTGATCGCCAGTGCGGGGAGCCGCCCTGGTAGACTAAGCCGCCTTATTGCAGGCGGCGCGGAAACCTGTGTCCTGAAAGCAAGATCGGTCTTTTTCATTGAGGCCCCCAAGATGACGATTTCTCGGTGCTTGTTGGTCGTCGTACTGAGCCAAGCGATGTGGGCACCATGTCCGCTCGCCGCGGTCGAGCTGAGCCCGCTGCTGGAGACCATTCGTCGTGTCGAATCCGACGGCCGTGGAACGCCGCAGGCGGCGGCGGCGTGGCGAGAGGTCGTCACCGCGGATCCTGGGCAGATGACCGCTGTTCTCGCGGCGCTCGATGGCGCCGGTCCGCTAGCGGCAAACTGGCTGCGGACTGCCGTCGATGCGATCGGCGAACAAGCGTTGGCGGATCGTCGAGCCTTACCCTTAGGTGACCTCGAGAAGTTCACTCGAGACAGCCAGCACGATCCCCGAGCCCGGCGGCTGGCGTTTGAGTGGCTGCGGCGAGCAGACGTTGATGCCGCAGAACGGATGATCCCGGAGATGTTGAACGATCCGAGTGTGGAGTTGCGGCGGGACGCTGTCGCGCGTCTGATTGATCAGGCGAATCAGTCGCTGGAAGATGCGCGCAAGGAGCCGGCGAAAACCGTGCTCCGCAAGGCGCTGGACGGAGCGCGGGATGAGGATCAAATCAAGATTTGCGTGGAAAAGCTCCGTCTGCTGGGCGAGGAAATCGACCTGCAAAAGCACTTTGGATTTCTCACCAAATGGCGCGTTGTCGGCCCCTTTGACAATTCCGAGCACCGTGGATTCGCGGAGGTCTTTCCACCCGAGCGAGAGCTGGACGATGCCACCTACGAGGGAAAGAGCGGGCAAGTCAGCTGGGTCGACTACGAGACAGACGACGACTACGGAATGGTCGATCTGAACCAACCTCTGGGCAGCTTGAAAGAAGTCGTAGGCTATGCGGCAACTGAGTTTTACTCGCAGGAAGCACGACAGGTGGAATTCCGATTGGGTTGTAAGAACGCTTGGAAGCTATGGGTGAATGGCGAATTGCTGTTTGGTAGAGACGAGTATCATCGTGGGATGAAGCTGGATCAGTATCGACTCAAGGCGACACTCAAGCCTGGTGCCAATCGAGTGCTGATGAAAGTCTGTCAAGACGAACAGGTGGAAACGTGGACCGTTGAGTGGCAATTTCAGCTGCGGGTCTGCGACAGCGCCGGTACGGCCATTCCCTCGGCCGAGTAAGCAGTGTGGGGCCGAGGGCGCTGGGCAAAACAAGCCTATCGTTCCCTCTCCCCGGCCTCGCGCAGCGAGAATAGCAAGGGACGAACATCGGCTGTTACTGGGGCGAACACCTAAGAAAGCAGCCAACCAACCTGAACGACTACATAAGGCATCAACTCATGTTCGAATATGACCACAGCTCGCACGCTGATCGCGGCATTTTCAAGCTGGCGCGTCGGCTGGCCAGCCGACTGTGTTATTTGTTGTGTATTTGCCTCGCAGTCAGTTCTTTCAATTCTCTGTCAGCTGCCGACTGGCTGCGGTTTCGCGGGCCGAACGGCTCTGGGCTCGCAGTGGAAGACGAGCTGCCCACGAATTGGACAGAGGGCGAGAACATCGCCTGGCGCGTCAAACTGCCGGGGCGTGGGATCTCCGGACCCATTGTGGTGGGCGATCGGGTGCTGTTGACCTGTTCTTCGGGGTTTCGCCAGGACCGCCTTCACCTGCTATGCGTGGACACTGGTGATGGAGCGGTGCGCTGGGAACGCCAGCTGTGGGCGACCGGGCGGACGATGACTCATCCGTCAATCTGTCCTGCCAGTCCGACGCCGGTAAGTGACGGTGAACACATCTTTGCCTATTTCTCTACGAACGATGTGGCGTGTTTTGATCTGGACGGAAACTTGCTCTGGCTGAGGGGTCTAATGATGGACTATCCCAACGCCAGCAACAGCCTAGGCCTGGCTTCCTCGCCGCTTGTCGTGGGCGAAACGCTGGTCGTTGCGATCGAGAACGACAGCCAGTCGCTTGCGGTCGGTCTATCCGCTAAGACGGGCGAATCCCTTTGGAAAATCGACCGGCCTTCCAAGGCCGCTTGGACATCTCCGATCTTGGCAGAGAACGACGGCGACCCGGTCGTGTTGCTTCAGTCGGGAGCGAAGTTGACGGCGCACGATCCTCGAACTGGTAAAGAAGTCTGGCGTTACGACCAAGGGTGTTCGACGGTTTCCTCGAGCGTCGTCGCCGAGGGCATTGTCTATGTACCTTCAAACGGTATGACGGCGTTGCGGCCAACCGACAGCCTTGCTGGACCGGAAGTGCTCTGGCAGAACAACCGCCTCAGTGCCTCGACAGCTACGCCTCTGGTCTACGAGGGCAAGCTCCTGGCCGTCAGCGGTTCGATTCTGAAGTGTGGCGACGCGCAGACCGGCAAGCCGCTGTGGCAGACGCGGCTGAACGGGAAGTTCAGCGGTTCACCTGTGGTCGCGGGTGGCCAACTCTATCTGTTTAACGAAGACGGTGTTGGCCAGGTGATCGACTTGACTTCCGCGCGGCCCCGAGCGGTAGTCGCTGGTGAGCTAGGCGAGACGATCTTATGCAGCCCGGCCGTCGCTGACGGCGCGCTTTACGTGCGGAGCGACCACAGCTTGTGGAAGATTGCCAGCGGCGATGGCGGCTGAGACGTGCGCTTGTCGCCTCTCCGCAGGGACATTAGTGTCGAATTCACCGCGTTGTCGGAACCCGAAGCGTCAGCGAGGGAGAGTTGGTGTACCATCGCGAGTTATTCCCTCGCTTACGCTTCGGGTTTCGATTGAGCCAACAGCGCTATATCAAAACTCACGCTTCGCGCTTCCGATTGAGCCAACAGCGCAACATCAAAACTCGTGCGTCGGGGTACGAAGTCACAGGCTTGAAGACTCATAGGAGCTCCCATGACGACTAGACGGTCTTTCCTGAAGCAGGTCGCCCGGACGGCCCCGCTGGCTTTGGCAGCGAGACTTGGAAACCCGCATTTGTGCCGAGCCGCGGCCGACGAGGGCGGATGGCCGATCGCCATTTTCGAGAAGGTTCTCGAACGGCTCAGCTACGAGGAACTTGCTGATGCGGTCGTCGAGATGGGCGCGGACGGGGTGGAGGCGACGATCCGACCTCGAGGGCACATCGAGCCCGCTGGGGCGGCCGACGAGGTGCCGAAAATGGCCGCTGCGATGGAGAGTCGTGGCAAGCGCGTGATCATCGCAGCGACCGGAGTCACTAGTGTCGACTCGCCACACGCCGAGGTACTGTTGAAAACGTTCCAAGCCGTCGGTATCAGCCACTACCGAACTGGCTACTACTACTACGACCACAGCCGTCCAATCAAACAACAGGTTGTCGAGTTCTCGGCGCAAGCCAAGGAACTGGCAGCGATGAACCGTTCATTCGGCTTACAGGGTCTCTATCAAACGCACGCAGGGGCACGATATCTGGGTGCGATGGGATGGGACCTCGCCTTGATGTTGGACGGCATCGATCCGGATTCCTTCGGCGCCGCAATCGATCTGCGTCATATCCGCGCCGACAGCGGCTCCTCGTGGAAAACGGCTGTGCAAGTCTTGAAGCCGCACGTCCGCTCGATCTATGTCAAAGACGCTGTTTGGAAGGGTGAGCGTAGCGATCAACTCGAAAACGTCCCCGTCGACACGGGGTTCGTGACGAACGAGATCTTTGACTTTGTCCGCCGCGATCTGCCACCGATGCCGCTCTGCATCCACATGGAACACATGGGATACCGCGTCTTTGAAAAGCACGAGATACCTGGCGCAATCAGAGCCCATCAAGCAGACATCGCAGCCCTTCGCCGCTGGATGGCGGACTGAGCAGTCGCGCAACAGTGCCTGGACTGTTTGCTGCAAATTGCAGCGTCAACGAAGGGTTGGCTACGTGCCTAAGATCGGTGTGCGGGAATCTGCCATCGCGTGATGCGAGGCGGTGCGCGACCATGCTAGCCCTCCAAGTCTATTTGAATCCCACCGACGAATCCGGCTACGAGGTTGTAAAGCGCCGCCCCAATCAGGCCACCGATGAACCCCATTACGCCATACACTATGGGCAATCCGATCAACGCACCAACACCCCCAATTAGTCCCCCGAGCGCCGCTTCTTCGCCACCGACCGCGCCTCCCACCAATGAAAACAGGAACATGAATCCACCGGCGATTAGACCTATGAATACGTACAGCGCGCCCAACATGGTTGCCGTCGAGACGGGATCGATTCGTTTGATTTTCACCGATCGCAAACCGTAGGCTGGGCTTGACGAAGGAGCACTCTGTTGCGGGGCGTCGTACGGATTGTTCGATTCCATGATCTGGGATCCAAAGGCCTCAAGGAGTAGGTAGTTGTACTTAAGATACTGAACAATGCGCCACCTGGGGGAGCGCTTTTACCCTCCCGCACGGAGATGGTGCAGCTTTTACGCTTCATGCAATCCGCCAAACTCTGGCGAGTTCGGCTACGCTCCAAATCAGCCGCTGGGCGTTAGCCCACGGTTCCCCAGCGAAACCGACGCGTAGCTTCCGGCGAGTGCCCCCTCTTCGGCCCTTCGGGCCGACTCTCCCCGAGGGGAGAGTGAAGAAAGACAAATCACGCACTAACTTAAAAGCTGTACGACCTCACATGATGCGGAGAGCCTTTGCGGATTCTATTTGTGGTTGCCTCGGGGTGCAAGGTTCACTTCGAGTCCTTGTTCAGCTCGTAACGACGAATCTTGCGATCTAGGGTCGAGCGTTCGATCCCGAGAATGTTCGCCGCGCGACTCTTGTTCCACCCGGTCAGGTTGAGGGTGGCAGAGATGTGTTTCTTTTCCATTTCAGACAGCGTCGTTGGCTCAAAAACATTACGGTTGAGAAACATCTCGCCGGACTCACTGGCAGTACTGAGATTCGAGAGCATCAAATCGTCGACATCAATCACATCGACTTGGGTCAGCAAAACGGCACGCTCGACGACGTTTTTCAGCTCCCGGACATTACCCGGCCAATGATATGACTGCATCAGGTCGACCGCCGCGGGCGTAAACGTCGCGATCTTGCGGCCCGTTTCGTCCTGATAGCGCTCCAGGAAGTGGTTAGCTAATTCGACGATGTCCGATGGACGTTTTCGCAGTGGAGCGACGTGGATTTCGACTACGTGCAGGCGGAAGTACAGATCCCTGCGAAAACTGCCGTCGGAGACCGCCTTTTCGAGATTGCGGGTTCGTGGCGGCGATAACGCGGACATCCACCTTGATGGCCTTACTGCCGCCCACCCGCTCGAACGAATGCCCCTTCCAGCACGCGTAAGAACTTACTTTGGATCGAGAGGCTCATTTCGCCAATTTCATCTAGCATCAATGTGCCGTGATGGGCCGCTTCGAACTTACCAATCTTGCGGTCGGTCGCTCCCGTAAAAGCACCTCGCTCGTGTCCGAAACAGCTCGCTCTCCAGTAAGGTCTCCGAAAGTGCGGCACAGTTCAGGCAGACAAACGGACCTTTCTTGCGGGGGCTCGAATAATGGACGGCGCGAGCTACGAGCTCCTTACCCACTCCACTCTCTCCGCGAATGAGCACCGTGGCTCGACTCGGGGCCGCCCGGCCAACATCTTCCTGCACCTTCCGCATCGCAGCGCTCGAACCAACAATCTCGCTTTCTACGCCCAGCCGTTTGCGTAGCTGGATGATCTCCGACTTGGACTGTGTTAGGTTCTCCGCCAACTCTTCCTGCAGCCCGAGATTTCGCAAGGCCAGGGCGACGTTGTCGGCGACGGCGAGCGTGAACTCGAGATCATCGGCATCCAACATCTGGTCCTCGCCCGTACAGTAGAGATGGACCAGTCCGATGACCTGACTGTCCTGGCGGATCGGGGCGCAGATCACACTGGTGGCTCGAAACGCTCCCTTGCTGTCCCGGATCCCCAGTTCCGTGTCGCCCACGATGTTGCGGGCCAACACCGCCTCGCCCTCACCCAACACCATGGTGGCCAGGAACTCCGAAACACGGTGATAGGCAGATCCGGTGTCGGTGCGCGACGCCGCAATTTCGAGGTCATCGGCGGCTGGATCCCCGGCCAGTTCACGTGGGGCCAACAGCACGGCGCCGGCATCGACGCCCGTACCTTCAAAGAGACCGTCCAGTGCAATGTGTGAAACGGAGATTGCGTTGTTCAGCTTCGCCAAGTCAAAAGCCAGACGACACAACTTAGCGGCCGCACGACCCACGTTGGGGCCCACGACGACCTCCTCCACGCCACCCTCCAAATAGCGCGTGTGGCCTCGCCGGTCCGTAATCGTGGTCGGTTCGACCGAGTCCAGGATCTGGGTGTCCGCCGGTGTCAGCGACACAGTCCCGGTGACGGTTTCCGTGCCTTCGCCCGAATCGTCGCCATCAATGAAGGCCATCGAGAGGTCGTTGACGAACGCCATTTGGCAGTGCGCGATCCGCACGACATCTCCCGCGGAGAGCGCATGGTCGCCGTCAATCTGCTCACCACCGACCAGCGTCCCATTGCGACTCCCCAGATCTCGCAAAGTCCACTCGCCTTCGGTCATGAAGACTTCCGCGTGGTTTCTGCTGCAGCGCTCGTCCTTGATGACGATTTGGTTTGTCGTCGACCGTCCAATCGTCACCGTCCGCCCCGGGGTGAGACGGAACACGTCGGTCCACTTCGAGCCTTCACGAATGACGAGATACGCTACCATGGCCTTCCTATTTTCACCTTATCCTCACGCCGTTCGCTCTGGCAAGCAGGAACATCCGCTCGCCGCCGGAGCCCGCAGCTGGCTGACCGGTCGCCCGGATCCCCTCGCATCGGAGCTGAACGGGCGTTCTCTCATGGCCTAAGTGTCCCAGGTTTGCACGATTTGGCTACCTGGCTGGCGTCCAGCCCGTTTTTCTTGAAATCCCGCACCTCCATCGTTATCCTAAATTTATTCCCCTTCGCAACTTGACGCACGCTCGACTATGCTGGAAGGGGTCGAGGAACGACGGGCAATCAGGCAGGGGTCGCCAGCCAGTTGGCGCTTGTGAGTTAGGTACAAGGAGCTTCAGTTATGTCCGTTCGCACAGATGTGCATATTCGCCAGCTGTTTTATGCGTTGGTGGCCGTGGCCGTCCTAGCGACGCCCGCCTGGGCCGGCTTGGCGGGATTAAGAAACGCCGCAGTCGGCGGCGTTTCGATCGATGTCGAGGGTGTCGTCGGTCCGCCCGCGTCCGGCGTCCACCGACGGCTCCTGGCGGCGCTGCGCAAAGAAATCAAGGAGGCCCCTGAGGAACTGACGGCACCCGTAGAACTGCGGATGATCTCATTAAAAGCTCTACACGCGGCTTGCCAGGATGCGGTGCAGAACAACTTCGGCCGCCTGCCCGAGGAAATCCGGTTCCTCGCAGGGATCCAACGAATCCAGTATGTGTTTGTCTACCCCGAGGACAACGACATTGTGCTGGCAGGCCCTGGAGAAGGGTGGGAGTTGGACGACAAGGCCAACGTGGTTGGTGTGACCACCGGTCGCCCTGTGCTGCGATTGGACGACCTGCTGGTCGCGCTGCGATACGTGAACGAAGCGCGAACCGAAGGCATCAGTTGTTCGATCGATCCGACTCAAGAGGGCAACGCCGCCCTGGGACGGGTCCTGAAGCAACAACGGCGCTCAGCTCGGGTCAATCCAGCGGTGCTGGAGCCGGCTATGAAGCAGGCATTCGGCCCGCAGATGGTGACCGTGTCGGGGATTCCCGCCAGCACTCACTTTGCCCGTGTACTCGTCGCCGCCGACTACCGTATGAAGCGACTGGCAATGAAGCTGGAGAACGCGCCGGTAGCTGACTTTCCCAGCTATATCGACCTGATCAAAAACTCCCGCAAGGCTGCCAACGTGAATCCTCGTTGGTGGATGGCCTGTGACTACGAGCCGCTGGCTGCCAGCGATGACGGCCTAGCATGGGAACTTCGTGGTCCGGGGGTCAAGGTGATGACCGAGGACGAGTTTGTCTCGGCGGACGGAACGATCCGCAGTGCGGGTCGCGCCAGTGGTCAAGCTCAACGTTGGGCTGATCTGATGACCGGACACTACGAGCAGCTTTCGGCCAAGGACGCCGTGTTCGGCGAACTGCGGAACTTGATGGACATGTGTGTGATCGCGGCTCTGCTAGAAAAGAACGGGCTCCTCGAGCAAGCGGGGCTCAGCGTCCCGTTGCTGACAGATCAGTCCAGCGAACTGAAGCTGGAGACCTGGAATTCTCCGAAACGCGTGCCACCAGAGGTCAGTTTTCTGCGGGTGCGGAATTCATGGATCGTGGCTGCCTCTGGGGGTGTGCAGGTCGAGTCTTGGCAGGTGGCCAGCCGCACCGAACCATCTAAGACGTTGGACTCGGTTCGCAAAAAGGCGGCCCGCCAGAGCGGAAAGTTCTGGTGGCAGTAAACCACGGATCACGTGGGGCGGCCGTCGATGGCCGTCCTTAGTGCAACTGGCCGGCTACGCCGCTGCGCAGATTGACCCAGTGTACCGATAGGCCCCGCGCCGCCTGGGGTAAGACCGCGTCGACGAACCCCTCCGCGGCGGCCGCCTCTCGGGTCGTGCCTGGCGGTAGGTCACGCGATTTGACCAGCACCAGTTCAGTGGCGCTCAGTGCTTGGGCCGCTCTGGCGGCGATCGCGTCGGAACTGGTGCACCAGTCGTGTGGCAAGGACCTCCCGGAAACCGCTGGCTCCCAGCGGCGCATGAACTCCTCCACGGACAGAATCCAGCAGTCGGAGGGTTCTTGCTCGATCCCTGCCTGTAGTTCCGCGAACTGTCGCACAAGACGCGCTCCGGGGAGCAAACAGGCTAATAGCTGCGCCGATACGTCGAGCAGCTGGACACAGAGCCAATGGCCGGTTTCATCTCCAATCCGATGAATCCTGTCGGCCTCGGCGGATCGCGTCAGCCAGCTTGCCACCCCCGGCAATCAAGACGTTCTGGCAGTCGCTTTGCGCAGCAAGCCAGGCGGCGAGTTTTGTCCGCAGACCCTCCCAGTCGAACAGGCTGCCGCCGACTTTGATCACACGCACTGGCCGAGTCATGAAATCCTCGCCTCACGAGCGATTGCGGCCACGGCATGTGCAGGCGCGCTCTGTGATGGCTCCCGACCGAACTGTTCAGCGAAGGTTGTCATGCTGGTTTTCCCCGCCAGTTGGCTGATCGCGCGGCGAACCAAGAACTCCCCCGTGCCCGCTGCCACGACGACCTCGGGTGTGCGGCCCATCTCCGCAATCACGCGCTCGATTCCCGCTCTGAGCAGACCAAGTCCAGCATCCGCGACCGTCTGAGCGATGGCCACAAGATCGCCTTGGTCCAGTGAGTCGGAGTCTGCACAGATCATACGGCTCAGCCTGGCTCCTGCAAAAGGTCTGGTGGCCAATCGGCCATCTGCGGTGCACGTCGAAGTCGGGTCCTCCGGCAGGTCGCCCAGGATCAAGAAGGCGTCCAGCGAGGTCGCGAACAGCTCGTTCGCGATAGGGCAGGTTCCGGCGCGGTACGGAACCCGTTCGAGCAAGGCGCACACCGGCGTCCCGCTCGACGCCGAAGTAAACCAACTCTCGCCCGCCACAAGCCGGCCGGTATCGTCAGTGGCCCGTGCAGCCAGGCGGCCGTCCAGCACGGGGATGATGTCGGTCGTTGTGGAACCGACATCAATAACCAGCCCAAATCCCTCGGGAACAAGGCTCGCTGTGTAAGCGCCCAGGGCGTGCCAGTTGGCAGCGGCTACCTGCTCGGGGTGCTGAGATGCCCGCCCGGGCGTGACCAGCTCTCCCGTCGTGAGATAGACACGTATGGGGCGCTCTTCCGCAGCCTGTTGGACTGCGTCCAAGATAAAACGCACTCCCTCACTCTTAGTTTCAAAGCAATCGGCGAGTTCGCCTGTCATCGTGACGGCCAAGCGATCCGCGTGCGGAGCCTGCGCGATCAACAATCGTAGCTGTTCCGCCAGAGCGTGGTGCTGCCGCCAAAGAGCAAACGGCTGCGAGTTCGCATACCCTCGCCCGTCGGCCACCTTGAGATTGGCTCCTCCAATGTCGATGCCTAGCCAATTCACTTCATTCGGCGTTGACGAATTGTGCGTGGCGACCTCTCCTGTTTGCAGAAATGCCGTTCATCTCGGCAGGTGATTCTATTGGTCCAGGCGTCAATTGCAATCGACCAAACTCTGGCGAGTTCGGCTACGCTCGAAATCAGCCGCTGGGCGTTAGCCCACGGTTCCCCCTCTCCGGCCCCTCGGGCCGACTCTCCCCGAGGGGAGAGTGACGAAAGACGAAATCGCGCACTAGGTTAAGAGCTGTGCGACATCTTTCCTACGTGGAGAGAGCGGCTCCGCAGGAGCGTCGCCCTCCCGTCAGAGGGAATGAAGAAAGAACTCCAGAGGATCTTGAGTGAACGACAACTCGTACGGTTGGCCCTGTGCCGTTGCCAGCAAGGCTGCTGCGATGTTCGATTTGGCCGCCTGACGGAGGAGCAGATAAGACGTTGTCAATCTTGGATTGACTTCGATCACAACATCGCGGCTACCGTCCTCGGGAGGACCGAGCACTATGTCGAGCCCAATGTAGCCGGTTGTCGCTGGTAGCGCCGCGACCGCCTGCCCGGCGAGTCGGCGTGCGCGCTCGTGCAGCTGACCCGGTAACGGATATGAGCCACCGAGATACTCGAATCTTCCGTCGGTAGGCTGGAGCTGACGGCAGGGGGGCAGCAGGAGCGATCCAGCCGGTCCACACAGCACGGAGACACTGGCCGCCGTTCCTGGGCAGAACTCCTCCAAACACCAACGCTCGTGCTTCCCCAGTTGGGGAGCCGTGGCCTCAGTTACCAACTGCACACCCAATGAGCCGGCGCCCGCGCGAGGTTTGAGCACGGCAGGATAGGTGAAACGCTCCGGCAGCCCGGCCTCTGCAGGGAGAGCAAGGGAGTTGGGAACCTTTACGCCCCGGCTCCCCAACCGCCGATTGGTTCTCCATTTGTCAGAGGCCAACTCAATGAAGTCGGCATGCGGGCTGAACAACCGGCCGCCAGCGAGTTCCACCGTGCGACTCAGCCTCGTCAACTGGCCATCGAACTCGGGAGCAATCAGCAAGACGGCATCTGCCGACTTGGCCAGCTCGGCGATTGCACGTAGGTCTTCACCGCTGGCGGCGACTTCTACGACATGGCAACCTTTCACATCGAACGGACCAAGGCGACGGTCCCACACGACGATCGGCGAGACCCGTGGTAGTTCGCACAGGTCAGTGGCGAGCGCCGCCAGCATCGCGTTGCCCTCGGCCAGCAACGGGCTACGCTGCGGGTCCTCGCCAAGCCGCCACAAGCCGCCGCCGGTCACGAACTCGTAGAGTAGCACTTGCATAGCGGCTGCGCTGCCGGCGACCGGGTGTCTCCTGCGACTCGCAGCGAGAAGTTCAAAAGATGCCCAGATGGTCGCGGGCTTCGTCGGTCATTCGATCCGGTGTCCAGGCTGGTTCGAGCACGATTTTCACCTCGACCTCGCCAACACCTTCGAGCTGCGCCAGCGTCTGCTTGCTATTGGCGATCAGCTGTGGCCCGGCCGGGCACATCGGACTGGTCAGCGTCATCTCGATCTTGATGTCCTGCTTGCCATCTTCGCGGTCTTCGAGGTTGACCACGTAGACCAGGCCCAAATCGACGATGTTCACAAACAACTCGGGGTCGATAACTTTCTTCAACTCCTCGCGGATCAGATCTTCGCTGAGCGGCATTTTGAATTCTCCTTACACGTCATGAAGGCGAACATACAGATCGTCACCGTCGAGCTTGATCTCGTGGACCACCGTGCTCTCGGTCGCGGGCATGGTCTTCGCTTCTCCGGTGCGGACATCGAATCGAGCACCGTGGCGAGGACAGGCCAATTCGAACCCGCACAACTGGCCTTCGCCGAGCGGGCCACCGTCGTGAGTGCAAACGTCGTCGATACAGAAAAACTGCCCATCGATATGCAGCACGACGACAAGCCGGTCCGCGATCTCCAGCATCAGCTTGCCGGCCTCAACGACCTCGGCAACTCGGACAGCTTTGACAAACTCGGACATGGCTGTTGAACGGTCTTATCCTTCCCAGGCGAGTGCAACTGGCAGGGCGAGGCCCTCGACCAGCTACAGTATGCCGCGTCGTGCTCCCGACGATCTCCCTAACCCGAATTATTCATGAGCGATCTGCTGCGAGGTGGTAAGTCCATCCGTGGCTTCGTCATGCTTCACAATTCTCCCTCGACGTATTGCTTCAATACGCCTGCGGAAGAATTGCTCGCCTTCCTTGCCACGAAAGTACTTACAACCTCTCGCGACGATCTTCATGAATAATCCGGGCTAAGTTCAGCACAGGAAGCCAACGGTTTGGAACTCATTCGTACTCGCGCACTCGCCGCGCGATCGCCCGCCCAAGTGCAGTGCGGACACTCTCGATGGTGATGCGATCGAAAATCTGCTGAAAGAAACCGGTCACGATCATCTGCACGGCTTCCTTGCGCGTGTAACCTCGGCATCTTGCATAGAAGATCAGTTCCTCATCGACTCGTCCGGAAGTCGAACCGTGGGTACAACGAACGTCGTCGGCTTCGATTTCCAGCCCTGGGATCGAGTCGGCCCGAGCCGTGTCGGATAGCAGTAGATTGTCGTTGCGCTGGTAGCCGTCCGTTTGCTGAGCACCGGAATCGACCTTGATCATACCTCTCCAGACCGTCCGCGACCTGTCCTGTTGAGCGGACTTGTAGAGGAAGTCGCTACGGCAGCTTGGTGCGACGTGATGCTGCAGGGTGTGATAGGAGAGGTGCTGTTTCTCTTGAGTGAACAGCACACCGTTCACTTGGCAATGGCTACCCGGTCCCGCCAGTGCCACGTGCTGGTTCACCTTTGCCAGGCGAGCACCGATAGCGGCGATTGTCCACTGCAAGCCGGCATCTCGTCCAACCACCGCTTTTTGGTGGGAAAAGTGCCACGTGCCCTGGCCCCAGTTTTGCAGGTTGACGAACCGCAAGTGAGCACCAGCACCGACAATCAACTCGCATGCGCCACAATGAAGTCCGCCAGCGGCTTCATCCACACCCGCAGTCTCGCACAGTAGCGTGGCCTCCGCGCCATCCTCGAGAATGACCAGAATGTGTCCCAAGTCGACGCCGCCGTCGGACATGCCGGCCAATGCATGCAATGGCTCATCGACGACAACACCCCGTGGAACGTAGAGCAGTGTGCCGCCAGACCAAAACGCGGCGTGCAGCGCCGCGAATCGATCGTAGTGAGCATCGACTGCACGGGTCATCAGATAGTCTCGAAACTTGTCCCCGTGTTCGCGGACCAGCTCCTCGAGGCTGCCGAACAAGACACCGCGCTTTGCCCACTTTTCATCTAAACCGGCCAGCTGAGGCCGGCTGTTCCAAGAGAGAGATTGGCCTGCCAACTCAACCCGCTCGGCCAACAAGGCAGGCAGCTGCTGTGGCGGCGACTCGTTCTCCAGGGCCCAACTGTAGTTAGCTAACTTGAACAAACGAATGTCGGTTCGAATCCACTCCTCGTGGTTGCGGGCCGGCCATGAAGTCGCTTGAAAATGATCCCAGGCAGCTCGCCGTTGTGCCGTCAACCAAGCAGGTTCGTCGCGGCTGTCCAGCAATGCCTCGAATGATGGTTGATCGAAGCCAAGTTGGGTTGTGGTTGTCATGATGGTGTTGTCACGGTAATCGGTTCGCCGACGTGGGCAACTTCCAAGCAAGGGTCGGTGGCAACTTCAACAGAAACGGCGGGCGCGGCGATGAGAGCCGAGCCGTTGTCTCAACCGACCGAACCTTCCATTTGCAGTTGAATCAGACGGTTCATCTCGACGGCGTATTCCATCGGGAGCTCTTTGATGAGTGGCTCGATGAACCCGTTGACGATCATCGTGCTGGCCTCAGCCTCACTCATGCCGCGGCTCATGAGATAAAACAGTTGCTCTTCGCCAATTCGCGACACGCTTGCTTCGTGGCCGATCGAAACGTCCTGTTCATTGATTTCGATGTAAGGATAGGTGTCGCTACGGCTGTCAGGATCCAAGATGAGAGCATCGCAAACAACGTTGCACTTCGAATTCGACGCACCCCGCTCGGCACGCACAAGCCCTCGGTAGCTGCTACGCCCGCCGTCTTTGGAAATTGACTTGGAGATGATCTGTCCGGTGGTGTGGGGTGCACAGTGCACCAGTTTTGCGCCCGCATCCTGATGTTGGCCCTTGCTGGCAAACGCGATGGATAGAATCTCGCCACGGGCTCCCGGTTCCAACATGTAAACGGCCGGGTACTTCATGGTCAGCCGGCTGCCGAGGTTGCCATCCACCCATTCCATCGTCGCATCTTGATAGGCGACGGCACGCTTGGTGACTAGGTTGTAGATGTTGTTTGCCCAGTTTTGAATCGTCGTATAACGGCAGCGTCCGCCTTTTCTGACAATGATCTCGACAACTGCGGAATGCAGGCTCTCGGTGGTGTACATCGGTGCCGTACAGCCCTCGACGTAGTGCACCTCGGCGCCTTCGTCCACAATGATCAACGTCCGCTCGAACTGTCCCATGTTCTCGGCGTTGATCCGGAAATAGGCCTGCAGCGGAAAATCAACCTTCACGCCGGGGGGGATGTAGATGAACGAACCACCGGACCAGGCGGCGGAATTGAGTGCCGCGAACTTGTTATCGTGAGGCGGGATGATGGTGCCGAAATATTCCCGCACCAGGTCAGGATGCTCCCTGACCGCCGAGTCCGTGTCGGTGAAGATAACTCCCTGATTTCCCAAGTCCTCCTTCAACGAGCCGTAAACGACTTCGCTCTCAAACTGTGCTTTGACTCCCGCCAAGAACTTGCGTTCGGCTTCCGGGATGCCGAGCTTCTCGAAAGTCTCCTTGATTTCCTCAGGTACTTCGTCCCAGCTGCGGCCCTGCTTGTCGGCTGGCTTCAGGTAGTAGTAGATGTCGTCGAAGTTGACGTTGATGTCACCGCCCCAACGCGGCATCGGCTTGGACTCAAAGACTGCCAGGCTGTCCAAGCGAAACTGGCGCATCCAGTCGGGTTCCCCCTTCATCTCCGAAATCTGGGCCACGATTTCTGGAGAGAGCCCTTTCTGGGCTTTGAAGACCGCCTTGGCCTCGGTATGGAAATCGTACTTGTTGATCTCGCCAATCTTTTCGCGAGGTAAGCCTACATCAGTTGCCATCTGAGTTGACCTTCGTTCGAGTCGTGTTGTGCCACGAGAAAACTAAGTGCCGGGGAGTCGCTGTTTCAACCTGCGCCTACGAAGCCACACTTGTTTCCTCTTGCTGCTCCATCGCCCGATTCTCGGCGTCGGCGTCGGGATTGTCCCGGCGGACCCGCTCGTAGCCCTCGGTATGTAGCTCGTTTGCCAGTTCGACCCCGCCCGTTTCGACAATTCGACCTCCCAGCATCACATGAGTGAAATCGGGTGGGTTGTGAACCAGCAACTTGTCGTGGTGAGTAATGATCAAGAGCCCCATCTTCTCGCGGCCAATGTCGGCGATGCTCTCGCTCGCCAGGCGGACCGCGTCGGCATCCAGACCGCTATCTGTCTCGTCCAGAACCGCGAACTTGGGCTGTAGCATCGCCAACTGCAGGATCTCCGCCCGCTTCATTTCACCTCCAGAAAAACCGTCGTTGACGTAACGGCGGGCAAACTGAACGTCCATCCTCAGTTGCTCCATTTTCGATTTGAGCTCCTTGCGGAATTCTCGCATCGGAATCAGCTCCTCACCCTCCTTGCGCTCCGGCCGGCGGACGTTCGTCGTCGCGTGACGCAAAAAGTCCGCCATCTTCACGCCTGGGATCGCGACCGGTCGCTGAAAGGCCATAAACAAACCCGCTCGAGCACGTTCGTCCGGAGCCAGCTCGGTGAGGTCCTCGCCGTTCAAGCGGATCGTGCCCTGCGTCACCTCGTACTTGGGATGTCCCATGATGGCCAACCCCAACGTACTCTTGCCCGATCCATTGGGCCCCATCAACGCATGCGTCTCGCCCCGCTTCATCTCGAGATCGACGCCGCGCAGAATCGGCTTACCTTCGACGGTGACTTGCAAATTCTCAATACTCAGAACGTCGGTCATTTCAGCGCCTATTGATTGTTCATCGCTGGTTCGTGTCTTTTGCCTACCCAGTAATCTTCTGATGACTTCGCATCGGCTCGTTGTCAGCCGGAGCGGCGACGTAACCCGAATGATGAGGAATCGGCAGCTCGTCATCCACCTTGGTCCCCACGCGAAATGGCGAGCTGCTGCCGTCGGCGGCCTGACGTTTGGCGATCTTGTGCCCCTTGATCTTGTCCTGGATCCGCATGAGTCCTTCTAGCAACGCCTCAGGACGGGGAGGGCATCCCGGCACGTAGACATCCACAGGCACTACTAAGTCGACACCCTTCACCACGTGATAGCCCCACTTGAAGTACGGTCCACCACCGACCGTACAAGCCCCCATGGCGATCACGAACTTAGGGTCTGGCATCATGTTAAACAACCGCCGCACGCGACTGCCCATTTTGTACGTCACGGTGCCGGCTACGATCATCAAATCCGACTGCCGCGGTGTCGCCCGAAACGCGCCCGCACCAAACCGGTCCATGTCGTAGCGGCTCGCACCCGCCGCCATCATCTCGATCGCGCAACACGCCAGACCAAAGGTCATCGGCCAAATGCTCGACTGCCGCGCCCAGTTGATCGCCTGCTCGACCGTCGTCGTAATGACGTTTTCTTCAAACCGTCCCTCAATCCAAGGTTGTGTCATGGTAACTTTCTTTCCTGACCTAACAACTCACTTGATGTACGCCTAACTCGCTAGTTTCGTTCGGTTACCGCCTCGAAGCTGCAACAACTCTCGCCATCGTCGAGCCGGCAAGCCGAGAGCCGCATCGGACTCCCCAAAATCTCAGAAAACAACATCCTCTCCATCGAGCAAACCGCCCGGTCCTGTTCCGCCAGATCCGGGTAAGGACACGCCAACGCCGTGAGCACCGGCAATTCCCCCTCCGTCTCGACCGAAAATGGTATCTGCCGGTTGCGAAACAGATCAGCCAGCGATTCCATTTTCTCTTCCAGAGTCTCTCCGCTAATCTGGTCAGCGTACATCTCCGCCAGACGTTTGGAAATCCGTTGAATCAGCCCTCGCTTAACTTCGGGATCCGAAATGGCCCGAAATTCCTGCCACAAAGCAACTGACAGGTCGCCAAAATTCGTGCCCGCCTTTCGCAAGCCGAGCGTCGTTAGCTGGTATCGATGACTCGGCCGGCCGCGGCCGGCGCGGACCGCCAGCCGGTCCACATAGCCCTGCGCCATCAGGCGATTCAAACGCTGACGAACCGCCGTCGCGGTCACTCCCAACAAGGAACCGAGGTCCGGAACCGTTGCCGACTCCTTCTTACGCAGCAAGTCTAAGATGGCAACATCCGCCGCTGACAGTTCGACGCTCATCAAATGAACTCCTCACCAACCTCGAAAGTGCATCCACTATAAAACAATTATCACATTTTTGACAACCATATGTTTCAAAAAAGTCGCAATTTATCGTAAACTATTGACATTCAGAGGTTTATAGGCTACAAGGCCGGGCAATCCAGTTTGACCTAACGTGACACACCGTGTCCCCGCCAGCGAGGCCAGCTTCCCATGCGACATTTCCAGGAAGGACTCCCACGACGCACGATGCTCGCCTGCCTGGTCTGGCTGCTCTGGACCAGCCTTGCCGGCGCCCAGCAGGAAACCGGCGAAACCCTGGAGGTCGCGGACTCGAGCGCTGGCTGGATGACGCAGGTCGACGAGTTTTTCGGCAGCTACCTGGTCACTCCTCTCGAAGAAGTCCTCTTTTTCGACTTCGGGACGGAAAGGTACCTGGGCGTTTCCATCCCGTTCGTGGTCGTCTGGCTGTTGGTGGGTGCGACTTTCTTCACAATCCGGATGGGCTTCATCAATGTGCGCGCCTTTTGGCACGCGATCCGGCTCACAAAAGGCGATTTCGATGATCCCGACCAGCCGGGTGAGGTCACGCACTTTCAAGCTCTTTCGTCTGCACTTTCCGCGACGGTCGGACTTGGCAATATCGCCGGGGTCGCCATTGCGATTGGCACGGGAGGCCCCGGGGCCACCTTCTGGATGATCCTCGTCGGGCTGCTGGGTATGAGCAGCAAGTTCACCGAGTGCACACTCGGCCAGCTGTATCGAAAAATGGCACCTGACGGAACGGTTTCGGGGGGACCGATGCACTACCTGCAAGATGGCCTGGCCGAAATGGGCCTGAGTTCGCTGGGTAAAGTGCTAGCAACCCTATTCGCGGTCATCTGCGTGGGCGCTTCGCTGGGCGGCGGAAACGCCTTTCAGGTCGGCCAGTCCCTCGACGCCATCCGGCAGGATGTCACCTTCATCCACGATTATCCGTGGATCTACGGGTTGGTGATGGCGGTCCTGGTTGGCATTGTGATCATCGGCGGAATCAAATCGATTGGCGCCGTCGCATCCCGGATCGTGCCTTTCATGTGCTGCGCCTACGTCCTGATGGCCATCTACATCTTGCTGAATAATGCCAGCCAGGTACCGGAAGCGATCTCGCGAATCTTTACCAGCGCCATGAATCCCCAGGCTGGCGTGGGTGGAGTGCTGGGGGTGATGGTGGTCGGCGTAACGCGCGCCGTGTTCTCAAACGAGGCCGGTATCGGATCTGCTGCGATCGCCCACTCAGCGGCAAAGACCGAGGAACCGGTCAGTGAGGGAATCGTCGCGCTGCTGGAGCCCTTTATCGATACCGTTGTCATCTGCACGATGACAGCGTTAGTGATCATCATCACCGGCGTATGGGAAGACCCTACCTATTCGCACTTGGTCAGCGGCGAGTCGGCATCGGGGGCCGCACTGACCACGGTCGCGGTTAGCGGCGAACATGGAGTGCTGTGGTTCAAGTACATCCTGTATGTGGCCGTCGTGCTGTTTGCTTACTCGACTCTGATCTCCTGGTCCTACTATGGAGAACGCTGCTGGACCCGCCTCTTCGGGCCCAACTCGTCGCTGGCCTACAAGATCCTCTTTTTGGTCTTCACGTTGTTAGGTTCGATCGTGACGACCGGCAACGTTCTCGCCTTCAGCGATCTGTTGATCCTGGGCCTGGCATTGCCCAACATCCTCGGCCTGTTGTTGCTGAGCGGCAAGGTCAAGCGCGAGTTGGACGAGTACTGGGGCAAGCGTCCGCGCTAGCGTCTATTCCACGGCAGCTGCAGCGGTTTCGCCGACCGGAAAGTGGTCTGCGACGACCTGGTGGAACTCGACCGCATCGTTGACCGTCGAGACATGCCGGCGGAACATCCGGGCGCCTGGCTTACCCTGCGCGTAGCAACAAGCGTATTTCCGCATCAGCAAAGTTCCCTTCTTTTCCCCGAAGCGATCGACAACCAGCTGATAGTGGCGCAACATACAGTCTCGCTGTTCACCGAGCGTCGGTTCGGCGGGAATCGGCTCACCGTTGAGCGCAGCCTGAGCCTGGCGGAACAGCCAAGGTCGCCCGAGGCTCGCACGGGCAATCATCACTCCGTCCACGTCGTAGCGACGAAAGGCCGTTAGGACCTTCTCGGCAGAATCCAAGTCACCGTTGCCGATGAGCGGAATGCGGCGGAGGTACGGCTTGATAGCAGCGATCTGTTCCCAGTCGGCGCTGCCCCGGAAAAAATCGGCGGCCGTGCGTCCGTGCACGGTCAAGGCGCTGCCGCCTGCGGCTTCGACAACCTGAGCCACCTCGCAGGCGTTCACATGCTCTCGGCTGCAGCCGAGACGGATTTTGGCGGTGACCGGAACCGGCCGGCAGGCCTCCACCACCCGTTCGATAATTCGGCCCATCTTCTCCGGGTCGCGCAGCAAATACGACCCGCTGTGCGCCTTCTCGGTCACCTGTCTGACCGGGCAGCCGAAGTTGATATCGACGACACTGACGTGGTAGTCCTGCGCCAACCGCGCTCCCACCCGTGCCAGTGTTTCTGGCTGGTTGTCCCAAATCTGAACGGCCAAAGGGCGAGGTTCGTCTTTGATGCCCCACAGCCTTTCCGGATGCTCGGCTGCTTGCTCGTCCAACCAAATGAAGCTGCGCGCATTGACCATCTCGGTGGCCTGCAACCCGGCTCCACCGTAGTCTCGCACGATTTGCCGGAATGCATAGTTAGAAAACCCGGCCATCGGCGCCTGCAGGATAGGAGGGTCGACGACAATTGGGCCGATCCGCAACGGTACGATCTGTGGCGGCAGCTGGTTCATAGGGAGCGACGAGAGCTGAATCGCTGAAGGACCGCTACATTCTACGCCGGCCGCGGCAGGTTGGCACTCCCAGAGTCACGCTGCCACCGGATGGCGGCCACGTAGCCATCACGCTCCGCGTGATGAGGCATCGCATGTAGCGTGAATTCTAAGATGGTCCGTCGGACCCCTCCGCCGTGGAGCCGTTCCGGCAATCCTGTTCATCCTGTTGATCCTGTCTTCTGTTTTTTTGACAGGATTTACAGGATCAACAGGATGGCTGTGGTCACGAAAATCAGCCGCTGGGGCGGTTAGCCGGTGTTAGCCCACGCTTGCGAATCATCACACCGCTGCGTCTCGGCTCGCCGGGAACCTCGCCACTCCCGATCGAAGCGCAGTGAAAGTTGACGAAACATCTATCTTTCTGTCCCAATTTTCTGTCATTCGAAAGCGACTTCGCAAACCCGGTTTTCTCGACAGAGAGGTTGGGAGTGGGGACCGTCATCGATATCACGTCCATCGCACAGGGCGCCTGCACGGTCGGCAACGTCACGCGGAGCGTGACGTCTACGTGCGTCTGCTGGTCGGTCGCTACTTGATTTGCGGAACACCACAGCGTTCGGCCATCTGCCGGACCTTTTCTGCAAAGATCGGTCGGATGTCCCGGGTCGGTGGACGGCAGCGGCCTCCCTCCAGGCCGACGTATTCCAAGCAGATTTTGTCCAGGTGTCCCTCGCCACCAGTGAACTTGGCCACCTCGGTGCCGAGGTCGTAAAAGGGCTGGACGACACGGGCGATTTCGCGGTGCGCTTCCGCGTAGCGTTCTGCTTCCAACATCTCCCACAGCTGTTGTCCCCACTCAGGCCAGTAGTTGGACGCATGTAGGTTGATCCCTCGAGCGCCCAGCGAATGCGCGAGGACGTACTGCAGCGAGTTGTCGATGAACATGATCTTCTCTGAGAACTCTCGCTGGGCTCGTTCGAAAATCGACTGCTGTGGCGAGTACCACTTGATCGCGATCACCCCAGGTGCCTCTGTCAGCCGGCCGACAAAGTCAAGCGACGTATGAAAGCCGGTCCAGGGCGTGGCGTAGAAGATGATGCCGACCTGTGCATGATCGGAGATCGCCTGCAACCACTCCATCACGTCGTCGTCGGTCGGCACTTCGTAGAAGGGTGCCGCTGCCTGCACGGCGACGCAGCCAATTCGCTCGGCGCCGGTTGCCAACGCGATGAGCTCCCGCTGGTTCGTGGTTTGCGCGCCGAGAATGACCGGCACCTGACCGTTGGCAGCCTCGACGACCGCTTCGGCGCATCGCAGCCGCTCCTCGACACTCAGCGACGGAAATTCTCCGGCGCCGCCGGCAACCAAGATGGCTGACTTTCCTTCGCGGACGCCACCCTTTAGCAGAAAGCGGACGTGCTTTTGCATGCCGGACAGATTCAGCTCCAGATCACCGTCGGAGAACAGCGTGGGGATCGGCACGTAACATCCGGAAATCCGTTCTGCCAGTAGCGCTTTGTCCATCACTGCTCCTACTCGCGAAACCGGCGCGGTCGTGGCGCCGGTTGGTTGCCACTTGCTCGAACACGCGGTTCAGAGCTCCAGCGCGCGCGTTACCTCGGTCGGAAAGGTCCATCCTGACGCGTGGCGGTCCGATCGATCGGAGCGAGACTGCCATCGGGCGTATTGATCAAAGTGGCGACCAAAGTAGCCGGGGCCGTATTGGAACCTGTCACGGAGAGGGCGTACTCGGCAACCTGGCGATTGTACTTATGCACGGCCTGCAGGAACTCGCGGCGCTGTAGCCGCAGCCGATGGTGTGCCTCGATCAACCGCTCGACGTCTTGGGTTCCGCGAAGCAGCGTTTCGACCATCGACTGAGCAGCTGCGACGGCGGCCGATTGTAGTTCAATCTGTCTTTGCAGCTTGGGAAGCGCTTGGTCAATCTGCTGCAGCCGCGCCGGTGGTAGCTGGCCGGCAAACAGTGTATCGATCCGCGTTCGATAGCGGCCCACCAGCGGTGGATCGGACGGCCAAGGTAAGACTTCGGCCGAAGATGGCGGCGCGGACTCGTTGAGCGCCTGTTGCCGCGCGAGCACGTTCAGCCGGGCTTGCTGCTGCCTGGCCTGTGCCGCGGTGAGCTCGGCGGTTAGCAGGGCATCCTCATACTGGCTCGCCGGACGAGGCAGCTGGCTCAGGAAGTGTTCTTCTCGTACTGCGAACCGATAATCACCTGTTGCGATCGCCAGATCCCAATAGCGCGCCACCGCCCGAGAGGGTGGTGCCATCCGTTGAGGGTGGGCCAGCAGCTCCAACAGGGTCATTGACTCGGCGTCTCGGCGCTCCGAATCGGGAAGCTCTGAGAGCTGGGCGGTGCACATCCGGGCCAGTGCCGCTGTGGTCGACGTTTGCCGCGTCGGTTGGATGGGAACCTCGGCGGCTGCCTGACGGGTGCGCGGCGAGTCGAATATCGAGTTCGAGCGGCCGAACGCTGTTTCCGTGTCAGCACGAAATTGTGGCGGCAGCGAATCACCGACCGCTGGGGACGTTCCGAACGCCTGAGGTGAAGGCGGTGCGACCGGCTGCGGAGTTAGCTGAGAGATCGCTGCGCAGGCAATCAAAAGCGGGACACTGTTCATGCTGACTTCCTTGTCTGAACATCTGAAATCACCGGCGGTGGGGTAGCCTGGCACGAATACCGGCCAGGGTCAAGACGAATGGAGCTGCTAGCAGGGTGCATCGAGGTAAGGATCTTGCCCCATCTCCTGCTGGATGGCTCGACGCTGTTTTTCCTGGAACAACAACTGTCTTCTTTGCTGGAAGTGCATGCGTTCAATCCGCCGCTGAGCGCGGCGCACCAGCTGTGCGCACCCGGCCAGCTCTTGCCGCGCCTTTTCACCTCTGGCTCGGTAGCGATCCGAAGCACGGCCGCCGAACCCAACCCGCAGCACCTCGTCATCGAGGGCGGCGTACTGGCGAAAAGAACCAGGGTCCCCCTGCCGCCCACAGCGTCCGTAGAGCTGTCGATCAATCCGTTCCGAGTCGTGAAGTTCAGTCCCAATCACGTGCAGGCCGCCGAGCTCGGCAACTCCTTCGCCCAGTTGAATGTCGGTTCCCCTGCCAGCCATGTTCGTGGCCACGGTTACTCGGCCCAGAGAACCTGCGGCGGCCACAATCTGCGCCTCTTCGGCGTGGCGGTTCGCGTTCAATACGTGATGCTCGATCCCAGCTTCGGCCAGAGATGCCGAGAGCCGTTCCGACTTGCTGATCGACCGGGTGCCAATCAGCACTGGACGACCAGTACGATGCAGCTTGCATATCTCCTCAACAATCGCCTGCCATTTTTGCTCCCCTGTTCCGAACACTCGAAGGGGCCACTGAGCTCGCTGAACCGGCCGATGTGTGGGAATCACGCGTGTCTCAAGTCCGTAGATGCTGCGCAATTCTCGCCGCGACGAAACAGCCGTCCCGGTCATTCCTGCCAAACGCGGGTAGAGCAAGAAAAAGTCCTGCACTGTCACTCGAGCGGCGTCGCCTGCGCGGACGGTAATTGGCACTCCTTCGCCCGCTTCCACCGCTTGGTGTATTCCATCGCGCCATTGGCGACCGTCGGCCAACCTTCCCGTGCGTTCGTCGACGATCACAATCCTTCCATCTCGGACGACGTAATGTTGGTCACGGTGGAACTCGATGCGCACCCGAATCGCCCGCTCGACATGTTCGTACAGGTCAAATAACGGAGTCCGCGAGAGTGCCGGCGGACGCGTTTCGTCTCGCACTTTGCGCCTCCCGGCGGATGTCAAGCTGACCGACTTGTGTTGCGGTTCGTATAGGTAGTCCTGATCACCGAGTTGGCTGGAGAGTGTCGCGGACCAGCCGTAGATTGCCGCGCTCTCTTGGGAATCGGCAGCCGCCGAGCTGACAACCAATGGAGTGCGGGCTTCGTCGATCAACACGCTGTCTGCTTCGTCCACGAGCATCGAGTTCAGGCCGCGCTGCAGCGGCGCTGTTCCCTCATCTGTATCCTCGCCTCCCAACATCCGCCTCAGCCGCTCGCCAGGAAGCAATTCGCCACCTTCGTTTCGCAGCCGGTCTCGGAGAAAATCAAAACCAAACTCGCGCGCTGCACCATAGGTGATGTCGCACTGGTATGCGGCACGGCGCTCGTCGCGCGAGGAGGCCGAGCGGAGGATTCCCACAGACATTCCCAGCAGTTCAAAAGCCGGCATCACACAGCGTGCGTCACGTTCAGCCAGATAGTCGTTGGCCGTGGCCAGGTGCGCTCCATCGCCTGAGAGTGCCGCCAGGTAGAGCGGCAGTGTTGCTGTGAGAGTCTTGCCTTCGCCCGTCTGCATCTCGGCGATCGAGCGTTCGAACAGCGCGATGCCGCCATAGATCTGCACGTCGTAGTGGCGAAGCCCAAGCGTTCGCTCCGCCGCCTCCCGCATGAGCGCATACGCCTCCGGCAAAAGACGCTCGGCCGGTTCCCCACTGACTACGCGATACCGCAACGACAAACTTGCGCAGCGTAACTCCGCGGGCGAGAGGCCTTGGTAGTCGCGCCCGTGCTGCAGCATCTTTGCCAACCCTCGTCGGCGACGGCGCCATCCAATCGTGAAGGGATGAATAGACGACACGAGCTGGGATCAGATCGCTGCTACGGGACGCAGGTCTACCTTTGCAATGTACGCGGCCGCCAGCGACCCCCGCTGCTCAGTCTGCTGCTGTGAACCGGGCGCGGCTCAGGGCGACGTGTGGCTGACGCAGGAATCCGAGTGAGTGAGCGAGCAGTTCCAGACGCTTCGAACTGCCGTGGTTCCGAGGTCGCGTCCACGACCGGCATGCTTCGCAGTCTCGAGCGCAGCGAGTTGCCGCTGGCTGACCCAGCAACCGAACTTCCCACCAACACGCTCTTGCCCGGCAGCGGCTCCGAGTCTTCGTAGCTGGCTCGAGCAATCCGAGAGGCAGGCGTCCGGCTGAACAGAGCGCTCTGGTTGGTCGAGGATCTGGCTGCGTTCCTCCACTGTAACCCGCTGCCTACCGCAGGTGTGGTGTTGGCGGGTGGCGGCTTGGGTTGGTAATAGGTGTTCGGTGTTCCAAAGGCGCCGGTGGGCGGTGGCGGCACGCGCTGGGCACCATAGGGTGCCAAAAGGTTGAAGGAGGGCATCGGCGCGCGACAGCCTCCGACCAACATCACGGCTGTCAAAGTTGCGGCCAACCGCTTCATCGCCAACTCCTTGTGTAGCCAGATCGGCAGGAGAAAAGTCGCGGAAGTGTACTGACTCGCGATCACGCATCCAAGGTCAATCAGCAAGAATTCGTGGACAACACGAGCTCACCCGGTCGTGCCATTCGCTATTGCCTGAGAAAAACAGAGCAGGGGCCGCTGTTCGTGCTAGCGAAATGCATCGTCGGTATTGAGACTCCAGCAGCGGGTGAGCCGTGCCGGCGATCGTGCTGCGATGGCGCCGATATAACCAGCGGCTGGCCATAGCGTCTCCAACCACCAGTCGGCGGCTTGGTTCTCTGTTCCAATCGCCCCGAAGTGGATCACGCGGCAGGGCTGATGCGGATCGGACGTCACTTCAACCCTATCCAAGGGAAAGGACAACCCGGTGCCGACGGCCTTGAGGATGGCTTCCTTCCGCGTCCAGATCGCAAAGAACGCCTGCGGTTGCTGGTCAGGATCCAGGCGGGTGAGGTGGTTGATCTCCGAGTCGGCGAAGAAACGTCTCGCTAGCCCCAGCAGGTCCCGAACTTCTCGTTGTCCCTCCACGTCCACTCCCAGCTCGCCGCGGCGCGCCACGGCGCACAAGGCGCACTCCTGGGAGTTGCTGACGTTGAAAGTGACCGGCTCGCACCCGGCGGGCGGCTCGACGGCCGGTTTTCCCCGCTCGCCATAGGTAAACCGTAGCTCCGCAGGGTCCAATTCCAGATATCGGCCGAGAAGCCACCTTTGGCCACCGCGACAGACCGTGAACCGGCGGCGATGCCGAGCGAAGTGGTAACGCTCCGCCCGCTGTCGTTCGTCCGATGACAAGAGGCGCTGGCAACGAGCGACGGCTCGTTGGTTCATGTCCAACGGTATTCGCCAGATATGTACGGCCCGATCATCCAATGGTGGAATGACGGCCGGGCCCTCCGGCCATTGGTCAGGAGACGCAGTCACCGTCTCGCCGCTGCGGGCTGAATCGTGCGTTGATTCACACTGCGTCTCCGCGTTCTATTGCGCGTTCTGCAGACTTGCTCGCCGCACTCGGTCCGTTTGTGGTGTGGCCATCGCCTGCAACCATTCCAGAAAGTCGTCATCAGCGTTGCCAACACGCTCACGCAGATCGCTGGCGGAGAGTCTCACTACTGGTGTGCCGCGGCCACGGATCCCCATCTCGAGCGTCAGCAAGCCGTCGCGATTCGGCGACAAACTCCACTGGCCGCCACCCGGTCCCACCACATCGAGCCCAATCGCCGTGGCGAACCGCTGGCTTCCGTTCAGTCGACCGCCGAGGTCGTGCAGAATCGCTGCCGCGTCGACCTTCAGCTCACCAGCTTGTTCCTTTCGTTTGCCCCAGTTGTCCCACTCGCCATATTTCCAGAACCGATGCAGCATCGGTTCGTCCAGTGTAGGGCAGGGCATGTCGGGAGCGAACTTTTGCAAGTTCGATGCATCGAACTGTGGATCGCTGACCTCGTAAGCTTTGTAAATGCCCATGTTGTCGTGCGCCAGCTGGTCCATCGAACTGATCCGCTCATCCGTCCCCGCGGACCCGCAGAACTCGACTCCGCGTGAGTTAAAATAAGTGTAGCCCGCTTCAATGATCTCGCGCGGGGTGATCGGCTGGGCTGGTGTGAGATGGAAGGTGTGGCCGTGGGCCGACGGACTGCGGAAGAGGTGGCCGATGACCGCCGCCACCCAATCCACAGGAACGATGTTCCTCGGCTCGTCACCGGTCATCTGCAAACGGACCGGCGTGTAACGGACACCATCAGGGCCAGCCTTGGTATTCCAAACCAGCACCGACATCAATTTGAGGTACAAGTAGAGCCCGTGGTAGGTATTGGTGTAGCCAGTCACCGAGTCTCCAGCGATCACTGCCGGACGATAAACGGTCAGCCGATCTAGACACCGGGCACTGCGCACGAGCTTTTCGGCTGCCAGCTTGCTTTTTTCGTAGGCGTTTCGAAACTCCTGGCCGCAGTCGAGCTCGCTCTCGAGGACCAAACCCTCTCGAAGTCCGCACACGTAGGCGGTGGAAACATAGTGCAGCTGCCGCGTATTGGTGGCTTCGCAGAGCTCCAGCACGTGTTTTGTACCGCCCACATTGGTGTGCCACGGTTCACCGTTCGCATCGTTGTTGTCGAACGTCAGGACAGCAGCACTGTGGATCACTGACCGGCAGTGCTCCGAGACCCAGGCTCGCCCCCCGCTGTCCAGTCCGAGCCCCGGCCGCGACACATCGCCTTCGAGACAGACCGGCCGTGGCAGGAGCGATCCATCTTCCTCTTCCCAACCACGGAGGATCGCGTCGACGCGTTCGCGACCGCTGCCTGCCTTGGAAGGTCTAACGACGGCAGCCACGCGCTGGCCGGAGCTGAGCAGATCTCGCAACAGGTAGCGGCCCAACAACCCAGTTGAGCCCGTAAGGAGGGTATATTCTGACACGAACTAGCCTGTGGTGAACAAAACTCGGATGATGGAGACCCAGAAAAAAAACGGCGCAGAAGGCTGCACCGCGGGGACAAACGGACATGATAGTGTTCGCCACGGTGCGCTTCAATCAGGCCGCCGAACCGATACAAGTTTTACTTCCGCCACGAACTCTCTAGACTTCCACTCAACCGACAACACAGTTGTTATAATGCCGCCGGCACCCGATACGGAGAAAACCATGAGGCTCATTCTTGTTCGTATGCTTGCGGTTTGCTGGCTGCTGCTTTGTTCTTTCAGCACGACAACAGCGGAAGACTGGCCGCAGTGGATGGGTCCGCAGCGGGATGGAATCTGGCGCGAGGAGGGGATAGTCGATCGTTTTCCGACGAACGGTCTGACGGTCAGGTGGCGCGTACCGGTCGCGCTGGGTTACTCTGGCCCCGCGGTGGCCAACGGAAAAGTCTACTTGACCGACTTTGTCCACGAGGCAGGCACTTTGGCCAACAGCCCTGACGCTCGCAACAGACTCCGCGGAATGGAACGGGTTCTTTGTTTGGATGCCCAGACGGGTGAGCTGATTTGGAAGGAGGAGTACGCAGCGTCCTACAATCTGTCCTACGCCGCGGGGCCCCGCGCCACCCCCACAGTCCACGGCGGCCGGGTCTACACGCTTGGCGCCCATGGTGACCTGCTCTGTCTGGACGCCGCCAGCGGCGAGCCACTGTGGCGGAAACAGCTTGCGAAGGAATACAAAGTCGAGGTCCCGATCTGGGGGTTCTGCGGCCACCCGCTAGTTGATGAGGAACGGTTGTTTTGCCTTGTCGGCGGAGTCAACAGCGTGGCGGTTGCCTTCGATACCCGGACGGGAGAGGAGATCTGGAGAGCGCTGTCGGCCAGCGAGCCCGGTTACTGTCCGCCGACCATGATCGAGCTGGACGGCCGGAAACAACTTCTCATCTGGCATACCGAGTCGATCAACTCCCTCGACCCGCGTTCGGGGCAGTTGTACTGGTCCGAGCCGTTCCAGCCAGCCTATGGGATGGCTATTGCCGCACCACGTTTGGCTGATCGGCACTTGTTCGCGAGCGGTGTTGGCAATCAGTCCGTCTTGCTGCGTCTGGCCGAGTCGTCTCCGGCGGCAGAGGTCGTTTGGCGCGGAACGGCACGGCGCGGCGTCGCCTGTTCGCACTCGACCCCGATGATCGACCAGGGTGTGATTTACGGGGTTGGCGGACAGAAGGGCGAACTATGTGCCGTCCAGCTGGAAACGGGCAAGCGGTTGTGGGAGAGCTACGCGGCGATTTCCGGGAAACGAGCTAGCTATGGAACGGTGTTCATCGTCAAACACCAGGATCGGTATTTCCTGTTCAACGACCAGGGTGAGCTAATTTTAGCTCACCTTTCCCCATCGGGATATGAGGAACTGGACCGTTTTCGGGTGCTGGAGCCGACCAACGAGTCCTTCGGCCGCGACGTTGTGTGGAGCCACCCGGCATTCGCAAATCGGTGCCTGTATGCCCGCAACGATAAGGAGCTTGTATGCGTCTCGCTGGCGAAGCCTTGATGCCGTGAATGGGCCCGGCGAACTAGGAAGATCATCGCCGTGACAGCAGCGGCACGCCGAGCGCCGGGCGTGGGTAAAGGGCTGGACAGCGGACCACATCGCGTCCTATCCTGACTTCTACAAACCGGTGTTGTCCTTACATGTAAGGAGTCTTCGATGCCCCTATTCGAAGTGGAAACAGACGCGCACATCATCATTACCTGGGCGGACGACGAGCAGGCAGCCCAGTCGGTTGTCAACGAAGCCTATCCCGCCGACGCAGTGATTCGCATGACCAAAAGACCTCGCGACACCTGGGTGATTTCCAAGGGAGCCTTAGGTTTGACGGGCGATTCGGATCCCTGCAGCGTTGCTCGCGACTGTCTCTCGAAGTCCTCCGGTGACAAAGTTCATGCCATCCGGCTGTATATGCACGAGACGGGAACCGACTTGGAGAGTGCCCGCAAGGTGATCGAGTCCAACATGGTTATGGGATGGTGACCGCTAGCGCTAGCGCGACCACACGAGATGAACTCGGTGCTCACCGACTGTGCCCACAACGTCGAACCCTCGGCACCTCGGTGGAGGCGAGATGAGTGAGGTCTATGATGCCCAGTTGAAGGCTGACCCGCCGCCAGAGAGGAAGACATCCCTCGCGGGGCTATTGATCATCTGCTTGTTCGTCAGCTTGCTACTGCTGCCGTTGGTGTACGCTTGGTTTCCTGGCGAGGTGGCCCGCTGGCATGAGGCCGCGGCGCGCGAAAAGTGGTTGGACGGCGATTCCGCCGGCGCCGTACGAAGCCTCGACCGCGCGCTGGAGCTGTTTCCCGACCGCGCTCATCTGCTGCTGGGTCGCGCCGAATATGCTAGGCGGGACGGCGACTTTGCTCGGGCGCTGGCGGATTGCGAGCGGGCCCTCGAGTTGGCACCGGAACTGCCCGCGGCCCTGAGGCTGCACGGTTTGGTGCTACAGCACTTGGGGCGATTCGAGGAGGCCATACCGAACTCCTTGAAGCGGCTCGAGCTGGCTCAGCGCCGCTGGGGGTTCGGCCGGGGTTACTTGCTCAATGAGGTGGCCTATGCCCGCGCTTTGGCTAATTCCGACTTGGACCAGGCACTCGAGGAAGTCAACGAGTCGATCGAATTACTGGAGCCCAGCGCAGCGCTGCTCGATACGCGCGGCTTCATTCAATATCTGCGCGGTGAAAACGAACAGGCGCGCGAGGATCTAGACCTGGCTGTCGAGATGGTGGAAGCGGAGCATGCCGAGTTCTTGAAACAAATCAGCGGCGAGCAAGTCGGAGTACGGGATCCACGCCTGGGCCGGTTGATGCTGGCCGACCGCGCAGAGAGCGTAGCAGTGATTCGCTATCATAGATCGCTCGTGCTGGCCGCGTTGGGCGACGAAGCAGCGGCCGAGGTCGATTGCGAGCGTGTCCGGGAGCTAGGCCACGAGCCCGGCACTTCGCTCTTTTAACGTACGCCCGTTACTAACTCGATCGAACTGGACGTGCGATTGCCAGGCAAGCGGGGCCGTCCGGCAGGACGGCGGGGATAGAGCTGCCGGACGAGTTCTATTTTTTGACCGGTGTGCCGATAGACACGGTTGCGGCCGGACGACTTTGCGCTGTAGAGCGCTGCGTCGGCACGCGTCATCAGTGTTTGGATCGAGTCGTCTGGTAGCGCCACGGTGACACCGATCGACACCGTTACCGGCAAGTCGCTGCAGGATTGCTGCCGAAACCGTTCTGCAAACAGGCAGCTTCCGGCCAGGTCCACTTGCGGCATGGTGATCACGAACTCTTCGCCACCGAAGCGGGCGATGCTGTCCGTCTCCCGCACGGCCTTATCGAGAGAATCAGCGACTTGCTGTAAGATGCGATCGCCGAACAAATGGCCATGCTCGTCGTTCAACCGCTTGAATTGGTCGATGTCGACGATGGCCACCGAGAACTCTGTGTTATAGCGCTCCTTCATGGCAAACATCGTTTGGAGGTTCTCCTCCATCGCCCGGCGATTGCTCAATCCGGTGAGCGGATCGGTGCGGACGTCGGTGAAGCTTGCTAGCAACTTCGCATGCTGCCGGATCTCGTCGTAGGCTTGCGCGATCTCTGTAGACAACCGCATGGTCGGCCCCAGCATGCGTTGTGCTTCCTCGGCCAGATCGCCACAGCTCGAGCGGCCCGAATCTTGGCTGATCGACGTCATCCGTTCTTTGAATTGGAGCACGCTCGACTGGTGGGTGGCCAGCATGCGGCGGACGTCTCGGGAGATGCCTTCGAGCTCTTGCAAGGCATCTTTGGCCTGCTTCAGCTCCCGCCAGAGCGAGTCTTCTTGGGGTGGTGCTTGTCTGTTGCGGCGCCCCAGCAGGTAGGCGACACAAGCCACCACGGCCAGCAGAAATGCCAGGGCCGGCGCCCAGATGACTAATTCGCTGCCGGTCATTTTGCAACCAATTCCCTTCTCAGCGGGTTTGGGTTTTCCCGGTCATCGGGGATCTAGTAACTGGTGCGTGAGCCAAAACCCTTTAGGAAGAAGATCCCGACGATCAAGGCGGCGACTGAGATCCCTATCCAGTGTTCTCGATCGAGGTGACCGATAGAGCGTTGCAGCTCGTTTCCCAGCTTAAAAAATTGATGCATCATCGCCGATCTGGACGCCTCCCATGCGGGGCAAGTTTCGTAACATCTGCGAAAATATACGTCAAGAATTGCCCAAATGCGGGCGCTGCCGAGGGGGCCCAGCCGTGCGGATGATGGCGATTATGCGATCTCTGGGACGTAGGGCAACTCACAATGCTGTTGTCCCAGACGGCCCCCGATCCTAGACTCCTGCCAAGTCTGATTGAGGAAAGGAAGCCCGATGGTTCAATCGCTACAGCAGGCGGCGGTGGTTGCCTGCCTGGCCGGCCTGGTGATGTTCTCCAACCTGGGTGGGCCGCTGTTGTGGGACCGCGACGAACCACGCAACGCCGGATGTGCCCGCGAGATGCAGCAGCGCGGCGATTGGGTCACACCTGTCTTCAACGGCGAGCTGCGCGCGCACAAACCTGTGCTGTTGTATTGGTTGATGATGGTCGCCTACGCGACTTTCGGAGTCGGGGAGTTTGCGGCCCGTTTTTGGTCCGCCACGCTGGCGGTGGGAACGGCGCTCTGTACCTATAGCATCGGCCGTAGGTTGTTCCATCCGAACGCCGGGCTGTGGGCCGGGATCGCCGTCGCCAGCAGCTTGCTGTTCGGCGTCGCAGGTCGAGCTGCGACACCCGATTCGGTGGTGATCTTCTTGTCAACGCTGTCTATTGCCATCTATGTGCACGGTACTTTCAAGGCTAGGCGGGCCATCGAAGCAGAGCCGGTTGCACCCACTCAACTACGTGTCGCTGGCATCTGGTTTCCGAGCAGTCATGCTGTTGTGGTCGGGATGTACGCGGCGATGGCCTTAGGCGTGCTCGCCAAAGGGCCCGTCGGGCTCGTCTTGCCGATGTCGGTGATCGGGATGTTTCTGCTGATCGTGCGACTTCCGGCGGCCTCGTCGACGTCAACAGCCGGTATCCAGCTGCCCGTGTTGCTGCGGGCCTTTGCGCCGGGACACTTTCTGCGCACCTGTTGGGCAATGCGCCCCTGTACAGCCCTGCTCGTCACTTTAGTCGTTGCCGCTCCCTGGTACATCTGGGTTGGCATGAGGACCGATGGCGAGTTCTTGCGCGGCTTCTTCATGGATCACAACTTTGGCCGCGCGCTGCAGCCTATGGAGGGACACGACGGTGGCATCCTGTTCTATCCAGGCGCCATCTTGGTTGGTTTTTTTCCCTGGTCGGTCTTGGCGCTGCCGGTGCTGGTCGATCTTGTAGTGCGAATGCGGCGAGGTGATAGTTGGCGCCCCGGGTATCTACTGGCCGCATGCTGGGTTGGTGTGTACGTGATGTTGTTCTCGTTGGCGAAGACGAAGTTGCCTAGCTATGTGACGCCTTGCTATCCCGGCCTGGCCCTGATCACAGGCTCTTTCGCTTTTCACTGGACGCGGAAAAAGGCGATTGGATCCGCTCACTGGCGCCGGCTAGCACTCGGTGTGTTGGCACTGATTGGGCTGGCGCTGGTCATCGGACTGCCGATAGCGGCGCATCGGTTTGTGCCAGGCGAAGAGTGGTTAGGTGCGATCGGATTGATCCCGCTGCTCGGGGGGCTGCTGGCGTGGTTCCTGATGGAGCGCGGGCTCCAGCGGGCGGCGGTGAGCGTCTTCGCTGGCTCGGCCGTGCTGCTCACGACGCTTGCTTTTGGAATGGTTGCTCAGCGCGTCTCGCGGCAACAGCAGATCCCGCAGTTGCTGGCAGCGATCGAAGAGCCAGGCGCGCCGCCGATTCAGTTGGCCTCCTTCGGTCTGCTGGAACCGACCTGGGTTTTCTATGGAGACCGGCCGATCACCGAGTTGGCTGCGAGTGGTGCTGCCGAGTGGCTGGGCGGTTGGGTTGAGGTTGCCGGACGCTGGAAGCCGAAACCTCCCTTGGGTATCCGAGACATTCGCGCCGCCGAAGAGAACTGGGTCATCATCACGACCGACGAGCACCACGATCGCCTCCGCAGCTTGCTGCCGGATGATTTCCAAGTGTTGGCCCACGTCCCGTATTTCTTAAAGAATCAGCACGTGCTGCTGGTTGGTCGTAGCGACGAGCACCGTTTGGCCAGCCGTCAGCCGAGGGCAGAGTGAACGCCTGATCCGGGCGGAGCCTCCATAACAACAGAAGACAGGCGACGCTCGGGAGGGCGAGGCTCCTGCCGAGCCGAAATAGATCGGACGCTGTTTGCGGTGGCAACCGTGGGCTAACGCCCAGCGGCTGATCTTGTATCGCGGGCCATCTTAGAATTTACGCTACCTGCCATGCCTCATCACGCGGAGCGTGATGGCTACGTAGACGTCACGCTCCGCGTGACGTTGCCGACCGTTTAGGCGTCCTGTGCGATAGCCGTGATATCGAAGCTAACCGCGTTCCACGGTCAAACAAATCAGCCGGAATGCGTTAGCATCCGGTTTGGTCGTGGGCTAACGCTCAGCGGCTGATCTTGTATCGCGGACCATCTTAGAATTTACGCTATATGCGCTGCCTCATCACGCGGAGCGTGATGGCTACGTAGACGTCACGCTCCGCGTGACGTTGCCGACCGTGTAGGCGTCCTGTGCGATAGCCGTGATATCGAAGTCTAACCGCGCTCCACGGTCCAACAAATCAGCCGGAATGCGTTAGCAGCCGGTTTGGTCGTGGGCTAACGCTCAGCGGCTGATCTTGTATCGCGGACCATCTTAGAATTTACGCTACCTGCCATGCCTCATCACGCGGAGCGTGATGGCTACGTAGACGTCACGCTCCGCGTGACGTTGCCGACCGTTTAGGCGTCCTGTGCGATCGACGTGATATCGAAGTCTAACCGCGTTCCACGGTCAAACAAATCAGCCGGAATGCGTTAGCATCCGGTTTGGTCGTGGGCTAACGCTCAGCGGCTGATCTTGTATCGCGGACCATCTTAGAATTTACGCTATATGCGCTGCCTCATCACGCGGAGCGTGATGGCTACGTAGACGTCACGCTCCGCGTGACGTTGCCGACCGTTTAGGCGTCCTGTGCGATAGCCGTGATATCGAAGTCTAACCGCGTTCCACGGTCAAACAAATCAGCCGGAATGCGTTAGCATCCGGTTTGGTCGTGGGCTAACGCTCAGCGGCTGATCTTGTATCGCGGACCATCTTAGAATTTACGCTATATGCGATGCCTCATCACGCGGAGCGTGATGGCTACGTAGACGTCACGCTCCGCGTGACGTTGCCGACCGTGTAGGCGCCCTGTGCGATAGCCGTGATATCGAAGTCTAACCGCGCTCCACGGTCCAACAAATCAGCCGGAATGCGTTAGCAGCCGGTTTGGTCGTGGGCTAACGCCCAGCGGCTGATCTTGTATCGCGGACCATCTTAGAATTTACGCTATATGCGATGCCTCATCACGCGGAGCGTGATGGCTACGTAGACGTCACGCTCCGCGTGACGTTGCCGACCGTGTAGGCGCCCTGTGCGATAGCCGTGATATCGAAGTCTAACCGCGTTCCACGGTCAAACAAATCAGCCGGAATGCGTTAGCAGCCGGTTTGGTGAGAACCGTGGGCTAACGCCCAGCGGCTGATTTTGTCGCGTGCCGGGTCGTTAACCGCCGCAACATCTACAGCTCCATGACCGCCTCGATGTCGGCCGGTAGCGGCTTCTGCGGCGTGAGGATCGACACAACATAAAAGATGGTCAGGGCGACTAGCAGCGAAAAGGCGCCACCGTCAAATGCGTACGGCAGCTTGACTTCAAAGAGCTTGATCGCGAAGTTGATGATCAAGCCCGCGGAGATCGCCAAGTTGCAAGCAAGCGGCGTAGCGCGTTTCCAGTTGAAGCCGATCGCTACCGTTGGCACAATCGCAGCCGCGAATGTCGCCCAGCCGAATGCGCCGAGCAACGCTACCAGATCACCCGACGAGAGGGCGAACAACGCCGCGACGATGGCGATCATCACGGTCGCCACTCGGGCCCAGAGCAGCTCATTGCCCAGCGACCTGCCCCTGAGCGCTCGCGGGATGTCATGGACGACCGCGGCCGCGCCGATGTTCAAGAAGCCATCCGCCGTGGACATGATGGCGGCCAGCAGGCCAGCGAACACGATGCCAGCTAGCAACGGATGGGCAAGCCGCTGCAAGAATGCGGGCGCCGCGTCGTCGGGTTCACCAAGCGGAGAGAATTCACCTTGCAACACCAAGGCTCTCATGGTCATGCCGATGCTGATCCACAACAAGGCGCACAACCCGTAACCAATCACAGATATCGGCAACATGTGGCGGGCATCGGAGACCCGGCGCGTCATCATGAGCTTGGTAATCACATGGGGTTGACCGCAGTGTCCCAGGGTAAAGATCAAGTACCACGACAAGCATCCCATCATGCCTAACGTCCCCCAGGGGCTCATCGACTCGGGGTCGTCCACGAGGATGGTGCGCGACATGCCAACAAGGCCGTCGTCGACCGCCGCCAGCGCTGTCACCAGCACCAACAGCGCTGCCGCTACCATGATGATGCCCTGCACGAGATCGGTGTAGACCGAGGCCACGATCCCACCGGTGACGCAGTAGAACACAAGTACCGCGGTACTGATTGCCAAGCAGATTTCCAGGGGGACCGAGCCGATCCAGCTGACGCCGGCCAAGATGCTCTGCAGCACCGTCGCCATCGCCAGAATCTGCGTTGCGAGGTACCCCATGACTCCGAGCAGAATCGCGATTGCGGTCAGCAAGCTTGTCGTGGAATTGCCATAGCGAGCTGCCACGGCATCGGGTAGCGAAATGGAATTCCGCAACTCGGCGACCAACCTCAGCCGCTTGCCGAGCAAGAAAAAGGTGATGCAGATAGAGATCGGAGTGCAAATGACCATCCAAAACGAGCTGATCCCCATCTTGTAGACCAGCCCTGGGCCTCCTACGAATCCCCATCCGCTCATGGTGCTCGAGAATACAGCGACGCCGGTCACGAGCATCCCCAAATGCCGTCCGGCCATGAAGAAATCATGGGCGCTTTTCGTGTGACGCATTGCCCAGAGGCCAACCGCAACACAGACCGCCATGTAAACAGCGACACTGATCAGGATGACGAGCGGTCGGTTCGCTTCGAGCATGGGGTTTGGCGATGCGCGTTACCGATTCGAGCGAGCGTCTTCAACCAGTTGCTCGAACTGCCTCAGCTGTTGTGGCGGGGCAATCCAAGAGTTGAAGAAAACGACATAGAGCACAATGAAGAACGTCGGAACCGGCCACAGCCCATAGACGAGCCACGCGGTGCTCGCCGGAAATCCACCCCAAAACGGCTCGGCTAGCTGGTCATTCAGCGCACGTGCGTAGGCGATACACATCATCGCGAAGACCCCTTCGAACAACAGGCCGCCCAGCAGGAAGACAGCTCGTTTCGCGCCACCTTCTCCTGCCGCCGGCACAGTGACCCAGGCCAGCAAACCGACGAAACCGGCGATCAGCAGCGCACCAAATACCCAACCGACGAGCACCAACCTGGGGCTATGAAGATCCGCCCCGTTACCCGCCTGGTCCATTTTGGGAATCCGCTCATGTGGCGCGCCACCCAGCTGGGGTGGTGCAGGTGTCAGCCAGATGGCCAGCACCGCGGCCCACAGCGCAACGAGCAACAATCCTGCCAGATAGTGCTTCATCCACTTGTCACTTGATGGCCTTTGCGCACCCACTCGTTCAGCCCACCTTTGGCGCTCCGCACGTTGCGATAGCCTTTGGACTTCAGGTAGAGGGTGACATGTTTGGAAAACTTGCCGATGTTGCAGACGGTCACGATGGATGCATCCCTATCTTGAGGCAACTCACCAGTCCGTGCCGGAAGCTCTTCTTGGGGTATGTTGACTGCGCCTGCAATATGCGATTCAGCGAACATCTCCGGCGATCGAATGTCCACGACCAGCGGCTTGGCCGTAGATTGCAGTGCTTCGTGTAGATCTTTGGCTTTGATCGTGTCGTAAGGATTCTTGAGGTTTTCGATCATCTCGGCCAGGAACTGGTCGTTCTGGCTGGCACCTGTAGCGTCCGCCTCCTGCTGGGGCGGGCTCAGCTGCGGGAAATGTCGCATCACGGATGAGGCGTATTTGAAGATGTCATCCGGAAAGATCACGACTGCGATGTTGCCCGGCGCGTCCGGCACCAGCTGCAGCGCGCCGACGATCGCCATGCCCGAACTTGGACCGGCGATGAGGCTCTCTTCGCGATTCAACCGTAGGCACATCTCGTAGGCGTCTCGGTTGGTGACCTCTGTTTCTCCATCGTATTCCTGGGGCCGGTACAACGTCGTTTGGGACAGCTGTCGCTGACTTCGTACGCCAGGGATGTCGTGACCATCTTCCGGGTAGACACCCATCACCTTGACGTCGCCTTGCTCCTTAAGGTAGCGGCCGGTCCCGGTGATCGTCCCGCACGTACCCAGCCCCGCGACAAAGTGTGTGACCTTTCCCTGAGTCTGTTTCCAGATCTCGGGGCCAGTTGTGCGATAGTGCCCTCCCGGGTTGGCTTCGTTTGTGTATTGATCCAGCAAGACGTAATCCTCGCTCGCCTCGGCGGTTTCCCGCGCCTGGGCGATGGCGCCCTCGGGCGCTCCCGGCGCCGGGCAGAGCGAATCGTCCAACTCATGCACGTCAGCGCCGAAAAAGCGGAGGACGGTCCGTTTCTCGAGGGGAATCGCCGCGGAGAGTGGTGTGCGCAGCGGGTATCCGCGTTGATTCCCGATCATCGCCAACCCCAATCCAGTGTTGCCGGAAGTCGCCTCGACCAACTTACGACCGGCGCCCAGCCGTCCTTGCTCTTCGGCATCCCGAACTAGATTCGCCGCCACGCGATCTTTGACAGCGCCGAACGGGTTGTACCACTCCAGCTTGGCGAAAACTTGAGTGTGTTGGAAAGAGACGACCTGGTTCAGCCGCACTAAGGGCGTTGGGTTTTCGGCTGAAGAGAGCAGGCCGGTGATGGAGTCGTATACACGGAGCGCGTGGTCGTTCGACATGATCGCGGGAATATATCAAAAGGGAGAGAAGTTCACTATCGTCCGCTGCTCGCTAGCGTCGCCGAGCGCGCAGCCATCTGTCCATGGAGGTCGTGCAGCTTTTGGCATAGTGGGTGATTTCATCTTTCTTCACTCTCCCCTTGGGGAGAGTCGGCCCGAAGGGCCGGAGAGGGGGAGCCCTCCCCGGACACTACGCGCTGGTTTCACTGGGGAAACCGTGGGCTAACGCCCAGCGGCTGATTTAGCAGCGTAGCCGAACTCGCCAGAGTCGTAGCCGAACTCGCCAGAGTTTGGTTTGGTGGACTGCATGAAGCGTAAAGCTGCACGACTTCCGTAGCGGACGGTTCGTTGTTGTTCGCGCGGAACAGGCCCTTTTTCGCCGTTAGCGCGCTTGCGTCGCAATTGCCTCCAGAGCCTGATTCTGATATGTTGCAAGTTGTAATCTTATGTCGTATCTCCCCTACCGGGCAAGAGTTGAGCGTTCGACGCTGCAGTCAGGGCGGCGCCGAGCGTTGCTTCGTCCCGCCGCGCTGGCCCGGAACGTCAGCCCCAGGATCGCCAATCAACTTGAGCGACCGACAAGCCGCAAAGCGTAGGAAGGCGCACCCCCTCCAATGAAGGCCAGTAACCAGCTCTGGAAAGACCGTCTAGCCGGACAGCTCCCCGCACAACTCGCCGAGGAGATCGACACCTTCGAGACGGAAATCGACCTCAGAAGCCAAGATAAGCTCGATGAGAAGATCTTTGCTGAGACTCGTTTACGTCGAGGTGTCTATGGTCAGCGCTATGACAACGGACAGCGGCACGACGGCAGCGAATCGAAGACGCTTGCCTACGCGGACAAGATCACCAAAGGGCCTCACACGGTGTGGGATGCCCCCGGCATGCAGCGGATCAAGATCCCTTTCGGAGGCGTGACTCCGGAGCAGCTCGAGGTGTTGGCGGAACTGGCCGAGGAGTATTCGGACGGGATCGCCCATATCACGACCCGGCAGGACATTCAGTTACATTTTGTTCACATCGACAACACACCTACGGTAATGCGGCGGCTCGCCGCGGTCGGTATCACGACGCGCGAGGCGTGCGGCAACTCGGTGCGAAACGTTACTGGCTGTCCACTCATGGGGGTGTGCCCCGATGAGCCCTTTGACGCGACGCCGCACGCCCAGGCATTGACGCAATTCCTGCTGGGCCATCCCGATGCGCAGAACTTTGGACGAAAGTTCAAGCCGAGTTTCAGTGGCTGCAGTCAGCACGCGTGCGGGCTGGCGCAGATGCACGATTTCGGCTGCATCGCAGCCACACGGGTTGTGGACGGCGAGCAGCAGCAGGGATTCCGTGTCGTTGTGGGTGGCGGGCTGGGTGCGGTGCCGCGGCAGGCCAAACTGTTCGACGAGTTCGTACCGGCTGAGGAGGTGCTGCCAATCGTCCAGGCGATTGCCCGGGTCTTTGGCAGGCATGGCGAAAAGAAGATGCGTAGCCGTGCCCGGCTCAAGTTCTTGATCGAGAAGTGGGGCATGGAAAAGTTCAAGGAAGAGGTGCTGGCTGAGCGGGCCAAGCTTCCCGTTGACCCGCGCTGGACAGCCCATTTGGCGACTAGCTCAGATTGTGAAGAAACGCCTCTGAAGCCCCCTGGCGAGATGCCGTCTTTGGAGGGCAATGAGCGGTTGCAACAGTGGGTGAAAACCAACGTCGCGGATCAGCGGCAAGAGGGTTTCGTGACCGCCACGGTGACTTTGCCCCTGGGGGATCTTACGGCCGATCAACTTCGGCAGCTGGCCGATATTTGCCGAGAGTTTACCCGTGGCACGATTCGCACGACGGTGGAACAGAACTTCTTGTTGCGCTGGATCAGCAAGTCGGATGTTCCGGCTCTGTTTCAAGCACTAGATGCCGCCGGCCTGGCAGCGCCAGGTGCGAACAACATCTTGGACATTGTGGCTTGCCCGGGCACCGACACCTGCAAGCTCGGGATCTCGTCTTCGCGCGGATTAGCTGCCGAGTTGCGCACTCGGCTCGCGGTGACCAGCCTGCGTTTGGACCAAGCCATCCAGGACTTGCACATCAAGATCAGCGGCTGCTTCAACAGTTGCGGACAACATCATGTGGGGGATATCGGTTTCTACGGCGTGAGCCGCACAATGCAGGGATTCAAGGTGCCTCACTTTCAGGTGGTTCTCGGTGGCCAGTGGGAGGAGAACGCCGGATCGTACGGCCTGCCGATCGTAGCGATTCCCTCCAAGCGAGTTCCCGAGGCACTGGACGTGATTACCGATTTTTATTTGAACTCCCGGCAATCCGCGGAGCGATTCACGCAGTTCGTGGCGCGAGTTGGCAAAGCCAAGATCCGGGAGGTGCTCGATCCACTCACTGGCGACCCGCCCGAGCATCAGGACGAGCCTAGTTTTTACACCGACTGGGGCGATCCGCGCCAGTACAGCCTCGGTGATATCGGCAAGGGCGAATGCGCGGGCGAAGTGGTGACACAGTATGAGTTCGAGATGACCGCAGCCGAGAGGATCGTCTTCGGGGCTCAGATCCAGCTCGAAGAGGGCAATTCACAGCAAGCCAGCTTGGACGCGTATTCCGCAATGATCAAAGCAGCCAAGGCCCTGGTGCAACTGCAGTATGACGACGTGACCGAAGAGGATCCGGACGAAGTGGTCGACGAGTTCCGAGAGCGTTACTTCGACACCGAGGTGTTTTTCGATCCTTTCGCGGGACCGAAGTTTGCGAACTATCTATTTGCGACTCATACAAACGCCAGCGCACCGGCCACGGCCGAGTCAGCTCATCACCGCATCGAGGAGTCGCAGCTGTTCATCGAAGCCGTGCACAGTTGCTATAATCGCCTGCGCAGCGAAGGCCTAAGCGAGGCTGGGGCAGCGCAGTGAACCTACAGCACATCAATGTGAAACTCTTCGTAGACGGTCAGCTCGAAGTCGAACTGGAGCGATTTGTCGAGGTTTTTCACGGTTGGGTGGCAGCTCAATCGATGGGCGAGTTGCTAATCGATGTGGCCGACTACCGGCACGTTCCTGCCGGTCCTGCCGTTGCCTTGATCGGGCATGAGGCTGACTATGTCCTGGACAATGCGGGCAACCGAATGGGTCTGCTCTATAACCGGAAAGCGGTCTGCGAGGGCTCGAACGCTGACAAACTGAGCCTGAGCTTGACGGCTGCGGTGAGCGCGTGCGAGCGTTTGGAGAAAGAGCTGCCAGGGCTGAAGTTCGACCATAACCAGTTTGAGTTGACGATCGCCGATCGCGCCTTGGCCCCAAACAGCCCGGAGACCTTACAGGCCTTTGAGCCGATCTTGGCGGACTTCGTCCGCGAGACGCTGGGGCAACCAGACTATTCGATTGAACACGACGCAGACAGTCGCCGTTTGTTTGCCGTTACCGTAACGTTGGGTAAGCGTTGATCTTGTCTTCTATTGGTTTGACAGGATCAACGAGATGGCCCAGGGCCGCGGTACAAGATCAGCCGCTGGGCGTTAGCCCACGGTTTTGACCAAACCGGCTGCTAACGCATTGCGGCTGATTTGTTTGACCGTGGAACGCGGTTAGACTTTGATATCACGTCGATCGCACAGGGCGCCTGCACGGTCGGCAACGTCACGCGGAGCGTGACGTCTACGTAGTCATCACGCTCCGCGTGATGAAGCATCGCATGTAGCGTGATTTCTAAGCTGATCCGTCCGACCCCTCCGCGGTGGAGCCGCTCCGGCAATCCTGTTTCATTTTGTTCATCCTGTCTTCTGTTTTTTGACAGGATTTACAAGATCAACAGGATGACCCGCGATCCAGATCAGCCGCTGGGCGTTAGCCCACGGTTTTGACCAAACCGGCTGCTAACGCATTGCGGCTGATTTGTTTGACCGTGGAACGCGGTTAGACTTTGATATCACGTCGATCGCGCAGGGCGCCTGCACGGTCGGCAACGTCACGCGGAGCGTGACGTCTACGTAGCCATCACGCTCCGCGTGATGAGGCATCGCATGTAGCGTGATTTCTAAGCTGGTCCGTCGGACCCCTTCGCAGTAGAGCCGTTCCGGCAATCCTGTTTCATTTTGTTGATCCTGTCTTCTGTTTTTTGACAGGATTTACAGGATCAACAGGATGGCCCGCGATCCAAGATCAGCCGCTGGGCGTTAGCCCACGGTTCTTACCAAACCGGCTGCTAACGCATTGCGGCTGATTTGTTTGACCGTGGAACGCGGTTAGACTTTGATATCACGTCGATCGTACAGGGCGCCTGCACGGTCGGCAACGTCACGCGGAGCGTGACGTCTACGTAGTCATCACGCTCCGCGTGATGAAGCATCGCAGGTAGCGTGATTTCTAAGCTGGTCCGTCGGACCTCTCGAAGCACGTCCTCCAACCGGCGTTCAAACAGCTCGGTCGTTGTGTCAGTCCACGGTTACCACCGTAACCAGCACTCCAATCTATCTTCTATCTCGGCTCGGCCGGAGCCTCGCCCTCCCGAACGTTCTACAACGACGTTCCCCCGCCGTCCCTCACCCCGTGGCCGCCGCTCGGCCGATGAGACCTAGCTCCCCGTGGTCGAACCAGATGACGGCACAGCGATGGCAAGAGTCAATGACGGCGTTGCCACGACCGTGGTATGGATGGACCTCCATCTTGTTTCCGCACTGCGGACATGAGACGCGCCGCTGCAGTTCGGCTGGATTCAAAGGCGTTGGTGCTTCGCTGTCGTCTGGTCCGCCCTCCCTGAGCTGCTGAACGATGAAGGTGAAATCTTCGCTCGGAATCAACAGTCCTCGGCAATCTGGACAGTAGTGAAGCTGGACACCCTCGACCGATCCCAGGCTCAGCTTGGTCTTGCAGCACGGGCACCCGACGTCCGTGTCTTGATCGAGTGCTGTGAGCCCATCTGGTGATTGCTCCGAGCATTCGGCGAAATGAAGCGATGCACAGTGCTCGCAGACGAAGTGTCCACGGCCGCGAACGGCGACAACGGGTGCGCCGCAGTTTTCACAATTCATGAGATCGACGTGCCTGCTATGCGGTGTTCGGATTGCGAGGCGAGGGTGACTGAAGGGGGGGGAACTCGCGTTGCAGCGGGTGTTTCAGTCGCGTTTCCGTGTTGCCCGATACTAGGCGCTCAGGAAAGTTGCCAACTAGAGCTATCCCAAGCGTAGCTCATGCGCCTCGGCGTGGCCTATGTTTTAATAGCCTGCGCGCATGGTTTGACGCAGGCGACGTCTTAAGAGGGCTGGAGCGGTTCGAAACGTAGCAGGCGCGTTCCGCTGAATCGTCCCCGAGGTTTGTAGGAGAGACGGTTACGGCACGTGAAGTGTGCTAATACCACGGGCAGGTAGTATCGATGAGAGCGTTCTTTCTGACAGTGGCAGTCGTAGCGGGCGTGGGTTTCTTCACCTACAAGATGGGCGAGGAGATTCCACTTGTCACTTCCGTGATCGGGCAGGGTGCACCTGAGTTCAAGTGGCCGCCCGAGCTGAAGCAACCCTACCCGGACTTGGAGCTGATCGACCAGGAAGGCCAACTCACTCGCCTTTCAGACTACAAGGGTCGACCGATCCTGATCGAACCGATCGGCATGTCGTGTCCAGGCTGTCAGGCGTTTTGCGGTGCCCATGACTACGGGAGCTACGGGGGGATTCGCCCGCAAGCGGGGCTGGAGTCGATCGATCACCTGGCTCGCAAGTACGGCGGTATTGATCTTTCCGAGGGCAAGGTCGTACACGTGCATCTCTTGCTCTACAACCTCAATATGAAAGCCCCACATCCCAAAGCGGCCAAGGCTTGGGCCAAGCACTTTCATATGGACAAGAGCAAAGGCCAGCTGGTCTTAGCCGGCCATCCTGCCATGATTGGCGAGGCTTCGTACAACATGATCCCCGGCTTTCAACTCATCGATCGGGACTTCATCTTGCGCGTCGACAGCACCGGCCACAATCCTCGCCACAACCTGTTTCGGCAGCTTCTTCCGGAACTTGCTAAGCAGCTGCGGAGCGGAACTGGCAAGTCCTTCGTGGTACGAGAGTACTGAGCTCGCTCGATTGACGCGCCCGATCGTCGGAGGACACTCATCGAAGCATGCAGCCGCCCGGCGGTCGTCGGCTGCGCCAGGGCGGTTGACACAGCCGCTGGGGCCAAACTAGGTTGGCTTGGGTGGTGGACCCTATGAGCGAGCGCTCCCGGCGAACACGTCGACGACACGAACAGCAGGCGAAGTCGACCTCGTCCAGCCGTAGGTCGTTCGGTTGGCTCTGGATCGTGGCCGCGGTCGTACTGGCATTAGGTGTCGCCGGATATAGGGTCTTACCTCGATGGTGGGTGCCGGCTCAGTCTCCCCCGGTGCCGCTGGACGACTCACCCCTGCTGCCAACGGTTCCACTCGACGCCTCGGAGCATCAGATGGCCGCGGAGGCCAACGACGTGCTCGCCGCACTGACCGCGGCTTTCCCGCGGAGCGCACATGCCCAGAGCGTCAAGGGGAGCATCCTCTCGCTGTTTGGCAAGTCTGCTGAGGCAATGCGTTGTTGGAGGCAGAGCCTTGTGTTGGATCCCGATTTCGCGCCCGGCTACCGGCAAATCGCCGGCAAGTTGACCGAGGATGGTGAATATGCCGAAGCAGTCGAGCTCCTACAACAGGCTATGGAGTTGGACCAGACGATGCCCGGACTGGCCAACCAACTGGCGGACGCACTCATGTACTGTGGAAAAATGCAGGAGGCTCTGGCGGTCATGGAGCAGGGAAAGCGGTCCGGCACAGCTGTTGCCGGAACGCACTATCTGCTCGGACAGATTCTGCTACAGCTGCGTCGTTATGAGGAAGCACGGACACACCTCCTCCGTGCGATCGAGGAGAATCCAGAAGACACGGACGCCTACTACGTGCTCGCCAATGTTTGTGCGCGGTTGGGCGATCGAAAACAGGCCGCCAACTGGCGGCAGAGATTCCAGAGCCTCAAGCAGGCCGAGACAAAACGTGGCGTAGTCGACATGCGGAACCGGGAAGATCGCGGGCGGGTCCGCGGCTACCTGGCCGACGCCTACTTGGAAGCTGGCAAGGTCTACCAGTATCACGGGGAATTGGCACAAGCCGAACACCACTGGCTGAAGGCTGCCGCTTATGAGCCGGCGGATATCGAAAGCCGCACAGCCTTAGCGCGGCTATATCGGGACAGGAACGACCAACTGAAGCTCGTGAAGGTGCTGCAACAACTAGTCTCAATCGAGCCTGACAACGCCGGTCACTTAGTAGAGTTGGGTCGCTCCCTGCTCCAGTTGGGCCAGTTGGATCGCGCCGAAGGAGCATTGACCCGGGCCTGTGAGTTGGCGGAGGACCGCCCCGACGCCTACAGCGCATTGGCGTTGTTCTATGTGCAAACTGGCCGGAATGCGGCACGGACCATCCCTCTGGCTCAGCAGGCGGTTGACCTGCAACCAAGTGCCGAGCACTATTTCGTGCTGGGTGTGGCGCATCAATCCCAAGGAGACTACTCGGCAGCTGTGAACGCCGTGCGGCAGGCCGTCGCCATCGAGCCCGGCAACACGGGATATCGTCAGGCCTACGAACAGCTCCTGCAGAGTCGCTGATCTGGATTCACGAATGGTCGTAGCGAAAGGTTGGCTCCCGTGCATTTGAGCGTGTTCACCGCTTTCTTCTCTGCCAAACGGAAGGGGGTTGCCGGGAGGTTCCTGGGAGGGATCTTGCTCGTGGTGAATTACAGCCTCTGGCTGCCGCTGCTGAACGCGCCGTTGTGTGCCGCGGAAGGTCCGATTCTGTTGCGGGACATCACGGACCAGACCGGGATTACTTTTCGTCACACCGACGGCAGTCGGGGCAAGCAGTACCTCGTCGAAGCGGTCAGTGCTGGCCTGGCTCTTTTCGACTACGACGGTGATGGTGACTTGGACATCTACTTCCTGAATGGTACGTCGATCCCGGCCGCGCCAGACAAGAACGACGCTCCGCAGAACGCGCTCTACCGAAACGACGGGAACATGAAGTTCACAGACGTGACTGCGGTCGCCGGTGTGGGAGACACCGGATTCGGTTTGGGCGTCGCCGCCGCCGACTATGACAACGACGGCGATCAGGACCTGTATATCAGTAACTACGGTCCGAACGTTCTCTACCGCAACAACGGTGATGGGACGTTCACCGATGTGACGCAGATCGCAGCCGTCGACAACGGCCACAAGGTTGGCGCAGGCGTCGCGTTTCTGGACGCAGACAGGGACGGCGATCTCGATCTCTACGTCGCGAACTACATTCAGTTCTCGCCGGAAAAGCAGGTGCCACGGACGACTGCGGGGTTTCCCATGTACCCCAGTCCCCATGACTTCGACCCGGAGCCCGATACCTTCTATCGCAACAACGGCGACGGAACGTTCAGCGACGTCAGTCAAGAGGTGGGGATTGCGGAACACGCGGCGTACGGCATGGGCGTGGTGGCTGCTGACTACGACGATGACGGTGATACCGATGTCCTGGTCAGCAACGATGCAGTCGCCAACTTCCTGTTTACCAACGACGGTACGGGAAAATTCACGGAGGACGCCCTGTTGGCGGGCGTGGCCTTCAATCTGCACGGCAGTGACAACGGCAGCATGGGCGTCGACTGTGGCGACTACGACAACGACGGCCGGCTCGACTTTTTCATGACCGATTTTGCCGAAGAGCTCCCGGTGCTCTACCGCAACGCAGGTGAAGGGGTCTTCGACGACGCCACGTTGCTGAGCGGTGCCGGCGCTGGTTCGCTGCCTCACGTCAACTGGGGTACGGGATTTGTTGACTTCGACAACGACGGCGATCTCGACATCTTTGTGGCTTGTGGGCACCTCCAAGACCACATCGAGAAGATCGACGACCGCAGATTCTACAATGCTCGGAATATTCTCTTGCTGAACGGCGGCCAGGGGAAGTTTGTCGATGCGTCGGCGTCGAGTGGTGATGGACTGCAGGTGAAACTCTCCAGTCGGGGAACCGCGTTTGGTGACTTGGACAATGACGGAGATGTGGATGCGGTCATTCTTAACTCGCGTCGGCGGCCGACGATTCTGCGCAACGACTCCAAGAACGAACATCACTGGATTCAGGTGCGGTTGCAGGGAAAACTCAGCAATCGGGATGGCGTGGGCGCCAGAGTTCGCGTGGTGGCGGGTTCCTTGCATCAGATCGCCGAAGTACATAGCGGGCGTGGTTACCAGAGCCACCACGGCCTGCGGCTGCATTTTGGGCTTGGCGAGCGAGAGACGATCGACCGTATCGAGGTTCGCTGGACCCCCGGGGAGGTCGATGTCATCGAGCAGCCGCGCGTCGATCAGCTGCTGGTCATACGCCAAAAGTAAGCCAGCGCACCTGGACGTGCGGTACGACCGCCGAGTTGCCGGAAACGCGTAAGACGTTCGGGAGGGCGAGGCTCCTGCCGAGCCGAGATGCATCGGCCCGGACCATCTTAGAAATCACGCTACATTGCGCTGCCTCATCACGCGGAGCGTGATGGCTACGTAGACGTCACGCTCCGCGTGACGTTGCCGACCGTTGGGGCGTCCTGTGCGATCGACGCGATATCGAAGTCTAACCGCGTTCCACGGTCAAACAAATCAGCCGGAATGCGTTAGCATCCGGTTTTGGTGAGAACCGTGGGCTAACGCCCAGCGGCTGATTTTGGATCGTGGGTCATCCTGTTGATCCTGTAAATCCTGTCAAGAAGGCAGACGACAGGATCAACGAAATGAAACAGGTTGCCGGAACGGCTCCACCGCGGAGGGGTCGGACGGACCATCTTAGAAATCACGCTACATTGCGCTGCCACATCACGCGGAGCGTGATGGCTACGTAGACGTCACGCTCCGCGTGACGTTGCCGACCGTTGGGGCGTCCTGTGCGATCGACGTGATATCGAAGCTAACCGCGTTCCACGGTCAAACAAATCAGCCGGCATGCGTTAGCATCCGGTTTGGTGAGAACCGTGGGCTAACGGCCAGCGGCTGATTTTGGATCGCGGGTCATCCTGTTGATCCTGTAGATCCTGTCAAGAAGGGCAGACGACAGGATCAACAAAATGAAACAGGTTGCCGGAACGGCTCGACGGCGGAGAGGTCGGGTGGACCATCTTAGAATTCACGCTACATTGCGCTGCCTCATCACGCGGAGCGTGATGGCTACGTAGACGTCACGCTCCGCGTGACGTTGCCGACGGTGCAGGCGTCCTGTGCGGCAGACGTGATATCGAAGTCTAGCCGTCCAACAAATCAGCCGCAATGCGTTAGCATCCGGTTTTGGTGAGAACCGTGGGCTAACGCCCAGCGGCTGATTCTGTATCGCGGGTTCGGGTCATCCTGTTGATCTTGTAAATCCTGTCAAGAAAGGCGGCATCCGGACTACCTAATAGTCAGAGTGCGGTAAGTTTCTTGTCCCTCGGTGACCTCAATCATCTGGTCTGCCGGGACATCGCGAAACTGCTGCGTGGTATCGCTGGTCGGCCAGTAGACTTCGAGCATCTTGATGCGTTGGGCGGCGCCCAGCCCAAGATGTTGGCGTAGCGGACTTCCACCGAACGAACCGCCGCTGTTGACCCATTTGTAAATGGTGCGCGGTTTGCCGTCTTCCTCGATATCTACCCGGATTCGAGCGCCGATTCCTGCCCGGTTGGAACGCGTGCCGACCGGTTTGATTACGATCCAGTGGTTTTCAAAACCCGGGTTTTCGAAAACCGCGTCAGCGAAGGCGTCGCCCGGAAAGGCCCCGCCCATTTCGATGAAGATGTCCTGATCGCCGTCGTGGTCGTAGTCCGCGAACGCGACCCCATGTCCCTTTTGCAAGTGGCCTAACCCCGCCGCAGTCGTTACCTCCGCAAAGCCACTCCCGCGCAGATTGTGGAACATCCGATTCGGCATCACTCCTTCGTAGTCTGGGTAGCCCGTACCGAGATAGAAGTCAGGGTATCCGTCGTTGTCGACGTCCCCGAAGTTCGAGCCCATAGGAAGGGTGACCCGATCGAGTTGCATTTGCTCGGTGACGTCTCGAAACCCTCCCTGGCCGTCCCCCTGATACAGACGGTCGGTTTCCGCGTCACCAGGCCGGCCCAGGTAGTCCGCCGCAAAGTGATCGACGTCCGACCAATAGGCCGCGACGAAGATGTCGAGCGATCCGTCATTGTTAAAGTCCCAGAACCACGTCGGAAAACTCCGATTCGGGCCCGTCACCCCGGCCTGGCCCGCCACATCGGTGAACGTCCCGTCGCCATTGTTGTGGAACAGCCGATTGGGACCCGTGAAATTAGAGACATACAGGTCGGGGTAACGGTCGTTATCGTAATCACCCCAAATGACGCCCTTTGGTGAACCGCCGTTTGCAACTCCCGCTGCGAACGCCACGTTCTTGAAGTGGCCGGTTCCATCGTTGTTGAACAACTCTGAGGGACCGATTTCGTTGGCGATATACAGGTCGAGATCACCATCGTTGTCGTAGTCAGCCCACGACGCCGATTGCGTCGGATAGTGATTCTCGCCGAGACCCACCTCGAAGGTCACATCACGGAATCCGCCTTGACCATCGTTCTGCAGCAGAGAATTCGGGTGTTTGCCAGCCTGGTCGAGCCACGCTCCACGCAACACGAGGATATCGACATCTCCGTCATTGTCGTAATCAGCCTGAACGAGGTTGAGACCCCCGAACAGTCCCATTAGCCCCGACGCCTCGGTGGTATCGGAAAACGTCCCATCACCGTTGCTCAGCCGACAGAGGATCTGCCCGGACGTGCTCCACGTCGAGGTCATCACATCCAACCAGCCGTCGGCGTTCAGGTCATCCACAACCATGCCACCGCACAACGAGACGTTGTCGAGTCCCAAGTCCGGAGCGATGTTCTTGAAACGGGGAAAATCGGTGTCCGACTGAAAGGCCGAGGACGGCAGTAGCCACTGCGGCGGCACCCGCTCGGGGTGCTCACCGACGGCCATATAGGCCACGTTGATCAACCAGAGGGCAGCCGAGTCGTCGGGGTTTTGCTCCAAGAATGCAGTCAACCGGTTGATGGCGCTGCGGGCCGGTGATTGGTTCCGATGCACGCCACCACCACGGAGGGGAAAAATACAGCATTCTGCTTCCCGGCAGTGGACACAGTTGCGGTCTTCAGCCAATCGCAAGGAGGCGACCGCTAGTTTGAAATTGAGGTCGTCACGAATCTGCTGCGTATCATCAAGAAACGACGCGACGCCGGGAAGCAGCTCCTCGCAGCTGTTGAAGGTTTCGATGGCCTGCTCGGTCGAGCCGATCTGCAGTTGCGCTTCGCCGAGATGCCACATCAGCTGGAGTTTCTGCATCGGATGAGCGCTGGCGGGCAGAGTCGTCAAGTGTTGCTGTAGGCGACGTGCTTTGCCATCGCCCAAGTACTCATTCTCGTCGGCAGTCCGAGACTCGATCTCTTTCAGCGTCGCCAACATCCTCTGGTGGCTGTCCAATGACTGACCTGGTGCCGCTGACGCACCAGGCTCGGATTGCGACGCGAACCGCCCGCACCCGCCTGCCGACAGGGCCAGCAGTATGGCTACAGCGGCTTGCACATTCCATGGTGACTTCGTCATTCACCGTCTCCCGACTTTGGACCGCAACTTCCGCTGCAAACTAGACAGACCCAGCGTTCAAGATGCTTTATCCTGGGTGGGCCGTCAAGCTCTCTAATAGTAAGAACCGTTGCAATCGGTACCCAAGTGCAGCTCCGGTTTCAGTAACCTTGGCATAACTAGTTCCCAAGTTGCAGCTGGACGGTTAGGCTTGAACAGAGAGGGGCAGTGTTTCCGCTACTACTGGCCGGCTGGCTAAACCAGCGCGCAAGACTCCTGCCATGTGATGGCTGGTTTGCGCCTAGACTGAATCGACACGAACACTACTCGTGCGGGCTCGTTCGGAAGTTCACACGCTCGCGTTTTGGGCGATATGCATGATCGAAGTCCGCCAGCTCGCCAAGTCCTACAGCGACCTCCGTCTGGGGCAGTTTTTGGCGGTCGCAGGCATCAGTTTTGAAGCCAAGCCCGGGCAAATCTATGGTCTGCTGGGACCCAACGGTGCAGGAAAGACAACTGTCCTGCGCATACTGAGCACGGTGCTGCAGCCGACGAGCGGCATGGCCACCGTGAACGGATACGATGTCTTGACCCAGCCGGCGCTGGTGCGACGACAAATCGGGTTCGTCTCGACCAATACGGCTGTCTACGATCGCATGACCGCCTGGGAGATGGTCGAGTACTTCGGCCGGCTACATGGAATCGAGCCCGCCCAGCTGCGAGCCCGCATGGAGACGCTCTTTCAACGACTGCAGTTAAACGAGATCCGTGACGTTTTGGGAGCCAAGATGTCGACGGGTATGAAACAAAAAGTCTCGATCGCCCGCGCGATCGTGCACGATCCATCGGTCCTGATTTTCGACGAGGCGACCGCAGGGCTCGATGTGTTGGTCGCCAGGGCGCTGTTGGCCACGGTCGACGAGCTGAGGGAGCAAGGCAAGTGTATTGTCTTTTCGACACACATCATGCGAGAGGCCGAGAGACTATGCGATCGGATTGCCATCCTCCACCGGGGCCATATTCTGGCCGAAGGAACTCTCACTGAGCTGCAAACGGAGCACTGCGAGCCTGATCTGGAAGAGCTCTTCTTCCGGCTGATCTCCGCTCACGATGCATGCCGAGGCGAACTGCAACCGATCTTGAACTGACATGCTCCTTTTAAGCTGACACGCGGCCGATCGAAAACGCTGTAGGGCGGGACCCAACTTAAGACAGAGAACGTATGAAGTGGTCTAACGTCAAATGGATCTTCCTTCGTGAGGTTCGCGACCAACTGCGCGACCGCCGCACGATCTTCACCATTGCGGTGCTGCCACTGCTTCTCTATCCACTGATGGGGATGGGCTTCTTGCAAGTGGCTCAATTCTCTCGCGAACACACCACATCGATCCTAATAGTCGGAGCGGCCGGATTACCCGCATCTCCTCAGTTGATCGAAGGAGACCGTTTCTCGGAGGAATTTTGCGGGCCGCGCGAGGCCCGACTCTTGCAGTTGACTGTCTCTGCCGACAACGACCCGGCCGCCGCGCCCCGCAAAGATGCCGAGCAGTTAATCGGTGCCGGTGAGTTTGCAGCGGTTGTTGTCATCCCCGCTGACTTCGCCGAAAAGCTTGCTGACTTTCGCCGCCGGCTCCAGCCACAACGCCACAAAACCGCTGCCGGGCAATCCTCGCCTCCTACTGTTCCTCAGCCCGAGATCTTCGTGAACAGCGCCAGCGACCGGTCGCGCATCGCGCGCGATCGGGTCAAACAGGTCCTCGTGCGCTGGAGGAAGGCGATTGTGCAGGAGAACCTGATTTCCAGCCAGGTTCCGCTTGAGGCCACCGAGCCTTTTAGCTTTGTGAGCACAGACGTCTCTCGCAGGCAGAGCCGACGGGCCGCGATTTGGTCTAAGATCCTGCCTTTTGTCGTGTTGATCTGGGCTTTGACAGGTGCCTTTTACCCAGCCGTTGACCTTTGCGCTGGTGAGAAAGAAAGAGGGACGCTAGAGACGCTCTTGTGCGGGCCGGCCGGCCGCAATGAGATTGTCTGTGGGAAGTTGCTCACCATCATGTCCTTCAGCATCGCAACTTCGCTGCTCAACTTGTCCAGCATGGGATTGACGGGTCTGTTCGTTATCGGCCAAATCAACCAACTCAGTAGCGAGCTGGCCACACCGGCTTTGACATCGCCTCCTTTGACGGCGCTGTTTTGGCTGTTGCTCTCACTCGTCCCTATTTCAGCACTATTCAGCGCGTTGTCGTTGGCAATCGCGGCGTTTGCCCGCAGTTCGAAAGAGGGCCAGTATTACTTAATGCCACTGCTCTTGTTCTCGTTGCCTCTGATGATGCTGCCGATGTTGCCCGCGGCGGAGTTGGACTTGGGGACAAGCCTGATTCCCATTACAGGAATGATGCTGCTGCTGCGGGCGTTGATCGAAGGCCAGTATGTGGAGGCGATCCGGTTTACTCTGCCGGTTATTGGCGTCACGACGGTTTGCTGCTTGCTTGCCATCCGCTGGGCAATCGATCAGTTCAACAACGAGTCCGTACTATTTCGCGAAAGTGAGCGCTGGAGCTTGGGTGTCTGGCTGCGTCACATGGTGCGTGACCGCCGCGAGACGCCGAGCATTGCCGAAGCTGCCTGCTGCGGTGTGCTGCTGCTGTTGATTCGCTTCTTTGCTTCATCATTCGTAGGGATGCCCACCTCTTGGGATACGTTCGCAGCGAGCACTTTGGTGTCTCTGATTGCTTTCATCGCGGCCCCGGCCTTGTTGATGGCCGTCATGCTGACGCGGAACCCTCGCCGCACGTTACTACTTCGGCCGACGCGGCTGTCGGCGATTCCGATGGCGATCATGCTGGCGATCACAATCCATCCCCTTGGAATGGCGCTGGCAGAAGCAGTCCGGACTCTCTATCCGTTCACGAGCGAGATCCAAGAGCAGCTGGGGGCCGTCAGCAGTTTGATCGAGGGAGCTCCCAGCATCTGGCTGGTGCTCGGAGTTTTCGCGCTAGCCCCGGCGATTTGTGAGGAGCTGGCCTTTCGAGGCTTCATCCTTTCTGGATTCCGTCACCTAGGACACCGCTGGGGTGCCATCGTCGCCAGCAGCCTCTTCTTCGGGGCGGCTCATGGCATTCTGCAGCAATCGATGACGGCCTTCGCCGTGGGCCTCGTCATCGGCTACATTGCGGTCCAAACCGGTAGCCTGTTACCAGGGATTGCCTTCCACCTGTGCTACAACTCCGTGTCGCTGGTGATGGCACTAAAGATCCCCGAGCTTGTCGACACGCACCCAGCCTGGCGCGAGCTCTATTCGGTGAGCGCGAGTGGGCTTTCCTACCAGCTGCCGGTGGTCATCATCAGTGTCTTCTTGACGACTCTTGTGTTGAACTGGTTCCGCAGCTTGCCCTACGAGGTGTCTGAGGAGGAAGCGCTGCGCAATGCCCTGGACCATCAGTCCTCCAGTCCGCGCGCCGTCTCTCCTGCTGCCTTTCCCGTGCCCGAGCGAGAACGAGGCTAGCGTCAGGACTCGCAGTCTCTCGCATGCAGCCGATGCCAACGACGTTACGCGCCCGCTACGTGCTGCCCGTGGAGTCGCCTCCATTGGACAATGGCGTCGTTCACATCAGTAACGGCAGAATCGTGGGAGTCGAGAAGGCCGTCAGGGGAGCATCCTACACCGATCTCGGAGACGTCGTGCTGTTGCCCGGTTTGGTCAATGCGCACACACATCTGGAATTCAGCAACCTGACCAGACCGCTCGGCTTCCCCGGCATGGGGTTTGCCAACTGGATTCGCGCAGTGGTCGCGCATCGGCGCTCGGACGATCTCGAGGCACCCAGGTCGGCTGGTAGCCAGATCGGTCAGGGACTCAACGAGAGCATCCGCAGCGGCGTCACCTTGTGTGCAGATATTGTCACCGCTGCCACCGCGGTTGACTCGATGGAGGAAGTTGGCGTGGCTGGCGGCGCGTTCTTCGAGCTGTTGGGTTTGGCGGATAGCGAGATCGCTCGGCTGCTCCGTGCTGGTGCAACATTTCTTGACGATTTTGCCATCAACGAATGGTTCGCAGGAATCAGTCCCCATGCGCCGTATACGATCAGCCTTCGCTGTCTCGACGCGATTGTCCGCCTTTCGGCTGATCGGCGCATCCCGCTGGCGATGCATCTAGCCGAGTCTCAGGAGGAACTGGAACTACTAAGTTCGGGGAAGGGTGCGCTCGTCGACCTACTGGCGGAGTTGCAGGCATGGCACCCCGCCGCCGTGGCGTTGCAGACACGTCCCTTGGACTATTTGAGGAGTTTGTCCTCGGCGCACCGCACGCTGGTCATACACGGCAACTATCTGGTAGGCCCGGATGTCCAGCTCTTAGCGGCGAATCGGCAGCGGATGTCGGTCGTCTATTGTCCCCGCACTCACAGCTACTTTGGGCACGACCGCTACCCGCTGCGGGCGCTGTTGACTGCAGGCGTCCGAGTCGCCTTGGGAACAGATTCGCGTGCGTCGAATCCCGACCTGAGCGTTTTGGAAGAGGTTGCCCACGTCATCGACAAACACAGAGACGTCTCGCCGGAGGTCGCCGTGAGGTTGGCCACACTCAACGGCGCTCGGGCGCTCGGGCAACAGCATCTTCGCGGCAGCTTGGTTGCTGGCAAGATAGCTGATCTCGTGGCTATTGAAGCGGCTGATTCGCGCGATCCATACGACGCACTGCTGGCGGAGCCGCGAAGAGTGACCCGCGTCTATCGGCAGGGCACCGAGTTAGGAAGCCTAGGTCCACACGGATAAACTCGTACCCGCGACGTGTCACAGCATCTGCCAAGACCAGCGTAGAAACCGGGCTTTTGATGTTGCGCCTCCATGGGAAGCGCGAAGCGTCAGTTTTGATGTTGCGCTTTTCACTACTTGGCGGCGCAGACTGGCAAATTTGGCGCCAAACGGCTGATTCGGTATCGCGGTCCCCAGCCATCCTGTTGATCCTGTAAATCCTGTCAACAAGCAGAAGACAAGATCAACATGATAAACAGGACGAAGGGGACAAGCTCCGCAGCAGGATACCCATCACCACCCACCTCGACAAACTTGCAAGACGCTCGGGAGGGCGAGGCTCCCGCCGAGCCGAAAACGCAACCGCGATACAGACCGGAGCGTCGCTTCTATCTTGTCGTTTCCCATACACGCCCAGAACATATCAACAAATTGCTCATCTGCAATATTGAATCGCACAAAGCGCGTGTGTGATCTTTGTTGTCGACTAATAGGCAGTGATATTGACAACGTGTCCACAAATAGCAGAACAATTTTTGGCCGTGGTGCTAAAAACAATTTCTATTTGAAAGTAGTTTGTGTGATTGGTGTTGGGTGTAACCGCGGTTCCGCTTGGCCGATCTGATTGGTTGCGAAATCTGGGTAAACAAAAAGCGGCCAACCTGCCATGATTCGGGTGTTTTATCCGTTTCATCAAGGCAAGGAGGCCGCTTCCCATGAAGGTCGCTGATTTAAATGCTTCGGGCAACCCCAACTCGGAGAATGTGACAGCAATCGAAGACGCGCTCGAGATGATCGACTCGGTTACTGAGCAGCTGAAGCAGGCCGTTCAGGACGCAGCTCAGAGCGGCAGTTCGTTCGATTCGGTGGAACGAAGCATTCGTGATACGGTGTTTCAATTGGGTCATCAGACAATCGAATTGTTCATACGCCTGCAAGGAGAAGGCGATTTGGGTCCTGAGATCGCTAGCAACGACGGTAAGCCCCTCTACCGGAGTGAGGAGGCTCATCAGACAACGGTTCGATCCATCTTCGGAACTCATCGGTTCGAGCAGTTTACCTACGCACCAGGTGCCAAGAAGGCGATCCAGCTGCGGCCGATTAGCGCTCGCATGTCGCTGCCACCGCGGCAGTGGTCCTATTTGCTGCAAGAGTTCTCGCAAATGTTGGCGGTTGACTCGTCGTACGAACAAGCGATGACCAATTTGGGGGCGATCCTCGGTGGTACGTTTTCGGTCGATACGGCCGAAAAAATCAATGCCGAACTTGGGCGGGTCGCAGGTGAGTTTTTCGACGACTTGCCGCAACCAGAACCTGGCAGCGAGGCAAAGTTGCTTGTAGCCACTGCGGACTGTAAGGGCGTACCCCTGGTGAAAAACGATTCGTCCAAGGTCGCTGCATTCGAGACGGCAAAGAAGAATCCTGGTAACCGACGGATGGCCACAGTGGCCAGTGTCTACACGGTTGATCCTCACGTCCGCTCAGCTGAAGAGGTCGTCGCAGCGTTATTTCGCGACGAACCCGATGAAGAGACAACGCAAGTCAAACGCCCTCGACCTCAGAACAAGAACACAACCGCTCACTTTCCCACGCTGGAAAGTGATGGCGTGGGCGGTGAACTTCCCATCAGCGGAATTCACGTAGCCATAGCCTGGATCATCGGTCAGGTGACTGCACGCCGACGCAGTGGACAAGTCTTGATCACGCTCATGGATGGCCAGGACAGCCTTTGGGAGACGATGAAGCTGCATCTGTCGTTCGGTGCGCGGACAGTTCCGATCTTGGATATCCTTCATGCCTTATCCTATGTCTGGGAAGCAGCCGGTCTGTTCAAAAAGGACGATGCTGGCCGCAAAGCGTTCACTCGCACACGTTTGTTGCGAATCTTGCGAGGTGAAGTACGGTCTGTCATTACGGGCCTGCGCCGCCTCGGAACCACGGCGGGGCTGACTGGGAGGGCCGCAAAAGACCTGGCTCGAATCTGCGGCTATCTGGAAAAAAACGCCGACCGAATGCGCTATGACGAGTACCTGCGTCGAGGTTATCCGATTGCGACCGGTGTCATTGAAGGCGCGTGCCGTCACTTGGTGAAAGATCGCATGGAACGCAGCGGGATGCGCTGGACGCTTGAAGGTGCTCGTAGCATGCTCAACCTGCGAGCTGCATTTCAAAGCGACCACTGGCGAACGTTTCTGGATCACCGGATGGCCGTCGAAGGGGCATCGACACACGCCAACCAAGACCTGCTTGACAACTATCCAGCGATGACGCTCGCATGTTGACCGTCGGATCGACGGTTACACCCATTGGTGTTACACATCTGCATCTGCAGGCGCGATTCGTGAAAAGAAAGATGATATTTTTATTTTTTGTGACGTTTTTGTATCCATTTTGCATTAATACTATAGGCCCGAGTGTATGACACAGTTCGGAGCGGCCGGTGTCTGGTCTCCAGACAACTCGTTTCAGACGCCACCGAGCATGCGGTGCGGTTCCGCATGGCTTCGCGCCGCAGTCTCTTGGCACCATTCCTGCCTGCCGGCTTTTCTGCCCCCAACGGCTGCGTTTTGAAGTTGCCCTTGCGCCCCAGTCGGAACCCGAAGCGTCAGTTTTGAAGTTGCGCGCTTGGCCTCCGTCGGAACCCGAAGCGTCAGCGAGGAACAACTTGCGGTGGTACAGCTGCTCTGCCTCGCTCACTCTTCGCACTCTCGAAAAACGCGACGAATTCAAGATATTGTGCCGGCACGATGGCGAAAAATCGCAGTTTCAAAAGCGGCATATTGCCCCTCCCTCGACGCAAGCTTCAAAGTCCCCCTTGCGCGCACTGGGATTCATCACACGGGATGAGAGGATACTCCCATGAATCGACTGCCCCAGTTATCAAGTCTCGTTCGCCGCAGCCTCAAGAAACGTCAGCAGCGTCTGCGCCGACAAAAACTGTACCGCAAACTCCTTTCCGAGTCGCTTGAAGATCGCCGCCTGCTGGCTGGCCAGCCGCTCGAGAAGGGGCTCGGCGAAACGGAAGCCAAAGGTCCTCCCCAAGTCCCGCCCCCCGCCGCGGAACCGATCGACGCCTTTCCCCGCGAGAAACCGCCGGCAGTCGAGGTGGCTGACCTGACCCGCGACAGCTCCTCTGCTTGGCAAGAAGCGACCCTCTCGGTCTTCGGCACCCACAGCGACGCCAAAGATGGCCGGTTGCGTAAAGTGGGAACTCAGCTGGCCTTTCTGGTGCCGGAGTTCGAGCAGCACAAAGACAAAGAGAAGATCGTCCGCCAACATCCCGGCCCGCTGCAGGAGTTCACGCCCGAAGACCGGCTGCTCAAAGTCCATAACGAAATGGGCCACGAAAAAGTGGTCGTGGACGTTGTGGCCTACGGGGATCCGGACGAGCTGGAGAAGCGACTCACTGAGCTGGGCATGGATGTCACCGGTGCGCACCGCCACATCGTTTCAGGCCTGGTTCCCATCGACAAGCTAGAAGACTTGGCAGACCTCAACCGCGTCCACTCGGTACGTCCCTTCATCTCCCAAACCGCGTCCATCTCGACCCAAGGTGACGCCGCGCAGCTCTCGGACGACCTGCGTACGAATCTCAACGTGAGCGGTTTAGGAAATACTATCGGTGTCCTGTCCGACAGCTACGACAACCTTGGCGGCGCGACGGCGGATGTTATCGCCGGCGAACTGCCCGGCAACGGCAACCCCAACGGCTATACCACCGCCGTCAATGTGCTCAGCGACATGACCTCCGGCGGCTTGGATGAAGGCCGCGCCATGCTGCAAACGGTCCACGACATCGCGCCCGGTGCCGAGCTGGCCTTTGCCACCGCGACGCTGGGCCAAGCTGCCTTTGCGCAGAGCATCACCGACCTACACGAAACGGCCGGCGCCAACCTGATCGTCGACGACGTGATGTACTATGCCGAGCCCTTCTTCCAGGACGGCATCATCGCTCAAGCGATCGACAACGCCTACGCCGAGGGTGTGGGATATTTTGTAGCCGCGGGCAACAACGCCGACCATTCCTACGAGAGCACCTACCGGCAGGGGACGACCTATGCGGCCAGCGCCTTTACTTCTGTGACCGGTGCACCTCCCTTTGCCGGTGGTACCTCGCACGACTTCGATCCGGGTACGGCGGTTGATGACAAACAGGGCTTTACGCTGGATGACGGCCAGCAGCTCACGCTCTCGTTTCAGTGGAACCAGCCGTTTGCTTCGGTCACCGGCAGCGCCGGCGCTTCGACCGACATGGATATCTACATTCTCAACGACCAGGACCAGGTCGTGGCGGCCAGCCTCGATAGCAACCTGGGGGCCGATGCCGTGGAGGTGCTGCAGTATCAAAACCTGTCGGGGGCAGCGGCCGACTACAGCCTGATGATCGTCAACTACGATGGCGATGCGCCCGACTTGATCAAGTATGTCGAGTTCAGCAACGCGACGTCCGGGATGACGAACGTCGAGTTTCCCACCAACAGCAGCACGATCTACGGGCACGCCAACGCCTTCGGCGCCGCCACCGTGGGGGCAACTTTCTGGGATGACACCCCGGAGTTTGGCACCACACCGCCCGACGTGCAGCCTTACTCTTCGGTCGGCGGCACCCCGATCTATTTCGACACCACAGGCAACTCGTATACCAGTCCGGTCACGCGAGCCAAGCCTGACTTTACTGCTCCCGATGGTGGCAACACCAGTTTTTTTGGTACGGATCTGCCCGAAGACACCGATACCGATCCCAACTTCTTGGGTACTTCGGCGTCGGCTGCCCATGCCGTGGGTTTAGCGGCGCTGTTGCTCGAGGCCGTCAACGGCGCCTCACCCGATGAGCTCTATCAATCGCTGCGAGACACGGCCGAGGCGATTCCACTTAGCAGCATGGTTGCCGGCGCCGGGTTGATCGACGGAGATGCCGCAGAACCGGATCTGCAAAGTGCCTCGGATGGGGTCAGGCCCAGTCTGGATGCCACCACCTTCGGCGGCGCAGAGACGATTTCCACCACAGCCAAGGCGACCTATACCGGCGACGACTTTATTCCGGTCGACACCAGCGAGACCTACCGGCTCAGCGGTTGGGCCAAGTCGGGCGACGGTGCTGGCGGACTCTACGTCACCGGCAACGCACAGTACTTCGGCTGGGATTCCTACGACATCGACTTCAACCGCATCTACCCGCGGCATATCCAATTGGTTTCTGGCTCAGCCCAAACCACGTTGGCCCAGGATCTCGATCCTGGCGACACCGTCATCTATCTCAACGATGCCACAGGCTGGCACGATGGTTCGACCGGGTACAAACGCAATTTTATCTGGTATGGCTATCAAGACTCGACCGGTCACACCTACCCGGACCATACCTACTCGCGAAATCTCCACGACGACTACTACGGAGTCTGGGATCAAGGTGGAATTAACTTCACCAATAACACGATCACGCTGAAAAACCCCTGGCCCTCATCACTGGGCACGGTCACCTCCGGCACTGCAGTGGGCAATGCCCGCTACGGAGCCACCTACAACTACCATCCGCTCGGCTATGACCCGGTACCTGACGGCGATTGGCAGGAATACTCGGGGACGATCACCGGTGAAAGTGCCTCGTCGGCCACCAAGTTCCGCACCGGTACGGCCTACATTAAGCCGATTCTGATGACCAACTATCACGGAGCGGGGACCAACCAGATCAACTGGCGGAACATCGAGTTCAAGCATGAGAGCTTGGATCGTTTTCAAGCGGGCGACACGGTTGATCTGCACGTCAATGCTGCCAATTATCCGCCGGGTGGCTTGACCTATGAGTGGAACCAGATCTCCGGGGCCCAGGTCACTGTCACGGGTGAAGGCACTTCGATCCTCAGCATCGTCACCCCGGACTCGTTCATCGACTACTCGTTAGGCTTCGAGGTCGAGATCTCCGACGGCACCGATACCTGGACCGAAGTGGTCTCCGTGAATGTGGACGCTGGCAGTGCCGTGGTCGGAGCGGTCGAAACGGCCCTCGATGCCACCACGTTTAGCGGCTCTGAGACGGTTTCCACCACAGCCAAAACAAGCTACATCGGAGACGATTTCATTCCAGTCGACACCAGCGAGACTTACCGGCTCAGCGGTTGGGCGAAGTCCGGGGATGGTGCCGGGGGGCTCTATGTGGCCGCCAACGCGCAATACTTCGGTTTCGATTCCTACGATATCGATTTCAACCGCATCTATCCGCGGCACATCAGGCTGGTCTCCGGCTCGGCCCAGACCACATTGGCCCAGGATCTCGACCCCGGCGATACCGTCATCTACCTCAACGACGCCAGCGGCTGGCACGATGGCTCGACCGGATACAAGCGGAACTTCATCTGGTACGGCTACCAAGACTCGACCGGTCACACCTACTCGGACTATACCTACTCGCGCAACATCCACCACGGTTACTCTGGAATCTGGGACCAAGGTGCAATCAACTTCACCAATGACACAATCACACTCCGGGACCCTTGGCCCTCGTCGCTGGGCACGGTCACATCGGGGACCGCGGTGGGCAATTCCCGCTACGGGGCAACCTATAACTACTATCCGCTCGGCTATCAGCCGGTCCCGGATACCGATTGGCAGGAATACACGGGAACGATTACGGGCGAAAGTCCTTCCACGGCCTCCAAGTTCCGCACCGGTACGGCCTACATCAAGCCGATTTTGATGACCAACTACCACGGCGCGGGCACCAACCAGATCAACTGGAAGGATGTCACCGTCACGCACGAGAGCTTGTCCACCTACCGGGTGGGCGATCCAGTCGAGTTGATGATCGATCCCGTCCAGTTCCCTGGCGGCACGGTGACCTACCTCTGGACACAGACCAGCGGCCCGCTGGTACCGATCGTGGATGCCGACAGTCCCACAGCACACGTGGCTGAGCTGCCCAATCAGCTGGTCGACTACACCATGACGTTCCAGGTCGACGTCTCTGACGGTGTCTCGACGGTGACCAAGCTCGTGTCAATCGACGTGGACGTACTAGACGACTATGACGCGGCGCTGGGCAGCGCGACCGCCACACCCGCCGGCACGTTCGACATCAACGACACGGTCACGCTGCAGATCAACAACATCACCTTCGACAACGGTACGCTCAGTTACCAGTGGGAACAGGTAGTTGGCCCGGACGTCACCTTGCAAAACGCCGACTCCGCGACCGCCACCTTCACGGTTCCCGACATCGCCACCGATGAGTTGATGTTCGAGGTGACTGTCAGCGACGGGCATTCCGAGATCGTCAAGGATGTGCTGGTCACCGTGAATCCTTCTGCGGCTGATGTCGAACTCACGTTGAAGCTTGTCGACAAGTTGGGCAACGTTCTGACCACCACGACCGCCGGCCAGGAGTTCATTCTGGAGGTGTATGCCGAAGACAAGCGGGCCGCACCCAAAGGCGTATTCAGCGCCTACCTGGACGTGCTGTTCGACCAGGAGTTGGTTTCGGTGGTCAGCGCGCCGGAGTTCAGTAGTGACTTTCCCTGGGCCAGCGACTACGACATCACCACGCCGGGTGTACTGAGCGAGGCGGGGGCCGCAACCGGTGTGGTGGCCACGACCGGCAGCGGCCAGAAGCTGCTCTATAGTGCGACGCTCGTAGCCGAAAACGCCGGCACGGTCACCTTCCGTGGCGATCCGGCCGACGATTTGCCGACGCATGTGGTAACGGTCTATGGCCAGGACACGCCAGTCGACGAATCCGACATACGCTATGACACGGCGACGCTGCAGATTGTGGGTGTGGCCGTGCCCTATTCGACATCGGCGGCGTGTGGGACGCTTGCTGTGACAGCTAGCGATGGGACGATCAATGAAACCGGTGGAACGACGCAATCGACAATCACAATCTCTTCAACTCAAAAATGCACGGTGTGGTTGCAGATGGGGCACTCTGGCAGTGACGGTTTTACGATCACTGGCATAAGCGACTTCGAAAATATTCATATCGACAACGGGCAATCGAAATCGTTTGACTTGCTTGCGCAAAGCGACGACGACCATTCTGACGAGATGGTGGGCTTCGGCGTAACTGCCAGAGGTCCAGGACATTTTGAGTCGCAGGGAGAACTACTTCCTAATGAAGGCGCTGGTATTTTCGTAACAATTGTCGATGATGAGCTTGGAAGTACCGTCTGCAACCCAGAAATCGGACAAAGCACTGATGGGGAGCAAACGATCCAAGAAGGGTGGGCTCTCCCGAGTCTTGTCTTCGACTACACAGGAACGTGTTCGGGAAGTATGCAACTTTCGTGGCAGACCACCGGAAGTGGTGCGGACTACACCGACGATTGGCACCTTACAGATCCCAACATACTTCCGGATACAACCTACACTTTTCCAAGCCCGCCTGCTCCTTTGACGCTCAGGACGTTCTTTGACAGTGTGTCCGAGTCAGTTGGCACAATTGAGTTGACAGCCACCATCGACGGCGCAACCGCAACGCACGTAGTGAATGTTCACGATGCCTGTAGCTACTCCCTCACCAGCAGCGCCAGCTCCATCAACGAAGGCGATGCCAGTCCGTACTTGGACACGGACATAACGATCACCGCCAGCGGAGATTCCTCGAGGTGTGATAGCGTCGTGGACCTCAACTGGGACTATACCGGTGGACCTGGAGCGGAAGCCGCAGACTTCGATGTGCTCGTTACCGGCGCCCCCCTCACTCCCGGCCGCGGAGTGCGTTTGTCCGAATCGGGGCCCGACGAACGTACCGGCACCGTTACGCTTCGGCTTTACCCCGACTCCGAAGCGGAAGCCTCTAGCACTGTCACGTTTAGCGCTTTGGGTACGGCCGACCTACCCATCACGATTACCGATGACGACGGCGTCTCCGGACATCTCGAAGTCGTGGCCAGCACACCCAACGCGCACGAGCCCGACAGCTTCTACTACTGCGGCGGAGCTGTCAGCGGCACGGCGACAATCCAACCAGTCACATCTTGGCTCAGCGTCGCTAGCAACATTCTGACGCTGAAGGTCACCGGCACGGCTCTCGAGGATACCGACTACTACATCACTTCCTCGCATACGCTGGTGCCCAACCCACCCAGCGGTTTCATCCAGGTCGACATCGGCTCGGGCAACACGACCGACGTTGTGCTCTCAGTGATCCCCAAAGAAGATGCAGATGAAGGCGAGGGCACCGAAACCGTCCAATTCGAGTTGATTACCGAGGCTGCCAACACGACACCGGCGACGGTCAACATCATCGATGACGCTGAGGGAGTTGTTTTGGAAGTCGATACGGCCGATGCCACCGAGCTCAACACGGTGGCCGGCCGCTTTGCCCTCAGGCCCGCGGATGGTTCCAGCCTGCTGTGTACGAATCTGCGGCTGATCGTCGACAGCAACCTCGCCAGCTCCGCGTCGCCACCGGATCCAACAGATGTTGACTATGAACTGAAATCGGGCACCACCGCGCTCCAGACCAACCAGTACCCGGGTCAACCTGGTATCTATCAGGTCGCCGATGGTCCGGACTACTTCTCCCTCAACGGCCACGCCGAAGTGCTCATCGATGTGATCCCCGTAGACGATGGGGACTTGGAAAGCAACGAGTACGTCTATGCCCAAGTCGAGGCGTACCAGAATGAGGCTCAGGACTGGCATCGGTTTCCCGATGTCGAGACAATCACCATCCACGACAACACGCTGGCTTCGATCTCGAAGGCCGAGATCGAAATTGACGCCGAACCGGACAACGAGTGCCTGGTCTGCACACCGGGTGGTATCGACGTCGACTTGCAAAGTGGCGCCCCGGTTGTACCGATCGTGCCCGGCTTCTTGGACTTCTTGGGCCAGGGAACCCACGGCACGCAGCCGGTCGTCCGCGGTCAATTCGAGAAGCCAACCGGCAACTGGCCCAACACGATTAACGTTAAGGTGGAGGTGGATGATTGGGACAACACGTACCCAGTGCATGACGACTTGCCGACGCCGCTGACCTTCACACTCGATACATCGAACTACGCCGAGGATGCCATCGCCTTTGCCGTGCCCTTGGATGTCAAGGGGCTCGACACGGGTTCCTACCGGGTGAAGTTGATTGGCGAGGAAGTTGGGGGCCCCGAGCTGTGGGAAGTGCAAACATCGCACTTCGTAATCAATCGTTGGAAGAACAACGACGTAGCGCCTGGTCTGGCTTTCCCCTTCTTGAAACAGATCATCGACGCCTCCGTGTTGGTCAAGACTAGCGGCGCCCCGGCCCAGGAGGACGGCGTCGCGGTCATCCGCGGTGACAATTCGGTTTCGTTCTACGAAGAGACCGCGGGGACCTACTCGACTCCCGCCGAGTCGGTTACGACCTTGGAAACCGAGACCAATTTCTACGTCCTCAAGGACCGCTACGGCAACGAAGACCGTTTTGCCATCAACAGCTACAACGACGGGACCGACACCTGGCCCGCTGGCAGTCACTACAGCACGACTGACCGCAACGGTAACGAGACCAAGTTCTATTACGATGGCCAGGGTCAGCTTACGAAGATCAAGAATCCGCAGGACCGTGAAACGCTACTGGCCTACAGCACATTGGGCAGTGTCGATACGCTGACTATCACCGATTTTGCGGGCCGGGTCACGAAGGTCGACTACGATACGAACACGCGCGAGATCGACGTGCTCTACCCGGATCCGGACCCCGGTTTCGATGTGGGGCCGCAGCCCCAAGACACGTTTGACTTCGATAGCCAGGACCGGCTCACCAAGATCACCCGCCATGCGAACAGTCCGGGCAGCGCCGACCAGGTTACTGACTTCGACTATAAAACGCTCGATTTTGGCTATGGGCGGGATTGGCGAAGGCTCGATTTCATCACCTGGCCGGATCAATCAAAGTTTGAGCTTATCGAGTTCCGACAGGGTGAGGCCTTGCCGGACGTGTCCAAAACGTGGTCCACCACACGGCCGCTGTTCATGGACTTCGATAACAAGACGGAGGTCAAGGACGGCCGCGGCCATTCCAGCGAAACCGTGCTGGATCACCGGGGGCGTGTGTGGGAGTATACCGACCAGCACGGTCAGACGTCTAATTTCGTGAGGAAGTGGTTACGTGACACTCACGGTAATTACACGTCCGACAACGGTGAGATCCTTGTCAGCACAACCGCCGATCCGGACGACTTTAGCAACCGCGACGACGTCGATGATCCGCAGTTGCAGACATTTAATGGTGATCTTCTACCGCAGGTCACCAGCTACACCTACGATGGTTTCCGGAACGTCACCGGCCAGACCTTACCCGACTTGGGCACGCCACAGCCCTTTACTCGCAGCTGGTCCGGCCACACGCTCACGCGTCCCACCTCCTACACCAACGAGCTCAACCAAAGCAGCACCTATACGGTGCAGGCGAACGGCGATCTGACGGCCAGCGAGGACACTTCGCCGGCCGATGCTCCGCCCAACCGCGCTCCGATCACGGCGGCCGGTGGCTTCAAGAATCCGCTCAGAAAGCTGGATGTCGATGGGGACGGCAACGAGGACAACGACGATTTTCAGAACGTTATTGACGAAGGCGCTGACGGAATCGGGTCGGTGGACTCTGGCAAGGATCCCGAAAGTGGCTATACCGATACCACCGGCGACGGCGTGCTGAGTGCTGAGGATGCCGTGGTGATCGCTAACCACCTGAACCAGGAGCCGACCAGTGGCGGCAGCGGCTCCGATCCGTCCTTTGTCCCGCCTCCCGATCAGGTCATCAACTACACGTATACCACCGCGGCAGACAATGTGCCCGCCGGAATGGTCAAGACCATGTCCGTCAAAACGGGCCGTGGCATAGCTCCGGACGTCTTCTTAACGACAGAGTACGAATACTATCCCACCGGGACCGTACCCGCCGGAGCCGTCGGATTGCTGAAGTCGATCACGTACGCCAAAGGCCATCTCGACCACCAAGTGTTCTACGAATACGACGACAACGGGAATCTGAGCAAGTACACCGACGAGATCGGTCGGGAGACACTCTACGTCTACGACAATCTGGACCGCCTGGTGAAAATAACCACCCCCGATCCGGATGGGACAGGTGCGGGGCAGGACCAGCTGCCCTTGGTGACCGAGTACAAATACGATGCCTTCGGTAACGTCGCCAGCATGGAGCTCATCAACCACGACTCCCGCGGCTCTGGAACCACCACCAACCACACCACCTGCTACTATTACGACACGAGAGATCGCCTGGTGTGGCAAGTGGACCCGAAACCGAGCCAAAACACCACCGACACCAGCTGCAACGTCACCTCTCTGCCGACCGATTGGGACGCCGCTCAGAATGAAACGCTGTGGAGCGGCCGGCCCATCACTCACTACAGCAGCTACGATGGTAACAACAACCTTGAGTCGGTGACCGATCCGGAAGGACGGACCACGGACTTCGAGTACGACAAGCTCGACCGGCTGGACAAGGTTACCGAGCCGCGGTTATTGATCACCGGCACCAACGCCTCCCTAAAGTCGGTTCCCGGCGAAGTGCTGACGGAAGAGTCCGGCAATCCAGACAGCTACTACCGGCCCGTTACCACGTTCGTCTACGACAACTTGGGCAACCTTTGGTCCACCACCGATTCACTGGGCCAGACCACTGATTTCCGTTACGACAACTGGAACCGGCCGATCCTCACGCTCGAACCGGCACCGGACGGTAGTTCGAACCGACCCCAGATAAAGTACGCGTATTTCGACGCCGATTTCGGTTGGATCCAGCAGATGACCGACGCCGAGCAGCGCATGAGCGAAACGCAAATCGACTTCTTGGGCCGCACGTTCTACGTCGCCGAACCCGCTGATGTCGATGGCGTCCAGCCGCTTTCCTTCTTTGAGTACTTCGACGACAGCCAACTGCGGGTCACCACGGACGCCCTCAGAAATACCACAAACTACGAGTACGACCAAAAGGCGCGACTGGAGAAAGTCAAGCAGCCGCTCAATATCACCACGATTTACCAATACGATGACGCCAACCAGCTCGAGCAGGTGATCGATCCGCTCAGCCGCGATACAACCTACCAGTACGACAAAATGGGCCGAGTGACCAAGGTCACTCCACACGACCCCGACGACACGCCCGGTGGCGAAGAGTCGCCGACCATCGACTACTTGTACGACTCGGTGGGCAACATGCTGGAGAGTACCGATGCGCTGGGCAACGCGATGGGCTACGAGTACGATCATCTCTTCCGCAAGACCAAAAGCATCGATGAAGAGCTGGACGAGACGGCCTACGCCTACGACCTGGTCAACAATCTGACGTCCCTCACGGATGCCGTAGGCCACGTGACGACATGGGATTACGACGAACTCGACCGCCCCTTTGTGGAGACCGATCATCGGGACCCCGATCCGGACCATCATCGCAACTACCTGTACGATGCGGTGGGTAATCTCCGCGAATCCAACGACAACAACGGCCGCGTGATCACCTACAACTACGACGATCTTTACCGGGTGACCGGGGAGCAATGGGACGATGGCCGCACATTTGCGTTCACTTACGATTTAGTCGACAACCTGCTTACGGCTACCGACTCAGCCGAAGCGGCCAACTACACGATGCAGTACGACAACCTGGACCGGGTCATTTTGGAGACCCAGCAGCATGACCGCCTGTTGGAGCCGCTTGTCTTTACCCGTGACTATGACTCGATCGGCAACCGCTTGGTGTTTTCGGCTAATTTGGGAAGCGGCGTCAGCGAAGTTAGCGAGGACGACTTTGTCACGACTTACGTGTATGATGACATATATCGGCTTACTAGCCTAACGCAGCAGGGACATCAAGTCGCTGCCAAGCACGTCAGCTTCCAGTACGATGCGGCGAGCCAGATGACCCACATCACACGTTATGCCGACGCATTGCCCACCAGCGGTCAACTGGTAGCGGAGAGCATCTTTGGTTATGACAAAGCGGGGCGCGTGACCGATATCACGCACTCGCGTGCCGCGAACGCCACGACCTGGGACGGTACGTTCTCGGACAACGCTGCCTCGGATCCGACTCGTATCGCAGCCTACTTGCTAGACTACGACAAGGGTAATCGGCTGGAGTCAATGGGTTCCTGGCGGGACGAGTTTGAGGTGACCTACAGCTACGATCAACGCGATCAGCTCCAAACCGCTGATTACAATCATGGCAGCGGTGTCACAGCACCTTTCCTGCCGTTCAGTGGTACGGGTGAAGACTACCTCTACGACGGCAATGGCAACCGCACATCGGGCAACGGGCAGACGTACACGACTGCCAGCGACAACCAGCTGGAGTCCGACGGGGTATACACTTATGAGTATGACGCCGAGGGCAACCGTACCAAAAGGACGGCAGGCAGCGCGTCCACCGAGTACGATTGGGACCATCGCAATCGGCTTGTTTCGGTGCGCGACTACAACGGTACCACGCTCTTGCAGCGGGTCGACTACACGTACGACGTTTTCAATCGACGGATCGGCAAACGGCTGGATATCGATGGGGACCAGGTTTTCGATGAGGCGACAACTTGGGTCTACGACGGACCGCACATCACCGTCGAGTTCACGGACACCGACGGCGACGGTTCGTTGCCCCATACGCTATCGCACCGCTACCTGCACGGTCCGATGATCGACATGATCCTGGCGGACGAGCAAGTCACGATGCCTTCGGAGGAAGGCGACGTTTACTGGCCGCTGTCTGACCATTTGGGCAGTGTCCGCGACGTCGTGGACAGTTCCCGTGTGGTTCAGAATCACGTCATCTACGACGCCTTTGGCAATCAGGTTGACGGCGGCAGTTCGACGCCCGAGAACGTCGATTTTCTGTTCGCCTACACAGGCCGCGACTGGGACGAGGACGTCGATCTGCAGTACAACCGCGCCCGTTGGTACGATCCCGCGGTGGGGCGGTGGATGAGTGAGGATCCGATCGGGTTCAATGCGGGTGATGCGAACCTTTATCGATATGTGGGGAATGAGAGCACGTCCTCGACGGATCCTGATGGGGCGGCAACCAGAGGCGATATCATGCAGAGTCTTTCGGACCAGCCTGATATGCGGCCGACGGTAGAGCAATACAACAACAGCATCGACCCTTCGATTGGAGAGGAAGGGCTTCGTACGTTCGCAGACTTGAGTGGCATCGGGTGGATCCTGGACCTGGCTGAGGGCATCACCGGTAGGAACATGCTCGATACGGAGGCTCCCCCGCTCACCGCATGGCAGCGCTTCCTGAAGTTGTTGTATGCCACTTTGGAGCTTGCTCCGATCCTCGATTTTGTTGGTGAGGTGGTTGTTTGGCAGCGGAAAGTCGCAGGCCGGAATGTCGGCAGAATAGCTGATACCGCGGGCAACATCGGCGACGCGATTGGAGATGCACACAGAGCCACACGAGGACGCATAAAATGCGCACGGGCCTGTGATCTGCCAAATCAGTTACCGGTTGTCAACCGAGATTTTGTTCCGAGTAACTCCGCGGTGCGTGATTTCGGAACTGCAGTACACCAAGATGTGCCGGCGGGCATACAGGTTAAATTCCCAGGTACTGAATTTGAGTTTAACGTAGGTCCTGGCCAGAGAGGCCCGGATGTTGTAGTCGTAGGAGGAGACGATCCAGGCTTTGATTTCGCGGACCTAAAACCGGGGACTGAATCCGGTTTCTGGAGTTTTATGAATCAGCTGCAAAACTGGCCGAGTGGTCCTGCCGGGGTGTTTTTCTACGAGCCAGGGAGCGGCGTGATTGACTTTGATAACATTTATGTTTTTAGGTAGTCGTTGACCATGTCCGTATTTCCTGGCGATGATTATGTTTCAATCATGCGTCGGCGAGACTACGAGTCTGTAATCGCGTCGCGTTTGTCGTACAGAGAAGCCCTCTTGGCTAGCCCGAATCCGTACGAGTTCCGCAACCTGTCGGTAGCACTCTTGCGGGCTGGGCAAGTCACGCAAGCCATCGAGCACTTCGAGCAGTTGATCGATGTGATTTCACCCGACATGCAGAACAGTGTCGACTTTTGCGAACTGGGGGCAGCACATTGGCTTTTAGGTAACGTCGAGAAATCTGTTTGCCTTTGGAAAGAGGCTTTACAGTGCAACTACGGTGACGGCGCGAAAAACATGACGCCTGCATTGCTGTTGTACTATGCGGGTATCCGCTTATCCGACGGCGCGGTGAAGCAGGAGTCTGCTAGTCTGATTGCACAGAAACTGAACACCGGTTGGGCAAAGAACTGGCCAGCCCCTTTAGGCCGATTCTTGCTGAATGACTCCGATGAAGGTGTAGTCACAAAGGAACTACTCAAACAGCATCCTCTGCGCCAGCCTGACGAGTTTTGTCGGCTTGACTTTTACCGTGGAGCAAAGAACGTCGAGTCGGATTGTGAAGCTGTCGCTAAAACGTGCTTCAGATCGGCTGTGGACCGCCTTGAACAGAAAACGAGTACGACTGAATTTGTGTTGGCTCGCCACGAGCTGGAGGAGACGCAGGCAGTTTGTTAGGGGGAGAGGCGTTCATATAACGTGTGTCTAGCTTCAGTTCGCTGATTCGCGAAACGACATGACCTAAGTAAGGGGTGGCCACCACGGCGGTTTCTTCTCTCGAACGCTCGGACCGCGGGCCGACCGGCGCTAGTTCAAATCGCCGCTCACCAGGCCCGCGGAATTCGTGACGCGTGTTGGTTGTTACGTACCCCGCTCCGATCGTACTTTGGGGCTGTTCCCTGCCGAATTGTGATTTGTTACCGACCGAATTGCGGTCGCACTTTTTGCCGAATTACGGCGGTAGAGATATTGGCGGCTTAGCAGGTAGGTTTGCCGAATTGTTGTGAAAACTGGAGTAGCTGGTCACGACGGTTTTAGGCTGACGGGTCGATGTGGTTCTCCGTCAGTGTTTGGTGGCTGAAAGTGCGATCGCTCGGGAAGAACGACCGCACCCCAGCGCGGATTGTTCGGATCAGAGTAAAATCGACTCGCTCATGGTTGTGACCTGCTGCGACGGTCCTGGTGTTGCCGGAGCCATTGCTCCAACAGGTCGACAGCCGGCAGGAAGTCCCAGCCGAGCGCGATCAACAAGTCGATATTGTTCCAATTGCGGCCACAGCAGAAGCAGTGCGCCAAATTATTGCGGGGGTTGACGGTGGCTCGCAGCTCTTCACAGGCGGGACAGAGAAAGCGGAAGTAGCCTTCGATCTGCTTGGAGATCGGACCGTGCTCGCCGAGCCGCAGAATCGTCACCTTCATCGGCAGGTCGTTGCGAATTGTTACCGACCGAATTGCGGTCGCACTTTTTGCCGAATTACGGCGGTAGAGATATTGGCGGCTTAGCAGGTAGGTTTGCCGAATTGTTGTGAAAACTGGAGTAGCTGGTCACGACGGTTTTAGGCTGACGGGTCGATGTGGTTCTCCGTCAGTGTTTGGTGGCTGAAAGTGCGATCGCTCGGGAAGAACGACCGCACCCCAGCGCGGATTGTTCGGATCAGAGTAAAATCGACTCGCTCATGGTTGTGACCTGCTGCGACGGTCCTGGTGTTGCCGGAGCCATTGCTCCAACAGGTCGACAGCCGGCAGGAAGTCCCAGCCGAGCGCGATCAACAAGTCGATATTGTTCCAATTGCGGCCACAGCAGAAGCAGTGCGCCAAATTATTGCGGGGGTTGACGGTGGCTCGCAGCTCTTCACAGGCGGGACAGAGAAAGCGGAAGTAGCCTTCGATCTGCTTGGAGATCGGACCGTGCTCGCCGAGCCGCAGAATCGTCACCTTCATCGGCAGGTCGTTGCGAATCGCTCGCAGTAATTCGCGTGTGATCATCATGGAGTCCCTTATTTTGAGCTGGGGTGTCAAGTTGGATCAGAAGTCGGTCAGGTCGACTTCCTTTTGCCAGTGCGGCTGGAGGAGAACGCGGTTGACCAAATCGATATCGATCGTTCTGCCGGCGGACGCTCGGACCGCTTCGAGCATCGCGGACAGACAGAGATTGCGGCATTTGCGCAGAACGCCGTCGGCGGAACGGATGATCAGGTCGGTGGCGGCTTCGGTAAACGTGTTGTGAGCCAGTCCGATGCGCTCGAGTTCGCGATGGATAAAGTCGCGCATGCTGTCGTCGTGCAGCCGCTTGGTGATCACGGAATAGGTCACGCGGCTCTTGAGATCCTGGTTCACCGCCAGGTCGAGATGGGTGAGCAGCTCGACTTGGCCGATCAGGATCAGGTTGTGGTTCTTGGGAAAGTCTTCGAGCAACAGGCGGAGTTTCCGCAGGTTGTCCATGTCCATTAGGTGAGCGTCATCAATGATCGTCACCAACATTTTTCCGGTGCAATTGAGCGTGAACGCCTGTTCGATCAATCGGCGTTCGCACTTGAAGGCAGAGCTTTCGAACTCGATGCGAAAGGCTTCGCAGAGAATCTTGACCGTGTTGGTGTAGGTGTGCAGCGTCCGCGCGACCGTGGCCACCAGATGCTCTTTCTCGGGGAGCCGCTTGAGCGATTCCTTGATCACGGACTTGCCGGTGCCGGGCCGGCCGACCACCAGGCAGAGCCCACCTTGCTGGCAATGCACTTTGAGCGTGTCATAGATTTCCTGTTGATGACGAAGCAGTTCGATGTCACGGAGTGCGAAAGGATTGTCGGTCAGACCGAAATAGGAACGGATCATGGGTGTTGATACCTCACAGAGAAAGTCATTTGGATAGAGCGGATCTGAAAATCGTTTGGCGTCCGGGAGCGCGATTCACCGGGAACCCGTGCCGCGGATCCGCGCAATGTAAGTGCGACACGCACTAGAAACGGCCAGTGGGGCTACGGTTGTTCTTTTCTGCGTGCTAGACCGTTGGCGACCGCGTCCAGCAGTCTGGCCTGTCCGATGCGTCGGCCCTTGTCGTAGACGATGACCGCGCCCTTGCGACCACGTTCGTAACGCAATTCAACCTTCTCGCCGCGCAGGTCGACGGGCGTCTCGTAGCGGTCACCCCGAAAACTGAACGTGTTGTCTTTTTTGACCGTGCGGATCGCCTCGGCATAAAACAGTTCGTCGGTGTCTTCGGACGGAGACAGGAACCGGATGCGGGACAGGTCCATGCCGAAACGGTCGATCGGCTTCATGCCGAGCGTCGAATGCGGGGCGGCGTTGTACTCGTGTTCGACCCAGTGCGTGAACTGCTTGTTGAGTTCAGCGAGTGAGGAGAGGTCGAGCTTTTGCACGAGAAACTGGTCGCGGACGCGGCGGAAGAACCGTTCGATCTTTCCCTTGGCGGCGGCATCTCGCACGGCCGTATGGCGAAGAATGCAGCCCACACGGGCACAGATGAGCGTGATCTCCTGGCAACAGTAGATGGAGCCGTTATCGACCAACAACTGCTCGGGCACACCCCGTTTGTAGAACGCGGCGCGGAGTGCTTGGATCATCGATTCGGCGTTTTCGTCGAAAAAGAACTCTCCGTGAGACAAGACACGACTGGCGTCGTCGATGAAGGCGATCAGTTTGACTTGCCGCCGCTGCACGTGGGGGCCGAACATGGTATCGGCCTGCCACAGCTGGTTGGCGTATTGCATGCTGAAGGCGAGTCGGCGTTTGTTGCCGCTGACGTCTTCTTTGAGCAGCTCGTACTCGCGGACGAATCGGCAGAAGGTTGTGAGTGCGATTTGGTCGGCCCGCAAGAGTCCTTTCTCGATACAGAAGCGATAGATGGCGGACTTGTTGATACGCTTCTGATGGAAGTGCGGTAAGGCAGCGTTGATCGCTTCGAGCACTTCCTCGGGCGTCACTTTGCGCGGCTGACCCTTGTCGGCTCGCGCCTGGCTGTTCATCGCGGTGACGCCGTAGTTTTTGTAGCGGTAGTACCACGTCTGGATGGTCCGCCAGGTGAAACGGTGTGGCTCTCCCTCTTCATCGAGAAACGTCATCTTTGCGACGTTGTGGATTCTTTCGTGCCGCGTTTTGCCCTCGACGACATCAATCGCGCCGAGCACTTTCATCTTGAGGTAGACCGAGGGTCGCTTCATGGTTCACTCCTTGCTAAACGGGTTTCCGGGACATGCTGGTGGCAGAGTCTATGCGAGCGTTGCTGGGCGAGTCGTCGTCGTGTTGCGTTGTTCGAGCGGTACACTTGAGCGGCGCGTGGATCGTGCGCTGGCAATTTGGTCGCGCGGCTGGCAGCAAAGCGTGGCCACGGCCGCCAACGAAGGAGGCGACGAGTTAAACGGCGCAGTTAGCGCAGTGCTCGGCGATCGGGTGGCAAGTACGAGAACCGAATCCGCGTGTCACACAAAGAAGGTTTGCAGTGTGACTTGATAGGCGGCAATGGGATCCAGAGGATGCTGGCTGAAGGCAGCTTGCAGGTGAGCGAGGGTGAGTTCCGCCGGTTGCCGCGACGCGATCTGGGGCGGCTTGCACAAGCTGCCCAACGCGGTGCGGATCGCGGTTTGGGCTTGTTGAAAGCGTTTCCAGATGCGGTAGGCCGCGGAATCGCTCAGTCTGCATGCGAGGCTTCGGAAAGCTTGCCGTTGATTGCCGGTAAGGGCGGCTTGCTGGAGAAACTCCCACAAGCTGTCGGCGCAGAGAAAGAGCCGTTGGATTTTATCGGCGGTCCAGATACTGAAGGTTCGCCCGCAGCCGCTGGCACGATTCCGGTTGGTGCAGAAGACACGCTGAGCTCGGATGGTCTTGCCGCGCAGATGCATTGCGTCATAGCCTCGCAAGAAGCCGTGTCGGATCAAGGATCCGGTTTGTTTGCAATGCGGACAAGCGATGATTTTCAGCTTGGAGAGCTGGGCATCGACTTCCTCTTGGGAACTGCAAATCCTCCGCCACACGATTCGTTACCACTGAATGACGTCCCGAACAAAACGCGATCCATTATACGCTGCTGACTCGCTGTCCAAAGATCACGAAAACCGTCGCATAGCACATCGGAGGCGGGGTACGATGTCGTTGACAAAAGAGGCGGGCTGCGAGACGCCGCGGCGAGGTGCTGGATGCGGCAGGCGGCGGGGTGCGGGAGCTTGTCGAACTACCGGTGTAACCAACAGATCGAACTGCAATCACAATTCGGCAGGGAACAGCCCCAAAGTACGATCGGAGCGGGGTACGTAACACCTCGGCGACATCAATTGCTCCGAGCACTTTCATCTTTAGGTAGACGGAGGGTCGCTTCACGTTTGGCTCCTTTCTAAACGTGGTTGGAACATGTTGGAGGGTGAGTCTATGCAAGCGGCGGCCAGTGCGTCGTCGTCGTATTGCGTTGTTGGCCCTCCACGCTCCACCGGCGAGTGGCAAGTGCGCTGGCAATTCGGTCGAGCGGCTTGCAAATAGAGTGGCAACGGCCGGTGGCGAAGGCGGCGACGAGCTGGACGGCGCTGTCAGCGAGGTGCTAACCGCCGACTAATGTGAGAACCCGAATCAGCGTGTCACACAAAGAAGGCTTGCAGTGTGACCTGGAAGGCGGCAATGGGACCCAGAGGATGCTGGCTAAAGGCCGCTTCAAGATGAGCGAGGGTGAGTTGTGCCGGTTGCCCCGACGCGATCTGCGGCGGTTTGCATAAGGTGCCCAGCGCGGTGCGGATTGCGCTTTGGGCTTTTTGAAATCGCCTCCAGATGCGGTACGGCGCCGAATCGCTCAGTCTGCTTTCGAGGCTTCGGAAAGCTTGTCGTTGATTACCAGTGAGGGCGGCTTGCTGGAGAAACTCCCACAAGCTGTCGGCGTTCAGGAAGAGCCGTTTGATTTTATCGGCCGTCCAAACGCTGAAGGTTCGTCCGCAGCCGGCGGAACGCGTCCGATTGCTGCAGAAGACACGCTGGGCGCGGATTGTTTTCCCGCGCAGATGCATGGGGTCATAGCCTCGCAAGAAGCCGTGGCGGATCAGGTATCCACTTTGTTTGCAATGTGGACACACCGTGACTTTCAGCTTGGCGAGCTGGGCATCGACTTCCTCTTGCGAACTGCAAATCCTCCGATACACGATTTCTTACCACCCCATGACGCCCCGAACGAAACGCGAGCAATTATACGCTGCTGACACACCGTTCAGAAATCACGACAACCGTCACATGACCTATCGGAGGCGGGGTACGATGTCGTTGACAAAAGAGGCGGGATGCGAGGTGCCGGGGCGGGCGGCGAGGTGCCGGAGTTTGCCGAGTTAACGGTGTAACCAACAGATCCAACTACAACTACAACTACAACCACAACTCTGCAAGCAAAAGCCCCAAAGTACGATCACAGCGGCGTACGTAACAAAAAAAAAATGCGGCGAATCCGCCACCTTGTGCCTGCAGGAAGGCGAATCCCGGCTCGGCTCCGCAGAAACTGAAACTACAGCCGACAGTTTGTGATCTGCGTTTCCAAGATTGCCGTTGCGCCGAGCTCTTCGAGCTGGTCCATTACCTCCAAGACCTCATTCCGCTTCACCATGACCCGTACGGCGCACCAGTTTGAGTCCTCGAGGGCGCTGACTGTTGGTGAGTTGAACCCTGGAGTGATCTTCTCGGCCTGAGCCAGGTCGGTCCGAGATACGTTGTATTCGAGCAACGTGTAACTGCGAGCGATGACGACTCCTTCTAAGCGACGTACAACACGTCCTGCGACAGCGCTGTTTTCCCGCTGGTCGTTCTGGACGAGGACTGTTTCATAGTTGCCGATTTCAGCGAGCACCGTCAGCTGGTTGGCTGCCAAAGTGCTGCCCGTCTCGACCAAGTCGACGATGGCGTCAGCCACGCCGAGTGAGATCATGATTTCGACCGATCCGGAGAGGGGCACCAGATGCACTTGTATCTGGTGTTCTTGGAAAAACGCGGCGGTCACACGAGGAAAACTAGTTGCTACGCGGCATCCGTCCAAATCTCCAATAGAGTGGACGGAACCGTCATTGGGGGCACACACGGCCAGGCGGCACTTTCCCACGGCTAGGCGGAGCCTGATCGGCAGCGCGACTCCGGCCTCAGCGAGCAGATCTTCGCCGGTAATTCCCAGGTCGATTGCGCCTTCCGCGCAGAGCACGGGGATATCGGTTGTTCTTAGGAAGGTGATGTCGACCGGCAGTTCTTTGACACGGGCAAACAGGCTGCGATCCTGGCGGCGGAAGCTCAGCCCGGCCTGTCGCAGCAGCTCCGCCGCGTGATCGGCCAGTCGCCCTTTGCTTGGGATACCAAACCGCAAGTTTCGTGCTGGCATGATGCTTGCTATCTACTCCTCGCGGGAGGTGGAGCCGTCGGCCGGCCTCCGCGGCCGCGATTCTCGCTCATCCAGCCCCGAGACGCCAAACCGCCTTGCCAACTCGGCTCGGACTTCAGCGAGCCCGACATCGCTGTGTGCCAGGATCACGAATAGATGATAGATCAGGTCGGCGGCTTCGTGCACAAGGTGGCCGCGTCCTGCCGCGCCGGCCTCTTTGGCAGCCTCAACCACCTCATCGGCCTCTTCGACAATCTTGGCGCCAATCCGGTCCACACCCCCCTGCAACAGCGAGGCCGTATACGATCGATCCGGGGGATCGCTCTTGCGGCCGGCGATTACCGCCATCAGCTGGTCGAGTATATCGTCGTCGCCAGTCACCGTTGAAGTTCCTTCTGCTTGTCAAAGGGCCCCCCAATAGGCCGCTTGCGGGTGGCCGCCACTTGGCCAAACGGCCAACGGTTTTCATAATCCTAGACGTGCTGGGGCCGCCTGACAATCGATCGTGGTGATTGCCATTAAGACATTTGCACCGCTTGAGGATGTGTGGTTCTTGACCGGGGCGACGGCCACCGGCAAGACGAGCGTTGGATTGGGAGCTGGCCGAGTCCTTAGGGGCCGAGATCATCTCCCTCGACTCGATGGCTGTCTACCGAGGCATGAATGTCGGCACTGCGAAGCCATCCACGGAGCAACAGGCCCGCGTACCCCACCATCTGATCGACATCGTCGATCCAGACGTTGAGTTCAGTCTGTCACAATATGTCGCCACGGCTCACACGACGGTTGATGTTGTCCGCAGCAGGGGCAAGGTACCGTTGTTCGTCGGCGGCACTCCGCTCTATCTCAAGTCGCTGTTGCGAGGTCTCTTCCCGGGGCCCCCGGCCGACTGGGAGTTCCGCAGACAGATCGAAGACGAGATTCGTGAAGCCGGCGTCGAGGTGCTACACGACAGGCTGCGCCAAGTGGATCCTCTAGCTGCGGCCCGGCTACATCCGCACGACAAACGGCGCATTATCCGGGCGTTGGAAGTGAACAAGCTGACCGGCAGGCCGCTCAGTCATGAGCAAACGCAGTTCGATGAACCTCCGAGATCCTCGTGCTGTCGTGTTTTTTCACTTTGCCGGCCGCGGGCCGAGCTTCATCGGCGGATCGACGTCCGAGTAACGAGTATGTTTGCTAACGGGCTGGTGGCGGAGGTGAAGCAGCTGCTAGCTCGATTCGGCACGTTGAGCCGAACCGCCATGCAAGCGGTTGGCTATCGAGAGGTCGCTGCGCATGTGGACGGAAACCGGTCGCTCGAAGAGACAATCGAGTCGGTAAAGGCACGGACTCGGCAGTTTGCCCGCCGTCAGACAACCTGGTTTCGCTCGCTCGCAGAGTGTCAGCAGGTGGTAGTGGCAGAGCAGGAGCCGCCCGCCGCCGTTGCTGCTCGCATCCGCCAAACCGCCGAAGTGGAGTAAAATCGACTCGTCGGTTGCTTCCCGCCAGACGCCCATCGCGCTCCGCTGGCCATCGCCCCGGACGCGAGACAAACAGCGTCGCAGACGGCGCTGCCGAGGCGGGTTACGAAAGTGCTCGCCGAACCTTCGCGCGAATCGGGCGGCTGTCTAGAATACTCCCTTCGTCTGAGCGGGTAGGTTAGGCCATAGGTTGCTCGGAATTGATCCACGTGCAGCGGCGCCGTCAATTCGTCCACAGTGGGCCAACTGAGGATCATCTATTTTCCTCCGGAGAGAAACTTGTTACGGACCCATACGTGCGGCGAATTGCGGAAAGAGGATGTAAGTCAGGAGGCGACACTCTGCGGATGGGTCGACACCTACCGGGACCACGGCAGAGGGGTCTTTGTGGATCTCCGCGACCGCTACGGGATCTCGCAGGTCGTCTTTGGGCCGGAATGTGGTGCCGAGCTGATCGAGGCCGCCAAGCAGCTGCGGAGCGAGGACGTTGTCCAGGTTACTGGGAAAGTGGCGGCGCGACCCGAAGGACAAGCCAACCCACGACTCACTACCGGCGAAATCGAGGTCCGTTGCTGGCAGCTAACGCTGCTCAATCGGGCGACGCCACCCCCCTTTACTCCCAGCCAGCGCGAGTTGCCGGGAGAAGACTTGCGGCTGAAGCACCGCTACATCGATCTGCGGCGCGCCGAGATGCAGGAGACGCTGCTGTTGCGCAGTCGCATCATCAAGACGATGCGCGATTACTTCGCGGAAAACCAATTCATCGATATCGAGACACCCATTCTCGGCCGTAGCACACCTGAGGGGGCACGCGACTATCTCGTACCCAGCCGCGTGCATCACAGTGGCTTCTATGCGCTTCCCCCAATCACCGCAGCTCTACAAGCAGATCTTGATGGTCTCGGGGTATGACCGATACGTGCAAGTCGCTCGCTGCTTTCGCGACGAAGACCTGCGGGCTGACCGGCAACCGGAATTTACTCAGCTCGACATGGAGATGTCGTTCGTCGATGCGAATGATGTGATGGCCATGATCGATGGTCTGATGGCACGTTTGGCAGAAGAGCTACTTGGGATGACGCTCTCCTTGCCCCTTCCGAGAATGACCTACGACGAAGCCATGACGCGTTTCGGTCACGACGCACCCGACCTGCGTTTCGGCATGGAGATCGTCGACTGTACCGACCTGGCCGCCGAAGCAGAGTTTCGCGTCTTCAAGGCGCCGGCCACCAGTGGGGGGTTCGTCCGGGCCATCAACGCCAGTGGCGCCGCAGCCCACTACTCGCGCAAACAGATCGACGAGCTGACCGAGTATGTTAAGAACGACTTCGGCGCCAAGGGTTTGGCCTGGTTCCGCGTTGAACAGGATGGGAAACTGTGGTCGCCCATCTCGAAGAACTTCAGCGACGGATTGCTCGAGAAAATCGGCGCCCGAATGGACGCCCAACCGGGCGACCTGCTGCTGTTCATCGCCGACCAGTGGGGACGTGACGTGCAAGGCGCTCTACGGGCTACGGAAGCGGCTGGGTGCCGAACTTCACCTGTACGATCCGCAGCAGATGCACTTTTCTTGGGTTGTCGAGTTTCCGATGTTCGAGCGTGACGAAGAGGAAGGACGTTGGGTTGCCATGCATCATCCGTTCACCGCGCCGCGCGACCAGGACCTCGAGCAGCTGGCGGGCGAACCCGGGGCTTGCCGCGCGAAAGCTTACGACCTGGTCATCAACGGATCGGAAGCCGGGGGCGGCACCGTGCGAATTCACGACTCGCGGACTCAGCGACAGGTATTCGACATGCTGGGAATCGATGAAGCAACGGCGCGGGAACGGTTCGGTTTTCTGCTCGATGCGCTCCAGTTTGGTGCCCCGCCCCACGGAGGCATTGCCCTGGGTATCGACCGCATCGTGATGCTCTTCGGCGGCCTCGATAACATCCGGGACTGTATTGCCTTTCCCAAGACACAGCGGGCCACAGATCTGATGACCGAGGCTCCGGGTCAGGTGGACACGAAACAGTTGGCCGAGCTGAACATCCGCGTCATTCCGCTGAGCCAGCAGTAGTGGTTGCCTGACGATCAGAAATCGAAATCGTCGAAACCGCCGAAATCGCCGTAGTCATCATCGCCGAAGTAGCCCCCGCCAAAGTCGCCTGCGTCGACACCCACCGCGCCGTCGTACCCACCGAAGTCGTCGTACCCACCGAGGTCGTAGCTACCAGAGTCGATGCCCAGGTCGTCCACGTCGAAACCCTCTGTCAGATCGAGTCCCCCGCCTAGGTCGAGCTGACCGCCGAGGTCCAGATTTGTCCGCGAGGTCCAAATCGCCCAGATCGACCTCCCCGCCGTCTTGCCAGTACTCTTCGGTATCGATTTCAGCGTAATCACCGACGAGGTTGTCCCACTCGCTATTAGAAATCAGGTCGCCCAAGTCTGCGCGGGCCTGATCCCAGTCCCTTCTCGTCGGCAGTGTCGATCATCTTCCAATCCGCATCGCTCAGCCGCCCTAGGTCGTCGAAGGCCTCCCGCAGGTCCTTCTTATACAGCTCTGGGATCTTCGCATCACCGATCCAGCGCTCGAGCCGGTCCCAATCTTCATCTTCTCGGGCACGGATCAAGAGATGCCGCAACAGGTCTCGGTCCTGTTCGTCTCTGACGAATTGGTAGACCTTGCCCGCGGCATAGGCAGCTCTGGCGAGTGGCGACCAGCGCATGCGGTCCGCGTTGATTGGCAGACGCCTGACGGGTTGTGTGACAATCCGCTCCCGCACGACGCGTGAACTAGGCCGCGTGACCGGCCGCCGCGTGACACCTTTTTTCAGCTCTTTCAGCGACCAACGACCGCGTTGGAAATTCAGTCCATAAATGCCGGCCTTCCGGATCGTGTGTTTCTGCCACGCGGTGGCAGTGTTCCCCGACCAGAACTCGATCGTCACCGGGTACTTCTTAGGTGACAGCACCGAGGCCTTTTTCGGTTTGATCTCTCGCCGGCTCTTCCCGGATTTCAGATAAGCATCATAACGATCCAAATTTGCCAACACGACCTTTCCTGCAATATCGGGTGCCGCCTGGGACACCGTAGCCGGACCGCTAAACAATAACGCCAACGCCAACAACATGGCGACATTTCTTCTCATGTCATTTCCTGCCATCTGGGTTCTTGATGCTGCCAATACTTCCAACGTAATATGCTGCCCTTCTGTCGGGCTATCCGATCGTAGCCGAACTCGCCAGAGTTTGGTGGACTGCCGATTCGTCCAAATTCTGGCGAATTCGGCTACAGAAATCCTTAACGGCGTTGCCCCTCGAAGTCAGCAACTTATTGTTTTGCATCGCCTTATTGTTTCTCTTTGACGTCCTCGAACGCCCGTGAGACTTCGCCGACCAGAGACGGATTGCGTGGGTTGAGTACCTTCACAGGTTGATTCTCGGAAAAGTCTAGGTTCTTCAGCTCGACCCAAACGATGTTCGGATTCAACGTCCAGTCGAAGTACCAAGTTTTGCTGGTGCAATCGGTCAGCGAGGTCCACCAGGTAGGACCGTACTCGTCGGCGTTGTAGGGGACGGCAGCTGTCTTAATGACGCTCAGGATCTTGCCCAGTGCATCGTCGGCGTCCTGTGGTTCCTTGAGCCGGCCCAAGAAGTGGGCCAGTCGGACGAAACGATCCTCTGGGTCGGTCGTGCCGGGAAGCTCTTCGTCTCCCCCGAAGTCCTTGTAACGTTTGATGTTCTCGACATGGAAGGGATAGGATGGGTCGTTGGTCATGACCGTGAAGTTCTTGCCGTGGTGGACCACTAGGTTGCCGTCGATGTACTCGAAAATCGCCGAGTCACCAGAAGGATCTTCGATCGCCATATGCGAGCCCAACACACGGCCACTCAGCTTTACCGGGGCGATGCGAATCCGCTTCATTCCTGCAACTGCTTCCTCGACGGTTGCAAAGTTGTCGAGCACGTAGCGAACCCAGCGCAGATAGCTGACAGCGGGTAGATCGTCCGGCTGCGGATAAACTGTCTCTTCGAGATAGAGCAGATGAGCTGCCAGACCTTTTTCGTTGATCCCGTCCGTATGACCGTCTTTAACAAAATCAAAGCCATACTGCTGGGCATAGCCAATCACGCTGCAGCCGACACTTCCATATTTGGAAGTCCAGCGTGCACCAGCATCGACCCCACCGTCCATCTGCTGTCCACGTGGGTAAACAAACAGCATGTCGTCAAACGTGTGAGACCAGTCCATGGTGCGGCCAGCAACCACTGCTTTGCCGTTGCTATTCCAAAGCACGCGCGAGCAGGCTTGTGCTAATGGAGAGGCCAAGACAGTGGCCAGGGCGATCATCAACGCTAGTTTACTTATCATGGCTGTGTTGCTCTTCACAAGACTACCCCTCTTTTCGCGTGGTGAGACTGCTAGTTGTCTAATTTCGTCTGATGGAAATGAAACGAGTCGTCGCTGCCGTAGCTAACTGGCAGAACTGCCTATGCGCGCTACGATAGCATTCATAGGACGATTGCGAGGTTTGCCAAGTAGGAATCTCTACTTCGCTGCGAAAAGTAGATGAGGTTTTCATCCATCGGCGAAAAGAGAGCGTATTTTCCACCGTCGGCGACTGGAAGACTCTCCAGAATGGCGACAACGAAAGTCTGGCACGAATCCGCCGAAAGGAAAGGGGATGGTAAAAAAATTTGCACACTAGCGATACATGCTGTCTGCAAAGTAGCAGGCTCACTCCGTGAGCCGTCCGCCAACTAGCACAGTTACGGCACACGGAGTGTGCCTACTACCTTTAGAGGTCGCGCAGCTTTTATGTTAGTGCGTGATTTCGTGTTTCTTCACTCTCCCCTCGGGTAGAGTCGGCCCGAAGGGCCGGAGAGGGGGCGCGCGAGGGGCGATCACTCCCGGGTAGCCCTCCCCGGACGCTATCGCGTCCGACCCTCCCGCGCGGGAGGGTGAAGCCGATGTCCGCCGAGTGGCGCAGTTACGGCACACGGAGTGTGCCTGCTACCTTTAGAAAGACGCTGCGGTTTTCGGAAGTCGTGAACTGGACGGGAATGCGGTATGCTGTTACGGAAATGAGACGTTACCTACAAGTTGGTTTGGTCTGGCTGCTGGCGATCCACGCCGTCGCGGCGGCGGAGCGTCCGAATGTCGTACTGATCATGTGTGACGACTTGGGTTGGGGTGACGTCGGCTTCAACGGCAATCGAGCTGACCTGACCCCACATCTCGACGCCATGGCCCGCAGCGGGCTCAAGTTCAACAGGTTTTACGCCCAATCTCCCGTTTGCAGTCCGACTCGTGGCTCGTGCCTCACAGGGCGGCACCCGTATCGCTACGGCATCTACTTCGCGAACACGGGCCATCTGAAATCGGCCGAATTGACGCTAGCCGAGATTCTCCGGGATCACGGCTACCAGACAGGGCATTTTGGTAAGTGGCATCTGGGGACGCTGAGCAAGACCGTGCGGGATTCGAATCGCGGCGGGCCAGGCGGAGTCGCCCACTATTCGCCACCCCAGGCCAACGGATTCAACGTCTGCTTCGCGACGGAGGCCAAGGTGCCGACGTTTGATCCCATGTGGAAACCGCTCGGCAAGGACCGCAAGGCGTGGGATGCAATGCCCGACAAATCGCAGGCGGTCTCCTACGGCACGCGCTTCTGGGACGCAGCTGGACAGGCAGTTACCGACGACTTGGACGGTGACGACTCGCAGGTGATCATGGATCGAGCGATCCCTTTTGTCCAAGCAGCGGTTGAGCAGGAGCAACCGTTTCTGGCCGTTATCTGGTTTCATACTCCACATCTGCCAGTGGTTGCTGGGGAGAGGCACCGGGCAGGGTATCGGGACCGGGACGTGCACGCGCGGAACTACTTCGGCTGCATCATGGCTTTGGACGAGCAGGTCGGTCGGCTGCGGGCGGAGTTACAACGGCTCGGTGTCCAACAGAACACAATGCTCTGGTTCTGTTCAGACAACGGCCCGGAAGGCAGTGCGGCGGCTCCCGGTTCAGCCGGCCCTTTCCGCGGTCGAAAACGGTCGCTGTACGAGGGCGGTGTTCGCGTGCCGGGGTTGCTTGAGTGGCCGGGGCACGTGAAGCCCGGTGATCAGACCGACTTTCCGGCAGTGACTAGCGACTACTTGCCGACCATTCTCGATGTCCTCGAGATTCCATATCCCGACTCGCGCCCGCTCGACGGGATCTCGCTGCTGCCAATGTTGAAGGGCAGTATGATCGAGCGGCCGAAGCCGATTGGATTTCAATCGCGAGAACTGGTGGCGCTGAGCGATAATCGCTTCAAGCTGATCGGCCGTGAGTCCAGCAATGAGCATGACTGGGAACTCTACGATCTGATACAAGACCCCAGCGAGACCACGAACGTGGCCGGCACACACTCGGCGGTTGTCAAACGGATGGTTGCCGCTCTGCGTACCTGGCAGCGTTCGTGCGCAGCAAGCGACCGGGGCGACGATTACGTATCGCGATCCCAAGCGGCGCCCTTTCGAGCGACAACGGTCTTCCAGAACGGCCAGGACGGCTACAACGTCTTTCGCATCCCTGCGATCATCCGGACGGTCGATGGCACGCTGTTGGCTTTCTGCGAAGCTCGAGAGGCAGGCGACGCCAGTGAAATCGACCTGGTTTTGAAGCGTTCAACGGACGGGGGCCGTAGCTGGGGGCCGCTCGAGATGGTCCAAGAGAGCGACGACTTTCGCGGGTTGTTCGGGGACGACGTGCCGCCGATTACTGTGGGAAATCCCGCGCCAGTTGTCGACCTTCTGGATCCCGAACACGCGGGACGGATCTGGTTACCCTTCACCCTGGAGAACGATCAGGTTTTTGTGACCTTCAGCGATGATCAAGGGAAGACGTGGAGCCCGCGGCGCGAAATCACGGCGGAAGTCAAGCTCGACGGATGGGGATGGTACGCGACCGGGCCAGTTCATTCGCTGCAGATTCGTCGTGGGCTCTATCGCGGGCGGCTTGTGATACCCGCCGATCACCGCCTGGGCGCCGCTGGGGAGGATCGGGGCGCCAACGGTGCTCAGGCGATCCTGAGCGACGATCACGGTCAGTCCTGGAGACTGGGAGCCGTCGACGATAGCTATGGCGATTCGCTAAATGCCAACGAGACAACTGTTGTCGAATTGAATGACGGCCGCTTGTACTTCAACACACGCGATCAAAACGGCGCGGCGCCCGGCACGCGAGGCAGTGCCTACAGCCGGGACGGAGGCGAGACATTCGTGAAGACCGATCAGGAGTTCGGCACCTTTGTACCGGCGGCCGAAGTGCTAGATCCGCCGGTCGTTCAGTGCTGTGTTTTGCGTGCAGCGTCGGTACGGGAGCAGGACGACATCGACCTGATACTTTTTTCGGGACCCGATGAAAGCGGGCCGTCTGGTGAAGGACGGAGCGATCTGCGAATCCGTTACAGTCTCGACGAGACCAAGACCTGGCGGGATGGTCCACTGATCCACGAGGGCCCCGCGGCCTATAGCGACATGGTTCGCCTGGGACCGCAATCGTTCGGAATACTGTTCGAGGCGGGCGCCGCAGGTCAACGCCGTTATGATCGGATCGACTTTGTCCGTTTCCGCCGCGACGATCTGGGCCTGCAGTAGTCCGGCGTTTCCTCAGCAGCTCTGCTTGCCTCGAAGGTGATTGGTGCCCTCCGACCGACAATATCGTCGTTCGCGCCTGCCGTGCCCGGCCTGCCGGCATCGCCTCTTGGGATCGACGAGGACTCCCATTTCTGTTCCCAATTTCTCCTGGGGCGCCTTGAGCGTCATCGCTTTGGTATCAAATTGCCATCGAGACCTTGGTAGAATACGAAGCCAGGGAGAGAACATGTTCCGCAGTCTTTTGATCGGTGTGCTTGTCGTCGGAGCGACGCCGGATGTAACCCGCGAAGGGGGCGAGATCGCTCTTGGGGCTCCAGATCCGTTGGTCGTCGAGGCACAACAAGTGCTCGAGAAAGTACAGATCAAGCGGCAAGTGGAGGGAATGGTCAAACGAAAACAGATCCGTGCTGAGGAGCTACCCGCGCCGGCGACCTTCCCGAAAGGAACGGTACAAGTAGAGCTCAGCGACGCGAGGGTCAAAGTGGCGGATCATCTGTCGGCCAAGGTGAGTTGGTCGATGAACGTCCCGCCTCAAGCAGACAGCCAGTTCGTGTACCACATGCAATTGGCTCACTTCGTCGGCGAGCGCTACGCTCACGGGCATGGTAAGTGGGGTGTTGCCATGGCACAGTTCAACGACACCAGCTATGGAGCGGTGGTTCGTACGGAGACCAGCCGGCCGGGCGAGTACCGCATTCTGGGGATCCTCAGCGCTTGGTCAATCAAAACCGAGGAGACCTACATCCTGGACGTTGCCGAGAAGGTCTGTGTCGTTTCGAAGTAGACCCGTCAAAAGAAAGTTGGCGATTAATGGCAAGCCGGGGGTCGCAGGAGCCAGGGGCAGGGGAGCAGACATCTGAGATTGTCCGTCAAAGGGGCCGGGAGGGCGAGGCTCCTGCCGAGCCGTTTGCGTCGTATCGGTTTCGTGCTCAGCGTCTGGCGGACGGCACACGGAGTGTGCCTGCTACATTGTTGATCCTCAGCTGCCAACGGCAGCAGTGGCTTCTGCTGCGGTTAATTCGTCGGCTTGCTCACTCCCGCCGATTTGCAGGGGACTCCCATCCGACAGCTCGTCACCGAAGCTGATGCCCAGTGCACGAGCGGCCACCACAGCACTGTCGTTGGAATCGACCGTTGACAGCTCGTTCACAGCATCGATGATCGGAACGCTGCTGATCGCCGGTGGGTGGTAGCAGACCATTTCGCCAAAACGCTTTTCGACGACCAATCGCAGCGCATGAGCTCCAAACTGCGTTGCCAGCACTCGGTCGAAGGTGGTTGGCGGGCCGCCTCGCTGTAGATGACCTAGCACGACCGTCCGTGCCTCGCGGTGTAGGCGTTGTTCGATTTCGTAGGCCACAATGTTTCCGATCCCGCCTAAACGTGTCTGGCGACTCTCCTGCCGTCGTTCCTGAGTCACCATGCCGCCGTCGGGAAGGTGTGCACCTTCAGCGACAACGATCAAGGTGAAACTTCTTGCCCTGCCGTTCACGCTGCAGGATGGCATTGCAGACTTGCTCGAATGTCCACGGAATTTCCGGCAACAGGATGACGTCTCCTCCGCCCGCGATCCCGGCGTGCAAAGCAATCCAGCCGGCGTGGCGGCCCCATCAGCTCGAGGACCATCACCCGCTCGTGGCTGGCAGCCGTGGTGTGCAGCCGGTCGAGAGCGTCGGTGGCCACTGCCACGGCACTGTCAAAGCCGAAGGTGAACTCCGTGGCACTCAGGTCGTTGTCGATCGTTTTGGGGACGCCAACCACCGGTAGCCCGTGCTCGTGGAACTGCTGTGCCACAGCAAGTGATCCGTCACCTCCGACGCAGATTAATCCGCAGAGGCCCAGCTGCTCGAACGTCGTCTGCACTCCGGCGAGTAACTCGACGTCGAGCTCCTGGCGGTCGGAGACCCCCACGGTTGCGGCGAATCGACCCTTGTTCGTCGAGCCCAGCAAGGTTCCACCCAGCGTGAGGATGCCCGAGGTGTTCTTATTGTTGAGAGGCAAGTAGCTAACCGGATCGACGAGCCCCTCGTAGCCCTTCAAGAAGCCGACCACGTCGAAGCCGATGCGACCAGCACTCTTGACCACCCCCCGGATGACGGCATTAAGTCCTGGGCAATCGCCGCCTGCGGTCAGGATCCCGACGCGTTGGGTTGTATGAGTCATGGCAATCAGCTCCGAATTTGAGGACTGGGGCGCCGCCCGAGTAGAGAGACGGGCTGTGCAAATGTAGGTCCCAAACAGAAGACAGGATTAACATGATGCACAAGATGGAAGAGACCGATTCCGCGACAGGGTGCCCCTCGCACACCCACTTGCGACATCGCTGCAAGACGCTCGGGAGGGCGAGGCTCCTGCCGAGCCGAAATAGATCCAAGTGCTGGTTACGGTGAAAACCGTGGGCTAACGCCCAGCGGCTGATTTTGTGGCGCGAGCCCAGACCATCCTGTTGATCCTGTACATCCTGTCAAAAAAACAGAAGACAGGATCAACATGATGCACAGGATTGAAGAGACCGATTCCGCAGCAGGATGGCCCCATCACACACCCACCGCGACATCGTTGTAAAGACGCTCGGGAGGGCGAGGCTCCGGCCGAGCCGAAATAGATCCGAGTGCTGCTTACGGTGAACAACCGTGGGCTAACGCCGGCTAACGCCCAGCGGCTGATTTTGTGGCGCGAGCCCAGACCATCCTGTTGATCCTGTGAATCCTGTCAAAAAAACAGAAGACAGGATCAACATGATGAACAGGATGGAAGAGACCGATTCCGCAGCAGGATGCCCCATCACACACCCACCGCGACATCGTTGCAAGACGCCTCGGGAGGACGAAGCTCCGGCCGAGCCGAAACAGATCCGAGTGCTGGTTACGGTGAAAACCGTGGGCTAACGCCCAGCGGCTGATTTTGTGGCGGTCCCCGGCTATCCTGTTGATCCTGTACATCCTGCCAAAAAAAGCAGAAGGACAGGATCAACATGATGAACAGGATGGAAGAGACAAGATTTCGTAGCAGGATGCCCCATCACACATCCACCGCGACATTCGTTGTAAGGACGCTCGGGAGGGCGAGGCTCCTGCCGAGCCGAAATAGATCCAAGTGCTGTTACGGTGAGAACCGTGGGCTAACGCCCAGCGGCTGATTTTGTCGGCGCGAGCCCATGCCATCTTGTTGATCCTGCACGTCCTGTCAAAAAACAGAAGACAGGATCAACATGATGAACAGGATGGAAGAGACCGATCCCTAGCAGGATGCCCCATCGCACACCCACCGCGACATCGTTGCAAGACGCTCGGGAGGGCGAGGCTCCTGCCGAGCCGAGACACATCCGAGTGCTGTTACGGTGAAAACCGTGGGCTAACGCCCAGCGGCTGATTTTGTGGCGCGAGCCCATGCCATCTTGTTGATCCTGTACATCCTGTCAAAAAAACAGAAGACAGGATCAACATGATGAACAGGATGGAAGAGACCGATTTCGTAGCAGGATGCCCCATCACACACCCACCCGCGACATCGTTGCAAGACGCTCGGGAGGGCGAGGCTCCTGCCGAGCCGAGACAGATCCGAGTGCTGGTTACGGTGAAAACCGTGGGCCAACGCCCAGCAGCTGATTTTTGTGGCGCGAGCCCATGCCATCTTGTTGATCCTGTACATCCTGTCAAAAAACAGAAGACAGGATCAACATGATGAACAGGATGGAAGAGACAGGTTTCGTAGCAGGATGTCCCATCACACGCCCACCGCGACATCGTTGCAAGACGCTCGGGAGGGCGAGGCTCCGGCCGAGCCGAAATAGATCCGAGTGCTGTTACGGTGAAAACCGTGGGCTAACGCCGGCTAACGCCCAGTGGCTGATTTTAGATCACGGTCCCCGGCCAATCCTGTCAATCCTGTCAAAGGGCGTCCGCACCGGACAGGTCTCCGGCCCGCTCGACGAAAGGCAGGAAATCCAAAAAAGAACCCTTGACCAGCCAAGGCCGGACTCGTATCTTTACAACTAAATTATTAGTTTAGTTGAAACGAGCGAGTTCTGGTTGCAATTAGGAGCGAGATTTGCCAAAGGCGACACCAAGCGAGCGGGAGATGGACGTCCTCAAGGTCCTCTGGGAGCTGGGTGAGGCACCGGTTCGCCGCGTACATGAGGCGCTCTGCCCGAACAACGAGTGGCGCCTTTACGACAGTCCAGACACTCCTCCGCATCATGGCGGACAAGAAGCTCGTCAAGCAGCGAACGGTTGGCCGGACGCCTGCATTATTCCCCGAAGTACACGGTCGATCAGGCCAGTTCGCGGTTTCTTCACAAGGTGTTCGACGGTGCCGTTGACAAGCTCGTACTGAACATGCTGCAGGCCGAGGATCTGTCGGCCAGCGAAATGCGCGAGCTCGAGAGGTTGATCGCCAAGGCGCGAAAAGCGAAAGAAGAGAAGGAGAGTCCATGATGCTCGATACGGTCTTTCAGTCGTTGGTATCTCTCAGCGACTGCCGCCTTTGGCATCCTGGCCGTGGGAGCGGTCCTCGTACGGATGACGGCGCAGCCGATCGAAAAGATCCGCGTTATCCAAGCGACGTTGACTGCGATCCTCGCCGCGGCCTTACTTGGCTATCTGGCGCTCTGGCCCAAATGGGAATTGGGGCTGTTCGAGCGCGGCACTACGACCGGCAGACCGGCTGCGACGCCGCAGGCAGCAGCTTCGGATCCGACGTTGTTCGACGATGGCCGGTTCGCCGAGACGACTCTGCCCGATCTGCAATCGCCCGTGGCTGAGCCCGGTGGTTCGGAGCCAGCGGCAGGCCGTATGGAGATCACGCCGACCAGTCGGGTTGAGGCCAGCCCGGCTCAAGCAGCCACCGCTCCCGCTGCGCTGGTAGTCGCCAGAACGCTTTGTCTGACGATGTTCGCAGCTGCAGTGATCTTCTCCTTAGCCGAGTGGGTCGTGGGGGCCATCTATCTTGGGCGAATCATGCGACGCGCGCGACCTGCCTCACCAGAGCTCTGCGGAACGCTGCGCAAGATCACTCCTACGACCTCACACATCGACATGTGGATTTCGGACCGTATTCAGACACCGTTGATGTTCGGCTGGCTACGCCCTGTCATTCTCTTTCCACAACGGATGTTGGAGGAGGCGAAACCGGCAGACTTGCAGTTCTGCTTGGCGCACGAGTGGTCGCATGTGAAGAGGTGGGACATTCTTACCTGGCGGTTGGTCAACGTCGCTCAACCGCTCCTGTGGTGTCAGCCTTTCTTCTGGTATCTCCGCCGCGAACTGCGCATCTGCCAAGACATGGTTGCTGACAGCGAAGCAGCGCGTCACGGGCATCAGGCGGACTATGCAGAGCTATTGTTGTCACTTGGCCGCAATCGGTCGCATCTTCCGGCCTGCGTGGCGCTCGGAATTGGTGAGTCGAATTTGTTTAGGAGGGTCAAGATGTTACTTGATACGTCCGTTCACACGCGACTGCGATCTCGGATAGCCGTGGCTTTGGCCGTGGCCATGATTTTCTCTGCGGCCACAGCGTTGGTCAGCTCATTCAGTCTCGGTTCAAACCGCGACCGCTGCCGACTCAACGACGGCCGCGGCAGCCTCCGACAGCTCAGCAAACGCGGCCTCGGGAAGCCAAGGAAACCAGGCAGACCCAGAGAAAGCGGACGAGCCGCGGGCAGAGAAGGGGCCTGCGGCCGAGAGCCTCACGTATACCGCGGTGGTCGTCGACAACGACACGGACAAGGGAATTGCGGGCGCTCGGGTCACGGTCCGCCGCATGATCTCAAGTTCACAGCGGCGGGAGATTTTGGAGGAGTCCCAGCACGTCACCGACAAAAGCGGCAAATACACGATTGTGATCCCACCCGAACAGCTGGCGAAGCCGGCCCTCTACATCGAGCTGGACGTGCATCACGAGGACTATGCCAGCAAGGCAGGGTTTGGTTATGCGATGGGAATGATCCGCAAGAATGAGCGACTGGGAGAACGTCCCTTCTTCGAGACCGTCAAGCTCAAGCCTGCCGACCAGATTACGGGCCGGCTGGTGACGAAGGACGGCCAGCCTGCCGCCGGTGTCAAGATGATTGCGTATTCCAAGGGCGGATGCCGACGACTTTCGTGAGTACGGTTCCTTCTTTCGAGCCGAAAGTAAACCGGACGGAATGTTTCGCTTGAACGTAGTCAAAGGCGGGCCAAGCGTTTTTTGGATCGTGCCTCAAGACCGCGCTCCCCAGCAGCACGTCACTGGATTGAAGCGTGGTGACTTGGGCGCTATCGAACTAGCGGACGGAGTGCCGCTTACCGGGCAAGTTCTGGACGCAAGGGGTGAGCCTCTAGGTGGGCTGTGGGTCAACGCGGAGGAGCGAACCAGCCAGCGAGAGGTTGGCCTACCGGTCGGATCCAGCATGCGTCGCGCAGCAATGACAGACAACGACGGCCGCTTCACGATGGGGCCGGTCGACAGCGGAACGTGGCGCATCACGCCAGCGGAGTATCCGTCCGATATCAACTACTTTCGACGGGACCGTCAGCAGGTTCCCTTACCGGCGGTGTTTGTTTCCACGACGCTCGAGATCGATGCATCCGTCGCGCCCGATCCGATTCGAATTCAGGGCCGTTCCTCACGTCTTCGTCAACGCACAATACTACGACTCCCAAGGTAAGAAGAGTTGGGGACACGCCTTCCATATCCTCGGCAAGCTAGACGGCCAGCCGTACTTCACGCAGGGAAGACCCGACAAGGATGGCCGGATCCGCTGTATGGTTCCACACGGTTTAGAGGACGCGAACATCAATTTGATGACCAACGAGCACCACGTGCTGCGGTATAGGATGTCGAAAGACGAGGAGCTGCAACCGGACGACATACGCATCGAGCTCGGCCGCATCGAAGCCGATATCCAGGAGATGGAAATCGTGCGGTACAAAGCGCCCATCTTGCTCGTCAAAGCGGTCGATTTGGAAAACCAGTCTCTGTCGGGTGTTCGGGTTTCGGTGGCCTATCCCTGGGGAAAGCAGCGTTATCGGCTGAAGAACGGTGCCAAGTCGGATGTCTCGTTCGAGTGGCAGCAAGACGGGCGCTGTCGCAGTGGACAGCTACTCCCCGACGAAGACTTCACACTAACAGTATCCGCAGAGGGGTACGAAGAGGCGACGCGAGAAATCACTCTGTCAGAGGGTGAGGAAAAGGAAGTGGTGATCGTCTTGAGGAAGCCGCAAGCTTAGGAATGAACCAGCCGGGCGATGCCGGTTCCGCTCGCTTGCCTTGTCGTCCTCGAAAGAGGCGAGTTGGACGAGGATCAGGGGGCGCCTTGGATTGAATCTCCTAGCAGCCGAAACCGCGGAGGTGCAAGTGTGGGATTGAGACGACCGGCTTTGTGGTCCTTAGTTGGGATGACACTGCTCTCGGCCGCGGGAAACGGCGCGGAGACAATCTCGTTGCCGGGCGGCGAGCAAATCCCACGCGACCAGGTGGACTTCGAGCGGCATGTTACCAGCTTGTTTAGCCGGCATGGTTGTAACTCGGCGGCCTGCCACGGGTCTTTCCAGGGCCGAGGCGGTTTACGAATGAGCCTATTTGGCTACTCGGCCGAAATGGACCATGCAGCGGTGGCCGCCCTGGGGACGGGCCGAATCGATTTAGAACAACCAACGGATAGCCTGCTGCTGCTCAAGCCGACAGGACAAGAAGATCATGAGGGGGGCGTTCGTTTCAAGCCCGCTAGTTGGCAGCACGAACTACTCACCGCCTGGATCGAGAACGGCGCTCTTTGGCGGGAGGGCAGCGGACAAGTCGATCGGATCGAGGTCTCGCCGGCCGAAATCACCTTCGGCGGCGACCGCGTGCCTCAACCTTTATCCGTCACTGTGAGTTTCGCCGACGGCACTCAGCAGGCAGTGCGTTCGCTCTGCTCCTTCACGGTCAAGGATGACTCGGTCGCCAGCGTTGATGCGGCCGGCGTGGTTCGGCCGGTCGGCAACGGGGACACATCGGTTATCGTCAGCTATCGCCGCCAGATCATCGCCGTGCCGGTGTTGGTTCCACAGGTCCGGACTCCAGACTTAGAGTCTGATCCGGCCAACTTGATTGACGTCGAGGTGACGAACAAGCTGGTTCGCTTGGGTATTGCACCGTCCGCACGATGCACGGATGCCACGTTCCTACGGCGAGCGAGCCTTGACGCGACGGGTACGTTACCGGTACCCGCAGAGGTTAGAGCGTTTCTCAACGATCGCCGACCAGACAAGCGTTTGCGGAAGATCGAGCAGCTGCTTCATCGTCCACAGCGAGCGGCGCTGTGGGCGACTCGTATGTGTGACATTACAGGCTGCGACGTTACCAAGATGGAGGCGCCTGAAAAGCTACGTGGTCGCCGCGCCAAGATGTGGCACGACTGGTTCGGCCGCCGTTTCGAGGAGAATCTGCCTTACGATCAACTTGCTCGCGGCGTGTTGTGCGCCACGAGCAGAGGGGATCTTTCGCTCGAGGCTTGGATTGACGACGAGGTTGAGTTGCTGCGTCAGGCAGAAGTGGGTTTCGCAGCTCGGTATGCTGACCGACCGGATCTCGATCTTTACTGGAGGCGTGCTGAAGAAAACGGTTCGTTCTCTCTTGAGGAGATGGCGGAGCGGACGGCTGCCGCCTTCTTGGGTATTCGCATTAACTGTGCGCGCTGCCACCAGCACCCGTTTGACCGCTGGTCGCGCAACGACTACGTAGGCTTCGGCAACATCTTCTCGCGCGTACAATTCGGCGCCTCGACTCCACTCCGCGCTCGCACGCTGGATCTTCTGGAGGCGGCGCGTCAAGCAGGACAAGACGGGCTCCCTCCGGCCAGGCTCCCGCGGCTACGTGAGGTATTTGTGTCTGACTACTCTCGGCAGCTCAAGGACCCTGAGTCGAGTGAGCCCGTTCTACCCCGACCACTTGGCGGAGAGCGCCTCGATCCATCAGGCGATCCGCGCGAGGCGTTTTTTCAGTGGCTCGTTCGTGAAGATAACCCGTACTTTGCCGCCAACATGGTCAATCGGATCTGGGCGAAGTACTTTGGCAGCGGATTGGTCGAGCCCGTGGACGGATTCTCGCTCGCGAATCCACCTTCGCATCCCCGGTTGCTAGATCGACTGTCGCGCGAGTTCATTTCGAGTGGGTACGACATCCGCCATATAGAACGGTTGATTCTGCAATCGAACACCTATCAGCGTTCGGCCGTACCCTCCGAGTCGAACCGGCATGACTCGCGCAATTTCTCGCACGCGCTGGTTCGCCCTCTCTTGGCCGAGGTGGCCATCGATGCCGTGAATGATGCCCTCGAGTGTCGAGGATCGTTTGGCGAGGACGTACCACCGGGAAGCCGGGCCATTGAGGTAGCTCCGAATCGACTGGCCGATGTGAAAGCCAACGGTTTGTTCGCGACCTTTGGACGTGGTGAGCGAACTTCGATCTGCGACTGCGATCGGGCGGACGGCACGAGCCTGCAGCAGACGCTTTACCTGATGAGCGACGAGGCGTTGCTGCAGAAGATCTGCGCGGGCCGACTGCAACACTTGCTTGCTAGTCGAGCAACGGATCAGGAAATCATCGAGGAATTCTATTTAGCTACTCTCTCACGGATGCCGACACCACGCGAGCTCACGGTCGCTCGGCAACATATCGCGGACAGTGATGAAAGACAGGCAGCGCTGGTCGATCTCGTATGGAGTTGGGTCAATGTGCGGGAGTTTCTGACGAACCACTAGGTTGCAGACAAGGTAGTAGGCACACTCCGTGTGCCGTAACCAGTGAACGGCTCGCGGAGTGAGCCTGCTGCTGAGCGGACGCCACTACGAAGCTCGCCGAGTTTTGGCCTGCTGAATCTGTTCACAGACGAAGCCCAGTTTGCGTTACTTGAATCGAGCACGAACATGGCACCAAATTTGATACCGACTGATTTCCCTTGCCGCTCGTCGGGAAGCAACATGGCGAGAATTCACCGCCGTTCGTTCCTACACGTGGGAACCGCGAGCCTACTTGGGTTATCGCTGGCCGACGTGCTGCGCGGAGAGAGTACCACGGCGGTGGCTGCGCAGCGCCGTGCCACGGCGAGTTCGGTGATCATGGTCTGGCTCGGCGGCGGTCCCGCCACAATCGACATGTGGGATATGAAGTCTACGGCACCGGTAGGAGTTCGCGGTGAGTTTCAACCGATCTCGACGGCTGTTCCTGGAGTGCAGATTTGCGAGTATCTGCCCAAACTTGCGGGGGTCTTGGACCACTGCACACTTGTCCGATCGGTTCATCACACCATTGCGGCGCATGGCCCGGGTTCTAGCTATCTGATGACCGGGAACCGGCCCAACGCGATTCTCGAACATCCTTCGTTGGGCTCGTTGGCCTGTCGGACGTTGAGTGAGCCGAGGGACGTACCCAGCTACGTGACGCTCGGCCGACAGCCGAACGGCGCGGCGGGTTTTCTAGGCGCTGCTTACAACCCTTACGAAGCGCCCGGATTCGAGCAGCTGCGTGACGCCGCACCGCATACATTGCCCGTCTCGCTGCCGAACGGGTTTTCAGTTGCTGATCTCGGCCGACGCGCAGCTTTGATGCGCGAGCTGGACGAGGGCTTCCGCCGCTTCGACGGGACTGGCGTGGCGGACAACCTCAGTCGCTTCCACCAACGGGCGATCGACATTCTGCGGTCGGACAGAACTCGCCAAGCGCTTGACTTGTCTACGGAGAGCGACAGTCGAGTCCGCGCGTACGGCCGGGGCGCGTTCGGCCGCAGTGCTCTGGCTGCCAGACGCTTGATCGAGTCGGGCGTTCGATTCGTGACGATAGGTCTGAATGGCTGGGATACCCATATCAACAACTTTGGTCAGCTGCGTAACTTGCTATTGCCCCAACTGGACGGGGCTCTGGCGGCGTTGGTTGTTGATCTCAAGGACCGTGGTTTACTCGAATCGACGATTATCTATTGCACGGGCGAGTTCGGGCGAACCCCGCACGTCAACGGTCGGTCGGGTCGGGATCATTGGTCGCGGTCGATGTGCCAGCTGCTTGCCGGGGGTGGTTTCCGCGCAGGCTATGCTCACGGGGCAACCGATCTTCTAGGGGGCGAACCGACCAGTGGCGGTTGTTCTCCTGATGATGTGAGCGCCACGATCTTCGATCGCCTGGGTATTCCGCCCGATCACACGGTCCGTACGCGAAGCGGTCGTCCAGTCTCGGTGTTCCGCAACGGATCGGTGGTGCGGGAACTGGTGTCGGATACTTAACAGGTTCCGCTACCATCCGACCGTAGCCAAACTCGCTAGACGTAGCCAAACTCGTCAGACGTAGCCGAACTCGCCAGACGTAGCCGAACTCGCCAGAGTTTGGCGAGCTTGCTGCCGATTCGTCCAATTCTGGCGAATTCGGCCACACGCGGCGCCAGACCTGTAGCCGAACTCGCCGAGCTGTAGCCGAAACTCGCCAGAGTTTGGTGAGCTTGCCGATTCGTCCAAATTACAGTGAATTCGGCTACCCACAACGCCTCAGCTGCCGTCGATGAGATATGCTGTGAAAGACGCGAGGGCGGGCCCGGCCGCGTTGGATGGGCCATGAAGTCTCGTGCCAGCTCTCTCGGCAATCATAGTGGTACGCGAGGATTTTATGGACCGACGAACTTTCTTCGGATCAGGTGTTGTGGCTGTTGGCAGCCTATTGGCCGCCCCAGTTTCTCGCGCTCGCGCGTTGTACTCAGCGGGCGATGAGGAAAGCACGTGGCTTTTCTGGGACCTATGGAGACTGGATCGCTGCAGCGGTTTGGATCACCGGCAGGGCCAGGCGGTATACAGGCCGGAGGCGACCTATGTGGAGCCCCATATCGGCGCGCTTTCTGCCTGGCCGACTGTTTTTCGCCACGGCAGTGGTTGGAGAATGCTCTACTCGGCGGCGTGGAAACCGTACTCATTGATGGTCGCGCACAGCGACGACGGACTCAGCTGGCGGCCCGAGGATCATCCTGAAATACAAACGGAGGGCGAGAAGCGAGCGCCGCATCATCTGTACACGCTGCCTTCCGGCAGTGGTGGCGCTGTCTACTTGGATCCAGTCGCCGAGGACGGATTTCCTTTGAAGGTTTTCGTCCACCAACAAGGTGAACCAGTCGCTCGCCGTGCAGCAGGTGAACCCACGCATCGCTGGCATCAAATTGCCAAACAGGAGGGGAACAAGAGATACCTGAATGAGGAGTTCATGCTGGTCTCAGAGGATGGACTGCGTTGGCAGGAACGTCGCGACCTGGTTTGGTCGCAGCCCAACTGGCACCCGGAACCGCCGATCTTCGGTTTCTACAACCAGCGGCTGGGGCGGCATTGCATGACCGTCCGGCCAGGCTGGGGAGACCGTCGGCAGTGCCTCCAGTCCACGGCAGACTTTCGCGGTTGGAGTGGACCGGAGTTGTTGTTTCAACCTGATCCTCTGGACCGTGAGCTGATCGAGCTCTATGGGTTGCCGGTGTTTCCCTATGGTGACGGCTATGTCGGACTGCTGTGGATTTTTCATTGCGAGTCCAGCGAACGTACCAGGTCCTTCAACCGTTTTTACGGCCCGCTCGATTGCCAACTGGTATACAGCCAGGACGGAGTGCGATTTAGTCGGGGAGTCCGGAAACCGTTCATCGCGCTCAACGCTGCGGGTGAGCATGCGGGCGGCGCGATCGAGCCGTCGTGCTTGGTCGAGACGGACGATGAGATCCGCATCTACTCCTCCTCATCCAAAGTTCACCATGGCCGCAGCCGCGATGCAAACCGGCAAGGAGTTCGTCAGCCGCATTCGATTACGCTGCACACGTTGAGGAAGGATGGGTTCATGTACTTGGCGAGTGGTGGCGATTGGGGGCAGTTCATTTCAAAGCCGCTTACCATCCTGCAGCCGGGAATGACGATTAACGCTACGGCCCCGCTGGGCGAAGTCCGTTTCCAGTTGACGGATCTGGAGAGCCGGCCAGTCGCCGGTTTTACGTTTGACGACTGCCAGCCTTTGCGGGCCGCCGATGAACTCGCTTTTCCACTCCGCTGGCGCGGCGGCCAGCAGGAGCTTGTGGGAAAAATCGTGCGGCTCGAAGTGGCGCTGCGGCACGCCCAGCTATTCGCAATCCGTGGCCATTTGCATTTCATTGATGCGCAAGACCACTGGATGCTTGTCGACGACAAGCCAATCGTCCCCGATGCTTTCGGCTAGGCGGTCGGCGCCCGGCGTTCATGCAATCCACCAAACTCTGACGAGTTCGGCTACGCTCCAAATCAGCCGCTGGGCGTTAGCCCACGGTTCCCCAGCGAAACCGACGCGTAGCGTCCGGCGAGTGCTCCCCCTCTCCGGCCCTCCGGGCCGACTCTCCCCGAGGGGCATTGGTGTCTACACAAGTTGAAGCTCACTTAACGCTGTTTTTTCGAGGGATTTGAGGTTGCTGATGGTTAGGTTGTCGTTGTTTTCGAGGTATTGCGTCATCGCCAAATGCACGTAGTAACCAGCCAACAGTGCCGGGGCGGTAAAGTCGACTCCGTGTTTCATGCGCCGACCGCTCAAGCGGATCAAGTAGTTTCGGAATGCGATTGCGGCATCGCTCTCGCTGCCTTCGAGCTGCTTGACAACAACGCAGGCCATCGCTGCGACAAGGAGTCGCTTGGCAATCGCATGACCCGTTTCTTGTTGCCAGTACTCCAGCTCATGTCCGTGACTCTTGAGCAGCTTAAAAAAACTCTCGATCCGCCAGCGAAAGTAATACCACTTGCCTACTTCACCGGCATCGGCCTTATCCGATGGAACGTTTGTCAGCAGCGTCCACTCCGCCAGGATATATCCTTTGGCATCAACCAGTCGTACGAAAATGGCCCGAACCTCGATTGGCTCACCGGAAACCGTTTTCTTCTTTCCGTTGACGACGGCACTATGGGGGCGGTTCAAAATAACGCTTGCCTCGGCAACCTCTCGTCTCACCTTTTTCCCATGGTATCTCGCCTTACCGGCATCCTTGAATTCACAACGTTGATCAAATCGCTCGTTCAATTCCGAGAGCAATACCGATTCACCGTTGCATTTCACACGCCGATCATCGCAGCGAACCAAAAACAAATGCCCTTTCGCATGCCAACTGCGAAACCGTCCCAGCGAATCCGCTTCGCGGTCAATGATGTGAACCACCTCTCGTTCAAGCCCCCAATCAGCAACTTCGTCCATCGTGGGCTCAAGCTGATCAAGATGGTGGTCGTCCCAAGCCGGTTGGTGGGTCCCAGTACTGTACACCGTCTCAGCGGTTTTCAAATGAATTTGCATGGGAGCCAGGGTGACTCCCGTCTCCGCTTCAATCAGAAGCGACGTGGTCAGGTCATACCCGATGTCGGTTTTGTGGGTCAGCTGAACCAGATCTTGCTTTCGGCGTGTTTGGTTGCCAAAGCCCAGTTTGCACCAGTCATGCGCCAGCAATACAAACGGAGAAGCACTGCCAGCACACCCATCGCGACCGAGCTGCCGAAGGGGGTCGATAAGTTTCTCCAGCGTGACTCGCTCATTTGCGAAAAAACGCCAGGTTGCCTGGCTAGCTGTGGTGGATTTACCAAAGTCCGGAAGGCTCCGCGGTCCCGACGCTGTACGGCTAGCACTGTCCATATGTGCTTTCACCAATTTCACATAACGCGATTGCAGGCGTTGTTCCAACGCAATTTTTATCCCATCCGGCAATCTGTACCAAGATTTGAAATCTGTGTAGACACCAATGCCCCGAGGGGAGAGTGAGTCAGAGAGAGGGGGGCTTTTGAGACGAAGGCTAGTCCCACAACGTATTGATTGCCTCGACCGTCTGGTTAACTAGCGAGTTACCGCCTTCCGGCCCCACCAGGTTGCTGAAGACCGCTGTGCTATAGGATCCTCCCTGGATGGCTTCTGCTGTGGGGAGATAGCCTCCGGAACCACAGGCGAGCTGCACAACAAATGTCTGTATCGCTTTGCTACGCGCCCTGATCCGAACACCGAATTCTGTGTAGAGTTCAAACGGATTCGTGCAGACGGCGACGTCTCCCAGGCGTAGGATGTGCATCTCCATCGAATAATAGCGGTTGTCTTGCTGCCGTCGATAGCGTTCCACAGTTTCCTTGTTCCACGCCTGTTCCAGGCTCTGCTTTGGATCGGGATTTTTCGCAAACGCATCGCTAAACGCTTTGGCCGATTTGAATTCCTCTTCCGTTACCATTCGTGCTGGAAGCTGAATGCTGCTGACATGATGGATGAGGGAGGTGTCGAAGCGTATATCCTGACGGGCGCCTTGATACGCCTGGTCGACCGCGAGATCGATTCGTCGGGCAATTTCTTCTAGTCGCGTCAGGCCACGGAGTTTGCGCATGCGTTCTTCGGCGCGCTCGTACCACATCAGATGGGGCGACTGGTCTCCGGCGGCGCCTGTCCAGGCCAGTACTTGGAGGGCATCGCCAAAACGCTTGCGCAACAACTGTCGGGTCTCGTGCCAGAAATCTGCGTTGACGTTTTCACGGCCTTCCACTTCTTGGGAAGGGCACACAACATTGACGGCGGCTGCGATCAACTCCCGGTCTGTATTGAAGAAAAAGAGAACGTCCACGTAGTGATCCTCATAGCCTTCGATTCCTCGAAACGCAGGACCGTTCGTGTCACCGTACATTTGGGCGCTGCCATCTTTGTAGACTGCCCGCCGGTTGTGCGCTACCAGCGCATGCCCTAGTCCCCATGCCACGCCCCCGGTCTGCCGATTCTGCCAAGCCTGGACGGCAAGGGCCTCGAGGCGATCGATGAGAAAGTCGACATACTTGCGAGGCTCGATGACGTCGTCATCCTCAATGATGTAGATTCCCTTCTTCATCGCTGGTGCGGTGTGCGTGTGTGTCGCAGCCAGAAACAACTTGCTGATGTCGAAATCCGGTAGCCGTTTCTTTAGACGTGGGCGGAGGAGATCTTGGATCTCTTTGCGGACTAACGCAAGATCGCAGGAGATCATTAACGCCTGCTCTACCACACGCTCGCCATCGCGAGTTTCAAGTGCCACCGCCGTGGCAGTTACTGGGCTCTCTACCTTGCGGGCGATTCGAGTGTGACGCTGTCCGAGCAGCGCCACTGGCTGCGCCGGCGTGATGTTTACTTGAGCGGCGCCGACAAGAAGTTCGCTGGCCTGGCCGCACTGAACCAGTACGCCGGGAACCATGAATGCCACTAGGACTGCAAGTTTGTTTCTTGAAACGCTACTCTGCTGAGTAACCACTTCGACGTACCTCCGGAAATGTGAGCGGAACCGAGCGGCGAATGGCATCGCGTGACGAGGTTCGTTTGACCGATTTCGACATTTTGGCATACACGTGAGGCGCAGACTAGCAGCGTTCAGCACCTGCGAGATCAGCCTAGGTCGGAACCGGCACCCACTGGGCGGCTGTTTGAGTCGACTGTAGGACGGGCACTCTTGCCCGTCTGTGAGCATGCCGCCTCAGACACGAGCGCCAGTCCTATTGCTAGTTGACCCTTCAGCCTGCAGCCCCGCCAAACGCGGGTTCCAGTGCGCTGGATGACGTGCCACAGACGTTCCTTGTCTTTGGCGACGCGATCATACGGCTGGGCTTCACAGCTCAGGTTGAAGTTGAAATAGTCACGTAATACGACTCTTCCCCCAGCCGACTCCGAACCGGTAGGACGCGTTCCGTTTCGTCCCTTGAGAAGACGGGCAAGAGTGCCCGTCCTACCTTGACCGCTCGGTCAACGGTAGCTGAAGTGAACTACGGACCGCACAACTCGCCGGGTGTCCACCCATAAGTGAGGGCTCGTATTCACCCCGCTTTCGCCGATGTTGTGGCGACCCATGGACTCGCAGCGCACCGCGCGATCAAAGACAGCTCAGTTGCCGTAACATGTTCTCAATTGTCGGTTTACGAAACAGCCGCCGCACGCCCCACCGGATGCGGCAACTCCCGGGCTGCGGTCCGACCGAAGTTCGCGTTACGAATCGCTAAGGAACCATCCTCCAATAATAGGTAATCCCGCGCCTCGCATTCGCGAACGCAGGTGAGCGACTCAGCTTCGACACTCATCTACTGGAGCCGATTATGGTTGCCGCCGAGAAGGTGGGTTCTTCGCCAGAGAGATGCCGACCCGAGCAACTCATTGCCGCCGTTCGCCGCGGCCGAAGCGATCGGTTGGGCCCACTGTTGGAATCGTACCGCAACTATCTTCACTTGCTGGCCAAGACACAAATCGATGAGAAGCTGCGGGCTCGTCTCAGTCCGTCCGACTTGGTGCAAGAGACGATGCTCGGGGCGTGTCGGGACTTTGCTCAGTTTCAAGGTCAGGACGAACGTCAGCTGTTGGCTTGGCTGAGACAGATCCTCGTGAACCGATTGCATGTCTTCGTGCAGCAACATGTTCTTGCCCGCAAACGAGATGTTCGACGTGAAATCTCGATCGAACAGATCGGTGCCGCGCTAGCACGTTCGACCGTGAGCCTGAAGGCAGGTGCCTTTTTAGCGGACCTTGCTGCGTCGCCCAGCGGGCTCGCCGTGCAGCGAGAATCGGCGGTTGTCCTGGCAGATCATCTGGCCAACATGCGTGCCGAGCATCGGGAGGTCATCGAACTGAGAAACTTGCAAGGGCTCCCGTTCGATGAAGTCGCTCGTCGCATGGACCGCACAACTGGAGCCGCTCGGATGTTGTGGATGAGGGCGATCCGGCAGCTGCGCAAGGCAATGAGAGAAGAGGAATCCGAATGAACATCAGCACCGTCGCCGGGGAAGGCCTCACAACCGAACAGCAGAGACGGCTGAGCCAGTTGATGGATGATTACTTTGCGGCTCTGGAGCGAGGACAACCGATCAGCCGCGAGGAACTGGTTGCCTGTCATCCCGACCTAGCGGAGCAGCTTAGCGAGTATCTGGACAGCCTCGACTTTCTGCAGCAGGCAGCGGCGGGGTTTCGCGCGCACCCCGAGTCGTTGGACTCAACCGCAGATAGCCACGAACGCAGGGAGATCGGTGATTTTGAGATCGTTCGCGAGCTCGGCCGGGGCGGCATGGGTGTCGTCTATGAAGCTCGTCAGATTTCGTTGCATCGTCGCGTCGCGCTGAAGATGTTGCCATTCGCGGCGCTGCTCGACTCGAAACAAATCGCTCGTTTCCGCAACGAGGCCCAAACGGCCGCTCAATTGTGTCATCCCAACATCGTCCCTGTTCACTTTGTCGGGGCCGAACGCGGCGTCCACTACTATGCGATGCAGCTCATCGACGGCCAGCCGTTGGATGCGGCCATCGAGGAGCTGCGGGGCAAGCGGTCAGCGAGTACCGGCGTGTCCGGATCGAGCAGTCACCAGGCATCGGAAGCATCGCGTGACTCGCTCGCGTCGCAGCACTCCAACAGCGAAACCGGCTACTTTCGAACGGTTGCTCGACTCGCGATTCAGGCGGCGGAGGCACTGCACTGCGCGCATGAATTCGGAGTGGTGCATCGGGACGTCAAGCCGTCGAATCTACTGCTGGACACAGAGGGGAAACTGTGGGTGACCGATTTCGGACTTGCACGATTTCGCTCGGACGCGCAGCTGACCCGAAGCGGCGACTTTGTGGGAACGATTCGCTACATGAGCCCGGAACAAGCGCGCGGCGAGTCGCATTTGGTCGATCATCGCACCGACATCTACTCGCTGGGAGTCACGCTCTACGAGTTGCTGTCGCTGAAACATCCGGTTCGTGCACAGCAACCGGCGGCGATCTTGCTTCAACTCGAGCGCGAGGCGCCCTATCGTCTCCGAAGCTGGAATGCGAAGATCCCGACGGATCTTGAGAACATTGTGCAAAAGGCGATGTCCAAGTCGCGCGACGAACGTTATGCGACGGCACAGGCGTTCGCTGAGGATTTGCGCCGGTTCCTGGACGGAAAGCCGACGGTCGCGAGGCGGCCTACGATAGCTGGTCGAGCTGTGAAGTGGGTTCGCCGGCAGAAGGTTGTCGCGTCCTTTGTGGCTACGTTGATGGTGTTGGTACTGGCACTCCTAGCAGGTACCGGCACGCTAGCTCGTCAAAAGAGAGTAACCGAGCTTGCACTCACGAAGGCCGAAGATAGCTTCCGCCAGTATCGCGCGCAGCTTGCGCGGTCGGAGCATCATCTCGCGCTGCTACACAACCAACAAGGAAACGTGCATTCTGCCAGGAGCACCTTCGAACAGGCGCTCCAACTTCAGCGACAGATCTTTGCGGAGCAGCAGAACAACGAGCAGGCGCTGCGTGATCTGGCCGCGACACTGAGCAACTTCAGTGCTTTCTGTGCGCGGCACGATCCGACAGAAGCGCCTGCGCGCTACGAAGAGACGCTCAACATTCAACATCGCCTCGTCAGTTGCTCCCCTGACGGTGCGCAGGACCGTGACGATCTTGCGCTAACCTACAGCAACTTCGGATCGTTCTGTGCCAGACGGGGAAAGCCACAGCTCGCGGTCGACGCCTACCGGCAGGCGATTGACCTTTTGCGACAGGCCAGCACTGGCAACAGCAGTAGGTCGCGCGATCTGGCGGTCGTCTATAACAACCTCGGCATGACGCAAGATACACTTGGCCTCGTCGCCGATTCGGAGCGGTCTTTTCGCCTGGCGCTGACGCTGCTACAGGCGTCCGTTCAATCGCAGCCGCGGACAGCTATGGATGTCAGTCGTCTAGCCGGCGTTCATAACAACTTGGGCATGGTGTTGGAACGTCAAGAGCGGTGGCAAGACGCTGTGGCCAGCTACGCTCGAGCGATCGAATGCCAAAGTACGGCGGCCGACAGGGCGCCGCAAGTCAGCCGTTTTCGTGATCTGTTGGCCAAGCATCAAGCCAATCACACGCGCGCCGTGCGAAAGCTAGGTCGCGGATGAGCTCAAGACGAATAAGAGAAATGTTCGCACGAAAGAAACATCGCTCCAGTAGGCAGACTAGGCTCGGGTTCGAGTCACTGGAGAGCCGCAGACTGCTGGCTGCCTCTTCGATGTCCCATGGCACGAGCGGGCATGGCGGACATCAGCACGATCGCCGTTCGCCTCCGGCAGAACAGCAAGCGGACGTAGCGCGCGATCATTCGAAGCACGGCGATGATGGAAGACGCGGTCACAGTTCTGTGCGTGAGAACTCACCGCCTCGCGGCTCGCGTACGAAGGGGCCGGATGTGGTCTCTCCCCCGCCCCTTCCCGGTGGAACGCCGCCGCCGCCACCACCTCCACCGCAGGGCGGCGCGCCCCTTGCCCCTCCGAACGCACCTCCGCCGCTCGTCGCCGACGGGTTCGTGAATCCGCCGCCAGTCAGCGGGCCACCAGCGGTTACTCGTTTAGTCGACGAGGACCTCACACCGGCGAGTCAGGTGACAGATCTCATTGATCGCGCGTTAACAAGCGATTTGCTCGCCGATGGTGAATTCGCAACTGTTCGCGACACTGCGGACTCAGCTACGGTTGTCTCGAGTTCGGCGGACGTCGGCGTTCGGTTGGGCGAGTCGCGACAGACGTCAGATGCGAGTACGCGTAACTTCGTTGTGGCGCTGGCAATTCGCGATCTGCTGGGAGAGGAGGTGCTTTTTGTGGACGAGCTCGTAGAAGCGCGCCGCGCGGAGTTTGTCCCGGAGCTGGCGTCTTCGTCAGAGTTCGATGCCAATTTCGTGTCATCGTTACTGAACGACAGCCCGAACTCGTCAGGGGCAGGGAGGGCCACGCCGTACCGCGACGGGTTCGTTGATATCGGGGAGCGCGTCGAAGAGTTGCTCGGCGGGCGCACCGCGAGCAAGCGAGCCGAGGAGCGCACGATGCACGAGTTGGAAGATGACCGGGCCGCGGTCTCTACCGCCAGTGAGGTCGAACGAGCTCGAATTCCACGTGGCGAATGGCGGCCGCATGAAGCGAATCGGCTCGTCAGTCTAGCCACGCGCGGCTCCGAAATGGCATTTCACGACGATCCGCGGCCAACGGTCCCGCGACAGGGAATGGTCGAGCTGGCACATGTTGGCGCAGTTGGCAAGAGACCGGGCGATCAAAGTGGTGAAGCTGACCTGCCGGTTGATTGCGAGCCGAGCTTCCTCAAGATGGAGGGTGCGATCGTACGATGTCAAGCGTTTGAAACCGCTCCCGTCCGGACAGCCGACCCTTGCGAGCATCGCTCTTCGGTCGGTGGTGAGTCCTCCACAACCGGTAAGAAAGAACGACTCTCCGCGGAAAAAGTCTCGCCTGCTGTCACCGAAAGCAGCTCGCCAGTGGTCGCACGCACATCGGTTGTCTCGGCGCTGCTCGCCGTTCTTTTTCGTCGCCGCCTGCGCCGCCGCGAAGTCCAAACGCCGTAGCGTTTTTTCTCGATCCTAGCCACGGGCGTGACGTGCGACAGCGGATTCATCCCAAATAGATAGGGATGAATCCCGGATCTGAAACACGAGTTCTGGCAGCTCGTCGTCAACGAGTATGCCGCGAACCACGGCTTCTGAAAAAAAGGAACGTCGCCATGTTGCGCAGAAACAGTAGGAAAGTGAAAGCTCGTCCTATCCGCCGCCGACATTCGGTCGAATTGCTTGAACCGCGCAGGCTGCTCGCGGGGGATTTACCGTTCATGCAGAACCCCGTCGATCCAACGGACGTCAACGACGACGGAGCGGTTGCCCCGAGTGATGCGCTGATCGTCATCAATCGGCTCAATGGCAGAGATCGAGCTGGAAGTGCTCCCGCGTTTGTTGACGTCAACGGAGACGGTCAGCTGGCGCCGATGGACGCCTTGCTGGTCATGAACCGACTCAACAACCCTCGTCGTGGCGGCCGGCCCGAACCGAATCAGCCACGGCCGCCGAACAACGAGAACGTGACCACTGAGTATTCCATCGACGGCACCGGCAACAACTTGGAGGACGTAGAAAGGGGTAGCACGGACGAGCCGCTGCTCCGCCTTACCACCGTCGAGTATGCCGACGGGATCTCACAGCCCGCCGGTGAAGACCGGCCGAGCGCGCGCGAGGTGAGCAACGCCGTTGCCGCCCAGACCACGACCGAAGCCAACGAACGGCGCCTTACCGACATTACCTGGCTGTGGGGTCAGTTCATCGATCACGACATCGACTTGACTGAGAACGTCGACCTAGCGGAGTCATTTAATATCGATGTGCCGGCGGGCGACCCCTTCTTCGATCCGGACGGCTCTGGTGACGAAGTGATCAGGTTCAATCGTTCGATCTACGATCCCGATACTGGAAACTCAAGTGAAAATCCGCGCGCACAGCTCAACCAAGTAACGGCGTACCTCGACGGATCGGTGATCTACGGTTCCGACCAGGAGCGTGCCGCTGCGCTGCGGACGTTTGATGGCGGTCTCCTCCAGACAAGCGAAGGGAACCTGCTGCCGTTCAACGAAGCCGGTTTGGCTAACGCAGGTGGTCCCAGCAGCTCTCTATTCCTAGCCGGTGACGTGCGAGCGAACGAAAATGCGGCCCTGATCGCGATGCACACGCTCTGGATGCGCGAGCATAACCAGTGGGCCAGAGAGATCGCCGCGGAGGATCCCACGCTCAGTGATGAAGAGATCTTCCAACGGGCGAGGTCGATCGTCACAGCCGAGCTGCAGGCGATCACATACAACGAGTTCCTGCCGGCGCTACTCGGCCGCGACGCCATCAATGCCTACGCCGGCTATGACAGCGCCGTCGACCCCAGTATCGCTAATGTGTTTTCAACGGCAGCCTATCGCTTCGGACATAGCATGCTTCCGTCCCAATTGCTGCGGCTGAACAACGACGGGACCACGGCCGATGAAGGGAACCTGTCTTTGCAAAGTGCTTTCTTTGCTCCGGTTGAGATCCTCGAGAATGGTATCGACTCGCTACTCTTGGGAGCAACCGCACAGGTTGCAAGCGAGATCGACAACCAGATTGTCGATGATGTTCGCAACTTCCTCTTTGGGGAACCGGGTTCCGGTGGTTTCGACCTAGCCTCGTTGAACATCCAACGGGGCCGCGACCACGGCCTCGCGGACTACAACCAGACGCGCATCGACCAAGGGCTCGATTCCGTTGAGAGCTTCTCAGACATTACGTCCGATCCGGAGCTCGCCTCGAAACTAGCTGAACTCTACGGCGACGTGAACGACGTCGACGTCTGGGTGGGCGGACTTGCTGAAGACCATGTGGCTGGTGCAAGCCTCGGCGAACTGTTCACTACGATCATTGCTGATCAGTTCGAGCGCATTCGTGACGGCGATGCGAACTGGTACCAAAAGGTCTATTCGGGGAGAACGCTCGCACGGATTGATAACACGACACTCTCGGACGTGATCGAACGCAATGCGGAGATAAGGGGGTTGCGGGAGAACGTGTTTTTCGACGATTCTGTGCTCTACTTCGCTGCCGAAGGTCGTGGGCCCGCTCGAGTAGATCCGATCGTTGCCGATGGTCAGGATGACTTGGTCAATCGGCGTTCCGGCACGCCCGGTCCTGCTGGCAATCGGATCACTCAACCGAGCCCAGATCGAAACGATCGCCCCGAACTCGTCAGAGCGTAGCCGAACTCGCCAGAGTTTGGAGGACCCGGCCCGACCGCAGGGCGTCGAGGGGCGGAGCGCAGGTCCGTTCGAGGTAGACGAAATATTTGCCGAACTCGGGGAGTTAGACGTCGCCCCACAATCGCCTACCTAAGGCCCGGCCCGCAGGATCGCCTGCCGAACCAGACGCTTCACAGCTCGACTGCTTCGGGTGGTCGCCTCTACCAAGTGTTGGCGAGGAGTGCCATCGTCGCGGATCAGTCCCAACTTACTGGCGTTGCGGCGGGTGGCGAATCGATCGATGTACTGGCACCGCATATAGCCGATGATGAAAGGTGTTTGAAAGGCTTCTACCAGGAACCGCTCCGTGGCTGCCGCTGCGGCTTGTTCTGATTCCCGTTGATGATAAGGCCAGATCGATGTGGGGTAGCGAGCGGTCGCAAAGCTGACTTGGTGATCGCAAATCATAATCGGCTTTCCAGTCCGCTCGTGTAGTGCTGTGAGCTCGGCGGCGGGATAGGTGTCTCCGGGAGTATAGATGGGGATGTAACCGTCCCCGGGCTGAACAGCGATTGCGTCGATGTAAGGCACAGCCGCCATGATCACTTGTTGTGGAATATCACCCAGCAAGTACTTCTCGCCGAAGATCATGTGATCTGGGTCACAACGACGCATCGTGGGCCCCACGATGCCGTAGTAGGTTCTTGCGATTAACCCCAGAAAGTCCTGGTCATCACGTTCGACTTCATAGGTATCCAGCTCCAGTTCGCTCAAGTCAACATGTTCTAGTTCCTCGAAGGACGTAACGGCCAAGCGATACGCGCGTCCAAACTGTGCGATGTCCTGGCGATACCTGTTTCTTAGAAAGCGAGCGTATTGTTTTCGGCCGGGCGAATGGGCAGGTAGGTTGCGAATCTCCGATACCCAGTCCGTGCCACGAAAGCGTCTCGTCTTGTGGATATCCCAGGTAGGTGTGTCAGTCCAGTAGTAGGCAATCAGGTTCGAGTTGTCTCGGTGCGCGCGACACAACGTTTCCACCTGTTGCTCTAGATGCGTCTTGACTGCCGAAGAAAAAACGTCGGGAAAGCTATAAGGGTTTCTGTCTCCCGGTTTTCCGTAGTACTTTGCGGTACGCACGAGGTCGCGTGACGCGAAGAACGGCCGCACTTTTCGCAGCGGTTCGACGTCATCATCGACGGTATTCAGCCCCCAGGCGTTGTAATGACGGAGCACATCGTCAGCGAATTTCTCCCAGTTCCCGCCGTACCGTTTGCGGAACAGGTCCGGTTCCTCGGGACCGTGAAACCTGATGACACCCAAGTGGTTGACTCCCAGGGCCACAAATCCATGACCATCGGGTGTAATCAGCAACGGGCGACCGTTGATGGTCTCGATGTGAAACGCACCGGTCGTTTTACCTGATACGTCGCTCCAGCCCCCGAAGGTGTCGAGTTTCCGAAGCGGTGGCGACGTTGGCGCAGGAGATTCCTGTGCTGGCGATGGCCGACTGTCGCCTCCGGAGTGACCGTTTGAGCCGGCCTCGCGGACCGATGGACCGGCGGTTGCGGCCAGCGTTCCGCGCCGGGCTATACTCGGTGAGCGCTGCAAGCAGGTGCCGCCGAGCAGCAGCTCGACTGCGAGGAGACAGAGGATAGCGGTAAGGGAAGAGCAGATTTGCATGGTTCGCCCGGGGTGCACATCGATCTTGAATTCTCGCCATATGATGTATGGATCTTAACCCGCAGCGCAAGCGACCGGCAACACAATCCAGCCCCTCACTAACTGCGTTCCGTAGAGCGGGAGCTGACAGGATCAACCGGATGGCTCGGGACTGCGATAAAAAATCAGCCGCTGGGCGTTATCCCACGGTTTTGACCGAACCGGCTGCTAACGCATTGCGGCTGATTTATTTGACTGTGGAGCGCGGTGAGACTTCGATATCAGGTCTATCTCACAGGGCGCCAGCACGGTCGGCAACGTCACGCGGAGCGTGACGTCTACGTAGCCATCACGCTCCGCGTGATGAGGCATTGCACGTAGCGTGAATTCTAAGATGGTCCGTCGGACCCCTCCGCCGTGGAGCCCTCCGGCAATCCTGTTTCATTTTGTTGATCCCGTCTTCTGCCGTTCGTGACAGGATTTACAAGATCAACAGGATGACCTGGACCGCGATACAACATCAGCCGCTGGGCGTTATCCCACGGTTTTGACCAAACCGGCTGCTAACCCATTGCGGCTGATTTGTTTGACTGTGGAACGCGGTTGGACTTCGATATCAGGTCTATCTCACAGGGCGTCAGCACGTCGGCAACGTCACGCGGAGCGTGACGTCTACGTAGCCATCACGCTCCGCGTGATGAGGCATCGCATGTAGCGTGAATTCTACGATGGTCCGTCGGACCCCTCCGCCGTGGAGCCCTCCGGCAATCCTGTTTCATTTTGTTGATCCTGTCTTCTGCCTTTCTTGACAGGATTTACAGGATCAACAGGATGACCTGGACCGCGATACAAGATCAGCCGCTGGGCCGTTAGCCCACGGTTTTGACCAAACCGGCTGCTAACGCATTGCGGCTGATTTGTTTGACTGTGGAACGCGGTTGGACTTCGATATCAGGTCTATCTCACAGGGCGTCAGCACGTCGGCAACGTCACGCGGAGCGTGACGTCTACGTAGCCATCACGCTCCGCGTGATGAGGCATCGCATGTAGCGTGAATTCTACGATGGTCCGTCGGACCCCTCCGCCGTGGAGCCCTCCGGCAATCCTGTTTCATTTTGTTGATCCTGTCTTCTGCCTTTCTTGACAGGATTTACAGGATCAACAGGATGACCTGGACCGCGATACAAGATCAGCCGCTGGGCCGTTAGCCCACGGTTTTGACCAAACCGGCTGCTAACGCATTGCGGCTGATTTGTTTGACTGTGGAGCGCGGTTAGACTTCGATATCAGGTCTATCTCACAGGGCGCCAGCACGGTCGGCAACGTCACGCGGAGCGTGACGTCTACGTAGCCATCACGCTCCGCGTGATGAGGCATTGCACGTTGCGTGAATTCTAAGATGGTCCGTCGGACCCCTCCGCCGTGGAGCCCTTCCGGCAATCCTGTTTCATTTTGTTGATCCTGTCTTCTGCCTTTCTTGACAGGATTTACAGGATCAACAGGATGACCTGGACCGCGATACAAGATCAGCCGCTGGGCCGTTAGCCCACGGTTGTGACCAAACCGGCTGCTAACGCATTGTGGCTGATTTGTTTGACTGTGGAACGCGGTTAGGCTTCGATATCAGGTCTATCTCACAGGGCGTCAGCACGGTCGGCAACGTCACGCGGAGCGTGACGTCTACGTAGCCATCACGCTCCGCGTGATGAGGCATCGCATGTAGCGTGAATTCTACGATGGTCCGTCGGACCTCTCGGCCGTGGAGCCCTTCCGGCGAATCCTGTTTCATTTTGTTGATCCTGTCTTCTGCCTTTCTTGACAGGATTTACAAGATCAACAGGATGACCTGGACCGCGATACAACATCAGCCGCTGGGCTTTAGCCCACGGTTTTCACCAAACCGGGTGCTAACGCATTCTGGCTGATTGTGGACCGAGGGCGGAATTAACAAAGGCTGGTATATTCCAACCAGCCCGTCAATCTTGTATATTGCTAGGTCTTCGGTGGGGCATGGGGCTTATGTGAATTCGTTTTGGAGAGGACCGATGCTTCGACGAACTTCTTTGTTTATTGTCTTTGTGCTTATCGCCAGCCAAGCAAGTGCAGCGTTTATCACGGACAACGACCCGTCTATTACTGGCACGACCCGTGATGGCTTTAATCTGACTATCGACACTGACACAGGACTGAAATGGCTGGATATTAACCTGGCGGTGAATCGTTCCTATGCTGACGTGTCGGCACAATTCGGTCCGGGCGGAGATTTCGAAGGTTATCGGCATGCGACTGCTAGTGAATTGCTGACCTTCTTTGGGAATCACGGGGTGCCGGTGAATGACCACGTACCCGGCTATGATGCCTTCCTCAAGGGGATTACGGCGCTGGAGCTGATCGGCTTCACCGTTAATGTCACCGAGTCGATCGGCTACTTCGACGACACAGCCAACCCAGATTCCGGCCCGATCGGACGGGCCAGCATTACTGGTTTTCCGGTCATGCCGTTTGGAGACGGGTCGGGCGGTTCGTTCGTGGAGAGCGGGTCGTACTCGGGGGAAGCCAGCGAAGACATTGGGCATTGGCTGGTCGCCTCGACCAGCATGCCTGAGCCGTCTACTTACGCCGCTCTGGCGAGTTTGGCGTTGGTTGGTCTGGCCGCGTATCGGCGCCAACGGCGACGATCGACCGGCGGCTAGCGCCGAAACGACTTGCCGTCGGCTGGCGTGATGTGCGAGCCGCGATGCGGAGATTCTCCAGAAACGAGTCGCGGCGTCAGGAAAACTGCCCTGACTCTCGGATCTCGGCGGTCAGCGCTTTGAACTCACGCTTCTTGGCTTCGGGAAGATCGCGCCAGTCGACGTCATGAATGGCGCCATATAGCGCATAGAGATAGGCGGCGTTACAGCACCTTGCGCCCCGACCTTGTTTGCTGCGGGCGACCAGCATCTGCAAGAACGCCGTTTCCGGTCCGAGTTGCTTGAGATCTTCGCAGGTGAAGATCCCGGCAGCGTTCAGGTCCCGTTCGCAAGCCGGACCCAGGTTGCGTAATTCCGAGAGGCGCCGGTTGTCTGGCTGCTTCTTTTTGGCCATGTGTGCTCCTGCGATGTAGTTTGCCCTAGGCTTATCTTATGTTGTAGTCTGGTGAAATCATGACACGAACGATTTTTTGTGCCGCAGCGATCCTGTGTACCGTAATGGCCCACGCAGCCGAGCAGCCGAATTTTCTGCTCATCGTTGCCGACGACCTGGGTTTTTCCGATCTGGGCTGCTACGGAAGTGAAATTGCGACTCCGCATCTCGATTCACTAGCAACCAACGGGATTCGGTTCACTCAGTTCTACAACACTGCGCGTTGCTGGCCGACGCGTTCTGCGCTGCTGACCGGTTACTATCCCCAGCAGATTCGCCGCGACACGATGCCGGGCGTGGACCCCCGGACGTTCGGCAATCGGGGTATACGACCGGACTGGGCGCCGCTCATCTCCAGCCGGCTGCGGGACGCCGGGTATCGCTGCTACCACTCGGGCAAATGGCACATCGACGGCAAGCCGACCGAGAACGGTTTCCACCGTTCCTATCACGTTCGGCGCGCCTTGAACTTCTTTCGGCCTGCCGTGCACGATCGGGACGATGTCGAGCTGCCGCGAGTTGAACCAGGTAGCGACTACTATGTCACCGTGGCGACGGCCGACCACGCCATTGAGTGTTTGCGGGAGCACGCGGGGCAATACTCGGACCACCCGTTTTTCCACTATCTCGCTTTTCATGCGCCCCACTTCCCGTTGCACGCCCTGCCTGAGGACATTGCCCGCTACCGCGATCGCTACACGGCCGGCTGGGACCAGTTGCGCCAGGAACGATATGCACGGTTACGGGAACTGGGTATCGTCGAGTGCCCGTTGTCTCCCTTGGAGCCGGAGATCGGACCTCCGTACGATTTTCCCGACGATATCGTCCTGCTAGGGCGCGGCGAAATCAACAGGCCCGCGCCGTGGGGCCAGCTGACCGCCGAACAGCGCCGGTTCCAGGCCGCCAAGATGGCCATTCACGCCGCGATGATCGACCGCATGGATCGTGAGATCGGGCGGGTGTTGGCACAGCTGCGTGCCATGCGGGCCTTTGAAAACACGGTTGTGTTCTTCCTCTCGGACAACGGCGCCAGCGCCGAAATCATGGTCCGGGGTGATGGCCACGACCCCACCGCGCCACTGGGTTCGGCGGAGACTTATTTGTGTTTGGGGCCGGGCTTTTCAAGTGCCGCCAATACACCGTTCCGCCGCCACAAAACGTGGGTCCACGAAGGCGGCATCGCCACGCCTTTCATCGTGCATTGGCCACAGGGAATCAGCGCTCGAAACGAAATGCGGACCACGGTCGGTCATGTGATCGATGTTGCTCCCACGATCCTCCAACTTGCCGGGTCTGGGGCGCCTAGCAGCAGCGGGCCACCGGCACCGGGACGCAGCCTGGCAGCCGTGTTTCAGCGAGACGCCGGCCCACTTCACGAGCAGCTGTGGTTCTACCACGAGGGCAATCGCGCCCTGCGACAAGGCGATTGGAAGGTCGTGCATGCCAACGGCACGCGCCCGTTTCCTTGGACAAGCTCTCCCGCGGCAGCGGCCGAGGACCCCCGGCAGGGTAATTGGGCACTCTACGACCTAGCGACCGATCGCGCCGAGCAGCACGACCTTGCCTCCCGCCACCCGAGTCGCGCTCGTGACATGGCAGCCCAGTGGGGACAACTTCGAGATCAGTTCGAGCGCGACTCCCAGACACCTTGATCTCGGCTTCGCCGGCGGAACCCTCAGCCGGCATAGTCGTTGACTAGATTCCACGGTGGATTCAGTTCAAGAGTCATCCACCCCTTATGATTCCTGGTGCTCGAGCGCTTGCATGGGTAGCTCGCCAGATGCAGATCGCTCTGAGATCTCGGCGATCGTATCGGGTAGATCGGCGACCGATTCGAGGACGTAGTGGGCGCCGGCTCGCAGCAGCCGGTCGGCGGCTTGGTCGCACAAGCGTTGGACCTCAGCGCGGGGCAAACGGCCCACCTCTTCGGCCGAGAGACCGACGCCGTTGCCGGTTCGCGTGACGCCGACGGTCCAGCAGCCGGCGTTGCGTCCTGCCTGAATACCAACCGGTGTGTCGTCAACTTTGACAATGGACCAAAGTGGGTAGACGTCCAGCCGCTTGGCTGCTTCGTACAGTAGGTACGGCGCGGGCCGGCCGCGCGGCGCATCTTCAGCGCACAGAACACAGTCCGGAGCGTACCCCTGGCGGGCGGCAGCGGTGGTCACCAGCTCCATCAACTCATGCGTGTAGCCGGTCGAGGACCCGATTTTTAGACCCCTCCCGCGGCACTCTGTAACGGTCTCGACGGCTCCGTCGATGAGGTCGCAGTGCTGTTTGAGCGTCTCCTTTTGTAGCGGGAGAAACCTCTCGTACATCGAGTCGATTTCAGCAGTGCCGCAAGGGCGGCCGAACTTGGCCGACCATGCTTCCGAGACTGCTGGCAGCGCGGCAATCGCGGCGATGTGCTCCCGCTTGGCCATCCCCATCGGTTCACGGGCTTGATCGACAGTGATCTCGATACCCTGCTGCCGAAAGATTTCCTGAAAGACGATCGCGGGAGCCCGACTCCCATGATCGATGGTCGTGCCCGCCCAGTCGAGCACGACGGCTTGCAACTCTCTTTGTGCGCTCATCAACTTGCTCCTGTCCAATGATTCCAAGTGCGATTCGCGAGCCCGAACGACATGGTCATGCCGGCTCCGCCGGGTCCCACGCAGATATGTACTCCGTCGGCTGCTTCTGTCTCGAATACGGGCAAGGTGGGGTGCTTGGCATAGATGCCGTGCCACCGCTCCTGAATAGTCCAGTCTTCCAGACGCAGGATCTTGCCGAGTTCGCGGAGCAGTAGTCTATCGATTTCGACCTTGTCAAAAGGAGTTATTTCCGACTCGTATTCATGCGAGTCACCTAGAATTAATTCGCCGTTGCGGCGTTGTGACGCCATCACGTGTATTCCGTATCGGTCGAGCTCCGGAGTCTCTGTGGCCACCCTGTCTCGCAAGGTCTGCAGCGACGGGCAGCCGCCGAACGAGGTGTAATGTCGCAGCGTCAGTCCGCTTGCCACGTGAGCCGATCCCGGCCGACAATCTGCTTGGGATACAGTCTTCAACATCTGCAGTTTACAGCGCCGCAGTCCAGACTGCTGCAGGATCTCGGGATACAGCGTTTGCAAATCACTGCCACTGCAGACGATGATCTTGTCGGCATGCCACTGCCGACCGTCGGCCGCAGAGACGACGTGGTCCTCGACGTTCACCACAGGAGTCTGAAAGCAAACCTGCACGCTCTGGGTCGCGCTCAGCCAAGCGGCAAGCCGGGCGCTGGCAGCACGCGGGTCAACGCGCAGCTCCGTCGAGCTCCACATGCCGCCCAGCAATCCCTCCGGATTGACCAAAGGCGCCTCTTTCATGACTTCGCGGGGGTTGAGCATCCGCGTCTGGTGCGACCCTAAGCCGCAGAATTCTTCGAGGACCGGCAGCTCGTCGGGGCGATGAGCCACGTGGATCGAACCGCACTCTTCGACATCAAGGACTTCGAGTGATCTTAGCTGCAACCAGAAGTCGCGTGACGCGAGCGCTATCGAATAGAGTTCGCCCGCCGGTTGTCCAACCGGCCACACCATACCGAAGTTTCGCACCGAAGCACCCTCGGCGATCTGCGTACGTTCCAGCAGCACAACTCGCAGTTGTCGCTGCGCTGCCATCCAGGCATGCGCGAGGCCCACGATTCCTCCACCGATGACGGCTACGTCGAAGCGAGGTGTCATCTCTCCGACTCCGAGGTACTAGCGACCTGGTGGAGGTACTTAGCAAAGTGTTCCAGGCGTGGAGTCTGTTTCTGCGGTACTTTGGCGGCGTCATCCCAATGCCGCAGTCGGACCGCGTCTTGGGAAAACGGAACATCCCTGAAGTGAGCGGCCTCGGCGTCGGACATGGGACCGCCTTGCAGCTCCAGGCTGACGACGGACGGCCGACTGAGTGTTGACTGGTAGTCAGGATCGACGGCACACAGATACCGTTTGGCAACGACATGTAGCCGGACCGGTTCGGTGACTTCTTGGGGAAACAACTGCTGAAGGTAATTGAATGCAGCGGACTCGTGGCGGTCGTCGACGCCATGGTCGGGTGCATCGACCGGCAGGTCGTGCAGCAGGTGTCCCACGTCGTGCAAGAGCGCCGCTGCGATCAGTGCCGGAGTCGCCCCTTCCATTTCCGCCAGAGCCGCAGCTTGGAGGGCATGCTCGAGCTGCGTAACAGGCTCACCTCCGTACTCTGAGTCTCCCCGCCTCTCGAACAAACTCAACACGTCGTCAATCGTAGGGGCGGTTGGCATTTGGCGTTTCTCTGATGTTGGCCCTAAGTTAGTGCATGACTTCGTCTTCCTTCACTCTCCCGTGAGCCGGAGGGCGAAGTGGCTGCCGGCAAATTTGGTCAATATGGAAGCGTAAAAGCTGCACGACCTCCCAGCAAGGAGGTACAGCTTTTAACTTGGTGCGCGATCGAGTCTTTCTTCACTCTCCCCTTCGGGGAGAGTCGGCCCGAAGGGCCGGAGAGGGGGACGCGCCTCCGGGCGATCACTTCCGGGCAACCCTCCCCGGACGCTATCGCGTCCGGGCGGAAGGGAATCAGCCGGAATGCGTTAGCATCCGGTTCTCGCTCCCGCGAGGAGGCTGTGCAGCTTGTAGTCTTAGTGCGTGATTTCGTCTTTCGTCACTCTCCCCTCGGGGAGAGTCGGCCCAGAGCGCCGGAGAGGGGGCGCCGTCACCGATGCTACGCGTCGGTTTCGCTGGGGAACCGTGCGCTAACGCCCAGCGGCTGATTTGGAGCGTAGCCGAACTCGCCAGAGTTTGGCGGATTGCATGCGGCGTAAAAGCTGCACGACCTCCAAGCTGACCAGGTTACTTGTTTTGAGGCACAGCCGAGTCTGCTACTGTAAAGACACCTTAACCCGAATTATTCATGAGCGATCTGCTGCGAGGTCGTAAGTCCATCCGTGGCTTCGTCATGCTTCACAATTCTCCCTCGACGTATTGCTTCAATACGCCTGCGGAAGAATTGCTCGCCTTCCTTGCCACGAACGTACTTACAACCTCTCGCGACGATCTTCATGAATAATCCGGGTTAAAGGCCAAGTAAAAAAACGGTTCAACCCCTGCGAGCCTCCGCTGGGGGCCACAGGAGCCCAAAGTGCCAAAGCAGAGTATCCGCATGAGACGCGCCGCCTCCTCCTTCCTGCTGATCGTCCTGCTTGGAGTTGGCTCTCAGGGCAGGGTAGGGCGCGCTCAGGAAACATTGGAGTCAAGCCTCCTAAAACGCCCTGTATCGGATTTGGCAAAACGAGCCAGGATCCTGGGTGACGCGGCACGCGGGGCCGCGATTTTTCATCGACAGGGGCTTAGCTGTACCCAGTGTCATTCGCTGGGCAGCCGCGCCGAGCTGCTCGGTCCAGATCTCTCAGAAATGCGGGAGCGAGGGACCTACGAGCAAGTGATCGAATCAGTCTTGCAACCCTCGAAGGTGGTGCGCGACGGTTTCAAGATGGAGCAAATCGTGCTCGCCGACGGGCGGGTGCTAACCGCCATGGTTCGCAGCGCAACTGACAACGAGTTGGTTGTCGCCGTGCCAGGCGAGGAGGAGCTGCGCAGGTTGGTTCTGAGTGACGTAGAGGAGCGGATCGAGGCGATCTCCTTGATGCCAGGCGGGCTCGTGAACCAATTGGTGGACGAAGGCGAGTTCTTCGATCTGATTCGGTTCTTGGTCGAATTGGGGAGAGCCGGCCCAAACGGGGCCGAGCGATTGAAACTGGCGCAAGCTGCCATGATCGAGCCCCTCCCGGATTACGAACAGGACCTCGACCATGCCGGTCTGATCTCGCAGTGGAACGCAGAATCGCTGGCCCGCGGCGCAGCGCTGTACGACGGCTTGTGTGTCAACTGCCACGGAACGCGCGAACGTCCTGGCTCGCTGCCAAATGCCCTGCAGTTCGCCAAGGGCCGATTTCGCAACGGGGCGGATCCGCTTTCGATGTACAAGACGCTCACGCACGGCTACCGCCTGATGGCGCCGCAGCGGCAGTTGGTGCCCCGGCAGAAGTACGACGTGATTCACTACATCCGCGAGACCTTCTTGAGTCCCTTTAACGAATCGCAGTACGTGCTGGCGGATGCCCGATATCTTTCCGGCCTGCCAACAGGAAGCAAACGTGGGCCGACCCCACTCGAGAGCGAACCGTGGCGGGACATGGACTATGGACCTTTCCTGATCAACACCTACGAGATTGTGGGTCCCGATACGCAGCCGCGACCGGTCGTTTCCCGAGAGGAAGAGGAGCGGGGCGAGTCAATCGGCAAGCCTCCCAACGAGCGGTGGCCCGCTAATACCAACTTTGCCTACAAAGGAATCGCCATTCGGCTCGACGACGGACCTGGTGGCGTCTCGGCAGGTTCCCATTGGCTTGCCTTTGATCACGACACGATGCGGATCGCCGGAGCGTGGTCGGGCGAGGGTTTCATCGATTGGGAAGGTATTCTGTTGAACGGCCGCCACAGAATTGCTCCACGCACGGTCGGCGAACAGCACTTTGCCAATCCCCCGGGTCCGGGCTGGGCTCATCCCAAAACGGGCTCTTGCGAGGACCCGCGGTTGCGCGGTCGAGACGGCAGGTTGTTTGGCCCACTGCCGCGCGACTGGGCCCATTACAAGGGGTTGTACAAGCATGGAAATCGGGTGGTCGTCTCCTACACCGTGGGTCGTGCCGCAGTCCTGGAATCCCACCGCTTGGAATATGCTCCTGCCTTTCAGGGCGAGACCGCCGTTTGGGTGCGAACCCTGAACGTGGGGCAGTCGACAGACGACTTGACATTGCGAGTCGTGCCGACGAACTCGGCTGCTGTCGCGATCACCGGTCCCGATGCGCTGAAGCTCAGCTCGGACGGCGGCTATCAGGTGGTACGGATCGCAGCAGCCGACACGCCGGTCAACTTTGAATTGCGGATCGCGACCACTGACGAGGCGCTGGCGAACCGTCCAAACTCGCTCCCCGAGGACTTGCGCCGCTTTACGAAAGGTGGTCCCAGCCAGTGGCCCGAGTTGCCGCCGGCGATTCCCGAGGTCGGCACGAGTGACGTGCCGTTCGCTGTCGACGAGCTGACTCGACCGACCGACAACCGCTGGCGGAGCCGCCTGCGAATGTCGGGTTTGGACTTTTTTGCTGACGGAGATCGGTTGGTGGCGTGCTGCTGTGACGGTGACGTGTGGATCGTCCAAGGAATTGACAAGCTGGGTGAGGTTATCCGCTGGCGGCGGATCGCGTCCGGTTTGTTTCAACCGTTGGGCATTAAGATCATCGGAGGCCGGATCTTCGTCACTTGCCGCGACCAGATCGTCATCCTCAATGATCTCAACGGAGACGGCGAGGCGGACTACTACGAGAGCTTCAACAACGACCATCAGGTGACGGATCACTTTCACGAGTTTGCGATGGGTTTACAGGTGGACGGCGACGGCAATCTTTACTACGCCAAGAGCGCTCGCCATGCGCGGGACTCGCTCGTCCCTCACCACGGCACACTGTTGCAGGTTAGCGCCGACGGTTTGAAGACCACGATCCTGGCGAACGGCTTTCGCGCTGCCAATGGAGTTTGCTTGAACCCGGACGGTTCGTTCTTCGTGACCGATCAAGAGGGTCACTGGACACCGATGAACCGGATTAACCGCGTGTTGCCAGGCCGGTTCTACGGCAACATGTATAGCTATGGTGCGCCGGCGGACATCCGAGACCAGGCTATGGAGCGACCTCTTTGCTGGCCCAACAAGGAGTTCGATCGTTCACCTGCCGAGCTGGTGTGGGTCGACAGCGATAAGTGGGGGCCGCTAACCGGATCGCTGTTAAATCTCTCCTATGGCTATGGCAAGGTCTACGTCGTTCCTCACGAGCAGGTGGATGGTTACTGGCAAGGTGGCATGTCGCGTCTGCCGTTGCCCGATTTTCCGACGGGCATCATGCGGGCCCGCTTTCATCCGGGCAATGGCCAGCTGTATGCATGCGGCATGTACGCCTGGGCGAGCAGTCAGACGGCGACCCCAGGGGGTCTCTACCGTCTGCGGTATACCGGCCAGCCAGTTCACCTGCCGGTGGGTTTGCAGGCCCACCGGCTCGGTATGACGATCACCTTCACGGAACCACTGGACCGGCAGATGGCCGAGAATCCAGACAACTACTTAGTCGAGACTTGGTCGCTGAAGCGGACGGCCCGCTATGGTTCGGATCGATACGGGGAAACCGTATTGCCGGTTGCTGCGGCGCGTCTGTCCGCAGATGGACGTTCGGTGATGCTGGAGATCCCCCGCATCCGACCGACCTGGTGTATGCAGATCGCTTACACGCTGCGCGATAGCCGGGGTAGCACTTTTCGCGGGCTGATTCAAAACACTGTCCATCGCTTGCGGGCGCCAGCCAAGGAGCCTTCAGCAGACCACCCAGACTGAAACAAGCCCGGACGGCTCATCCCTCGGTCCCTCTCCCCAACTTCACGGCGACAACCTCTGCAGCCCAAGCTGTGCCAGTTGGTAGGTCGAGGTGAACGGATCCGCATCCTGTTCGACGAGCTGATAGGCGGCGACAGCGTCCTCGACTAGCCCACAGTGTTCAGCCGTTCTGCCGATCACGTACCAATCGTGGTTTGCCGCTGCGTTGCTGGGGCGGGTGTTGATGGCCTCAGAGAACTTTCGGCGACTGCCGGAGCCGGAGCAATCAGAATTGCGATACACTGTTGGGACCTGTCGCGTGCCCAATTGCGAGGCGCAAACAGGAAGATTGTGGTCAAGGAAGTTGCTTCGGCGAGCGAAGGCGACATGGATTCGAGTTCTCAGGCGATCATCACCGATCCGACGCATCTGCTGATACTGTTTGCCGGTTTTGTCGGAGCGGTGTTTCTGTTGTCGCACCTGTCGCTGCTGCAACCCCTGTTTCGCCTGCTGCCACCGATCGTGTGGGTCTATCTGTTGCCGGTGTTCGCTACGACTTGTGGTTTGACGCCCGCTTCGTCTCCGCTGTACGAGTGGTGCAGCGCGTACCTGTTACCGTTCGCCCTGCTGCTGCTTACACTCTCGACCGACATAAGGTCGATTGCCAAGTTGGGTCCGCTGGCCATTTGCATGCTCTGTGCCGGAACCGTGGGTATCGTATTGGGTGGTCCTTTGGTGTTAGCGTTGTTTCAATCCCAGCTGCCTGCCGACACCTGGAAAGGACTGGGGGCGCTGGCCGGTTCGTGGATTGGCGGACCCTCCAACATGCTGGCGATCAAGGAAGGGGTCAGCTGCCCCGAAGAGGTGTTCGCACCGATGGTGATTGTTGATTCTGTGGTTGGCTATGGCTGGATGGCCATTTTGATCTCAATCAGCAGCTATCAGAACCAAATCGACAGCTTTAACGGCGCGAACCGAGGTGTCATCGATGAGTTAAATGAGAGACTGGCGTCGTGGCAGAGAGAGAACTCCCGGCCCCTCACCCTGCCGTTCTTTGCCATGATGTTTGGGTTGGGCTTCGCGGCCAGCTGGATGTGCATGCAGGTTGGCAACGCGCTGCCAGAACTGGGCGATGTGTTGTCGCGCTACACTTACGGGATCTTGGTTGTGGTGGTTGTCGGGCTGGCTCTTTCCTTCACACCTGCCCAGCGGCTCGAACAGCAAGGAGCGTCTGCGGTGGCCTACACCGCACTCTATCTCACGGTCGCCACGATGGGTGCTGGTGGAGACCTGACGGCCGTGTTGAAGGCTCCTCTGCTCTTCTTGTTGGGTGTTCTTTGGATTGGATTTCACGTAGCCTGCCTGTGTGCCGCCATGCGATGGCTGCGTGCACCGATTTTCTTGGCGGCCACGGGTAGCATGGGGAATGTGGGTGGTGTGATCTCGACCCCCGTGGTGGCGGGTGTTTATCAACGCGCTTTGCCCGCCGTCGGCCTGCTGATGGGAGTGCTGGGCAACTTGATTGGCACTCCTGCCGGCCTGCTGTGCGCCCAGTTAATGGCGTGGGTGGCGCGGGCCTACTACGGCGACATTGCGCTGCGCTAGACGGCGGGTTGGGCCATACTAGACAACAAGTTGCCGAATTCTGTTCCCTCTCCCTACCTGGCGCGTTGAGAACGGCAGGAAGAGCGGGCACGGTGGTGGGGACGAGTATTCGCGGCTTGTGTTTGGGTGACTCCTTAGTAGCAAGCAATGGTTGATCAACCGAGCTTACCGCCGACCCTCGGCGCACGGTATCTGGGCAACGGTCGTTGCCGGTTCTTGGTTTGGGCCCCCTGTGCTCACAGCGTCGAGTTGAACTTGCCGGGACCTCCCCAGCGGCTGCTTCCCATGGTGCCACGCGAGAGCGGGTATTTTGAGTTGCTCGCCGAATCGGTCGAGCCTGGTACCCAATACTTCTACCGGATTGATGGCCGACAAGATCGGCCCGATCCGGCCTCGCGACTCCAGCCCGAGGGGGTCCATCGGGCCTCGGCCGTCGTTGATCCACAGTTCGCTTGGAACGACCAGGACTGGCCTGGCATCCCCCTGCACCAGTACATCACGTACGAAATCCACGTCGGCACCTACACGCTCGAAGGTTCCTTTGACGCCGTCATCCCCTATCTACCCGAGCTGCAGGATCTCGGTATCACCGCGCTGGAGCTGATGCCGGTTGCCCAGTTTCCGGGCGGCCGGAACTGGGGATACGACGGAGTTCATCCCTTCGCAGTGCAGAATACCTACGGGGGCCCCACCGGCTTGAAGCGTCTAGTCGACGCCGCTCACCAGCACGGTTTGGCTGTGGTGTTGGATGTCGTCTACAACCACATTGGCCCGGAAGGAAACTATCTCGCCGAGTTCGGACATTACTTTACCGATCGCCACCACACTCCCTGGGGCAAGGCGGTTAACTTCGACGACCGACATAGTGACGAAGTCCGCCGGTTCTTCATCGAAAATGCACTGTACTGGATCGATGAGTTTCACATCGACGCCCTCCGGCTGGACGCCATTCATGCAATCTTTGACTCGACGGCGACACCCTTTCTCGAAGAGTTGGCGGACGCCGTTCGCGCAGAAGGCGAGAGGCAGAACCGCCGCGTCTACACCATTGCCGAGAGTAACCTGAATGATCCCAGGCTGACAACGGACAAGCTCTCGGGTGGGATTGGGATCGACTGCCAGTGGTCTGACGACCTCCACCACGCGATTTGGACGGAGCTGTTTGACGAGCGGTTGGGGTACTACGCCGACTTTGATGGTTTTCCCGACATCGTGCAGGCGTATCGCCAGGGCTTCGTCCTGGACGGCGGTCATTCCCTCTACCGTGGTCGGCGGCATGGTCGGCCAGCTCCAGGGCTCGCGCCCCACAAACTGGTCGTCTACATCCAGAATCACGATCAAGTCGGCAATCGGTTTCGGGGCGAGCGACTCGCCTCGCTTGTATCAGTAGAGCAACTCAAGCTGGCCGCAGGGCTCATCATTCTATCTCCGTACCAGCCGCTGTTGTTCATGGGTGAGGAGTACGGCGAGCAGATGCCTTTTCAGTATTTCATCAGCCACACGGATCCCGCTTTGGTCGAGGCAGTGCGCCGCGGGCGGTATGAGGAGTTCGCGCGTTTCAAGTGGACGGACGATCCGCCTGACCCGCAAGATGAAATGACCTTTCAGACGAGCAAGCTGAACCACGACCTAAAACAGGTCCCTGCCCACCGTATCTTGCGGGAGTTCTACAGACGGATGATCGAAATCCGTAAAACGAGCCCACCTTTGGCCGTTCCCGCCCGCGAACGGATGAATGTTGCTACTCTTCCGACCGCCCGCTGCATGCTGGTGCGCTGCTGGGCGGGCCAGCACGAACTGCTCCTCATCTTCCACTTCGATCCAGAAATGGCGGAGGTGACCCTTCGCTTGCCGGGCCGCTGCTGGGACAAGCTGCTCGACTCGGCGGATGCCCGGTGGAATGGTCCCGGTGGTTTCCTGCCTGAACGGATCGAGCCGGCCGGCGAGGTCCAGCTGCGGCTGCCCCCTTATTCGTTGGCTGTCTACAGGGTCGGGACAACCGGCGAGGGCTAGAGCACAAGTAAGCCGCTGCGCGGAGAGTCGGCAGCACTCGGGAGGGCGAGGCTCCTGCCGAGCCGAAAATACTTTGGACAGGATTAACAGGATGAACAGGATTGAAGAGCGGCTCCACGGCGGAGGGGTCCGACGGACCATCTTAGAATTCACACTACATGCGGTGCCTCATCACGCGGAGCGTGATGGCTACGTAGACGTCACGCTCCGCGTGACGTTGCCGACCGTGCAGGCGCCCTGTGCGATAGACGTGATATCGAAGCCTAACCGCGTTCCACGGTCAAACAAATCAGCCGGAATGCGTTAGCATCCGGTTTTGGTGGGAACGGTGGGCTCCCAACCTCTCTGTCGAGGAAACCGGGGTTGCGAAGTCGCTTTCGAATGACAGAAAAATTGGGACAGAAAGATAGATGTCTCGTCAACTTTCATTGCGCTTCGATCGGGAGGGGCGAGGTTCCCGGCGAGCCGAGATACAGCGGTGTGATGATTCGCAACCGTGGGCTAACCGCCCCAGCGGCTGATTTTTGTGATCACAGCCATCCTGTTGATCCTGTAAATCCTGTCAAAAAAACAGAAGACAGGATCAACAGGATGAACAGGATTGCCGGAACGGCTCCACGGCGGAGGGGTCCGACGGACCATCTTAGAATTCACGCTACATGCGGTGCCTCATCACGCGGAGCGTGATGGCTACGTAGACGTCACGCTCCGTGTGACGTTGCCGACAATGCAGGCGCCCTGTGCGATAGACGTGTTAACGAAGTCTAACCGCGTTCCACGGCCAAACAAATCAGCCGGAATGCGTTAGCATCCGGTTTCGTGGGAACTGTGGGCTAACGCCGGCCAACGCCCAGCGGCTGATTTTGTGTCACGGGTCCCGGGCGATCCTGCAAATCCTGTCGACAAAACCCCACCGCACGCCCGCGGCGTGTCCAGGCGCGCACCGTTCGCGGCACGGCTTCAGCCGTCACAACCGATCGACGCCGCATGATCCGTGATGGTAAGGCTTTACGCCGTCACCGTACCCACTCAGATTGCCCTGCGACCCTTGAAGCCCTACATATCCCAAATATACTACAGGAAATATAGTATTTAGCCGGACCTGAGGGGAGGGATAACGTAAATGAATGCTTTAAAAGAAGTTATGTCGCACAGTCGCGGGCGGCGGGTGATTACCAAGCTGGCCACAGCGGCTTGTATGCTGTGCCTACTGGGGCTGGGCCAGCAGGCCAGCGGGGCTCCAATGACGTTTGACTTCGGTGGCCATCTCGATCCGGGAGGTAATTTCCCGGGACTCGCAGCGGGCACGCCTTTCACTGGGTCGTTTACCTGGGACACGGTTCAGGCGGATGCCAATCCGTTGCATCCCCAGATTGGTCTGTACGGGATTAGCAGCATGACACTCACGATCGAGGGCGAGACGGCCACGGTCGCCCCAGTATCACAGTCAGTGTTGATTGGCAACAACATCGGAGGCGACTTCGTCACGATCACAGCCGAGCTCCCAGAGATCTCAGGCACGCTGGGCGGTTTGGGGTTGAGCCGGATTCAGATCGACCTGCTGAATTGTTCAGGATTGTTGTTCGGGGACGATTCCCTGCCGACAAGCCTGGATCGGGACGACTTTACCACGGCCTTCGTCACGATCACCGACCCGGCTGGTGGCGAACGCACAGGCTCGATCACAACGATGCACGCTCCGGAACCCAATGCACTGGCAGCTTTGGCCAGCCTCTCGATCTTCGGTGTGGGTGTTCGTACTTATCGCAGACGTCGAAAGGCCTAGGCCTTTCCGCGCGTGCTAGCTCGACCGTTTGCCGAGTGGTTGATAAGATCTGTTGCAGTCGGCCCTTGCTGATCGCTGTCCGCTGGTCGTGGGAGTACCCGCCAGCGGGTGGCTGAGATCGGGGGGGCTAGCGGATTAGGTCATCGAACGAGCAATCGGCCAGCAGGATAAGCCTGTCATGAGCGACGCGAAAGTGCGGGGTGTGGTACACCAGATCGACGAGACGAAGACCTACGGCCAGAAGGGGTTCCGGAAGCGCCTGGTCGTGCTCGAGCAGGACAAAGGGCGATTCACGAACTACATCCCTCTGGAGTTCACTCACGAAGGATGCGACACTGTCGACGAGTTGAGTGTTGGGGACGAGGTCGAGGTCAGCTACAGGCTGAGCGGTCGGCGGTGGCAGAAAGATCCGTCGAGCGAGGTCAAGTTCTTTCTCAACGCTGAGGCTCTGAGCTTTCAACTGGTCAAGAAAAGCGGGCCATCGGACCAAGCGGACGAGGCCAACGCGAGCTTTTCGGAGGCAGCAGAGGACGACGGAGAGGTTCCCTTCTAGTTTAGCCCCAGGATTGGGGCATTCTTTCCAGCCTGTTCACCAAAGGAGTGGTTTCATGGGCTCGATTCGTGCGTTTCTGCTAGGCGTGGTCGTAGGGGCCACGTTCCTGTTTGTGTCGCTGAAATACTATGTTGTGCGGGCGGAAGATGGACTTCATTGGATTCCCAAGGCAACCGCTGAGCTGTCCATCCCGTACGTTGACATTCGTGGCTTCCAGATGACCGACTGGAACGAGCGCCGCGACCTGTTGCTGGCGATCGTGCAGGCAGAGCAGGGGCATCTATTGCAGGACGCCGCTTACAGCGGGCTTCGGCACACGATGGAGGGAGTGATCGACAGCCTGCGCGGGCCGACGACGGCAGTGCGGTAAGCGTGCGGCATGCGGTTCGTAGACTAGCGTAGCCGAATTCGCCAGAATTTGGCGAATCGGCAGTCCGCCAAGCTCTGGCGAGCTCGGCTACGTTCTGGCGAGCTACGATTGTACCCCCTCTCCGGCCCTGCGGGCCGACTCTCCCCGAGGGGAGAGTGAGGAAAGACGAGGTCACGCACTAACTTAAAAGCTGTACGACCTCCCGTAGGGGGGCGTCTGCCTGCAGCTCCCCCGTCCGCTGTGGACCCGCGCGAGGGTCCTGAGCTCAAGCGGGTCAGTTTCAAGACTCGCAGGCAGAGACAAGCGGTGGGTTTGGGTATGTCTTTGAGCCGAAATCGGCCCTAAACCCGAAAAATGCTTGCAACATCTGCTGTCTTGGTTGAGACTATCGGATTGACCCCTATAGGTTGAAATGCACACGCATTTCGGGGGGGAGAGAGGTTCAGAGTCCGACGCCAACGACAAGCCGCGCCCCAGAGTTTCCATCTAAGAGCGGAATGGGGTGCCATTTTAGTCGTCCCAGCACGGGCTGGTTTTGTTCCGTGCCAGGGTCTGGGTCCGGTCATCTCTGAAGCGAGGCCCCACGGTCAACTGATCCCGTCGGCGTAAAGAAATCAGGTGGTGTATGCAGAGTTTCCGCCCATCTTCCAGCCATAAATCACATCGGTTAACTGACTTCCTGAGGCCCAGCTCGGCCCGCCGCCGGCGAGCGGCGCGCGCTCGCCGGAAGGGGCGGCCGGTACGCTTGGAGTCTCTCGAACAGCGGCTGCTGCTGGCCACGACATCGGTCTCCGTCTCGAAAGACAACACGCTCTATGAGAGCAGTACCGGCGATCTCAGCAACGGGGTGGGGGACCATATTTTTGCTGGCAAGACGCAGACCGACGGTTTCATTCGCCGGGCGGTGATGGCGTTCGATCTCGAGTCGGCGGGCATTCCTGCGGGTTCAACGATTACTGACGCGACCCTCAACCTCTCTGTGTCGCGAACCCCGGCCGGTGCCCAAGATACACAGATGTCACTCCACAAGCTTCTAAAAGACTGGGGCGAGGGAACGTCGCATGCCATGAACGAAGAGGGGCAAGGGATCGCTTCGACCCGGCGGGATGCGACTTGGCAGCATACGTTTTGGGACACCCAGGACTGGGACATGTTGGGTGGCGACTTTGTGCCCGAGTTGAGCGCGACCGCGCCGGTGGGAAGCGTTGGCACCACATCAACTTGGTCGTCAGATGGACTGATCGCAGATGTCCAGTCATGGATTGACGACCCTTCCAGCAACTTTGGTTGGATTCTGGTTGGGGATGAAGCGTCGAATGGAACCGCGCGGCGGTTCTGGAGCGGCGACAGCCTAAGTGGACTCAACCCGCGGCTCGACATTACCTTCGAGCCGCAGACGCTGAACATCGTCTTGAACGACACGAGTATCTCCGAGAATGGCGGCAGCACGATGGCCGCGGTCACCCGCACCAAGACCGCGGGCGATCTAACGGTCATGCTATTCAGCGACGACACGACCGAGGCCACCGTGACCCAAAGCGTGGTGATTCCGGACGGTTCGAACTCTTCGCTGCCTTTCCCCATCGACGCGGTCGACGACAACATCCTTGACGGAACTCAAGTGGTGACTTTCACGGCCTCAGCGCCGGGCCACGTCAGCGGCGTTCAGATGTTGGCTGTCACGGACTACGAACCGCTGACGCTCTCCATCGCCGATGGCTCGATTTCGGAAAACGGTGGCAGCACGATGGTAGCCGTGCTCCGTACCGATAGCTCCTTCCCGCTGACCGTCGATTTCTTTAGCGACGATACGAGCGAGGCAACAGTTGCTCCGTCCGTGACACTGGCCGTCGGCGAGACCATTTCGGCGGTCACCATCGACGCCGTAGATGACTCCCTGCTGGACGGAACGCAGCTCGTTACGATCACGGCCGCCGCGAACGGTTTTGAACCGGCTTCCGGCATGCTGACGGTGACCGACTCGGAGCAGCTGACGGTGACGATTGCCGCAGACTCGATTCAGGAAGCCGGCGGGACCACCGGCGTGATTGTCACGCGGACTGATCCGAGCGGGAATCTCACCGTCAATTTGTCCAGCGACGATACGGGTGAGGCGACCGTCGCAGCCTCTGTCGTCATCCCTGACGGCCAGATCCAGTCGCCCCCGGTGGACATCAGTGGTGTCGACGACGGAACCTTGGACGGGACTCAAATCGTAACGATCTCGGCAACAGCGACCGGCTATGAACCTGGTTCGGATACGCTGGAAGTCACCGATTTCGGACCACTAGTTTTGGCGATCTCTGATCCTTCGATATCAGAACTCAGTGGATCGACCATGGCGACGGTCACACGTACAAACACCGCGGGAGATCTCACCGTCGTGTTGGCAAGTGATGATTTGGGCGAAGCCACGGTGCCGGCGTCCATTGTGATTCTCGATGGTCAGAACACCTCTGCGCCCTTCTCGATTGATGCCGTCGATGACTCGATCTTGGACGGGAGCCAGACGGTGACCATCTCGGCAAGGGCGAGCGGCCACGGCTCGGGCTTTGGCACCTTATCCGTGTCGGACTTCGAAGCGTTATCTGTCGTCATCGACGACGCCGCGATTACGGAGAACGAAAGCACCACGACCGGCACCGTGACGCGCACTGATACGACCGGCGAATTGACGGTGAGTCTAGCCGTGGACGACCCAACTGGTGCGACGGTCTCGGCATCTGTGGTCATCGCCGATGGCCAGGCGGTATCGCCTCCATTCACGATCAGCGCGGTGGACGACTCCGTGCTCGACGGTACTCAGACAATCACCGTCTTGGCAACGGCGACGGGTTACGAGCCGGGCACTGAGACTTTGGACATCACTGACTTTGAAGAACTGGCTGTCACTATTGACGCCGCCGCGATCTCGGAAAGCGGAGGTTCCACGACCGCGACAGTATCTCGCACCGATGCATCCGGTGACTTAGTAGTGAATCTGGTAAGCGAAGATGCCAGCGAGGCGACGGTGGTCGCGTCTGTGACAATTCCGGATGGCCAGTTGGTCTCTCCGCCGTTCGCCATCGATGCAGTCGATGACGCGTCGCTGGACGGCACACAGACGGTTTCAGTGACCGCATCTGCGGCTGGTTATATAGACGGATCGGCTACGCTGCAGGTTACTGATTTCGAGGCGCTGCAGATCACGATCGCCGATGGTTCGATCTCCGAGCGACTCGGTGAGACGACCGGTACGGTTACTAGGAACGACGCGGCCGGCGACCTGTTGGTTCTCCTGACAAGTGACGCGACAGACGAAGCGACAGTGGCTGCGTCGGTACTCATCCCAGACGGCCAGACGAGCGCCGCCTTCGACATCAACAGCGTTGACGACCAGTTGTTGGACGGAACTCAAGCCGTCGGGATCACTGCCACAGCGACTGGGTACGAGCCGGCCACAGCCACTTTGGATGTGACTGACTTCGAAGCGTTGCTCGTCACGCTGGCAACCAACGCGATCGAAGAGAACGGTGGACTGACCACGGCCACGGTGTTGAGGCCTGGCACACAAGGTGATTTGAACGTCCAGCTGTCCACCAGTGACCCAGGTGAAGCGACGGTCATTCAAAGTGTGACGATTGCTAACGGTCTGCCTTCGCGCAACTTCTTGGTGCGCGCCCAAGACGACGCTGAGTTAGACGGTGATCAGACGGTTACCGTCACCGTATCCGCAGAAGGGTACATTGACGGAACGGTCTCGATCAACGTTCTCGACGACGATACGGTGACGATCTCGCTAGCTCCGAGCCGAGACAATACGCTCTATGAGAACGCAGTGGGTGCTCGCAGTAACGGAGTGGGCGACTTTTTGTTTGCCGGCCGCACCGGCCAACCGGTCGATGCGGTCCGCCGAGCAGTTGTCGGTTTTGATCTGAGCGGCGAGGGTATCCCGGCCGGCGCCATCGTCACGAATGCGAGTTTTTCGCTCACCGTGTCGCAGGCACCGGTAGAGGGTGAAGAAGCCTATGCCGTTCACAAGTTAACACAGGATTGGGGTGAAGGCACCTCGCATGCGGGTGGCCAGGAGAGTGGTGGTAGTGAGGCGAGTCCCGGCGACGCGACGTGGCTACACACTTTCTACGACAGCCAGCAATGGTCGAATCCCGGCGGCGATTTCGCAGCCACCGCGAGCGCCACGGCCAATGTGGGAGGCGCGGGCGGCGTTGCTACGTGGTCCTCTGCGGCATTGACTGCCGACGTTCAGAGCTGGCTGGAAACTCCAGATGAGAACTTCGGCTGGGTTGTCATCGGGAATGAGACTTCTCCCGGTACCAGTCGACGCTTCGACAGCAAGGACAACCCATCCGGTTCGGCACCGCGCCTGGAACTGACCTATGCTCCTCCGACGGAGTCGCTTACTTTGACGCCGGCGGACGCAAGCATTTCTGAAAACGGCGGAACGACCGAGGTGATACTCAGCCGCTCCGGAAACACGACCGCTGCGGTCACTGTATCCCTGTTGAGCGACGATGCCAGTGAGGCCGTGGTGCCTGCGAGCGCTACGATCGAGGCCGGTGCCTCTTCCACCACGGTTTCCGTATCGGCTGTCGACGACGTCATCTTGGACGGTACACAGGCCGTTACGATTCGCGCCATGGCGACCGGGTTTGTGCCGGCTTCTGGTGTGATCGGGGTGACCGACTTCGAGCCACTCAGTCTTTCCATCAGTGGCGACACGATTTCCGAGGATGGTGGTGTCACGATGGGCACCGTTACGCGTGTCAATGCGGAGGGAGACTTGGTGGTCAGTTTGACGAGCGGAGACTCGACCGAGGCGTCCGTACCAGCCTCGATCGTGATTCGTAGCGGCCAGACAACTTCCGATCCTTTCCCGATCACCGCCGTCAATGACAATGTCTTGGATGGTGCTCAGACCGTCTCGATCATCGCAGGCGCTCCGGGCTACGAGACTGGCTCCGATTCCTTGCAGGTCTCTGACGACGACACGACCGCGGTCGTGCTGGAAGGGAATGTGTTGACAATTACGGGCAGTGCCCGTGACGATAATCTCACGCTGCGCATCGTCGGCAGCAACCTAGTGATCAGCGACCCGTTCAATGCACTGGCGACGATGGGGCTGAACTTGGGTGACACGATATCTAGTTCGGTAGCCGTGCCGCTGACTAGCATCGGGGGTGGTGTCAGAGTTGAAACCATGGGGGGAGCGAACTCGGTTCGTCTGGCCGAGTCGGTGGATGACGCCCTGGCCGACCTGATTTCGATCGTGGGCGGAGAGGACCAAGATCGGCTTGTTCTCGAAGGCGGCGGCTTGACACTGGACGTGACGCGATATAGCAACCTGGACCATATCGACATGCGCGGTAACGGTCCCAACGAGCTCGTGTTGGCCCCCTTCTCCGTTTCGCAGAATGCCCCCGCCGGGCTTGCCGTCCAAGCCGACCTGGACGACGTTGTCGACTTTGGGGGAGGTTGGAGGCTCAACAACACGGCGGCGATCGATGGCGTACTTTACCGAGTCCTGGTGCAAGGCACCGCCCAGTTCTTGCTGAGTGGACCTGCTGTTTGGCAAAACCCCATCGACCCATTTGACCTGAACAACGATAGCTTGCTTTCTCCGATCGCCGACGTGCTGGCGTCGATTAACGAGCTGAACGTCCCGACCGTGATCAGCGCCGACGGGACCTTGCCCCTGGCTCCCTCCCCTGCGGTATTAGGGCCCAACGGTCCGTTCCACGACACCGACGGCAATGGCGTCCTGTCTCCTTCGGATATCCTGGCGCGCATCAACAGGCTCCACTCCGAACTCAGTGCCGGAGAAGGGGAGGGCGAATCTGGTGGCAGTCCGGACGTCGCACTGGTGGCGGAGTCCTCACTTGCCGCAGCGACCACCGACTCGGCAGTGGTATCGGTCCCGCTGAGGTCGAATCACGCCAATCTTGTAGATGGCCGGCAGGCCGCCGTGCGCTCGCACGTCGACAGTGAGCGCCATCGCCATCTGTCGAATCTGGACGGGGCTCTGGCTGAACTGGACTCCGACGATTGGATGGAGAACCTCGACGATTTGTCGTGGCTGTTGGATTGACCTTTCTCGCTGGCTACCGACAATGATTCGGATCGAGGCCTTGCGGTGCTTTGCCGTTCAACGGATGACCGCGGCGTGTCGAGGTGTCCTTAGCCCGAATTATTCATGAGCGATCTGCTGCGAGGTCGTAAGTCCATCCGTGGCTTCGTCATGCTTCACAATTCTCCCTCGACGTATTGCTTCAATACGCCTGCGGAAGAATTGCTCGCCTTCCTTGCCACGAACGTACTTACAACCTCTCGCCACGATCTTCATGAATAATCCGGGTTAGCGATTCTCTCTTTCTTCTTGTGGTCTCATGCGACACATTGCTCTTTTGTTGTCTGGCGTGCTGTTCGGCGCCGTTTCCTCGGCGGCCGAGCGGCCGAATGTGATTGTGATCATGGCAGACGATTTGGGGTACGGGGACGTGGGCTGCTACGGTGCCACAGAACTTGCGACGCCCCACATCGATCGACTGGCCGAACAGGGCCTGCGGTTTACGCACGGCTATTGTTCGGCGTCGACATGCACTCCCACTCGTTTCTCCTTTCTCACGGGAAAGTACGCCTTCCGCCAACCGGGTGCTGGCATCGCGCCTCCGAACGCGACGGCGTTGATCCAGCCAGGAACCGAGACGATCGCATCGGTGTTCAAGAGGGCCGGTTATTCCACGGCTGTCGTTGGTAAGTGGCACTTGGGGTTGGGTCAGGCACCCGCTCCCGATTGGAATGGCCGCCTGGCGCCGGGGCCTCTGGAGATTGGCTTTGACTATTGCTTCCTATTGCCCACGACCAACGACCGAGTACCAAGCGTCTATGTCGAGAACCACCGTGTTCGCGATCTAGATCCCCAAGACCCGCTGTGGGTCGGTCGTGAGAAACCCAGCCCGGATCATCCCACAGGCAAGGACCCGGCCGTCCGCGCGACGCTCAAGATGGACTGGAGTCAAGGGCACAACCACAGCGTTCACAACGGAATTGGACGCATCGGTTACTTTACCGGTGGGCATGCGGCACGCTGGCGCGACGAGGACTTGGCGGATGAATGGGTACGGCAAGCTGTACGTTGGATCGAGCAGCATCAGAAGGAGTCGTTTTTCCTGTTCTTTTCTTCGCACGACCTGCATGTACCGCGTATGCCACACGAGCGATTTCAAGGCCAGACGAAGCTCGGTTTTCGCGGGGACGCGATCGCGCAGCTGGATTGGTGTGTTGGTGAGTTGACGAAGGTTCTGGATCGACTCTCGCTTACCGAGCGGACGCTGGTGGTTTTCTGCAGCGACAACGGGCCAGTATTGGACGATGGCTACCAAGACGGCGCCATCACTCAACTCGGCAAGCACCAACCCTCCGGCCCATTTCGTGGCGGCAAATACAGCATCTATGAAGGCGGCACGAGGACGCCCTTTATCTGCCGCTGGCCAGGAACCATCCAACCAGGCGTCTCTGATAACGTTGTCTGTACGATCGATCTGGCGGCGAGCATGGCCGCCTTGACGAACCAGTCACTGGCCGCAGACGACTGCCCGGACAGTTTTGATCTGTTGCCGGCTCTACTTGGTCGAGCTGGTGCGCGGGGTCGCGACCACCTGATTCAGCAACCAAACCGGGGACCGACTTTGGCACTGCTGGAGGGTGATTGGAAAGTCCTTTCTTATGCCAACGCCAAGCCGATCAAGGCGCTCACCTATGAGAAGGGCGCCGGCCGCTACGAACTCTACAACCTCGCTGCCGATCCAGAGGAACGACACAATCTTGTGAGTGAGCAGCCGGATCGTTTGCAGCGTATGCTGCAGCGTTTGGAGTCGATCAAGCAGGCCGGTCGCAGCCGCCCGTAACCACGGTAGCCCTCTAACCCGAATTATTCATGAGCGATCTGCTGCGAGGTCGTAAGTCCATCCGTGGCTTCGTCATGCTTCACAATTCTCCCTCGACGTATTGCTTCAATACGCCTGCGGGAGAATTGCTCGCCTTCCTTGCCACGAACGTACTTACAACCTCTCGCGACGATCTTCATGAATAATCCGGGCTAACGGGTCCACGGCGCCTACGAGTGTTGAGGTTGCGCTTTTCGCCTTCTTGCAGGCACAAGGTGGCCGATTCGCCGCGTCTTTCGTAACCCGAAGCGTCAGCGAGGGGGAGTTGGCGTAACATCGCAAGTTGGTCCCTCGCTGACGCTTCGGGTTCCGATTGAGGCGAAATGCGCAACATCAAAACGCGTCAGCGAGGGGAAGTTGATGTACCATCGCAAGTTCTTCCCTCGCTGACGCTTCGGGTTCCGATTGATGGTTCCGACCTGGGCTCGGCGGACCTAACACGCTCGCCCTCCGACCCCGCGCGAGTGCGGCCACCGCTGTGGCGGTCGTGAAGACTCGCTGGGAATCCGGGAATAGCGGCCCGGCGTGCAATTCACGCCAAGGATGCAGTACATCGGGATCCGTAAGACGCATGTGCGCGTCACCCGGCCAGGATCCGTCGGCAAGTTGGGCATTGAGAAGGGATACGGGTTGAGGAGTGACTCGCAGTTCACACAAGATGAGCGATCTTAAGGCCAGTTCAAAAGGGCCGATCGCGCGATACTGTGCCAGCGTGGACACAACTGCCGACCGCCGTGGTATCGGCCCCCGGCGCCGCAGCCATTGGATGGCCGCCCACGTTGGGTAGAGCCGGGTCAGCCACCAGTAGCTCGACCATAGGCCGTCTTGCTGCTGATTCATCCAAAGGTAGCAGCTGCCACGGTCGAGCTGCTTCTGGCCGACCGCTCCTTCCAATGCCCACAGTGCCAAAGGAGTGACATCGGCGGTGCTGCGCTGCCATCCGCTCGCACGCGATTGGCCTGATTGATACGTAGCGACGCCACCATCGGCACAGAAGCAGCTGCGTACTAAGTCAACGGCGTCGGCCGGAACCCGCTCGCCGATCTGGCGAAAGGCCATGATCGCTAGGCTGGTCGTGTCCGCGTCGTCCTCGATTCCGACTTGATAACCCCATCCACCGCCGGGTGTGCGGTTCTTCCGCATCCATTGGAAGGCGCTTGATACGGCTTGCGCGGTTTGCCGAGGCAGGAGCCGGGGGGGGCAACTGCGACAGCTGAAACAGCACGTAAGCCGTCACCCAAGCGTTCGCAGCCCCAACGGGTAACATGTAGTCGCTCCAGTGGTCATCATGCAGCTGCTTGGTCAGATAGCCGATTCCCCGCTGCAGCGCTCGCTGCGTGCTGGCAGGAGTTGTTGACCGGAGCGATGGAGACCGAGAACGACCGTCAGTGCTGGGGACGAGCCGAGACACGACAGCAGCGGCCTGTGAACCTGGGAGCTGCGTCCAGGATGCCGACAATGCGAGGGACAGCGCAGCTGGGCCAGACACGATTGTCTGCGGGTCGATGTCCGAGACTCATCAGCAAACGCGCAAGTCCCTGGCGTTGCCTCGTCTGATCTCGCACCAGCAGTTCGACGTCAGCGCTAACCTGGAGTGCCGGCCGCGCGGCCTGCGGATGGAAATGCAACGCGCTCGAGAGGGAGCCGGCTGGATAACGAGCCAATCCCAGCCATGGGAAAGCGTCGAGCAGAGTGCGGGTGGCGCACGGCGATGTCTGGACGACAGCGTGCCAATCTGCGAGCCAGTCGAGCGTTGTGGGGCCGGCCCGCAGCCACAGGATCACTCGTTGCTGCCGGCCGAAGGCGGTCCATTCGGCGTCAAGGGGCTGAGGGAATCGATGATGCTCTGAGACCAATCGGCAACTGAGCTAAGAACTGCAGAGCCTGACGTTGACCGGCCGCTCGTAGTAGACTTCCCGCTTCGCGCCACGAGAGGTCGATCGAGTTTCTTTCGATTCGAACGTGGCTGGCGGCGCGAACACCTCGACGAGTCGCTTCGAAACTCCACCCGGTCGCCACACCAGCCGTCCAGTCAGGAGGACGGTGGCCGGGCCAGCCGGCCGCCGGCGGAGCTTGGGTACCGCCGGTGATGAACCCGATGCCGTCACTTCCACCCCAGTTCGCAGTCAGCCAAAACTCGTGCGGGTTGGCACGTGCTGCTTTGTCGGCAGTAGAAGCCAATTGGGATCGGACGGAAGAACTCAAGCCAGCTGATTCGCCTAGCTCAGCGAGGCAGGCTCCAGCTTGCTGGAAGGCTGCTGGGTTCTGTGCTTGGTTTGGCGAGCTGTGTTTCATCGGAAAAGGTAGCAGGCACACTCCGTGTGCCGTCCGCGACTTTGGTTACGGCACACGGAGTGTGCCTACTACTTTGGAGGCTCTGCAGCTTTTAAGTTAGTGCGTGATTTCGTCTTTCGTCACTCTCCCCTTGGGGAGAGTCGGCCCGAAGGGCCGGAGAGGGGGGACGCGCCTCGGGGCGATCACTCCCGGGGCAGCCCTCCCCGGACGCTACGCGTCCGACCCTCCCGCGAGCGGGAGGGGTAACGGTGAATGTCCCGCAGGTTTGTTTAACCGTGATGCCGTCAAAGCTGCACAGCCTCTTTGAGGCGAGGGTTACGTCACACGGAGTGCCTACTTTGGAATCGGCCGGAATGCGCTAGCATCCGGTTGGGTTTGAACCGTGGGCTAACGCCCAGCGGCTGATTTTCTTTAGAGAGCCAGCAGCAGCAGCAAGAAGTCTAACCCGACTTCTCCACCGACGGCGGTACTGGATCCGGCGGCTGTGGCTGCCACGGCCGTGCCGACTGTGGTTGCCTCGACGGTCGAGGCTGCGGCGGCACCGCCGGCAGTGCTCACGGTGGCTGCCAATGTTGCCGCATCGGCCGCCAGCGCCGACGTGGTCGCGACATCGGATGCTGCCGCAGCGGCACCCGGTGCTGCCAGCTCGGCTCCCACATCGGCTGCCACGGTCGATGTTAGCGCTGAGACGGTCGCATCCGCTTCGGCTTCCGGCAACACAGCGCTTTCGGAGAGTGCCGCCTCCGTGGACGAACTATCGATGAGCCCACCGTCTCCTTCTTCAAGGAGCTGGATAGGTTCCTCCGAGCTACTCTCATCTGCGTATCCCTGCGGGTCGCCTTGCTCAAGGGGTTGGTCTGCAATGTGACTCAAGTCGTCGCTATTTACCACCAGACTGTCATCTCCTCCCCCTCCAAGTCCCCCATTGTTGCCTCCGCCACCATCACCTCCTCCGCCGTTACCTCCACCACCGTTACCTCCTCCACCGTCACCTCCCCCACCGTTACCTCCATCGCCGCCGTTGCCGCCATTCCCTCGGCCACAGCAGCCCTGGACAATATCTCGAATGCAAAGGATAAGACCCCCGATAGTCCCCGCGCTCCCTGCCGCCAAGGATGTGTATCCCAGCGCGGAGTAACCTTGGCCGATCTCGACAAAGCCACCAACCATTGAAAGCACGCTTGGGATCGCAAACAGGCAACCCGCGACGCCGGCTCCCGACATCGCCCGACCGGTGGGGTCGAGATAGGTGACGGGATTGCCCCAAGGCGTACTCGTATCGATTCAACGCATCTCGCTGGTAGGGGTGGGCCCCCAAGCCACGATCCGGCGTAGTAAACTTCGCCACAACAGGGTCGTAGTAGCGGGCGTTGAAGTAGTAGAGCCCCGTGCTGTCCTGTTCCTTCGCGGTGTACTTGTAGCGGAAATTGTCCGCGCGGATTGTTGAGATTTCCCCGTACGGTTTGTAGGTAACCGGTGTCGCCACCTTCCCGGCCGCATCGGTCGTGACCGACGTGCTATGCAGGTAGTTGGGCGTAAGGTACAGCGTGCCCACCGTGGGAATCCCGTCTTGATCTTGCTCCGAGCTATTCTGTACCGTCGTCTGCATGGCGATGCGACGCAGCGAATCCAAGACGTACTTGGTTGTCTGTGAACTACCGTCAAGTAACACGACTTTTTCAAAATACGGATTGACGTAGATCGTCCGGGTCCCGTCGGGGTCCGTCTTTTGAATCCGCTGCCCGCGCACGTTGTAGATGAACGACGAGTTCGATGTGCCGTTCGACGCAGAACTCAGCCGACCGAGTGGGTCGTAGTGATAACGGTACGTCTTGTTTTGCCAGACTCGTGTGGTCATGCGTCCGCCGGCATCATAGGCGGCCGACCAGACCTCCGCCCCGCCTTGTTTCGCGGTAAGAGCTCGCTGACCGTCGTAGTGAAGCCCCATCCCGCCCTTCTGTGTGATGTTGCCGTTAGGGGCGTAGGCGTAGCTTTGGGACCCTTGACCTGTTAGCGACGCATTAACCAGCCGCCGGCTACTGTAGCCGAAATGAGCCGTCTCGCCGCTTATCGTATCGTCTATCTGTCTGACTTGTTTTAGGTCGTCCCATTGAATCAGGTTGTCGAACACCGCCGCTCCTTGGCTGTCGGTCAAGTGCTGCTCGTTGACAAATCCCTGCGGTGCATAGACGCGGCGCTCCGTGACTCCATTGCCGTACTCAATCTGCTGCGGTAATCCCTGCGCAGTGTAGGCAGAGTATTTGGCATAGGTCGTGTTCCCTACTGCGACAGAGCTGAGGCGCATACCTTCGAAAGTGTGCGTCAGCGTATCGCCTCCGCCCCCTGGATAGGTAACCGATACGAGGCGGCGCATCGGATCGTAGCTCCGCTGCGTGATGAACGGAACGGATTCGCCTGTGAGCGTCAGCGTCGTCTGAGCGCGCCCTCCGTACGCATCATAGCAGTAGTCAAATCGTGACTGCTGGACGCTGCCGCCTTCATGGGTGGTGACGGAGGTCAATCGGTCGGCTGCGTTGGTGCAGCCTGGATCATCGTAGCCGTAAGTGACCGTCAACTGCTCGCCTTGCGGCACGGACACTGCCTTCTTCTGTTGCAGCCGGCCCAGCGCGTCATAGGCGAACGACTCGATGTTGACCGGTGTCGTTCGTTTGATGAGCCGGCCAGTGCCTGGATCATAGGCGTAGCTGGACATACCGCTGGCCGACGAAGTCGTTTGGAGTTTTCGTCCCAGGGAGTCATAGCTGGTCTTCGTAGTGGCGCCCGCTGGGTCCTGGTGGGCAGTGCTGCGCCCCAGCCGATCGTAAGCGAACTTCGTCGTGGCGTTACCACTGGCCGGAATTCGCAAGGCGGTCACTCGCCGTTTGCCGTTGAAGTACTCGTGGGTCAAGATGCGGGTAAAACGGTACGTTTGTTCGGCCGCCTCGACCTGAGTCACTGTCGCTCCCTTACTGGTCCCCTGGTAGCTGTAGGTCGTGATGCTCGTCTGCGTACCGTCAGCACCGGCAGGTGTCGTTGTCCGTACTCGACGCCCATACGCGTCATATTCGTGGGATACCCATTTCACAGTATTGTCGTCGGGATCAGACGCGGCGTTGGCCGGGCGAATAAGGGGCAGTGATTTGCGTGCCACCTTGTTGCTAGAGTTCCAGTCCGTATACACCACACCTGGATCAGCATTGGGCACGTCCTGCAAGAACTGTTGATATTTGCGATTAAGGGCATCTACGTAATCCCGATTGACGATCGGAGATGAACGGTGTTGCGCGGTGGGCCAGCTGGGCACCAGTTGTTGTTCGCGGTAGATGCCGCCCGAGGAATCGCTGTTCCAACTCTGAGTACTCAGCGTCACCACGCTTGCTTCTTCAAAGGGATAGCTTCCCGCGACCAGCGCACCGCTCAGGCAGTTTGGCGAAGGCAATACGTCTGCGTCGGGCTGTGGACCTTGCCGCGTCGCGGCTCTTCCAAACGAGTCGAGCGAATAGAGAAAGACATTGCCGCTGTAATCTGTGTGCGCCACGCGGATGCCGAAGCGTGGGTCATGGCCAAAGTACATCGTAAACCGTTTGCCGCTCGCGTTAGGAGGCGTCGTCAGGCTATCTCGATAGGTGTTGAACTTTGTTTCGTAGGTTGTCTTCGTGACGGCGGGGCCCGGAGCGGTCACCGTGGTGCGGTTGCCAAACCTGGGGTCGTAGCCGTAGCTTGTCGTTAGCCAGACGGAGTTCGTGTCGTCCCAGCGACAGTGCGATGCCAGCTCCCAAGTACTCGCTGTGTACGAGCGGGCCTCTAAGCGAAAGTCAGCGTCTTTGTTGAACACCGCGGGGGCCGTGCATTTCGCCCCGCCCCAGGCCGGACCGTAGCTCCCGCCGGATACGAGGCGTGCCGACAACCGCCCAAATTGATTGGCTGACGCGTCGTTGATGTAGGCGCTGTGGGTGTAGACATTGTCATCGGTGCTCAAGTCTTGACCCGTCTCCGACACATAGCCCAGATTGCTTTCTAGCGTCTTGTTTCCGTATTGGTCGTAGGCCGTAGTTTCTCCTAACGCGAAATTGAACGCGCCGTAGCTATAGTGGCGGTCGATCTGCGAGCTGCGGAGCACTTGATAGACGCGGGGGTACGGCGAGCAGATCTTCTGCTCCGGCGCCGTGCAGTTGCCAGACTCGCAGAGGTAGGTGTAGTCCACGTCGCGGAGCACGGCCCCGCCAGTCTTGCAGAGTGGATCTACGCCCGCGAGGCAGGTGCTGCGTTTACCCGCCAAACTACCGGTGAAGGGAAAGATTTGGTTGTAATGGCGGGTGGTGGCGTTCCCCGCGTCTAAATCGTGAACGGCAACCGACTGAAAACCAAGCCAACCACGGCCGTCGAGGCTGATAGCCGCGTTCTCGTAGGTGTATTCGTAGTCGTACTGGAAGGAGCTGCGGTTGACCGCCGCCACGTTCGAGACGGAGTGCTTGGACACGACGTTCATGCGATCGCCAATGATCGGGTGACGCATGGTGTAGCTGGGCACCACCGGAGTGCCGATCGGTACCACATAGGTCGAGTGTGTCTGTGCCGAAACGTTGGCCGGATTGGTGGATCGTTGGTTGGTGGCCGCGTAAAGGGGCGCTCCCACGCTGAGCGGCTGGTAGGTGACCGAGTAGGCGGCCCCTAGGCCGTCGGCCAAGTCGGTCATTAAATCAGAAACCGGACCCTGGACGAGGCCCCCGCGGGCACCTAAGTCTGAGAAGTTAACGGTGTCCGTAAGGCCGTCACCGTTGATATCAGCCAGGATGACGGGGTTTGCGTTCGGGTTCAGGTTGGGAAGCGAGTTTTGATTCCAGCTAGTTGTGATGAAGCCGTCCTGAGCGGTGCCGGTCGAGAGCCCCACGACGACTTTGCCACTGCCATCATCAAGTGCGTTGAAGCCGATGACGTCCGCCAACCCATCTCCATTCATGTCGGCCATCTGCCGCGGCATGCTGCTCGTCCACGACCGCCCCGACACAGGATCTTCGCAGGATTGGCTGTCGTAGCTGAATCCACAGTTCCAAACCGCAGGGGCGAGAAATCCGCGCCCTGTCGAGAGGCCTACCTGAACACCGCCGCGAAATCCGATGATGTCCGCCAGACCGTCTCCGTTAACATCGGCCATCATCCGAGGGTAGAGGGAAGGCTCCCAGCCTTGATTGTATCCGAAGTATTTGTAGGACTGGTCCCAGCCTGACTTCGTGAAGGAGGTCCCGGTTGACAGCGCCACTTCCACGCCATCGCGATTGAAGCCGATCACGTCCGCCCGCGCATCGCCGTTGACGTCGGCCACGATACGCGGCGTAAAACTGTCCCAGTTGTACTTGTAGCTGAAGTCGCCCTGCAGCCACGAGGTGAGCGCGCTAAAGCTAGTGCCACTCGCGGATACCGCCACTTGAACACCGTCCTTGAACCCAACCATGTCTACGAGTTGGTCCCCGTTGACGTCCCCGATCGTCCTCGGATACAAGTTCGGATCCCAGTCGACAAGTTGAAACGGACGATAAGGTTGTCCATGATTCCAACTACTGGTGTCGAATCCGGTACCGGTTGATAGACCCACACGAACGCCATCGCTGCCATACCCGATCAGATCGCTGAGGCCATCGGCGTTCACGTCCAGCAAGAACCTGGGCGTCTGCTGCTGATCGATCCAGATATTGCTGTCGACGCCGAATTCGCCGTTCGTCCAGGGCTGAGCGGCCGCACAAGTGACCCCTTCGGAGAGAGCTACTTGGACGCCTTGAAAACCGGCACCGGCGGACGATGCTCCGAAACCGACTAGATCCATGCGTCCGTCGCCGTTCACGTCGGCCGAAGTGCGGGGATACCGTGTTTCGTCACCCCAGCCTTGGTTCGCGGTAAAAGACCCTGCTGCCAGATCCGCAACCGGCAGAAAGCCGCCACCCTGGCTCTGCCAATCGAAAACCGTTGCCGGGAGACAGCGGGCATTGCTGCCCAAGCCGTCGAATTCTTGGATCGACTTGAGTCGGCTGCGCCCGGTGACCGGAGCGGCTTCATAGAGCAGACGATAATCGCTGACCACCTGGTTCGCGATCCGCGTTGTGATTCGGCTTAGACGGGCAGCGGTGGTTATACCGTAGCCGCCGACGTAGCGCTGCGAGATGTCCGGCCTCTTCTCCCAAGTGAAATCTACGAAACGGTTCGCAGCGAATTGAGCAGAGGTGTTCGAGGTATAGGCGATCGCGCGGGGATAGAAGTCACCAGGACTCAGGATCGGCGCTCCACTGCCGCCGTCCAGCGGATTCTGCTGATAGCTGATCGTCATTGTGTTGCCGTGCAAGTCGACCATCTCGTTGAGTGCCCACAGCCGCACGGCCTCACCACCGCTCGCCATGATCCGGCTATCGGGAGTGCCCCCGAAGGTCATTACCATGCCGCGCGACGTTGTCACGGTAAAGGAACAGGGTCCGTCGCTACAGCCATCGTACGAGGGAACGACCCGCCGCCATGTCTCTCGTTCGGTGTGGTAGACAGCACTCTTGTCGTGGTAGTTGCCGCCCGAAACAACAATCAGCCGTTCACCGTTCAGGCTGAAGCGATCGTTGTTGTCATAGTTGATCGTGCCCGCAAATCCGTCGATCGCCAAGATCGCCTTGCTGCGACTGATCTGAGAGACGCCAGCGAGTCGCCAGCCAGCACCCAACTTGCCGTTACCACCTTGGCTCGAGTAGGCCAGAGCCAGACTCGGATGCACGGACTGGATACCCGGTGGGGACTTCACTTTGACACGATACGTCGCCGCGCCGCTGCGGCTGACTTGAAAGCTGCCGGGGATGGCGCCCACGAGCACAGTTTCTTTTTCTTTGCCAGCTGTCGGTTGGGACTGTGCCTCCGTGGCAGCTACCTTGACGGGCCTCAGTTCAGATGGCGTCAATACGAACAGAACGCAAAGGATCGTGAGCGAGAGCTGGCGCATCTTCTTTATCTCCAACGCGGATCGCAACGGCTGTTTCCATGAGGGCCTGCAGAGAAATGCCACGAAAGTGGTCTCAACACTCAGCAGTAGGGACGCAGGTGTCCGCAGCCGTCGAGCGCAACCGCACAAGTGGTTGAGCCGGTGCAAGCCGAGAAGTGGTCCTTGGCGTAGTCTTCCCAGTGCTGCCGCATGTTGGAGCACGGGTAGCACCATGACGCTCCCGCGTCATAGCAGCAGGAGGACGGCCCTTGGTAAAGAGTCGCGCCGCTCGGAGAGTAGATGGTGACGGTGCCGTCACAACAGCCCGAGGGCCTGATGCCGGTGCCCTCGGCGGACGGTCGCACGTCGGCGGCTGGCATCATCTGCATTCTGGTTGTTTGGGCCGGCAATCTCATCGTGAGAACCTCCTTGGGCAGTGTCGGGTTAGAACTAGTTTGGTTTTGATAAAGGGAGTGAGCGGTTCGAATAACAGGTGCGCTTCATCGTGCTGTTAGCTAGATGAAATGGGTTACGGCACACGGAGTGTGCCTACTACGTTCGATACGGCGCACGGAGTGTGCCCACTATGTTCGATGCGGTGTCGCCAATTACGTGTCTTGGAGCTCGCCCAGAGCGGATGGGCTCGTACGAGCACAGGTATATCGTCAAGCACGTCGACCGTGATCGCGGCCACGTGGTCGGCAATCGATACTGCGGTGACAGGTGCCCTAAAAATGAACAGGACATCCCACCAGTCCCGGCTATGCTGACGTTGCCGCGCAGGTCGTACTTCAATGTCTTGAAAGCGAAGGCCTTGGCGGAACGCGTCATGAAAGGCAGGCGCCACCGCGGCGGGCTGCGTGGCTACGAAATTCAGTGCCCGTTCTTCGGGGTGTAGCCCGAAGTTGCGCCGTTCTTCGTAGAGCCGTTCCAGGAATTGGGCCACTTCCGCCAAGCGGCCGGCGTCTAGCGATCCCATAAGGGCCCGCGTGGACCAGCTGCGCAGACCTCGCACGACCGGCCGTACGACTGCAACCCGCCGCCCGTCGGACAGCGTGTGGCTGCCGACGATGGTGCCTGCCAGCGAAACGCGTTCAACTCGCAGCGCCAGGTCATCTTCCATTTGATCGTGAAAGAACTCGACCAGTGCCGCGAAGCTCGACTCAGCAAATGCGCCCGCTGGCGCAATCCGGTAAACTGCCGTCCCCCCTATCTCGAAAGTCCAGGCGATCCGCGACGCCAGCTCTGGTTTGGCGGCCAGCAGACTCTGCAACCGGCTAGCGTCGTTGGCCGCAATCTCGGCGTTGGACCGTTCAAGATCAACGAATGCGGTGTGCGTTGTATCGTCGCCCGAGTCATAGCCGATACGGCCAATCGCAAAGACCTTCCCGCGCTGCAGGAGCGATTCTGTGTGATCGTCTTCTTCGAGCAACGGACGACTCGAGGGCGGTGGCACCACCGCGGCGGGGCGAGGATACGTACCGTGGTAGATCGACGCAAACATCACCCCGTGGTTGTCGCGACCCAGCGCTAGGTTGACGACATTGCCGTCGAATCGGTCGAACTGATTCAAGGTCGACGAGGAAAGGCCAAACAGCGACAGCCATTTGCTGCCGATGGTGCGCAGCTGTTCTAGCCGTAGCGGTTCCTCCCAGGCAGGCGCCACGTCAAACGAGCTCCGCGTTCCTCGCAAATCTCGGACTTCCAACAACTGCAAGCGGCCGCAGAGGTGATCGAGCAGTTCTAGCCAGCTCTCTGTTATTTGCTGCTCGGTCGACCCGTCGGGCTCTTTGAGTGATCCACGCACGAGATCCGCTGTTGCCTGCGGATCATCGGCTGACAACAGAGTATATGTCTTGACCGAAAAGGCAGACCGGCCGGGTATCCAATCGATCCCCCAGCCGTAGACCTCGCCGGGACGTTCAATTCCAGACCGAAAATAGGCGCGGTATCCGCAAAGCTCGCCGTCCCAAGCCGCACCGAGTGCGCCGAGCCGGTCCCATCCGCCCAACTGTCGATCCACCAGCTCGCGCGCTTCGCCGGGAAAGCAGAGGGTCGTCACCAGGCCGAGGTGGCGGTCGGGTGCAGCCGGTGCCAACTTCACGGGAACGAAATAGCGATCCGTCTGCAACGTTCCAATCGTCAGCCGCAGGCTCTGCGTCACCGGCAGGTCGGCTGTCTCGCTCAGCTCTCCTGCAGTTTGATAGGGCAACAGGTAGGTTGCCGCCGACCTCGGTTGCCAGTCGACCGTCATAGCCAACGCAGCTCCTATTCGCCGAATGCGTGCACGGACCAAGTGCCGATTTCTCCCACGCGGAATGGCAGTTCATCGCTGACGTCGACGGTGAACCGGAACACTTCCCGTGCTCTTTCGACCATCTGGTGTGGATGAAAAAAGAGAATCGTGACGTCCCAATAATCCGACCCCGGCGCCGATACCTGACTGCGCGAGACGTCGATGCGCTGTAGCACTAGATCGTCGGTGATCTTGGCGACCAACAAGTCGCTCATCTTCATCAGCATCGTCGCCGCCGCATTCATCGCCCGGTCGGCAGGGTCGAGCCCTCCGTTGCGATGCTCGTAGTAGAATCGATCCAAGATCGCTTGGAACTGGCGACGGCGGATGTCGCGCGACTCCTGTGGTACGTCGAGCAGGGATCGTTCCATGAGCTGGCCCACATGCCAACCTTCGATCCCCCGGACCGCCGGGCGGATCACGGCAACTTGAGCTGTCGACTGGAGTCGAACGCTCCCCACAACCGTCCCCGGGATCATGACACGCTGGACGTCACCGCCGAGTTGGTTGTTGTCGGACTGTTGCATCTCATAGAGGCGACGCAGTGTTTCGTAGCCGTCCGCAGCGAAGGGTCCGCTGGGCTCGATCGCGTAGAGCGGGACGGAGTCGATTTCTAGTGTCCAGATGAGGTCCGCCGCCGCATAGGGCTTCTCGTTCAAGTAGTTTAGGAGGGCCGCTGGTGAGAGCGGATTGTCGTTCATGTCGGCTGCGACCGACGCCTGCCTTTGGAGGCTGCCGAAGTCAAATCCCAACCTGCCGATCACGCAGATCAAACTGGCCGCACCTCCGCCGCATTCGCAGCAGCAGGGCGAGCCGACATCCGCGGGCACCACTTCGTTGGTGGGGGTCGCCTGTGCTGTAGTGCGACCAACTGATAAGGGACTAGAGTTTTCCATCTCGCTCCGACTGCCGCCGGAGATGTGGCTGCCAACGCTCGCAGCCGTCACCTCCAACTCCGCGGTGCTGTCGGCTGAATCAGTGGCCACTGTGTCGGCTAATTGGTCGTTCATTGCATGTTCCTCTCGAAAAACAAGTTCCCTCACGTCATTGACGCCGGACAATCGGGGCTCGGTTGGAACTGGGTCGTCGCGGTCGGTCAGCTGGGCTGCTCCGGCTGCGAGACGGAACCCCGAGACCGCCGCGTGAATGCTGCTGCTTGTTTCCGCCGTCTTCTCGCGCAACCAGCGCACGGCGCCCTCCACGTCCAGCCGACCTGCCAGGAACTGCTCGCAGTTCTGTTCGATACTCGCATCGCACGGCGTGGCGCTCGCGAGCATCGCCTTATGAACTGCTTGTGGATCGACATTCCGGCTGCGATCTCTTGGAAGGCTAAGCAACAGCGCAGCAACACCAGACACAATCGCGGCGGCAGCGCTGGTTCCCGAGCGACTTCGAACACCTCCGCCTGCAACTGGGCCGGGAATGTCCTGGCCTGGAGCGAGGATTCCAGACGACCGATAGGCTAATCCCCAGTTGCTGAACGGCATCGGACGCCCGTGGTGATTCATAGCACCTACGGTCAAGGTGATCGGATCCGCCGCCGGCACATGGAGACAAGCGCAGCCGTCATTTCCCGCAGCCGCGACCACTAAGACACCGGTCGACTGGCAAAGCTGAATCGCGGCTGTCAGAGCTTCACTGGCAACACCGTCCAGCGACGGTTCACCGCCGCTGATGTTGATCACATCCGCGCCTAACCCCACCGCGACGCGTATTGCTTCGGCCAGGTTCTGCTGCGAGCAGGGTTCCAACTCGCCGTTCTTGACGCCGTAGATGGGCAAACACACTCCACGACAACCTGGTGCCACGCCGGATACGGAACTGCCCGGTTGGCCAAAGATGATCCCAGCTACGTGTGTGCCGTGCTGTGTTGCCGCTGCGACATCGCCTGTGCCGATGGAGATCTGACGTAGCGCAGCTCCTTGAAAGCAATCGTGGGAGAGATCCACGGCGCCATCCAAGACCGCAATGCAGATGTCCTTGCTGCCGTCGCTGAGCTGTCGGAGAGCCGGCAGGCCTTCGACAAGCTCTGGGAGACTAGGCTTCGTCTCCGCACAAGTAATCCGGTCGCGTAGCGACTCCCCAAATGTTCTCGACCCCACCTCGCTGGGGGAGGGAGTCCGAGAGAGGAGGTCAAACTCCTCTCTGTCTGTAGGAACGCGCATGATTTCGGACTTGCTTGCGATCTGCTGCCTCGAGTGGCTTGACTGCCGCGCAGAAACCAACCTCGTCGCAAACGAATTCTGCTTGATTCTGGCGGCAAGAAAGAGAGACCGCTAGGGAAGCGGTTCGGAACGAATCCACGACGCTCCGGAACCTTCAGCGAAAGGAAATGAGAGGAGCGTTCAAAACCACAGCAACTGTCTATTCGATTTGAACAACGAGGGATTGCGTGTCGCGCACCTTTCAGGCGCGATGAGATGCGTGCCATCGCTGCACCACACACTTGCAAGCGATTGGGCTGAGCTGCATGAATATTTTCAGGGAGCAAGCGTTCACATTGCCTCCCCATTGCCTTCCCGATGAGGGTAGCAACAGGTTGCCGCTGGCCACAGCCTTGGTTGGCTGCGCGACGTGACCAGTCAGTTCTTATGACCGAGACGCCGACGGAGATCCTCGTGATGCACGCGTAGCCGCTCGGCGGCTTGGCGCAGCTGTTGGCTTTGCTCCTGCAGCGTATGCTCGAAGACGCGCGGGCAATCAACGCCTCGGCGCGGCGGAGTTTCTTGGACAGTAGCGCGAGTTCGTCGTCGAGCCGCTGCCATTCCTTAGCCGAGTCTGGCGCGTCTCTGATGCTGGTTTGGGTTGCGCGGGCCCATTCCATTGCATCTCTCGGAGATGTTGAATAGACGACCCGCGGCGAGAAGACGACTAACACCCCGCCGCACGTCAGCGCCAGAGCCGCGAGGAGTTGTCTTCGCGCCCCATTTTCTCGCTTCAAGCGGTGCCCCAACAACCGGCGGACGCGGTCTGCCACGGTCTTCCCGTCACCCGCGGCCGCCAACGCCAGATTGCT
>CBDCWT010000041.1:0-16356 GCA_965223305.1 Pirellulaceae bacterium | reverse complement strand
CACTTACGTAAAAAACACTACAAAAGGACTCTCGACAGAAATACTTTAAGTCCTTTAGTTTCATCGTATTAGATCTACATCTCGAAGACAGGTTTATAACAGTCAAATTGCAGGTTTCGGTCATCGACGTTATCACCCCTTGTGACCTACTATCAGTGCGCGGAACAAACTTTCGTTCTCGCTTGATCAGGGGTCAAAGGAGGGGTCCTCTAGCCAGCACCGGCTGGAAAGGGTTCTCTGTGGCTCCGTCCTTTCAGGGGGTAGTAAATGCATTTGCATACCGCAGCACGGAGGTGCCTCTTCACCGTATTGGTTTTGGGGTTGCTTCTTGTAGGTTCTTACTCGACCGCATTCGGTCAGGCAACACAGCAGTCCATTCAGGGTCTGGTCACGGACGCCACCGGCGCCGTGATTCCGGGCGCTACCATTACGGCGACCAACATCGATACCGGTGTTGCGTACACCGTACAAACAAACATCACAGGTAACTACACGATCGTTCCGGTTCCCGTTGGTAATTTCAACGTTTCGTGCCAGCTCGACGGTTTCAAGACTGATACGGTTTCGAACCAGCGTGTTGAAACCGCCGCCCAGGTCCGAATCAACTTTGCCATGGAGGTTGGTGATGTCACCGAGACGGTGGAAGTGTCGGCGTCGGCCGTAACCCTCAATACCGAGAACGCCGTTGTCGGCGGTGTGATTGAGAACAAGCGCGTCATCGAATTGCCTCTCAACGGCCGCAACGTCGTACAGTTAGCCGTGTTGGTTCCGGGCGTACAGTTCGGCAACCGCACGGGCCGAGCCAACGGCCTTGGCGGCTTCCCGATTCCTGGACAGGGCTATTCGGTATCCGGTAACGGCATTCGTGAGAACCACCAAGTCGTTTCTCTCGATGGTGTGGACGCGAAGGATCCTCGAATTCACATTACGAACTTCGTTCCGTCGATCGAGGCCATTGAAGAGTTCAAGGTACAAACGAATGCCTACGGGGCTGAGATCGGCTTCGGCGGCGGCGCGGTGACGAACATCACCATGAAGAGTGGCACGAACGAGATTCACGGGACACTCTTTGAGTTCCTACGCAATGATGCACTCGACGCAGAAGCCTATTTCCTCAACTTTGAGCGCGTCGGCGAGCGGGCGGATAAAGACAAGCTGCGCGGCAACCAGTTCGGGGCGGTGGTCAGTGGTCCGATCATCAAGAACAAGACGTTCTGGGCATTCAACTATGAAGGCCGTCGAGAGCGGGTGGGTGCCGTGCAGTCCGCTCGGTTCCCACATAGCGAATGGCGACAAGGCGACTTTTCGGAGTTGATCAGCCCCTCCTTTACCAGTATTCCGGGCCGCAACGCCACGGTCATTTTTGACGCCTTCACGGGCGAGCCGTTTGCGAACAACGTGATTCCGCAGAGCCGGCTTCATCCGGGCGCGTTGAACCTGCAGAACCTGTTCGTTCCGCAGCCGAGCTTCCGCGAGACCGATCCTCTGCTGTCCACGGCGCGCGAAGCCGTCGACCGGCCGATCGATACGAATCTGTGGTTTGCACGCGTGGATCACCACTTCAACGACGCGGACCGCCTCTTCTGGCGGATGGCCTATGACCGGTCCAGTTTCAATCAGACAGCCATTAACCCGAACTTCCCGCGATTTCTCGATTCACGGGTGTGGAACATTGCGTCCTCTTGGGTTCACACGTTCAGTCAGAACGCTATCAACGATCTGCGTTTTGGGTTCAATATCTCGAACGATGACACCACACACCCACGCTCCAATGACGAGAGTTTCGACATGGACGCGCTCGGCGTGGGGCAGGTCCGTGTGGAAGGTGATGGCAACCGAAAGCTAACTCCTCGCGAGCACGGCGTGCCTGACCAGAACGGTTTGGGCTTCCAGTTGCGCGAAGCGACGGGCGGCAACGGGTTTGATTTCATGGACTCGTATCAGTTCGGTGATCACCTATCGATCATCAAGGGCAGCCACAACCTGAAGTTCGGCGGCGAAGTCTACTACATCACGATGGAGCGCGCGGCGGCTAACTTGGCCCGCGGTCGCTACACCTACGGGGACAACGAAAGCGGTTTCGGATACGCCTCCTTCCTACTTGGATTGCCCCGGATCACGGAGACAGCCGAAGGGTTGCCCCGCACCGTTCCGCGGGCGACCCGTATGGGTTACTACGTCCAAGATGACTGGAAGGTCAGCTCGAAGTTGACGTTGAACCTAGGTTTCCGCTTTGACTACAACGGCAATCCGTTTGACGCGGAAGGCTTGTGGCGAACGATTAACTTCCCCGGTGAAGGCGGTCCTTCGGTGCGGGGCGCCGACTCATTCACTGATCCCGCGACCGGACAAGTCATTCCGACGGCGGGACCGGAGTTTGTGGACGAGCGGGGCGGCGACGCGCTATGGAAACAGGACACGCGCTTCTTCATGCCGCGTTTGGGCATCGCGTATCGTCCAGCTGACAAGTGGGTGTTCCGCATCGGGGCCGGTTACTTCGACAACCTGATGCATCAGAACAACTTCACGATTCTAAATCTGATGCCTCCGAAGTCCGGTTCGAACCGCTTCACGTCGATTACGGATGTGGCGGGCACGTTCATGGGCGACCAGTTGCGCATCTTCCGTCCGGGCTCGGACATCCTCACCTTGGATGATCCATTCCTTACCGCGGTTGGTGGAGAAGCGGCTCCGCGGCCGGTCAATACGCTGCACATCAAGCCGGACTACAAGGATGGCGACCTATGGAAGTGGAGCTTCGACGTTCAGCGCGAGTTGGCTGGTGGTGTAACGGCTACGGTCGGTTACGTTGGCAGCAAGGGCAGCCATGTGGCGAACTCGCTTGGCAACTGGAACGCTCCCGAGCCGAATCCCGACAGTAACATTCAGGCCAATCGGCCCTGGCCGAGGTTCTTCGACCTGTCACAGCCCGAAAAGGGCATTCAAAGCTTGGCGAAGGTCCGCTACCTGGATGCCTACGGCAACAGCTTCCACCATGGTTTGCAGCTAAAGTTGGACAAACGCTACAGCAACGGCTTGGCATTCGGTATCGCGCACACCTATAGCAAGTCTCATGGTGATGGCGAAGCAGGCGGTAACGAGGGTGCACAGTTCCAGCAACCCCGCACGGACCGGAGCGACGCCCGTGGCCGGTATCGGTTTGACCAGCGCCACAACTTCGTGGCTCACTTCGTGTATGAAATCCCCGGAGGCAACATCGACAGTCCGCTCCGCCATTTGATCGGAGGCTGGCAAACGAATGGGGTTGTCTCGCTACGTTCGGGCATGCCGTTCACCATTGGCGGAAGTACGGGTGATTTGAATACGACGGAGTCCGGGGTTAGGCGTGATCAGATCGGTGATCCGCACATTTCGAATCCGACTCGGAAGCTTTGGTTCAACACCCAGGCCTTCCAGCGGAACACCTGTGACATCCCGGACCGGTTGGATCTGTGCCACATCGGTTCGGCCGGTTACAACACGCTGGATTCGCCGGGGCAGAAGAACCTTGACTTCTCGCTGTACAAGAACTTCGAGATCACCGAGACAGTGAAGCTGCAATTCCGCTCGGAGTTCTTCAACGCTTTCAATACGCCATATTTCAGCAATCCGGCGGGTGTCAGCTTCTCGAGCGCCACGCAAATCACGCCGAACGGTTCACGAGACGGTGAAATCCGTAGCGTGCGGACGCCGGCGCGGATTATTCAGTTTGGGCTGAAACTCTTTTTCTAGCCCAAAACACGCCTACCAACATAGGCTCTGTAAACTCAAAAACCCTAACCAACCGGGCCGACCCACCCAGTCGGCCCGGCTTTTTTTCTCACTGTTGGTTGCGGACTTGCGGGAGAAAGGAATGCGAGAACCGTACATCGTAGCGGTGGATCGGCAAAACGGTCGCCTCCACGACGGTGGGAATGGAGGTTCCGACTAGGGAACTGCATGCCGGCGTTGGTCATTCTGCTTAGGCTTCTACGTGTACTGACTGTCTTGTCTCTTGCTGCGGCAACGCGTTCCGGGGAGATACAGTCAGTTTCCACAAATAGCTTCGTGTTGGATCTAGATGCCGATACGGATCACACGGGAATCATCGAGCACTCCCAAGTCGAGGACGACAGTGAAGATGCCGATGGCGAGGAGGGAGTCATCGTTCTACCGAACTGGGATGACGATGATCCGCCAGGCGCCCCGGGGCATGGTGTACCCGACTGTCTGGTCGAGAATACTTTCTCTAGGGTAAACTCGAAGCATGCGGAGGCCTGGTACGACAACCGCATCAATGGCGAAAAGGATAAGAAGGAGGATCTAAGAGTTCTTGCGATCCGGAAGGTTCGGAGCGTGCCTACGAACTGGAAAATCGTGCTGCGCGTGCAGGAGGCGGACGCCAACCATTTGCGAATCTTCGACGAGGCGGACCGGCCGGTCATCTTGCCGAGGCGGGCAGCCGAATTTGTAGCGCACAAGAATGGGAAGCCTAACTTCGAACATGAGATTACGGATATCGAGGGGTCAGAGAATGAGTTCTTGCACTACCGGATTGAGGGGATCAGGCCGGGCGCCGCACTCCGGGTCAATCTGCTCGCGTTAGAAGGGGATCAGGAGCGTGCTCGCGACAGTCTTCGCGTGCGGGTCGCCCCGTTTCTGATGACCCCGAATGACCGGCCGGTTCGACATGCGGTCACGGCCGACTTCCGCGGGTTGCCTTCTGCTCTGCGGCTTCGTGTCCTGCCGGGACTCACTGCTGAAGAAGATCAGGTCCGGCGTGCGGTCAGCGAAGTCGCTAGCGTCGCCCATGCGCCACCGACTGATTCGTTCTGGCAGGACTCGTTTCAGTCCGGGTACGCTGTCGCGCCCGGTCCCGCCAAGGTTCGAAAGATAGTCCTGCTGGCCAGGTTTCCACGGACCGCCGGCAACTTTCAATACACGAATCCCGAGCAGCCGATATCTCCAGACGTAGGCCGAGCAACCAGAAAGCGCGCACTGGCTATGGCCGAATCGAACAAGCGACTTCCTGCCTTCAAGCGGCGGTGATAGGCATCCGGCGCTACTCGGCGACGGCATCGGTGTGTTTGAGTTGGGCGGGGCGAGCGGGAGTGACGCCGACAACGGTGGCAACATGGAGCTCACATGGCCGATACAGGACGAGGGGTACCCCTTTGGACGTGCCGTGGTGGGCAAGGACATGTCGTCGGCATTCAAGAAATTCCTGCGCGAACAAAGACTCCAAAGTCCGGCGGTCGAACTCAATGTGGAGTGGCTCTATAGCCGCCACGTGGATGACGTCGCGTATTTCTTGCCTGACCGCACTGTTGCGATCCCCAGCCCCGCTTTGGCCGAGCAGTTACTAGAACGGCATCTGACGAGACACGGGGACAGTGCGACGCCTCTGTTTCTGAAAGGACGCAGGATACTCCGAGGCAAGTTCACTGGTGTTGCCGAATCAAATTCGAGCCTCATCTTGCAGGACGAAGGAAACGACCTTAGTGGCGTGCGACCTGGCATGTATGTGCATGTCTTCAAGGGCGCGGGGCGCTATCAGACATACGAGATCCGTGCGGTGGAAGGCGCGAACTTGACGGTGGCTCGGGACACTGCGGATTTCTACTCGTTCTGGCGCTCCCAGCCCCTTGAGAAACCTGCTGTAGGTTCCAGGTACATTGTTGTCTCGAAACCTCTGCACGACCCGAGCGGACGCATCTTTCTCATCACTTTGGGCGAACTCTTGGACCGAACGGAAGTGACAGCTTCGGGGCAAAGTCGCGGAGACAACAGGACGGTGCGCTGGTTCTGGCAAGCGAATCGCGCAGCGGAGGAGCAGATCACATTTCGGGTTCTGCCGGAGATCGAGAAACTCGCGCCCTCGAAAGTCATTCGGCTGCCGGTTCTGTTTCGAGAAGTTCTTGACGAGGACGGACGGCGGGCGATCCTGCCCTTTACTCCCAACCTGGTCAATGGCCAGTTGTTCGGAACAGTCTTTCTAATGCCGAAACCATTTGTGCTCTCTTCGGGTGCATCTGGCGGGGAGGAGCAGAGAGCGAAGGATCTTTTCGAGGAGGCCGCTGTCGAGGCCCTGGATGGTCTCGACAGCAAGTTCGTGGATAACTATTTCATGTTCCACAACTTTCGAGGCGAGGTTCACTGTGCGGTGAATAGGATACTGGAACCGCCCGACGAAGGTCCCTACTGGTGGGCGCTGGACAAGGCGGAACGGTAAACAACGCCGCCCCAAGGTCCCTCAAGTGGGCGCTCCCGCGTATCGCGAGAGGGTTCGAGGGTGTTCCCCCTCGACCTGCTCGAACGCTCTGACGTTCGGGGTTTCCTGGTCTCGGCGGTTCGGGCGGACGGTGGAGCGCTGTCCGGCAAGTCAGTCAGGAACCCGCGCATCTGTCTCAGGTCCTTACTGGGTCTGGCAGTTGAGGACGGATGGATCAAGGCGAACCCAGCGGCGGGCGTCTCCGCTTGCCGGAGTGCGTGCCGGTCCGAGAGAAGGTGATACTTACGCCGGAACAGTTCCGCCGATTGGTCGCTGAACTGTCCGAGCCGTACAGTACGGTCGTTGTTCTAGCGGTCTTCTGCTTATCCGGTTGCCTCAGCAAGACCCAAGATGTAGTGTGGGGGCGTGGCTCGGCCGCCGTTTCCAAAGAGTCTGCGCCAGTTTCAGTCGGAATTCGCTACCGAGGAAGCCTGCCAACAGTACCTGGCCGCTTGTCGTTGGCCGGACGGGTTCGTGTCGTCCTCGGTGTGAGCATCGGCGAGCCTACAGCTTGGAGAAACAACGACTTTGGCAGTGCGCGGCGTGCAGACACCAGGTCTCGCTAACGTCAGGGACGGTCCTGCACAGGACGAGGACCCCACTCACGGTTTGGTTCTGGGCTGCGTACCTGATGACAACCGACAAACGGGGTGTGTCGGCAGTACTTCTTCAGCGTCAGCTGGGGTTGTCACGTTACGAAACCGCCTGGATGATGCTGCACAAGCTGCGGCGGGCCATGGTGAACGCCGCTCGCGAGCCCTTGCACGGAGAAGTGGAGGCCGATGACACTTGGATTGGTGGCCCGCAAGCAGGTTTGCGAGGCAGTCGACAGCTTAAGGGGCGCCGCGCGGCCCTTGTCTTGGTTGCTGTTGAGAAACGTGGGAAGCGCTCAGGACGGGTCCGTATGGCCGTCATCCCTGACTTCAGGAAGGCGACGCTAATCACTTTTCTCACCCAGTACGTTGCCCCAGGCTCGACAATCTACACCGACGGTCTGAAGAGCTTCACTGGGCTCGAGGAGGCCGGTTTCCAACACGTCGCTCGTACTCAACCTCTCAGGACGGAGTTACGGAAAGGCGCGAAGTCGGTCGTGCCGCTGGCCGACCGCGCCATTGGCAACCTGCAGCAATGGTTGATTGGCACGTACCATGGCGTGAGCCGCGCTCAACTCCAGGTCTACCTCGACGAGTTTGTGTTTCGACACAACCGCCGCAAGACACCGATGGCAGCATTCCAAACCCTACTCGGTCTGGGAACCCAGCACGCTCCAACAGTTTACGCCCGCATCAGCGGTGCGAGATGAGAGCCCTGTTGTTAAAGAACTCCTCGGACCAGTCGGCGATCGTGTAAGCCGATTTGAGCTTCTCGTACTGCGCAAATGGATCGGCCTCGGTGTACGTGAACCTTCGGAGAACCCGCAGTTGCACGGTCCCAGGCTTTCGACGCTCAACCGTCACGGACCGCGGCCGGACTCTGACTTGAGCTTGTCCGATCCCTCCGCCGTTCGACTTGGGGGCCGACTTATCCACCAGTACAAAGTCGATGTACTCGTAATCGCTGGTCAAGACCAGCAGGAAGTTTCCTTGCAGGTTTCGAAACGCACGTGACAGATCGCGGGTGATGCCCATCGTCACGCTGACGACCTCGAACAGGTACACCTGCAAGAGGTTTTCCTGGCTGGCGATCAACTCGATCCGCTTGATTCGCTTGGTTGTCCCCTCCGCTGTAATCCCAAGGTTCCCCGGTACCTGCGGTGTCCGAACATCCGTGTCGTATCCAAGACGGGCGAAGAGCGCAGAGACAGCATCCGCGCCGGAGAGGTCCTGAATGTCGTGTGCTTTCAGGTCGAGATCGAGAGTTTCAGCCACATCTTCCCCATAAAGTCCAATCGGGCGTTGATATCGCCCTCGGCGCACTGAGCGTGTACGAGGTCGGTCTGCCGTGACCTATCCTCGGCAAATCAAACCCAAGTATAGAACTCCCCCGAATCGCCTATGTCCGAGAACCTCGCCCGACCCAGACAGCCGGCCCGAGTTAGAGAGAGGGTACGCAGCGGACGGCGCAGACTCACTAAATCGCTAGCACCAAATGCCTGTGGCTGAACTGGATTTAGGAGGCGTGCCCGCCTCAGCACGGCAAGGCGGTTTTGTCGCGCGACCAGTAAATCACCACCGGGTACTGGAGCAGACGGTTTTTTGCTCCTCCCCCTGCAAGGTGCTGAGCAGAATGCCCCTCCGACGAGAGTTTACGCTGGCTGGATCTGCGGATTGAAGGGCCGCAACCGTCTCGTGCGAACCCTCGACGAGCCAGTTTGATCAGGTGGAACAAGATTAAAAGTGTTTCACCCATCGCACGGCTCAAAAAACGTCCTTGCTTGGCAAGCGGAAACAGGTCGGCTCTGCTAGGTGACCCATCGCAGACCGTTTCATAACCGGAAGAAGCGACCAAAAACACATCTTCGACGCTAGACGGCTGTCTGCACCGGGAGACGGACGTGGTTAAATGTGCCGTCCACCAAGAAAACCCCCATTAATAGAGCCCTGAAGAGCTAAATCAACTTCATTATCAGTTTGACGCCATCTCAGCGGCGCTCGTAAACTGAAACAGGCTCGCATTAAACGGGTGTTTTTCACTCAGACCGTGCCCCTCCTCGGACCACTCAGCCCAGAGCAGAACAAGCTGGTAGAAGAGCACCTGGACTGGGCCCACGGGATCGCTGCCGCCGAGCACAAGAAACTCCATAACTCGGGGATCGATCTTGACCTGTGCCGGTCGGAGGCTGAGTTCGCCCTGATTGAGGCGGCTCAGGGGTTCGAGGGGCGGTCCAGTTTCAAGACCTATGCGCGACACCGAATCATAGGGCGGATTCAAGATCTGGTCAGGGGAAAGCACGCCCCAAGTCGCTTCGAGCCGTTGACTGAAGAAACCGAGAAGCTCATCTCGGAAGGCTCAGATCGTTTGGACAGCACTCTGGCGCATTTTGCGGCGGGTGCCGGCCGAAGGCCTCGCCGGAAAGCCCGCAAGCCGCCCTACAGCCACGAGGAAGAGCAAACCTGGCAGGCTTGGCTCCCATGGATGCGATTCTCGGCCGACGGCAGAGACCCGGACTACAAAGCCCTCCGAGCAGCGGTCCACAAGCTGACAGCCAAGGGTTGCAGCTTGGCGTTCCTACTAGCGACTGCCCAGGCATACGCCTTTTCGGGAACCCTTCTGACGGAACGAAAGACTTCAGACTCACGCCCCAAGAACAGTCCCCGTAAGCGGGTCGCTCACATCCGCAGCACGCAGCGAACAACCGTTAAGAGATCTCAGGAGCTAGTGTAGTGAACCATAAATAATGTAACGTATATTGACATCCCATCGTCTCTAATAACAGGAGGCATGGGATGCGAAGAGCACAACCGGTAACGTTGAACACAACGCAGCGTAGGCAGTTGGTTGGCTACGCGCGTGGCCGCCGGGTAGCCGTCCGTCTCGCCCTGCGAGCCAGGATTGTCCTGCTCGCCGCCGACGGATGGGAGAACAAGCAGATCGCCCAGGAACTCGGCGTTTCACGGCAGCTGGTGGCCCGCTGGCGAACGCGCTTTCTCGAAAGCGGCATCGCCGGCATTGAAAAGGATGCCCCGCGGCCCGGTCGTAAACCCGCCGTCTCGAAACAGAAGGTGCGGCAGATCATCCGCAAGACCACCCGCGAGAAGCCCCCCAACGCCACCCACTGGAGCCGTCGCACGATGGCCGCCGCGAGCGGCGTCAGCGCCTCCACCGTGGGACGGATTTGGCACGCCCATGGCCTCAAGCCCCATCGCGTCAAGACCTTCAAGCTCAGCAACGACCCGCGTTTCGTCGAGAAACTCGACGACATCGTCGGTCTGTATCTGCATCCGCCCGAGCACGCTCTGGTTCTCTCACTCGATGAGAAGTCCCAAATCCAGGCCCTCGATCGCACCCAACCCGGCCTGCCGCTCAAGAAGGGACGCGGCCGGACGATGACCCACGATTACAAACGCAACGGCACGACCACCTTGTTTGCGGCGCTTAACACCCTCGACGGCAGCGTGATCGGCGAGTGCATGCCTCGACACAGCCACAAAGAATGGTTGCGCTTCCTGCGCTTAATTGACCGCCGCACCCCCAACGACAAACAGATTCACCTCATCGTGGACAACTATTCCACCCACAAGCATGCCGCTGTGAAGCGCTGGCTCAAGCGCCACAAACGCTTCCACGTTCATTTCACCCCGACCTCGGCATCGTGGCTGAACATGATCGAGCGCTTCTTTCGCGATCTCACCGACAAACGAATTCGCCGCGGTGTGTTTCGCAGCGTGGACGAGCTTGTCGCCGCCATTGAGGACTACATCGCCCAGCACAACGAGCATCCCAAGCCCTTCATCTGGACCGCCACCGCTTCCGATATCCTCGAAAAAGTCAAGCGCGGCCGTGCCGCCCTGCATAAGGTGCAATCTGCTTGACGCACTACACTAGCCCCTCCTCCTTCTCGATCAGTGCGGACGGCAAGATGGTCGCGTTCATTCGCTCGTCCAACGACGCGCCGCCGGAGTTGGCGCTCGGCCGGATCGAGTTCGACGCGAGCATCAACACCATCGCCCTCACCGACCACAACGCCCAAGCCCGAGCCTATCCCGCGCTCAAGACCGAAACCGTCACCTGGACTTCCAAGGACGGCGAGCGCGTCGAAGGCGTCCTACGCTACCCCATCGGCTACAAGCAAGGCCAAAAAGTGCCGTTGCTCGTCGAACTTCACGGCGGACCGACCGGCGTCGCCACCGAAGGTTTCCCGGTACCGCGTACCTACCCCACGCAATTGCTTGCCCAGGAAGGTTTCGCTATCCTCGCGCCGAACTTTCGGGGCAGTTCGAACTATGGCGGCGAGTGGCGTCTCAAAAACATCCAATCGCAGGGCTTCGGCGATTTCGACGACGTGATGACCGGTGTTGATTACCTCGTCGAGAAGGGTATTGCCGACCCCGAGCGCCTCGGCGTGATGGGCTGGAGCTATGGAGGCTATCTGACGTCCTGGGTCATCGGCCACACGGACCGCTTCAAGGCGGCTTCCATCGGCGCACCCGCCACCGACTGGATCACCTACTACGGCGAGTTCAACGGTGCCCTCGAAGTCCTGTGGACGTACTTCGGCGGTAACCCCTGGGACCATGCCGAAAGCTACATCCGCCACTCATCGCGCAATGGCCTCGCGGCCAACGCAAAGACCCCGTCGCTCCTCCTCCACGGCGCAAACGACTTCGACCACAACCACGAAATTTGGCAGATTCTCCACGACCGCGGCGTCCCCGTCGAGTTGGTCACCTACCCCCGCGAAGGCCACGGCATCCGCGAGCCCATGCATCAGCGCGACATGATGAACCGCAACCTCGCCTGGTTCCGCAAGTGGGTCCTCAACAAGTAGGATCGACGTGGCCCAGGTGCCGGGTAGTCAGCCCGATGATCGTCCCAACTGGACGAGGTGCTTGGGCTTGCTTCGCCCCCGAAGACACGCGATCATCCGGCGCGGTGCCGATGGGTGGCGTGAAATAATTCAGGCGGCTCTTCGAAGGATGCGCATGAGCTCAAGTTCTGAGAAAGACCTGCGATGCCAAGCATAATTCAGTCTCCAACGGTCGAGCATAAGTTCCTAAGATACGCATCCCCAGAGGCTGTCTATCGGTACCTCGAACAACGAGCACGGCTGTCGATTCCCCTATCCCTACCTGTCACATTGAGGGCCCTGCATGAACGCAAAGACCCCGTCATCAACCTTGCTTTGGCATCCTTCAGCACCGATGCGGAAGTGCTTAATGAAATTCTTGTGGACGGTGATAATGCCGACCTGGTCGCCATATGCGGAAATCCTAGTCTTCCCGGTCTGCGGTGGATCAGCGAGGGAGACCTACAGCGCCTATTTGAAGAGGGACCGGACGAACCGTTGCGCGCCTTGTTTCGTAACCCTTCCCAGGCCCCCGACGAACTCTGCAAAGCCCTGGAAAGAGAAGGTGTCTACGCGCAGATTCCCGACTCGGCCTGGTTTCGGGTTGTCGACTTCGCGCTCTCGCATCCGTACCTCACAAAGCCTGCCCCCGAGGTACCCTACCTCTCAGACTATTGGGGAGGTCCTGGCGACGAACAACGACCTTTCCGAGCCGTATGGAGACTGCTTTTGACCTTGCCGACGGAGGAGGTCTATGCGAAGTCGCTTGAAGAAGCCTTCAGCCATCTGGGGCAGTTTGTTCTTCCGTACGATTTCGAGATGGAGGGCGTTCCGGGCGAGAATCGTAGCCCTAGAGAGTTCTTGAAACATGCCTTCAAGCGTTGGACGGTCGCGGACGAGAAGGACGACGAATCCGTCTTCTTTTACTTACGCAAAGTCATATCCAGGTTGGCGGCAGAGCATGGCATTTACGAGAAGTTGGTTGACAAGAAGTTCTTTGTAGAACATGAGGATGCTGCCGTCAGAAGAGGATTCTACGAGGTGTGTACGAGATATTGTCAAATGTTGTGGACGGAGATCAGGCGGCGTGGTCCTGAACCAAGACTCCATCATTGAAAGTCCTTCCTTTGAGTACATGAACGATCAGTTCCGAGCCGTTGAGCCGGCGCCAGTGCCGTTCGGCTTGACGGGCCAACATGAAGGCCATCGTCAACGATGCTTCTCGGCTCCCGCAACCCTTCGTCCGGCGCTGGCGTAGACGCACGGTCGCGAACGTCGATTCGATCGGGTTCGTCGTGCGCAGATGCCCCCAATGTTCCGCCGGAAAGTCATAGAACGCCAGCAGAGCATCTCGATCCTGCTCAAGACAGGAGACGGCTTTGGGAAACTTGGCTTGGTACAGAGCCACGAAACGATCCAGCGCCTGCTCGGCCGCCTGACGGCTCTCGGCCAGGTAGATGCCGTGGACGGCCTGTTTCGCCTTGCCCTGCATGCTCTTGGGTAGCTTGTCGAGCACGTTGGCCGTCTTGTGCACCCAACAACGTTGCTCGCGAGTCGCCGGATAGACCTTGCGTAGCGCCGCCCAAAAACCCAGTCCGCCGTCGCCCACCGCGAGTTTCGGCGGCAGCTCGAGCCCGCGTTGCTTCAAATCCTCCAGCAGTTCCGTCCACGACAGCTCGCTTTCTCGAAAGCCGTCATGAACCGCCAACAACTGCTTGCGTCCGTCCGCCAACGCGCCCATCACCACCAGCAGGCATTGGCGCTCATCGTCGAGCCGAATGTTCGAGTAGATGCCGTCGGCCCAGAGGTAGACGAAACGTTGATCGGCCAGCGAACGCTTCGACCAACTCTCATACTCTCCACGCCAAACTTCTTTCAGCCGCACGACCGTCGTCGCCGACAACCCCGGCGCGTCCGGCCCCAGCAAGGCCGTCAACGCCTCGGAAAAGTCGCCCGTCGAGACCCCCTTCAGGTACAGCCACGGAATCAATTCTTCAATGCTTTTCGTGCGCCGCAGATACGGCGGCAGGATCTGGGACGTGAAACGGAACTTGCGGCCCTGCTCATCGACGCGGCGGTCTTCGACCCGCGGCGCCTTCACCCGCAGCGTTCCCACTCCGGTCACCAAGCTGCGCTCGCGCCCATAGCCGTTACGCACCACCCGTCGTCGGCCCTGTTCATCGACTTCCTTTTGATGCGCCTCGACATAGTCGGCGACCTCGCTTTCGATCGCTTGCAGCAGCATCTTGCGAGCACCTTCTCGTAGTGCTTCATCCAGCAGCGAGCGCTGTTGGATCGCAACCACATCGGCTGTGGCTTGACTCCCTTGCCCGGACGCTTCAGACTGACTCATGGCGTATCCTCCTTGTTCCTTTCCAGGAAACGGTCTTTAACTCACCGTCAGGATACGCCGCCTTCCTCCCTGCTCATCCACAACTTTCGGTTATAACTCGGTGTGTACCCCCAATGGACGCGACGAGTTCATAAGGTGGCTCGAAAGAGATAGGCAAAACTTCATATGGGGATTTGTCTGCAATCGAGAGGCTTACCAGTCGCATTCGGACGTCAAGACAGCATTTGGGAAGCTGTTCGACAACAAGAAAGCTCTCAAGCGATACCTGAAGCCCGATGAAATCGAGAGCGCTGAGTACATGCGTCTTGCGAAAGAGAATGCTTGGTCTAGGAAGACCGAGGCTGAATCGGTACACGCGACGTACAAAGAGATAGACCTGGATGAGGGAGAAGGCTATGGCCAGCCAAAGCGAGTAGCCTACAGAGACATCCATGGACTGGCGAACAAGGCCGAAAGGCTTGCCGACAAGGCCAGAAGGACCGAGGACCCAAGCCGGCCACTTGCGGAGGCGATCTCCACTCTATCGCTCATGGCGGCGTACACAAACGAGAATCTACTCTCAGTGTCGAGGAACCTGGCGCAACGGACTGCAAACATCTCTCGCAGCCTATTGAGTCCCGCATAATATCCCGTCACTCAAAGCGAAGAGAAGACTGTTTCCAGAAGGCCGTGATCAAACGCGGTTTGCGGCGCATGCGGCGGAGTGCTTTGCGAGCCCGCTCGTTCAGCTCCGCGTAGTCCTTCGGACAGACGTTCGGCAACTCGTGCTGCTTCCAGTAAGCCCAGATGTATTCCACCGGATTCAACTCCGGCGCATAGGGTGGCAAGTACTCGGTTGCGATGTGGCCTTCCGAGAGTGCGATGAACTCTTGCACCAGGCGGCTGCGGTGCGCCGGCAGCCGGTCCCAGACGATCAGCAGCGGGCGATCGATCTGACGTACCAACGCCTTGAGAAAGTCGATCACTTGCTCTTTGCCGATCGCACCGGGATAGAGCCGGAAGTAGAAGTTGCGCAGCGTCAGCCCCGCCGAGACGGAAAGCTTCTCCCAGTTGAAGTTAAACTGCAGCAGCGGTGTTTGGCCGCGTGGCGCCCAAGTGCGGCAGCGATGCGGCTTCTGACTCAATCCGCTTTCGTCGATGAAGACGAGCGTGCGGCCTTCGTTTTGGGCTTTTTTTTAATGCGTGTCCAGGTCTTGCGCTTCCAGGTGCGGATCAGCTCTTCGTTGCGCTCGCGCGCCTTTCCGACCGGGCGTTGCGGGCTCCAGTCGAGTGCTCGCAGGATCTTCCAGACGTGGCCTTCGTGGTAGTCGACCCCGAACTCGTCGGCGATCAGGCGAGCCACCCGCGGACAGGTCCACAGGGGCGTCGGGAAGCCGTGTGCTTCGGGGCCTTCGAGCAACAGCGCTGTCAGACGTTCACGTTGCGTGGCGTCGAGCAGCGGTTTGCGTCCGGCCCGTCCGGCTCGACGTAACCCGGCCTCGCCTTGCTCGAGGTATTGCCGCCGCCATTCACAAACGGTTTGACGAGCGACCTTGAGCCGTCTCGCTGTTTCGGACTGATTGTGGCCTTGGTCCAGCAGCCGCATCGCTTCGAAACGGCGCTTCTCCAGCGCCTTGAAATCTCGCTTCACGCCTTTGGGGTTGCCCATACATATATAGATGCTCCAACGTACCAAAAGGTGTCATAATATTTTGCGGGATTCAATAGATGGCTTCGAGCGGGGACTCGAACTGTTCTTGGACACCCTATCAAAGATCGCAATCTGGATCGGTGGCGGGATCGCCTTGGCCTGGCTAGCGAGAGTACTATGGCGAGCCCTGATCGACTAGTTTGAACTCATCTTTGAAACGGTCTCGGCCACTCTAGACAAAGATCCTTTTTCGCTTCTTGGATCACAACTCTTAGACACGACTCGGTCGCCTTCCATTCGGTATTCATCGACTCGAGAGGCTCGCGAGCAGAGTGCCCTATGGGTTCCGTCTCCCTAACCTCTTTTCGATAGAGCCGGAGCCGCTCCGACACCTCTCGACCAAAGTACAGCACACCGATATCGGCAGCCTTGTCAATCTCAAGGTGTGCGGATCTACTAAGTCGGGTGAGTTCATCATGTCGATCTCGTGAAATCTCTTTGTGCATTTCCACCTGGTCGATGTATTCACTCAGAATAGCCATTCTGTGGTGAAGGGATTCGATTACCCGTTCATAGGCCGCCACTCTGTGTTCCCACCACTTCTCAGAGCGAAATCGCCTTAGAGCTAACCAGGCGGTCAGCAGCGCGCTTATCGTACCGATCAGCAGCGGGGTCAG
>CBDCWT010000040.1:0-185495 GCA_965223305.1 Pirellulaceae bacterium | reverse complement strand
GCGTTGGAGGCGACGCGGGCTTACGAGGCCAATATCGGCGTTATCGAGACTACTAAGGGGATGGCATCGCAAACGCTACGGATTCTCGGATAACACGTCGAGGCAGCTGCTGGCTCCGCCTGCGTCGGAGAATTGCTGTCTGAAAATCAGTGGAGGACGCGCAATTGAACTCGATTCCAGCCGCTCGGTTGACGCTACCATCCCTCCCGCCAGAGTTTAATGCGACAACGAGTAACGCACCGGCGTTCAAGGACTTCATGCTGAATGCGATCGATCAAGTGAACTCGATGCAACAGGATGCTAGTAAATCAGTCGAGCAACTCATGACTGGCGAGGACGTCAATGCGGCCGAGGTGCTGACCGCCGTGCAAAAGGCCGATCTGTCATTTCGGATGATGATGCAGGTCCGAAACAAGTTGGTTCAGGCCTATCAAGAGATCAAAGATATACGGATTTAGCAGCCGGTGATCGGAGAGCTGTAAATCTGTTTTGAGACAGTACCTGGTTCCTGGAGGTCCATGGATGGACTTTTTGAACAAGACTGGAGCGCAGTTACGAGATCTGTTCCAGCCCATGAATCCAGCGGCCCGGATTACGACCGGACTGCTGCTGGCGGCGATTGTGGTCAGCCTCGTCTACCTGTTTCGCAGCGAGACGAGCTCGACCGACGATTTTCTGTTCGGGGCTCAGACGCTCTCGCAGCGCGAAATCGACAACATGGCGCTGGCGTTCGGCAGCGCGGGGCTCAATGATTGGGAGGTCGAGCAACACAAGATCAAGGTCCCTCGAACGCAGCGTGACAAGTATTTGGCTGCCATTCACGATGCCAATGCCTACCCAGAACATCCCGGTGTGCCCTCCGCGGAGCTTTTCAAGTCGACAAATCCACTTGAATCCCGTGACGTTCGCGACCGCAAGGCGCTGCGTGTCAAAGAGCGTGAGCTCGAGAACCTGCTGCGCGAGCTTCACAACATCGAGGAAGTTTTTGTCCAGATTACGGACGCTTCGCAAAAGAGCGCCATCGGCCATCAAAACGAACGGCATGTGCTGATCCAGGCGCGAGGGTTTGGTAACAACCACCTTGACGAAGAGCTGGTCAAGTCGATTCGCAAGGCGGGAGCTCGTGGGACCGGAGCCAAAATCGAGAACGTCAGTGTGACGGATGCCAACTCCGGTATCACATTCGAGGGAGACGGCAGCGGCGGCTCCTTCGGAGAAGACAATCTGTTCGCGTTAACGCAGCGCCGCTGGGAACAGACGTACAAACGGAAAATCGAAGATCAGCTGAAATTCATTCAAGGGATCTCCGTCGAAGTGTTCGTCGGCTTGGACAAGAACCTCAAGCATCAGACGACAACGCAGACCTACGACGATCCGGTGCCTGTCAGCGATACCGAATACGTCAAGGAATCCAACTCAACGAACATGCCGCAAGGCGGTGTGCCAGGTGCCAGAGCCAACGGGATCGGCCAGAACGAAGCACTAGCGATTTCCGGTGAGAGCGGCTCGGAGAATACCCTTTCGGAATCCCGCAACGAGACGAACCGCATCGCAGGGTCGACCCAGCAGATTACCGAACAAGCGCCATTGGCCACCGAGTACGTTACCGCGTCCGTGGCAGTCCCGTGGAGCTACTACGGGAAGGTCTGGCGCTCAAAAAACCCTGGCGGAGACGAGCCCTCGCCGGATGATCTCAGCGACATCGAGTCGGAAATCAAAGTCTTGGTCGAGAACGTGGTTCGGACGGTCATTCCCAGAACTTCGCCTGGTGAAGACCCGTTTCCCCGCATCACCGTTGCCACCTACCACGAGACACCGTTGGCGATGCCCCCCGGACCGGGTTTCACCGAGAACGCCAGCTCTTGGTTCGCTTCCAACTGGCAAACCATTGGGCTGTTCATCATGGCGTTCGTCGGTCTTTGGATGCTACGGAGTATGTTGCGAACGACCCAAGCCGTGCCGGTTGCGGCCGGAGAACAGACCATTCCGATCGAGTCGCTGGCGTCTGGAGGCGAACGATCTGAAGCCAGCGACGAAGAGATGGACGAAGAGGACCTTGCCAATTCACTGAAGGCACGTTTTCAACATTCCGGACGGAGCCTGCGGGAAGAGCTGACCGAACTAGTCCGCGAGGACCCGGATGCAGCTGCCAACGTGCTACAGAATTGGATTGGCGATGCCGCCTAGCGTTAGGTTGTTCGTGAAACAGACCTTTGTCAGGCATTGCAAACGCTTCAGCGAGACGTTCGCTCATGACTCCAAGACACACCCATCGGAACCCGGCGATCCGCTACTCAGCACTCGCCGGACTGCGAAGAGCATAACTTCACTTTAGAACTACAGGAACTACGAAGTACTGCATGAAATCATCTCTCACTCCACCGGATGAAGCGACCCGCAAAGCGGCTGTGTTGGTGTCCGCGCTCGACCCACACAGCGCTCGGTTGTTGCTGGAGAAGATGGACCCGGAACAAGCCCGGCGGGTCCAAATGGCGATCGTGGAATTGAACCAGATACCCTCAGACGAAGAGCAGACGATCGTCGAAGATTTTCTCCGTTCGGGCGAGCCTCAGGACAGTCCGGACGAGGGTGTCGAGTTGGACGAATCGCTGGCCGAGAAACTCGCGGAACGTACCACGGTGCCCGAACCTGCCACGGTGCCCGAAGACGATCGACGGCCGTTTCGGTTCTTGGAAGAAGCAACTCCCGCAGCGTTGGCCAGCCATTTAGGGAGCGAAAATCCACAGATCATTGCGGTGGTTGTCGCCCACCTGCCACCACAACGTGCCGCTGAGTTCATTTCATATCTCGATTCGCGACTGCAGGCCGACATCTTGCGTCGGGTGGCGGAATTGGACATCGCCGATGCCTCGATTGTGGTTGAAGTCGAGCAGCAAATACAGGCGTTGCTGGCCGATGAAATCCGCTCAGCTCGCAACCGTGCCTCGGGGATCGCTGCCGTTTCGTCGATCCTGACCGCCGCTGGCAAGGATCGCGAATCCCTCTGGGAGAATGTCGCTCGTCACGATCGCTCGCTCGTTCAGATGTTGCAAGCGCGCTCGGGTGCTCGCTCCGCGAAGCCTGTTGAAGCTGATCCCGCTCCGCGGCCCACCGGGTCGATAGCCACGTCGGGGCCAGTCCCGTCGGACAAGGAGGCCGTCGGGCCGAAGAACGGTCTGCCGGAGTCGATGCCGCGGACGGCGGCGCCGCCTCCTGAAGAGGTCGTCGACTTCATGAGCCTCAGCGAGCTGAGTGATCGAGATCTGGTCACGCTCCTCACAAAGCTGCCTTCCGAGTTGGTGTTGTTGGCCTTGACAGGAGCACCGCCCGCGTTCGTCAAGCGGCTATTGAAGCCGTTGCCAGCCCGCGAGGCGCGCGCCCTGTCGCGCCGCATTGCGGCCGTTGGACCACTGCGGTTGGCCGATATCGAAGAAGCTCAGGCTCGTGTCGCCTCCGTTGCTACGCAACTGGCTCGCGACGGTCTCATCCAATCGCTCCCCGCCGCGCGATTTGCAGCTGCGGCTTAGATTTTTGCTATACGCTGGTCGCCGTCCAGCTTGTAACCGACAGATGTGATGAGCCTACGCGACCTCAGGACTTAGCCCGGATTATTCATGAAGATCGTCGCGAGAGGTTGTAAGTACGTTCGTGGCAAGGAAGGCGAGCAATTCTCCCGCAGGCGTATTGAAGCAATACGTCGAGGGAGAATTGTGAAGCATGACGAAGCCACGGATGGACTTACGACCTCGCAGCAGATCGCTCATGAATAATTCGGGTTAGCGCTCCGACACAACCTCCGCTCGATAAATGGCTGGAATCATCAAATCTGGACAGTGGCGCGGTCGCCGGACGGGTGGACAGCCTGCCGAGTTTAACTTCGATGATATGGCTCGCCGGGCGGAGGGTTACTTGCAGACGGTGCGCGAGCAGGCGGAGACCATCGTCGCAGAGGCGAGGCAGCGCGCCGTCCAGCTCGAGGAGCAGGCACTCGAGAAAGCGCGGCAGACGGCGCGGGCAGAGGCGGAGCAGCGGCTAGGAGAGCGGCTTCACAAGGAACTAGATAAGTTGCTGCCGATTGTCAAGAAGACCGCTGACGAAATCGGGCTGGCCAAACACGGCTGGCTGAATCAATGGCAGCGTGAGACCGTTCATCTGGCTGTTGCCATCGCGGAGCGGATCATCAGGCGTGAACTTGGAGCACGGCCCGAGATTACGCAGGATCTCGTGCGGGAGGTGCTGGAGCTGGCGGCGGGCAGCGGTCAGTTCAAGCTGCACCTGAATCCAGACGATGTGGAGGCGTTCGGTCCTTGGGTCGAAAAGCTCGCGGCCGAAATGGGAGAGCTGGCCCCCACGGATGTCGTTGCCGATGAGGAGATCTCGCGCGGCGGTTGCCGCGTCGTGACGCAGTTTGGGGCGATCGACCACTCGATCGAAGCCCAGTTAGCAAGGATCGAAGAGGAGCTTACCTAGCGTCAAGGGATCACACCGAAAAAAAGAAAGATGCTCGACTACCATCATCAGCTGCCGACGATCATGACAACTTCTCTGACGGGAAGTGTCGTGCGCACCGAGGGGATGATGACCGGTGTGGCTGGCTTTCCCGCGCCGGTTGGCGCACTGGCTGAGATCGATCGTCAGACTGGCGCCGGCATCGAAGGGGAGGTGGTCGGATTTCGTGACGGGCTAACCTGGGTCTTTCCATTTCGGGCTCTGTCTGGCGTTCGGCACGGTAGCCGCGTGCGGCTGAAGCGAACCAGCCGCGCGTTGTATGCGGGCCCTGGGTTGTTAGGGAGAGTTGTCGATGCTCACGGTAAACCGACGGACGGATTTCAACCGCCGGTTCTCCCTGACCTGGTACCGCTTGATGCTCCGCCGTTACCAGCGGTCCAGCGTCCACGTATCGACACACCTTTGGGTACAGGCATCCGCGTCATCGACGGGCTGCTGACCTGCGGACGCGGCCAGCGAATAGGGATTTTCTCTGGGTCGGGCGTGGGTAAAAGTGTGACGCTGGGAATGATGGCCCGCTACACGTCGGCAGACGTCAATGTGATTGCGCTCATCGGGGAGCGCGGTCGCGAGGTCAGCGAGTTTCTAGAACGAGATCTCGGTCCCGCCGGACGTGCTCGTAGCGTGGTCGTGCTGGCAACCAGTGACGAGCCCGCCCTGCTGCGGGTCCAAGCGGCAGTTACGGCCACGGCGCTCGCGGAGTATTTCCGCGATCAGGGTCGAGATGTTCTGCTGTTGATGGACTCGATCACGCGTTGTGCCATGGCGCAGCGAGAGATTGGTTTGGCCACGGGCGAGCCACCCACGACGCGTGGTTATCCCCCGTCCGTATTCAGCTTTTTGCCAAAACTCGTGGAACGTGCCGGCCGCTACCAGCAGGGGAGCATTACGGCCTTCTATTCAGTGCTGGTGGAAGGTGATGATACGAACGAGCCGATTAGTGACACGGTGCGCGGCCTGCTTGATGGGCACGTTGTGCTCTCCAGGCAACTGGCGTCCCAAGGACACTATCCAGCAATCGACGTTCTGCAGAGCATCAGCCGTTTGCTGCCTGCGATTTCGACGCCCGAGCAGCTCAGCGCGGCCGTGGCCGTGCGGCAGCTCCTGGCGGCGTACCACGATCACGAAGACCTGATCTCGATCGGCGCCTACCGGGCAGGTGCCAATCCACGCGTCGACGCCGCGCTGGCGATGAAGGACGAGATCGACGCGTTTCTGACACAAGCTGTCGATGAGCAAACAACACTTAAGGAGAATCGTATGGCGTTGCTCAAATTGGCCGCTCGCTGCGGGACTCAGCTGAACATGAAGCGAAATGTTTCTCAGGGTTAGGAGTTGTGGTGTTCAGAAGTTGCAGAGTAGTTAGGTCGGATATATGCCCGCTTTCCGCTTTCGTCTGCAAACGTTGCTCAAGCTCCGTGAGGCCGATAGGCAGCAGCGGCAAGTTGAGTTGGCAGAGGCCCATCGCGCCGATCAGTTGCTCTGCGAGCAGATGGAGAGCTTGGCGGCAGAACTGGAGATGCACAAGCGGCAAGTGGCCGCTGCAAAGCAACGAGATCAAATCGATGTGAACCAACTTCTCAACAGCAACCGTTACGAGCTGGTGCTCAAGACCCAAGCAGCAGCACTAGCCCAGCAGCGCGAGCAGGTCGGACAGGAGATCGAGAGACGTCGGCAGGCTGTCGTCGGTGCGGATCGGGAGGTGCGGGTATTGGAGCGGTTGAGGGAGCGGCAGCTGCGTGCTCACCAGCAGGCAGAAGCGGTGCGGGAGACAAAGCAGCTGGATGAGGTAGCGCTGCGGCAAGACCATAGAAAAAGAAGAAGATAGCCACTCATTACCGCAGTATCATCATGAACCTACTCACATCATTAGCCAATGCGATTGCCGTGGGCTTTGCTTGTCTGTGCGTCAGCACGGTTGCGGCACAGGCGGCTCTGGGAGTCGTTCTCTGGTCGAACGGCGCATTGACGCCCACCAAGCTGCTCAGATACACCGCGGTCGTATATGGCGTCGATTTGACAGAGCTGCCGTCAGAACAGGGTCCCCAGGAAGCCCCCGTTCCACCGCAGCCTGTGACTCGCCAGGAGATCATTGAGAGCCGTGCTCAGAATCCCTTACTGCAGGACCGACAAAAGGCAATTGAGGAGGGGATAGGAGCCGTCAACGACCTGTTTGTTGGCGTGCGTGAGGAGAGCAGCCGGTTCGACGAACGTAAGAAGATCTTCGATGCTCATTTAAAGACCAAAGAGGACGACGCGCGTCGTGCCGCCATCGAAGAAGTCAGGCTGACGCTAACCTCGCTCAGGCCGAAGCAAGCCAAGAACCTGATCGTGCGCATGCTAAAGGACCGTGACCTCGACCCAGATGACGACGTGATGGGGGATGTCGTGACGATGCTGTTGGCGATGCCGGACGACAAGACCAAGAAAATTTTTGGGGAGTTCCAGGATGAACAGGAAAGTGCCTTGCTACACATGATCTTCCGAGCAATCAGCGAGTTGGAATCCACCTGATGTTTGTCAGAGAGCTCGCGCCTGACCTCTCTTCGTTTTCGCTTTCTCACGATCTCGCTAGCCAATGAAACTATTCCGCCTCTGCTTCACATTGGCTGTTTACTTCAGCATCGCGACGGTCACGGCCGAAGCCGGACTCTTGCTGGCGGTTGCGCTCAAGGGCGGACTGAGCGAAGAACGTCTGCTGCAAATGCTGGCGGTTGCGCGCGACGTCGATCTTCACAGCATTTGGAAGGAAATGGAGACGGAAGCCAAGCCGATCGAAGAGGCGCAAGTCTCACACTCGGAAGTCGAACACAAACGCAAAGAAGTTGCACTCGATCTTGCGCTGCGGGAAATTGCGACCGAAAAGGGGCTAAACGACCTCCGTCAGTTGAAAAAGATGGTCGAGCAGGAGAAGCGGCGCTTTGATCAACTGGTGGACGACTTCGAACGTTGGACTAAAGCTCGTGAAGAGGGGAAACAGAGCCAAGCCCTACAGAACACCCAAGCAAAACTACAGGCAGTGACTGCAAAGCTAGCCAAGCAGCAACTGATGAAATACCTCGATGATCCCGACAACTTTCAGTTCGTGGTCACGATTGTTAAAGCTATGCCGCTCGAAAAGCGAAAAAAGATCCTGGCGGAGTTTAAAGCCATGGAGGACAACGAGCGCCTGCACGAGATCCTGCGCCGCATCCGGCTCGGAGTGCCCGACGTGCAGCGGATCCGCCAGACCAGGGAGAGGGCTCAGCAGTTTGTGACCAGAGAGCAAGAATAACTGTCGATGACAAACAGGATCGATTGATGGCTTCACTCCCCATTGATACCGTCGGTAGCTTCGAGGCGTCGCTGCCAACTACCGCGGCCGTGACGAGCGACGATCAACAGACATCGTTCCAAGCCCATCTAAGCCGGGACCACGACGCGGGCCAGTCGGAGCAGCACAATCGTGTCGAGGAAGAATCGCCTTCCGCTGCTGTTTCCGAGACGGAACACCAGGACGCCGAACAGGAGGAACAGGCGACCACCGCCGACTCGGGGGAAGAGCCAGCAGAGCCGACTGCGGCACGCACCGACGACGAGCAGGGCGTCGAGTCAGACGACAACGAGGAAGTTCCTGTCGAACTTGAGCTACAGACCGGTCTGGTAACAGATACACAGGTCGAGGCAACGCCGCGGCGCTCCCCGCAGGTCGCTGTGGAGCAACAAGACACCGGTCACCAGGTCGAGGTCCCAGCGTCCGGCGTACAACCCGTCTCCGATGAAGAGGCATCCGCTCAAGTGGTCTTGGCGGAGGACGAGATTACCAAGCTAGCTGCACAAGAGGTAGGCACCGGAGATCCGGAAGAGCAGTCTCCGGCCAAAGCAGAATCGCCGAATATTGCTAATCGGGCATCACAGAGCGAGCAGCTGCCCACCGAGTCGGCTGACTCCAAGGTCGACGGCGGGTCGGTTGCGGAACCGAGACCAGAGGGAGTTGAAGCTGTAACGGGCGAACCGTCAGCGCTGCCCGGCAGGAGTGATCAGGCCGGGGAGCGATCGCTGGGTGGTCCGCAGCCACCTGGCCCGCCTGACGCCACGGAGCAGATCACGGCGGATCGGTCGGGTGGCAGGAGTGATGCTCGCTCCGGTCCAGCCGATCCGAGCGGGGAGCCCGCCAGCCCGAAAGGGGACCTTCCGCCAGTCCGTTTTGTCGAGCAGCTGTTGCCGCGTTCCGAGGACGGCGCTGAACGGGTCGAGCAACTTGACACCGCTCAGCAGCGACGTTTCGTCGAACGCGTGGCGCGAGCATTCCAGGTTGCAGAAGCGCGGGATGGAACGCTGCGTCTGCGGTTGCACCCACCGGAGTTGGGCGCTTTGAAGCTCGAATTGAGAGTCCAAAACGGGACGCTGACTGCAAGGCTCGAGGCCGAGACATCAGCGGCACGGTCGCTACTACTGGAGAACCTACCGGTACTCCGCGATCGGCTGATAGAGCAGGGTGTCCGCATTGAGCAGTTTGACGTTGACTTGAACGAACGCGGCTTTGGAGGTGCTGCGGAAAATGCACCCCACGACTCTGGAGGATCGGCCGATCCCGATCGCCCGAAGCATCAATCCGTGGAGCAAGGTGACGGCAACGATGAAGGTCTTGCCAGCTCGCCGGAGCTTGGCGTATCAGCAGGACAAGAGCAAATCGACATTGTGATCTAAAGGAGCAGAGTCTTGTCACGAATTCCATCCGCCGCCGCCGGAACGCCAGCGGTGAACACCGAAGGCGCGAACGATCTCAGAGACGTCGACCTCGATGATTTCCTGCAACTTTTGATCCACGAACTGCAAAATCAGGATCCACTGGATCCCATGGACAACAGCGAAGTGCTGAACCAGATCGGTTTGATCCGCGAGATTAGCGCTACGAACAGCCTCTCCGACACTCTGAACGCGGTCTTGCTAGGCCAGAACGTCACGACGGCCAGTGCGTTGATCGGCAAGCAGGTCACGGCTCTGAGCGACGCAGCCGAGGAGGTGGAGGGTGTGGTCGATCGAGTCACTGTGGATGCTGGGACCGACGAGGAGTCGACCCAGGTGCTACGCGTTCATATTGGCGAGCACTCCATCAGTCTCAACAACATCCGGGAAGTCGTGGCCCAGGACGGCTAAGTCGGGACTGATTTCATCAAGGTTGGGGCGACATTTTGTCCTCAAACGGCGGGTGTTTTAAGAGCCTCAATCGGAACCCGAAGCGTAAGCGAGGGAGTCACTTGGGTTGGTACACGAACTCCCCCTCGCTGACGCTTCGGGTTCCGAAGACGTGACAAATTCGACATCTTGTGCCCCGCAAACTGCGGAGCGCGCCAACTTCGAGACTTGAAGTCGGTGCGAGTGGACGGAATGAAACGGTTTTCGGGGTTAGGCGGACAGGTGACTCACGCCGGAGTAACCACGGCTTGTTTGACAGCGGGAGCTGCATCTGTTCACGGGTCCGTTTACTAGTTCGTGGTCGGCGAGATCCGCAAACAAATATTGACGGTGATTGATGTTAGCGAGAGATGCGGGATGTCATCTACCCTGACAGAACGTCGTTTGTGTCCTATCCTTTTCAGGTGATTTTGCCTCGCGCTGAGGGTGTGGAGTTGAGCCGTTGATCAATCTAACTCGTTTGAGCGGGGAAGGTTTTGTCCTGAACGCGGACCTGATTCGTTATGTCGAGTCACGTCCCGACACATTTATTACGCTCACCTCAGGGGACCGGGTTGTGGTGCGGGAGAGTATGGAGGAGGTCGTGCAATTGGCAGTCAGGTACCAGCAATCGAAGTATCTGGTCCCACCGATGCATCATCGCCCGCCGGAATCGATTGAACGGGTTGAGACAGTCGGCTAACTGCGATGGACATATCCAGCCTGATTGGCGTGATGCTCGCGTTCGGCCTGATCATCGGGTCGATGATGATGGGGACTGCGCCGATGTCGGCCTTCATCGACATTCCGTCGGGACTGGTGGTCATTGGTGGAGCGATTGCGGCTTCGATGATGTGCTTTCCGCTGAAAGTCATGATCGGGTTGCCGATGGTCATCATGAAGGTGTTTTTGAACAAGTCGGAGAACGTTCAGACGTTGATCGAGCAGCTTGTCAGTCTGGCAGAGACCGCTCGCCGCGACGGGCTACTGGCTCTGGAGGGCCGCATGGAGGACGTCTCCAACCCGTTCGTCAAGTTGGGAGTACAAATGGCTGTGGATGGCACGCGGCCTGAGGTGATCGAAGACATCATGCGGACCGAGATTGACGCCATCGCCGCTCGGCACCGCGACGGCAAGGCGGTGCTAGATCAGATGGGGCGCTTCGCACCGGCCTATGGAATGATCGGGACCCTGATGGGGCTGATCATGATGTTGAGCGACATGTCGGATCCGTCCGGGATCGGCGCGGGGATGGCGGTCGCGCTGATCACAACGATGTATGGCGCGATTATTTCGAACGCGGTTTTTATTCCTTTTGCCGAAAAACTGGGTTTCAACAACAAGCAGGAGCTGAACACCCTCGAGATCGTCGTCCGCGGTGTGATGGCGATTCAATCAGGTGAGAATCCACGCGTGATCGAGCAGAAACTAAATACTTTCTTGCCGCCCAAGCAACGCGTCACCAAAGAGGCAGCGTAGTGGAATGGCAGTTGAAGAAGAAGATGCTGGTGGTGGAATTCCGGAATGGGTTGTTACGTTTGGCGACATGATGTCTCTGCTGCTGACCTTTTTTATCATGTTGGTTTCACTTAGTGAGATCAAAGAAGAGGAGAAATATCAAGCTCTGGTAGAGTCGGTACAGCAGCAATTCGGCTATGAGAAATCGCGTGCGTTTATCGTACCTGGCGACATCAGGCCGCGTAATTCGTCTGTCAAGAAGCTGGCAACAATGGGGCGCGCGAACAAGAAGGACATCATGCAGGGCGGTGCCCAGGTCCAAGCGCCGGTCGGGGATCATCCCCGCGTGACGATTGTCCGTCCCGGCTCGAAGACAGCCATTGGTACGGTGATCTACTTCGAGGAAGGTGAGCAAGAACTCACGGAGGCACAGCGTAAAGTCCTAGGAGAGCAGGCGACAGTCATCGACGGAAAACCTCAAAAAATAGAGATCCGGGGTCATACCTCGCATAGACCGGTCAGTACCGACTCACAACTCCGAGACAACTGGGACTTAGCCTACGAACGATGCCGTCAAACCAAGCAGTACTTGGTCGACGTCTTAGAAATTGATCCGCGGAGGATTCGAATCACCGTGGCCGGTCCCAACGAGCCTGCACACATCGGGACTGACCCGGAGCAACTTCGGAAGAATCCGCGAGTCGAGCTATATCTGCTCGATGAGGTCGTGTCTGACTTCGTAGGAACCGAAGAGGAACAGAACACGCGTTATGTAGACGAGTAGTGTTTGCCGGAGCGATCGGAGCTGCGGCGAAGGGGACACGCAAGGAGGCGAGTAGACAAGCGAATGAGAAGTGGGTGAGACGATGGCCGAAGCACAAACCGCAGAACCAGCTGTTGACGGAGATCAGCCAGCCAAATCCGGCGGCTCGCTCACCAGCAAGTTGTTGATCGTCGGCTTCATGGTAGGTGTCGTCGCCATCGAGTGCGCCATCGCCTACTTTCTGATTCCCAGCGCCGACGAAGTGGCCCAGATGGCCGAGCGGAAGATGGCGGATCGCCTTCCCGAGACCATGGGCGACGACCGAGACGCAGACAAGGACGCGAATCCGACGGTTGAGCTCGACCTGGGAGAATATACGGTCACGGTAACCCAACCCAACTCGAACACGGCGCTGCGTGTTGATTTCAAGCTGGTAGGTACCGTCGCAGAAGGGGACGAACGGGAAGCGACCGGCCTCTTTGACCGAAACGTCCATCGTTTTCGGGATCAGATTCTGTATGAGGTCCGAAATTCCGAGCCTGCGGACCTGGCCGATCCGGCGTTGGGGTTGATCAAACGGCGGTTTCTAGACAAGAGCTCAGCGGTCTTCGGGAAGCCCATCTTCAGAGAGATCTTGATCCCACAGTTCTCGTACGTCGAGCAGTGAGTAAGACAAGGGCACCTGATCTTGTAGATGCTGTTCATCCGGTCTTCTTGACAGGATGTCCACCACACTCACTGCAACAACCGTGTAACCGACCGGGAGGGCGAGGCTCCCGCCGAGCCGAGAGCGCAAGAAACCGTGTGCTAACGCCCAGCGGCCGATTCGGAGCGTAGCCGAACTCGCCAGAGTTTGGCGGACAGCAGACCGGATCAACATGATGAACAGGATGGAGGGGGACGGTTTCACGGTGGGATCTCCACCCGCACTCACTACAACAACCGTGTAATCGATCGGGAGGGCGAGGCTCCTGCCGAGCCGAAAGTGCAAGGAACCGTGTGCTAACGCCGAGCGGCTGATTCGGATCCGTAGCCGAACTCGCCAGAGTTTGGCGGACAGCAGACCGGATCAACATGATGAACAGGATGGAGCGGACAGCTTCACGGTGGGATCTCCACCCGCACTCATTGCAACAACCGTGTAATCGATCGGGAGGGCGAGGCTCCCGCCGAGCCGTTTAGCCCGAACTTGAAACGCTCCGGAGCCGCTTTTGGCGGAGAACTCCTTTTCGGCGTTGGCCTTAAGTCGATTTCACAAATGCATTATCGTAGCCAGAAAATTTGCGATTTGGGCTAGCTAGCTTTTCGCGGCGTTGCTACAACGGGGAGATGAGCACTCCAGAACGACGCAGCGTGCATATTGCTACCGTCACTAAGACTCACAACGGTAAGACCTACACGTCGGTACTCTTGCGACGTACTTATCGCGAAGGCGGAAAGGTGAAACATGAGACGCTGGGAAACTTGTCGGATCTGCCGCCGGATGTGATCGAGTTCATTCGGGGACGACTCAATGGGGAACTCGACGAAGGGGCACCAAAAGGTTCCTTTGAAATCCGTCGCAGCCTGCCGCATGGAAACGTGACGGCTGTGCTGCAAACGGCAAGGAACATCGGTCTTGATCAACTCTTGTCATCACGTCCCTGTCGGGAACGAGATCTGATCCTGGCGTTAGTCGTGTCGCGTCTCATCTCCCCTGGTTCCAAATTGAGCGTGTCTACTGGACTGAAGGGAGAAACAGCACAAAGCACGTTGGCCGAGGATCTGGGACTGGGCTGCGTGGAGATCCACGAGCTCTACGCCGCAATGGATTGGTTGTTAGCTCGTCAGAAGCGAATTGAAAACAAGCTTGCGAAAAGGCATCTACGAGGAGGCGTGCTTGTTCTGTTTGACGTCTCGTCGAGTTACTACACCGGTCGCAAGTCATCTTTGGTGACCCATGGCTATAGCCGCGACCACCGTGGTGACCGCCCGCAAATCGTGTATGGCTTGCTCTGTGATCCCGACGGTCGGCCGATTGCGGTCGAGGTCTTTTCTGGCAACACCGCCGATCCGGTTACCTTCACTCAGATTGTATCTCGTGTTCGTAAGCGATTCGGCATCGACCGTGTGGTATTCGTAGGCGACCGAGGGATGATCACCTCGGCGCGTATCAACGAAGATCTTCGTGGCATAGACGGCTTGGACTGGATTTCGGCTCTGCGTAGCGACCGGATCCGCAAACTGATTAAGACCAAACTCATACAAAAGTCTTTGTTTGACGAACGCGATCTCGCTGAGATCACATCGGAAGACTTCCCGGGCGAGCGGTTGATCGTCTGCCGCAATCCACAACTTGCGGACGAACGCTCACGCAAGCGAGAGGAATTGCTGCAAGCGACAGAGAAGCAACTCGAACCCATCCGCCAAGCGACTCTCCGCAAGACCAGGCCATTACGTGGCAAGGAAGCAATCGGCTTGCGCGTCGGCAAGGTGATCAACAAGCATAAAATGGAAAAGCATTTTGAACTAACCATCACCGAGAGTAGTTTCGCGTTCCAACGCAACGAGGAGAAGATCAAGATCGAGAGGCTGCTGGATGGACTGTACGTTGTACGGACAAGCGTACCCAAAGAGAAAATGAACTCCGAACATGTCGTCGAGAATTACAAGAGTTTGTCACACGTCGAACGAGCTTTTCGCTCCTTGAAGACAGTAGACCTCCAGCTTCGTCCGATCTACCATCACAAGGATGATCGAATTCGTGCGCATGTCTTCCTCTGCATGCTGTCCTACTATGTCGAGTGGCACATGCGTGAGCGTTTACGCAAAGTGTTGTTTGACGACTGCGATCGAGAAAGCGCCTCACGTTCGTCACCGGTCGCCCCGGCGGTTCGATCCGAGGCAGCCAAGCAAAAAGACGCCACGCGCCTCACGGAAGAGGGCCACCCAGTCCAAAGCTTTCAAGACTTGCTTCGTGATCTAGCGACGCTGACCCGAAACCGGATACACATCGCAGACTTTGATGCGGAATACGACAAGCTCACCTCTCCGACCGAATACCAACGGCACGTCTTCGACCTGCTCAACGTGACGCTGTAACACCCCCCAAGATCGTGTAGCCAGAACGCGCGCAAACGGGATGCGCCACAAACCCCGTCACCTAGAGTGTTTACGACTACCTCGTCGATTCAAGTTCGGTTTAGCCCGCGTGTAGGCTCTGTTTCCGGCGGACGGCACACGGAGTGTGCCTGCTACCTTAATGCGGGAGGGCGAGGCTCCTGCCGAGCCGAAAGTGCAAGGAACTGTGTTCCAACGCCCAGCGGCGAATTCGGCTACAGGATCACCAACGTCCACCCTTCTTCATTCCCAGGTGGATCGCGTCGTAGCCTAAGGCGTTTCGTATCGAATCGATGGCCGTGGCCACTTCAGGGCGTTCCTCTTTGAGAAACGGCAGCGTCAGCTGGCGCCGACTGTTGATCAGCTTCGACAGCCCCACGCCCAGCAGGCGTACTCGTCGCCGCCGGTCGTAGTTGTCGCGAAACAGCTTACGGACGCAACCGGCCACGACTCCCTCGGCGTTGGTCGGGGCGATTGTGCGCGAACGCGTCAACGTCTCGAAGTCGGCGTAGCGGAGCTTAAGAGTGATGGTGCGGGCCAGTACCTTACGCTGCCGGACGCGCCAACACACACGCTCGCATAGAGAACATAGCTGGTCCCTGATCACGTGTAGATCACCGACGTCGGCCGCAAAGGTGTTTTCATTTGAAATACTGCCCAGCGTCAGGCCTTCCGCATCGTGTTCACGAAAGGCAGGGCGGTCGCGGCCGAGCGAACTCTTCGTCCAGCCGAAGACAGCTTCACGAACTGTATCGGCGAGGGGTTCTGAAGGTGCCTCTAGGAGCTGGCCGAGCGTCTCGATGCCCTTGCCCAACAGATGCTGCTCGCTGACTGGCCCGATGCCAGGCCAACGCCGTACCGGCAGACTCGCAACAAAGTCGTGCTCCTGGCCCGCCCGAATCATCAGCACGCCGGCTGGTTTGGCAGAGCCGGACGCCATCTTCGCGATCGGATGCGACGCCGCGATCCCGGCACTGGCCGGCAAACCCAACTCGTCCTGAATCGCCTCTCGCATTTCGCGCACGACCCGCTCGATGGTCGCGTCACCGTCGCGATCGTCGACATCCCGGTAGATCGCTTCGCACTGTCCAAAATCCAGAAAGAACTCGTCGATGCTGGCGGTGCGGACGATCGGAGCAGACCGTTGCAGGATCGCCTTCACCTGCGCAGCGTACCGGCTGTATTCGCTGTGCCGTCCTGGCAGGTAGATGGCGTGCGGCGCCCGTCGATAGGCCTCTGCGATCGGCATCGCCGATCGGACACCGAACTTGCGAACCTCGTAGCTGGCCGCTGTCACGACGCCACGCTGGCCGGGCAACGCACCGATCACGACCGGCTTGCCGACCAACTCCGGTCGGTGCAGCCGCTCGACCGAGACGAAGAAAGTATCCAAGTCCAGACAACATATCCGGGCCGCGGACCGATTTCGTTCCATGCCTGCCTCCTGTCCACAGGAGTATAGTAGATTAGTGTACATATGTCAACTTATCAGGCTCAGCTGCTTTTCCCACCTTCAACTGCTGGAGCGCTAGCTAAGGACGAGTCAGACACGCCACGCCCGACGAACTGTTTCACCGCTCGTGGTCTCTTCGGGTACAATTCGTCGATTGTCACTCGACCTTCGGAGTTGCCCCATGAAGATCCATCATACTGCTTTGTTCGGCATCCTAATCTTGGTTGGATCTGCGATGGCCGCACCACCGGATCCGACTGGAACGTGGCGGGTCAAGTCGACCTTCGGCAACCGAACTCGCATTTCCATGCTGCAACTGGCCATCAAAGATGGTCGGTTGACCGGCTCCTTGTTCCGCCGACCTGGCGAAGGGACTCCGCTCGATGATCTGCGCCTGCGCGACAACGAATTGACGTTCAGCATCACGAGGCGTTTTGGAACGCGGTCCTTCACGACGCATTACACGGGCGTTTTCCGGGAGGACACATTCGCGGGACGGGGCGAATTCCGGAGCGGCGACGAGTCACGTAGCTGGAGCTGGTCCGCTGAGCGTTCCGATCCGTCGCTGCTGACGGCGGCAGCCGAGCCGCCACCGGTTGAGGCGGACATTGATCTGACAGCAGCCAATTACATCGTCTGGCGCGATCACATTCTGCCCGCCCAGTCCGAAATGGCCTGGGCCGAGATCCCGTGGCTGTCCACATTTAAGGATGGCATCCTGGCTGCCGACGCCGCCGAGAAACCGCTCTTGTTTTGGACGATGAACGGCCATCCGTTGGGCTGTACGTGAAACAATGGTGTTACGGGCCGGCGGTCCGTCTGGTCCAACGCTGACGTCATCAAGGCAACAGCCGACTTCGTTCCGGCGACCGACGAAGTCTGGCGATTGCAAAGAGGCTCTGATCCGGAATGCCGTTTCTTTCAGCAAATAGCCGAACACGGCCACTACGGCGGAAACGAAGGGGGAACGCGCCAGGGGATCTACGTTTGCGCGCCCAGCGGGAAGTTCCTGGCCTCAGTCAACTCGACGCACCCGGAAGCCGTGCTGGACATGATGCAGCAGGGGCTGGAAGCGTGGCGTAGGCTCACTGCTGATGAACGCCGTCTAACCGCTGACAGTGAGATCAAGCCGTCTCATCGCTGGGAGGACAGTTACCCATCCAAAGGTCTTGTGCTGACGATGATCACGCGAGACTTGCCGGCTCAGTGCGATCCACACCAGCCGTGCGAGGTGAAGTGGAACCAAGACCAAGTCTGGTTTTCGCGGGCGGAGGCCAGGCGGTGGCTGCCGGCCGAGCCGCAACCCGGGGACAAGCACGCCCTGCCTGCTGATCTCGTGGAGCGGCTGGCTCGATTCCATCTCGTCGATACGGTTAAGGGACAGTCCGCGACGTTTTCGCGGAGAGGCGTCGACGGCTCGGCAATCACTGCTGAGGTAACAGACCGTGACGGAGCTCGAGTCAAACTGAAGATCAGTGGACGCACGCAGGGCGTCACGGGCGCCGGATGGTGGCGGGAGTCGTCAAACGGCGTTGTCTCACATCTCTTGGGGACCGCGACCTTCGACCTCGAGCAGGGAGCCTTTACGGAATTCGAAATGGTCGCTCTTGGCCGGCGGTGGGGCAACACTCGTCTGAACGGGCGCCGCCGCGACCCCGATCAAGGCCCATTGGGATTCGTTTTCAAACTTGCCCCGCGCGGCGCTGTGCCCGTTGCCCCAGCATTCATTGCGGCGTACAACGCCGATTGGGTAAAACGTCCGCCACGGTAGGCCTTCTCGCGAGACTTTTCACTGCTGCCGAGAGGCCCTCTCAGCACCTTTTCCCGAGGTTTGGTGAAGAGAAAGAACCGGGACGTTGTTTTCAACGGCAGTCAGGTGCCGCAAAAGGTCTTGTAGCCAGCCGTAAACTCGCGCGGCGCCGGCTGGGCGTACTCTTCAAGCCCAACCCGCTCTTGATAGGGGTGCGCGAGTACGTCGAGCAGCCGCTCAAATAATGTCAGGTCTGCGTGGTCGGAAGCTGCGGCGAGGGCTTCTTCGACAAGGTGGTTGCGGGGGATGTAGATGGGGTTCACGGCGCGCATTGCCTCCGCTGTTGCGTCTTCCGCTGTTCGTTGCTGGGCGAGGCGATAGCGCCATCGATCAAGCCAGGGCTGCAGCGCATCCGCGGACGGGAAGAGAGCAACGAGCAACTCCGGATCGCCCCCTGCGGCGTCGGCAAGCCGCCGCCAGCCCAGCGTGAAATCGACAGCGTGTTGCTCCATCAGCTCGAGCCAATCCTGTGCCAGCGAGCTGTCTGCAGCGTGGTCGATTGCCGTGTTCGCCAAACCCAGTTTGGCTCGCGCCCCGGTAAGCCACGCTGCCTCGTAGCATGGCGTGAATTCATCGAGAACCGCTGTTGCTTTCTCTACGGCGCGGCCGGATGCGGCGTCGTCGATCAGCGGGAGTAGGCTCTCGGCGAAGCGGGCTAGGTTCCAGTGGGCAATCATCGGCTGATTGCCATATGCGTAACGGCCGCCGCTATCGATTGAGCTGAACACCGCATGAGGACTGTAGGACTCCATGAAAGCACACGGGCCGTAGTCAATGGTCTCGCCCGAGACGGCCATATTATCCGTGTTCATGACGCCGTGGATGAAGCCAACAAGCATCCACTGAGCGACCAAGGTGGCTTGGCGCTCGGCTACTGCCTTAAGCAGCAAGAGGTAGCGGTCCGCTTCTCCCGCCAGGTCGGGATCGTGGCGTTCGATGACAAAGTCGGCCAGCATGCGAAGTTGATCGTGCCGCCGCCGCGCCGCAAAGTACTCGAAGGTGCCAACGCGGATATGACTACCCGCGACACGTGTGAGGATTGCGCCGGGCAGTGGCCGCTCGCGCATTACGGACTCACCTGTACTCACGGCGGCGAGCGCGCGGGTCGTAGGGATACCCAGAGTGTGCATCGCTTCACCAACGAGGTACTCGCGTAATACGGGGCCAATCGCAGCTTTCCCGTCGCCACCGCGCGAGAACGACGTCGGCCCGGATCCTTTCAACGCGATGTCTCGGCGCAGTCCACGACCATCGATGACCTCGCCTAGCAGCAGCGCCCGTCCATCTCCCAACTGCGGCACAAATCCACCGAATTGGTGTCCTGCGTACGCTTGCGCCAACGGCGTTGCGCCAGTCGGCAGTTCAGCACCCGAGAAGATCCGTGCAGCTAGGCTTGGATTTAGCTCTCCGCCGTGCAGGCCTAGTTCTTTGGCGAGGACGCTGTTGAACCGCAACAGCGTCGGATCGGGAACGGTTGCCGGCGCGCAAGGGACATAGAAGCCGGGCAGTCGCTCGGCGTAGCTGTTATCAAAACGAAATGGTGTTGCCGTCGATGGCTGGCACATCAATCATGTCCTGGGAACTAGCAGTGCTTGCCACCCGTGTTTCCTGGTCGCTGGGTGGGTATTGGGGTGCCTCGGCTCGGCGGGAGGCTCGCCGTCAAAGCATGACCCGCCCAAACACCGCGAGCCACGGGCGCTCAGAGAGGAATACTACCCTGACTTGCTCCCAGGACAACCGACCAAGCATGTTCCCCGACGCCTGGTCCGAAATCTGAGCCATCGACCGGGCGGATCCTCCATCGAAGTTGCGATTCTATCTCAATCGGCACCCCAAGCGTGAGTTTCGAAGTTGAGCTCTTGGCCCAATCGGAACCCGAAGCGTAAGTGAGGGAACAACTTGCGATGGTACGCCAACTCCCCCTCGCTGACGCTTCGGGTTCCGAAAACGCGACAAATTCGCCGGTCTGCACTTGCCAAACAGTGAAAAGCGCAACGTCAAACTGACGCTTCGGGCCAGAAACGCGACCAATTCGACATCTCGCACGGGCAAGACTGCGAGCCGCGCCATTTCAAAAACCTCGCTTTGGGCTTGATCAAACGGCGGTTTTTGGAGAGAAGTACCACCCGTATTCGGGAAGCCCATCTTCAAAGAGATCAGATCCCTCAGTTTTTGCTCGCCGAGCAGGAGTGAAGCTGAGTTTGCAGAGGGGATCTTCATGCGGGTCCAATGTGCGCGCCCGCGAAACGACGTGCCGAAGGGAGTCGGACCGTGGACGGAGACATCATCGGTCAAAACGAGATCGAGGAGCTGCTCAACAGCGCAGGCCCCGCCAAGCCCTCTGCACCGGATCCACCGGCCGCAGACACAGCTCAGCCCGAGAGCGACGTCGAGGAGGAGGCGTCCACGACTTCGACCGCCGATGGTCTGGTCGCTAGCAGCGACAGCGAGGATGCCAGCGAAGCTGCTGCAGCTTCCTCCGAGTCGACAACCCCGGCAGCAACCTCGTCCGCTGTCGAGCCAGCCGGCGTGCGGAATGTCGGAGACGACGTTCAATTCCTATTGGATCAGGCTGAAGAGGCGATCGCTTCAGCACACCGGCCTCTCGCGGACGTTGAATCCACTGGCGCCGCACCATTTCAGCTCAAGGATTTGGCTGGGTCTCCCCCGTCCGAAGACCAGGCTACGCTCGACTTGCTGCGCGACGTTGAGCTCGATCTGAAGATCGAATTGGGCAGGACAGACATGTTCTTGGAGGATGTCCTGGCACTTCGCAAAGGGTCGGTCGTCGCCTTGGATAAGTTGGCGGGAGATCCGGTTGACGTCTATGTGAACGGCCGGCTGGTGGCCCGGGGCGAGGTCTTGGTGCTGAACGACAACTTCTGCGTTCGTGTCGCCGAGTTGATTTCGGGAGATGACGTTTAGCCCGGATTATTCATGAAGATCGTAGCGAGAGGTGAGGGAATGCTACACTTCACTCGGGTGGCGGGTTGCACCTCTGCCTGCCTGCTTATGCTGGCGACGCTGCCTGCGTTTGTTTTTGCGCAGCCGACGGGCGTTCAGCTAGAAACGCATCAAAAGCGTGCACGAACTGCTCCTGCCCCTTTCTCCCTGAGGCCAGCCACGACGGCGCCCCAGATCGAGCGGGCAGGTGGGTCACCGCAGTCCCCCATCGTGCGCAATCCGGTAACACCTGCGGCGTACGAAGCGCCGATCCAGCTCACGCCTCCCAGCGATGCGGTCGGGAAGGTCCCGAGCCGGCAAGTCAAGGGAGCGACCGGTGGCATGTTGACGACCGCCTTTGGCAGCTTGGCGATCGTCTTGTCGTTGTTTTTTCTCGTGCTGTGGGTCATGCGCCGGGCAGCGCCGTCTGGAACGGCTGTCTTGCCAACCGAGGTCATCGAGTTGCTTGGCCGAGCTCCTCTGAACGCCAGGCAACAGATGCAGCTGATCCGCTTGGGCAATCGGCTGCTGTTGTTGAGCGTGACTGCTCAGGGTGCCGAGACGCTCGCAGAAATAACCGACCAAAGTGAAGTCGATCGCCTGGCGGGGCTTTGCCAACAGCAGCGTGCGGGCAGCGTTTCGGAAACGTTCCGGCAGGTGCTGACCCAGTTTTCATCTGAGCCTGCGCAGGCCGGCTTTGTCGGCGACTCGAGTGGTCGTCTGGCTGGCCGCGGGCAATCTGAGTGACTCACGGAGCGAGGCCATGCAGAACCAGTTCTTCAGTAGCGGCGCGAAGAAGGTATCAGCCTGCGGGCTTCCCGTCATTCGCGGCTGCGTTGTTGGAGCTGTTTTGCTGTTCCTTCTGACAGCTGACGGAGTGGCCCAACAGACCACGGCTGTGACGACGACCGCACCGACCGCGGGGGCGATCGACTTCGTCACGGCCGGTCCCGATGTTTGGACCAGCCCCGAGGGACTGAGCTCTGCGTTGCAGATCATGCTGATGCTGACCGTGCTCAGCCTGGCGCCGGCTGTCATGCTGATGACTACCAGCTTCATTCGGATCGCGGTTGTATTGGGGTTGTTGCGGCAAGCGATCGGGCTTCAACAGTTGCCTCCTAGCCAAGTGATCACATCCATCGCACTGTTCATGACGATACTGATCATGACTCCCGTCTGGAGCGACGTCTACGAAGACGCCATCGTGCCCTACACGGACGCTTCGGTTGAAATGAGCTTGGAAGAAGCTTGGACGGCAGCCAGCCGGCCCTTACGGCGATTCATGAGCCGGCAAATTGAGCTCACGAAAAACAGCGACGATGTTTGGCTTTTCTACCGGTACAGTCCGAACCGGGCGGTCGAGCCAGAAAGTTACGACGACATTCCCATGCAGGTGTTGTTGCCGGCGTTCATGTTGAGCGAACTGAAAGTCGCTTTCTTGATCGGTTTTCAAGTGTACCTGCCTTTCTTGATTCTGGACGTTGTGATTGCCAGTGTCACGATTTCGATGGGTATGCTGATGTTGCCTCCAGTAATGATCTCGTTGCCGTTCAAGCTCATGTTGTTTGTGCTGGTTGATGGCTGGACGCTGATTGTCAGCATGTTGCTGGACAGCTTTAGCCCGCTTGCCTGACGACAAACTGCTCGAGGAACCGAATGTATGGATCCGCAAGACGCAATTGATCTGGGACGCCATGCGCTGTTGACCGCACTGTTGATCGGCGCGCCGGTGTTGATCGTTGGTGTGGTCGTTGGTCTGACGATTGGGCTGGTACAAGCTTTGACACAGATCCAGGATCAGACGATCGCCTTCGTGCCGAAAATCGTGGCGATGGTGGTCACCGTGGCACTCTGCTTGCCTTGGTTAGTCGAACGGATGGTCGAGTATTCGGAGGAGCTGATTGTCAACATCCCTAGAATCGTGATGGGAGGGTAAGGGTGGCCGCGCTCTTGCAGGTCTACCTGAACGAGTTCGTCCTGTTTGTCCTCGTCTTGACCCGGATCAGCGGGCTGGTCATGACCGCCCCTATCTACGGATCGCGGGCCGTCCCCCTGCGCATTCGAGGATTCTTGGCCGTGGGGCTCGCAGTAATGATCACGCCGTCCCAAAACAGCGACCTGCTCGAAGTTCCCGGACACTTGATTGGGATCGCGATTCTCATTGCTCAGGAACTCGTGTTGGGGCTGACGTTGGGATTGGCTTTGATGATCCTGTTCACTGGCTTGCAAATTGCGGGACAGATTATCGGTCAGATCAGCGGGATGTCGCTCGCCGACATTTTCGATCCAACATTGGAAGCCAACGTAGCCGTTTTCAGCCAGCTGTTGGATGTCATCACGATGTCGGTCTTTTTGACGATTGGCGGACATCGCCAGGTGATGCATGCGTTGCTAGACACGTTTCATTGGCGGCCACCGGGGAGTGGCGACCTGCCGGGGCGGTTGGTCGAGGTGCTGACAACCGTAGTCAGTGAGAGCTTCTTGGTGGGCATTCGCGTCGGTGCGCCGGTGATGGTTGCGCTGATGCTCGCGGTCCTCGTGCTGGGGCTGATCAGCCGCACACTACCGCAGCTGAACATTCTGGCAGTTGGATTTAGCCTGAATGCCTGCATCATGTTATCGACGCTTGCCTTTTCGCTGGGAGCTGTCGCCTGGGTTGTTCAGGAACGCTCGGAGGTCATCGTGACGGCGGTGCATAGCGTATTGGTCGAGGAATGACCGCTCATGCCGGACCAATTTGGCGAGAAGCAACATGACGCGACGCCGCGACGCCGACAACAAGCCCGTGAACAGGGGCAGGTTGCCAAGAGCCAAGACCTGGCATCCGCGCTGATGCTCCTCGGGGCACTGGGCACACTCTACTTGTTCGGTGAAGAGTTCTTTGGGTTTTTGACTTCTTACACCCGCCTGCAGCTCGAAAACGGAGCGTGGTTGACGACCGACACAGACAGCTTGGTTGCCCACTGGTGGGGACTTGCTTGGCAGCTGGCTGGCGTGGTTTCCCCGATCTTGGGTCTCTTCCTCTTGATTGCGGTATCCGCGCAAGTTGGCCAGGTCGGGTTTCTGTTTCTGCCGCGCAAGATGGCCTTCGACTTGACTCGGCTTGACCCGCTGAAAGGCATCCAGCGGCTGTTCTCGATGACCAATGCCGTACGACTCGGGTTCGGCATCTTCAAGGTGGCGATCGTGGCAGCAGTGGCTGTCTCGGCGTTGTGGGCTGAACGACATGCGGTTCTCTCGCTTGGAGCTTTGGGCGTTTTTCAGATTTGGACTTACTTGCTTTCAATCATCCTCTCGACGACGTTTAAGGTGGGGCTAGCCTTGCTGATCTTGGCGATACTTGACTACGCCTATCAGCGGTGGCGGCAAGAGCAGGATTTGAAGATGACGACTCAAGAGATGAGGGAAGAGTTGAAACAGATTCAAGGTGACCCGCAGGTCGCAGCCCGTCGCAAGGCAGTCCAGCGGCAACTGGTGTTGAACCGCTTGGCGAGTGCGGTTCCCAAAGCTGATGTTGTGGTGACGAATCCGACGGAACTGTCGATTGCCATCCAGTATGACCACGAGACGATGGATGCACCGATTGTGGTCGCCAAGGGTGCGGGCGTCATCGCACAGAAGATTCGCCGTCTCGCACTTGAACACGGCGTGCCGATCGTTGAACGTAAGGAGTTGGCCCGGGCGCTCTATGGCCAGGTCGAAGTTGGCAGGCCGATTCCACCTGAGCAGTATGCGGCGATGGCCGAAGTCCTTCGCTACGTGTACCAACTCAAGGGGAAGACCCTCCCGCAGATGGAAGCGGCCTGAAGCAATACGTCGAGGGAGAATTGTGAAGCATGACGAAGCCACGGATGGACTTACGACCTCGCAGCAGATCGCTCATGAATAATTCGGGCTAGCTGCCGGCGGGCACGGATTACCCGGGTTGTGACTTGCCAGCCGGCTGGTTTAAATGGCTGCTGAGCGAAAAAAGTGAGAAACAGCTGTAAGTTCTCGGTCATTCGGTCGACTAACCGGTATGAGCCAAATTCGCCCTGACTCTGTAAGCCTGGACCCAGAGAGCTGGGTTGATCAGTATGGGGACGCCCTGTTCCGCTATGCGATGACTCAGCTGCGGGACGAGAACGTCGCGGAGGATCTGGTGCAGGAGACGTTTCTGGCGGCTTTGAACGGATATCACTCCTTTGCTGGCGAATCTGCATTCCTCACCTGGCTAACGACCATTCTGAGGCGGCGCATCATCGACTATCGGCGGAGTACGCGCCGGCAGTCGGAGCATCAGCAACCGATCTCCGATGAAGCTCTTCCTTACAGCGATCCGTTCGACAAGCGGAATCATTGGCGCCAAACGCTAGGTCGGTGGCCAGCAGACCCGCAGGAGCAGTTCGAATCTGCCGAGTTTTGGGATGTCTTGGAGAGTTGCGTCGAGCGGTTGCCGCCACCGCTTGCAGAGGCGTTTCGTCTTCGCGAGGTTATGTCCTGGAGCGTATCCGACGTTTGCGCAGTGGTGGGAATTACCGAAGGGAACTTGGCAGTCCGGCTGCACCGCGCTCGGCTGGCGCTACGGGGATGCCTCGAACAGAAGTGGTTTAAGGGATAGGTTGTGTCGCTGATATCGGACATCATCTGTATTCTCACTCTCGATTGCCGCGAGTCCTCACGGCTTGTGTCGGAGTCACTGGATCGGGATTTGAGGACTGCGGAGCGGGTGGCCCTCAGGCTTCATCGTTTGGGTTGCTGGTCATGCCGGCGGCTCAAACGCCAGCTGACGTTTCTGCGTGAGGCGGCCAGTCGGCTTGACCGGGAACGCATCGACAGCGGTTCGACTGGTGCTGAACCAACGGCGCTGCTTTCGTCCGAGGCCAGGCAACGAATGAAAGCAGCGCTTGAGCAAGCGCGCGACGAATAGCCGCTGGGGTCGATCCAGGTTTGGCAGATTCGTTGGTTCTTGACGTTCCGCTTTCGCAGTCTGGCGGACTCCAGGATGGCGAATTTGCTATGTTCTCGGAAGCCGAAGCGTCGGTTTGAAGTGGACTTTCTTAGAAAGTCCCGGTCGGACTTGCGCATCTCACCGCTGTCGAACACTCCGAGCGAGAGTTCTGAGTGACCGACGGAAGAAAATAGCGCTCATCAAAGAGCACACAAGAATGAAACTTGAGGGCTCCGGAACGCGGGTTGCTACGATCCACGGTGCGGTCCCATGGTTGGGTGGAGAGTTGTTCATGAGAGGCTCTTGTACGTACCAGGCATCCGGTCCAGCAGGGCGATTGGCTCGGTATAGGCTGAAAAACCCCGCCCCAAACGGCTCGTGCACGCGGACATATCCTAAGTGGGCAGCGTTGTTTTCGATGTACAACTGTAGGTCGTTCGTTTCCCCAACCGTTGGGTAGGGCAGGATGATCTGGGTGGGCGTGATGGTGACTCCGGTCGCTATCGTGTTTGAGTTCACGTCCGACATTGCGCCGCTGAAACCACTGGGACCGACGATTTCAATTTCCCAGGATAAGATCTCCGTGACCATCAGCTGACCGTCGTCCGGCGCCGCGTCTGTTGTAGTAATGGTCCCGGATAACGAGTGGCCGTTCTGTTCTGCGGGGTAGTTCACGAGATCGTAGATCAAAGCGGCGTCAGCGCCCGGTGTCAAGAACGAAGAAATGGTAAGGGCTGCGGTAAAGAATGAGATTCTGAAATTCACTGCTAAGTATCCTCGGTTGAAAACAGAGACCGCTGAGCTGCGAGTTTAGACATGCACCAGACCCAGCAACTGTCGCGACAAAGTCCGCTGCCAATAACCGTGGTTGACTAGTTAGAATTCTGGTGCCAGGTTACCGACTCTCATTGTACCGTCATGCGATCTCACCGCAACGCAACCTATAACGACTTTGTGGAAACTAGCTCTGTATTTGCAAACATGACCGTTACGACTCTTTTGTCCAGACAAAAGATTTCGTTCAGCAAAAGAAACGTACGACGGGACCCGCCGCAGTCGTATCTGCGCCGAATTGGTCTACTGATGCTGTTTCGTCGGCAACTTGCGACGCGAGAGTGTCATTTTATCGCTCACCAAGGACGAACGGTCCTTCGTCACCAACCGGTGGTGGGGCTGCCCCGACGCGCCTCGATCGGCCGCGACTTTTAACCTCCAGTGGTTCGCCCCCTCCCTCTCAGCTTGTTTGGGGGAGAGACTCTCGACACTACCGACGAGCCCGTACAATCTGCGATTGAGGATGTAATCGCACCAGCTTCGGTTTCTTCACTCTCGGCCCCAACGGGCTCTGCAGCGAGGCAACAACCCCATCCGCCAGGCGAGCTGGCACTGCGTCAGGACCATTCAACACTTAACCCTGGCCGAACCACTCGCCGGCCTCAGCGGCCGACACGCCGCAGGACTTGGCCATGCCGTGGTGGAATTCATTGGCGATATCTGTACTGCCTTCTAGTGATGCTCTCACGAGTCCTCACAGAGCGGTTCGTACGAAGAGCCGGTGGGCACAGCCGAGTGCGTGAAGCGAATCGTGATGCCTCCGGTCTTTTCGACCGACGCTTCGAACTGAATGCCGAGACCGCCCGGGCGGCGGCGAGAGATTGTCCATTTCAAACACCCACACTTCCCCACAAGCGTTCACGGCATTGTTACGTCGCGTCGTTAGCCGACCGCACATCTCAGATCACATCGAACATAACGTCGGCAAGACGCTCTTTGCGCAGCACACCGATGGTGTCAGTAACGAATTTCTTTTGTTCATCGGACAGCGCATTCGGTGACTTTTCAATGAATGCCGTTTGGATTTCGTTCAAATAGATCTCCGCTGTATGAAGTTTCCCAATTCCGATGGCAGAGTTGATTACGTTTTGATAGAGAGGGAATAACTCGGATGCCGCCGCACCTTTGCCTCGACTCTCGCGCGCCCTTGTGATTTGCTCTGCAAGAACAGACTCACCTACGCCTGCCCGAATCGCCCGTGCCAGCTGACGTTCAACTTTCGCCTGTACAAGCTTTTCGTCTCTCAATAGCGGACGGATTGTCTCCTTCAACTCAATCTCCAGCTTTTCGAGCGCACCATTTATGTCCTTTAGCAATGCATCTTGCTTCGGTCGTTCGGCGGCCGCAACGGCTTGAAGTTGGACAAGCTTGGACGCAGTGGAAGCATCGACATCATCCAACGAAAGTGACCTGAATCGAATGAATCGCACCAAGTTCGGGTCAATCACTAGCGCCGCGTTGACATCCTCAGCAATCGCCTTACTCTCTTCCATAGCGATCACCGCTCCTTCATCCAAGGCGTCGGACGTAAATGTATCGATCTTCAATTCGAGCAGGTAAGTTTGAAGTCGGGCACGCAATAGTAACCCTGTCGCATATTTCTGGTAACTTTCATGAGCCAGCATTGCATCTGTCGCTTTCAGAGAACTTTCAAGCCGTTCCACCACCGGTTTTTCCAGTTGATTTAGGAGAAGCCTGGCCTCGGCCATGTACACAAGCTTACCCAAAGTTGGACTGTCCGCAGTATTCGCAAGATGGGTGCTCTTGTAGGCTTCGATTTGTGCAAGAATCTCGTCTGAAATGGTATCGGATACATTTGGTGTTGTACTCTGGAGATAGATAGACGCTGCAAGTATTTCCGCATCCTCGTCTGCATGTGGTGCGTAGGTCTTATCTGTAAGAAGCTGCGACAATCGTCCCGTGAGTTCTGTTAAGTCTTGACCGACACGCCGTTGCCAAAAATCAGCGAGCCATTCGTCGCGAACGACAAAGTAGTGACGGTCTTCTGAACCACCTAACGCGAAAGAACGGCGGCGGAACTTGTGTGCAGCCCGATAGTCCCCGACTTGCTCAAGCAGCTCAGCGGCAGAATCCAAGCGAGTGAATCGATCCCTATCTACCTTCGCACAATAGCCCATGTAACCAAGCTGAATCACTGCGAACAAGAAAAGCATCGGGACACCGACGGTCAATAGCGTTCTTGGTACGAATCGAAGATTTGCCTTCAGTCGCTGCAGGATCGTTCCTTCGCTCTCATCGGATGTCGCACGCCGAATAAGGGAAACACCGCCAAACCCGACCAAAACGACAAGAAACACGATGACGGCCGCGGTCCACTCGATCGTTTGCGCGACTTCGCCGGCCGCAAACGGGACTTGGTCTTGCAGTGCGGCATCAACACGGTCAAAAGCATCTGTTTCGATCTCCTGAAGCCTGTCCAAACTTCGATCGACAAGGGTTTCTGTCTCTGTGAGTGCTTTATCGAGAATCTCTGCCTCGCGATCCAGAACGTGGTCGGCGAGCGATTCAACACGATCAAGCTTCGAGTCCAGAATTGTGTCAACTTGGTCAAGCCGCGTTGCCATGATTTGGTCGAGTTGGTTCAGCCGATTCTTCGAGACTTCATCAAGTTGGTTGATGCTGTCCTTTGCCAATTGACTCAACTCTGCCACTCTCGCACCAGAGATCGAATCCATCCGGTCCAGGGCATGGTCGCTCGTTTCGCGTAGTCGACCAAATGCGTTGTCCATAGCGGGGTCGACTGCTGAGTTAACGCCTTGCCCAACAAGCCATCCAACAGCCTTCACGGGTGCGGAGACGATGGATTTCACGCCGCTGACGATTTTCCCAAACAGCCCGGCATCGGCCGATTGAGTTGGCATGCTCAAACTGATTGTGAGCGCCAAAATGATGACCGAGATTCGTCGGGTTGTATTCATGTTGGGGCTCTCTTTTTTCAGAGAGGTAAGTTGGTTATGGGAACTTTCCGTCTATCACCTGTAGCGTTGTGGCCTATTACGCAGGCGGAAATCAGTTGTAAGTCGAATTGTAGCCGTCGGTTGACCGGATGTCACTTTGGCTGCCGCGGAGTAGTTTGTTTCTGCTCTAGCGCGCCCCCGGGAAGCGAACCAAGAGGCGAATCAGCAACCAAGGTGTATCCTCGGTTAGATGCGGCTTGGACGCAGCGTTTAGGTATCCTGGGTCGCACTGTGACGTGACATGCCGCCACCGCAAACGGCTCCGAATTCGCGGCTTCAACACAGATTCGCCGTCGTTCGGTGCCTACGCTGAGAGTTGAGAACCTAGTCTTCCCGGCGTCGGTGGGCGCAGCCGAATGTGCGAAGAAAGGCTGGTAGCATTCTCGGCCTTTTAGCCGACGCCTCGAAGCCGCTGCCCAAGACCGCCATGACGCTTTTCACGGCGGTCGATGTGAATGCTGGGCTTTCCGACATTCTGGCCGAGGTGAAAGCGATTGGCAACTTGTGAGGCTCACATCGCTCTCCATCATTTAGCCATGTCGAGCCAATAGACTTGGCTAGCACTCTCTATGCAGGTGTCGTCTCACAGCTGCTGGGGAGGCTGCCAAGACGCCTTTTCCGAGAAGTAGGATTCTGCAGTGTCATTGATTCGCTCTTCGGTAAACTCATCGTCGGGGTCAAGAACCTCACAATCTGGTGCTGCAACAAATTCCGCCTCTTGTTTGCAAGGGTCAAACGGCTCGAGCGATGGTGGGTCAACACGAAACTCAGTAAGCCTCTCTTTTGCTGCTTGCAGCTCGCGAGAATAGCAAAACGGCGGACCGTCGCACCATGCATGCTTGAACGCCTGAACCGCGAAATCTATTGAAGCTTCCAGGTCGTCGGATTGTGTAACGTGGCTCATAATACGACAAGCACACGACAATTGGCGTGCGAACCTACCAGATTCCGCGAGTTCCCAAACCCCAGAGAGCACATCTCTAGCCGAATCCATCAAACCAAGTATGACTGATGCGTCTGCGATTTCGAGTCGACAATCTAGTTCCCAGGCTATCAGATTCCTATGCCGCATGCGATCGAGCGCCTCTCGGTACAATTCGAGGCTGCTCGGATGAGAGCCGGCAGCGAATGCCGCTCTTCCGAGAACCAACTCCGCCATTCCGTTGCTGCCCCCGTCTTCAGAGGCCCAATCGTTAAGTAGCTTTCCGTATCGCTCTACTTCGCTGATGTTGCCGTTTGCCAACTCGAGATTCGATAATAGCTCAACTAAATCGTAGCTATCTGGCAAGGCCATAGCTGACTGTATTCGCAACACGCGACGTGCGATCTGCCGTGCGCGATCAAGGTTTCCTATCGCGTAAAGAATCTCCCCATAGGCTAGTCCAGCGGCGACTTCAGATTGGGCAAAATAATCTATGGGAGTGTTCGCGAAGCGACCTTCATCGCGATATCGCGAGTTGAACAGTCCCATGCGAGCAGTAGCGTCTGACTCGAATAGTTTCCCTACCAGCCGACATGTCTTTGAATAGTTCCTGAGACTTATGCAAAGGCTGACTTGCATGCCTCTTGCGGCGGCAGCTCGCCCTGCCCTCAAATGCAATGGCATCGCTCGCTTCGGATGCCCGCATGACTCATAGGCTAGTCCCAACTCCGAGTAAACTGCTCCAACATCGCCGGAGCTCATCGGTGGGCGACTGTCCAGACCATCCGGAAACATCCTTTCGACGATCTGTGCTTGAACATCTGCATGTGTCTTATTGGCTCTAAAAAAGCCGCTGAGCCGCTCGAGGTACAAGTAAAAGGCTTGTCTGACTTCGCCGAGCGACGTCAACGCGTAACAGAGTTCAATAGCGTTCGCAAGATCGTCGAATGTCTCCGGATATGATGATGCTTGTACCCTGCTATCGAACAAGGCCTTCGCTGCGAGATTCAAGGTGTGGCGTCTTTCGGGATCGGCCGCGTTGAACACGAAACCTCGGACAATTGGGTGTAGGTCGAATCTGCTGGTTTCTCGGTTCCATCCGATAAGACCTCGTCCCTCCAGCAACGCGAGTGCCTCGCCCACGTCGATGTCCTCTGTGGATCCCGCATGACGAACAACCGCCTTTAGAGACTCTATGTCGGCTGGCAAGCGAAATGTGGAAAGGCATTCCAGCAGGTCCACTTCCTCCGGCGCGAGATCTGAAAGAGCTCCTTTGAGAATCAAATCATGCACTTCGCGCATCGGTAATTTCGAAGCGCTAGAGAAATTGTGGTGATCAGCCCAGCTATCAAAGTTACCGGGATCCTCGACAAATCGACAAACAGCATGCACCAAGAGCTGTATTAACAACGGATGATTGCCGGTCGCCCGAAGGTACGGCGCTAGATTTTGTGATTCACCCGTTCCCCCTAATGCCTCCCACATGCGCATCGCGCCCTCATTGGACAATCCGGTCAGCTCCATGTGCTCGACACCATCTAAAGGACGCAGTGACGGATGTTCTAAAGCAGCCGGAAGCAATCTGCTTGTAATTACCGTCTTACTTCCTTCAATTGACTGCAGTCGACGAAGAAAATGGCCTGCCCTGGAGCTAACGGTTTTCGTCAAGTAGGGGTGAAGCTGCTCATAAGGTAAACTATCGTACTTTGTGTTCGCTTTGTGATCTTCTCGATAAGGCGCGTCCATGCGGGCATACGCCAGAAGCAGACGCTCGACGCCGTCAAGCACTATCAGGTAACGAGAGCGAGAGAGCACAAGTAGGAGTTCTGCCTCTTGGTCAGCGAAAGGTATTGCTCGTACGATGTCCAAGGAACGATTCGTCACGTATGACAGCGCAGACGTGACGAAAGATTCATACCCTCCTCTCGTATCGTAGAAACTCCACCAGACAGAACCGGCAACGTCATTTGGAGTCTTAGTTGTCCGATTGAACCATGTCCAGGCAAGCGCTGATTTTCCGACTCCTCCAATCGCGGAAATGCAAACAACCGGACGGCTCTCCGAGGAACCGTCATAGAACCATTTGTCAAGACGTTCGTATTCCGTATCACGTCCTATGAGTTCGTCGGTTTGCAGCAGAGCATACGGGTGCGCTACGTAAGGCGTCGGAGGACAGGGAGGTGCGCCTTGGCCAAGAGCTTTGCGGAGTGGCGTGTTCTTGAGGGAAAGTGCGGCACGTTCCTCCGCTCGCAACTTCCATTGTTGCAGCAAGGCTGCTGTAAAGTGAGCTGCATCACTGTCAACCAATTTCGCGCAATTCTGACAGAGCCATATCCCGTTTTCGACCGACCTCCTCAAATCGCTAGTTAAGGCACTATCGTAGCGAGGGCCTCCGGGACTAGCGGCCGAGATGTGGGCAGCCACACCGACGCAAATCGATTTGTCTGCTTCAGACCGAGGCCCACTTGTCAGCACAGAACATTCGGGATTCGAACAGATGTAGCCTACACGCTTAGCAAGCGTATCCTTAGTCGACTGTGAGAAGTTGTCCCTCATGCAATCTCGCCGCAAAAAAAGGTGGACCTGTCCGACCGCAGTGCTGAACGGATTGTATACGATGGCCGTACACGCTTCGCGTGGGAATCCGGATTCAGTTTGACATGAAGCTGATGAAACTCAGCCTTCCTCACTGCGCCGGCAGGACGCGGCTTGCTCACTGTCAGCGGGCGCGTCCGGGAATCTCAAGCTGCGCGGAGTTGAGACCGCGCGGACCCAAACCATGGCAGTGTCGCGCGGAGGTTCGGTGTCCACGGCGCAGCGTGGGCCGACTAAGTTGGCGCCCGGCGTTATGTGGCACGCCGCGGAAAACAGAAGCTGCGAACTGCGGATTCATGCGCCGCCAGAAACTGGAACGCTTCATGGTCCGCAGGTTCGCCGTCGTTCGTTGCCAGAGCCATCACCTCGACGCGTCGGTGGGCGCAACCGAAGCAGTTTGCGGAACCCCGCGGGCGCCGAGTTTCTCACACAAGGTGCAACTAGTGTGATACCAAGACCGCAGCCTCGGATTCGAGGTCAAATCCAGATCGTGCGCTGACCCGCACAGAACACATCTGAACTACACAAGTAAACGTAAGGCAATTCCAGTCGGGAGAGGTCGGAGACGCCCGCCGCCGTAGTGCGGCCTGATACACTAGCTGTCGCGGATCAGTCGGATATTCAGTTTTGCCTGAAACTCTGTTTGAGATCGAGCCCATTGCTTGTCACATTGAGCAGCAGTTGTCGCCACCCAGGCGGAGCAAGGTGGTTACAAAGTGACTTGACTTCGTCGATCAGTGCCATGTTTCTTTCCAGTCGCAGTTACATATCGTTATGAGTCGGTTCTGAAGACGTCTTTTTGAATACCTGTGATCAACGTATTTCGCTGGATCACATCCGACAGCCGGATTCGTTTCAACTTACGTATCTCGGATTTGCTGAGTCCCGGATCGCACTCGTACCAGAAGCGATCTCCGTCTCGCAACCGAGTAAACTGGTCTACAAGGATTGCGTGGAACAATTCACCCACGATTGCTCTGTCGTGAGGATCTTCACACAGACCGCCGACCCAAGGATCAATGTCGTTAACGTTCTTGTACGCACTCTTGAGTCGGGCGACGCGATCGCTGTTGGAAGTAATGTCCTCGAACTTCCGGACTTTTCTCAAGCCATAGTCGGCTCGGCATTGGTTGTAGTCCGGCAGGCCATGGTCGCGCCCGCGCTGGATGTTGAGCGCGGCAAGGTCAAGCAACATGTTCGGCAACTTCGGATGCACGTTGAACAGATTCGAGCGAACATCTTCGACGGTTTGACCGTTGATCGCTTCCATGTTGGTTTGGGCAAGACCAGCAAGGAAGGTGTCGATGCCGCGTCGCTGAATCAACTCGGGCTTCCAGTACGCTTGATCCAACCTGATTGACCGCAGTGGTTCACCATCGTACGGACTGGCCAACGGAAGCTGAGAGTTGAGCATGTCGTGGCCCAGTCGGTAGGCTGCAGTCGAGAATACGTTGGCGATCGAAGCGTTGACCTTGTCGTCGTAACGTCGATAACGCGACAGTGCCTTTGGGCCGAGGAGCGCCGGAAGGAATTCGTCGTAGGTAACGATTTGTTCGATGGCAATCACGTGGCGCCGCGCTCGGCGGTAGATCGCTTCATCGCGGCCCAATGCTCTGATCTCACCCAACAGTCGCGAATCTGGTCGAGCGGCAAGTTCGTCGCAGATGCGATTGTGCTCGCGGACGAACAAAGTGTGCATACAAATCAACACACCGTGTTCGTTGACTCTCAAGTCGCCCGCGATGAAAAACTTGTGGGGTGCATCGTCTCGTCGCAACGGTCCCTGTGGATTCGACAAGCCCATCGTGTTGAACGGCAATAAGTCACCGTGCTTGCCTGGTGATACCTTTAGCTTCCCCGTCCCGTCAAGAGCACGAAGGGCGAGGGCTCGTTGCGCACTTGCACCGTACACATTGGCTCCGTCAACATACGCCGAGAGGATATTGAACTGCTCCCGTGGTACTCCCTTTACACTCGTCCCGGCGGTAAAGCGCGAACGCGCGAAATGGATCTCTGCCGCACGGTCGACGGGGTCGTTGTCTGGAGCTCTAAACGATTCTGTTTCGTGGGGATCACCGTCACCTGTTTGCTCCGGTGAGAGGTCGATTTCATGGTCAACGAACTGACCCCATGCCCACATGAAGCTGGACAACCGCGGATGGGGATCAGGCCGGGGATCATCTTCCTGGCAAACTTCGTTGCTAATCACTCGCGGGTTCGGTCCTTTTCGCAACTTACTGATACCATCCGCATAGGCAATCGTCAGCGATCCCTTCGGGGTGTCTCGAATGAGCGATATGCCCGCTTGCCCCCATGTTTGATTCGCGATGTTGTTGCCGCCGCCGTCGAACGTCCTCTGCTCCGGAACGGGGGAACTTCGCTTTTCGTCGGTTGCGTACATGCCGTGTTTTTTTGATTTTGCTCTTGCCATGGTTTCGGACCCGTATTCTCGAATAGGGGGATGAGGATGGATCAGCGGCGTCACGCTTAAGAGCTCACATGTTTTCAGGTAGTCGGTGAGGCTAGACGTCGAATCCCGATGATCACGGAGCAAGCGTTGGCCATTTTCGCCGGGAGATTGGACGGTGATTTGAATGCTTCCATGTTCAATCGCGATGACGCGGCAACGAAGTCAAGCTCGTTGATTGACTCCAGATCGGAGAAAGACACAGTGGACGATGTATGCTCGATGCAACCACCTTCTGTCGTTCTTGGCTGGCCGGGAAACGTCAGTATTCGGCCAAGTGTGGATTGAGCGTCTTGATCTTCGGGTGTCTCCATTAGTTCGATGTTCGGATGGCATGTGTGGATCGTGTAGAACTCTCCGACCACCTGCCGCATCTCACGGGCAGGCGCGCCAAGTTCTACCATTCGGACGATCTGCCAGGCGCGATCGGCGATCATGATCCATCCCTGTATCGAAAACATGGACCAAATGTTCTGCCGTCACCGCCGGGTATCTCGACTTGCATGAGCGGTAGTGCGTGGTCTTGAAGCTTGAACATGGTTTCATAGGCTTCAATCAAAGCCGCTTGTCCGCCGCGAGTTGTCCACGTTGTCTGAAGCAGGTCAAGCAGCTTTGAGTAGACGATGTCGAACTGATCGAGGTGATAGGCGACTCTTTCTCGTTCTTTCCTTTCTACCTTCTTGATCTCTTTGTCCCATCCATCCTCCGGGACGACGCCCATTGGCCAAACGTCAGGAAGCGGGGCCGGTTCTCCTCGCTCGAAATGCTGCTTAGTTGGAGACCAAACCAATTCCGATTCGACGTAGACTTGTGCAAAGCGATAGAAGTGTGCCAAGTCGTTTGAGTGTTCACTCTCAAACGGTGACGTGGTTGACCCTTCTCCCTGATGCGATATGAGATCAATGGCCCATTCCACACCGGCTTGATCACCTACATTGGCATAAGCGAGCGGGCCGGTTACCTGCAGTTCCTGCGACAGCGGCGGATCAAGGATCTTCATTGCCTTTTTGATCTTGTCGTAGAAGTCGCCGATTGTCTTTTCATGACCATGGTCGGTAATCGTTCGGGGCCAGTTTTCCTCCTCCTGATCGAGCGGGAATACATTGCTAGGCGTTTCGATTCTCATGAACGCCTCCAGTGACCCAAACGACAAACCAGAGAGCGTTACCTCCAGTCCCTTGTGCAGGCCGCCCGGCAATGGTCCGGGATAGGTCGGGGGCCGTGAGTTGATCTCCGGCACACCACCGATTGCCGTCAGCAGGTTGCAAGCGAGGGCCATGTGCAGCATTTCTTCCTGTACAACTTCTCGTATTGATGTCGCGGCCGGGTGAAGTTCATCCTTTATTGACCAAAGCGCGCAGAGATACGGCGGAATGGTCGAGAATTCGACGTCGATTGCAGTTTGAAGCGAGATTGTGAGGCATTCGAGACAATCATGCGTGTGGGCGGCATCGCTTTTGTCAAGGCGAAACTTATCTTCCGTTTCGCCAACCATCCGAGCGAGATGTTGTGTCAGCTCGACAATTGACGGTCTATCACGGTTCTGTTGTTTGCGTTGCGCCATCATTCTGATTCTTCGTTTACAAATGACTGGCCAACCGAAGTGCCATCGCGGCGAGCGTCAACGTCGGGTTGATTGCGGAGCCGCTTGGGAAGACGGCGTTGGAACAGACGTAAAGATTGTCCGTGCCGTGGACTCGGAGGTTTTCATCGGTGACGCCCTCTTCGGGACTCGTCGCCATCCGGCAGGTTCCGGTTGTGTGATGACCACCGGGATCGCCGATCTTCTTGTCCGCCTCGGTGACTTCGTAGCCCATATCAAGGACCACTTGTTCCATCTTGTTCAGCCATGCTTCTCCGTTTTCGGTTGTCTGTTGTGGGCGAGTAAAGTCGACTCGCATCCGAGGTAAGCCAAATCGAGTGTGGCCGCGCGCAAGCGTTACACGATTTTCAAATCGCCCCTTCTCTTCCATGAACGCTTGCAGCTCGGTCAGTCGCGAACCGGTGAGCTGCTCATCAATTTCTTTTCGCGTTTTGCCAGAGATCATCAAACCGGCAAGATCGAGATGTGGGAGCTTGCGGTTCTTGAATAGGAAAACCTTGTTGTGCGGTTGAGCCTGCTCGGTATCCCAGCTTCGCGACATTAGCGTGGGAAAATCATATTCTTGAAACCAGCGCTCGGTATTGCGGTTCAGCTTGCCTCGAACGCTCAAGATCGAATGTGTGACGACGAACCGCCCAAGCAGGTCATGATCGTTGCCAATACCGTTCAGCCACTGACGATTGCGCGACACCATCAGCAGTTTTGGCGATTCATAAGCGCCGGAGCAGACGATGACGGTTCCTTTTTTGTCAACTTTCGCGCTGTTCACGTGCCCGGCGGCTAAATCGCGGTAGTCGACTCCTGTTATTCGATTGCGCTTCGCATTGTCGGTAACAATGCGAAGCGCTGGAGTGTTCCAAAACAAATCGAAATTCGGAAATCGTCCTTCTTCTTTACCCGCTCGCAACTCGTCGAGAACCGAATCGGCTGAGTATCTGGCGCCAATCGGACAGTACTTGCACGTTCCAGTCGTCATGCAGCGTCGATAGCGTGCGAGTGGCATCTTTCCCGGCTCGATTCCATGACGCTGGAATGCCTCGATCATTTCGCCATCGGCGGCCGTCCACCGATAGGGCGGAAAAGGATACTTCTTCTTACGTGACCTGTTCCATGACTCGGAGTCGTCGCCGCAGACCGCAAGATAATCCTCCGCTTCGTCATACCACTTTTGGAGGTGCTCGTAGTCGAACGGCCAGTCGGTACCTTCTCCCGTATTCGTTTTCAAAAAGAAGTCTTCCGGCTTCATGCGCAACGACCAGCCACCCCAGTGCAAGGTCGAGCCCCCGTAGGCAATCACCCGTGAGCTTGGAATGAAGTAGTCCGTTTCGCCGACGGAACGCGAGTCCGCTCCTTGATCATAGGTGAAGTCGTAAGGCCGACGACCGAGCGGTCCGTAGCCACGACGGGTCTGACCATTGAGTACGATCTGATCCCACCAGAACCTGCGATTGCGGCTGTCGATCTTCGGACCAGCTTCCAGCATCAAAATCGCCGTTTGCGGGTTTCTCTCCAGCAGTTCTTTCGCAATCGTTGCCCCGGCGACTCCCGAACCAACGATAATATGTTGGTATTCCGTGCTATTCATTGCGGAACTCACTTTCACGCGCATAGGCGCGGACGCGAGGAGTGCGTGTGTATCGAGACCCGCCGAGGTAGCCGTGGTAGTTTTCGCCTCCGAAGGACTTGTGCCCGCCCGCGGTGATGTGCATTCGGATGAACTCATCGACGACGAATCGCTTCAAGTGTCCAATCCGTGTATCGGTCGAGCCCGGTTCGATTCCGCTTTCAAAGAAGAGTTTGGAGTAGGCTGCATCGCGACCGTACATGTCGATCAGTTCATTCAGCACCTCAGCGGCGTTGATGTATTCGCCAACATAGCTTGGCTCATAGCTGGTTTTCGCGTCGATGAATTCGAGCCACGAGCTGCGCAGGTTTGCGGTGTCATAGGCTCCACGCCTCGTCCGCCAGTTCTGGCCGATCTCGATAAGCAACTCCCACAACCGGTCTCGCTGACGCTCCGTGAGAATGTTCGACTCGGCCGGAATCAGGCCCGGTTCGACTTGTGCTTTGCTGACGCCGCCCCCAATAGTGAGTGGGTCGGTTGTGCTTTTGTCGTTGCTGTCGTTCATGGCGGATTAGTGTTTGTACGGATTGTGATCAAACACGGCCATTACGACGCCGTGATCGGAAGCTTCCGGATTCTCGTCATCCAAATGATCGTTCATGATTCGCATTTCATGAAACGACCAAACTCGATTGACAGAATGATCATAGAATTGCTCGGAAACGAGAATATGATCGAGTGACTCGCGTAGTCCTTCGTGGATGTGCGTGTAATACACATCCCGTAGGCTCCTTAGCTCTTGCAAAGTGGCGGTCGAATACAGTCCTCTATTACTGCGCCGCGCCGCTCGAGATTTTGCAAATAGTCTCAAACTGGGTTGAGACGTAATGAGCGACGTCGTAACGCTAAGTTGCGCATCGTTCAGATCGCCAAGCACGACGACAGGCGTTTCGACATCTTCAGTAAGTTTGTTCAGGATGATCCGCAACGCTCCCGCCTCTGCAGTTCGGCGAATAGTTGCCATTGCCCCTCCGATTGCTTCACGATGTTCCGTCACAGCATCAGGCATCCAGGGATCCAACCAAATAGGCAGCTTTGACTTTAAATGTGACACGCACACGACGATGCCTGGAGTTGTTGCGCCGATGTCAGGTCGGATCGTCGCTCGAAGTAGCGGGCGTGAAAACTCCTTGATTTTGACTGTCATCTCATGATTAGGTTGGTCATCACCGCCACGTGCTTTACGTAGTACCAATTCCGGTGGAAAACTTTCAATCCACTTTCGGTCGACAACGAGCGATGGTCTTTTCACTGCCAAGGCATTCGATATGCCACCGGACTCGGTATTCGTGACTAGGGAATAAGCCGAATTCAGTCCGGCCTCGGTGAATGCGTCCACCAGGCACTGCGCGCTCCAAAGCTCCTGAAACCCAAACACGTCCGCCTGCAACCGCGACAGGACGCTGGCGGTCCACGCAATCTTGCGCTTGTACTGAGACGCCGTGTACGGCGTTTTGTTCTTGTACATTGCCTTGCCAGGCAACTGCAGGTTGTAGAGATTGAATGTTGCGAATGAGATTTGCTTCTTGGCCATGAGAAGCCCCTACTCCTCCACATCCAGAGTGACGGTGATGGCGAAGTGGTCGGAGAATCCCCCTTCGTCGACTCCCCCCCGCGCCGCAGGGCGCGAGAAACGCCGCGGTGCGCCGTTGGGTTTCTTCACCAATGCCGGCCGAAAGATTTGTGCTGAATCGGGGATGACGCGCACCGGACTGTCATTACGCAACATGCCTTTGTTGATAAGAAACTGGTCGAGCATGTTCCAATCCGATCGGAAGCGAAGCGTTCCCGGATCGTCCTCGGCCATTAAAGGCCACATGAGATTCAGCAAGATCGGATTTTGGGCATTCATAACGCGATCGACGTCGCGCGTCCCCAGCAGGTATTCCTGCATCGATCGATCGTATGGCTCGTCATTAAAATCACCCATCACGATGGTGGGAATTCTGTCACCGACGTCAAATTCTTTGAATAGCTGCTGCAGAGTAAAGCTGAGCGTCTCGCCAGCCAGCATGCGAAACGGCGCCGATTCATATCGCCCCGCAGAACGCGAGGGCCAATGATTGCCCGCCGCGATAAACCTTGCACCGGTTGGGCTTTTGACTTCGCATTCGACCCAAAAGATGTCGCGCGTCGCGCGTCGCTTCAGGATCATCTGGTGATCCATGTCGAGCACGTTCAGGACGTTTGCATCAAAGATAAAGGAAACGTCGATGCCACGAGCATCAGGCGACATGTGGTGGGAAATCTTGTAGTCACGAGCGGGAAGACTGACCCTGTCGAGCAGCAATTGAAGCACAGTGTCATTCTCAACTTCGCAAACTCCCAGCAGATCGGGGCCTGCGCCATCAAACATCAATTCGATGACTTTCGAGAGCTGCTCTAACTTCTTGTTGCGGATCGATGCCGTCCAACCGACCAACTCGTCGTCGATTTCAACTGCGAGGCCTGGATCACGATCAGGATGTCCGGCACGATCAAAAAGGTTTTCCAGATTCCACCAGGCGATGTCGATATTGGGCATGTGAAAACTCCAGGTCGCTGATAATCAAGTACTTGTCGTTGTCTTCGATTTATAAATCTGGATTTGGCACTCGTGGATGGAAATGCCGCGACAAGAACGACGATCAATGAAATGCGAAGCATTGTCTTCTTCTGCGTTTACAGAGCGAGATATCGCTGAATCAAATCCGGGAGAAGGTCGAAGTCGGCCGAAGTGGTGATTCGAAACGAGTGCATGCCAGCTATTTGCGCAGCGATTACTTCCTCTGAGTCTTCACCTACGAAGAGGCGGCGAAACGGCGCCGCATCGGCGTTCAGAACTGCAAACTGGAAGATCGCAAATTGCGGCTTTTCAAACGCCTGTTCTGACGACAGAACAACCAACTCGCTATCAAATTCGTCGAATGAAAAAACACTTGGCAAATGCGCGAGCAACTGCGTCCGCGACTGGTCTCCAGTGTTTGATATGATACCCAGCCTGAAACCGGCATCACGTAGCGCCGTTAAGCACTCCTTGGCCCCTTTGCGATACGAAGATCCACTTACGAGGGTCGCACCGATGTCGAAAAACACAGCAGCCGTTTCCATCGCTGACCTTACTCTGGTTCGAATATCACGTGACGCACCAGGTCACCGGGATGCACTGTCAGCCGACGTAGTTTTCTTCTTTGCCATGCGACTACTCCGTGTAGCAATTGGCTATGGTCCGCGCAGCATAGAATGCTCCGATCATTTCCTCAGAGATCAGTGACCTCTACGGACTGAGGTGGGAAGACAAGAGGAACGAAATCGCCGCTATGACCTCGGACCAGATGCCTCGATGTTCAACACAGACGCGATTTCGAAGTCGGTTGGATCAAGCCAAACTTCACGCACGAGAGTCCAGAAATCTCTTGCCAAGCCCTGTTCGACGTGTGCGTAGGGCAGTTAGCCCTAGCCTTTCTTGGAGCAGCGTCTTGGTGATCGTTGTAATCTACGGCCACAGCGGCTTTTCCACCTCGATACGAATCGAACGAAGGACGATATGGAACATGCGGGCCTGCGTTAGTGAATGCCGTACCGAAAACCTAAAAGCAACAGGCAACCCCGCGGAAAGGAATGACTTGACGCTGATAGGCGCGTCACACGGCGACTGAAGATAGTGCGCAGTCGCCGAGCCAGACTACGGAAAGCGATGGGATAGAAAGCCGTAGCCTCGTCCGTCTCTTCCGATTCCCGTCGACGTGTTCCTGCACCCGTTTCCCGCCCAAGTGAATGAGTTTGTTGGCCTGCTTTCGGTTCGGTGACCTCTCGGCCGTCGTTTGTGCCAAAGCTGAGAAGCTGCCGAATAGAAGTAGCGAAGCCCTAAACGCCCCTAAACGCCACTATCGGTATCTACAGCATATTTAGGTGAGATGCGATGGCTCTGAAGGACACTCTGAGATGTTGGTCCGCGGTGACTTGTCCTAATTCGGGCGGCTAGGCCAGATAGATCGTTGTCAAACGTTGCCAGCTCGATCGTAGACACTGACCGTTGTCAGTCCCAACAGGGCGGTCTCCGAAGCGAAAAAGGTTGTGGCGCTCACCGGGTTGTCCGAGAATGTCCGCACGGCACAGATCAGCTGCGGTCGCGGAGAATGCAGCCAACAGTACGGTGCACTCGAAGCCGGGTGGTGTAACATTCTTTCTGTAAAAGCGCAGTGGCGCGCCGAACTTAATTGATTCGGAGCGTCGCTGATAGGCGGCTTGAAAAAGCGTGGGCCGCTGTCGATCTTTCTTTTCGCAGGACACTACTCTAGCGAAAGGAGACCCACATGGCCCACGACGATCAATCTACTCGTTTCGAAGAGCTGCTCCAACTACTCGGCGAACATGGCTTTGAGGGAATGGGGCACGCGATTGAGATTCTCATGAATGAGGCGATGAAACTCGAGCGCGCGGAAGCCCTGGGCGCGATGCCGTATCAGCGGACCGAAGCGCGACGTGGATATGCCAATGGATACAAGTCCAAGACGGTCAACAGCCGACTCGGCCAACTGCGCGTTAACGTTCCTCAGACCCGAGATGTGGAGTTCTATCCGTCGACATTGGAACGGGGCGAACGCAGTGAGCGGGCGCTCAAATTAGCGGTGGCGGAGATGTACGTGCAGGGAGTATCGACCAGGAAAGTGGCGGAGATCACTCAGGAGCTGTGTGGATTGGAGGTCAGTAGTACTCAGGTCAGTCGGGCCGCCGAGCTGCTGGACGAAGAACTGCAAGCCTGGCGGGAGCGTCCACTGGAAACGGTGCCGTATGTGATTCTCGATGCTCGCTACGAGAAGGTTCGCCACGGAGGCAGCGTACGTGACTGCGCGGTACTGATCGCCACCGGCATTTTGGAGAACGGTCAACGCAGCATCCTGGGCGTCAGCGTCTCACTTTCCGAAGCAGAGGTTCACTGGAGAAGCTTCTTGAAGAGTCTGATCGACCGTGGCTTGCACGGTGTTCAGTTGATCGTTTCCGACGATCACGCGGGGCTGAAGCAGGCTCGCAAGGCATGCTTCGCAGGCGTGGCCTGGCAGCGCTGCCAGTTTCACCTCCTCCAGAACGCTCTGAACTACGTACCCAAGATAACCATGCGTCCGGAAGTCATCCAGGACTTGCGTAACGTGCTCAACGCAGCGGATCGTCACGAAGCAGATCGTCTCCTCAAGTTGATGGTCGAGAAGTACGCCGAGACGGCGCCGGATCTATCCCGTTGGCTCGAGACCAACGTTGCGGAAAGTCTGACGGTGTTCGAATTGGAACCTTCTCACCGCCGCCGTCTTCGCACGACGAACATGCTTGAGCGGCTAAACCAGGAGATCAAACGTCGCACCAGAGTGGCAACGCTGTTTCCCAACGAAGCGTCGCTCCTGCGGTTAGTCAGCGCGATCCTCAGCGAGACCAGCGACGATTGGGAAACTGGCAAAGTCTATTTGACAATGCAAACAACGCCTCCCAAAAACGGAACACAGAGAAAGGCTAGCGGGGGTCCAGGGGGGCGGCAATGAGCCCCCCGGTCTGCGTGAACGCAAAAGAAAACGGCGGCGAAGCCGCTCCATACTATTTACAAAACGCGAAAATGAGATCGACAGAATTTACAGAAGGAAGGTTGCTCGACCCGAAGCCGCCGACAGCGGGTGTTAGTCGTGCGATCGCCGCGGTAGTCGTTGATCGTGGAGTTGAATGCCTAGGACGGACCGTCCTTGGTCACCAACCGGTGGCGAGGCTGCTCCGACGCGCCTCAATCGGCCACGGCTTCTATCCTCCGCAGGTTCGCCGAATTACCCTCAGAACAGTCGTCCAACGCAATGTGGGCGATTCAACTTCCCTTGGTTCGTACCACGGACTCGGAGCAGCAATCTGATTATGCAAACACGTCGCTTTGTCCAACGCCAGCGGCAGGAGACCTTTGACGATGGATGACCTGATTGATTCGAACTCAACCTGTTTCCCCGGTGGGCTTTCGACGTTGTAGTTGGATTTAGTGTGACGAGGAACATCCGCGGCGCGTCACCCAGTGCCGTGCGCGGAGTCCACGTCTGGCCGGGCTGGAGGCTGAAGAACTACGGGGATGTTGGAGTCCTCCAGGCTCGAGGGCGTGCAGCTTTTGAGTTAGTGCGTGATTTCGTCTTTCTTTACTCTCCCCTTGGGGAGAGTCGGCCCGAAGGCCGGAGAGGGGGGAGCCCTCCCCGACGCTACGCGTCGGTTTCGCTGGGAAACCGTGGGCTAACGCCCAGCGGCTGATTTGCAGCGTAGCCGAACTCGCCAGAGTTTGGTGAACTGCATGAAGCGCAAAGCTGCACAGCCTCCGAGCGGGAGGGTAAAGTCGATGTCCGCAGGTTTGTGAAGCGAAAAAGCTGCACAACCTCCGAGCTGGAAGGGGGCGACTAGCAATAGGATTGACCGCGGTGCCTAGGCCGGATTATTCATGAAGATCGTGGCGAGAGGTTGTAAGTACGTTCGTGGCAAGGAAGGCGAGCAATTCTTCCGCAGGCGTATTGAAGCAATACGTCGAGGGAGAATTGTGAAGCATGACGAAGCCACGGATGGACTTACGACCTCGCAGCAGATCGCTCATGAATAATTCGGGCTAGGCGGAATCCTCATAGACGGGATCTTCGTAGACGGGCAAGAGTGCCCGTCCTACAGGCAGCTGGTGGGCCTGAACGCGCAGTTGACTCTACCGAGCAAACCGCGACCGCCAATGCGAAGCGAGGGGCATAGAAATCATCGCCATGCAAATGGTGGCGGTCAGCTGTAGCCGTAGCGCTCTCGGTAGAAGTGCCAGCGGCGATGGATCTCTGAACGTGTCTCCGGGTCGAGGTGGTGGCGGTTCGCTTGGTAGTCCTTCTTGCCCGCCACGTACTCTTCAATCTGAGACCTTACTGACTCGAACTCTCCGAGAGCGAGTTCCTCGTAGATCCGCCGCAGCTCTTCGACCGGATCGCGAATCAGGTCTTCATAACGAGCCTCGGCCAGACAGCCGGTTGGAATCCGCTCACGTTGCTGCTCGAAACCTCGATACATTCGCTCGAACGCCGTATAGACAAAGTCGTCCAACTCTCGATGATGGGGCACTTGCAACGCTTGCGCCTCGTCTAACGCCCGCCACAACCGCTGGTTGGATGGAAATAATGTCTCCGGATCGCGCACCATATGGATGAACTGGGCGCCGGGAAACAGCTCACTCAGTACCTCAACGCGGCCGGTGTGCGTGGGCGACTTGAGCACGAGACGCTTCTCCTTCAAGAAGGTCTGGCTGCGGACAAATGAGAGCAGACAGTCCTTCCAGGCGTCCACCGCGGCCGGCGAAGCCTCTTCCATGTCTAGAAAATCGAGATGCGGCGGTGGCTCGTTGGGAAATGCGATTCTCAGTAGCGGCGAAGGCGCACCCATGCTGATCAAGGCGAACTCATCCTCTTGGGGATGGTCAAAGCTCAGCTTCATGTTGTCCATGGGCCGTTTGCTCGGCAGCAAGAACTGCAAGACCTTCGGAAACGTGCTACCGGTTACTAGGAAGTGGTTCGCAGCAAAGCATTCGTATGTCGTGGGGTAGGCATAACGACGGTCGCGAACTAATAGCTCGTGCAGCAGCGTGGTCCCGCTGCGCCAGTGCCCAATGATGAACAGCGGCGGCTGGTCAATGGTCACGTCCTTGACGCGAGTGCCGTAGCTGAGCTGCTGCAGGCGGGAAAGGAGTGAATTGGCAACACTCGCCGCGCTGACGCTGGCTACGAGTGGCAGGCGGCGGAGTCCAAAACGATAGCGATGACGAGCGACCAGCTGTAGCCAGTCGCCGAAGCGCATGCCATGCCAAAACCGCGGTGCCCAGAAGGGATAGGGATTGAGCGGATTGCCGGCAGGTTTGGTTTTACGGGTGGCATCCACAGACGTCATCGCTCCCTGCTAGAGCATGAGTGTCTAATTCGTCAGGTTTTTTCGGAACCCGACGCGTAAGCGAGGGGAGTTGGTGTACCAACGTAAGTCATTCCCTCGCTTACGCTTCGGGTTACGATTGAGGGCACGTGCCAAGTCACTTCATTAGGCAACGATCGTCGAGTGATTCTCGATGGCGGCCAGCAGCCGCTCGCGGATCTCGATCAACCGAGACTCCTCAAGTAGCTTGCGATGCTGCTCGTCCGTGACGTAGAAGACGTCGACGGCCTGGTCTAGGTAGGTTCCGATCTTTGCCATGCGAACAGACAGACCCAACTCAAATACGGTACGCGCGATCGTATACAACAGCCCCATTCGGTCGTGGGCAAAGATGTCCAGGATGGTGTAGTGATCCGATGTATTGTTGTCAATCTGTATCCGCGTCGGCAGGGACGCGAATTGACTGGCCGCTGCGGGCGACCGATCTGCCCACACGCGGCGGAAAGTGGGGCGGCGGTCGGAGTCGTCCTGAAGGGCTTTCACCAGAGCGCCGTTGACTTCCTCGAGACGCTCGTCGCTAGGCGCTCCAGCATAGTCCGGATCGAGCACGTGAAAGCGGTCGAGCACCAGCTGGTCGGCCAGCGTGTGTATCTCGGCCGAGAGGATCTGCAGCCCCTTGCTGGCCAGTGCCCCCGTTAGCTTGTGGAAGACTCCAGCAGTGATGTCTTCGTAGGCTCCCACCATGAATTCAACGGTGTTTTGTTCCGGTAGGTAGTTGGCCCAGGCTGCAACGTCTTTGCGTGATAGACGTTCTAGCTGGCCCAGCTCCTCCGCGATTTGCTCGACGGGCCGCCGCAACAAATAGCTGTGGGGCAGCCCGTCAATCCGCTGACTCCAGGCGGCGGTGGCTGGGTTTGCGCCGATCAGCTCGCTCAGCTGCCCACGTCGCTCTGCCAGCACCCTGTCGGTTCCCAGTGACAGTTGTTCGCCGTCCAAATACTCGCGGGCGCGTTGGTAGAGGTGCGTGATGAGCTCTAACTTCCAACGGTTGAGGACCCCGGGGCCCACGGCCGCCAGATCAGCACAGGTCAGCAGATAAAGCAACTGTAAGACGTCGGTCGAGCCGACCTCGACGGCGAACTGTACCACCACCGCGTCGTCGTGAATATCCCGGCGCTGCGCCAGGTGCGACATTAACAGATGCTTGTGCACCAGAAATCGCAGCGTCTCTGTCTCCCGAGATGTCAGTCCCAGCTGCACACCGATTTCCTGGGCAAGGCGGCTACCTACTTCGCTGTGGTCTTCTGGGAAGCCTTTGCCCAAATCGTGCACCAGCAAGGCCAAGTGCAGCATCCGCTTGTCACGCAGCGCCCGGTAGGCGTCCCCTAGAGGCCCTTGATCGTCACGGAACTCGGTCGCTCTCTCGACCGCTCGAATCGAGTGTTCATCAACCGTGAACTTGTGGTAGTCGTTGTATTGCATCAAGCAGCGAGCATGTGCCATGGGAGGGATCAGCTTCTCGAGCACCCGCAGCTCATGCAGCCGCCGTAGCAGGCTTCCCAGACGAGCAGGTTGCGAAAGTAAAGACAGGAATCGCTCGGCCGCCTGTGGTGAAACCTCCACCAATGGACGATCGATCATCGCATTCCGCACGGCCTGCCATGTCGGGTGATCGATGCGGACGTTGTACCAATTCGACAACTCCATCAACCGCAGCGTCTCGGTCAAATCGGAGGTGACCTGCGGCAGGCCGCGCTTGGTCACGCTGATGTGGGCGGGTCCGACCCGGAACTTGTCACCCACGCGATGGCTAAACAGCGGATTGACGATGCCGGTGAACGTGGCTTGGCGCTTGGCCGTCGCTAAGAGATGGGCCACCACATAACGAACGTCGCTAGTGTGTTCGATATACTCGCGCATCAGCTGCTCGACGGGCAGCAGCGTTTCGGTGTCGGCATAGCGAGGGTTTTCTGACAACCGCAGTTGCTCGGACTTACTGAAGTTGTCCTGGGGTTTGCCAGCGTGAAAGTGCAGTTCGTTCCGCAGCCGGAGCAGGAATTCGCGCGCCGCGCGCAACTTGTGTCGATCCTCGGTCGGCAGGACTCCCAACCGCTCCAGATGTTCCGGGTCCGCTTCGCCATAGCGGGCAAATCCGACCCATCTCAAGAACTGCAGGTCGCGCAGCCCTCCCCGCGAACGCTTAACATTTGGCTCCAGGAGATAGACCGTTTCGCCGAATTGTCGCCGTTCGGTGCGGCGCGCCTCTTCGATCGAACGAATCAGACTTGGCGCGCGACTTCTGATGCGGCGGCGGAATCGGTGTGTGAAACGGCTGAACAGCTCCGAACTGCCCCGCAAATAACGTGCTTCAACTAGGGAGGTGAAGACCGTCGCATCCTTGAGGGCGAGAGAGACCGCTTCTTCGGGAGACCGAACACTACAGCCCAGCTGCAGACCTGCGTCGGTAATGTCTTGCGTGAGTTGCCGAACAAAGGGTACGACAGCTTCGTCGGAGACCCGCTCGACGAGTATCATCAAGTCGACGTCGGAAAAAGGAGCCACGTCGCGCCGGCCGTAGCCGCCGTGAGGAACCAGCGTCAACAGCGATTCAGTTTCGGCACCAAACTCGGCAAGCGCCGCTTCGTACAAGTCGAGTAAGACGGTGTCGTAAAGATCTGTTTGATGGGCGCAAACCTGGATTCCGGGTGAGCCTCGATCGTGTTGAGCTCGTAGCTTGGTTCTGCCTTCGGCAAGTAGCTTGCGGGCTGCGAAAACGGCTGGGCGAAGGTGAGGACCAGGCATCGTTGGTGGCGCATCACTACAGCGCGTCCTCGCCAGTTTCACCGGTCCGAATACGGATCGAGTCTTCGAGATCTGTGACGAAGACTTTTCCATCGCCGATTTGACCTGTTTGCGCAGCCTTCATGACCGTGTCGACGACCATTTGTAAGCTGGCGTCGCGGCAGACAACCTCGATCTTGACTTTGGGGACGAAGTCAACGGTGTATTCCGTGCCGCGGTACATCTCGGTGTGGCCCTTCTGGCGCCCGAAACCGCGCACCTCGGTTACCGTCATTCCATGAATGCCCTGCTCGGTCAGCGCGTTCTTGACGTCTTCGAGCTTGAAGTGACGAACAACCGCTTCGACTTTCTTCATTGAGATGCTCCTCGGTTCACCCAGCTGCTACCGCAAGTCTATCGCCGGTTTACAGGAAGATGTACCCCTCTTCTCCGTGTTGGGAAAGATCAAGTCCTCGTGTCTCTTCCTCTTGCGGCACGCGCAAACCCATGGTCATGTCCAGCACCTTCAACAAACACCAGGTGACGACGACGGCAAACACGACAGTGAACAGCACTGCGACGAGCTGGGCAAAAACCAGCGTCACGTTGCCATCAATCGCCCCCACGGGGCTCGCTTGCCCGGTCTCGTCAACGCCGGCCATCGCGTTGACGGCCCGCGTCGCAAAAACCCCAGTGAGCACAGCACCCAGCGTACCCCCGACGCCGTGCACTCCGAATGCATCGAGAGAATCGTCGTAGCCGAGCTTATTCTTGAGCGTGGTGCAGGCCAGAAAACAAGCGAACCCGGCCGCCGCTCCCATCATCAACGCTGGCATGGCATTCACAAATCCGGCGGCTGGCGTGATGCAGACCAACCCCGCGACCGCACCAGAACTGGTGCCTAAAATACTCGGCTTGCCCCGCTGTAGCCACTCAAGCGCTGCCCAGGTCACAGCGCCGGCCGCAGCAGAAAAGTGCGTCACCATGAAGGCACTGGCAGCCAGGCCGTCGGAGGCCAGCTGGCTGCCTGCGTTAAACCCGAACCAACCTACCCAAAGCATCGCCGCTCCCATGGCGGTGTAGGTCAAGTTGTGGGGCGGCATCGGCTCATGGCCGTGCCCAAGACGCTTGCCGATTACCAGCGCGCAGATGAGCGCCGACACCCCAGAGCTAATGTGAACCACCGTTCCACCAGCGAAATCTAGAGCACCGCCGGCAAGTGCCCATTCAGCACCATAGGCAAGCACTCCGCCGTCCCAAACCCAGTGGCATAAAGGGCAGTAGACGAGTGTGCCCCACAGTATCATGAAAACGACCATCGTGCTGAACTTCATCCGCTCAGCAAACGCGCCGCAAATCAACGCCGGTGTGATGATGAAAAACATGCCCTGAAATAGCATGTGGGTTGCGCGGGGAATGGCTCCTTCCATGGGCATCTCTGGCTCGCCGCCGACCAGCTGGCTCTGCACATTGGCCATGAACAGAAACTCGCCGTTGCCAACCCACCGGCCATCCCCTCCGAACGCCAGCGAGTAGCCCCAAAGCGCCCAGATGACCGTCATCAGCCCCATCAAGAAGAGGCACTGCATCATGACGCCCACGACGTTCTTCTTGCGCACTAGGCCGCTGTAAAACATGGCCAACCCAGGCGCAGTCATGAACAACACAAGAGCAGTGCAGACCAGCATCCAGGCGTTGTGCCCCGCCAGAGCCGCTTCCGCTGCGGCTTCGCCTGCTGCATCAACAGTAGCGGACTCAGCGGTTTCGCCTTCCTGTGCCAGGACGTGACCCGCCATGCCCGCTGAGAGCCACAGGCAAGTAACAGGTATCAAAACAAGATAACGCAGCATCTGTTCCCCCCTGTATCCCAAGCGGACAGCTAGGATTTGTCTCTACACAAAACAGATAGGCACACTCCGTGTGCCGTGACCATCCGGCTCACCTTCAAACAGTGGTCGGCACGACAGAGCGTGCCTACTTGGAGCCGCTCGATCCTTGTGAGACAAAGCCTAGCCGGCAAGGCGATTGAAGTAAAGAAGTCAACAACAGGGAGGTGGCTTAACTCCGAGCGATTCGTCAAGTCTGCAGCGTCTCGATGGGGATCACCGCATTCAAACTGCCAGAGCGGAAGCCCTGCAAGTCCAGCGTGATGTACTTGAAGCCCAAGGCACTAAAATGGCGCACCAGCGCCGCGCGGGCCGCTGTGTCCGAAAACACCGCGATCTCGTCAAGCGGCAGCTCGATGCGAGCCAGGTCTCCCCGATGATATCGCACGCGAACTTCGCGAACGCCGCGCTCCCGCAAGAATTGCTCAGCCCGGTCGACCATCTGCAGACGCTGGGCGGTAACCTCTTCGCCATATGCGACGCGGCTGGCCAGGCAGGGCATCGCAGGTTTGTCCCACACGGGTAACCCCCATGCGGCGGCCAACTGGCGAATCTCGGACTTGTTCAAACGGCACTCGGCGAGCGGGCTGCGGACCTGATATTCCCCGGCTGCCCTCATGCCAGGCCGATAGTCTCCCAAATCATCTAGGTTGGCCCCATTGACCATCACCTGCACCTCGTACTGAGCCAGCAAACCGCTGAGATGCTTGTAAAGTGCAGATTTGCAGTAGTAACAGCGGTCGGGGTCATTTTGGAGATAGCGTGGGTCCCGACTCTCGTCGGTTTCGACGGTCACGTGGCGGATTCCGATCGCGGCGGCCAGCTCTCTGGCCTGGGATAATTCCCCGGCCGCAAGACTGGGGCCCGTCGCCGTAACCGCAATGGCCCGCTCGCCGAGAGCCAGTTGCGCGGCCTTTGCCACGACGGAACTGTCAACGCCGCCGGAGAAGGCGACCGCGCAACTCCCAAAGCTCCGGATCAAGTCAACCAGCTCGGCGCGTTTAGAGTCCAGCATCACCGTCCCGCGGTCCCCGACTTGTCGTAAAACCCAGAGAAACTGCCCGCACAGCGGCTTCGATCTCCCCTTCCGCGAGGTGGTACAGCTTCTGAGTTAGTGCGTGATTTCGTCTTTCTTCATTCTCCCCTTGGGAGGCTGTGCAGCTTCTACACTTCATGAAATCCGCCAAACTCTGGCGAGTTCGGCTACGCTCCAAATCAGCCGCTGGGCGTTAGCCCACGGTTCCCCCGCGAAGCCGACGCGTAGCGTCCGGGACGGTTCCCGCTCTCCGGCCCTTCGGGCCGACTCTCCCCGAGGAGGTCGTGCAGCTTTTACGTTTTACGCTTCGTGCAATCCACCAAACTCTGGCGAGTTCGGCTACGCTCCACATCAGCCGCTGGGCGTTAGCCCACGGTTCCCCAGCGAAACCGACGCGTAGCGTCCGGGGACGGTTCCCCCTCTCCGGCCCTTCGGGCCGACTCTCCCCGAGGGGAGAGTGAAGAAAGACGAAATCACGCACTAACTTAAAAGCTGCACGACCCCCTCTGGCGGAAAGGGTGAGGGAAGCATAAGTGGCAATTCCTCCACCGCAATGCCGTGGCGATGCGTTTTGTGAGAGCCCGCAATGCCTAACGGGGGGACCTGAGCCATGAGGTACGTGATCCAACCGAAACCGGCGACGCCGCCGCCGGACCGTTGGCTATACGCGCGATCATGGCTTAACCCAGCCCCCTGCGGATCTCGTTATCGGCTCCCCAAAAAATGACACCGACAACACGAACATGGCAGAGGCGATTGCCGGCGACCCAGCTGGGCCGCTGACTTAGATCCTAGCAGCGGGGCAGCACTCCGACAACGTTACGAGCGAGCTGACTGGTTCAGCTCACTGGCTGCCCTCACGAATCTTGGGTTCCATGACCTTGGTGTTGCGCTCGACGGCAAGTACGACCGTCCGTTGCTCGACTCCATCCGGGCTGCTCGCCACCACCGGGAGAACTTGACGTCGATCGGGCAAACTGAGCCGCGCCGAGAAGGAGCCGTCGGGCCTCAGCTTGACAGGCGTTCCGGCTAAGGTGATATGAGCGTTTGGTTTGGTGACACCGAAGACGATCATCTCGGCATCCACCTCGAACTCAAAGCTGCGCTGCTGCATCAGCATCTTGTCCGCACCCACCCCAAAGCGTGTTCCGGCCGGGGAGCCCATCGGCCGGCCCAGCCTTTCCTCGAACAACTCCTGCAGCTCTTGCGCCCCGTTTTCGTCCGAGTAACCACCGCTTAAGGCATAGATTTTCTCGCAGTTTTCCGCAATTTCGGACCAGTTGTGCTCGAGGTCGTCACCATTTCCAGGCCGTGGGGTGGTGACCGTGTTACTGCGAGCCAGTGCGTAGAACCGCCCATTGGCCGCCAAATAGCCAATGTCAACGCGGAAAGACTTGGGTGAATTGTGAACGTCGATGTACCAAGTGCGGACGCCACCGTGAATTTCAATTTCGCGGGCAACGCGTTCGGCGGAACTGGTTGTGCCCCCCGCGTCGAGCTCCACAAGGCGGAGAAAGGGCCTGGCGGTATGCCAATGTTCGGCCATCGCGGCCCGCGCCCGATCCACACTTTGCCGGGTGAGCTCCCACATGGCCTGCAGCCAGTAAGCGTCGCGGACCAGCAAAACCACGCGATCTTTCTTGTCCCCGACGGCGGCTTCCGGCTCTGGTTTACGTCGCCGCTGATCGGGGGCCCCGTTGCTCGATGCCAGGTTCTTGTGCCGCGCACGCTCCTCGTTCGCCTTCTGGATTCGCCGCGCGACGCGAGGGCTCTTCGGTTTGGCAACCGTCTTTTTCGTTGTCTTTTGTACCGCCGGCTTGCGTCGAGTCGGCCGTGATTTGGTCTTGGTCGAGCCGTTGCGGACCGCTACCGTCTTTGTTGCCCGCTTGCCGTTCTGGGCCGGCGAACGCCGTTTGGCAGCCTTACGCTTAGCAGCGCGAACCAAGGCGCGCACGAGTTCATCTTTCCGCATCGACCGCCAGCCCTCGACACCGAGTTTGCTGGCCAGTTTGCCGAGATCACGGACCGTTTGCGTCTTCAGAGCTGCTGCCGTGTACAAGGGGCTACCCTCCGCATACAATCGCGCCGCTGCCGCGACGCACCTCGCGATTGGGCGTCCTCCCTGACTCGTCTATACCGAGCCCACCGGCAATCCCTGGCCGCATGAGATGATGTCGTTTGCGGCCTACAGGGCTGCAAACGCGCTTTTTGCGTGCTTCGATGCACCAGCGGTTGAGATTGGCACGCTAGGAAACAACTGTACAGGCCTAGGGGAGCCTGCTGTGTTGCCGATTGCCGATCGAGAGGGCTGTGCTGCGCCGCCCGACAGATGCTGTCAAACCAACGAGACCTTCGATCAACCGCTGTTGACTACGACCGGGGCCCACAAAGGAGCATTTTGCCGATCAAGCCAATAATCTGAGTGTAACTGATGGAGCGGATAATTGCAACAGATACCCCCCAAAGGTGGTGTATCGAGCGGGCGGGTGACAGTGGCTATTCATGGCATCTAAGTCATTCGTAATAAAAGAGTTGCGTTATGCTAGCAGGGCCACGAATGTGTCCGCCAAGACCTGTCGAGCCGACCTTTGACCGCCACAGGCAGCACGCCAGAGAAGCCGATTGAAGACGGGACTCGGCGGCGAGCGGCCCGACATCGTGAAAAAAAGCACAAATTGCGGAATCGGTTGGTTGACCACATGTTAGGCGTTGGTATAAAGTTGGCGATCTTACGCGGTTGGGCCCCACATTCGGCCCGCTCGCCGACGGTCTGAGACGATGAGTTTTTCTGTAAGTCTTTATTTGGTAGTTGTTTGCGGTATTCAGGAGTCTCTCTCTCCAAGAGGCCCAAGTGAGTGACCCGCCCCGAAAGCCTCACCCCATGGGTGAAGCGATGCAGTGGGTCGCCCGGATCATGGCGGTTGCCATCGAGATGGTGTTGCCTGGGCTCGCTGGCCAGTGGCTCGACAAGCGGATCGGGACGTCGTGCTTCGCTTTGGCGGGGTTTGCTGTCGGTATCACGCTCGGTATCTGGCACCTCTTGGTCATGACAAGGGCCCGGCAGAAAAACCGTCTCCGCGACGCGGCTGACATCGAAAAGCGAAAGCTGGAAGACCTGTGAACGATCCAACCGATAGCGGCCCAGCAGGCGAGAAACGCAGTGTGGCGGTCCACGTGATGCTGTTTTTCCTGGCGCTGTTGGTTGTCTTTCCGGTCTACGGCTGGTTCGGGTACAGGAGCCACGGTGCGGACGGTTTGTTGGCGGCGGTGGTGGCGGGAGTGGTTTGCTGGGTCGCCGGCACCGCTGCGTTGTTGCTGGTGGGAGTTACCCGGGGCACACCCGCTGCGATCCACGCGTCGCTCTTGGGGATGTTGTTCCGAATGGGCCTTCCTCTGCTGGTTGGTATCGTCCTTCAGCGAACGGGAGGTCCGTTGGCGCGAGCCGGAGTGTTTGGGATGATCCTCTGCTATTACTTCTGGATGTTGATCGTCGAGACACTGTTGTCAGTACGCCTGATCGGCGCCTCAAAAACAACTGTCGCAAAGGCATGACGACATGGCGTCTCCGATACTCCACATCAAAGACAGCTACTACTTCGAGGTTCCTAAGAGCCTGTGGCCCGCCAGGTATGGCGACAAGACCGAGTTTCCAGAGGTCTGGACGCGGCTGGATCCGCAATTCCAAGCTTGGGAAGCCAGCCGGCTGTATGAAGAGTACGCGGCACTGAAATCGGGAGACGTCGCGGCCAAAACGGAAGTCTTAGCTCAGTACGAAGAGTGGAAGCACGACCACAAGAACGAGGGCAAGCCTTTCGACCGGTTTCTCCGCGAGGAGTTGGACAAGGAGTGGTTTGATTCCCACTTCGAAGCGCAGGGGGCTCGTCAGGGTTGGGAGAAGGCTCGGGAGCGTGCTGGCGACCTGACCGCGTTTAACAGCGACGAGTCGATTCGTTGGAGCCCCGAAACGGTTCACGCCTACAACCGGCATCTCAGCGGCAAGATCTTGATTCCGCAGCCGTTTGGCAAGTTGCGGAATCTTTATGAACGCGAGTCTGGCCTGTGCCATCTCGAAGTTCATGATCATCGAGGTGGCGGTTGCGCATGCATTCTCTGCGGTGTCTTCAGCTGGCTCGCACGTCAAGTTGAAGAGGGGGAACGTCCCCGCGGTCGCCTCTGGAACTTTCTGGAGGCTCTTTGTTGTTTTCATTCGTGACCAGATCGCTCGACCGGCGATTGGCACACCACGACGCCGACCGCTTCGTGCCGCTGTTGTTGACGTTGTTCTTTTTTGTGTTGGTTTGCAACCTGATGGGAATGTTGCCCTGGGTGGGCGCTCCGACTGGTGCGTGGGGGGCCACTTTCGGTTTGGCGGTCGTCACGTTTGCCACGGTTATTTTCTTCGGCATGGCCAAGTTCGGACCGATCGGGTTCTTCCTGAACCAGATTCCATCGATGGATTTACCGCTGATTCTGGCGATAGTTCTCAAGCCGATGATCCTTGCGATCGAGTTGTTGAGCCTCTGTATCAAGCACGCCGTGCTCTCCATCCGGTTGCTCGCCAACATGGTCGCGGGCCACATCGTCTTGCTGGGCATCATGACACTCGCCTTCAGTGCGGCGGGGGCGGCCAGTTCCAGTTGGGGAATCACCGCAGTGATTGCCGTTGTGGGTTCTACGCTTTTTAGCTGTCTCGAGTTGTTCGTAGCGTTCTTGCAGGCTTACGTCTTTACGTTCCTGTCCGCGTTGTTTATTGGCGCTGCAATCCACCATCACTAGGTGGCCGCAGCGTTCTTGTTCACTAGCCAGAGGAGATTACTTCCGTGAACAACATTGTGAGAGTTCTTTTTGCCGCTTGTGGCGCGGTTCTCGTGTTCGCAGTGCCCCGCCATGGCCCAGGACGGGGGCGGGGTCGAGTTTTCCGGTGCGTTTGGGGTTGGCTTGACAGTCATCGGTGCCGGGGTATGGCATTGGTCGCCTGGCCGGTCTGGCTGTGGAGAGCATGGCCCGCCAACCGGAGGTTGCCGGCAGCATCCAGACTGCGATGATTATCGCCGCCGCGCTGATTGAAGGGTTTACCTTTTACGCGCTGTACATCTGCAGCACGCAAAATCCGTGGCCAGCGGGTTAACGGAATTGTGGGCCGGTGTCGGTCCGCTCGCTAGTCCGCCTGTTTTCGCAGTCAGAGGGGTCAGCAGCTATGCGTCATCTTGGTTGGTTTGCGACGGCGGTGCTCGCCGTAGTCTACGTGACCAGCGGAAGCGGCCTGGTGAACGGTCAGGAGTCCGCTGCGGAACACTCCACTGGTTCGGAAGCGGTCGAACACGCCGCAGATGAACATTCCGACGACGCCGGGGCATGAGCAATCGCACGGTGCTGGGCATCACGACCCGACGGACTTGAGCCATCAGAACGCCGGCCCGAATCAGGCCAGCGTGTCCGAGTTCCGAAGCGATCTGGCGATCTGGACCTTTGTGGTCTTTCTCTGCCTGCTGGCTGTGCTGGCCAAGTTTGCTTGGGGGCCCGATCGTGATGGGGCTGGAAAAGCGCGAGCAGGCGATTGCCGACAAGATCGACGAAGCCCAGCGGAGCGCCGAGCAGGCGGCGAAGCAGCTGCAGCAGTACGAGGCGAAGTTAGCCGCTGCGACCGAAGAAGCCCGCGAAATTGTGGCGGGCGCCAAACGCGATGCGGAGTCGGCCAAGGACCGCATCGTGGCCGAGGCGCAAGAAGCCGCCGAGCGGGAGCGGCAACGTGCCGTCGAAGACATTACGGCCGCGAAGAACGTGGCGATTCAAGACATCACCGAGCGGAGCGTGGACCTGGCAGTCTCGATGGCCGGCCAGCTCATGCGGACGCGAGGTTAAGGCCAACGACCGCGCTCAACTGATTCGCGACGCACTACAGCAGATACCGAGAAACAACTGATGGCGGAAGCGACTCCCCAGACGGTATTCGACACAGGTCAGCAGTACCTGGGTTCCGTCTATGCCAAGGCGCTGATCGGCGCGGGCGAGACCGCGGGCAACACGGAGTCGGTACTCGGCGAGCTCGATTCGGTCGTCGAAGTGTTGGCGCAGCTGCCTGCATTGCAGCAGACGTTGGAATCACCGCGCGTGCCGTTGGAAGTCAAGCAGCGGCTGCTCGACAGCTCGTTCGGCGGCAAGGTCTCCGCTCAGTCACTACGCTTTCTCAAAGTGGCCGCGCGGCGCGGCCGTTTGGATTGCCTTCCGGCAATTGCTCGGGCTGCTCGCCAGCAGTTTAACCAGATGAGAGGGCGCGTCGAGGTGCACGTGCAGTCCGCGGATGAGTTGGACGAGCAGGCGATCGAGACCGTGAAGAGCATGTTGCAGGAGAGGCTCGGCCGCGAAGTGGAGCTGCAGTTGAGCGTCGACTCGGAGCTGATCGCCGGATTGGTCGTGCGTGTGGGAGATACGGTGTATGACGGCAGCCTGGCCAACCGGCTGCTGAAGCTGCGCGGAGAGATGGTCGGTCGAGCGGGGCGGCGGATCGGTTCTGAGTTGGATCGATTCGCTCTGAAAGACTAGTCCCTGGGCGCGCCACAAGATCGGCGGTTGCCCGGATCGAAAACAAAACGGATGCAAGAGAAAACGGGATTGCCATGAAGTTTAATGCCGATGAAATCGCGTCTGTGATTCAGGCGGAGATCGAGCAATACGAGAGTCAAGTTGACGTGCGGGAAGTGGGCACGGTCCTGGAGGTTGGCGACGGCATTGCACGAGTCCACGGCCTGTCGGGGGTCATGGCCAATGAAATGGTCGAGTTTCAAAGTGGCACCCGCGGTTTGGCTTTCAACCTTGAAGAAAACAGCGTCGGCGTCATCATCCTGGGCGATTATCTCGAGATTCAAGAAGGCGAAGAAGTCAGAGCGACAGGTGAGTTGCTGTCGGTGCCAGTGGGTGAAGCCGTTATTGGTCGCGTGATCGATCCCCTGGGAAACCCGCTCGACGGAAAAGGCCCACTGGGTTCCAGCGAGAGTCGTGTGGTGGAGATCATCGCGCCTGGCGTCTCCGAGCGGCAACCGGTCTGTGAGCCTCTGCAGACAGGAATCAAGGCAATCGACTCGATGACTCCGATTGGCCGCGGCCAACGAGAGCTGATCATCGGAGATCGCAAGACGGGCAAGACTGCCGTGGCCATCGACACGATCTTGAACCAGAAGACAACCGGTGTGAAGTGCTTTTACGTGGCCGTCGGTCAGAAGGACTCCTCAGTGGCTGGCGTCGTCAAGGTGCTCGAGGAGCACGGTGCCATGGACTACACCACGGTGATTATGGCCGGCGCCAGTGCTCCCGCCCCACTGCAATACGTGGCGCCCTACGCTGGGACGTCGATGGCCGAGTATTTCATGTGGAAGGGTCAACACGCCTTGATTGTCTACGACGACCTGTCCAAGCAGGCGGTCGCCTACCGCCAGCTGTCGTTGTTGATGCGTCGTCCTCCGGGTCGCGAGGCTTATCCGGGTGATGTGTTCTACTGCCACAGCCGGCTGCTTGAGCGGTCCTCGAAGCTCTCCGAGGAGTTGGGAGGAGGTTCGCTCACCTCGCTCCCCATCGTCGAGACTTTGGAAGGTGAGGTCTCGGCCTATATTCCGACCAATGTGATTTCGATCACCGACGGGCAGATCTACCTACAGCCGGACCTGTTTTTTGCGGGGATTCGTCCGGCGATGAATGTGGGCATCTCGGTATCGCGCGTGGGAGGCGCCGCGCAGATCAAGGCCATGAAGAGTGTCGCCGGCGGGTTACGGCTGGACTTGGCATCCTTCCGTGAGCTCGAGGCGTTCGCCCAGCTGGGGACGGACCTGGACGCGGCCACACAGGCGCGCCTGGACCGCGGTTACCGGATGGTCGAGTTGCTGAAGCAGCCGCAATACCGGCCGCTGCATGTGGTCGACCAGGTGCTCAGCATCTACGCCGGCACGAGGGGACATTTGGACAAAGTGCCTGTTAACAAAGTCCCGGAGTGGGAGACGGCTTTCCTGACTTTCATTCACGACCACAAGCAGGATCTGTGGGATAAGCTGAACGAGCAAAGCGAAATGGGTGACCTGGAAGCCGACGTCAAAGCGGCGATCGATGAGTTCAATCGCGGATATCTGACCTAGAAGAAACTTCGATGGCGAAAGCTCGAGCCCTAGATAAACGACGTAAGTCGATCCGGAATATCAAGAAGATCACGCGGACGATGGAGTTGATTGCCACCGCGCGGTTCAAAAAGGCGATGGACCGCGCGACGGCGGCGACCGCGTACACGGAGCGGGTGACGCAGGTTGTCCGCGACCTCGCGGAGAGCGGGTTGCAGGTGACGCATCCGTTGCTGCAGGCGCGCGAATCGACCGACAACGCGGTGCTATTGGTGCTGTCGGCTAACCGCGGACTGTGCGGTGGCTACAACGGGTCGGTGATCAGGCTGTCGCTGGCCCGCCACCAGCAGCTCTGCGAGGAAGTTGGCCAGCTGCGAACCGAGGTCGCCGGCAAACGCGGGATTTCTGGCTATCGATTTCGCAAGGTTGAGATTGATGAGTCCTACACACAGTTTGAAGACCAGCCTCAGTTCGAGGAGGTTGAGGTAATCGCCAATCGCTACATGGATGAGTTCACCACGGGACGGATCGACCGGCTGGACGTGGCCTATACCCAGTTTATCAGTAGCGCACGGCAGCAGGCGGTGGTCGAGACTCTCTTGCCTCTTCGTTCACTGGAACCCGAGGATACTGGCAAAGACGAGAAAAAAGCGGAGCAGGGCAGGGACGCGATGTACGAGTTCCTGCCGTCCGCCGAGAGTATTTTGGAAGAGGTTGTGCCGATGAGTTTTCGAGTCAAGCTCTTCAAGTGCTTTCTGGATGCTGCCGTGAGCGAACAGATCGCACGGATGGTTGCCATGAAGGCGGCCACGGAAAATGCGGACGAGATGATCAAACAGCTGTCGATGACCTACAACCGTGCCCGGCAGTCACAGATCACGGGCGAGATCATGGAGGTCATTGGAGGCGCTGAGGCACTTGAGTGGCTAGTTCAATGACTGGCGTCCTTTGCAGCCGCACGCTTGTGGTCTGCTCGGGGATGCAGTGAGATTCCAAAAGAAAAATCCGCAACGAGACATGGCGAGTTATGGCGACAGCAACCGCGACAGGACGTGTGACACAGATCATCGGTTCAACGTTTGATGCAGAATTTGACGAGCAAAACCTGCCCGCGATCTATAACGCGATCAAGGTCGAGAGTAAGCACAAGGGCATTACAGTCAGCTTGACCGGCGAGGTGCAGCAGCACTTGGGAGGCGGGCGTGTGCGCTGCGTCGCCTTGGGCAGCACCGATGGCATGATCCGCGGTCAGGAATGTACCGACACAGGGCAACCGGTTTCGGTGCCGGTGGGTGACGGAACATTGGGGCGAGTCTTCAATCTGCTGGGCGAGCCGGTCGACGGTCCGCGGGCCGGTCGACTCCGACGAGCTGCGCCCGATCCACGCTCAGGCACCCGAGGTCAGTGAGCTTTCCACGAGCACCGAGTTGTTCGAGACGGGCATCAAAGTCGTCGATCTGCTGACTCCCTTCGTGCGGGGTGGTAAGGCCGGACTGTTCGGCGGTGCCGGTTTGGGAAAGACGGTCATCTTGACCGAGTTGATTGCCCGTATCGCCAGGGAGCATGGTGGCTACTCCGTGTTTGCCGGAGTTGGCGAACGAACTCGCGAAGGCACCGACCTGTGGCTGGAAATGCAAGAAGCCAAGATCGGTGATACGGGCCGCAGCGTGATCGATCAGACAGCGATGGTGTTCGGTCAAATGAATGAGCCGCCGGGTTCCCGGCTCCGTGTAGCCCTCTCGGCGTTGACCATGGCCGAGTACTTTCGGGACACGACCGGCAAAGACACTCTATTGTTCGTCGACAACATCTTTCGCTTTTCGCAGGCGGGCAGCGAAGTCTCGGCCTTGCTGGGCCGCATGCCCTCTGCGGTCGGCTATCAACCCACGCTGGCCACCGAAATGGGTGCTCTTCAGGAACGGATTACCTCAACCAATAAGGGCGCGATCACGTCGGTGCAAGCGGTCTACGTGCCGGCAGACGATCCGACCGATCCTGCGCCGGCGACCGCCTTCAGTCAGCTGGACGCCTTCATCTACTTGGAACGGTCGATTTCTGAGAAGGGGATCTATCCGGCGATCGACCCCCTCGCATCGAACAGCCGAATTCTCGACCCGCAGTACGTTGGTGATCGTCACTATGCGATTGCCCGACGGGTGCAGACGACCTTGCAACGTTACCGTGAGTTACAGGACATCATTGCGATTCTCGGGGTAGACGAGCTGAGCGAAGAGGATAAGTTGATTGTCCATCGTGCTCGCCGAATTGAGCGATTTCTGTCGCAGCCGTTTTATGTGGCGGAGGTGTTTACCGGAAAATCTGGTGAGTTTACGACGATGGACGACACGATTCGCAGCTTCGAAGAAATCTGCGACGGCAAGTGGGATCATCTTCCCGAGCCAGCGTTCATGTACGTCGGACCAATTGAACAAGCTGAGGAGCAGGCTAAGAGCATGGCTGCTTCGGGCTAGCAGGTGGTCTGCCAGCATGGTAGCAGGCACGCTCCGCGTGCCGTCCGCAGTATGGTAGCAGGCACGCTCCGCGTGCCGTCCGCAATATGGTAGCAGGCACGCTCTGCGTGCCGTCCGCAATATGAAGTGAGACAAGACGGGTTACGGTGCTATTTCGGTTACGGCACACGGAGTGTGCCTACTACTTTGGTTGCCACACGGAGTGTGCTTACTACTTTGGTTGCGGCACACGCGGTGTGCTTACTAGCGTTTAATCATAATCTAGCGATCCGCTCGACATGGCCGGTCTGAATTGTATCGTGGTGACACCTGCGGCGACTGTTCTCGACGAGAAGGCCGACTTCGTGGCTCTGCCGTTGTTTGACGGCGAGATTGGGGTTGCGCCGCTACACAGCCCGATGATTGGCCGGTTGGGGTACGGCGAGTTGCGGATCAAGTCCGGGACGACTGTAACTCGTTACTATGTGGATGGTGGGTTTGTACAGGTCGCCAACGACGTGGTTTCGATTCTGACCAATCGTGCGGTTCCTGCCAGTGAAGTGGATGCTGCCGCGGCACAGTCGCAGCTGGAAGAGGCGCAGAGGCGTCCGGCCCATACGACCGAGTTAGAGAAGATCCGGGACCGGCTGGAATCCCAGGCGCGGGGGCAGCTTCGCGTGGCCAGCAAGAAGTGAAACGCCTTTCATGTCTGCGTCGCCACCGGTTCCCGATCCCCACCGCAGGCCGCCACGACAACACCGTCGGATCGATCACTCCTTGGCATTGCTGGGCGTACTGATCGGGATCTGGCTGCTTTGGTCGGGGCACTACACACCACAGCTGGTTTCGTTCGGCGTGGCTTCGTGTTTGTTCGTCCTCTACCTGTCGCATCGGATGCAGATCGACGACGAGGAGGGCGCCCCTCTGCTCGGTGTACGGCCTTTCATCTACGCTCCCTGGCTGATCAAGCAGATTGTGCTGGCGAACATTGATGTGGCGCAGCGGATTCTAAAGCCGTCGCTCCCGATTGAGCCCACGATGATTCACGTCAAAGCGGACCAGCGGACCGACTTGGGTCGTGTTGTGTATGCCAATTCGATTACGCTAACGCCGGGGACGGTCTCGGTGGATGTGAGGGGTAACGACGTGGTGGTACACGCTTTGACTCGCGAGGGGGCAGAGTTTGACAAGTCCGGAGAGTTAAATCGCCGGGTTGTGAAAATGGAAGGACAACGATGATCCATGTTGTCGCGATGGTCGCCATTCTTGTCACCATGGCTTTGGCGCTCGCTCGCGCGCGTTTCGGCCCGACCGTCTTCGATCGTATTCTGGCGCTCAACATGTTCGGCACTAAGACAGTGCTGCTGATCGCGGTCATCGGCTTCTTGACCGACCGGCCCGAGTTCCTCGACATTGGTCTGGCCTACGCATTGATGAACTTCATCAGCATGATCGCGCTCTTACGTTTTTCCAAATACGGTCACTTCTCGGATCTCGACCTCGATCGCTCTGAAGGAGGATCTGCGGCGGGATGATCTTGGCAATCGAAATTGTGTTCAGCGTGCTGAGTGCGCTGTTCGTTGTTGGCGGGTCGGCCTTTGTGGTGATTGGCGGCATCGGTGTCGTCCGCCTGCCGGACTTCTATTCCCGGCTACACGGGGGTGGGGTGACCGATACGCTCGGCGCTGGCCTGTTGATGATCGGGCTAATGATGCAGGTGGTGAAGGTGGGTCTGATCCGCATTGTCGAGAGCGGGTTTGCTGAGGGGTTCGATCTAGGTGTCTGGCTTATTGCCGTCAAGCTGGCGATGATTCTGTTCTTCTTGCTAGTTACCAGTCCTACCGGCTGCCATGCGCTGGCACAAGCGGCGCTGAGTCAGGGGGTGCAACCCAAGTTGAGCGACGATCGAGGCGGGGACCAGAGCTGATGGACATTTCCACGCATGCGATCGACGTGCTGTTGCTAACCTTGCTGGTGGCCACGGCGATTATGGTTGTGCGGATGGCCGACCTCTGGGCGGCGGTGATGCTGACCGGTATTTACAGTTTCTTGGGTGCCGGCTGGATGTTGATTCTCGATGCGCCCGATGTCGCGTTCACGGAGGCGGCGGTCGGGGCCGGAATTGCCACGATCTTGATGCTGGGTACTTTGGGGCTGACGAATCGTGCGGCCAAACAGAGGCCTCACACCGCCAAATTGCCTGGCTTTATCGTCTTGCTGACGGGCGCCACGTTGGTTGCGGGCACGATCGACATGCCGCAGTACGGCGACCCGCGGGCAGCGGTACATCGTCACGTCACCCCAGAGTACTTGGCGGACCGCGTGCCGAGTTCTAGTGGTGAGGTGGTCGAAGTTGGCATACCGAACATTGTGACGACGGTGTTGGCCAGCTACCGCGGATACGACACGTTGGGCGAGACGGTCGTCATCTTTACGGCCGGGATCGCTGTCTTGTTGTTGTTGCGGGGTGGCCCTCGGACACCGCGGGGAAGCGAGCGCTGAATTGCCATGAGGCACTACTCGATTCTGCGTGTTGTGACGAAGCTGTTGATCCCGTACATCGCCCTCTTTGCGTTGTACGTGCAGTTTCACGGTGACTATGGTCCTGGTGGCGGCTTTCAGGCGGGCGTGATCTTTGCGGCTGGTATCATTCTCTACAGCTTGGTCTTTGGCCTCTTTGCGGCGCAGCGAGTTATCCCGCCACGGATCACGGAAGTGGTTGTTTCGGCCGGAGTGCTCGTCTATGCCGGGACGGGGCTTGTGGCCATGCTCAATGGAGGCAATTTTCTCGACTATAGTGCGCTCGATCACCACGATCCCGGGCACGGCCAACACCTCGGTATTTTGTTGATCGAGGCGGGTGTGGGAATCACCGTGGCCGCGGTAATGATATCGATCTTTTTTTGCTTTGCTGGGCGGGAGCGGATTCGATCGTGAACGGTTTTTTCGGGCACTACAACTATTGGGTAGTGATTTTCTTAATGATGATCGGATTCTACATGGTGATTGCCAGACGGAACCTGATCAAGAAAGTGATTGGGCTGAACATCTTTCAGATCTCCGTGTTCTTGCTCTACATCACGATGGGGAAGGTGGATGGCGGCACGACGCCGATCATGCCTGCCCGCAGGTTGACGACGGGCCGTGAATTCGAGGCCTTCTCGAACCCTCTAACCAGCGTGTTGATCCTGACCGCCATCGTCGTCGGGGTCGCGACCACTGCTCTCGCCCTGGCGCTGATTGTCCGCATCTACGAAGAGTACGGCACGATCGAAGAGGACGAGATTTTGGCGGCGGAGCGGGAGTCGTGATGGAGCATCTACCTGTGCTGCAGGTGGTGACGCCGTTGGTCGCCGCACCGCTTTGTGTGTTACTTCGCCGCCGCGTGGCCGTGCTCGTGTTCGCCATCTTGGTTTGCTGGGCGACGTTCGGCATCTCGGCCGTGGTGCTGGCAAATGTCCTGGCCGGCGGCGCCGTCCGCTACCAGTTGGGAGGCTGGGCAGCGCCCTGGGGAATCGAGTACCGCATCGACGAGCTGGGGGCGTTCGTGACGTTCTTTGTATCGGCGCTGGCAGCGGTGGTGGTGAGCTTCGCACCCCGCAGCGTGGCTGACGAGATTCCCGAAGATCGCCAGTACTTGTTCTTTACCGAGTACCTATTGTGTTTGACCGGGCTGCTCGGCATCGCGGTGACTGGCGATCTGTTCAACCTGTTTGTATTCCTCGAAATCTCGTCCCTCTCCTCCTACGCACTGATCAGCTTGGGGCGGGGACGGCAGGCGCTGATGGCTGCGTTTCGTTACCTGATCCTGGGTACGATCGGGGCGACGTTCATTTTGATCGGCATTGGCCTGATGTACATGATGACTGGCACACTCAACATGTCTGACATGGCGGAACGGCTGCTGATGGATGTCGAGGTGCGGGGCGTCACCATGGCTGTGAATCGGACGAGGACGGTACTCGTCGCCTTCGCGTTCTTGTCGGTGGGCATCAGCCTCAAGATGGCGCTCTTTCCTCTGCATGAGTGGCTGCCCAACGCCTACACATACGCTCCATCGGTTGTTACCGCGTTTCTTGCCGCGACAGCTACCAAAGTCTCGGTTTACATCTTGTTGCGATTTACCTACACGATTTACGGGGCCAGCTATGCCTTCGAGTTACTGCCGTTGGACTACGGCTTGATAACGCTGTCCTTGATCGGGATTTTTATCGCTTCGACCGTGGCGATCTTCCAGACCAACGTTAAGCGGTTGTTAGCCTATTCCAGCATCGCGCAGATCGGATACATCGTGTTGGGGATCAGTTTCGCATCGATCAGCGGCCTGACCGGGGGTATTGTCCACCTCTTCAACCATGCGTTGATCAAAGGAGGTCTGTTCTTGGCAACGGGCTGCATTGTCTTTCAGCGTCGTGGGCTGGAGATCGAGGACTTGCGGGGGATCGGCCGCTCAATGCCGCTGACCACATTTGCCTGGGTGCTCGGCGGGTTGGGGTTAATAGGAGTTCCGTTGACTGGCGGTTTTATCAGCAAATGGTTCCTTATCACGGCGGCACTCGAGCGGGGATGGTGGCCGGTCGCGCTGCTGGTCCTGTTGAGCTCGCTGCTGGCAGCTGTATACGTTTGGCGGGTTGTGGAGGTGGCGTATTTCCAGTCGCCCTCAGAACGGCAAGATCGCGCGACCCGAGCCGGTGAGGTTCCGCTGAGCATGCTTGTTCCGACCTACGTGTTGGTTGGCGCTTCGTTGTTGTTTGGCGTCTGGACGGCGCTCCCCGTGGGTGTGGCGCGGCGCGCGGCCGAGATGCTATTGAGGTAGCCCAGGTGAACCCCGAGGTGTCCATCCAACTGGCTTTGTTGCTGCCGCTGATTGCGGCGGTGGTGACGGTGTTGCTTGGCCGGCACCCGGACTGGCGCGATTCGTCGACCCTCGTGTTGGCTGCTGTTTTGTTTCTTGTCGTGGCCACGATGGCGCCGGGCGTTTTTGACGGCGGTCGGCCTGCGGTTTCCTGCCTAGAGGTGTTCCCCGGCCTTGCCCTGGCGTTTGAAGCGGAGCCACTGGGCATGTTGTTTGCGCTGGTGGCTTCCGGTCTGTGGATCGTCACTACCTGCTACTCGATAGGCTACATGCGGGCACATCGGGAGAGTCATCAGACGCGATTCTACGTCTGCTTTGCCATCGCAATTTTTGCTGCGCTGGGGGCTGCGCTGGCCCAGAACATGTTGACGCTCTTCTTTTTCTACGAAGTCCTCACGCTCTCGACTTATCCGCTGGTCACGCATCACGGGGACGAGCGGGCGCGGCGGGGCGGCCGTACCTACTTAGGCATCCTGCTCTTCACTTCGGTGGCCTTCCTGTTGTTGGCGGTGGCCTGGACTTGGGACATCGCGGGGACCTTGGACTTTCGACCGGGCGGCATTCTGGCCGGGAGGGCGAGTGACTCGACCCTCTTTGCGCTGCTGACACTCTACGCGTTGGGCACCGGGAAGGCGGCACTGATGCCGTTTCACCGTTGGCTACCTGCGGCGATGGTCGCTCCGACTCCCGTCAGTGCGTTGTTGCACGCAGTCGCGGTCGTCAAGGTAGGGGTGTTTACCATTCTCAAGGTGGTGATCTACATTTTCGGTACGGACCTACTAAGTGCATCTCGGGCCAGTGTGCCCTTGATGTATTTGGCAGGTACTACCGTGCTACTGGCCTCGCTCGTGGCCTTGACTCGCGACAATCTCAAGGCGCGACTCGCCTACTCAACGATCAGCCAGCTCTCGTATATCGTGTTGGGGGCAGCGTTAGCCAATGGTTGGGGCATCGTGGGAGGAGGCATGCATATCGCGATGCACGCCTTCGGCAAGATCACACTCTTTTTTTGTGCGGGTGCGATCTACGTGACCACTCATAAGACCGAGATTAGCGACATGCGCGGCGTTGGACGGATCATGCCAGTCACGACCTTCGCGTTTTTTCTTGGCTCACTCAGCGTCATCGGACTTCCTCCGTTTGGCGGTTGCTGGAGCAAGTGGTTTTTGGCTTTGGGAGCGGCTGAGGCGGACCAGCTGCCGTTAGTGGCCGTGTTGATGATCAGCTCCTTGCTGAACATCGCCTACTTGATGCCGATCGTTGTCCGTGGCTTTTTTTGTTCGGCAACCGACTTGCACGAGCGGGTTGAGGTGCGGGAGGCGCCGCTCTTCTGCCTCATTCCACTCTGCCTGACGGCGGGAGGAGGTTTTGTCCTCTTTCTGTTTGCTGATCAGATTCAGCGCGTGCTGGCTCCGGTGGCATGGTGAGGGGGGCTTCAAGAGCATGACCAATGACTAATGCCTAACTAGTGAGTGACTAAAGAACGATGAATTCCCAATGGCCAAACCGAGCAACCGTGGTTCCAGGCATTCGTTGTTCTGCTTCGCATTCCTTGATCATTCGTCATTAGGCATTCGTCATTAGTTAGGCATTCGTCATTAGACATTGGCCAGGGCCGGTGCGAACTGGGAGAAGGTAACAATGAGTTCAGCGTGGGAGCGTAAGAAGACCGGCTCGGGCCGGTTTCAGTCCGGCCTGGTTGTGATCGGGCTCGTCCTGTTGGCGCTGGATCTCATCTACCACAAGCATGGCCACTTTGAGTACGAAGAGTGGTTTGGATTTTTCCCTTTATTCGGTCTTGCAGCTTGCCTGGTGTTGGTCCTGGTCGCTTACGTGCTGCGCGCCGTGGTGCAGCGCGGGGAAGATTACTACCTGCCTCAGCAAAGCATCACCGTTGAGATAGATCGCGATGATTAGTAGCGTGCCGCCCGGCTTGATCTTGATCTTGGGAGCGCTGATCGCCCCCTGGCTGCAAGGCCGGATCCGACTGGTCTGGCTGTTGATGCTTCCCCTATTGAGTGCCGGACAACTGCTCTTTTTTTTGCCGGTCGGGACCGTGGTCAGCGAGCAGTTCTTTGGTTACGCGCTGCAGCCTGTGCATGTCGACAAGCTGAGCCTCGTCTGGGGTTATGTTTTCCACCTGGCCGCTTTCCTCAGCGTTGTCTACGCGCTCCATGTTGACGACGGCGTCGAGACTGCGGCGGCTTTGATCTACGCCGGCGCGGCGATCGGGGCGGTGTTTGCAGGCGATTTGATGACTCTTTTTGTCTACTGGGAGCTGACGGCCGTCGCATCTGTTTTTTTAGTCTGGGCCAGCCGCACCGAGCGATCATATCGTGCCGGGATGCGCTACCTGATCGTCCAGGTGGGGTCGGGGGTGCTCCTGCTCTCGGGAATTCTGTTGCATCTGCGGAACACCGGATCGCTGGCTTTCGTTGCGCCGTTTTACGAATCGTTACCCGATCAGCCGGGGTTGTTTCGCGGGTTGAACTCGTTGGACACGCTGTTGATCTTCGTCGCCTTTGGTATCAAGGCCGCGTTTCCGCTGCTGCACAACTGGGTCCAGGATGCCTATCCGGAAGCGACCCCCACGGGTACCGTGTTTCTCAGCGCGTTTACCACCAAGTTGGCGGTCTACGCATTGGCCCGGGGCTTTGCGGGTACCGAGTGTCTGATCTGGATCGGCGCCGTGATGGTGGTTTTTCCTTTGCCCTATGCGCTGATCGAAAACGACTTGCGGCGTGTGTTGGCGTACAGCTTGAACAACCAGCTGGGATTCATGGTCGTCGGTGTCGGCTTGGCGAACCTTGCGACCCATCCCGAGGCTGCGCAGCTGGCGCTGAATGGGACCGCGGCGCATGCGTTCGCGCACGTGTTGTACAAAGGCCTGTTGTTCATGACGATTGGTGCGGTGCTGATGCGTACGGGAACGGCCAAATGCTCCGAGCTGGGCGGACTTGTACGTACGATGCCGCTGACTGCTGGATTCTGCGTGGTGGGAACGGCTTCGATCGCGGCTTGTCCGTTGTTTAGCGGGTTTGCGACGAAGTCGATGATCATGTCGGCCGCAGCCGAAGAGCATCACACCACGCTGCACTTAATCTTGCTGTTTGCGGCCGCCGCAGCAGTACTCCCGGATCTCAAAGTACCGATGTTCGCCTTTTGGGGTCGAGACTCTGGGCGTCGACCGGAGGAAGCACCAGTACATATGTTGGTCGCGATGGGGATTGCCGCTGCGCTTTGCGTTCTGATCGGTGTCGCTCCAGGAGCGTTGTATTCTGTCCTGCCGTACGAAGCCGAGTACCGGCCCTACACGTTGACCCACGTGATTTCTCAAGCGCAACTCGTGGCCTGGGCCGTCTTGGCATTCTTCCTGATCAGAAGGTTCGGTCTCTACCCGCGCGAACGGCCTAGTGTTAACCTGGACACCGATTGGTTCTATCGACGACCATTCCTTGTTGCTGTGAACCAGACTACTTCACCGGCAGGAAGGGTCGTCGCATGGGCAATACGCGGTCGCGGCTTGATCGCTACGGCCATGCGGTCAGTCATTGACTACTTTCTGCGCCGAGCGCGAGTTGCTTTCGGTGTGGACGGTGCGATCTCGCAACCGTCGTCGCTTAGCGCTACCGTATTGTGGGCGGCCATTCTGTTAACCGCATATCTGGTTCTCTACTATGTTTTCGTCTGAAACACTGTTGTTTCTGCTGGCCGCGGCCGCTGCTCAGACCCAAGGTCCCCATCTTGGACCTCAGCCTGGAGATGTGTATCGCGAATTCGCGGTCCATAACGGCGCCGATGCGAGTTGGCGTGTCACCGATCCGGCGGCCACGGCGGCTGGTGCAAAGCGGTATTTACCCAACCCTGTTTTAAAGTTCGAGATCGAAAGCCTGCAAAACGCCGTCCGGGCGGAGGCTCTGCTGGATCGCTGGGGCGGCCATCTCAAGACGACCGCGAAGAGAATCCGCTTTAACGGCAACGCCTGGCATACGGTCCCGGAGATCGGCACGGTACCTGCTGGCCATCAGCCTGAACGTTATTACTCGCAGGACAACCCAGTCATCTCTGTTCCGTTGTCTGAGTTGCGCGAAGGCGAGAACACCGTTTCTGCGACGTGCGGAGTTTTGGATAACTACAACTGGGGCCAGTGGGGCCTCTATTCGCTTATCTTGCGGGTTTACTATGCCCCGGATCTTCAGCCGCACTTGCGCGGGAGCATCACCAGCCCCGTCGACGGCGCCACGCTTGGCGAAAACCCGCGAGTGCAGGTCGCTGTGGATGACGCGTCGGGCGGCGCGGTGCAGCAGGTTGATTTACTGGCCTGGCACTATGCCTACGACGAGAACGGAGACGGTGTCTTTCTGGATTGGCACGGTGGATATTTTCAGCCCAGCCGAGGTGAGCCGGCTGAACTAGCTCATCATGTTGGCACTTCTCGGAGAGTTGCCACGGCCGCTGAGATCACCTGGAACACACGTTGGGTCCCCGACCAGCCTCCGCAATCGATCCGCCTAGTGGCTCGAATCCAAGACTCGGCGGGGACATGGTTCGTGACGGATGCGGTGGGGCAGCTAAGCTTAGAGCGCCCCGCGGCCTCGGTGCGGCTGTATCGGCCGGACGAGATTCCCGAGCGGTTCGGCGTTCGGGTTGGGCGAACTGCGTCGTGTGTTATTCAGGTCCAAGAACAGCTCCAACAGGCGGTCGAAGCAGGGCTCGCTCTGCGGACCTGGCACGGTTGGGACGGGCACCACTCGCCGCTTCAGCTGAACGACCACCGGATGCCGATTTCAGGGATGAACCACCACTACGACTTCGACATCTTAGACGTGCCCGTGAGCGCGCTGCGCCGGGGAGAAAATGTCTTTAGCGTCCACTCTGACACCGAGCATCACATGCTCGAAGTACTTTGGCCGGGCCCGGCGTTGCTGGTGCGTTACCAGCACTAACGTTGCGTCAGTGGCACACTGTTGAATCACTACGGTGCTAGGGCATCCCTGGGGGAACGATCGAGTATTCTATCCCGTGCGGAATTGAAGTCATGACTCAGATCGTGAAGAAAGTCTCGCTCGCGGAAATGGAGAGGAGCGACATCGTCACCTTGAGCCAGACGATGGAAACTGCGGCGAAAATTCAGTAGAGGTCCCACAAACCGATTGCTGTAGAACAGCATGTCGAGCAAGACGATCGGTAATACCAGCGATGAAAAAACGAATGCTCGGCCAATTGGTTGCCAATTGGCTACGTCGTTCCCGGATGAAATTCCGGCAAAGCCTTCTAATGCTGTGCCGAAGACTAGCACGGCAACGAACGACACTTGGGCGAGCACCCAGTAGAGGACAAGTCGTAGACAAAGCCCGCCTTGTAGTCTCAGATCGGCAAAGACGCGATAACGGCGTGGCTTATGCAACGGTACGACCTCCAAACTCCAGCGAAAACTTGATTCTGACTTCGATCCGTGTTTCTGTCGCGGACTGTTGGTTATTCGACGAGTGCTGGGGAGGTGAACGCGCCTGTGACCGTGCCGGTCGTGTTACTCAAGTCCGATTGCGGGGTCAGATACCCATCGTAAGTGTAGGCTTTCTCGACCCTAACCCATGTATTCTTGTTACCCTTCCAGCTGGAGTCGTCGACGATCACGACACCCCACCCGACGATGTGGAATTCGAGATTGTTACCAGTGGGATCTCCGCCAAGATAGTCGTAGATGGGCATGAGTCGCGTTTGACCATGCACACCTTGGATCGATGACTTCACACCGGAGGAGATGCCCGTATCAGCGTTTAACCAAAGTGGCTGCGCCGTGTCGATGTGGCTGTTGGTTGGCAGTCGACCGTCGGCATAGAGGAAGTCCAGATGGCTTTGATCCAGACCGTTAGTGATCTGGTCGTTCATGTCGGAAGTGCTGTTGTTCGTGGAGCCCACGTCCACGGTTCCCCAGTTTCCCGGGATCTCGCCGCCGGTCGAGTCCGAGATCTTTCCGTCACCGTAGACGGTCCAGACATCGCCCGGATTCTGTGCCTCCCACACATCCTGTGGGAGCGAGATGGGTAAGATCGCATCGCCGGGCTTAAGGGTCGTTACCCTTTGCAACACTGCGGTCGCCGTTGCGGCGACACCAGACTCCTGAAGACCCAGCACCGGCGCAAAGAAAAGGGACACAGGTAAATTCGCCTGGGCATCACGCCTCACGGTCACGCGAACGGTGTCGAAAATGCCGTCATTTAGCAGCGTGACCTGAGAGTAAATTGTGGATGGGTCGTAACGCCCGATTTCGATGTCGGAATCGAGGATTTGGAACGAGGCGTCGGTGTTCGCGGTTGCGTAGGTTCGTACTGCGGCGGCCGTGGCGGCCAAGTCTTGCGTGCCATCAGATGCAGGGACCAGATCTTGCAATGCGGCCAACGCAGCGGAATCGGCAACACGCTGTAGGTCAGTCCTTGTTTTCAGCAAGACTCCGTAATCCAGTGCGAACGCAACCATGCCAAGCAATCCAAGTAACATCACTGCCATAAAGACGGTGACTGCTCCACGACGACGAAGTCTCTTGGTTTGTTTAATGGCACCTGACATCGATCGGCCCCTTTGCTGGAATGTCATTTGGAATCTGCAATCGTCTGCTTACTCTCGGCGGACGGTGGTGGTGCTCGCCAAAGATTCGTTGGATAGAAAAGGCAGGGCTTGAACCCAGCGGACGGTGTCGAAAGGTAGTACCACGTCCACGGTGAGTGCCGATCCGATAGGCAAGCCTGTCAGATCACCTGTCGTGACGGGATTGCCCCCGGCGTCGTTGACACCGACGGTGATTGCGGAATCGAAGGTAGCTTGTGAGACACTTGGGAAACAATCGGCTAAGTAGGCGGAAACGGCGTTTTCTACATCAGAGACGTTGGCGGTGCCATGTCTGGCCGCCAGTCGTGCTGCTTCGCGTGAAGCCGTGCTGACTGTCTGTGCGACGTTAACATACTGCCCTACGTCGATCGTTCCGAGGACGAGGGCGACAAGTAGGGGCAGTATGACCGCCATTTCGACGGTCACGGCGGCTCGACGTTGACTGCGGGCCCGACGGGAACGACATGGTGTTGTGGGAGTTGCCATCTTTCTCTACTCGCGTCGCTGAGTTGACCGGCCGCGGAGTATCAAGCTACGGTCAAGATTCAGAAAGTTGTTCGGAAGCCAACTGACATCGGCAAGACTTACTGAGGTATCGATAGTGATTTGCGTACCTGGTGTGATTCCAGTGAGACCGGACGGATTTACATTGACCGCTACGGTGCTAGCGTTCCCCGCGTTGGGGATCACACTTTGCAAATAGTGGCGGACTGCCGTCTCGGCATCGAGGGAACTGGTCGTTGTCGCGAGAGTCGCCACGCGACAACCTTCTCTAGCCGCATTTGTTAGCGCCTGCTGGACCATCACCATCCGTCCGAATTCGAACAACGTGAAGACCAGCAAGAACAAAACCGGCGCCACGACGGCCAGCTCAACAGTTGCTGCTCCGCGACGTCGTTTTGACATGACAGCACGACGAGTGCAGCGGCAGCGTTGACTCAGCTCAGTAGAAATACGTGACATCGTGATCCATATCCATCGTGCTTGTCTGTCGCACGAAATCGAACGAGTTAGGAGGATATCAGCAACCGTGGTTTGGAATAACAGGCGAGTGATCCGCGCATTCGTGCACCTTGTGTGCTGAACCTGAATGTGTGACCGAATGCTCAGCGAGAAAGCGCAGAGCATCGACCCTCTTGCGAAAGACCTGGTTCGGCAGCCCGGCGGTCTTGCTCAAAAGACCCGTGGCTTTGCGTCCCGATCTCACGATCGGTTTGCCTTTGTCGCCGGCCCGAGGGCAGGCTGGAGATAAGCTTCATCTGAAAAGTAGGTCATGTTTGTCGACGTGTCAAACGCCGATTTATGTAAGAAGTGCCTGCACGACTGTCAGCACTTCTCGGTTTCCGGTGGCTTTTGCCTGAGACTTTTCGTCACAGTACCGTTGTGCGAGCTACACTTAAGTGATGAATACTAGTTTGACGACGGGAGACAAGACAATGAAACGATTTAGCCACCACGTGCAGCGGTTCTTGGCTTCCGAAGACGGGCCCACATCCGTCGAATACGCGGTGATGCTGGCCTTGATCGTGCTTGTGTGTTTGACGGCGATTACGGCCGTTGGGACGCAGTCGGCAACGCTCTACAACAATGTCGCGACGGTTGTGGGAACCGCTGGCAGCTAGCCCTTTTCGGCCGGCTGTAATTACGGGCTCTCTGAACGGCAACTCTCTTCTTCGCAGACTTTCGACGTCTACGAGCCGTTCACGGACACGGACGTCGATGCCGCTAGACTCGCACGCATGTCGATTCGATCGGCCAATCTCTGAGTCTCAGTCACGTTCGGCGTGTCGCCTCATTGGCGGAACGTCATCTGTCGTAGACTACCGGTGCTCGATCGCCAGATCGAGTAGACTGAGGGGAGAAAGCGGGGGCTGAAGGACGGAGTCAGTGGAATGCAACGTCGTCAATTCTTGTGGAGTGGTCTCGCTTGTGGGGGAACGGCCTTCTTTGCTGGTTGGAGGCAGCTCCGGCGAGCCGCCCACGTCGCCAGCGTGCGGCCGCGCGTCTACAGGCATTATTCCGGTCGTTGGGGACGGCAAGTGGGTCTGGACTGAACCGCCACAAGGGGAGACAGGATACCTCGAGCCTCGACACTTTCGCGTTTCAGTTGGCATCGAGATCGAAGGAGTCCAGAGAGCAAGACAGATCCGAGCCACCACTCCCATTCCCATGGAACTGCCGGAGCAGCAAATCGAGGACGTGCGAACGGAGTCGACAGGGTGCCAGGTGGTCCTGCGGAGGCTAGCACCCCAAGCCAGTCAGCTTTGCTTGTTAGCGCCTGCGGTTGCCCGCGGTCAAGAGCTCCGCGCCGCCGCTCATTTTCGAATCACGCTGTACAAACAGTATCATGGATTCACGCGGGAGCATTTTCCGGCTGCGCAGCAGGTAGAGACTGCGTTGCGCCGGCAGTATGCCACGGAGAGTCCCGGGATCCAGGTCCGTGACCCCGAGGTCCGCCAACTCTCCCGACGCATTGCAGGCCAGTACGATCATCCCTGGGAAAAAGCCAAAGCCTACCACAGCTGGGTGTGGGAGCAGATCGCTCCGCGGATTCAGCACTACACGAGTGTCGCCGCCGCTTTGCGTGACCGTGTTGGCGACTGCGAAGAACGGGCGGCGGTGTTCGTTGCCTTCTGCCGTGCTGCCGGGATCCCGGCTAGGCTCGTTTGGGTTCCCAACCACAATTGGGCTGAATTCTACCTTCACGATCATGAAGGCCGCGGGCATTGGATCCCTGCCCATACGTCTGCCTATTCGTGGTTCGGGTGGACTGGTGTCCACGAATTAGTTCTTCAGAAAGGTGACCGCGTCGAGGTGCCAGAGTTAAGTCGGCCCCAGCGTTTGCTGGCTGATTGGATGCAGTTTCAGGGGAGACGCCCGAAGGTGCGCTATCACGCACAGGTGGAACCGATTGCTCCAACTCTACAGGCAGATCCGGGTCCCGGTAAACGCACCAAAGACGCCAAAGGCGAGTGGCTGGCAACCGGCAGGCATCCACTCGATGGGTCACTGCGAGACGGTCGCTAAAGGGTCGCCCTCAACAGTAAAGTAGGTCATCGGTGCATCATGCGGAGCTTCCAAAAAGTCTCTCGTCGCGACTTCTTGATCGCCAGCGGTACGGCATCGGCAAGTCTCGCGTCAGCAAGTGCCTCCCCAGGTTTCGCCCGGCTGGCTGCCAACCCGGTCGTTGCTGAGAATCAGAAGCCGGGCACAACCGAGTGGCTATTGAAGAATCCCAAGGTGACACCCCCTCACCAACTCTGGCATATGTTCGGATTGCGCTGCCCGTGGATTGAAGGGTACTGCTCGCACATGACCATCCGCGCCGGCCAGACGCTTTCGATCTACGTCAGTACCGACCCCGAATCGCAATACACGCTCGACATCTACCGCACAGGCTATTACGGCGGCAAAGGCGCCCGTTTGATGACCAGCTTGGGTCCGTTGCAGGGGACGACGCAGTCGATGCCCGAGCCCGGCCATCAACGCGTCATCCTCTGCGATTGGAAGCCCAGCGTCGAGCTACCGATCCCCCACGATTGGCTAAGCGGGGTCTATGTCGGCAAGCTAACCGAGCTGCGCGAAGGCATCGATAGCTATATCATCTTCATCGTCCGCGACGACCGAAAGGCGGACATGCTGTTTCAATGCAGCGACATGACCTGGCACGCGTACAACCGCTGGCCTTTCAATTACTCGCTCTACTGCAAGGACGATAGCGACGCCTACACCGGCTCGGGTGTGGACGTGAGCATCGATCGTCCCTTCGGCAAATACACGCAGATGGTCGATCAGCCGCTAAGCTGCGGCAGCAGCGAGTACTTCCTCACCGAGTTCCCTATCGCTTACTGGGCCGAACAGCAAGGCTATGACATCAGCTATGTCAGCAATTGGGACACCCACTACGGAGCCGGTCTCGATCGTGCCGGTGGCTTTCTCTCGGTCGGTCATGACGAATACTGGACGCAGCAGATGTACGACAATCTCAAGACCGCCATCGACGGAGGGCTCAATGTCGCCTTTCTGTCAGGGAACGCGGTCTTCTGTAAGATCAAGCTTAAGGCGAGCCCCGACGGTCGTCGCGACCGAATCTACGAACGAGACGGCCGATTTCGCCCGCGCGAAAAGTGGCTGATGGGAGCGATGAGCACGCCGCCGGTGATTGGCGGAGCTGACTGGATCTGCCGACTGCCAGAGCATTGGGTCTTCGAGGGTACTGGCATGCGCGAGGGAGACGGCATTCAAAACCTTGTCGGTTGGGAGTTCCATGGTGACCCCGCCGACATCCCCGGCTTGCAGGTCGTCGCCAGCGGCAAGACCGATGGCCGTCGATTTCCTGAAACAAAGCCTGACAGCAGAAACCGCTCGGGAGTTTATACCGCGACGATCTATCCCGGCCAGCACGGCAACTTCGTCTTCAACGCCGCGACCTGCTGGTGGGCCGACGGAGTCTCGGAACCACCTGGTTACCTTCGCAGCGATTGGTACGGCCGCCGAAACGGCTCCGATCCTCGCGTGCAACGGATCACCAAGAACTTGCTTGATCGGATGAAGAAGCCCTTGTAGATAGTCGCCCACTCGTAGACCGTAGCCGAATTCGCCAGAATTTGGCGGGGAGAGCGTAGTTTGGCGGGCAGATCGTAGCCGAACTCGCCAGAGTTTGGTGCGTGGCCAAATTCTGGCGAATTCGGCTACCAGAAGTTTTGGTCCGGCCAATACTCGGCTGCCGGAAGTTTCGATGCGGCCAAATTCTGGCGAATTCGGCTCCTTCATCGCCTTAGCTCTTGGCGGATTTGATCAATCGCTGCAGCCGAGATTTCGTGCGGCTCGCCTTGTTCTTATGAATAATGTTCTGGTGGCCCGCCCGGTCGAGCCGCTTGGCGGCGAGCTTGAATTCTGCTTCGGCCGTTTCGATTTCGCCCGCGCTGACCGCCTCGTGCACGCGCCGTAACTGGGTGCGCAACGCCGATTTCACGGCTCGGTTCCGCAGTCGGCGGGCCTCGTTCTGTCGGAGTCGTTTTTTGGCGGTCTTTGTGTTGGGCATGATCAGCGGATCTCAGCATCCGGTCGGGGCGGGATTTGCGGCGATGTGCGCCGCAGCGAATCACCCTTTATGACGCATTTGCCGGATTTTGTCCAGCCGGCTGGCCGCGTCCCGGAAGTTGGGGTCGAGCTCCAGCAGCCTGGACAACCAGTCCTCTGCGGCACGGTCGTTCCCCAATCCGGAGGCTAGGATGCCCGCCCGATAGGCGGCTAGTTTTTCGACTTCCGCCTGGCCGGCCTGACCTGAGAGCTCGGCCGCTCGTTCGTAACACTCCAGAGACTCGCTATATTTCTTCAGACGCTGCAGGCACTCGCCCATCTCCAACACGGCGTGCGCACTCCGCTCGGGCAGCTGGCTGCCCACCTCGAGGAACTCCAAGGCCGCCCGTACGTTGCCGGCGCGTTTGAGCCGCACGCCGAGTTGATACTTGAGCTCGAGATCTTCGGGATAACGCTGCGATCGCCGATCGTAGACCTCCACTTCGTAGCGGCCCACGTCGTCTCGGAGTTGGCCGACCAGCTGTTGCCGTTCACCGGACGGGGAGTCCTGAGCTCGCCGCTCGGCGACTTCCAGCTGTTCTCGTTTCCGCAGGATCTCGACGTCCTCCAGCCGTTCTTGGACGCGGATGTCATTTCCTGACGCGGCCAGAACTTTCGTGAGGACTAGGATGGCTTCTCCCAGACGACGGTTCGCCACGTGCAGCTCGACAAGCTGAAAGCAGCTCTGGATGTCGGAGGGGTTCAAGACGAGCGCTTGCTCAAGTTGCTGCCGAGGGGTCAATGGGATCTGTCGTCGAGGTTCTCCTTCCTCGTGCTTTGCGGCCTGAGGCTCCGTGCGTTCGGTCTGGCGCCGGGGGCCGGTCCTTGGCAGGTGCTCCTTCGGTCTTGGCTATCTGAAGTTCGGCGACGGCTTCTTGCGCTTCCCGGTCGCCACCAATCGCCTCGTCGACCCGTTGCCAGCAAGCGATGGCTTGATCAAAGCGACCGACGCGGGCCAGCGAATGAGCACAGTGGCGATTCACGTCAGCGTCTTTTGGCTTGGCTTCGAGTGCATTGCGCAAGTAGCGCAACTCGACCTCGTAGTAACCCAACGCGGCGCAGGCCGTGGCCATTCCTCGCAGAGTTGCTACGTCCCACGGATTGGACTTGAGCACGTCCGGACCAAGCCTCAGGACCTCGCGCCACTGCTCGCCGGTGACCGCCTTCTTGAATCCGCCCCGGCCTCCGAAGTTGAGCATCGCCCCACGTTTGTTGTTGTTGTACTTCCGCTGCAGATTGCCCAGAAAGGCCTCCAGGTAGACGAGGTTGGATGGATCTTGTGTCATGCATTCGACCAGCAGCGAATGTGCATATTCGAAGTCATACGTTTCTTGGTCCATCAGCTTCGTAGCGTGTTCGTAGCACTGCTGCAGGCGACGGCGGACCGCCGGGGCAACGGCCTGTTCATCTGCTAGCTCGGAATTCGGAGTAACGTCAGACATCACAGGATGAGCCTGGTGTCGCGGAGTGTGGTCGTGCCGCTATCATTCAACTTCTGCTGGTCGATCCGGTCCGTGAACTCGCAAGTGGTTCACGTGGAAGGTGCGGAAAGTGTCGTGACCGAATCACTCATGAAAACGTCGCAGCAGCTCGTTCATGAATCCCTCGCAGCTCGGACTGCGTGCTGCGGCGGCAGTCCTCGGGCGATCGTAGGCAGTCTTGATGATACTCAGATCCCGGTTGCTGCGTGAGAGGGCTTCGCGCCCTTGCGGAAATGGCCGAATCTCGGTCCAATCGAATGTTCGCGGCGCCGTAGCGGAACTTATATGCTCGACGAATCTCCTCAGCGCGCTGGCAAAGTCTTTCTAGTGGGTGCTGGTCCCGGCGATCCGGGTCTGCTGACCCTGCGCGGAGTCGAGTGTCTTCAGCGGGCCGACGCCATCCTGTATGACTACTTGGTGAATCCGCGAATCCTTCAGCTGGCCGGCCCGAACACCGAGCGGACGTGTCTCGGACGCCACGGGATCGGCCGAATTTGGACTCAGCCGGAGATCAACCAGCAGCTGATTAGTTTGGCTCGTCAGGGCAAGATGGTCGTTCGCCTGAAAGGCGGCGATCCGGCAGTCTTCGCGCGCGCCGCTGAGGAGATCGGCGCACTAATCGACTCTGCGGTTCCCTTCGAGGTCATACCAGGAGTCACCGCGGCGCTCGCCGCAGCGAGCTACGCGGGGATTCCAATCACGCACCGTGAATCGGCTTCGGCGGTGGCCCTGGTAACCGGTCAGGAACAGTCGGAAAAGTGCGCGGCGTCCCTCGACTTTGCCGCGTTGGCGAGCTTCCCCGGGACTTTGATGATCTACATGGGAGTGACGACCGCCGAGAGCTGGACCAAGGCATTGATCTCGGCCGGCAAGCCGCCTCAGACGCCCGCCGCGATCCTGCGCCACTGCAGCCTGCCCAGTCAGCGCCTGGTTCGCTGCCATCTGTCGGAAGTCCCGGCACGGATCGCGGCCGAGCCAATTCGGCCTCCGGCGATCGTAATCGTCGGCGAGGTGGTGCGCTTGGCCCGAGATCTTTCCTGGTTCGAGCAGCGCCCACTGTTCGGGCAGACGATCTTGGTGTCGCGGCCCAGCCATCAAGGGGAGAAACTAGTGCGCCCGCTCGAGGAGCTGGGCGCAGAGGTGATCGTCCAGCCCGCGATCGACATCACACCGCCTCAGGATTGGCGGCCGGTCGATGACGCGCTCGGCCAGTTGGACCAGTACGACTGGGTCGTGTTCACGAGTGTTAACGGCGTTCGCATGATGCTCGACAGACTGCTGGCCGTTGGCCGCGACGTGCGAGCCTTCGCCGGATCGCGGCTCGCATCGATCGGACCCGGGACGACCGAGGAGCTGCGACGGTACACCCTCGTGCCCGACCTGCAGTCTGCGGAAGCACGTGCCGAGTCGCTGGCGGATGCCTTGGCCGGCCAGGCCCACGGACGCAGATTTCTCTTGCCACGGGCTAACCGAGGGCGAGAGGTGTTAGCCCAGCGGTTGGCGGCAGCAGGAGGGGATGTCGATACCGTCGTGGTCTACCACAGCACGGATCGGGTTTCGATGGACGCCGAAGTTATCCGCCGCTTCGAGGAAGGTGAAGTCGACTGGGTAACTGTGACCAGCTCTGCGACCGCCGGGGCGCTGGTCAAGCTGTTGGGTCGCCACCTCTCGTCATGCCGACTAGCCAGCATCAGCCCAATCACATCGGGCACACTGCGCCAGCTGGGTGTGGAGCCGGCCGTCGAGGCAGAGCAGTACACAATGCCGGGTTTGTGCGCAGCGATCGTGGCAGCGTGCGATGATCCGACCGAGGAACGCCTCGGATCCTGAGCTCTCGATTTGACCCACCTTCTTGCCGCGAACTTCGTGCGTCCAGGCTCAGATCCGGTCGACGCGGCGGCTCTCGCGCCGCTTGTTGGTGCGGCAATCCTCGCAGACGCCTGAGATGATCAATCGATGGCCGGTCACTCGAAATCGGTGTTCGCGGGCAACCGCCGCGCGCAGCTTCATTAGCTCATCGCTTTGGAATTCGATCAACTGTTGACACTGTAGGCAATGCAGGTGGTCGTGCTGTGGGTAGCCGTAATCATGCTCGTAGACCGACCGTCCCCCCAGCTTAAACTCGCGCAGCAACCCGGCTTCGACAAATTCGCGCAACGTGCGATAGACGGTGGCTCGGCCGATGTGGCCTGGCTGGCCGCTGGTCGGTAGCTGTTCGATCAGGGTCTCTGCGTCGAAGTGCTCGTGCCGGCTGTAGACGTGTTCGAGCAGCTGTCTTTTAGGCTGCGTCATCCGTTTGCCGCGGCTATGCAGGAACTCCTCATAGCGAGCGGTCGGCGACTGAGCAACTTCGACATTGCCGAGCGAGTAATCTTGAACCACTACCCCATCTCATCTAGCAGTCGGTCGAGCGCGATGTCCAGCTTCTGATTTGTCTCGTAGGCGCCGGACTCGATCTGTGCCCGAATGCTCGCGACACGATCTGCCCGAATCTCGGGCCGCTCGTGTAGGCGGCTAATCAAGTCCGCCTCGGGCGAGATATCAAGCTGGTCGGTCTCCCCCAACGAGCGGGGTTGGGAAGTCGGCGATGCCGCCTGGGAGGCGTGCGGAGCGTTAATCGCTTGGGGTCCGTGAAGATGTGTGGGACCTTGGATTTGCATGATCAATCTCCCCCGTGTCTTGGCGAACCACGACGCCGGCGACTACGAAGCTTCCCCATTGTAGAGCACCAAAATGGCGGCGCCACAATGCAGTCAGGAGGCCACGAATACAGCCCTTAAAGACTATTACAGTCTAACCTTGGCGTGGTTCGCTTGCCAGTGTCCATTCGATACGGAAACGCCTGGGACGGGTTGAGTAGGGCAGTCCGACCTGCGGTATTCGTCAAGCGATGGCGAGCGCCCGATTGGGCCTTGTTGAATTGAGTCTCTGCCATGCGACTTGTCGGAGTCACCATTGATCGGGGACCTGCGTGCCCGTCCCCCTAATATACGTCACGATAACCAATCCGCGTCGCTGTCCGTGTCGATACACACTGTCCGTGGCGTAGAGGTGACTTGTTGCGACCTGTTGCCACTTATCGACCGGCCGGCGCTGCAGATTCGACGGATTCCCTCCCGAGACTTCTTGTAACGTTCAGCGGTGGCCACTCCGTCTGGGTTGATTGCCGCCTTGCTGGTAAATGGTCCTTTCGCGGCTGCGATGAGGTGCAATCGGGAAACACCGAGTGGTGAAAGTGCGCGATGTGAGTGGCTTGCACGTTTCGTTACGGCAACGACCGCCCGCGGGTTCACCAGGTTGCAACCTGCGGTCGGGCGCGGCGCAGAAGTATAGGGAGCTTGCTCCCAACAGACAAGCTCAAGCGACCGGCTTTTCTGGCGGTGCGGCCTGCCGAAATCGTTCCGCGATGACCGTATCCACGACGAGCTGGCAGATGTGGTAAGTAACCATCGGCAGAATCGTTATTTGCAACGAAACCGCCACCAGCAAACCAACCAACAATGTTTTCTGACTTCCGGCAAAACCCACCGCGATTTGGTCTTGACGCGAGAAGCCAAACCGTTTCGCCAACTCGACACCAACCCCGAGCATCACAAGGTGGACGGTTAACACGGCAGCTAGCATGGCCAGCAGGTCCCACAGCAGCATCGCCTGCAGCGTGGTTTCGCGGATGCGCAATCCGGTTCCAATCGCGCCCAGCAGCACCATCACCAAGATCCCGCACTGCGCAACGGTACTTAGCGGCATCTTGTGCGCTGTGGCGCGACGCGCTAGCGGACGGTAAAGACGCATCAGTTGGGCCACGACCATAGGCAGCAGCACCAACAACCCGAGCCTGGCGGTCATCCTTCCTAGGCTCATCTCTGGGTTCTCGACGGTCCTGCCTGTCATCGTGACCAGCCAGAGCGGTGTCACGAAGAAGCAGGTTGAGTTGGTGATGATCGTGACCAGGATCGCCACCGCGTCATTGCCGCCAGCTCGGCGCGTCCAGACGGCGGCGGATGCCAGGGTGCATGGAGTCGTGGCCGCCACCAAGAGGCCGGGCCCCATTTCGTCGCTCAGCCCGAGCGACACGAGCCAGGCGAAAAGAGGGAGGAGTCCGAAGTTGATTCCCACTGCCAGCAGGGGAGGGCCAGGTCGCAACAACGCCCTCCCCATAGCGCTCAGCTCGAGCGGCAGTGCCATCACGAACAGCACTGCCGCGACAAGACCAGCCCGCAGCAGCCGTTGCTCGGCAACTTCCTGCAGCTGAGGTGCCGCTAGAATGCCCACCAGAAGCACGAACAGCAAGGCCACCAAGAACCAGTGATGGGCGAGGAACTTTGTCACGGTGAAATTCGCGAGAAAGGCGTTCCCCAACTAATGAGGTTCGCTGTCGGTAAACTAAAGGCGGGTGAAGCGGTCGCCGCATTCTCCAGTGGCCGGGCGGGAGCCGCAACCGTACTATCGTCGGATCGGACCCGCGACTAAGATTGGAAGAGCAGGCGGTCGCCGACCTTCCCCGTCACCTCCCATTCATGTGTTCCTGTTGCTGACCCCATGTTGCGTTATTGGACCGCTGGTGAATCCCATGGCAAGACGATGCTCGCTGTTGTCGACGGGTTTCCAGCCGGTGTTCCGATCGAGACCGATTCGATCGATAACGAGTTACAGCGGCGCCAGGGCGGTTACGGTCGGGGTGGCAGGCAACGCATCGAAACCGATCGAGTTGAGATTCTCTCAGGCGTCTGGAAAAACAGCACGCTGGGCAGCCCCGTTGCGCTGCAAGTTGTCAACCGAGACTACAAACTTGAGCGGCTGGACGATCTAGAGCGGCCGCGGCCGGGACACGGTGACCTGACCGGAGCTCTAAAATACCTCTCTTCCATTCGCGGCATCCTGGAGCGGGCTAGTGCTCGTGAGACGTCGGTGCGAGTCGCAGCTGGAGCGCTGGCCAAGCAGCTGCTGCGCGAGTTCGGTATCAACGCGCTGGGGTACGTTGTGGAACTCGGTGGCCTCCGCATCGACCCCCCCGACGAGCCGCTCAGCCAGCTCGCCGAACTGCGTAGCCAGAGCGACATCTATTCGCTCGATCCGAGCATGGACGACGAGGTCAAGGCACTGATCGACGAGACAGGCAAGTCGGGAGATACGCTGGGCGGCGTCGTCGAAGTCCGTGTCGAAGGACTTCCCTTCGGCTTGGGGACCCATGCCCAGTGGGACCGGAAGCTAGATGGACGCTTAGCGCAGGCAGTCATGGCGGTTCAAGCGATCAAAGGTGTCGAGATCGGCCTGGGGTTTGAGGCTGCCCGGCGGCCGGGTTCTCAAGTTCACGACCCGATCGAGTTTGATGCGGACGCTCGCTCGGGCCCCTCGCTGGGCTATCGGCGTCCCACGAACAACGCTGGTGGGCTCGAGGCCGGTATGACCAATGGCCAACCGCTCATCGTGCGGGCCGCCAAGAAGCCGATCAGCACGCTCCGCAAGCCGCTCGAGTCGGTCAATATGTCGACCAAGGAAGTGGAGAGCGCCGAGTACGAGCGGAGCGACGTCTGCGCCGTGCCGGCCGCCAGCGTTATCGTCGAGAACGTCGTGGCATTCGAGGTAGCCTGCGCGTTCGTCGAGAAGTTCGGTAATGACAGCCTTGATGAAATGCGGGAACGCGTGCGGCTGTTTTTCGAGATGGCTCGACAACGCTGAGAGACGTTGGACCGTTCCACTGGGGAATGCCCATTTCACCCTTGCCGTGCATCAGCCGTCTACGGCGCGCCACATTGTGGGCAGTCCCCAGCTTCCTCTGTGATCTCTGTGTTTCAAAACAACCAACTCCATCCCAAGAAGACTCTAAAACACAGAGGCACGGAGGACACAGAGACGCCATGACCTGCGTGTGGGAGGTAACGGTCCGAAAAATTGGGACAAAAAGATGATCGCGTCAACATTCGTTGCGGTTCGATCGGGAGGGCGAGGCTCCTGCCGAGCCGAAAGTGCAATGAACCGTGGGCTAACGCCCAATGGCACTCACTTTAGGTTTCGCTTGGGGGTGGTCGGCTGTCGGTGGGGCGTTGTTTTTCGGTGGAGCGTTGTTTTTTCATGAATTTGGTCGACTTGGGGCGACGCGGGTGCGCGCGTCGGGGGTAATTTCGGCCGGGACGGTTGGGGAGTTTCGCGTAACGCGCCGTAAGCTGAAGGGCTTCCTCGAAGCGGCTGGTCCAGGCCGCACTGTCGCAGGGTCCGTACGTGAGTAAGTAGCTCGAGAAGTTGTCCCACACACGTGTGAAACTCAGGCGACGCGGAGGCACACCTGCCAACGACGCCGCTTGACGACGGAACTGCACCACCAAGTTGTAAGCCACGATCGAGGTCAGCAACTCCTTTTTCACCATCGCCACGCTCTGAGCCCGGATGTTTTCCGTGTCCAAGGCGACCTTGATGTCGCGGATGTCATGTTCGACGTCGTAGCGGCGCGCGTAGTGCTCGCCTGCTTCGATGGCTGACAGTGGCAAAGTTGTCACCAAGTAAAGCGTCTCCCCGTTTTCGAGGGGAGCTTCGTGGAGAAAAACATCAACCGTGGCGTCCTCAGGCAATTCCGGATGCGAGCGGCGGTCTTTCGCGCTGGGCGTCCAACGGACTTCATACGTGCGGTAGCAGTCAAAGTCTTCCACCAAGGTCGCTCGACGGCGTAGTGGCTTGAAACGCGACTTGGTCATGCGAAACAGAATTGGATGGCCGGTGCCGACGACGTGGTAGACGACTCCGAAGATGCCGAAGCCGGAGTCTGCCATCATGATCGCACCGGGCGGTAGCCGTTCGGCGATCGCTTTGGCTTGGGCCGCTTCTGAAGTATTGTGCTCGCCGTACATAGCTCCAATTTCAGGCGGCAACGCGACGCCGCTGCACAACTCGTGAGCAACCAGCAGCATGGCGACCGGCCACACCGTTTCGCCGTGTTGGTTCGTGGCCGGCGGGAAGGCTGCTTGCAACTCGGGAGTCGGCGACAAGGTGATCGTGGTGCCGTCAATAAGAAACGTCAACTGATTGTCGAAGATGGGCGTCGCGGTCTCGATCAGCGATTGGCTGACACGCTCAGCGAGGTACTCGACCGTTCGCAGTTCGAGCCGCTGTCGGGCGTTGCTGTACGCGGCGGACGATTGCGAGAGAGTTCCTTCGGAGACACGTTTGTTGGGCGGCAGCAGTTCTCGGCTGTAAGCTAGCACGTCTTTGACGACGCCTTCGAGCGACTTGCCGCCACCGAGCCGCTGCAAGATGAGCATCCACAACGTGAGATAGGTGGTGTAGATGGTGTTGGGTGAAGAAGGCTGCAATCGACTCAGTTCTTCCTCCGGCAGCATTTGCCGGAGCGTATCAACGGCGGCATACAGCTCTTGTTCTGTGAACGCGGTCCTCTGATCGTTCTTTGCCATCGTGTGCCCTCCTGACATGGCAGTCCAAAACCAAATCAGGATGACAGCGCAAATCTCGTGCCAAAAAGTGTCTTCTTGTCACTGTTTAACAAAATTAGCGGCATTGGGCTAACGCCCAGCGGCTGATTTCGTGGGATTCCGCTCGGTCATGGGTGACGACGATCAGCCGGAATGCGTTAGCACCCGGTTTGTTGAACCGTGGGCTAATGCCCAGCGGCTGATTTTGGATTGCGGTCCCCGGCCATCCTGTTGATCCTGTAAATCCTGTCAAAAAAACAGAAAACAGGATCAACATGATTGAGCGGACGGTTTCCACCGCGGAATGCCCCATCTCACCCTTGCCGTGCATCAGCTGTGTACGGCGCGCCACATTGTAGGCTGTACACAGTTTCCTCCGTGATCTCTGTACCTCTGTGTTTCAAAACAAACCAACTCTACCCCAACGAGGACTCCAAAACACAGAGACACAGAGGACACAGAGATGCCGAGACCTGCATGTGGGAGAAGGTAACGGTCCGAAAAATTGGGCCAGAAAGATGATCGCGTCAACATTCGTTGCGGTTCGATCGGGAGGGCGAGGCTCCTGCCGAGCCGAAAGTGCAATGAACCGTGGGCTAACGCCCAGCGGCTGATTTTGGATTGCGGTCCCCGGCCATACTGTTGATCCTGTAAATCCTGTCAAAAAACAGAAGACAGGATCAACATGATTGAGCGGACGGTTTCCACCGCGGAACGCCCCATCTCACCCTTGCCGTGCATCAGCTGTGTACGGCGCGCCACATTGTAGGCTGTACACAGTTTCCTCCGTGATCTCTGTACCTCTGTGTTTCAAAACAAACCAACTCTACCCCAACGAGGACTCCAAAACACAGAGACACAGAGGACACAGAGACGCCAAGACCTGCATGTGGGAGAAGGTAACGGTCCGAAAAATTGGGCCAAAAAGATGATCGTGTCAACATTCGTTGCGCTTCGACCGGGAGGGCGAGGCTCCTGCCGAGCCGAAAGTGCAATGAACCGTGGGCTAATGCCCAGCGGCTGATTTCGTGGGATTCCGCTCGGTCATGGGTGACGACGATCAGCCGGAATGCGTTAGCATCCGGTTTGTTGAACCGTGGGCTAATGCCCAGCGGCTGATTTTGGATTGCGGTCCCCGGCCGTCCTGTTGATCCTGTAAATCCTGTCAAAAAAACAGAAGACAGGATCAACATGATTGAGCGGACGGTTTCCACCGCGGAATGCCCCATCTCACCCTTGCCGTGCATCAGCTGTGTACGGCGCGCCACATTGTAGGCTGTACACAGTTTCCTCTGTGATCTCTGTACCTCTGTGTTTCAAAACAAACCAACTCTACCCCAACGAGGACTCCAAAACGCAGAGACACAGAGATGCCGAGACCTGCATGCAGCCATCTGCGTTCCAATCGGAAATTGCGAACTCCACGAAACACCTTAAAAGCCAGTGTCTACCGTCCGCCAAAGATCTTCACAGCAGTGCCTTAGCCCGAATTATTCATGAGCGATCTGCTGCGAGGTCGTAAGTCCATCCGTGGCTTCGTCATGCTTCACACAATTCTCCCTCGACGTATTGCTTCAATACGCCTGCGGGAGAATTGCTCGCCTTCCTTGCCACAAACGTACTTACAACCTCTCGCGACGATCTTCATGAATAATCCGGGCTTAGGCTGCCGCTTTCGCTTCGTTGCGATGACTCAGCCACCACTGTGTTGGAAGGATCCCTAGTAAGATCACGCCAAGCTGGCTGAAAACGAAGATTCCCAGCGTCCGCAAGACGCCTTCGGTGAACCCATACGAGTGTAGGCCAACACCCAATTCGTTGACGCCGAACCAGGACCAGGCTGTGACAATGTTGCCGACAACTGCCAACACTGCTAAGCCCCGATCCTTGACCATTCCATCCCAGCGACAGTGCAACACCAGCACATTCCACAGCACAATGATCAGCGCGCCGTTTTCCTTGGGATCCCAACCCCAAAATCGACCCCATGAGTCATCCGCCCAGAGACCTCCCAGAATCGTACCGAAGAAACTGAAGAAGAGTGCGAAGCACAGCACTCCGTAGATCATGCGCGTCAGTTCTTTGCGTTCCCGACCACCCAACGAAGTGGAAAGCAAACCGCGCGTGATATAAGCTACGCCGAGAGCGCCGGCCAAGAATGTCGCCCCGTAACCCAGAGTCACCGTCACCACATGCAGGGCCAACCAGAATTGAGTGTCGAGTACCGCCTGCAGTACGGCCATCGTGTCACCGTCTCCGGCTAGGTTGTGTGCGATCACCAGACTCGCGAATCCGAGCGCTGCACCAACGACATTCCCCACACCGTTGCGATAGATCGCTTCGAGTACAAGTCCGAAAGCGACAACCGTCCAGCCGATGAATACTGCAGAGGAATAGAGGTTCGTTACCGGGGGCCTCCCCGAAAGGTAGACCCTGGCGATCAGGGCCGCCGTGTGGACACAGAAGGTAATCGCTATCAGCCAGAACGCCGTTCGGTTCAGTGGCCTGTTCCAACCGAGCCAGGCCAGACACGCCAACACAAACGCCGCCAGGTACGGCCACCAGCAGACGAAGAACGGTGAGACCTTGTTGAAGTAGGCTTCGAAGGCATAGAAGCTGTCGAACTGTTGCTGGACAAGCCGTCCAGAAATCGTCGACGAGCCCTTCAGCTGCTGCGGCGGTTCGCGCTGGAGGTGCTGCTCGTACATTTCCACGGTCGCATTGAACTTGGCGACATCGCCTTCTTGGTAAGCCAGCAGCGCCGTGTGCAGGTGAGTCATTGCCGGGGCCAGAGGTTTTCCCAAGACCTGCACGTCAATCAACGCACTGGCCCAAGCACTGGCATAGGACTTCCAGCTGTCTTCTCCATCCGGATCCTCGATCGGAACTGCCAAAGGAGGTTTGATCGAGTCGATGCTGCGGGTGAACGACGAGTACGCTTCGCGGAACGTGGTAAGCTTGGCAACTGCGGCCGATCGGTCGTTCTCGAACTCCTCTGCCGTAGGCAGTGGAGGCAGGTTCGGCGGTCGAAAAGCAGCGGCAATTCGGGTGTAAGTTCGGATCCGCTGGTCGAGCTCAAGTAGCTTCCGCTGATAGACGCTCAGTTGTCGTATCTCCAACTCCCGCGCCTGTGCCAACTGCCGCTCGAACTCTGTGAGGCCCCCACGAATCTCTTCGATCGAAAACAGGTGCCCCTTACGGCGGGCCAGGCCCAACGTGTCCAGCACTTCGAGATTGTCGATGCGCACTACCTTGTGCTGTTCGGCGACCTCAGGATCAGTAATCACGTCCAGCAACCAGCGGATCGCTGGTTGCCGTTCGGTCGTCAACTTGTCGACGTATTCCTCGATCCGGTAGCGGTCCTCTTCATTGGCGCCAGTTTTTTCGACGATCAGTGCGATCACCGCGCCTACGTCACCCTTTTGCTCCTCAAGCTCGTCGGGCGTCAGTTGGTGCCAGCGGCTTTGGAGCTTCTCGGAGATCTGCGGCCATTGCTCTTGGAGCTCATCTTCAGGCAGCCGAGCGCGAAAAGAGTATCGATTGGAAATCACCCGCAGGTTGTTTCGAGCCAAAGTGTCGAAGGGCTTGACGCGGCCATCGGCAATCACGGGCAGACGGCCGAATTGATGGATCTTGAATTGGTTCTCTTCTTCCGCATGCGGGCGTGCGACGTAGCCGAATAGGAGGCAGCACAACGCGACAGCGATGAGTGGTATGGCAAGAGTCGCGGCGCGGCTTCCTTGCGATTTAGCAGGCTGGTGAGCAGCTTGGGCGGGCAGTTCGGCTTCGCGCCGCCGCCGATCGAGGAATCTCGCCAGGCTGCCCCAAAAGTGCCCGACCAACCCCACCACGACCACCATGCAGGCCACGTAGGGGATCATCCAACCGGAGTTGGTTACCACCGAGATCGTGGATGACTCGGTGGGGGCCTGCGGGGGACCGCTGTAGCTGCTTTGATAGAACGTCTCTCCTGCAAAGCGGAGCGGGTTGTTCATCCAGATGTGGATTTCTCGATCAATTCTCTTGTCGTTGTCGACCAGCCGGATATCAGACGAGTAGTTACGCGGGATCGCTGTGCCCAGATAGTCATCTTTGCGCACGTCCAGGAGGGTAATGCTGTAAGGTTTGTAGTTGCGCCGAAAACGAAGGGAGAGTTCAAAGTTCTTACCGTCGATCGTCAACTGCTCGACAACGTCCTGGGACGAGGCAATCTGCGACAGCATGTAGACTCCCAAGTCGGCTCCTTGCTTGGAGAGCTTGACGTAGGCGGCGGCCAAATCAACACCGGCGTCACTGTCGGCACCTGTGCTCGCCTGTACCGGCACTGCGACCATTCCGAGTCCGGTCCCAGCGGTCGCCAGATTCGAATCCACTTTGTCCACGTCCACCAGCCGCGAGTTCTTGTGGTACTCGAGAACTTGGATGTCAAAAGGCAACTCGTCGACACGGATCACGCCGTGCTCGTCGAGTCGGGAATCGCGTGGGGCCAGTCGGCCGAGCAGCGACGGGTTGTCGACCGCCTTACTCGCCAACAGCAGCGATTGAGGGATGGCGATTACCTCGTCCTGGTTGGGTTGAGACCGGTCGACAATGGCCAGCTCGGTTTGTCGAACGTCGCGAGCAAAACTGGCCGTCTCGCCCTCCCCGAGCAGAATCTGCTCTTCAACGTCGTGCTTGGCGACCCAGAACTGTCCGAACATCAAGAGGGCAATGCCCAAGTGGATGGTGACTACGGCGCCCCGCTTCTTGTACAGCACTCGACTGGCAAGCAGAATGGCGATCCCAGCCATAGTGGCCTGAATCAGCTGCCAGAGAATCCGCATGCCGGAATCTCCCAAGTAGGCGTTCTCGCCGGCAGCAAAAAGGTAAACCGCCAACGGGCAGAGAAAGACCGCCAAGCCGAACAGCAGCTTCTGTTCTGTCCAACGCGATGCACTACTCAAAGGGAGCAGAATCGAGCCCAGCAACGCGGCGACTGCCAGGGCCGCGATTCCAAAACGCAGCACGAGCCACAGCGAGGACCACTCCAACCACGGCTCTGCCTGAAACCCAAAGCGGTTGTGGCCGCTGGCAATCACCACCGCCGTGAACACCGCCGCGGCCGCCATTGCTCCCAACCCGAGCCACAACCTCCTTCCACGTGCTTGAATGGAAAACCGGGTCAGATGGGCGGCAGTCAGGTTGATCGCTAGCCCAGCCCCGATCGCAGCCCCGCCGGGAAACAAGAATCCTCCGCCAATGTTCTGATAGTTCGGTGCCCAAGCGTGAGGAAAGAAGGTCTGTAGTTCGATCCATGCAACCCAGCTGAGGAAGTAATGGTCGATCACCTCCCACATGTCCATGCGGGTCTGTGCCAACGTCCCCACCAAGATGATGAAAATGCCCATCGCGAACAACGTGACGGCGATCTTAAGCGATGCCAACGACGCCAGGATGGTGTAAAGCGCGCCGGTCAACGTGGGCAGAACCGAGGCCTCTGTAGGCGCGGCGTGTGAAGGAGACGGCACTGCGTCAGATGCCATGGACTTCGTTCCTTTAGTTTTTGATTCGGATCGATGCCACGAACTGCTTAAATCGCTCACGTTCCTGCAGGGCCAGCTCATGGTCGCCCTTCAGCTTGACAAACCAAGCCAGATCATCGTGAGTGGCGATTACACCCAAGATGGCTTCAGAGCCACCGATCAGTTCGACATAATCTGCGGAGCTCCCCGAGAAATCGAGCGCTTCGAGCTTCAGGTCCTCGGCGGCGATCGCCGGCAACCCCAACTCGCGGCGCCAGCGGTTTACATTGGCCAACCGATTCGCGCCGGCTGCACCGAGGCTGGTGACTGTGATGTCGAGCTGCTGGTCGTCTTGGCTGACCTGGAACGCTGCGGCGCGCTCGATCCGAATTCCACCGCGTGTCGAGACCAGCTCTCCCTCAGTCCAGTTTTCCGGTTGAGCAAACTCGATGCGCGGCTTCGGAGGCCGACCTACCGGGCCAGCACGACCTGCCGCGGGGCGACCCGTCATGGGGCCCCCGCCGGCGGAGAGATTGCCTTGCAGCTCGACCAGCGTCGCCGCCAAACCGCTGGCTTCGTCCAATACGATCGAGTCGGTTTCGTCGGCGAGCTGACTGGCGGTCAGCGGCCGCAGCTGTAGCTGGTCCCGCCAGCGATTCACATTGGAAAGCACGTAGGCGGTCGGGTCTCCTGGCGGAGTCCCTAACGCGGTGACCGACAATTCGAGCGGTGGACCAGGGGATGCCATCACCAAGGTAGCGAAACGCATCCCGCTGCCCGGACGCTGCTGCCAGTCCTGGGGGAGTTGCCAGGTAGGCTCCCCGCCCTCGAAACGGACCGACTGCAAAAACTCTCGAAAGCTGCGCTGTGTGTCGGCCAAGATCTCGTTGGGACCTGTTACCTTGAAAAACCAGGTACGGTCGGACCGTGGGATGATCGCGCCCAGCATGCGGTGTGTCGGAAGAGGACGTTCCACCGTGTAGCGGCGAATGGGATCCGGCTTACCGCAGCCGGCGATGACCGCGAGCCAAGCAGCGCTCAGCGCCAGGATCCAGGATGCCAGTATCCAAGATCGACGTGAGCAAACTCGGGTGGCTAGTTGACTCATAGTTGAGGAGGGCAGGGGGGGCGTCAGTTGGCGGGAGGTCTCTGAGCGCGAAACACAAGCGAGTGCCGATCGTCGGCCTCGCCGACGCTCCTTGAAGTTGCGTTTTTCGCCTCAATCAGGACCCGAAGCGTCAGTTTTGAAGTTGTGATATTTCGGCTCAATCAGAACCCGAAGCGTAAGTTTTGATGTTGTGCTGTTGGCTCAATCAGGAAGCGTAAGCGTGTCCTCGCTGACGCTTTTTGAAGTTGCGCATTTCGCCTCAATCGGAACCCGAAGCGTAAGCGAGGGAATTACTTACGTTGGTACACCAACTCCCCTCGCTTACGCTTCGGGTTACGAAAAACGCGACGAATCGCCTGCTTTTCACCTGCCATACGGCGAAAAACGCGGCGAATTTGACATCTGGTGCACGCAAGACTGAGCGCAGTGTCAAAAACTCGCGGCTTCGGTTACGTCTAGAGAATTATAGCGCTCATGCCGCCGAAAGGTGTAGAGGGCCTAGCGCGGCAGCAAGAACAAGGTCAGTCTGTCAACTGCGCCCGCGCGTGGTACTCACCGATTGAGCCCAAACGCCTTGGTGATGCCTTCAGACAATCCAGTACTGACGTCGCGGCCCTCTTCCCAAGCCCACATGTTTCGGACCGTATCGGTCATCAGAATGCCGGTTAGCAGTAGGAACAGGGCGATAGTCACCAGGCCCATGATGTTCCAGACCGAGTACGGCGCTTCGGCGAGTTCGCCGGGCCGGCCGTGCGAGGGTGCCAGCACCGGGGCACTCGGAGCAGCCCCCAGCGCCCCCAGTTCATCGAAGTTATCACCCCCTAGGTCGCCGTCCATACCCTCCTGTTCGAATGCCTCGGAGTCTTCCAACGCGATCACTTGCGATCCGCTGTCGGACTCGTCAGCAAACATGTCGTCCGACGGTTCCAACATGAACTGCTCGTCTTTTTGAACTCCCGAGTCGGCAGCCACATCGGCCAGCGAAACTTCGTCGTCTTCGGGAAGTTCCAGGGAGGAAATCGATGAGCCACCCATGTCGATGGCCTCGTCTTCCAACGACAAGCCACTGTCGGTCGGTGATTGGAGACTGATGCCGCTGTCGGCTTCTAGCGACAAGCCACTGTCCGACGGGCTCGACAAGTCAATTCCGCTATCCGCGGCGCTCAGGCTTAGATCGCTGCCCGTACCCGTTCCGCTCCCACTCCCGCTTCCGCTGAGCACCAAATCGTCGTCGTCGCTCAGCGCTAAGGCATCGTCCAGCGCGTCGAGGTCGCTGGAGCCGAGTGCGTCGCTGCTGGCGTCCGTCAGATCGAGGTCTCCTGTGCCCGAGCCGAGCACGGCCGAGTCATCGGCCACGATTTCTTTGTCCGAGCCAGGGTCTGGAACTAGCGATACGTCGCTGTCGGAACCGTCACCAGGAACCAACGTGACGTCGCTGTCGATCCCCGAATCCGCCGGAATCTCCAGCTCACCCGACGAGTCAAGGGCCAAGTCGCTGGAGAGCGCCAAATCGCTGCCCTCAGCCTCATCCTTCCCGATGATCGTGCTGGACGTTGTCTCCCCAGAGTGTCCGAGCGATTCTTCGCTGACCAGCACCGAGTCGTCCACATCCTCGTCGGACCCGCCGCCCAGCCCGCGGTCGGCCGCGAGTCGTTCGACTTCATCGCTCTTGAACTTCCAACTCGCTCCGTCACGGTAACCATGGATTTCTCCAGCTGACCGCATCTCCACTAACTCGTCAGGAGTGACGCCCAGCAATTGGGCGGCTTCGTCCAGCTGGAAGTACTTTGCCATGGCTAACCTATCTGTTTGAGAGCATTGCCCGTATGTCTCGGGGCAATGGGCTGTTTGTATTGTACTCGTCCATCAACAAGTCGGCTGCAATGCTGCGGACGCTCATCAACGTAATCGTGCCATCTCCGTGCGAGATGTGATAAACGCTCATGACCCGGGTTTTCGGGTCGATCACGGTCACCTGTTGTCGCGCCTCTGGACCGTCGGAACTCAGCGCGATGAGTTCACTTGATCCAGGGTTTCGATTCTCCCCGTAGACCAGACGGTGCTCGCACAGACCGCCAGCAACCAACATCACCAACCCGACAACCAAACCACTTCCCAGGACCGCTTTACGCATTTTTGCCTCCGTGCAAAATAGGGGATCTGTGGCCTTTAGGATCTATTCTAAAAGCGGCAGATCCTGATTCAAGGTTTTTCCTGCCAACGAGTAACGGCGTCGGGGGCTGCCAGCAGTGCGTCCTTTGGGGGCGACCCTGCCAGTCTGACTTCGATGGCCGTAAGTCATTGGCGGCAAACGACTCCCGACAACGACAGGCGCAGTCTATCCTGCGGATTTCCCCGCAACAAGGTCAGGTCTGGGGTGAATGACTAAGGTCTAAGGACTAATGCCTAACGAATGACCTAATGACCTAATGCCGAACTTCATTAGTCATTAGGCCTTAGTCATTAGTCATTGTTCTCGCGCTGGCCTGTGAGTGGCATAGCAACGCGGGGTTTCCCACAGCCGCGTTTCGACGATCGGAAACCCCTGGCTGAGCGTGAAGTCGGAAATCAGCTTGGCGATGTTCTCGGCGGTTGGGTTGACGTCAATCAGATGCATCGGCTCTCCCAGCTCACGAAGATGCGGGACGACCGGATCGTCGACGTGCAGGATCATCCGATGGTCCAAGTTCTCGTCAATCCACTTGCTGATCACTTCTTTGATCTCTCTGAAGTCGACGACCATTCCCTGCTCGCTGAGGTTCTCGGACTGCAACGTGATCACTGCTCGCCCGTTGTGGCCGTGGAGGAACCGGCACTTTCCGTCGTAGTTCAGCAGACGGTGTCCGTAACAGAAGTCGATCTCCCGACTCACGCGAAACATAGCAACTCCGATGTGGCGGGCTTAGCGGCAAGACCATGTCGCAGCACGGAGTATTCTAGCGAAGCCGTCTGCCCGCTGACGAGGGCGTGCAGCTCTTACGCTGCATGCAATCCACCAAACTCTGGCGAATTCGGCTAGGCTCCAAATCAGCCGCTGGGCGTTAGCCCACGGTTCATCCCAAAACCGGATGCTAACGCATTCCGGCTGATGGCCGTCCTCCCTGGAGTTGCGATTGGCTTTTCGCGAGAAAGTAGGCCGGAACAAGCGGCGGGAGAGCTCTGGCTTCACACTCCGTGAGCGCCGCGCTGTTCCGGCGGGCACCAAGGCGCGTGCCGGAACTGCGCGGCGGGGAAATCGTAGGCTGATGGAAGCTTCTTTTGCGCCGCTTGTTCCGGCCTACCCCTACGCTGCAAATCAGCCGCTGGGCGTTAGCCCACGGTTCCCCAGCGAAACCGGCGCGTAGCGTCGGGGAGGGCTCCCCCCTCTCCGGCCCTTCGGGCCGACTCTCCCCGAGGGGAGAGTGACGAAAGACGAAATCACGCACAAACTTAAAAGCTACACGGCCTCCGAGGGGGAGAGTGACGAAAGACGAGACCGCTTAGAAGCCGCGCAACCTCGGTGGGGAGGGGCCGTGTCGCTGCCTGTTGAGAAAAGCTGCCCAGCGCTTGCAGCGCAGCAAGCATCCCGGCGATGTCGCAGGTTCGTCCACCGACAATCGATCCGTAGCCGAACTCGCCAGAGCGTAGCCGAACTCGCCAGAGTTTGGTTTGGTGGACCGCCGATCCGTCCAAATTCTGGCGAGTTCGGCTACCAGAGATCAAAAAAAAAAGAGCCCGGGAGTCGCATTTAAGGAACCCCGGGCTCACGTCCCCCCCTGGGATATCGCAGTCGGTGCAAGCGGCTGGCCGGCACCACATCAGCCCGGTACGCAAAACCTCTTCTGCATACTAGCCGTGCTTGGGCCAGATATCGGCCAAAGTTGCCGCCGGACTTTGGCCATATTTGCCGATCGGGTAACCCCTGACGAAGGGGGGATCTTTTTCGGTGACAAATCCTCATTCAACTATGACGATTAGGCCGATTTGGAGGACAAGCGGGCGGCAGCTGATCACCGTTTGTCGAACTAGGCCCGCTAGCCGGGATTATTCATGAAGATCGTCGCGAGAGGTTGTAAGTACGTTCGTGGCAAGGAAGGCGAGCAATTCTTCCGCAGGCGTATTGAAGCAATACGTGGAGGGAGAATTGTGAAGCATGACGAAGCCACGGATGGACTTACGACCTCGCAGCAGATCGCTCATGAATAATTCGGGCTAGCAGGCAACTGGAGTCTCCACTGCCGGAGAATTCCCAGAGCTCTCCAGAAAGGACGCAGAGCACCATGCGGCAAGCAGAACGCTTTTCAATCTGGGGTACATTGAGTTCGTTGGGGTGGCCGCTCGTTGTGGGGCTGGCCGTCTGCAGTCTGTTCTATGTGCTGTTGTTCCAAGGTCCGCTGCAATCGGAGGCGATGCATCGGTACTTTGCCGCGCATCCGGTTTCTTACTTCGTCACCGCGATGTTCTTCGTGGGTGTGGCAGCCCTGATGATCAAGCTGGGTGAGGTCGCCGTCCAATACGTGTCGTTGGGGCGGGCGGTGTTGGAGGTTCCCACCGACGGCGAATTGACGCTGGAAGAGGTGCCCGGCCTGCTCGAACAAGTCGAACAATGGCCCCGTTCCCAGCGTGAGTCGTACCTGGGGCAGCGGCTCTATCACGCGCTTGATTTCGTCACCCGGAAGTCGTCTGCCGCCGGGCTCGACGAGGAATTGAAATATCTGGCGGATACAGACGTGTCCCGCCAGCAGGAAAGCTACGCCCTCGTACGGATCATTATCTGGGCGACTCCAATGCTCGGGTTTCTGGGGACTGTGATCGGCATCACGCAGGCTCTCGGTGACCTGGGCACACAATCGGAGTTGCTGGCGAGTGATCCGAAGGAGGCGATGAACGCGCTACTTTCCGGCCTCTACGTGGCGTTCGACACGACGGCGCTGGCGCTCTCTTTGTCGATCATTTTGATGTTCCTTCAGTTTGTCGTTGATCGCCTGGAAACTCAGCTGCTGGTGGCAGTCGACCAACGCACAAGTGACGAACTGACTGGCAGAATCCTCGACGAAGAGGCCGATCTGGAACCCCACTTGGCGGCGGTACAACGCATGGGGGAGGCTGTGTTGGAGTCGACCGAGGAGATGGTTCGTCGGCAAACAGAGCATTGGGAACGGACGATCGACCATGCGGGTGACAGATGGAGCCTGATGTTGGAATCCTCTGGTGCTCAAGTTCGCGATGCGCTGACCGAGTCGCTGGAGAGATCGATCGACCGCATGGGCGAGCGGATGGTCAGCGCAGAAATGCAGGCCGACGAACAGATGCGGATGCGCTGGGAGCAGTGGCAAACCGCACTCTCGGATAGCGCGCGTCAACTGCACCAACAACAATCCGAGATGACGCGCCAAAGCGAGATGATGGCACAGGTGCTGGAGGCCACCGGCGATGTGATCAAGCTGGAAAGAGCATTGAATGACAACTTGCAGGCGTTGGCCGGATCACGGAATTTTGAAGACACCGTGATGAGTCTGTCGGCCGCAATTCACTTGCTCAATGTCCGGCTGGGTGCAGCCGACCGGGCGCCGCAAGTGGATCTCACCGCGCCCGACGATAAGGGCCGGGCCGCATGAGACGCCGACGATTGCTCAGACCGACGGTCAGCGTCGCCCTGTTTCCGTTTCTGGCGGTCTTGATTTGCACCATGGGCGCACTGATCGTCCTGCTGGTGCTCGTCGTCCAGCAGGCCAGAGCAGAGGCGTCGGTGGCAGCTGAGTCGGGCTCGGGAGAAGAGGAGGAGGTCATCGCGAGCCTGCGGCAACAGCAGAGCAACCACGAGTGGCGGCGGGAGATCTTGCAGAAGCAACGTGGAGAGCTGGCTGAAAAACTTGCTGACTCACGACTTCAGCTGGCGCATCTGGAGGACCACATCCGACGGCTGGAAGAGAAATGGGCCGCTTTGCAGGCGACCGCCGCGGAGCTCGTCGACCTGCAGACCGAGTCAAACCAGACTCGAGAGACGGCGAGCCAACAGCGCGAGCAGCTGCAAAGACAGCTCGCCGCCGCGAGGGCGGAGCTTGAGCGCGTCCGCGGTGAAGCGGAGAGCCGACCCCGCTCGTTCGCCATCATTCCCTACCTCGGCCCGAATGGTACGCAGCGGCGGCCGATCTTCATCGAATGCACCGCGAACGGCATCATCCTTCAGCCCGAAGGGGTCGTGCTGACAGCCCGCGACTTCGACGGCCCGCTGGGCCCCGGCAATCCGCTCGACGCAGCCCTGCGGGCCACCCGCGAGCACCTGGCGAGAATTGGGGCCGACGAACTGTACGGTGAGCCGTATCCGCTGCTGGTGGTTAGACCCGACGGCGCCATTGCCTACAACGTGGCCAGATTGGCCATGAAGGCTTGGGATGACGAATTCGGCTACGAGCTGATCGATCAGGAAATGAAACTGGCCTATCCGGCTGTCGATCCGCATCTCAAACAGCTGCTCGAGGCGACGATTCAGGATGCCCGCCAACGGCAGTTGGCCTTGGCAGCTGCCATGCCCAGCCAATTTGGAGGGGACGGATTAGGCGATTTCTCGGCTTCCTCACTCCGAGCAGGGCTCGCCGGCGCTGCCCATACCGGGCTTGGCGGCACTTTCGCGGGCGCCGGCGCCTCGAATGGGTCGGATGGGGTCGAAGGGAGATTCAGAGAGGCGGGCTCAGTCCGATCTCCGTCCGCCTCTGCCAACCGCCGCGCCGCGGCAAATCGCAGCGCGGAGCCGGTCGCTGCTGCCGGGACGCCCGGCGGCTTGGACGCACCGGCGGCGCCAGGATCGGCGGGTGCCAGCGTCTCGCTGTCCCGGACGCGCGGCAAAGATTGGGCGGTCCCGCAAGCGCCCGCGGGCGCCACCGCGATTACTCGTCCAATTCGCATCGTCTGCCAGTCCGATCGCCTTGTGATCTTGCCAGAGCGGGCGGATCCTCGCGCTCCGCGCGTGCTGGAGATGCCAAACGGCCCGTCGGCCATCGTCGACCGCTTTGTCGACGCGATCTGGGAACACGTCGGGCGATGGGGAATTGCTGTCGCGGGCGGGTACTGGGAGCCGAAGCTGCGGGTCACCGTGGCGCCCGGCGGCGAGTCGTCCTTTCAACGACTCGCGCAGCTGCTCGATGGCAGCGGACTTGAAGTACAAAGGATCGTCGATCGATGATTTGTCGAGCAGGTCAAACCGGCCGGGAGGGCGAGGCTCCCGCCGAGCCGAAAAATGCAAAGAGACTTTGGGCAATCGATCGGGACGGCGAGGCTCCAGCCGAGCCGAAAGGCGAAGAGACTTGGTCAAACGGTCGGGAGGGCGAGGCTCCTGCCGAGCCTACAGGCGAAGAACGGTTCCGCGGGAGCGTCGCCCGCCCAATTGCGACAGGCGAAGAGCGGCTCCGCAGGAGCGTCGCCCGCCCAATTGCGGAAGGCGAAAAACGGCTCCGCAGGAGCGTCGCCCTCCCGAGCGCCGAAAGGCCAAGAACGGGTTCTGCGGAAGCGTCGCCCGCCCAATTGCGAAAGGCGAAGAACTGCTCCGCGGGAGCGTCGCCCTCCCGAGCGCCGACAGGCGAAGAACGGTTCCGCGGGAGCGTCGCCCGCCCGAGCGACGAAAGGCCAAGAAACAGCTCCGCGGAAGCGTCGCCCGCCCCCGGATGATCGGCGCCTGACCGAAACAAGACGAACGCCGCGTTTTTCAACAGGTAGTTAGAGTCGGAGGAACCGCTGTTGCGACGTAAATCGACTTCAGCAACCGAAGGACCTGGCCAAGATTCGTTTCTCGACATCGTAGCGAATCTGGTGGGGATCCTCATCATTCTCGTGATCGTCATCGGTGTCCGCGCCAGGCACGCCATCCTGGAAGCCGCACCGCTAACCGATCGTGCTGCGGAGGTGTCGCAGCAACAGGCCGGTGTGGATGACGCAGCGCAAGTCGCGTCCGCTGTCGAGGCCGACATCTTCAAGATAGATAGCAAGATCAAGCGGCAGCAGCTCGATATCGACTACCGTCGCGCGGAGCGAGAGCGTGTGCAACTGCTCGTGCAGGCTGCCGAAGAGTTGTTAGCCGATCGGAGAAGTCAACTGGACGAGACTCAACGCGACCAGTTTGATGTCCGCAGGGACATTGTGGAATCCGCGGCGGAACTCGAGCAAGTGCAGCACCAGATCGGGTCGCTACAATCGGCCGCCGCACCGGTGGCGGTCATCGAGCATCTGCCGACACCGATGGCCAAGACCGTATTTGGCCGAGAGCTGCACGTTAGCCTCCGCGGAGGAAAGCTGGTTGTCATACCCTGGCAGGAGTTGGTTGCCGAGCTCAAGAGCGAAGCGCCTCAAAGACTGAGACGGTTGCGCGATCGCCAGCAGGTCACCGAAACGCTCGGTCCCGTCGGCGGCTTCTGGATGAAGTACACCCTGGTCCGCCGCCGTCACGCCGTCTCGACGCGGGTGGGTGTTGCTGTGCAGCAAGGAATCGAACTGGATCACTTCGTGTTGGTTCCGGTGGCGGACGACTTGGGCGAAGATCTCGCGACCGCCTTGGCGGAAGGCTCGGACTTCCGCGCGGTCCTGGATCAGCATCCGCCGGAGAGGACGACGCTTACCGTTTGGACCTACCCCGACAGTTTCAATGAGTTCCGTTCGCTGAAGAAGACGATGTACGACCGCGGGTATTTGCTGGCAAGCCGACCGCTGCCGGAAGGTTTTCCGATCGGCGGATCTCCCAACGGCTCACGCTCGGCCGCGCAGTGACAGCTGCTGGCTGGCCCGATCAGGCAGACCCGGACGACTCCAGCGCCACTTGCAGGAAGTTGGCCAGCAGCGAGCCGGTCTCGGGTGTTTCACGGCAACTCGCCTCGAACTCCTCGATCGACTTCCCCAAAATCTGCTCCACATACCAAGGGTAGGCGGAGACGCGAGCCAAGAGCGCGGCTCGATCCAGCTCCGGATGGAACTGTGTGCAGTAGATTGGCTTGTCAGCGAAACGAAAAGCCTGATTGGTGACCCGCTCGGAGCTGGCAAGCAACACCGCCTCCGGGGGAAGCTGGGTAACGCAGTCCTGGTGTCCCATCTGTGCGAAGAACCGCTCGCCCAGCCGCGACATCAACGGATCTGCTTGGCCAGCCGGTGTCAATCGAACTTCGACCGAGCCGAGCTCTGCACGAGATAGGTCGGTGATCACTTCACCTCCCAATGCCTTGGCCATCGCTTGGAATCCCCAACACGAGGCGAAGGTCGGCTTGCCCGTCTCGTAGAGCGTCCGCATCGTGTCAAGCGCCGCCGGCAGCCACGGTCCGCCGGCAGCTACTGAATAGTCGCCGCTGCCACCTAGGAACACGACATCGGCCCGATCTAGCTGGGCGGCGGGTGGTGCGCCAGCTAGCAGATCGAAGACGAAGAGTTGCTCGCGGCGGCAGTGCAACGCCCGTACAAAACAGGACACTTCCTGGTCCCGCATGGGATCGTCATGATTACGCACTTGAAGAAGAAGGAAACTCGACAAGTCTGCCCTGGGAGCTGGCTCGGCTACCACTCCACCTCGACCCTTTCCCCGACCGCGATACCCAACATGATCTTTGCGCTGTCACCGACGATTTCCAGCTCGAGTTGGCCGCTGCCCCCAATCACCGCGATCAGCGTTGCCGCAGGTTGGTTATGGTTCTCTTCAAAGATGCCGTTCGTTTCATGATCGTCACAACGCACCGTGACGGAGTCCCCCCGTGGCACTCCGTCAAGCTGCTCCGCCGAAATATCCGTGACGAGATTCCCAGCCTCCGACACAGATGCGACGGTTCCTTCGATTTTTCCGGGCACAGCGCAATCCCCCTAAACACTTTGTAGAGGCCACATTCTAAGGATTCCGCCCGCGCGGGCCAAGCCACCCGGCCGTCGGCCCCAAATCGGTCGTATGCCACGCAGCCGCTCCTTTCGGGTGGGTTCAGTTCTCCCAGCTCACAACGACCTCGTCGCCTGGACGACATCCGACTCGTTCGGCCGCGTTTCCCCCAACGACGGCCAATTCCAGGTCGCCGTTCGAGCCGAACAGCGCCACAAGCTGGCCGTTTCCGGCATCTCCATAGGTCCGCGCGACTCGCTCGGCTCGGTGGGCGCGGCAGCGAACGGCCAGTTGGTCGAGCGGGGTCTCCGCCGGCAGGTTACCGCGGTCAATATTCGTGATGGCGTTGCCAAAAGCATCGATCGCGATCACTGTTCCGGTCAGTTGACCCGCCGCGCCTTGGACCCCCGGCCAGTCCAGCGTTGTGTACTCCGAAACGGGGCTGCCCAGTTCTTTTAGCGGGACACCCAAGGACAGCTGCGCCGCCACCGGGGCCATGATGTCCCGGCCGTGAAAGGTCGCCGAAACAGGCTGACGCCAATACTTGGTGTTGTCAATTTGCACTAGTTCGGCAGGCGGTGTGCGACGTGCCACCAGCGTCAATAGCCCGTTGTCAGGAGCGACAAATGCCGCTGGGCCACAGCGCAGGCCCAGGATCTTGCGGTCCGTACCGACACCCGGGTCGACCACTGACAAGTGGATCGTTCCCTGCGGGAACTTCTCGAAAACTTCACGCAAAGCCAGCGCGCCGGCCGCGATGTTCTGAGCAGGTATCGAGTGCGTGATGTCGACGATCGTGGCCTCGGCGTTCAGCCCCAAGATCACGCCCTTCATCTGCGCGACGTAATGACTGCCTTCACCGAAATCAGTGGTCAGTGTGATGATCGGACGCGTCACCGATGGTTTCCCGGTAGCGAACACACCATTTCACATTCACAGCTCGTTAACCAGCTGCAGGCAGAGCTCACGAACCTGTGCTGGATTGACGTTCGGATTGCGTTTCTTGGCTTGGCCAATCAACGCGCCGACGGCCTTTGTATTTCCGGCCTTCAAGTCGCTGACGACCTTGGGGTTGGCGGCCAGCAGCTGGCGGCAGAGTTCCACCGTTTCCGATTCGTCGACCTGTTCGATGCCCAGGGCCTGCATCGCCTCGGCGGCAGTGGTCTGGTGCTCCAGCATCTGCTGGAAGACATCTTTGCCGCGTGAGTTGTCCAGAGTTCCCTGTTCGATTGCCCGCAACAGTTCCGCCAGCGCCGCCGGCGCCAATGGGAACCCGTCGATGTCGGTGCCAGCTTCGTTCAAGGATCTCAGCACGTCCTGCTGAATCCAATTGCTGGCGCGTTTGGCGGTACCGCTCGCAACGGCCAGCTGCTCGAAGTAGTCGACGAGCGGCCGGCCCTGGTTGACGATAACTCTGGCGTCGTAGTCGTCGATCCCGTAGGTCTCCATCAGCCGCCGGCGGGCTTCTGCCGGACGCTCTGTGAGCTCGGCCTTTATTTGCTCGATTTCGTCGGTGGAGACGAACACCGGCGCCAGGTCGGGATCGGGGAAGTACCGATAGTCGCTGGACTCCTCTTTCTGCCGCTGGGCTCGCGTGATTTCCGCCTGGTCGTCCCAGCCGCGAGTCGACTTGTGCCCCTGCGGGTCGCCCAACTTGACTCCCGTCTCTAGAAATACCTCGTATTGCCTCCCTGCCTCGTATGCCAATGCCCGCTCGACAGCTCGAAAACTGTTCATGTTCTTGACCTCCACAATGGGCGTCGGGACCTTCTCGTCACCGATGTGGAGATTGATGTTCGCGTCAACGCGGAGGCTGCCTTCCTGCATGTTGCAGTCCGAAACGTCCAGATAGGTCAACAGCAGTTTCAGCTCGTCGAGATAGGCTTTGGCCTCTTCGGCGGACCGCATGTCCGGTTCACTGACAATCTCTAAGAGTGGCGTCCCGGTGCGATTCAAGTCGATGCGGCTGTCCGCCTTTCCAGCTGCCTCGTCGTGCATGCTCTTGCCGGCATCTTCCTCCAGATGAGCGCGAATAATGCCGATTCGCTTTTGCTCAGAGCCTTCCAGGCGGATCTCGAGGTAGCCGTTTTGAGACATCGGCAAATCATACTGGCTGATCTGATAGCCCTTGGGGAGATCTGGATAGTAGTACTGTTTCCGATCCCACTTCGTAAATTCAGGAGCCTCTTTGGTGAACTCGGGTATTTTGCAGTTCAGAGCGATGGCGGTTTTCAAGGCCAGTTGGAAGGCACCGCGGTTCAACACCGGGAGCGCCCCAGGCAACCCCAAACAGACGGGACAGGTTTGCGTGTTGGGAGGAGCGCCAAACCGTGTGCTGCAGCGGCAAAACAGCTTTGTCTCTGTCTGCAGCTGAACGTGGACCTCCAGCCCGATGATGATCTCATACTCAGGATTGGTTTGGTTTGTCACGAGCAGACTGCTGACATCGGCCAAGCGGCCGGGGGCTAGAGGCTAGGAATTCGGGACGGCAGGACTTCTCTGGTGCCAGTCCGTCGCCTGCTGGAACATATGGGTGGCCCGCAACAGGCGTTCTTCTTCGAAGTGCGGCGCCTGCAGCTGGAGCCCGATTGGCAGCCCTTCGTTTGAAAAGCCGCAGGGAACAGAAATGGCCGCGATTCCAGCCAAGTTAGCGCTGACCGTGTAGAGGTCCTCCAAATACATCGCTAGCGGGTTGTCAGCAAGTTCTCCCAAAGCGAAGGCGGGCCGCGGCGTTGTCGGTCCGATGACCAGATCCACCTGCTGAAACACCTTGGCGTAGTCGGCACGGATCAATTGGCGGACTTTTTGGGCCTTGAGGTAGTAGGCGTCGTAGTAGCCCGCACTAAGTGCATAGGTGCCCAACATCACGCGGCGCTGGACTTCGGCGCCAAAGCCCTCGGCGCGGCTGGCGCGGTAAAGGCGGATCAGCACGCTTTCGCTCGGATGGGGTGTCCCGTTTCCTTGGCCCGACGATTTGGCCTCCGCTGCCACCCGCGCGAGCAGCGCCTTTTCATCCGTCCGCCTGCCGTAGTGGACCCCGTCATAGCGGGCCAGGTTACTGGATGCCTCACACGGCGCGATGATGTAGTAGGTCGCTACCGCGTACTTCGTATGCGGCAGCGAAACCTCGCTGATCTCGGCCCCCAGCGAGCGGTAGATGTCGATCGCTTGCCGCACCGCCGATTCAATCTCCGGATCCAGGCCCGCGCCGAAGTGATCGCGAATCCAACCCAGCCGCAGCCCCTCCAGCGGCGCGGCGACCGTCTGGGTATAGCGGGGAACCGGTCGGTCGGCAGAGGTCGAATCGGCGCTGTCATGGCCTGCGATTGCTTCGAGCAACAAGGCCGCGTCCTCCGCCGTCCTTGTCAGCACACCTGCCTGGTCTAAGCTGCTGGCGTACGCCACTAGTCCGTAGCGGCTGACCCGGCCGTAGGTTGGCTTGAGGCCCACCAAGCCACAAAAAGCCGCGGGTTGGCGAATCGACCCGCCCGTATCAGTGCCCACCGAGAGCGGCGCCATGCCGGCGGCGACACACGCCGCCGCTCCTCCACTGGAGCCGCCAGGTGTACGCTCGGGGTTCCAGGGATTTCGCGTCCGTTGAAAGGCGGAGTTCTCCGTCGAACCACCCATAGCGAACTCGTCCAGGTTCGTCTTCCCGATCAACACCGCGTCGGCTGCCAGCAACCTGGTGATCACAGTGGCGTCGTAGGGCGGGACAAACTGCTCGAGCATGCGGGAGCCGCAGGTCGTTGCCCAACCGGCAGTGCAGAGGATGTCTTTGACTGCCACGGGCAAACCGCCGAGCACGCCTAGTGGCTTTCCCTCCGCTCGCCGGCGGTCGATGCGGTCAGCTCGAGCCAATGCGGTCTCGGCGTCGACCGACAGAAACGCCCCTAGCTCCGGATCTGCCGCCTCGATGCGCGCGAGATAGGCCGCGGTCAGCTCGCGGGAGGTCAGCTCGCCGGCCTGCAGGCCGGCAAGCAACTCAGTGGCGGTCGTAGGCGAATCAAGCATCACTCTTCACAGCTGTAGACGGCAAGGGCGGAGAGTTCGGCAACGGCAGGGGGGGACTCGCTCTCCCCAAGCGCTCAGTCGCCCAATACGGCCGGAACGCGAAAACACTCGTCGTCTCGCTTGGGAGCATTTGCCAAGGCCCTCTCTCGCGGTAAACTCGGCGCGACTTGGTCTTCGGCGAAAACGTTGACCAGATCTGCGGCATGCGCGAGCGGCAAGATGTCGTCCGTGTCGAGCTCGTCCAACTGGCGGACGTACTCGACGATTTGCCCGAGTTGCGTGGTCATCGTTGCCAGCTCGGCGTCGGACAGCTGTAACCGGGCAAGCAGCGCGACCTTCCGGACTTCGTCTTGGTTGAGCATCGGGGTCAAATCGTTGCCGTCTGGGATACCTGAAGCTCGGGCCAGCCGCTCCCGTAGGTGTTCACCCAGTCTTGGCCTTCGTCGTCGGCAGCCTGAATGGCTGGCGACGAACCACTTTGCGCACGGCACCGCTTCTTATGCAGCTCGTGCACACTCGAACCGTCTTGTTGGTCCCGTCGGCCGTTGTGATCCTGACCCGCTGCAGGTTGGGCTTGAACTTGCGCCTTGATATGCCCGTGATCTTGGTGCCGACGCCGCCCAAGTACTTGGCCTTTCCTCGCGTTTCCACCGTGTTTCCCATCTGCGTGCTCTTGCCACACACTTCGCAGACTCGTGCCATGGTTAGCCTCGTTCCAAGTCTTGGCGTGCCCCGAAAAAAGGTAAACACGAAGTATACCGGGTCTTGCGCGGGTCGCAACTGCAAGTGTCGCCGGGCTACCATGTTGACTGAACTTGCCGGCGTACACTTCACCCTCCCGCCTTTTTGCGGGAGGGTCGGACGCGACAGCGTCCGGGGAGGGCAACGCTTTAAGGACTGTTCCCCGACGTTCCGCAGCTAGCCGACCGTAGCCGAACTCGCCAGAGTTTGGCTTGGTGGACTGCCGATTCGTCCAAATTCTGGCGAATTCGGCTACAAGAAGTACTTAACCCGAATTATTCATGAGCGATCTGCTGCGAGGTCGTAAGTCCATCCGTGGCTTCGTCATGCTTCACAATTCTCCCTCGACGTATTGCTTCAATACGCCTGTGGAAGAATTGCTCGCCTTCCTTGCCACGAACGTACTTACAACCTCTCGCGACGATCTTCATGAATAATCCGGGTTAACGGCGCCCGGAGAGGGGGAGCCCATCTCTGTGATCTCTGTGCCTCTGTGTTTCAAAACAAACCAATTCCATCCCAAGAAGACTCTAAAACACAGAGGCACGGAGGACACAGAGGACAGCCTACGATGTAGCTCGCCGTACGACTGATGCACGGCAAGGGTGGGGCATTCCGCCGTAGAACCGTCCACTCAATTGGTCAACATGAAGCCGGGCAGGCAACGTCTCGAATCGAGCGCGAAATCCGCATCAGCGGCCGGCGTGCTTCTGTGTGACCTCAAGCACGCTCGCTTGCACCCGGCGGCTGCATCCGATTCCCTCACCACCGAAGACCGTTGGATTGCCCCGCCAGTCGGTGAAGGCTCCGCCTGCCTCTTGCAAAACCGGCAACAACGGCGCCGCGTCCCAGACGTTCATGAGTGGGTCGACCATCGCATCTGCCCGGCCAGTTGCTACCAGCAGGTAGCCGTAGCCGTCCCCCCAAGTACGCGCGATGTAGGCAGTTCGCTCCAGCTCGGCGTAGACCGCCTCCGCCCCCCGTTGACCAAAGGTGTCGACCTGAGATGTCAACAAAACACCCTCACGCAACGGCCGGTCGGCGACTCGCGCACGCTGAGGGTCGCTCTCTCCACGCTGCCACCAAGCCCCCGCTCCTTCCGCCGCATACACCATTTCGCCCAGCGGCGGGATCAAGATGACGCCCGCGACACTGCTCTGCTCGCGGAGAATCCCAATTAAAACACTGTACAACGGTACACCGCAGATGAACGACTTGGTGCCATCAATGGGGTCCAGCACCCAGCGGTACGGGGATGCTCCGGTCTGCTCCCCAAACTCCTCACCAATCACCCCATCTGCCGGAAACGCCTCGGCAATGCGTTCGCGCATCAACCGCTCAGCACCCCTGTCTGCGAGTGTGACCGGCGAATCATCCGACTTCCGCTCCACTTCGAGATTGCTCTGTTGGAAGAACTCCAGCGTGGCCGAGCCGGCAGCAGCGGCGATCTCCAGAGCGAATTGCAGACGTGAGGAAAGGTCGCTCATGGTAGCTCACCCGCCTTGCACAGGATCTCTCAACTCGTGGAGCAGGTCACTGCCGAGACTCCTTCGCGGGCAACGGCAGCAGCTCCTCCCCAGGCACCTAGCAGTTGCAGCGCCCAGCGGTCGAAGCGCCCAGCAGGTTCACCTACCGGTTCGAGGGTGGCTGGAGCAGCTGCGAGAACTTGATGGCTTCCAGCTGCTCGCGCGACGTGGCCGTGATCTCGCGCAGGGCCTCTTTCAGGCGATCTTGAGATAGCTCTGGCAGCCCCTCGCTGCCCGGTTCGCCCGCGTCCAATGGCCCCTCGATGGCCTCAATCACATCCAGCAAGGAGATGTCCTCAGGAGGCCGGGTCAACGTGTACCCGCCGTCGACTCCTCGCGTCGAACGCAAGATCCCATGAGTTACCAGGTTTCGGAGAATCTGGAGCAGAAATCGCTCCGGCATGTTGCCTTCCGAAGCTAGCTTGCTGCAGGGCACCGGGCTCTCAGATGGATTCTCCGCTAGCTGTAACGTCGCCCGTACCGCATATGCAACTGTCCGCGAAAGCTTCATTATGTGCCTTTCCACGCGGCAGAGCTGCTATTCGGCGAGACCCTGCCCGGCCGCTCGTCCTTGATCCGTCCGCATTCGGTAGATGGGTAATTTCGCGGTGCTTACTCCAGGATTGTCCGCTCAATTTACTCAAAAAAGTATGTTTGTCAAATCAAAAACAACTTTGCGTATGTTTTTTATGCAACTTTCTCATTTTCTCTATTTTACAACAGTTTAGGCAGCTCTGCCTTCTGCGAGAGCTGCCCCGGAAGGGGGGGTGCGTTGTTCGCGGAAGGCGTGCCAGAGGAGCATCGCGGCACCGCAGACCAACAGCGAGTCTGCGATGTTGAAATTGGGCCAGGTCAGGCCGTGGTAGCGGATCAGGATCCAGTCCCTGACTGCCGTCCGCCACTCGACCGGGATGTCCGTTTCAACCCACAGGCCGAGGCGGTCGTAGAGATTTCCTAGGATTCCGCCCATGATGCAGCCGAGCGCGAAGGTCAGCCACCGATCGCGGGCCGCGCCGGCCCAGAAAAGCCAGCTGAGGATGGCCACAATGGCCGCCACGGACAGTGCGGCGAACAGAGCACTCTTGCCGGCCCCCATGCCAAACAGGGCGCCGGTGTTGAGCGCCGTTTCAATGCCAAAATACGGCTCCCAAACCCACCATTCGTTGTCATTTCTGGGTAAGCCTCGCCAGGCGAAGACCCAGTGTTTGGTCAGTAGGTCCGCCGCACAGCCGAACGTCGCTAGGGCGAAGAACAGTACGTACCGATGGAAGGGGAGCCGTTTCGGAGCGGCCAGGTCAGCGGCTCTCAAGCTTGCTGGCGCACTTGATGCAGAATGGCGTGTGGGGGATGGCATTGAGACGTGTTTTCGTGATTCGGCCGTCGCATTCGACGCAGGAACCATAAACACCGTCCTCGATCCGTTCAAGAGCAGCCTCGATCTGGTCCAGCGTCTCCTCCTCGCTCTGCATCAGCGTCAGCGTGAACTCTTGCTCGAAGTTGTCGCTGCCCACGTCAGCCATGTGGATTGGCATACTGGACAGATCACCACTAGCCTCGCTGCGGGTCTTGCTGAGGGCGGCTTCGGCCATCTTCGTGACGTCGCCGCGGAGCCTCGCTCGGAGGAGAATAAGGCGTTCCTTGTAGACCTTCATTTCAGATTTCTTCATGGCCGCTTACTCCGAACATTTAGCTGTATTCGTGTTTCAAGGTCCCCACTTGAGGACCCGTGTCTGTCATAGAACCTGTCCATCTTAAGTACCCCCGACGACCCTGTCAAACGGACAGGGCCTCCTCCTTGAGAATTAACGTTCGTCGTAAGTGCTGTTATAAAAACAGTTTGCGATTTTCGTGCTTCATCCCGTTCAGGTGCCAGTGCCCCCCCAGCCACCCGATCGAGCATGGGTCTCCCCTAGCTGCCTGTTGAAACCTTGCCAGCGAAGAACAACATTTCTTCGCTGCTCCCGGCGACGCTCGTTGAATCGGCATTGGCCAGGCGGCCGGTATCGCCACCGCTGATCGCCACCCTTTTCCGTAGACCGGCAGTGGTGGCTGCTTGATGCCCGCCATTTCCCCACCTAGACTTACTCCGTTCCACGCAAACCCGCCGGCGGCCGACCGTGTCTCTAACTGACTACACGTTCCAACAGTGCATCTCCCCCGACTGCGGAGTGACCTACGGTGCCGAGGAATCACATTTCGTATGTGGTCAATGTGGTGGTTTGCTGGATGTGGCCTACGACTGGAATCAAGCGCCCGTTCCCCGCTCTTTGGCCGAGATCGAGTCGCGGTGGTCTGAAAGGCATATTCCACACAGATTTAGTGGTGTTTGGAGGTTTCACGAGCTGTTACCGTTTGCGGATCCAGACAGCCTCGTGACCGTAGGGGAAGGGCAGACGTTGCTACAGCAGGCTGATGCGGTCGCCGAGTACACGGGATTGAAGGCCGGCTGCTTGTACCTGCAATATGAGGGCATGAACCCATCGGGCAGTTTCAAGGACAACGGCATGGCCGCCGCCTTCACGCATGCCCGGGTCACCCGCCGGCGGCCGACCGTGGAGCGCAACGAGCCGCGTGTGCTTCGACCGGTAACACGAGTGCATCCCTGGCCATGTATTGCTCGGTCACGCGGCTCATGAGGGCGGTCATTTTCATCGGTTCGGGGAAGATCTCTTACGGCAAGCTGTCGCAGGCGCTGGACTACGGCGCGCTGACGGTGCAAATCAGCGGCGATTTTGACGACGCGATGATGCGTGTGAAGGAGGTCTCACAGGATCTGGGGATCTACCTGGTCAACAGCATCAATCCATTCCGTTTGGAAGGGCAAAAGACGATCATGCTGCGGGTGTTGGAGGGCCTTCGCTGGGAGGTGCCCGATTGGATCGTCGTCCCGGGCGGCAACCTGGGCAATTCGAGTGCGTTTGGAAAGGCTTTTGCCGAACTACGGCAGCTGGGGCTGATCGATCGGGTACCGCGTTTGGCGGTTATCAATGCAGTGGGTGCGAACACTTTGTACGAACTGCACGAACGTCGAGGTCTGTGTTGGGACGGTGGGCGCGGGGAGTTGCAGGTTGCCTGCCGCTACTACGACGAGCTAGAGCAGGAGAAGCGAAAAGCGGCCACGATCGCCAGCGCCATCGAGATCAACCGTCCGGTGAACTTGAGCAAGTGCTTGCGAGCGCTGGAGGTCTGCGACGGTGTCGTGAGGGAGGTCACCGATCAGGAGATTCTCGACGCCAAGGCTCAGGTGGGTGCGGGTGGGATTGGCTGTGAACCCGCCAGCGCCGCCAGTGTCGCCGGTGCGCGGTTGCTGCGTCGTGAGGGGATCATTGCTGCCGGCGACCGCGTCGTCTGCATACTGACCGGCCACCTGCTGAAGGACACGACAGCTACCGTGGCCTACCACACCACCGATCAGGAGCAATTCAACGAAGTGCTTGGCAGTCGTGGAGTGAAACGCGCCTCGTACGCCAACCGGGCGGTCGCCGTACCTAACGACCGAGATGAGATCATCAAGGCGATTCAGTTGTATAGCTAACGAGTGACCGCAGGTTGCCTGTGCAGCTTTTAAGTTAGTGCGTGATTTCGTGTTTCGTCACTCTCCCCTTGGGGAGAGTCGGCCCGAAGGGCCGGAGAGGGGGCAACTCGCCGGACGCTGTGCGTCGGTTTCGCTGGGGAACCGTGGGCTAACGCCCAGCGGCTGATTTGGAGCGTAGCCGAACTCGCCAGAGTTTGGCGGATTGCATGAAGCGTAAAAGCTGCACAGCCTCCGAGCGGGAGGGTGAAGTGGATGCCGGCAAGTTTGGTCAACATGAAGCGCAAAAGCTGTACAACCTCTTTCCCGGTGGCGGGAGCAGCGAACGCTGTGAGCGAGTCGCTTTTGTTCCCCTGCCAACTTTGACAACTTGAGATTGGCCATGGATGTCTTAAGGCTTGCAATCAACGGCGCGGCGGGACGAATGGGGCGGCGGCTGGTGGCGCTCGCTAGCCGTGATCCAGACTTATGTGTGCAGGCGGCGCTGGAGCGCGCCGAGCATCCGGATCTGGGCAAGGATGCTGGGCTGTTGGCAGGTGTTGAGGAAATCGGTGTGCGCTTGGGTGATCGTCTCAGCGATCCTGTCGACACCGTGATTGACTTTTCGCTGCCGGATTCCGCGATTGCGATTGTAAGAGTTTGCCGGCAAGCGAGGTTGCCTTTGGTTTTGGCAACAACAGGGCTTGCCAGCGAGGCGGAGCAGGAAGTCCGCGAGTCGGCGGCCGAGATTCCGGTCGTCTGGGCTCCCAACATGAGTCTGGCGGTCAATCTCACGATGAAGCTGGCCGCCCGTGCGGCCGAAGCGCTCCATCAGGCCGGCGGCGCCGACGTCGAGATCATCGAGCGGCATCATCATTTCAAAGAGGACGCACCCAGCGGCACCGCTCTCCGTTTCGGCCGGTTGATCGCCGAGGTCATGGGGCAAACGCAGCACCAGCACGGACGGTCCGGCGCACCAGGTCCACGTTCCTCGGCCGAGATTGGCTATCACGCTTTGCGGGTCGGTGACAACCCAGGCGAACACACAGTTGTCTTTGGCTTGATGGGGGAATCGATCGAGCTGACGGTGCGGGCCACCAATCGCGATGGCTACGCGATCGGCGCGTTGGCGGCCGCCAAGTTTGTCGCTCGCCAACAGCCCGGTATCTACAGTATGGATGATGTTTGGGGTTTGTAGTTGCTATGCGAGGTCGTTCAACTTTCTAACTCTTTTTTTCCACGGGGGGCAGACAGAGCTGAGTGGCGCGATGGCAAAGTGTGAAGAAGGATACTTGTGTGAGGTCTGTGGCAAGGAAGTCGAGGAGATCACCGACAGTGACCTTTACCTCCGCTATGTCATTGGAATGATCGATCCGGAGACGTTGCACACGACGAAGGAGCGGCACATCCGCTGCAATCCTACGCTGGGTCAGTTCATCGTGGACGAGAGGTTTGAACCGTTGGTTGCTTCCGGCGACTTCAGCAAACACAGGCTCGACCAGCTGTTTGTGGAACAGCAAGAACAGCTGGTAACTCGCGGTTGGCGGCGGCTGCAAGAGGTCGCGCAAAGTGAGTTGCCGATCACCGAATACCCGCTGCCCGAAGTTCGTGCACGGTACAGCTAACTAACGAGCTGTCGAGCACCTCAAAGTAGCAGGCTCACTCCGTGAGCCGTCCGCCAGCCACGCCGCCACTTGAATGTCGGAAGTTGCGTAAAGAAAAGGAACGAGGGAGAATTGTGAAGCATGACGAAGCCACGGATGGACTTACGACCTCGCAGCAGATCGCTCATGAATAATTCGGGCTAGTTGCAATCTTCCCCTTCAAGTTCGGGATACCGTGCCCGAAAGTTCCCAGTTCACTTCCTCAGTCGATCCGCCAAGATCGACCACTGTCTCGCAGAATCTAGCTCGGGGTGAGGCGCTGCAGTTCGAGGACCCAAGCTGGGGTTTCCCTAATGTAGTCGTCCACGTGCTTGCGACGACTGAAGTAGTAGAGCGAATTGAGGCCCTGAAAGAGGACGCTGAGCACCATCACGGTTCCATAAACAGCAGTCACCAGCCAGAGATACAGTTGGTCGAAGGACGCCAAATCGTCGAACGCAACTGCTAACTCCGGTTTGGCCCTGAGTTCAGCGGCGAAAGGCCCTTCGCCCGTGAATGCCGTGATCAGCATCCAAATGCAATAGCTCAGAATCAGTGTCAGAAAGCCGAGCTGATTCCAACCCAGCAATACCGGCCCAGAGCGATCGAATGCAAGCAGTCGTCGTCGGCCGCGAAACTCGTTGTAGGCCACCACGGATAGTCCGACCGTTACCAGAAATCCCGGCAGGCTGAACAGCGCAAATGGTGCCGAGACCGCCGCGAAGATTCCGGTGACCCAACCGTTGAAAGCGGCTACACGCGCTGCCTTCCGCAACTTCTTTGCCCGGGCATGGGCTGCTGCGACCGTGTCCTGTTCCGCCTGCGTCAACGGTCCGCCGCGCGGTGTTGTAACGGCTGCAACGGCCATATGGACAAACTCCAATAAAACGATCTCAGCGGGTGGGTACCTATGCAAAGTGTAGGTTGCCGCCGACACAACTTACTTCGGAATACTCTCTGTGAGGACTAGGGGCACGTCTTCGGTGATGAGTACGTTGTCTTCCAACCGCACTCCTCCGATCCCCTTCCACTGATCGACCCTCTCCCAGTCGATTGTCTCCGCGAATTTTTGACGCTGCTCCGGATCATCGACAACCGCCTTCGGGAAGTAGATACCTGGCTCGACAGTCATTAGATAACCCGTACGAACTGGCAGATCAATGCGTACCTTGACGCCGCAGCAAGTAGGATCGTCGCGTCCGGGCGAGGAGCCCCCAACGTCGCGGACTCCGAGGCCAACCATGTGTCCAATCCCATGGGGAAAGAACAATGCGACAGCCTCGTTTTCTAGTGCTTCGTCGGCTGAGCATCGAAGAATGCCCAACTGCCGCAGGCCTGTGGCAATCTCGGTTGCTGCAATCCGGTGAACGGCGTGCCATTCGACGCCGTCGCGGCAGGCTGCTGTCGCGGCAAGCAGCGCCGCTTTGACCAAATCGTAGATCGACTGCTGTTCGGGAGTGAAACGACCAACTGCTGGATAGGTTCGCGTGACGTCGACGGTGTACCCAGACACTTGGCCAGCCGCATCGACGAGTACTAAGTCGCTCTTGTTGAGAGTCGTGTCGTCCGGTTCGGAGTGAAGAACCGCGGCATGCGAACCGAAACCGACAATCGTCCCGTAGCCGACGACGTCTGCACCGTGGCGGAACATCTCGGCTTCCATCTCGATCTGAAGCTCGCGTTCGGTGACTCCCGGCTGTATCAGCTCCTGCACGCGGCGGTGCCCCGCGGCGGTGGCCCCCAACGAGCGTTGCAATAAATCTAACTCAGCCTGATCTTTGACACGCCGTACCTCGTCCAGCTGCAACTTGATCGTGCCCGCCAGCTCCTCATCGACAGGCACGCCGTCGAGCGGCGCTCCGATCACTACGATGGACCTGTCGCGCTGGCATTCCTCAAGCCACTGCGGCAATGACTCGACGTCTCTTCCCTGCGGCGATTCGATGTCTGCAGACCAAACCCTCTCCTTCGTGGTGACCGGTCGCACGAAATGGGTCCAGCCATGCTCCGAGTCGTAGGCTAAGACCCCGCCGGAACGGCGCACGCCGGTCAACCAGTAGTACTCCGGGTATGGTATAAACGGATACGTTACATCCAGGCCGCCCGGGACGGAGATCGGATCGCCCGCCGATAGTAACAGCAGGGGGGGATCTTGGCCGAGGGCCTGCGCAACACGAACGCGTCGCGTTTCCAATACGTGATCCTCAAACACCATCACTGTCTCCTGCAAAACGATCGATGCCGGCTTAGCTCGGAGGCCGAATGCCACCGTGAGAGACGCCCATTCTAGCGTATGCCCCTGGCTGTACGAGTCGAGGTAGAAGCAGAAACTAGTGGTGCGCGTAATCCGAACTCAGCGGAGTTTGGACGGGCTGCAAGGGGACAGCCAAAGTCTGGCGACTTCGGCTACTGCGACTAGGAAACCCAAAGTCTGGTGACTTCGGCTGCTGCCACCAGTGAACAGAGTTTACGAGACAGAACCCAGCGTCCGAGGCAGCAGTGTGTCGCATCTGGACGACCTTGACCTTGCCGAAGAGACGAGCATCATGGTCGCTTATTGGCGGGCCTGTGAGTCACAGCGTCCGGATTGCCTAGTCAAGGATGATCTGGCCCTGTGGCTCGCCGAGACCGCGATCTCTAGCGACAGAAAGCTGCGCTACTGTTCGACACCCCTCTTTCAAACTTACGTCGACCTGGTCGCCGTGCGGACGCGCATGATTGACGAGCTCCTGTTAGCTTGGTTGGCGGATGCCGACCGAGCGCAGATCGTGAACGTAGGCGCGGGCCTGGACGCGCGTCCTTTTCGTTTAACTTTGCCGCCCGCAGCGAAGTTCGCCTGTGTCGACACGCCGCGCATGGTGCGTGCCGCTACAGAGCTCTTCGGCGACTTCACAGCTTGTTGCGATGTCGTTCGTGTCGCGACACGTGTAGCGAATCTCGATCAACTGTTGAGCGGCTTGACCCGGGCTGCCTTCAAACTGAACCGCCCGGTGTTCTGGATTCTCGAAGGCTTCGTCGAGTACCTCAGTGAGAACGAGACCCAGACGCTGCTGTCAGCAATCGCCTCCGCCTCGAGCAGCGGTAGCCAGATCATCGTCGCCGTGCTGACCCCCAACATGATGCAACTGGCCCAAGCAGCTCGGGACCCGTACTTTCCCTGGAAGCGTCTGATCTCTGTCGATCAGATCAGTTCCTGGCTTCCAGATTGGGAGTTGACGACGATGGGGGCCGACCAGGCGAAAGGAGTATATGGTCGTGAGCTGGACGCGCTGTTTGAACTGGTCGTCGCCGACTGCCGCTAGTCAATCCAGGACACACTAAGCAACGTAGGCAGCGCAACCCTGCTGTTTTCACCTTACTATCAGTCGGCCTCGTCGGATTTCTTCGTGGCCAATTCCTTACTCGGCTGCACCTGTTCCTGTGGCATCGTTGCCGGGTGGCTCCGCGCAGAGTTCGGCGAGTTGCTGTAATGTCTTCCCGAAAACCACCGGAAGCTCCAAGCGGACCTGCAAAAGCTCTTCGACTCGATTGATGAAGATCGTTGCCAGCAGAGAATTACCGCCGAGCTCGACGAATCGATCGTTCGGTCCGACCACTTCTACGTCCAGTAGCTCTGACCAGATCTCCGCGAGCTTACCTTCCGTCACATTTTGACAATGCTCGTTCACGTTGCTGCCTCGAAACAGAACCAACTGCCTAGGGAAACGCTAACCTGCGGTGCTCACAAAGGAGACTGTTGCCCAGACCAAAGTAGTGGACAGATATAGGGGTCCGTGTAGTCCGGCGCCCCGCTCGCGTCTGGGCGGCAAAAAGTGTCGTTGACATGGGCCGCCAGTTGTCCGTCGGCACGTGCGAAGCGACGATAGTGGTTCGAGTCGTCCTGATAGTGAATGGCCAGAGCTACCCGAGGAGTCGACGTCCGGTTGGCGTCACTGCCGTGAATCGTCAGGCAATGATGAAAGCTGACTTGTCCCTTCTTCAGTCTCAACGACTCCTTCCTCATGGGTTGGCCGGCAGAATCGATCTTCGCCTCAAGCCTGTCGAGATCTCGTTCGCCAAATGTGTGCAATGTGTCGTTGTGAGGAAACCGGTGGCTACCGTCGACGACCATCATCGTACCGTTCACTTCGTCCACATCTGTGAACGGAATCCAGGCCGTCAGCATCGAAGTGGATGAACAAGTCTGCCAGTACGCCCGATCGCAATGCCAGCCAACGACGGTTTGTTGCCAGTCCTCGCACGGGGGCTTGTACACGATTTGGTCATGAAACAAACGGATTTCGCGGCTGCTGCTCAAGATCGCGGCCATTGCTGGCAACAGCGGCCGACGCACAAAGTCATAGTACTCGTCCATCTGCATCGAGAGATAGTCGTTCTGGCGCAAGGCGAGCCCCCCTGCAGCTGTCCAGTCGGTACCCGGATCGTGAGGCAACTCACGATCTCTCTCGCCCGCGTAGTAGCGCTCCAATGCAAACGCCAAGTCATCGATCAGCTCGCCATCGAGGCAAATGGGTGTCGTCCACCAGCCATGCGCACGATAGAACGCCACGTCCTCGTCGGTCGGAAGAAGGGCCTGTTCGGTGGAGCTAAGCTGCGTCATCTACGGAGCCTCATCAAGTCTCTCAATTCAAGGTCTCCATTCAAAGGTCTCGGCGCTGATGCACTCGTTCTGCGCCGCCGTGGTGAGGGGGCTAATGGCGTCTACAGGAAGCACATCCTGCAGTATCGTGAGGTTTGGGGGTTGGGCCTCCAGCGAGCAGCTGTGATGGATTCGCGATGCGCCGAATCAACCGCGGCCGATGCTCTTTTGGCTCCGCCTGCGATAGGATTCGTACTTGCTCGAGGAATCCCTCCTGTACTTCATTGACCAACGTGTCAGAGATTCCACGCCAAAAAACATTCAGCGTATATCGAGCTGGATGGGCGCGAATAAAGAAGATCAGGTCGCTGGCAGGACAAGTTTCAATTCGATCCTCCAGAACCACTTCTGCGCTCTCTTCCTGCTCGCAGTCGGGCAGCTGGCCGGCGAAGAGAGGATGAACCTCGACTTCAGGAAGCTTCACGCCGTGGAGTGGGTGTTGGTCCATGAGCAACATGACCTGGGGAGCCGGCCAGTTGGTCGGAGGGGATAGCTCGGCAACCTGAGGACCAAGGCATCTGATGGATCAGCCGCGACACTTCGTGGTAGGGGAGGCGTTTCTGTATTACGTCGAATACCCGGCTCGCCACATCTTTGTGGTAACGCCTCATCGACCCTTCTCCGGGAAGCGACATCCGTACCACGCTGGTTGCATAGTGCGCGCCCATCAGGCGTGACGCACCCGGACCGAACCGATTGGCGACGTTGGTTCCCACGAGCACGCTGCCCTGTGACGTGTGGTTTGCCAACGCCGCTCCTAGTCCCGCGAGCAACAGCGTATAGGGAGTACCACTGTCAGAAAGAGCGGCCCTCTCTACTGACGGTGTTAGGCTGGGAGGTAGAGCGATGACTCGACGATTGTACGAACCTCGAGTTGACCGGAGACGTCTCGCATTCGGCTAACGGTTGCAGTTCGGAGATATGCAGATTTTCGAGGCAGCCTCGCCACCATCCTCTCTCGATTTCCGCGCTGTCGCTTTCGAGCCATTCGGTGTGGTCCATACAAACATCAGCGCACTGCGTTGCGGCGCGTGCTGCGTCAGACGGAGCATCATTCTGCAGAGCCACTAGATAGGCCTTGCTGAACTCCCTCGAGAACAGATCCAAAGACCAACCGTCTGCCACCAAGTGATGAAAGCACAACAGCAGAGCATGCTCCGAATTCGAGCACTTCAGCAAAGCGGCCCGCACGAGTGGAGGTTCGGCGAGACAGAACTTGGTTTGCGCAGCCCCAAGCATCATGGACGCCACCTTCTGCATTCGATCGTCACGAGACAAGCACTGCAGGTCGTGTCGCTGCAACACCAGCGTCACGTTGGCGACGACGTGGGTGGAAATGTGTCCCGCTTGCGGCTGATATGCTGTCCGCAGGAGTTGGTGATGGTCGAGCACTGCCTGCAAAGCGGCTTCGATTGCTTCCGGACAGGACGTTGCCAACCAGCCATAAACCGTAACTCATGTTCAACACGGTTGACTGATCCAACGTGTGATGCAGCTCCCAGATTCGCTGTTGCGCCGGCAACAGCCCACTCGGCTGAGACCGGCTGTACGATTTCTGCATCAGGTCAAGACCCCGTACAAAAACCAAACAACTGAATCAACGTGGAGTGAATCTTGAATGGCCTGCACGCTGAACCCGCGCTCAGTGAGCATCTGTGTGATCTTCTTGAGGTGATCGTCGCGATCATGGACCTCAATCACAATCTGCTTGACCTTCGCCCAATCCTCGGCTTGTATGCCCTGCAGCACGTCGAGCTCGGCCTTCTGTACGTCGATTTTCAGTAAGTCGATCTGTGCGATGTCCCGTTCGGAAATGAAGTCCGACATCGTACGAAGTTGGCCAGTCAGTGTTTCATGTTGCAGACGGTGGTCCAGGAACTCGTCGACGTGGGCACTCCAATCGGATTGACCCCAGCGGTATTGACGTCCGAGGTTGTTCATGATCGTCGCCAGCAACTGACGATCGTGGTCAACGTCCGGATACAAGGTCGACATGCCGGTCAATGTCGGATAGTACGTCAGTGTGGCGGTAGCGATCCGGTCGGCAAGACCACAAGGTACGCACGTTACTCGGTCTTGATGCGGCTCTAGGTTGCTGGACAACGCTTGATAGAGGGCCGCAACAGGCTCAAAGGCGTAGACGGTGGCTTGTGGCGCCTCTTGCAGGACATAGAGTGAAAACAGCCCAACGTGGGCTCCCACGTCGAAGTAGACGCCGTCAGTGGGATATCGGAGGGCACCCTGCCGGTAGGTCTGATGCTCGAATACGTCCATGTACAAGTAGCTGGTTTCCGGTGGGTAAGGCGTCAGCAGCCGGAGTCCGTTTGGCAACTCGACAGTTTCCAACGGCGCCCCCTGGCTCGTTTCGTCGGCTTCTGACGATTCGCCGGCACTTTGTCTGCTAAGCAGTTGCGCGACGAGCTCGCCGATGCGACGAATGGTCCCGCCTTGCAGCACGGCTGCCAACGGTACGCTGACTCCAAACCGTTCGTTGATTTGCGAAACGAGCCTGATCGCCGCCAGCGAATGCCCCCCTAGCTCGGCGAAACCGTCGTCCAGCCCAATCTCCGGAGTGTTGAGCACTTCGGACCAGATCTTGGCGATTTCTCTCTCCAGTTCGTTGCGAGCGGGTGCATATTCGGTTGTCAAGAGATCTCGGACCTGAGCAGGTCTGGGCAGCGCTGCGCGATCGACCTTCCCCGTCGCGGTCAGCGGAAGGCGATCCAGCAGCATCATCCGCGACGTCGCCGGCACCATGTGCTGCGGCAGCTTCTCAAGAAGATGTTGTCGCGCCTGTGCCATGGAAAAATGCCGCGACTCGGTAACGAGGTAGGCTGCCAACGAGCGCTGACCATCAGCTTCATCTAGCGTGGTTGCGGCCACCTGCTGGACACCCTGCAGCGCACCTAGCGTCGCCTCGATCTCGCCCAGCTCGACGCGATAGCCACGCACCTTCACCTGGCTATCCCGTCGCCCCACGTATTCCAACGAGCCGTCTTCTAGCTGCCGTCCTAAGTCACCGGTGCGGTACAGCCGAGATTCCTCGGCGGAATCGAAGGGGTTGCGAATGAACGTCCTCGCGGTCAGCTCGTCGTTACCCAGATAGCCGCGAGCAAGAGGCACGCCCCCGACATGTAGTTCTCCGACTACGCCGCGCGGTGCAAGCTGGCCGTGTCTATCGAGTACGTAGATCTCAGCACCGTCGATGGGCCGCCCGATCGGCGGCAGGTCCGGCCATCGCATGCTGGATTCGGCCAAGGTGTGGGCTGAAACCACGTGCGTCTCCGTAGGTCCGTATTGGTTGACCAGCCGCGCTTGGAGGCCCCGAAACAACTGTCGGACCCGCTTGCTGATCCGCAACTGTTCTCCAGCCACAATGACTTCTGCGAGTGAGGCTAGGTTCGTAGGTTGGGTTTCGGCTTCGGCCAGTTGGTACAACGTTACAGGAGGGAGGAACACTCGGGTGACCTGGTGCTTAGCAATCGCGGCAGCGAGTTGCGACACATCGGCTCGTTCATCTGGGGTGGCGATGACCAACGTGCCGCCAAAGCAAAGCGTCGAGAAGATTTCTTGAAAGGAAACGTCGAATCCCAACGAGCTACGCTGAAGCGTTCGATTCACCCCGATGTCCGCGGTTTGCCGCTGTTGCCACTTAATGAGGTTCAGGATCGACTGGTGCTGCATAACGACGCCCTTAGGCACCCCAGTCGACCCAGAGGTATAGAGAACGTAGAGGTCGCTCTCGTTCGACGATCCAACCGTCAATGGGCCGTTCGCTTCGATGTCCAGCCGATCCGCAGCATCCTTGATATCCGTCAGCAGGAGGGCCCGCGTGCCGTAGCGGTCGCTGATGGCCTCTTCGGTGATCACGTACCTTAGGTCCGCGTCTGCAGCCATGAGGTCGAGCCGATGCCGAGGGAAAGTTGGGTCGAGTGGTACCACCGTCGCTCCGCACTTGAGGATGCCCAGCAGGGCCACGACAACCTCTGCCGACGGGTGAGGCTCAGACCGACGCGGGTCTCCGGCGCGACCCCCCGTGTCTGTAACACACGGGCAACTCGGTCGGACTGTTCCCGCAAACGGGCATAGGAATAGCGACATTCAACGTCAATCAACGCGTCTGTTGTAGGGGTGCGTTCGGCCTGCCGGTCCACGAGTTCCTGGAGCGTACCAGGCGACGATTCGCCCGCGGCCCCGCGATTGGCGTCCTCCACGATCTGCCGCACCTCGTCCGCGCTCAGATAACGAACATGCTCCACCGTCCACTCGGGATGGCAGATGGCGCTAGCGGCGAAGCGAATCAGGTGTTGGCCGAACCGTTCCACGGTGCCGGGCGTGAAGAGGCGCGCACTGTAGTCGATTCTCAGCGCCAGCTCGTCACCGCTGACGTTTACGGTAACGTCGTTGCGCAGGTCGGAGAGCGTAGGCCGGCCGTCAGCCGTGACGGCGACCGAAAACAAAGGGTTGCAGTTTTTGATTCCCTGCAGTTCGAGCTCCTCGACAATTTGCTCGAAGGGAACGCCGCCGTGTTGCTCGGCGTCAGCGATCTGTTCGGTGACGCGCGTTACCAGAGTTCCCAACGTGTCTTGCGAACTGACGGGCAACGATAGGACCCCGGCATTGGACGCATCTTCGGAGCACGGTATTCCGATCGCTACCTGGTGTTCACCCGAGTAGCGGTGCAAGACAGCTGCTGCCGCAGCGATGAACAGCTGCTCGAATGAGCTGGTCGAGTTTTCCCACGCCGCGACCAACTCGGGGTTCGATTTCGGATCGACGTCAATTCGCAGCGATGCACGTTTTGCAGAATAGACTTTTGATCTCGGGGAGGAACGAGGTAGTTCAACCGGTACAGGGCGAGGAGTGAGATAATGAATCCACCACGCACAATCCTGATGCTGCGTCACGTTGGTCACAGTGGACTTCTCCTAAGGGTTTGGATGGCCTGATGCTTGGTCCCACATGATGGGGCACACGTCCGGATCGGTGTAATCTGGATCGCCGTTCGCATCGCTCCTGCAAATCAGATCGTTGACGTGCAGTATCGGCTGGCCGCTGTCGTCCAGCTCTTGGCGATACAGGTTGGCTGCGTCCTGGATATGGATTGTGAGCGCAAGACGGATGTGATCGCTGACGTTTTCGCCGCTGCCATGAACCATCGCCCCATGATGGAAGCAGATACAGCCTCGCTCCACCACAGGGATCACCTTCCGTAGTTGATGACCGTCTCTTTCCAGCCGTTCTTCGAGAGCGCCCAGGTCTTGGTCGTTGAAAGTCCGCATCCAGTCGCTCCCCGACCAGAGATGGCTTTCATCGAGATACATGATCGGTCCCGCGTCAGGGCAGTACGGAGTCAACGGGATCCAAGCCGTCAGCAGCTGTTCTGACGTGCAGGTCCGCCAGTAGGCCTGATCGACGTGCCAACCGACCACTGACTTAGTCCCATCGGGGGAGGGCGGTTTTCCGATCAGTTGATCGTGAAACAGGCGGACCGCATCCAGACCGCCGAGGCGCGCGGCCACGGCCCCGATTACCGGTGTCATGACCAGGGCTCGCAACTCGTCGTTCTGCAGCGAGACGTAGTCGTTAATGCGAATCCCCTCTCCATGCTCCGGGCGCCAGTCAAGGAATCCGCCGGAGATCGGTAAGTCACGATCCCGCTCGCCCTCGTAGTATCGTTCGACGCCGTAGAGAGCATCATCCAGAATGGCATCGGAGAGAAGCCGGCCGGTCACGAAGTAGCCGTGCTTGCGGTAGAACTCGACGTCGTCCCGTGTGGGCAGTTGTTTGCGTTGGTCGGCAGTCAGCACCATCGTTGCGCTTACTCCTAGCATTGAGTTCCAAACAGAATGCAACACCAGGCAACGGCGAACCGCTGATCGTAACGCAACGTCAGCTCCCGCGAAAGTAGATGCTGGGTGATACCTGGGATGCCTGTCGCTAAAATAGGAAAATATGGAAGACTCTCATCTTCGGGCAAAGTTGCCGCTGAGCTGGACGCAGGAGATGCTGTTCCACCTGCAGACGCAAAAGCCCAATATGTCTGGTCTCTCCATTCATCACGTTGCCATGGTCGAGGGTGAACTCGACGAGGACTTGCTGAAGACCGCATTTGGCGAAGTGGTGTCGGGCCGTCAGATCCTCCGCGCGCGGTACATGATGGACAAGGATGGCGCGCCGTTCATGCACATTGCCGAGGCGATTGCGCCACATTTTCATCTTCACGACGCTCGGGGAGAGGACTCCGCCCGGCGAGCGAAAACTGTAGCTGCCCTGTTGCGGGCACATGTCAGTACTCCGCTAGATCTCGCCGATGGACAGTTGTTCCGCTGCCTGCTGATTCGAGTGAGCGAAGCGCGATGGACCATAGCTCTGACGATTCACCATATCTCGGCTGACGGATGGTCGTTGAGCCTGATTCTCCGCGACATTTCCCGCGTCTATCGCGACCTGTTGGCCGGCAAGCCACCAACTGTGAAAGACGGAGACTTCCGGCGGCACGTTACCCGGGAGAGACGGTGGTTGGCTTCCCAAGAGGCTCAGGGCGAACTGGATTGGTGGAAGGAGGAGCTGCGGCCGCTCCAGCGGGCGATTTCGGGGGAGTCAGCGGCTCGTTCAGCCCACGGCACGGTCCAGCTGCGGCGACAAATCGCGGTCGCGCCGCCTTCACTACTGCTTCGTCTTAGGCGTGCTGCGGGACAACACGGTGTTTCCGTGTTTGTACTCGCGGCGACAGCATTCAAGCTGTTGCTTGCCGAGCGCAGCGGATGTTCTCAGGTCATTCTAGGGACTCATGCCGCGAATCGTCCCACACCTGCCAGTGTGAATATCCTAGGAGCTCACTATAATACTTCCCTGCTCCATATCGACTCGGGAGACGGCCACGATGAGATCCGCGCCCAGGTGGAACATGTGGCCCAAGTCTGCTTCGGCGCTCTGCAGCACCAGAGAATTCCGGCCGCAATCATCTCTGAAATGTCGCGGCGAGAATTCGGTGTTGACCTACTGTCAAAATCAAGGCATACACTTGTTGTCACTTCTCATCCTCTGTACGATTTGAGGCTGCCGGGAGCTGTCGTTCGCGAATTGGATCTGGAATCGGCAGAGCCCGCAGTACACCCCGCGCAGTTCCCGATGGCGCGGACCAGGCAGCGGGCTGGTGCGGGTACGCACACGGTCCTAACGGGGTTGGAGGCGGAGTCGGGCCTTTACTTTTTGATGGACCATGACGTTAGTCTCTACTCGGAGTCGGGAGTAGATGACTTCCTGGAAGCTTATGTGAAGCTGCTGGATGAGTTGGTTACTGAGCTAGGTCAACCGTCCTCGAGTGATGAGAGTTTGCTGCCGCCGGGCATCATACGCTCATGCTCGCCTTCATCAAAACTTACTGGAGGATGAAGCATGGAACCCACTGAAGTAGATCAGATCGCGCAAGGAATCGTCGAGAAGATGAGGGAGGCATCGATTGGCTCACTCGAGGCCGATTTTTCGAAAGCCTCGAAAACCGATTTCGAAAAGGTCGCCGCCGCCTCTCCGGATGTGGCAGGTCTGGCCTTGGCAACGGTCTCCGCGTCGATTGCGAGCCTGGCGCTAGGCGACACCAAGAACGAACTCGGTGACTTGACCAAGGTGCCGAAAGCCGACTTCGAGAAGATCGCCGGCGCTTCGCCTGCGATCGCGGGACTTGCCCTGGCGATGGCTTCTCCACCGGTCGCCAGACTGGCGCTCGGCAAGTCCGCAGGCGGCAGCTGACCCAGCGTGACACTGTGCTACTAATAGTCAAAGTTTGCGCGCCCAGCGCGGCCTTTGGCCGCAACCAAAGTCCCTTCTCCCCGCCGGGGAGAAGGTGGCCGAAGGCCGGATGAGGGGGAAGCCGAGTGAAGACTTGCGCTGGGATATCCGCGATATCAGCCGCGGGGCGTTCGCCCAGGGTTGCCACAGAACCGGATGCTAACGCATTCCGGCTGATCTGTTTGTCCCAAACTCATTGGGGCTTGTAAGCGGGCTTGAGCCTCATCAACAGATGATTCGCTGCGAAGTGCTGGTCGTCGGAAGCGGGTTAATCGGCGCGATCTTCGCCAGGCTGTTGGCCGACGCGGGCCGTGATGTGGTCGTGATGGAGGTCGGGCCACGGTTGTCGGACCCGCCCGGTGTGCACGTCCTCAACACACATCTTGCAAGGTCCGACGTCCACGAGGCTTTCAAAGCAGTTTCCGCCCGCCTCTATCCTGTTTCCCGGTTTGCACTCAAGAAGCCGAAAAAATCCGACTGCCAGCCAGCGGAGCCAATCGGGAGCAGTCTTATCGCAGCTGCTGTTTGCTACGCAGTTGGCGGTATGGGAACCGTTTGGACCGGTCTGTCACCTCGTTTTCACGCGACGCTAGAACGCCCGAGTTTCTTGGACGAGCCGGAGCCGTTCGATCGTTGCTACGAGGTAGCCGAGCAACTGCTCTATGTCACGAGCGACGCCTTTGCGGATTCGGCGACCCAGCAGATCTTACAACGAACACTCACGCAGGCGGAGGTTGCCAATGTCTCTCCGGTTCCCGTTGCGGCGCGGCGTTCGGGATTCTCGGCAGCGCTGAATTGGACGGCGCCAGCGGATATCCTCGGCCCTTGCCAAGCAGACACGGCGCCAGCGAAGTACCGACTCTTGGCGGATCACCTGGTAAAAAAGCTCGAGGTAAAAGGTGGCCGAGTCCGCTCGGCCCGCGCACTGAATCTAGCGCGAGGTGATGAAGTCACAGTGGAAGCCGATCAGTTTGTCGTCGCCTGTGGGGGGCTGCTGACTCCACAGCTGCTGTGGGCGTCAGAGATCATGCGGGGCAGTCGTTCTCCGTTGGGGCGGTTTCTTACCGATCACCCGCTTTGCTACGGACGAATCGAATTCAACCAAGATGTGATCGACCGGATTGGTGTGCAACGTCGCGACATCGATGTGAGGTCAACTCTTGAGCGTGCTTACTTGATGATTCCTCTGGACGATCAGCGACCCTTCAACGCTTATCTGCTGCAGGACAAGATGGACCTATCGGCGATGCCGCACGCCATGCATCCGCGCTTTCTAGCCAACCTCTACTGGTATGCGCTAGCCAGTCCTCGGCACGAAAATCGACTTCGCTTCGATCCTCGCCAGCTTGATATTCACGGCATGCCACAACCGGTCTTTGACTATTCGCGAACATCAGATGAGTTGGCTTTGACTAAGCAGATGTTGTCCGACATGCGCGACGTTGCTGGAATTATCGGACGTTTCTTGCCCGCTACACCTCCTCAAGTATTATCGCCGGGCAGCTCGATGCACATTATGGGTACGACTGCGATGGGAAGTGAAGACAACGGCCAGAGTGTGGTTGATGGGTTCAGCCGAGTGCGGGGCCTTTCAAATCTCTACTTGGGCGGAACCGGACTGATCGCATGGCCCACCGCAACAAGCCCAACCCTCACGGCGGCGGCGCTGGCGGTTCGGGCTGCCAGAAAGATGCTGTCTTAACCCGGATTATTCATGAAGATCGTGGCGAGAGGTTGTAAGTACGTTCGTGGCAAGGAAGGCGAGCAATTCTTCCGCAGGCGTATTGAAGCAATACGTCGAGGGAGAATTGTGAAGCATGACGAAGCCACGGATGGACTTACGACCTCGCAGCAGATCGCTCATGAATAATTCGGGTTAGCGGCCTGTTGATTTTCTCAACGGGCCGCCGCGAAGAACTCTGTTCTGAGCTTTGTGAGGTTGAAACGAAAGGACGGCGTTTTTTAACAGGCAGCTAAGAGAACCGCTCCATCGTGCCGATTGACTTGCCGGCCAAAACATGTGGATAGACGTTCGTGTAGGTGTCAATCACGACTTCCAGCAAACTAGCTGCCTCGGGGTGCGACCAGAGCGCGCTTAACCCGGCGGCCAGCTCCTGTTCGTTGGTGGCTCTTGTGCCGGCGATGCCGTAGGCTTTGGCGACTTCTACGAAGTTGGGAGCACTGTAGCCCCAAAGAGTTGACGGGTATTGTGCGTCAAAGAACTCTTCCTGAAACTGTCGCACCATTCCATGGCACTGATTGTTCACGACCACGATCTTGATCGGTAGCTGATTTCGCACGATGGTTTGGAGTTCCTGGCTGTTCATCTGGAACGCGCCATCCCCGCAAATCGCAACAATAGGTCGGCCCGACGCGAGAGTTGCCCCGATGGCGCAGGGAATCGCGCTGCCCAGTGCCCAGAGCCCTGTGCTAGGCAAGAAACGCTGCTCCGCCCTCAGCCGCAACGACTGAGCGGCCCACCAAGTGTGCTGCCCGGCGTCCACAACAAAGGCTGCTGCGTGGCCCGAGCTCCGCGACAGCTTTCGCATCATCTCATTGGGGTTGATACCTTGGCAGCCGGTCAGCTCAGCTGTGTCAGGATGAGCGGCTTTCAGCGCAGCGACTCGGTCGAGCCATTCCTGCCGAGTTCTAAGCTGCCGGCTCCCGGCGGCAGCGATGATCTTCTCCAAGAAAGCTCGCACATCGGCATGGATCTTGGTCGTTCTCGGAACGCGGGACTCTAGTTCGGCCGGATCGCAATCGACATGAATCACTTTTCGTGACTTGCTCCAGGCCGATGAATCCATCGTGGTCACACCGTGGTCTAGCCGGCTGCCGAGTACCAGCACGAGGTCACTTTCTGCCAGCGTTAGATTCGCGGCACGAACGCCGTAAATGCCTGTCAGACCCACACGCAATGGGTCGTCGCCAGCCATGACATCCAAGGCCATGATCGAACATACGACTGGAATCTGTAAAGCACGAGCGAACTCGCGGAATTGCCGATGCGACGACGAGGCACGTATGCCACCACCTGCCAAGACAATTGGTCGTTCGGCCTCGGCCAACAGCTCAACCACTGTGTTGATCGCCGACGCGTCAGGGGCTTTTCGTGCCGCGACACTCGGCTGGCCTGGTTCCGCATCGACTGCAGAGCCCTGCACATCAAACGGGAGTTCGATCACGACGGGCCCGGGCCGATCACCCAGTGCGGTTGCGAATGCTCTTTCCATCGTCGCAGGTAGTTCGTCAGCAGCCTTGGGTGCATACACGTCTTTGCTGATCGACTTCACAACTGCTGAAAACTCACACTCCTGCAATCCGAACTGGCGTACGGCACGATCCGCGCGCTGCAGGTACGTCTGCACTTGTCCGGTTATGAAGATGGCCGGGATTGAGTCGTAGTAACAGCTGGCGATGCCTGTTACGAGATTCAAAGCACCAGGTCCCGACGTGCCCAGAGCGACGGCTGGTTTTCCGGAGTAACGAGCAAACCCTTCCGCCGCAAATGCACCAGACTGTTCGTGGTGCACCGAGATGACGTTGAGCTTCTTGTGACGGCTGAACGAATCGAGCAGATGCGCGATCATGCCCCCCGACAGCTCGAAGACATGAGTGACACCCGCCCGCACCAAGAATTCGGCGATGTAATCAGTACATTTCATCCCGGTGCCCCTCGGTCCTTATGCCACTCATGCATTGTAGCGTTTGATGTGGTCCTTTGCCTCGCAGTGTGGCGGTGCAAAATCAGCCGCTCGGCGTTAGCCCACGGTTTCCGCTGTAGCCGTCACTTCGATGTACCTCGGCTCGGCAGGAGCCTCGCCCTCCCGAGCGTCTTACGTGACTGTTGCAGCGGGTGTGATGGGTAACCCTTTGCTGGTTGCTGTCCCTTCAATCCTGTTCATCATGTTGATCCTGTCTACTACTTCTGACAGGATTTACAGGATCAACACGATGGCCCAGTACCCGCGATACAAAATCAGCCGCTGGGCGTTAGCCCACGGTTTAACACCAACCGGATGCTAACGCATTCCGGCTGATCTTGGCCGAGATCGTGAGCCCGATGGTCCTTTGCCTTGCGGTGTGGCCGTGCAAAATCAGCCGCTGGGCGTTAGCCCACGGTTCGACACCAACCGGATGCTAACACATTCCGGCTGATCTTGGCCCAAGCGTCGCCCTGCCTGTCGCAGACAAACACCTCAACTGGCGTCCGCGTAGCGGCCTTGGTGGTTGATGCGGGCAAACACATCGTCCAGCACCCAGTGGAACAAACACAGATGGACACTCTCCACCATCCCCATGTCCGGTAGGTCGACGTGAAGCCCGTATTGCTGCAAAGTCTTGAGCTTCCCTCCGTCGTATCCCGTCAGCCCAAAAGTCACCAGGTCGTGGCGGTTGGCCCAATCGACGGCATGCAACACGTTGGGGCTGTTGCCAGATCCGCTGATGGCAATCACCAAGTCCCCGCGGCTTCCGTAGTTCATCAACTGTTGGACGAAGATCTGATCGTAAGCGAGGTCGTTGCCAACCGCCATGATCCAGCCGGCATTGTCGGTCAGGCTCAATACCTTCAACCGCCGACGTGATTCGTCTCGTAAGTCCTCGTTCCGCAGCGTGCTCTTGCCCAGATCCTCCGCCATATGACTGGCGGTCGTGCCCGACCCACCGTTGCCAAAGATAAAGACGTACTGCTCCTCGTCCCAAGCCTGGTAGATCAGATCGGCCCAACGCTTCAAATGCGCTTGGTCGATCCGGGCTACCTCGGACCGCAAACGGTCAAGATAGGCATCTGTACTAAGTGTCGCACCGAGCATAAAACCACACCTCATGAGGTTGCGCATTTAGTCACTGCGGCCGGTCCTCTCTTCAGAGGTGGAGCAGGCGCCTTGCTGACACGATCTGACCAGTTGAAGCTCATTCTCTCGCTCCGCGGTACCAGACCGCCACCGGCAACACGAGCACGGCTGCCAGGGCGAACATCGTGCTCCGCTGCCAGTCGAACCAGATGACAATTGTATCGAACAACAAATAAACCGCGGCCGATAACAGGATCGCAGCGAAGTTTGCCTGGTTCATCACGGCGATCACTCGGCCCTTCTGTCCCTCGGGCGGTCTTGTTTGCAGGAAAACCTGCAACGGAATGGCGAACAAGCCTGCCGCCAACCCTAACAACACCAACAACGGGAAACTGCCGTGGTATCCCCACAGATGACCGTGTCGAGGACCCGGCAAAGCCAGCAACCCCAAGCAAGCGACCAATCCCCAGGCGCCCAAACGCATGACTCGGAAGTTGGCGGTCCCTTGCGAGAGTCGACCGGCCACCACGGCGCCAAGGGCAATGCCAACGCCGATCGCCGCCACCAGCAAGCTGGTCTCACTGTCGGTCAACTCGAGTTGCTTGCTGCCCAACGAGTTCACCACCTGCTGGGTGACACCGGCTAACAACCAGAACACACAAGATGCTGCCAAGGCCACCACGAGCGGCCGATCACCGCTCAGAACCGCCCGAGTCTCCTGGGTCATCGCCCATGCCGATCGTTCAAATGGCAAACCCGCCTGCGACGGTGGTACTTTGCGAATGAGCAGCGATGTTGCGGTCCCGACGATTGCGATCGCAATGCAGCAAGCCGATGCGACCCAGAGCCGCGCGGCAGAGGGCCCGTTCGAAGCGGCCGCCTCCAACGACCAGTCGCTCAAGTAGCCAGCCGCCGCCGTTCCGAAGATGATCGCCAAGAAAGTGGTCATCAAGATGATGCCGTTGGCACGCGGGAGATCGGTCGCCCGCAGCATCTCGGGAAGAATGCCGTACTTCCCCGGCCCGAAGAACGTGCTCTGAGTTGCCATCAAGGCCAACACGGCGAGCAAACCGGCAAACCCGAACTGGCCGAAGCATAAGAACGCGACCAGTCCCAGAGACATCACCCCAATCTCTGCGACCTTCGAGGCGACAATGATCGTCCGTTTGCTATGGCGGTCCGATAAGAATCCGGCAACACCCGAAAGAAGCAAGAAAGGGATGGAGAAGATGGCCATCGCCACCGGTTGCAGGTCGCGGTCCGCCATCTTCAGCGCCAGCAACAGGATCAGCTGCTTGAACAGGTTGTCGTTGAAGGCGCCCAGAAACTGCGTCGCCGTCAGACCCCAAACGGCCGGGTCGGCGGACAGCGGGGGAAGTGGAGTAGCCGGTAGTGCCGCGTTCGCGCTCATGTGAGTCGGTCGAGTGCGGACTTACTCGCCCGTCAGCTTTACTAACTCGCTCTGCGATGCCATCTCGCGGATCTCCTCGGTGATCTTCATCGAGCAGTATTTGGGACCACACATGCTACAGAAGTGCGCGCTCTTGAATGCCTCTTGCGGCAGTGTTTCGTCGTGATACGCGCGGGCCGTTTCAGGGTCCAACGCCAAACGAAACTGCTCGTTCCAGTCAAACTCGAAGCGTGCTTTGCTGAGTGCATCATCGCGTTGCCGAGCTCCCGGGCGTTGTCGAGCGACGTCTGCCGCGTGGGCCGAGATCTTATACGCGATCACACCCTGTTTGACATCTTCGTTGTTGGGCAGGCCTAGGTGCTCCTTAGGGGTCACATAGCACAACATCGCTGCGCCGCTCCAACCAGCTAAGGCCGCTCCAATGGCGCTCGTGATATGGTCGTAACCGGGTGCCACGTCGGTTACCAACGGACCCAAGACATAGAACGGAGCCCCGTTGCAGATTTCTGCCTGTTTCTTGATGTTCATGTCGATTTGGTCCATCGGGATATGTCCGGGACCTTCGACCATCACCTGAGTACCTTGGTCCTGTCCTCGCTTAGTGAGCTCGCCCAATACCTCGAGCTCCGCAAACTGCGCCGCGTCGCTGGCATCCGCGATCGAACCCGGGCGTAAACCGTCGCCGAGACTCCAGGTGACGTCGTACTGCCGCATGATTTCGCACAACTGGTCGAAGTGCGTGTACAGCGGGTTCTCCTGCCGGTGGGTCATCATCCACTTGGCGATCAACGATCCCCCGCGGCTGACGATCCCGGTCACCCGCGCCGCGGTCAAGGGCAGGTGCTCTCGTAGTACGCCGCAATGGACCGTCATGTAGTCGACACCTTGCTTCGCTTGCTGCTCGACCATGTCGAGAAAGTGCTGCGGTTGCATCTCCTCGATGTTGCCACCCAACTCTTCCAGCATCTGGTAGATCGGCACCGTACCGATCGGCACCGGTGACGCCTCGATGATCGCCTGGCGGATCTTGTCGATATCCTTGCCGGTCGACAAATCCATGACGGTGTCCGCTCCAAAGTGCACCGCCGTATGGAGCTTCTCCAGCTCGCCCTGGATGTCACTGGTGACCGCTGAATTCCCGATGTTGGCATTGATTTTGCAACATGACGCGGTCCCGATACACATCGGCTCCAGGCGGCCTGCTAGGTGGACCGTGTTGGCAGGAATCACCATCCGTCCCGCGGCAACTTCGGCGCGAATCGCAGCCGGATCCAGCCCCTCCCGCTGCGCTACGAATTCCATTTCGGGGGTGGTCACGCCGGCTCGAGCCGACTCGATCTGAGTGGTCATCGTCACTTCCTTAATCTAGAATTGGCAACGAGTTACTGAACATCCTAGCGATGGCCTGCAGATTGTCAATCGCACCGGCGCACCGATCGTTCCCGATCCTGCGGCGTGGCATCGCCGCGTGCGATTAATTGATCGCAGGGCGAACTGGGACGCTGCAGTCTATGAGGAGAACGCGCGGCAGGATGATAGGATGGAGAGCGGCGTGGTTGTGATTGACGGAAGGTACGCATGAAACGAGTTCGACGAACAGCGGGACATCATCCCCACCGGGCGCGTCGCCCGGCAACTTTCTCAGCGCTCCTGCTCGCGGTTGGGACGCTCTGTTTGCTGGGCGGGTGGTGCACGGCCGCGGCGGCCGAGGACGAGGTCATCTTCAGTCGGGACATTCGGCCGGTTCTTTCAGACAGGTGCTTTCAATGCCACGGCCCCGACGATGCCGCTCGTCAAGGTGAGCTGCGATTCGATCTTGTCGACGACCCCGAAGGTCCTTTTGCAGCACGCGCAGGTCGCGCGGCGATCGTGCCGCATGAGCTGGAGTCGAGCGAGATCTGGCAGCGGCTGACGTCCAGCGATGAAGCTGAGAGGATGCCGCCAGGCGACTCGCACAAGCAGCCGCTCAACGACCAAGAGAAGGAGTTGATCAAGCGCTGGATTCTCCAGGGAGCCCAGTATCAGGCGTTCTGGGCATTTGTGGCCCCTCAGCCACAGGTCGCCCCCCGCGGCGCGATGTCGGAGTGGGGTGCGGAGCGGATCGACCGGTTCGTTTGGAAGCACCTGATTCACCAGGGAGTCCAACCTCAACCTCGGGCCGATCGACGGACACTGATTCGTCGCGTCACTTTTGACCTGACCGGCTTGCCGCCCACCAAAAGCCAGCTTGACGGTTTTCTGCGCGACTCGTCGGCAGGTGCCTATGAGCGACTCGTCGACCGCCTGTTGGCCTCGCCCCGCTTTGGCGAGCACATGGCGAAGTACTGGCTCGACCTGGTCCGCTTCTCAGACACGAATGGCATCCATCACGACCACTACCGAGAGATGACGCCGTATCGAGATTGGGTAATTCGGTCGTTCAATGAGAATCTCGCCTTCGACAGGTTCATCACCTATCAACTGGCTGGGGATTTGTACGAGCGGCCCACGCTCGACCAGCGGATCGCCTCGGGATTCAACCGTCTGCACTTAGTCATCGACCGCGGCACGGCGATTCCCGCCGAGAGTTTTGCCCGCAACGTGGTCGATCGAGTCACCGCGTTTGGAACCGCGTTTTTGGGGATGACGCTGCAATGTGCGGTCTGCCACGATCACAAGTACGACCCGGTGACTCAGCGGGAGTTTTATGAGCTGTTTGCGTTCTTCAACAACATCGATGCTGAACCGGAGACGCCAGGCAAATCGACGCATCCTCCCTTCATTCGACTGCCGAATGCGAAGCAACAACTGCAGCTCGAGCAGCTGGAGTCACAAATCGCCCGCCTCACCAAGATGATCGAGTCGCTGCGGCAGGCCGGTACAGCAGGGACAGCCGGCGCTGGGTCGGGGGCGGATTGCGGAGAGTCTGAAACGCTGAGCCAGCGGGAGCTGGAACTGAAGGCGCTGTCAAAACGAAAACGCGAGCTGGAGAATGCAATCCCAGTGACCTTGGTGATGAAGGAGCGCAAGGAGATCCGTCCCACCTTTGTCCTGGTGCGCGGTGCCTACGATCAACCCGGCGAGCGCGTCGAACGGGCAACCCCTGCTTTCTTGCCCGCGCTAGCGGCCCGCAGCCGGGTGCCGACGCGCATGGATCTGGCTCGCTGGCTGACCCGCGCGGATCACCCGCTCACGGCCCGAGTCGCGGTCAATCGATTCTGGCAGCAGTTCTTCGGTGTGGGGATTGTCAGGACTGCAGAGGACTTCGGCGCGCAGGGTGAATGGCCCAGCCATCCCGAGTTGTTGGACGATGTGGCGGTGCGATTCGTGCAATCGGGTTGGGACGTCAAGCGACTGGTTCGGGAGCTCGTCACCTCCGAGGTTTATCAGCAGTCTTCGCGGGCACCGGCCGCTTTGTATCAGGTAGATCCTCAGAACCGGCTGCTCGCTCGGGGATCTCGCTTCCGGCTGGACGCTGAGATGATTCGTGATCAGATCCTCGCGGTGAGCGGTCTGCTCCACCAGGAGATGTACGGCAAGAGCGTGAAGCCGCCCCAGCCTCCCAACCTTTGGAAAACAGTCTCGATGGTCTCGTCGAGCACCTATTCGTTCGAGGCAGATCGAGGTCCGAAGATCTACCGCCGCAGCCTCTACAGTTTTTGGAAGCGGGCACTTCCACCACCGCAGATGACGATCTTCGATGCTCCCACCCGGGAGAGTTGCATCGCCCGGCGCGAACGGACGAACACGCCGCTCCAGGCGCTCGTATTGATGAACGAGCAACAGGTCTTCCAGGCCGCGCGGTACTTCGCGCAACGGCTGCGCCTCGGGGACACAGCCAGTGACCGCGAACGCTTGAGTTTGGCCTATGAAGCGGTGACTTCGCAGCGGCCGGACGAGTTGGAGTTGGCTCTGCTGCTGGACGGTTTGGACCAACTCCGGACGACCTATCACCAGGCTCCGGGCCTGGCCCAAGAAATGACCTCCGATTTAGATGTCAGCGACGCGGAACGCGTTGAGATCGCGGCTTATACAATGACAGTGAACTCCTTGTTTAATCTGGATGTCACCAAGACCCGGGAGTAGGGGATGAACCCGCTGCAGTTGTACGAGTCGATTCAGTCACGGCGCCGGTTTCTCAATCGCGCCGGCAGCGGGCTGGGTGCCGCAGTGCTGGGTTCGCTCGTCGCTCCCTCGGCGAGCGCGAACGTGGGTGGCCTGCCGCACTTTAAGCCTCGCGCGAAACGGGTGATCTTCCTTTTCATGGCCGGTGCGCCCAGCCAGTTGGATCTGTTCGACTACAAGCCGAATCTCGCTGAGAAATTCAAACAGCCGTTGCCCAACGAGGTCCGGGATGGTCAGCGCGTGACCGCGATGACTCGCGGAAAGCTACACTTGATCCAGCCGTCGCTCTTCAAGTTCACGCGTCAGGGCAGGTGTGGGATCTTCATGAGCGAGTTGTTACCGCATCTCTCGAGCGTTGTCGATGATCTCTGTTTGATCAAGTCGATGCACACCGATGCGATCAACCACGACCCTGGGAAAACGCTCGTTTGCACCGGCTCCGAGATCCCGGGCAAGCCAAGTCTTGGGGCGTGGTTGAGCTACGGGTTAGGGTCGCTCAATCGGGACCTGCCTGACTTCATCGTGCTGAGTTCGGCGTTTTGGACGGGTGACAAGCGTAACGTGCAGGCTCTCTACGCCCGTCTGTGGGGTACGGGTTTCTTGCCCTCCAGGCACCAGGGGGTCCTGTTTCAACCGGCTGGAGATCCCGTGCTGTTTTTATCTAATCCACGTGGAGTCAGCCGCGCCGCGCGCCACCGAATGCTCGACCTTGTCACGCAGCTGAATCAAAAACACGCGCGCGAGATCGGGGATCCGGAGATCGAGACGACCATTGCCCAACAGGAGATGGCGTTTCGCATGCAAGCTTCGGTGCCGGAGCTAACGGACATCGCGCAAGAGCCGCAGCACATTCTCGACCTGTACGGCCCCGAGGTCAGTAAGAGTGGTTCGTTCGCCCGCAATTGCTTGTTGGCGAGGAGGATGGTTGAGCGAGGAGTGCGTTTCGTCCAGCTTTACCATCGCGGCTGGGACCATCATGCCGAGCTGCCGCCGAAGATGCGCGGTCAGTGTTACGATATCGACCAGCCAGCTGCCGCGTTACTGAGAGATCTTAAGCGGCGGGGGCTCCTCGAAGAGACGTTGGTCGTTCTAAGCGGCGAGTTTGGTAGAACTGTCTACTGCCAGGGCCGGCAGAGTGCGACGAACTACGGACGCGATCATCATCCCCGTTGTTTTACGGCTTGGCTCGCCGGTGGTGGAATCAAAGGCGGAATCGTGCACGGTCAAACGGACGACTACAGCTACAACATCGTCGATCGTGATGGGCAGAAGACGACTCGTTTCGAAGACGACGCAGTTCACGTCCGAGATCTGAACGCAACCATCCTGCATCAACTCGGAATCGACCACAACCGGTTAACCTTTCGCTTCCAAGGGTTGGATCAGAAACTGACAGGCGTGAACGAAGCGCACGTCGTAAACAAGATCCTCGGCTAAAGAGATGATCAACACTCAATCGATTGACGTGCGCACTTTGTCGCTGGGTGACCAAGAGGTCCGCGTCCATCCGGAAAAACGGGCGGGTGCTTGGTCGTACCGCATGAAGCTGGGGCGCGAGACGATTTGGTTGGACCCCATCGAGTACCGCATCATGGCGTTTCTGGCAGAGAAGCCCTACTATGCATACACGCCCGAACGAATTACTGCCGCCGTTAATACGGCGCGCCATCCCGTGACTGTCGAAACGCTGGACAACCACATCAGCTCTCTGCGTGACAAGCTGGGGTTCTTTCGCGACTACATTCAATCGGTTCCGTACATCGGGTACCGGTTCAAAGCGTAGAGACTCCTCGTCCTAGGTTGGGCAAACGCCATTGACAAGAAACACCTCCACATCCAGCCGACGTCGCTTTCAAGAATACCTCCATACCCTGCAGGATCGACGCAAGCAGACGGCCGCGACAACAACCGACAAGCCTGAGCCGTCAGCGGGCCCGTCCCGCCATCAGCGCCCGCGGGAACGCTCTTTTGGAAGATTGGTGCGGGAGTATCTGTGGTTGGTCAAAGGCCAATGGATCGCGATCAGCTTCGCGCTGGGTACGCTCACAGTGGCTACGTTGATGGCCTTGGTTTCGCCTGCTGCTACCAAGGGCTTGATCGACTACGTGTTGAACGGCAGGCCGATTCCTGCGTCTCTCACAGCTCGGGGTCTGCCTTCCGACCGTTGGCAGCTACTGGTGCTGGGCGTCGTCGCCGTGCTGGCCATCTCGTGGTGCAAGTCATTGATCCACATTTGGGGTCGTTGGTATGCGACCCGCGCATCCTGGCGGGTGCAGCTCTCGGTTGCCCAGCGGTTGTTTGAGCATATTTCCCGCCTGCCACTCCACAGGGTCTACGAATTGAAGTCCGGCGGAGCTTCCAGTTTCTTGCGCGAAGAGGCGGCCAGCGTGGGTGAGCTGGTGTTTGCCATGCTCTACAACCCTTGGCGAGCGGTAGTTCAACTGGTGGGCAGCCTCGCTGTACTGGCCTTCGTGGATTGGCGATTACTGCTCGGCTCCTTACTCGTGATGCCCTTGGTGTACTTTACGCATCGCGCTTGGATCACTCGGATTCGACCTCGTCATCGTGACGTGCGAGCTTTCCGCAAGGAAGTGGATGCGTCGGTCACCGAGGTATTCGGCGGCATGCGCGTGGTCCGCGGGTTTGGCCGTGTGCGGAGCGAGACAGCGCGGTTTATGCGGAACAGCCACTTCCTGGCCCGCATGCAGTTGAAGAACTGGTGGCTCACCCGGGCGATTGAATTGTTGTGGGCGGTGATTACGCCGTTGGCTGCTGCGGGGTTGATGTTGTACGGCGGCCGGCAGGTCCTTTCCGGGGTTCTGACGGTTGGCGATCTAGTGATGTTTCTTGTCTACATGTTGATGTTGTTAGACCCGCTGGCGGTGCTGGCACAGAGCGCCGCGGCGTTTCAAAACGGCTTGTCGGCACTTGACCGCGTGCTCGATTTACTCGAGGAGCCGCGGGAGATGGTGCCGACCGCGACGGCGGCCAAGGTCAGCAGACGGGAGATTGAAGGCAGGGTTCAATTCGAGCAAGTCAGCTTCCGCTATCCCGGTACGTCGGGTTGGGCTCTGCACAATGTTGATTTGGAAGTACAGCCGGGTGAGATGATCGCGTTGGTCGGTCCCAGCGGCGCCGGAAAGACGACGCTTTGCAATTTGGTGGCACGGTTCTACGATCCTACTGCGGGGCGTCTCCTCTTGGACGGGATCGACCTCAAACAGTATGACGTTGAGACTTACCGCAACTTGCTCGGGGTCGTCGATCAGGATGTCTTTCTGTTTGACGGCACGGTCGCCGACAACGTCGGCTATGCCAATCGCGACGCCACGCCGAGCGACTTGCGGGCGGCGGCCCGGATGGCGAACGCCGATCAGTTTATCTGCGAGTTACCGGACGGTTATGACACGGTGATTGGCGAGCGCGGGGTCAAGCTAAGCGGAGGACAGAGGCAGCGCCTTGCGATTGCCCGCGCGATTCTGGCCGATCCCCGGGTGCTGATATTCGACGAGGCGACGAGCAACCTTGACACGCAGAGCGAGCAGCTGATTCAGCAGAGCATGCAGACGCTGACGACCAATCGCACGACGTTCATCATCGCTCACCGGCTGAGCACGGTGACGCGAGCGGACTGGATCGTGGTATTGGACGAGGGGCGCGTGCTTGAAGTGGGTACCCATACCGCGCTACTCGCGGCCGACGGCAAGTACCGCGAGATGGTCGAGTCACAAATGGGCCCACAAGCCGAGGGCCGCCTCTGCTGATCGCTGCGTAAAGCCGGTCGATCCCGAAGCGAGTTAGCAGCTCGAATGTCTGTGACCACTGACGGTTGGTCATGAGCGCGCAACTACACCCGCAAACAGCGTCGGTTGCGCCCACAGGAGTTGCGAAGGGCAGACGGTCACGGCCAACGTCCATGAGTCGCTGACACGTTCGGCGACCATTCATAACGGTGAGTCGCACCGATCGATTCACCGGTTGCAGTTCGTGGATCTTGCTTCGACGCGCGGACACCTGTAAATGTCCCGTTTCCTGGTCCTGCTCTTGGTCCTGGTCCTGCTCTGGAAGCTGCGGGAAAAAGGGAGCTGCTGGAGGACGACCAACTTGCTTTATGATTGGTCCGTCGAGAGATTCTTGACCATCCTTGTCAACATGTTGACCACGCTGTGGAGCTTTTCCTTCCCCGGCGCGATTTGAGGTTGATCGACGCGCCGTCGCGCGACCAGGACATCGAGGCAACTCGCACATTCGAGCGCGGAACCGCGTGTAATCTCGAAGAATCTCTTGCGGTCTCGCTTCGACCATTTCCCGTTGCCCTCAGCAATGTTGTTGGGAATGCTTGCCGATGCCTCCTCGAGGTGCCGCTTGGCCGAAGAGGCTTTGCCTCGACAACTCTCAAGTAGACACTCTGTCCATGCCACGAATTCAATCGCGATTTGGTAGACCTCGAGTTTCTCATGATGGAAATAGCACTTCATAACATCTGCCCCTTTCTGTGCGCCAAGAATACTCTGCCCAATGGACTAGAAGTATACGCACGGAACACTCCGCAGAGCAGGGTGCAGTCAGCTCAAATGGTTGAAAAAGGCAATCATGATTCGTCGGAATTGTGACTGTGTCACGCGCTGTTTTCCAATGATACTAATCTGTTCAACACCGTAGATTGTTTCCTCCTTGTGTCGATCTCGGAGCCGATCGCGAATACTCTCCATTATCCCGCGAAGTTTCACTTGATAGTAGTACGCCACTGAATCGAGAAACCAGAAGCGGAGGAAGTTGACCGAGTAGACTCCAGTCCAATTCATCGTCAAGCGATTTTGTGTATTCGGCCATTTCAGAACTGATGTGGAGATGTTTCGGTGTCGGACCCCTGAATAATCGCCAGAACATTCGGTGCGAACGGGGATTGCACCGGCAGTTTATCCAACTGGGAGTCGATAGTCGAGCACGCACATTTACGCATATGAGCGACCAACATCGGCGCATCAGCCGTGTCCGTGTAGAGCGGCACGGTGGCAGCATGACCAGCCGGTCGGTTGCCTTCCTTGGCGGCACGTTTCAGCAATGCAGCGTCTCGGCGTGGTTTTGCTGGTAGACGCTGGTGGCTGGGTGGCGCGGACCGAGGTGGTAGAGGATGATCCGCCGGCTTCTTAGATGCTCCGGGAGACGCTCATACTCTCTTTCAGCTGCCGGTTTCTGCGCAAGTTCGGATTCTCCGACAGCTCATCGAAGACACGTCTGTTGTGATCCATTACTCGGTCAAAGTGCTGCTTTCCGGCTGCATCCGCCGGGTACACCCATCGAAAATTCGAGGGCCACTGAATCTGAAAAGTCGGAGTTTCAATCGTCTTCCCCGAGTGTCCGTACTCAAGTACGAACTGGCCTTCTATCACTGTCAGTTGACTCGCGTCGGACAATGTCAACTCGATGATTTCAGCCTTGCTTGGCTCGAGATTCCAACTCATCTCGCATCTCGAGTGACCGTCCTGACTAGGAGCCGGTAGCAGATAGCTGCCTGTGACCTCAGCAATCCCGGTTTCATATGCACCGTGACCCATCAAGTGCCATCGTCTGTTCACTTTGAGCCAAGCCGATTTGAACGCTGCCAGGCCCTTTCCTCGGTTGTGTACGTAAAGTGTGAGCGTGCCCGGCCCACGATCTTCGTCACTGAAGCGGAAGTCGACGACCTCGGGATCAGCGGTTGGACGAAGAAATACGCTCGCGATCCTATCGATATTGGATACTAACATGCTCAGGCCACTGAAGAACGCGAGTAGAGCTATCGTTGACAACCGCAGTTTCTGTCCGATTGTGGCAACGAAGCGCCATAGCCGCGACTGACGGCTCTGTTGTTGCCGAATAGGCTCTCCGTCGTGATCTACAAGTCCCTCCCACTGATCATCAACACGTTCTCTCATGAGTGCCATCCTGACCGTAGACAGCAAGCCGAAATCCCTTTGCGATCACAACGGCATATGCCGCCCATGGTGAATCCTACTCTTGACTGTCCAATTAGAACAGTGCATGGATTCCCGCCGGGGACACATACCTCCTTACAGGCTGGCATCATCTCGCCCTGCCGAGTGTCGTTGGCCCCATTGATGCGCTAGCAGCGTGTTGATTTTCTCCGAAATGGCGCTATTCTAGTCGCAACACGAATGGAGGCGTTGCGATGACTTTGGGACGACGGCGTAGCGAGCATCAGGATAGCTTCTGGGTGTCGACGAGTAAGCTGGGTAAGGGGCCGCGAACGCCTTTCGGCTGAATGAACTGCTTGCTGAGATTGATTTCGATCGGAAGCTGGAAGCGGCGGCCGAGCCTTACTATCAGAGGACGGGACGTCGAGGGCTGCCTCCGGGCGTTTACTTCCGAATGATCTTTATTGGCTACTTCGAGGACATCTCCAGCCAACGAGGGATCGCCTGGCGTTGTGAAGACAGCCGCTCCTTGGCCCGCTTCTTAGGTTTCGCTCCCGGTGAGTCGACTCCAGATCACAGCACTCTGTCGTTGACGCGAGAACGGCTGCCGATGGAGGTCCATCAGCTGGCATTCGAGCTTGTATTGGCGGCAGCGAAAGAGAAGGGACTGCTGAAGGGTAAGACGATCGCCGTGGACGCCACGGACTTGGAAGCGAATGCTTCGATGAAGTCCATCGTCCGTCATGATACGGGCGACGATTGGCGAGAGTATCTCCGCAAACTATACGAAGAAGAGACGGGCAACAGCGATCCAGACGATGAGGAGCTGCGGCGGTTTGAGAAGCAGCGAGAGAAGAAGGTTCGCAACGAAGAATGGGTCAGCAACACGGATCCAGACTCTCGTATCGGGAAGATGAAGGATGGTCGCACACACTTGAAATACAAGGCTGAACACGCCATCGACCTGACGACGGAAATCATCATCGCTGCGGAGATCTACCACGGCGACTGCGGTGATACGATGACGATCGATGACACGGTGACGTCCGCGCAGACGCATCTCAACCAAGCGCAGACCGACTGCGAGATCGAAGAAGTTGTCGCTGACAAGGGCTATCACAGCGAAGACTCACTTGATCGAATGCAGAACGAATCCCATCAACGGACGTACATTCCTGAACCTCGGCGGAAGAAGCGTCGTTCATGGAAAAACAAGCCGCCCCGTCGCGAGGCAGCCTATCGTCGTAATCGACGCAACACGCTCGGCACCCGGGGTCGGCGCCTGCAGCGATTGCGAAGTGAACGCGTCGAGTGGACGTTCGCTCATCTATGTGATATCGGCGGAGCTCCTCGAACTTGGCTTCGCGGGATCGAGAAGGTCCAGAAGCGTTATCTCACGGTAGCGATGGCGTTCAACCTGGGACGGATCATGCGCTCACCGACTGGAGCAGGCAAGCCGAGATACTTCACCGTGCTTACCGAGAGGCTTTGTTTTATCTATTTATCCATGCGGATCTGCTGTGAGAGGTTACAACGCTTCATCACGCGCCGCGCGACCTCGACCGACGACAGAATCGCGCTCGACCCGCGCGCCGCTTGAAGCGACTCGCATCCACGGTTTGGCTACAAATCAACACGCCGCTAGGCCCAAACGAGAAGGAGACTAGGAATCTGACGCGAACCGCGCCACCGAGTCATAACGCATGGTGAAACGAAGCAACGCTTTGAATGAGAGCGCTGACTTGCGAGTCCCTTTAGTCCGTGCTAAACCCACGGCCTATGGCCGTGCGACCCTGATAGGCTCTGCCGATCCGGCGTGAATAAAATACGCTCCTTCTCCGAGAGCCCCGCTGGGCAAAGGAGAACGAGCGCATGGAAACGTTCGAATCTTTGTCGCACGTCCGTGGGAGTGCAAATACCACATCGTGTTTATCCCAAAGTACCGTAGGAAGGTGATCTACGGCAAGTTGCGTTCTGCGGTAGGGAGGATTTTGCGGGATCTGTGTCAGCAGAAAGGAGTTGAATTGCTTGAGGGGCACGCGATGCCGGATCACGTGCATGCGTGTCTCAAGATTCCGCCGAAATACTCGGTGTCGTTCATAATCGGGTTCCTGAAAGGGAAAAGCGCTGTGCGAGTCCATCGGGAACTGCTTAACGAGCGGCGAATGACCGGACTCCACTTTTGGGCGCCGGGATATTGGGTGAGCACGGTTGGCCGCGATGAGGCTGCCGTGCGCCGATACATTCGCGAGCAGGAAAACTGGGACAAGGGACAGGGTCAACTGTTCGAGTAACCTAACCACAACAGCCCCAGCGGGGCTTTCATTACGTAAACGCCCCGCTTGGCGGGGCAGGCCAAAGCCACGGCCTATGGCCGTGGTCGATTACTCGCAAGTTCTGCTTGCCGGTCTGTGCGTCCCAGACTCTGACAGAATGATCAAGGCTGCCTGTCGCCACATTTGTCTCGTCTGACAGAAACGCCACGTCTTGTACGTTGTGACTGTGCCCGCGTAATGTGACTATCTCACTCTTCTCATCGACGGACCAGATCTTTGCAACCGCTGGGGTGCTGGCGGTGCGCATGATCTGACCACTGACAATCCGGCTGCCATCGTTGCTGAATGCAACACATGTGACTGACTCGCTGTGGCCCTGAAATATGCCTAACTCGGTACCGGTCTCACTACTCCAGACTCTGACCGTCTTGTCACTACTACCCGTCGCGATGAGAGAGCTATCGGGACTAAAGGCAACGGAGTTGACTTTCCCAGTGTGTCCCTTCAAATTCCGCAGTTGGGCGCCTGTGGCGGGATTCCAAACGATTGCGGTTGCATCCAGGCTGCCGCTCACGAGCTTGGAGTTGTCCGCACTGAACGCTACACTTGTGATGCCATTCGTGTGGCCAGAAAGATCCCGGAGTAACGCTCCGGAGTCCACACTCCATACCTTCACGGTTCTGTCGAGGCTTCCACTTGCCATCCTCTGGCCTTGAGAATCGAAGGCGACACTCATAACCGAGCCCTCATGCTCCGTCAGTGTTCGGCACTCTCGATCAGCGGTGACCTCCCACACTCGTACCGACTTGTCGCGGCTCGAGCTGATGATTCGCGAGTCGCCGACAAACACCGATCGATGGACTTGCCCGGTATGCCCCTTCAAAGTGGCAAGCTCTGCACCGCTGTCGGTATCCCACACTTTCACTAAGTGATCGTTGGCGCCGGTTGCAAGCCGGCTCCCATCCCTGTTGAACTCGATAGTTGTAACGTAGCCGCGATGGCCGCGGAGCATGCGCAGTTGCTGGCCAGATTCGCTACTAAAGATCCTCACCAGACGGTCTTCGGCGATGGCGACCATCTCCTCAGACGGGCTGAATGCTAGTCCAAGTCGAGACTGGGGCGCCGGACAATCGATTGTGCAGGCAACTTCGCCTGTCCGGGTGTCCCAAACGTAAATGATTCTATCGTCCTCGTCTCCGGCACTTGACTGGTAGACAAAAGCAGGTGTGACGAGCAGGCGGTTTCCTGTTGGGCAAAATCGCAGGTGTCCGATCGGCCCCGTGTGACCACGAACGGTGTGGTGCTGGCTCCCGGTGTTTGCATCCCAGAGGATGACGATGCCAGTTTGACTCCCGCTGGCGATCTGTGTGCCATCCCTGCTGAACTCGACACAGGTGATCAGGGCCGTGTGGCCGGTGAACACCGTCAGCCTGTCTCCGGTTTTAGCGTCCCACAACACGAGTTCATTGTCGTCACCCGTTGTCAGGATGGTCTTGCCGTGGGGGCCGAAAGCAAAGGCTCCGTCGTAACTGTATTCCTTGAGTTTCCTACCCGTCGCTGCATCCCAAACGACGATGGTGTTGTCGCCCGAACTGGCGCTCAAAATAACTTCACCGTCACTGTTGAAGGCCGTTCGAATCACATATCCGTGATGGCCGCGGAGCGTGAATAAGTTACGCCCATTTTCGAGGTCCCAGACTCTTGCGGACTGGTCCATGCTGCCAGTGACCATCGTGCCACCATCAGGGCTGACGGCCAAAGAAACCACCCATCCACGGTGAGCTGTCAGCGTGGTGACGCCCGTCTCGAATAGCTGGTTCGTGTAATGCCATTCCCAATGGCGCAATTCCGGCGAACAGAGCTCCAGGAGCCGCTCCGTTCGATTGACATCGCCTTCGTACCAGGCCGAGAGTGCCTGCGACACATGTCGAAAATAAAGCGTCTCATCAAGGTGGTAGTTGGCCTGCTCAAGTCGCTGTCGATACGTGAAATCGATTAGCAAACCGATCAAGGCAATTAGCGCAATGCTGGTCGCGACGATCACACCGGCATGCATTGGGTAACGACGTATCCATCGCCAAACCAACTCCGAAGTGGTGGCTGGCCGCGCAGAGATCGGCTCTCGATTCAAGTATCGTTGTAAATCGTCAGCTAGTGACTTCGCCGAGTCATAGCGCTGGTCTGAGTCCTTTTCCAGACACTTCAAGCAGATTGTCTCTAGATCCTTCGGCACGCGTGGATTCAATCTGCGCAGCCTAGGCGGCTCCTCAGTCAGAATGCTCACGATAAGCACCCGTTTTTCACCGCGAAATGGCAGCTCGCCCGTCAGCATCTCGAACAGCATCGTGCCGAGCGAGTACACATCGGACCGACGGTCAGCTTCGTGCCCCTTGCCCTTTGCTTGCTCCGGTGACATGTAGGCAGGTGTACCGAGGATCGCGCCGTCCATGGTCATCGTCATCTCGCCCGACTCGCGTTTGGCGAGCCCGAAATCCATGATGTGGGGCTGACCATCTAGGTCCATCATGATGTTGCCAGGCTTGAGGTCGCGATGGATGACACCTTGTTCGTGCGCGTGGTTTAAGGCCTCAGCTATCTTCGCGCACAGCGCGGCGGCCTCTTTTGCCGGCAGCGGCTGGCCACGCATCCACTCTTTCAGGTCGGCACCCTCGACATAGTCGCTTACGATGTAAACAGAGTCGTCATCCTTACCAACTTCGTGCACGCTGACGATATTTGGGTGGCGGAGTTGGGCCGCAGCCCGAGCCTCGCGGAGAAACTTCTCTGCCTCTTTGTCGGTTAGCTGTCCCTTACGCGGGCTCTTGATCGCGACCATCCGGTCCAGCTGGGTGTCCTTGGCCTTCCAGACAGTGCCGAATGCACCCACACCCAGTTGCTCGACGAGCTGAAACTGGCCTATGGTTGTAGCGACCATTCGAGCGGTTTCGGTAGGGTCTGTGTCGCCAACGAGGCTGAACGCGCTACCGCATGTTGTACAAACGATGTCCTTGAATGACGAATCGTCAAGGAGTTCGACCAGATTGTGGCAATGGGGACAACGGACGTGCATCGTGCCCTGCGGCGCGGGAAAAGGGAGTTGAGCCTATGAATTCTCACCTAATGGCAGGCTGCTTGCCAGCGAGAAATGCCGGGCGGCCCCCGACTGGCGAAATATCGCCCGCTCCGCCTCCCGATAGAGATACCTAGGCTTCTGAAGAATACGGAGACCGGACCATGGCCGTAGCTAAGTGTGTTCCCTCTTCCCCTCGATCAAGAGCAATGGCCCAAAGTGCAAGATCGACTACAGTTCGAACCCAAGTGTCCGCCCAAAAGGGCGCCCAGCGGCAGGATCGGTTCCCATCGAAACGCTGAATGGGGTGAGGTTTGCGTCGCCTGGCCACGCGATGCCTGCAAACTCGTGCCAAATTGAGGTGCATGCATCCCGCAGGACGGTCGCTCGCCCGGCGCAGGTCTGGATCACACTCAACACACCGTATCTCGTTGCCACTTAGAGCTTTCTGCTCCAGTGACGGAAATGGTTGAGACTCGAGTTGCTGTTTTCTTTGTCAGCGTGAGAAAAAACGCGGAGAATATCGCATTGACTTCTAGGAGCAAAGATCACCAGGAAATTCACCAATGCCCGAGAACGGCCCGGAAGCGAAATCGATCTTCATGCGCGCCATCGAGTCGTATGAGCAGGACGCATGGCCCGCATTCTTAGATGAGGCCTGCGGCAAGGATGCGGATCTCCGACGCGAAGTCGAAAGGCTGCTACAAGCACACCTTGAATTGGGCAGCATCCGCGGAGCCGGAGCTTCCGTTGTCAGCGAGACCACCGATGCCGTGTCCGTCGAACGTCCCGGCACTCAGATTGGCCCCTACAAGCTGCTCCAGGAACTCGGCAAAGGAGGCATGGGTGTCGTCTACATGGCCGAGCAAAGCCGGCCTGTGGAACGACGCGTTGCCTTGAAAGTCATCCGCCCCGGCATGGACTCGCGCGAGGTGATTGCCCGGTTTGAAGCCGAACGGCAAGCACTTGCTTTGATGGACCACCCTAACATTGCCAAGGTACTCGACGCGAACACCACCGAGTCGGGCCGGCCGTACTTTGTGATGGAGCTTGTGCGGGGTGTGCCAATTACAAAGTACTGTGACGACAAGCAATTAAATCCCCGGGAACGGCTCGAGCTTTTTGTCCCAATTTGCCAGGCGGTGCAGCACGCGCACCAGAAGGGAATCATTCACCGAGACTTGAAGCCCAGCAATGTGCTAGTTGCACTCTACGACGGTGTTCCCGTGCCCAAGGTGATCGACTTTGGTGTCGCCAAGGCAACCAGTCAGAAGCTAACTGAGAAGACCATGTTCACTCAGTTCGGCCAAATCGTGGGCACGCTGGAATACATGAGCCCGGAACAGGCGGAGATCAACCAGCTGGATATTGACACTCGCAGCGACGTGTACTCGTTGGGTGTGTTGCTGTATGAGCTGCTGACGGGCGTGACGCCATTCGAACGCCGCCGACTGCAGTCAGCGGCGCTCGATGAGATGCTGCGGATTATCCGCGAGGAGGAACCTCCCCGTCCGAGTATCCGCCTCAGCTCTGTCGAAACGCTACCCACGGTCGCTGCCAATCGCCAAACCGATCCTCAGAAACTGAAGTCGTTTGTCCGTGGCGAGCTGGACTGGATCGTGATGAAGGCTCTGGAGAAGGACCGGTCTAGGCGGTATGAGACCGCGAATGGTTTGGCACTCGATATTGAACGGTACTTACAAGACGAGCCGGTGGCGGCGGGTCCGCCGTCCACCAGTTACCGATTCCGCAAGTTTGTTACGCGGAACAAGACTGCGGTCGCCGGCACTCTAGCGATCGTCATCTCATTGATTGCTGGCATGGCTGGCATTGCGACCGGCTACATCCAGTCGGAGAAATCCCGCGAGGAGCTTGCCCGGTTGAATACAACTCTCCGCGAGAGGAACTCACAGCTAAGTCAGATGCTACTGCACGAAGCCGTTGCGGCAGCTATGAATGCCGAGAAGGAAAGAACGGAGCAGCTTGTGCAAGCAGCGGCGACAACGGGGACGGGCGAAGTCCAGGCGCAGTTAGTCAAAGGCATACTTGATGAAGCCCTTGGTGATTTGGACGCGGCTCTGATTCACTTACATCGTGCGCTTGACTTGGACGAAAAGAGCGTTCCTGTCCATTGCAACCTGGCATCGGCTTACGTCGGGATCGGAAGCTGGGACTTATACATTCGCCACCGTAGGCGTGCCTCCGAATTGACACCTACAACGGCAGAGGACTATCTCTTCCTGGGTCAGCTCCATTTGAATGATGATCCAAGGAATGCTGTTCCTCTGTTTGAGGCAAGTCTGAAATTGCACAAGTCGCCGCTTACGCGACTTTTTCTAGCGGGTGCAAACGGATACTCGGCGTTCGTGACGCGTGATTTGCAGGCAACTCAGGAAGCACTTTTGGAAATCGGCAAAGCCGAAATGCTGCTTGGCTCTGACCACCGTGTTTGCCGGAGAATGAAGATGCAACTCATTGGCTGCAGTGTCGCCATCTCAGAGTACTTCGGTCAGGAACTTCCCAACCGAGAGTCGCAGTTGACGGTTGCCGACCAATGTGCCGCCGAAAGTGTCGCCTCACGACGCCCAGTAGACAACGCATTGGCTGCTATTCACTATGAGTTTATTAGAAATGACCTTGATCGCGCCGAATCCGCATGGCGCCGTGCTGTGGCAACAGACCGCGGAAATCTGTGGAGAAACTATTACGCGGCGTTCGTCATGCGAAAGTACGGGCTCGCCCGTTGTCTCGAAGTACTGCGTGTCATCCCCGGTGCCGAACAGCGGTATTCGGAGTTTCAGAAGGCCACACTGCTTGCCCTTTCGGACGACAGACAAGACGAAGCCAAGAAATGGTGGGAGGAGAACCGACATTCCCTTCAGCCGCGCGACTACGCGTGGGCGATCCTCGTTCCATTGCTGCTTAGAGATACCGACGGTTTAGAGGAAGTTGCTCGCGCTCCAGGATGCCCACCTGGCGAGGAGCCGAAGGTGGCTTATATCGGCGGTCGGCTCTCCGAACCCGAGTTCCTCAACCGTATCAAAGACGACCCCTGGGCGCATTATTGGGCCGCAATGAAGGCGCTTAGTGTGCGAGATACCGAGGGACGTGCGAAAGCACGCCGTCACTTTGAGGCGATTCTTGCGATGCGATCGTACTGGGGTCCAAATTACTTCATTCACAACTGGGCCAATGGATTCCTGGCAGAAATGAACCAACGCCCCGATTGGCCCGGACCGTTGAAATAGCTCCTGCTGAATGAGGTTGCGCTGAGAAAATCGCCGACAACCCAACCCCAAACCAAGCAGGCCATCAACCCTATGAACGGGAGTGATCGGCATTCCTGTGAGCATCCCGCACCTAAGGCAACCGCACCAGGAGACAACCATGTCACAACTGGATAGACCGATTCATCGACTGCCGTTGGCAGCACGCCGTGTCTGGCAACGTACACTCCTGTTTGAACAGCTGACTCTCCGACTCGCGTTGACGTCGGTCACGAGCGTTAGCCCTCCGCCAAACACACACGTCTCGTCACAGGACACCGACCTGGTCAGCACTTTCGATGACACAGTCGACGCCGCGACCGCGAGCACTCAGTCGATCTCGGTGCACTCGGCACGTGGGCGTTTGCTGGAATCGCAAGCGACGGTCAGCACTTCCGGTCCCGCGGTGACCATCGATCCCCATACCAACTTCATGCCGGGCGAGCTTGTGCAGGCGTCAGTCACTTCGGCAGTTCTTGCCACCGGCGGCTCACCTGCGAACCCGTTCGTCTGGCAGTTTCGGACAGAAGTCAATCGAGGCAGCGGGACGTTCGTCGACAGCGGCCAACAACTTGGCGTGTGGGACAGCGTTGGACTCGCACTCGGAGACTTGGATGGCGATGGGGATTTGGATGCCATGGCGGCAAACGGCGGCATCCTGGGAGGCCAGCCCAATCGGGTCTGGCTCAACGACGGAGCTGTCTTCACTGACAGCGGACAGACTCTTGGAAACAACCGTAGCTTTATGGTGACACTCGGTGACTTGGACAGTGATGGGGATTTGGACGCCTTCGAGGCCAACGACGGCGGCCAAAGCAACCGGGTGTGGGTAAACGACAACGGGCGATTCACTGACAGCGGTCAGGCCATCGGGAACAGTAACAGTGTCGGGGCGACACTTGGCGACTTGGATGGCGATGGTGATTTGGACGTTCTTGTTGCCAACAACGACGCCCAGCCTAACACGGTGTGGATGAATGACGGAAGTGGGATCATGACGCTTGCACAATCACTGACACCCAGCGATACCGGCATCGTTCAACTCGGTGACCTGGATGCCGACGGCGACCTCGACGCATTCGTCGCGAACGTGGGCGAAAACCGCGTCTGGCTGAACGAAGGTGGCACGTTCACCGATAGCGGCCAAAGCCTTGGCGATCACCGGAGCCTCGAAGCCTCACTTGGCGATGTTGACGGTGATGGTGACCTCGACGCATTCGTCGTGAATGGATTCATGGAAGCGAACCGCCTGTGGCTCAACGATAGCGGTGTATTCACGGATAGCGGCCAACTGATGGGTAACCAGAGCTCGTACGGGGTCTCACTGGCCGACCTGGATGCGGACGGCGACCTGGATGCATTTATCGCCAATTCCTTCTCGCAAGGTATCCGGATCTGGAGAAACGAAGGCGGGACCTTTTCCGACACGGGGCGGTCGATCGGGACCGGCTTTATCAGTGATGCGCGGCTTGGTGACCTGGACGGTGACGGTGATCTGGACGCCTTCGTCACTGTCGCAGGTGAACCTTCGCCGAACCTCGTTCTTCTCGATCCAACGGTCAACACGAGCAGTAGCCTCTCCATTTCGACCATCGACAGCGAACTGCCCGAGGGCAACAGCGGCGATGCCACTGAGTTTCGCTTTACCGTGAGCCGGGAGGGAAACTTGGACGAGGTCGTTTCCGTGGATTTCGAGATCAGCGGAAGTGGTCCGAACCCCGCAGACGCGAGTGACTTCGGAGGAACGTTCCCTATCGGGCGGGTTCAGTTCGCCGCCTCGGAATCGGAGCGATCGATCGTTATACAGGTCAGACCCGATGCTGACGTTGAACCGGACGAAGAATTCAGCGTCACGCTTTCCAATCCGGAACCAGCGTCGACAACACTCAACGCAGCGACCGCCACCGCGACAATTGTCAACGACGATGAGCCCGAGAGCTTCGTAGTCACCGGACTGACTCCAACGAGCACGGGATTCGAACTCTCGTTTAGTAGCGTGGTGAATACGCAACCGTTAAACCTCCATGCGGTCGACTCCATTTTGCACGGGCCGGTTGACTTGACCGTGACGAGCGACACCGGCGGCAAAGTCTCCGGATCGCTCACGGTTCATGATGCCGGGGACGCGATCCGGTTTGTTGCCAGCGGCGGGTTACTCCCCGCAGGCGGTTACACGGTTCGGCTACGCAGTGCAGCTGACGGTTTCGCGGATGTCAGCGGGCGGCTGCTCGACGGCAACCGTGACGGGACAGGAGGCGACGATTTCATCTCGACTTTCACGATCCTGCCAGCAGCTGCGGGGAGTCGGATTCTCAGCATCCCCGACTTTGCGCGCGGTCCGGGTCAGGAGATCAACCTGCCGGCGGACTCAACGACCGGGATACCTGTCATGATTGACGATGGAACAGATGTCCGCCGTGTTGAGTTTCGGATTGCCTATGATTCCACGGCTCTCGAACTTCGTGCAGTCTCGGTTGGTGCTGACCTACCCGCCGTTGCCACCGCAACGATCGACGTTTCGGCGGCCGACACTGCGGTGATCACCATTCAGAGCCCCACTTCACTGCCGGCCAGCAGCCATCAATTGGCAACCATCAATGCCGCTGTTCCGGCCACGGCGGCACTCGCTACGCAACATGCGATCACCTTCGAAGCGATCGCGATGACCGATTCGAGCTCGGGTTCCATATCCGCGATCGGCGACGACAGCGTGCATTTTGTGAGCTACTTTGGAGACACCTCCGGAAACGGCCGGATTAATGCCGCCGATGCCGCTCAACTTGCGCGAGTGGCCGCGCTGTTGTCCGATGGCTTCACCGCAGCGCCGCTTACGGATCCCACGCTAGTCGGAGATGTCAGCGGAAACAGTCGCGTGAATGCCGCCGACGCTTCGTTGGTTGCTCAGGCTGCGGCGCTAATCGAAGTACCTCAGATCCCGCCGATCCCCACGAATCCGGGCGGGAGGACTTGCGGAACTGTCAATGCAAATGAGCTTCGAAGAACCTGACCCCGCGACGCCTCATGGGCTGCGCACAGAGGTTAGCATCGCCAATTTGCCCGTCCCTCCACGGCCCAGCAGTAATGACACGGACGGTCGCCCAGTCACGGCGCAACCTTCGCTCGGTGCTTTCGACGAGGCGCTAGAGCAATCCGATTGGCCCGGTCTTCTCGAGTTTATCAGGCAAGATCCACTCTTCGAGCAAACGATCGATCAGTTGGCAGCAACGCGATTCACCGCCAAAAGTCGTTGATGACCGACGCCCCCATCAGTCCCGACAGCAGGCAGCGGCTACAGCATGAATGAAGTCACACGCATTCTCTCCTCGCTGAAGCAGGGTGATTCCCATGCCAGTGAAGCATTACTGCCACTGGTCTATGATGAGCTGCGTCGACTGGCAGCGGCAAGACTGCGAGATGAAAAGCCTGGGCAGACTCTGCAAACCGACAGCCCTGGTGCATGAGGCGTTTCTTCGCCTAGCCGATGTCGAGACGCTGCAAGAATGGGAGTCGCGCGGCCACTTTTTTTCCGCTGCCGCCGAAGCCATGCGGCGAATCCTGATCGAGAACGCTCGTAAGAAAGGACGGCAGAAGCATGGTGGCGGATGGCGGCGAGTGGACTTGGAGAACCTCGATGAGATCGCTGCCATGTCAGATGGGCAGGTTTTGGCGCTCGATGAGGCGCTTGAACAGCTGTACGAACAGGACTCGGTCGCCCGGCCAGCTCGTCAGGCTTCGCTATTTCGCGGGGCTTTCCTTAGACGATGCACGTCGGGCTCTCAAGATATCCCCGGCGACAGCCTATCGGCATTGGGCATTTGCTCGAGCATTCCTGCGATGTCATCTCACGGAGTGATGGTAGATCATGTCACAAACCCATCTGGCTAACTCGGGTTATCCAGTCATCCTACACAGCGTCTTAGGCAAGACCGCGTCAAGTCGCTTCAACCGTTCTCCTAGCTAGCACAGTTGCCCAAAATCGGTCGCGCTGATTGAGCGGAACCCCGCAAACGAAAGGTTGGTGAATGCCCGGCAACTATTCCACGGCCAAATCGATCTTCATTCAAGCCATTCAGTCACAGCCGCAGGACCGATGGCCTTCCTTTCTGGATGAGGCATGTGGCGGCGACGCCGAGCTTCGTGGCGAGGTCGAGCTGCTGTTGGAGGCTCACGTTGAGATGGGGAGCATTCGTGTTGCGGGTGTTACGGAGACGATGGAGTCGATCGTGCCCGAGCAGCCGGAAATCTCAATTGGCCCCTACAAGTTACTGCAGGAGCTGGGACGAGGCGGTATGGGCGTCGTCTATCTGGCCGAGCAAACGGAGCCCGTCGAACGGCGAGTGGCCCTGAAAGTGATCAAGCCGGGGATGGACTCGCGGCAAGTGATCGCCCGGTTTGCAGCGGAGCGGCAGGCGCTGGCCTTGATGGACCATCCCAACATCGCCAAAGTTCTGGACGCTAGTACCACCAAATCGGGGCGCCCCTACTTCGTGATGGAGCTGGTGCGGGGAGTACCGATTACGAGGTATTGCGACGACAAACAGATGAGTCCGCGTCAGCGGCTCAACCTGTTCATTCCGGTCTGCCACGCCGTCCAGCACGCCCATCAAAAGGGCGTCATCCACCGCGACCTCAAGCCGAGCAACGTGCTCGTCGCCCAGTATGACGGAATGCCGACCCCCAAAGTCATCGATTTCGGTGTGGCGAAGGCAACCAGCCAGAAACTAACCGAAAAGACGATGTTTACACAGTTTGGTCAGATTGTAGGCACGCTGGAGTACATGAGCCCGGAGCAGGCCGAAATCAACCAGCTAGATATCGATACCCGCAGCGACGTGTACTCACTGGGGGTGTTGTTGTACGAACTGCTGACGGGAGTGACACCGTTCGAACGCCGCCGATTGCAATCAGCGGCCTTCGACGAGATGCTCCGCATCATCCGAGAGGAAGAACCGCCGCGGCCGAGCATCCGCCTCAGCTCGATGGAAACACTGCCCACGGTGGCCTCCAACCGCCGGACCGATCCGCGGAAGCTGAGTGCCTTTGTGCGCGGCGAGCTGGACTGGATCGTGATGAAGGCTCTCGAAAAGGACCGGTCACGGCGGTACGAAACGGCCAACGGATTCGCTGCGGACGTCGAACGGTATCTGAAGGATGAAGCGGTGGAGGCATGTCCACCGTCCGCTGGTTATCGCGCGTGGAAGTTTGTGCGTCGCAACAAAGGTCCCGCGACGGCGACGGCAGCCCTCGTGTTGTCGCTGATCGCTGGAATCGTCGGGACAGGCGTCGGTTATGTGCGGTCCGAGCAGGCGCGTGAGTCGCTCAAGGGCGTCAATGTCGAGCTTGCTGATTCTCGCGCACAGGTCGAGAAGACGAATCAAGCCCTGACGAAGATCAATGCTACGTTGGCGAAGACGAATACGGAACTGCAGGCATCCAGGGACGAGTTGGAGGAAGCGAACAACACGCTCCAATCCAAGAATGAACAACTCACTCAGGTCATGTTCCATCAGGGGATCGCAGCCGCCATGAGCGGCAACATTGAGCGAACCCAGAAGTCTATCAAGAATGTAGAGGCAGCGGGCGGTAGCGGGAGTCAGTCAGACTTCCTAAACGGACTCCTGTATTGGACAAGAGGAGACTCTAGACTTGCAGCCCGCCACTTGGAGAAGGCGGCCGACAGCGGGGATGGCAGCCTGGCTGTACGTGCGATGCTGGCAACCGCCTACTTGGGAATCGGCGACCCGAGATTTACTTCAGTCAGCACCGCAATCTCTCAGATGCGACCAACGACGGCAGAAGACTTCCTGTTTTCCGCCATGAATTCGTTCGTGTTTACACCAGAGCTAGCAGTCACGCAGGCGCAGACTAGTCTGGCGATCCACGACTCCGCGATCGCGCGGTTGGTTCACGCCCTAGTACTTCAGGAAATGGCACTGAAGACGCGAAATCCACAATTACTCGACCTGGCTCGCCAGGAGCTCGGTGAGGGCAGTGTCGAGCTGCCAGCCGACCATGAGTTTCTAAACAACGTACGTCTGTTTGTCATGATGGCGATCATCGCCTTGGCTCCTGCGGAAAGCGAGACTTCGACCGATGCCCGACGCGTCGCCTCAAGGGTTGCTGGCGAGTTCATGGCCGCCGATATCGGTATGGCCATTACAGCGTGGGGCGTAGCACATTTCTACGACCTTTTAGAAGACGACCCCCAGTCTGCGCAAGAGGCCTGGAATCGAATGAGAACGCTCGATCAAGGAGACCAACTGAGACCTTGGTATGCGGCTTTCCGACTGCGTCACGACGGACCACAGGCAGCAATCGAAGCATTCCGTGAGAGCCCAACGCGAGGGCGCTGGAGTCTCGCGATGGAAGTTCAATTGCTGGCGTTGCAACCGGATCATCGGGAGGAGGCTGCCGCCACATGGAAAGAGATAGATGGTGAATGGTCTATCCTCGTTCCTTGGCTTCTCGGCGATCATGAGTCGCTTAAAGCCGTTGGCAGCCAATGGCGCACCGCCAGCGATCGTCCATGGCTTGTTCCACGCTACGATTACATGCTCGGTAAAACAAGTGCGAAAGAGTATCTTGAAAGCGCGGCTAGTTTTGGTGACGAAATTCCCGCCAACTACTTTATCGCCATGAAGTCGCTTCGGACCGACCGAGACAAGGCGAAACATCACTTCCAAGCGGTCATCGATTCCAAGTACTACAAGCATTGGGTATACGGCTGGGCTCTTGGGTATCTTGCTCAAATGGAGCGCGATCCTGACTGGCCTGAACTTCCTAATTAGCCGCGGTTTCCGGCATGAAAGGCGTTCTGCGACATGCCCCACCATTCGAAACCAGTCTTCTACTCAGACGCGTCACGGACGAATTCACCGGGTTCGGACTCGGAGAACGTGCGGCTGACAAAAGGACTGTAGTCACTATGACTCACATGCCGTTCTCTTGCCCGCACGGATCGATTCCAGTCACCCGTTGCGCGAAGGGCATTTTCCTAACTCGCACGAATGTGCTCGGACCAAGGAGGTTCATGCGGCGAAAAACTGTTCGCCCCTCACGCCAATCCGCTGCTTCACTCCGAAGCAGGTTAGCGGCGCGGGTCGGTCAGAATTGTCACTCGCTGCCGTCCTTGCCTTGCCTGGCAACAGCAATTCTAGCTGCACCGCGGTCAACAACTGTGCTCGCAATCGCGGATGAAGGCGTTCTACGATTCACTGTCTGAAAAGATCGACGTCGCTCTGCCGCAATTGAAGCGGACAAGCTTGGTTGCGGTGGAACCGACTACATCGCCACCCTCCTCGGTTGCGATCCGAAGACCATTCGACAGGGGCAGCGAGATTTGGGCCTGCTGCCCGACGATCCGGCCGGCAACCGCGTCCGCAAAAAAGGGGGGACGGAAGTGCTGTCTTGATAGCGACCCCGGAGTGGCGGATGCCTTCGTGGTCTTGTCAGTGATCATCTTGCAGGAGACCCAATGCAAGAGGGAGTTCTATGGACCAAATGGACCAACCTGTCTCGCAACGAGATCGCACGTCGCATGACGGATCAAGGCCACCCGGTCGGTCCATCGGTGGTCGCGCGTCTGCCAGAAGATTACGGCTTGGGTCACCGCAAAGCGCGAGAAAACAGGTGCATGGTGGTGAAGTCGAGTTTCGCAACGAGCAGTTTGACTACCTGGCTGGACTGAAAGAGGAGTACCTCGCCGCTGGCGTGCCGGTGATCAGCATGGACACGAAGAAAAAAGAACATCTGAGGAATCTCTATCGGGACGGCCGGCTATTCACGACTGACGACATCGAAGTCTACGATCACGACTTTGTGAGCTTGACTGAGGGCGTGTTGATCCCGCAGGGCCTCTACGATCTGGCTCGAAATGTGGGCCATATCAATTTAGGTTTGAGTCATGATACCAGCGAGTTTGCGTGCGACAGTTTGGGATGGTGGTGGCAGCGTTCGCTTCGATACCAATATCCGGGCGCGGCGTACATGCTGTTGTTGTGCGATGCTGGAGGCAGCAACGATGCCAGGCACTGGATCTTCAAGGAAGACTTACAAAAACTGTCTGACCGACTTGGCCTGGGGATAACTGTGGCTCACTATCCTCCTTACTGCTCGCGTTACAATCCAGCAGATCATCGTCTCTCTCCGCACGTCACGCGAGCATTGCAAGGGGTCATTTTCCGGAGTGTGGATCTGGTGACGCGATTAGTCCGCGACACGCGCACATCGACTGGTTTGTCTGTAACGGCTCATGTGATGCGCAAGTTCTACGCCACAAAACGCAGAGCATCACAACTCTTTCTCGACACCATGCCAGTCATATTCAGCGACTTCCTGCCTCAATGGAACTACACGGTCGTACCTAACACCATCTGAACTTTCGGGAAGTTGTTAATCGCCGGTTCCTAAGAACCGCGAGTCAGGAGAAAACGCCGTCGAATGGATGTAATTGGTCTGTCCTGGATTCTCGACCGAGAGCAACTCCCGAACCTGTTGCTTTTTACGTCCCAGAGATGCACGACGCGTTTCTCTTCTCTCTTCAGGGCCACTTGAGTACGCCAGGACGCTTCCGTTGGCCTTGTGGAGGAGATACGAGGGGCGTTTTGCTCGCTGCCGGCCCATGAAGAAGTTCCTTTCGGAGTCTGCGGTGGGAATTTCGTGGTACGACTACCACGAAATCGAGCCCAAACAGGCCACACTTCCGAAAGGAAGGGAGTTTCAAAAACTCTTCAGCCGACGTGATTTACGGAAAAGTCGGGGCGACTGGAGCATTACAAAACTGAAGGCGGGAATTCGGCGATCTAATCTGCAGATCGTGGTTTGACGCTCCGGACGAGGCAAGCAGCTGATGTCGGCTTTTCCGCCTCCCAACCCGCGTGGAAAAAGCGATGCGTTCGGCCCAGAGCTCAGCGGCGGGGTCGCTCGGGAGTGTCATCGACTTGAATATGCTGCCCTGGTGCACTGGCTCGCCCGTCTCGGGTCCGCAGGTACTGATCGGCCGTCCTGCGGTCGAGAACTAAGTGGGTCACAGGCGGGCTTTCGAATGTCGCGCCCAGCCCCGGGCTGTCGAGCACACTGTGTAGTAGGTCACCTTTCGAGCGATCACATCCACCACACGGGCCGGCAAGCAGCAGAACGACACCGCGCCGGCCGCTAGGCTGCTCACGGCCCCGCACCACGAATCGACACAGGTCTTCAACGTCGAGGACTTTCACCAGCTGGATAGGTGCCTTGGCGACATCAATCGGGCCAGCGGTGGACATTGGGCACCATGCGAAATCGCCGATGACCCCACTGCCGTCGATTAGTTCCTTAGTACTTTCCCACGCGCCAGCTAGCTCTTTGACGTCGCCGCACGCAGCCGACATATGGTCGCCAGCGGAGAAGTGGTTCTTGCTATCGTTACTCCAATGACCACACGAAGTCACAATGACGTCAAGCTGTTCAAGTTTTGAGGGTTTGTCGAGCGCGCTTCGGATCAGAGCGAATTGATTCAGGATGTCATATTGGGCGAGCAGGACAACACCCGGTGCCGGTAGGCTTCTGAACTTCAACCTGAAATGGTCGTCTATCTGGTGTGCAGCACTAGTGAAGTGGGTGAAGTAAGCGTTCGGGTCAATATTGGGGTCGTCCGAGAGCATATTCCCAATGAGAGAGTGGAAAGTGATTTTACTCGGGAAGTTACGCGGACTCATTTGCCAAGCGGAGATATCCGCAAAAATCTTAGCCAACGAGACAGCCAGCAGCATGGGTGTCCTGCCCCCGAGCCAGCCAATATGAACTTCGTCCCGCCCATGACTTCTCAATTCTTGTAAGATATCACAGAGCAACCTTGCCCCCTCAGCTGCGATATCCGAGGCTTCGAGTGTGGGAACCACTCTTACCACGAGGCGGTGTTTTTCGTGGAGTTTCTCGATTTGAAGTTTCGCTCGCTCGTCTGCCGGCGGCATGAACCGCAGCCAACCATTTCGTCGCGCCTTTCGGGTTACTTCGCGCACCGTCTCGGGATCGACGGTAACTCCAAGTTTCCCTAATTCCGTCACAATCTCGCCCTGCGTCTGGCCATCACACCAGCGGCGCACGATTGCGGATTGGAAGTCAACGTCGGAGCCCTGTCGGTTGGATGGTCTATCAATTCTTCGCGCCACGACCTCCTCCAACTTCAATCGCGAACGAGCCTAAAACCAACGTCACCGTACCGGTAGTACGGTAGACTCTTGAAGCGTTTACCAGTGCGACATGCCGCAGCCGGTTTGTTGAAAGATCCCCCGCGGATGATTTTCCAATCGTCCACAAGTCCCAACGCAGATCGATGCTCCCCAGTACGCGAATTCCATTCAGCTAAGTTCTGACTGTTGGTTTGGGGCGGTGTTGTAACTCGTTCAGCGCACCATTCGCCGCAGTTACCCGACAAGTCAAAGATACCACTTGGCGTTGCCCCACTTTGGTACGCGTCCACCGGTGTCAGGTGGTGAATTCCACTTTCGTAACAGTTTAACTGTGAGGTAGCCGGAGGACGGTTGCCCCAGGGGAATGTCCGCCCATCTTCGCCCCGCGCGGCGATCTGCCACTCCCGCTCTGAAGGAAGCCGAGCACCACTCCACGTGGCGAACGCCGTGGCCTCAAACCAGCTGATCCCGGTTACTGGCCAGGTGGGATGAGTCACTTGAAGATCCCAGTCCAGTGGCGGTTCCCACTTTCCAAAACCCCCAGCCACCCAGAGCTCGCGCCGATTATATCCGAATGCCGTAGTGAACTCCAAAAACTCCCACACCATTACTGGGAACGCTCGCATTGCGAATCCTTGAGGCCGATCGGACTCGTGGGTCCGGCGGCACTTTGATGTCGACACTGCCACCCACTTTGAGGACAGGTCCATGAGATGAGGGTGATCGGGGCCGAGCTCGATTTTCCGAGCCAGCGAGTCGGAGGCGTTGACGATCGATCGCAGTCCAGCTTCGTCGAATCTGAGCTTCAACAACTCTTCTGCCTCTCGGCGGAGTGAGCGAAGCAGCTTGGTTCGTTCGAATGGGGCCAAATCGGGATTTGTCGCGATGCTCTCAACGGGAACACGCCCGGCGAGTACTGCGCTCTTTAGATCGTTTAGGTTAGTTTTCATCAGAGATTTCCAAATATGAGGACGAGATGAAAAGACAGCACAATTATTCGTCTGCTGGCGCTACGTTCCAACCAACCCGATACCGAACCGTCTACGAACCTGCACGGACAGCGATGGCTGCCACAGACGTCGCGCTTTTCTGTTCCACAACTTTGCTGCAAGTTGCTGTACTTGTGGGATAGAGACGCACCAAATGTGGGATCCCAGACCAGGCAGTGCTCAAACTGACGCCCGCAATTGGCAGAATGCGTGGCGAAGTGTCCCGAAAACCAAGTGTCCTATCAGGCGACTATTCCCGAGAAACGATCCGGGTAAGTGGGAGACTGGTGGTTGGACCCGTCACTTCAGTCATGACTACTCGGCGCGGAAAGTGAGCGCCGAAGTTATACCACCCGCGCATGGATGCGAGGGCAACTGTGCCTATGAGGGCCAATCGCCTACGGGCGCGAGAGATGCGTTCCCGACCGAATTGCAGAACTCCAAGCTGTGTATCCAGGTGACAAGATGCAAGCCGGCATCAAAGTTTCAGGTAACCGTTCACGGGAATTCGATTGATCTTGGTGTATTTGGTGGTTTGGGACTATTCTGATTGCCGTCATGGCGGACGGCGAACAACAAACTGGATGTGCCCGTTGTGCAGAATTGGAGGCACGTGTCGCGGCATTAGAGGCCGCGTTGGCGCAGTCGCGGAAGAACTCGAGCAACTCTTCCAAGCCTCCCTCCAGTGATATTGTCAATCCTCCCAAGAAGGGCAAGAAGAAGGGTGGCGGTAAGAAGCGAAAGGCCGGCGGCCAACCGGTCATGAGCGACACGAACGAACCCCTTTCACCGAAGACGAGATCGATCAAACCTGGATCTGGTATTACGGTGAATGCCCATGCTGCCACGGCAAACTCGTGGACACCGACGAGCCAGCACGCACGATGCAGCAAGTGGAACTGCCACCGGTATCGGTGACCATCGAGCAGCACGAAAGCCGGCCACAACGGTGTGCTCATTGCGACAAGGTCTTCTACCCTGAGTTCCCCGAGGAATTCCGCAGAGCAGGGCTGGTAGGACCAAGGCTGACGGCCCTGGTGGGGTTTCTCAAGAGCGTCTGCCACATGTCCTTTGGGACGATCCGCAAGTACTTTCGCGACGTGATCGGTGTCTCCATCAGCCGTGGCATGCTCCGCAAACTGGTGGGAAAAGTGGCTGACAGCCTGCTGGAACCGTACGAAGCTCTGCTGGCGATGTTGCCCCAGGAAGATCGTCTGAACGTAGACGAAACGGGCCACAAAGAGAACGGACAGCGGATGTGGACCTGGTGTTTTCGCGCGTATCTCTTCACGGTCTACAAGATCTCACCCTCGCGTGGCAGTGAGGTGCTGCTCGAGGTTCTGGGCCGGGAATTCGACGGTGTGTTGGGCTGTGACTATTTCAGTGCCTACCGCAAGTACATGAGACTGAATGAGAACGTGCTATTGCAGTTCTGCCTGGCTCATTTCATTCGCGATGTGAAGTTCTTGGCCAACCATCCGAACAAGCGGAATCAGGCACATGGGCAGCGTTTGTTGATCGATTTACGAAAGCTGTTTCGCGTGATTCATCGCCGTGACGAAGATACCAACGGGCGCACCTTCCAAGCCGCCCTGGAGTCAGCCCGTGACACCTTGGTTTGGAACGCCACGATGGAATCACCTCACACCTAAGAGGCGTTGGCGTTGGAAGAGCGGTTCTTCCAGCACACCGAGAGCTACTTCCGATTCATCACCGAACCCGGCGTCGAACCAACGAACAACTCAGCCGAACAGGCCATCCGATTTGTGGCCATTCATCAGCGAATGACCCAAGGAACACGAAACCAGGAGGGACGAGCCTGGTGCGAACGGATCTGGACCGTCATTCAAACCTGCAACCAGCAATCACGCTCCGTGTTTGAATTCTTATCCGCGGCAGTCACCGCGCACTTTCGATCCGAGGAAGCGCCTTCCCTCGTGCCAACCTCGAATCTCGCGCCGGATACATCCTGATCCGTGCTTTGAGCTTCACAGCCGACGACACCTCCGTCGCCCTTGCGCGCCGCTAATAGCCGCACCGTGTTAGCCAACTTCCGCGTTGCAAAGAAACCGGCGAAATCCCGTGAACGGTTACAACGACGGCACATTCGCGGCCTCGACTTGCCAACTGGACGCAAGACGTAGTAGCTCTGCTCGGTGCCAGGAATGCTGCTGCCACCGCACTCAAGCCTGACGAAAGTGCGCAGGATGATAAAGCCGATGTAGGTTTGACCTGTAGTCCGGTCGAGCGCGCCACGCTAGTCATCGACATCCAAGTCCAGTTCTGCAAGCGCGAGCAAGGGCACCTCATTGACGATAACGAAAGCGATTTGACGCAGAGCATATCAGCGATCAGCGCGAGATGGACGCGAAGATCGTTCGATTATTTCGCAATCCCACGTACGTAGTTCAGTCAGTCGCTCCTAATTCGCTCCGACTGTCACTCGTGTTGGACACGAATAAAGGCGCAGTTAGCGGCTACGAATACGCTATCTGTATTGGTTATCCGAGTTACAGGTGTGACAAACATCGCAAGCTAGAATATGGAGATGAGGCTTCGGTTTGTAAGCAGCCGCGATGGAGTGAGGTTCAAATGTTTGGTATCCGATACGTCAAAGTACCACCGACCACACACGTAATGCAATACCGTCGTGGACACCTCATCCGCGAAGGGGCGGGATTGTCGTTCTTCTACTTCGCTCCCACATCGGTCATGGCGCATATCCCTATTGCGAGCACGGGCGTGCCGTTCGTTTTCAACGAAGTTACGGCCGATTTTCAGGACGCCACGATTCAAGGCGAATTGACCTATCGCGTGTCGCAGCCAGCGACACTTGCTAGGCTGCTGGATTTCAGTGTGGACGCGGCGGGGCGACATCGCAGTGACGATCCATCTAAGCTAAACGACCGCCTGATTCATGCCACTCAGATTCTTGCACGCGCTTTCACGCAAAAACAACCGTTGCGGGAATTGCTTGTCAGCAGCGATATGTTAGTGGCGCGTGTTGAGGAAGGGTTGAAGGCTTCCGAGGCAGTCGACATGCTGGGCGTCGAAGTCCTTGGTCTTTCTATTCTGTCGATCAAAGCGACGCCCGAGATGGCAAAGGCATTGCAGGCCGAAGCACGTGAAAGGCTACTGCAGGAAGCAGATGAAGCCGTTTACGCACGACGCAACACCGCCGTGGAACTGGAACGCCAAATCAAGGAAAACGAACTCAAGACGGAGATCGCCGTCGAACAAAAACGCCGGGAAGTACGCGAAACGAAATTGGAAGCCGATGTGGCCTTGGAGCAAGGTCGCGCGGAATTGGTAGACCTGACTGTCGACAATGAACGTAAGGAATCGCAAGCTCGCGCTGACTCTTTACGTGCTGTATTGGAGCCAATCAAGGACATCGATTGGCGGACCCTGATGGCGGCCCAGTCGGGGCTCGATTCTGGCCAGCTGATTGCCATGGCATTTCGTGATTTGGCTGACAATGCGGAAAAGGTTGGAACGCTGAACATTTCTCCTGAACTGCTGCAATCGCTGATGGGCTCCATCTCCGGAAATCGAGGCGAAGAGCAACCGGAGCGGTGACAACGCTGGAGCGTCTAGTAACTAGCCGGTCACGCCATGGGATTCGGACAACCAATCATCGCTGTCGTCACACGCGAAACGAGGCTGGCGGGCCTCAAAGCCCGTTGGGCGACCGCGAGACAAGCTGCCTTTCGTCTAAAACATGCCGCTGGCCACGAAGTCGAGTTGCGTCGAGCGCGTCAAGGCAAAGCCGGAGTCCTTGCGGCTGCAGACGAAGCGGCCTTACTCGAAGAAGCAGACGCCCTGGCTGAACACGATGAATACGAAGCCGAAGATCAAGTCTACCAGGACGCAGTCCAACAGTTGCTGCACGAGGTTGACCTCGGTTTTCCGATCCGTACTGTTGATCGGACTTTCCTTCCTAACTTCGACTTTGGTCGTTGTCTCTTGGTCGTTGTGATTGGCCAGGACGGACTCGTGGCGAATGCGGCGAAGTATGTCGGCGACTTGCCGATCATTGGCGTGAATCCTGACCCAGCTCGCAATGATGGCGTGCTCCTGCCTTTTGATGTTCAAGCCGCAAGATCCGCCGTACGTCGAGCCATCGACGGCAAAGCGCGAACACGCGACGTCACCCTCGCGGAAGTCAATACCAATGACGGCCAGCGCATGCTCGCGTTCAACGATTTTTTTGTCGGGTGCCGCACACATGTCTCAGCTCGCTACACGTTGGAGGCCAGCGGCCAGATCGAATCGCAGTCGTCAAGTGGTGTGTTGGTCGCCACAGGCGCCGGCTCCACGGGATGGCTGTCGTCGCTGTTCAACATGACGGATGGATTCAGCCGCTTGTTTGGTGGCGGAGACCTATCCCGCCCGACGCTCTCGTGGGAGGATCCGCGGCTTGTTTGGGCTGTTCGTGAACCATTCCGTAGCCGACATTCCGGTGCAGACTTGGTGGCAGGCGAGTTAGACAGTGATGCTGAACTCGTCGTTGGTTCACAGATGCCGACTGGCGGTGTGATCTTTTCGGACGGCATCGAGACGGATTTCCTTGAGTTCACGAGCGGCACGATCGCTCGCTTCAAGGTCTCACCACAGCGAGCGCATTTGATTGTTCCGCGGTAATTTGCTGTCTAAGGACCGAATATCCTTCGTGGACCTAGTAGATCGACGGTCCGCGGTCTTCACTCTCGCTCAATTGGCGGTGACGAGGCACAACGCCTCTTACGGCACAGAATCATGGATCCGTCGAATGGCTGGTCTTAAGTCAGCCGACTTCCACAGTTGTGAAGTCACGCTTGCGCGGAGGGCACATCGACCCCGGCATCGAACCTGCAATTTGCTGTGCGTTTTCCACCCCGCGCGTTTCTGCACTGTTCTTGGGTGCTCGGGTGGCGCCGCGTGGGCGAACTGCGCGCGTTTGGACGCGTCTGGGAAAGACACCCGTGCGAGTCTCGCGACACCGCTTCGCTGCGTCGGTGGAATCGTCCGACGCGCCCAAGAGCCGGCCGACGGAAAGGGCTCGTAGCTGTTCGCTGGATGGACAAGTGGCAATCGCTTTGCTCTGCGTGTCGGAATTCTCGGTCAAATCCGACTGCCCACACCGCGGCCTTCTTTGGTACAGTCTTCGAATTCTGAGTTACTCACCGGTTTGCGCGGGCGCAGCGTCGGTCGAAGAGACCGACATCCAGTTCTTCGGTGGACATTCTCTGCTTGGTTGCGCCCACCGGAGTTGCGAAGGAACAGGCGATCACGATAAGTGCCACCCCGCCCCATGTGCGCGCCTGACGGCTGCCGCATCAGCAGCGACACGATGTTCCTGCCGTCGAACTGACAACACAGCGGTGCTCCTCCCGTCTGAGTGAAGCTGCACGTTGTCGATTCCGTTGCATGAAGGGCATTTTGCGAACTCGCACGGATGTGCTTCAACCGCGGGGTTCGTGCCGTGAAGTTTACCGTTGCCGACCTCGCTCCAGCGACGTTTTCGTGCTGAGGCAATTTGGTCTCCGCACGTCGTGACTGCTGTGAAACTTGAGTTGGAGCTTCATCTTGGCGCATAGTAGCCAATGTCCGTCGGTCTGTTTACACCTGTGCAGTTTAGCGGACCTTGACACTGGTTGGGCGGCGCCGGAACCCTAGATCAGGTATCCATTCGAGAGAGTAGCATTCAGAATTCGAGTAGCGAAGAATCCAGTTGTCGGTTCCTGAATCAGGATGAGTCAGAAACACATACAGGCGCACGTCATCACTCCTCTTGTCAGCCTTGGTAACAGTGAAAGTACTTGGCACGAATCCTTCAACGTTGAAGTCAGGTTTCACCTTGAAGTGATCAAATTTCCACTTCAGATTGGGCAATCGAGACTTGGTGTCGTTTCGCATTCTTTTCAGCAGGCTTCGCTCGGACACGGTGGCCGCAGCATCTGGGCGTTAAGCGGCGCGACTTTGTCGCAGCGATTGAACTGGCGAGTGGACCGGCGGACTGTCCTCAATTTGACACGGCCGCTATCAGCGTTTCGGTGCGTCGGGCGATTCCACCTCACGCACCAAGGGCGATTTGCTTCGCCGCATGGGTAGGTTTCATCTCTGTGTCGAACTGCGTGCAGCGAAGAACCGATGTGGGCACTCGAAGATGCAGTTGGCACACGGAGTCGAGCACGACTTCAGCTGGGCGCGGCTTGGTGGCTGCTAATCGTCCGGTCCAATCGAACGCTGACCCAAGTGACGAACCCGAAGAACCAGCACGATTTGATCTCGGATTGTGAAGATCGCTCGATGAGTGGGCTTTGCACCAAGACCGTACGTCAACTGCCGTAGTTCGTATGGAAAACGGTCGTTCTCGGGAGCAAGTGAACACCGATCGGGGTTCCGCTCCAAGGAGATCATCGCTTCGTAGAACCCGATGTACCACTGGTTGGCTTGCGCGAGTGAGCGATGGGCGGCCCACCATTCGTGAGCGTCATCGATTTCTTCCTGAGCCTGCTCCGTGAGGAGAACGTCGTAGGGTTCAGGCATCCTGTGAAATATTCTTCTTTTCGCGAAAGTCTCGGTCGAATTCGCGGAGTGGTCGAACTCGCCCGTTTTCCATGTCTTGGATGCCTTCGCGAATCGCCGCCAAATCTTCTTTCTGTTGCTCCAACGAATGCATTGCGGCAATCAGCACTGCGTCTTCGCTTTCGTATTCACCGCTCGCAAGTTGGCGCTTGATAAGGGCGTCGAGCTCTGGTGGGAACTGGTAACTCACTGTCAGGCTCCTCCTATGCATAGGTTATCACGGTGGACCCAATGTGGTCAAAGGCTGCCGTCATGTGCGTGCAGGCCCATCCTGAGGCAATCCTCACTCATCGGCTGGAGGAGCCCCGAGACAATGCGGCCCGCACCCGCGATCGACGCGCTCGGTCTTGGGCTCGCCGCAAACCACATCCGTCTTCCGCATGGACAGGGCTGACGTTTCCAACGTTTCGCGGATTCCCGGTGCAATTCGCGCGTCTTGCCAACTCACACGGACAGGCGCAACTCCCCCGTTTCCTGCTCCTGGTCCTGGTCCTGCTCTGGAATCTGCAGGATCATCCGCAAGAACGGGCTGCTGGAGGACGACCGACTTGCATACGGCCCGTCCGACGACAGATTCTTGATTATCCTTGTCAACATATTAACCACGCTGTGCAGCTTTTCCTTCCCTGGCGCGATTTGAGGTTGATCGATCCGCCGTCGCGGGACCAGGACATCGAGGCAACTTGCACATTCGAGCGCGGAACCGCGTGCAATCTCGAAGTACCTCTTGCGGTTTCGCTTCGACCATTTCCCGTTGCCCTCTGCAATGTTGTTGGGAATGCTTGCCGATACCTCCTCGACTCGGGCGACCAAAGTTTCCTGGTCTTGGTGCTGGTCCTGGTCTTGCTCTGGAACCCACGAGATTGCCATCCCCCAGAGCAGGACCAGGACCAGCACCAGGAAAAGAGCGCTCAGGGTAGCTGCCCTTCGCCGCACAGGTGATTCCATACCTCGGTCTCGACACAGTCAGTCTGATAGCACAGAGTGTGCTTTCGCGAGGGAACGGCGAGTCCATCACTGACGCGGGTACAGCACCAGCCGCAGAGACCAACTTGTCGGCCGCGTGCACCCCAACTGAGACCTGATCAACAACTACATGCCGCTGCAACTAGCCTGCTGAGGTGCGGGTTGCCGGTTATACCCGTACGACGGAACGCCCGCTGGCGGCGCCAGGTGTTCACCAAGCCACTTGCGGCTCTGCACTTCGTGTTTGACGGCCGCCTTGCATCTAGTCATTACCGGTGACACCGGGGCGACCGCCTCGAATCCTCACCCAGGCCACGCCGCTCACCTCTCAGTCGCGTAGCGCCTAAATAGGTGACTTTCGGCGAACTTCCTACGATTGGATAGGAGACATGATCGCGAGATGAAACCGTCCGCAGCTCGAAGGGGATGTCAGAATGGCCAGGACTCGATATGTCTGGGACGTCTTGAACGACAATTGTCTATCGGAGAACGACGGACGGGCCTGGCTCGACGCGAGCGTCGACAGCAGCAATTGGATGCTGTCGTGTATGATCAAGAAGTGCCGGGTCAAGCCGTTGTGGTCGGTGTGGGGTAAGCCATACGGCTATGACTGCGCCCCCTGTAAAAAGTGGGCATTGGTACACGATGACCCGGAAGCTGTGGTATGCAACGAAAAGACGAAACGGTGCGTAGAACGGTGGCAGTGCCCGTAGGCGCGATAATTGCCACCTCATGCTTGATTGTTAGCACATTTGTTGTGGCACTAGCGCTGCTTCTAGTGTTCACCGTGCGATCCAGCGAGGTGGACCAGACTACCAGAGAAATCGAGTCGCTCAATGGCTCCGTCGGCGTAAACGGATTGTGTGAAGTCGTGTTCTCGGCAAGCGGCCGTGAACCGTTAATCACCGATGACAGTTTGAGAGAGCTGGCACCGGCTCTGGGAAGGGCGGGAGTCCAATACATGGGACTTGGAGGGACCCAGGTCTCCGACGACGGGCTAGCCGCCGTCGCTGCTCATTGCAAGGACTCTCTGAGGCATCTCGAGATTAGCGGGTCTAGGGTTACAGCTGTGGGCCTCACGAGCCTTGTCGAGTGCACCAGACTACGGCGGATATCTCTGTCTGCCGATGCGCTTACAGGTCCAGGACTAGATGCAATTGTGGACATGCCGCAGATTACAGAGTTGACATTGTTCGGCATCCGCGATTCTGATTGGCTGGTGATGAAGCTCCAGGAAGCTCGGCCTGACATCACCATCGCAGTCTATTCTCACAAGCACTTCATGGCGCCGCCGGAGAACCGGCAGTAGTCTTCGTCGCAACTGCTCTACGGGGAGGTGCCGGGCTCAGCGATCACAACCTTTGCCGCCGCTCTGCGAGGTTAGCCTCACTCTGCCGGTCATGCACAAATGGATTCGGCAGACCCACTTTGCGTCGCGGTTAAAGTTAGACGGTCGCGTCGAACACGAAGTGACCTGCCGCAAGGTGATACCGGGTGACACCCCTACCAGTAGTCAAAGCCGATCGGTAGCGGCTCGGATGACGGACGGGGAGGTGGATTGCCGCAGCGTTCAAATACTCCGTTCAGTCATATCGCCCAGGAGTTCGGAGATCTCCGCCACGACTTCGGTTGCGCCCACCGACGCTGCGAAGCCACCCGGGATGGCCACGGCGGGTAGCTGCACCGACGCATGCGTCGGCAATCGGAGGCAACGGCTGGTTCGTCAGTAGCAACATCACCACCAGGGTAGACACCTCATTCGGGTAGCCTGGCTGAAGTGAAGCGAGAAAAACAACCCGCCAGACACACTGCAGCCGAGATGGGCGTACAGGCACACAGTCCAGGTGCGTTAGGAAGAATCCCGGGTAACGGTACCGGCTTTATGGGCCATATGGTGCGGAGCTCCATCTCTCCCCTCAGGAGAATCCCTTGTTGGTTCTGTTGTAAGAGGCGGGCTTGGCGAATTCACACTTGTAGCGTGTATGATGGTCCTGAACGTCGCTCGAAAGTCGCACAACTTCGCACAAACGGTACCGATGCACCTGAATCAGCAAAAGGAGCAGTTCAGCCAAGCCTACGTTCGAACCATCGCCTCAGCGGCGGGGTTCGATACATACACGCTCTGTGTAGATGATGATAGCATCGACCTCGGAATCGCCGCCAGCGGCAAGAAAATGCCGAGAAGGCCAAGACTCGAACTGCAACTGAAGTGCACTTCCAAGAATGTAGAAGATGTGATGCGGTTTCGCCTCTGCCTGAAAAACTATAACGAACTACGATGCGATTGCTTGGTACCGCGGATTCTCGTCGTCGTCACGGTGCCTGATCAACCCGAGAAATGGCTTACCGAGGCGAACCATCAACTTGTACTGCATTGTCCATGCCCGCTGGGTCTCGTTGGCCGGCTGGCGGGAGACAAGTAATACGGATAGTGTGACAGTTGAGCTGCCTCCAAACCAACTCTTTTCAGTTGACCAACTGTGGCAACTGATGGACTCGATCGATCGTACGGACCGGATATGAAATTCACAAAACACGAGATGGTCAGATTGGTTCCGCGAGCGGTTGCAGATTACCTCCAGACTAATGGCTGGAGTCACAACCGAGATGTGGAGGGTAAGGGCGCGATCTGGTTGTACCGCGATGAAGACGGGGACGAGTACGACATCATGCTCCCCACGAATCTCAACGTGGGTGATTACGCCATACGGATGGGTGAAGCCATCTTTGTGTTGGGGCAGCTCGAAGAACGGGACGTCCGCGAAGTGTATTTCACTTTGGTCGAAACAAAGGCATTACCATCGGAGATCTTCGAAAGCGAGATTGCCGCGCAGGAAGGCCTGGAGTGGAATGCCAGTGAAAAGGCGAAACTAGAGAAGCTCATGGAGGCGCTCGATGAAAACTGCGTCGATGCACCGCGGCAAAGGTTCTTTCATTGCTTGGGGGAGATTGCTGAAACGTTTGCTCGCGGCACAGCTATGACAGGAGATGATTGGCCCAAGACGCTCGCTGTCTGGCAAAGCTGCCAAAGAATTATCTTGGTCGCTGGTTGGACCGTCAAAGACACCGCATCCGAAACTGAGTTTTGGAGTGCGGCGCAGGCCAGCCAGATGGACCTTTGGTTTGACAACAACGTTCACGAATCTCCGTCCAATTCTCCCCACGATCGCGTGTCGTCACAGGATTAGGCTGCGTCCTCCGCTTCTAAGACCTGCGAGCTTATCCTCTCTCGCAGCCGACCGACCCACTGCCGCTTCAGGGCGTCGTTTGCCGCTGCGTGACAGATTCGCTCGAAACGCGACTGAGCCATCCTCTGAAATAGCCGCTCGGCCTTCTGCTGTCCGTACATTGCGACAAGTCGCCGTTCCAGGTTGTCGGCCACGGTCGCGTAGTCTCGATAAAGATCGCTTGCCGACTCCATCGGTTTTGCCTCCATGGTGACTTTCGGCTCCGGCACTCGGCCCGAGATGTGTGGTCTGTCGCAGAAGCAGGCAGCCCGCTCTGAATCTTGAATATCGGGTCTATCGACGATAAGCTTGATACTAGTCGCACGGAGGCTTTAACTCAAGGCCAGATCGAGATTTCCGTGCTATGCAAGCGTCAGATAAGACGCCCGAACCTCTGGGAAGTGACGAATCGCGGATCCGTGCGATTCTCGGCTGCACGGCGTATCTGCGGGCAGCTACCGGAGAGATCGCCCGGTCATACGGCGAGAAGATCACCCAGGCGAAGATTGCAGAGCACTTCGGAATCGGCGGAAAGAAACCGCAGGCTAGAATCTCGGACTGGTTTCGGCTTGGCAAGCCTCCCGCAGAAGTCATTCAGCAGCCGAAAAAAATGCTGAAGCTGCTGGACATAATCGAACTTGACACTCAGTCGTTGTGGAACGCTGTCACTGCGGCACTCCCACAGTTTTGTGTCAATCCGGATTGCCCCACGCTCCTGTTCTATGTCGTTGGCGACGAAGTTTTTGCTCGGCCAAGCGTGAACGACGGCTCTGGTGATAGGATTTGCTGCTGGTGCCGCAAGGGCCTCAAGTCGATCTGTCGTGAATGCGATCGCCCAATTGCCAACGGTTCCTCATGCCAATGTGGCGTCGCGTATGTATCAGGCCTGCCTAACTCGTTGGACGGCCTTGCGGGCAACAGATTACGACTTGAGTGCGACAAACTGAATGCCTTTAACGCCAACATTTGTGGCGAGCCAACTGTCGTCGGGCCGTGGCGTGCAGGATGAGTTGATCTCGCAAATCACAGCCATCGAGGTCCATGCAACCGTCGGCCGCGGAGGTGGATGGTTGGATCAAATTCAAGCGATAGAATCGACTCTTCTCTCCTGTGGGCCGGGAGCAGTCGAGAATCACAACCGGTTTCCGTTCTTGCCTGCGCAGTGCTGAGGGAATCCAAGTCCACAGCCCACGGCCTCCGGAGCGTCGGTCGAAAAGACCGAAGGCCTCACGATCCTGTCCGCCCACTGGGCCGCGGCGGCCAAGCGTCGCAGCGAAGGGCGACTGCGACCAAGGTCGGTTCGTCCTTCGCGCAATCTGCCGAGCGACGTTCAACCCCTCCCGACGACATCAGCTGCTTGCTGTCGTATCGCGCGAAGACTCTAATACATGCGGCGCCCCACATACGACCGCTTTGTGAATCGCCGCGCATTCGGCAACAAGAAGCGTTTTACTCGGAGGTCTTGCAACCGACGTGGCTCGGCTCAAACTCGTAGGCTTCGACTGGTATGTGTTCTTTCTTGAAGACAATTACCAAGATGATCTTCGGAAAGAACTGTCTGACAACTTCGCCGTCGTTGCCGAGGAACTCGGACCAGACTCAATCGCGATCCGCGGAACTGATCGCGCCCACTTCTATGGCGCGCTTTTTGAAAGATACGCGATGGCCGAGCGAGGAGTCGACGGTGGCTTTTTTCCACTTCCAGCGCTAATGATTACTGACACATCACCGCGCGAACTGGAAGACGACGCCAAGGACGCTTTTGCGGCTTCGGTGTCGATCTTGACGCCGTCCTAGACGACTATGTGTTTGCCAAACAGTGACGCAAGTGATCTTTGCCTAAGTAGAGACTGAATCGGCGCCGTCGATTCGGTTGCCTTGGCACGGGGGTATGTGCTGCGTGCTGGTAGAGGAGGACGCCTCTGCAGCCGACGTGTAACGCGGTGCCGCATAAGCACTCACGCAGTTTGGCCGACCGGAGCCATTTCATCCGGTGGAATTAGATCTTGGCCTGGCCCGCGAAGGTTCGTCACGAAAACTCGCTTACCGCAAACAACGATAGCGCGCGATACTTTCCCCCCGACGCGTCCTAAAGACGTTGTGTCGAGTTTCTTCTTCGTCGCCGTTTTCTGGAGCCAGCAGACGGCTCTTTGGCGTTCCGAAAGAAATCTACGCACCTCGTTCCATCGATCCACAGTTCCAGCCAACTACGAGCCCTTGCGGAGACTGCTCTGCGATCCAGCCGAGAACTCGGTCGAGGTCCCGCAGTGCCCGAAAAGAGAGTTCTACTTCATAGAGATTGGAGGAACAGGTTCTGGAGGCTGGATAGCTCAGGTATCACTTCAACATCGTCCAGCCCGCCGATCTGCCAGAGCTCGAGGTATTTGAGGGACCTGATCTCGCTCGTTGCGCTGAGATCCCGAATTCCGCCTAGCTTGATGTCCAACGACCGCAGCTCCCGAAGGTGGTCCAAGCATTCAAGCCGACAACACTCAGCAAACTATCGGCGAGTTCCGCTTCCGCCGACTCAACCAGGTGACATGAGAATCGCACTCACCGCTTGGCCACAAATCAACACGCTGCTAAGTCGGTTTCGGGTTTTCTCCCCTTCTATCTGCTGGCGATCGAGAACCGTTATCATGACGCTAGTGGAGTGGCTATGAATTTTCACCGCTTCGAACTTTCACGGGAGGACGACATGAGGCATAAACACTCTCTGAACGGTCTGCTGGCCCTGCTCGCGTTGTACGTGGGCTCTTTGGGCGTCGAAGCAGCGGATGACGTCGTCCAACAGATACCCAATCACGCGCTCGCATACGTGGTTATCAAGAACATGCAACGGGCTAGTGGCGAGGTCGACCAGACGGCGGAGCGGATGCAGCTTCCGGCGCCCAACCTCCTAGCGATGGCGAAGGAACATCTGCACTTGGTGAAGGGCGTCGTCGACGCCGGGGATATGGCATTGGTGTTGGTCGCTCGCGAGGCGGGTAGCCCCGTCCCCGTCTTCTTTGTACGGACCGACAACTACGAGGAGTTGCGTAACCAGTTGAATCCGGATGAACAAGAGGGGCCAATCAGTCAAGTGGTCGTGGGCGGTGCGACAACGCTAATCTGCAAGAAGGGCGATTACGCCGTGTTTGCGCCGGCGACGTTCCGTGACGGCTTGAAGCAGATTGTCGAGTCCGAGGAGAGGGTCGAGATCGACAGCCAGACGCGAGCCTTCATCGAGAGGGCAGACGCCTACGCAGTAGCTACCGACACGGGCGTCAAGGTGCTCTCGCAGCAAGCGGTCGGTGTACTGCAGATGGTCAAACAGCAGTTCGCAGACTCGGGCCCGCAGGGCGAAAGTGCCGCGGCGGCCTTTGGCATTTACGAGGAACTATTCAGGTGGGCTTCGAAAGAAGTGAGCCAAGTCGTCCTGAGACTAGAGATTGACGACAACGGTGCCATTTCCTTGCTGAAACGCGTCGGCCTGCAGAATCCCGTCGAGTTCACCGCGCGGGACGCGGCGGCCAACGCCACGAAGCGGCTCGCGCACTTACCCGAGTGGCCGTACGTGATGGCATTCGCCGGAGAGTTCGGCGATTCCAAAACCATGGAGAAGTGGATGGAGCTGTCACTAGATATGATGCGGGCGACGGCCGGGCAGCTAAGCGACGAACAGACCGACAAGCTGGTCGAGGCGTCTCGCAAGAGTATGGAAGGCCTGCGAGGTATGTCTTTCGTGTTCGGTGTGCCTGCGCCGGAAGGCTCCATCTACAGCCGCATGGGTATGGTCATGGAGGTCGAGGACGCGGGGGCGTTCATCAACAACTACGTCCTAGCAATGAAACAGATGCAGCAAATCTTCGCCGACAGCGAACGTGTGCCGTACCGAATCCTGGCCGCGGAAACTGGCCAGGTTGCAGGAGTGCAGGGCATGAAAGCCGTGATGCAGTTGACGCCAGCCGCTTTTGGCCCCGGCGGCGAACAAGCCAAGGAGATGCTTGACAAGCTCTACGGGGAAGGGGGCAAGATCGAGGTCTACGCCGCGCCCGTCGATATCAATCACGTCGCGCTCGCCTACGTATCCGAAGAAAGTCTGCGGAAGGTTATCCAAGCGGCGAAGTCACCGAACGGACTAGCCGCTGACAATGGGATCCAAACTGCCGCCACGTTGCTCTCGGATGACGCACAAATGGTTGGCTTTATCAGCCCGGAGGGCTCGCTGCAGTTTGTTCAACGGATGATGGCAATGTTCGTGCCCGAGGGGCAGCAAGTGGAGATTCCTCAACTTCCGCCGTTCCCGTCGTCCCCACCTCTGGGGTTTTCGTTCCAAAACGATGGGGAAGCGTTCGAGGCTGGACTCGTTGCCCCGGTGGAGAGCTTGATAGCACTGGGCAAGTACATCCAAGCGTGGCGGGCGTTACGGGCTGAATAGTTTGCCGGACGTATCGCCCGCATTAACCCGGATTATTCATGAAGATCGTGGCGAGAGGTTGTAAGTACGTTCGTGGCAAGGAAGGCGAGCAATTCTTCCGCAGGCGTATTGCAGCAATACGTCGAGGGAGAATTGTGAAGCATGACGAAGCCACGGATGGACTTACGACCTCGCAGCAGATCGCTCATGAATAATTCGGGTTAAGGCCAACTGACCGAGCGTGATTTTGCGATGTCAGCCGCTGCGTTAGTCCACCGTTCCTACAAAACCGGATGCTAACGCATTCCGGCTGATTTGTTTGACCGTGGAATGCGGTTGGACTTCGATATCAGGTCTATCGCATAGGGCGCCTGCACGGTCGGCAACGTCACGCGGAGCGTGACGTCTACGTAGTCATCACGCTCCGCGTGATGAAGCATTGCATGTAGCGTGAATTCCAAGATGAGCATACAGGGCTATTTGGCACCGGCCATCTTGGCTTGCATGACCCGCTCGATTTCCTGCGATTTCATCCCTCGGTCCAGCATCTCTCGCTTTAGCTCCAGTTCAGCCCGATGGCACAGGTACTTTCGCACCTGCTTGGCAATCGTTCCGATCACACCCGCCACCGAACCGATCAGGACGATCAACACCACCATGTCGAAGGGCGTCGGAAGCGCTACGATCGAGTCGATAACACTGCTCATGAAATTGTCCCTTGTTCTCCGTAGATGTTGTTCCCGCGACCGAGCCCTTCCTGGGCGTTCGTCTCGGGGAGAGTTTTCTTGGCAACAATTCAGCTGCCATGCAGCTAGTATACAATGCTCGAACACAGGTCATTCCTGCAGCCAGCGGTGCCAACGACGTCGGTCAAAATAGGGTCTGGATGCAGTGAACTCGACCTGCGGCAAAGCGGCCTTGTGTTTATAGACATCTTGTCGTACATTTTGACGACATCGCGTCTACAATCGTCTGCAGTCCCATGCCAAAAAGACCGCAACCTGCCACAGATGCAGAATTGGCCATCCTGAAGCTCCTTTGGGATGCGGAGTCGCTGACTGCCCGCGAGATACGCGAAGCTCTCTATCCGGATGCCACTCCATCAGCTCACGGAACGGTCCAAACGCTGCTGCAGCGTTTGGAGAAGAAGGCGCTGATCGTTCGAGATTCCGATTCGTTTGCTCATGTGTTTCGAGCGAATATATCGCGCCCGGAATTTGTCGGAGTGCAGCTTGACGCCCTTGCAGCGAGACTCACGGACGGATCGATGGTGCCATTCATCATGCATGCTGTGGAAAGTCGAGGGCTTTCCGCAGAGGAACTGACTCAAATACGGAAGCTCATCGACAAGAAGCGGCGGAAAGACCAGTAATGAACGGCTTGCTGACACTCGCGCTAACGAATGCCGTCTTGGCAGGTGCTTTGGTTCCGGTAGCGTATGCAGTCACACGCATCTGGAGGAATCCACACATTGCGCATGCGATGTGGTTGCTTGTGTTACTGAAGCTGGTCACTCCTCCCATTATTTCGATTTCGGGCCCGGCGTTCTCGGTTCACTCGTCGTCCCTGACTTTGGAGCATTCGGAGCATTCGCGGAAGGCCATCAGCATACCCCTTGAGCAGGACGGCGACCCGGGCGCAACGGCAGCGCCACTTGGGGCCAGACCAGTTCAAGCGGACGCGCGTAAGTCCCGGGAACCACTCATGGAGTCAGGCTACTCCGTAGTTAGTGAGATTTCCTGGCCGCATCTTCTCGGCGCACTTTGGGTGACCGGCTCAATTCTGTGGGTTGCGATTGCAGTCCTTCGCATTGTGAGTTTTCAGCACAAGTTAATCGGAACTGGCAACGCCTCCCAAAGTGTTCAAGCAGCGGCCACGCACGTCGCCAAGTTGCTGGGAATGAAGCAGTGCCCTGACCTTAGAGTCGTTGATGGCAGCTTGTTGCCGATGGTGTGGCCGGGAATCGGAAGGCCGACTGTCCTGGTTCCTCGCCGCCTCACGGCAGAACTCACCGCGTGCCAGCTGCAGACGATTCTCGCGCACGAATTTGGACACATTCTCCGCCGCGATCACTGGGTTAGATGGTTTGAGTTGTTATGCACTGCGGCTTACTGGTGGCACCCAGCTCTATCGTTTGCCCGCAATCAATTAAGGATGGCGGAGGAGTCGTGCTGCGATGCGATTGTGCTCGCACACCTGCCTCGTTCAGAAGGAACGTACTGTGAAGCTCTCCTGCACGTTGTCGAGTTCAGCCTAAATCGCTCTCCCGTCCTTGCAACGGGTATTCACACGGGACGAAATCTGAAAAGGAGAATCGAGATGCTCATGTCGACGAATCCGCCGAAAGGGCTGACGAAGGCAGCAAGGTTTGCCCTTGCCATCGTTGTGGTCGCAGTGCTGAGCGTTTCCCTGCGAACGTTTGACGAGCAAGCTGTCGTGGCCGACTCTGATGTGAAAATGTTTGGGCTGAGTACTGGTGAATTCGATACTGGTGAATCCGATTCGACAATCGACAAGAGCGTACTGCTAAACAAGATGGAAGCGGGGGCACGTTCACGGCTGAGGCGTCTGCGGCATGGACACGTGGCGTTCAAGATTCGACATGCTCAGGGTGAAAAGGAAAAAGGGACCGGCAAGGGCAAGCTGCATTTTGACTCGCGACGTGCTCGCATGGAATTGCTGGAAACGTCGACGCAGAACACTTCAACGGAGTCGGTGTGTATCGCCAATCAATCGTGGTACGGCGTTTGGGAGAGCAACAGAACTGCGAGGGTGTTCGACATGAAAGACCTCAGCGAAACACCAATAAAGCAAGTTGATCCACGCGGTCGAGGAATCCCTTGGATTAGTAGCATTACCTTCTTCTCGGCCGAACCAGCAGAAGTGCACGACTCAAAGTGCTTGCGTATCGACCAAGTCATTAGCTCGTCAGGCATCCGTACGGTTGAATTTGTCGATCCGGCTAAGGGATTTGTCGTCGTTCGACGAGAGGTGTACTACGACAACTCGACAAGAAACGAGAAGTCGCAGATGGACGACACTCAACCGTTCAAAGTGGAAGAGCTCTCGTGGAAACATGACGATGAGGTTTCGTGTTGGCTGCTGTCGAGGCACGAGACGTCAAGGTTCTCCATTGGCAGGAAAGGCGACGAGGTGGAAGCCGGCGTTCCAAAAGTGCTCACAATCGATTTTGTCAAATATGACCTTCAGAGAGCGCCCAGCAACGAGACTTATTCGATTGGCCACTTGCTCCGACACAGCGGTAGGCTCAATGACAACCGTGAACGCGGAGGAGGCAAGCTTTACAAGGTCCCAATCCGCAGCCTAGTCGACCCGAGGCCCATCGATTACAGCAAGTATTTGCCTCGCGAGTTACTGCAAGCAGGTAGCCCAGCCGACGAAACGGACAAGCGGAGAGCTGGTGTAATACTGAACGAGATAGGGGAGAGCAGCGGTTTTGGTGGATACTGTCCGGTCACGTTTGTGCTTGACGGAACAATGGTGTCCGGACACCGGCGATTTGGAGCGTCTCACGACGGTGTGCTCTTCCTCCTTTGCGAACAGTCAGAATCAAGACCGCTTTCTGCAATCGCCCAAGCGATTTATCAGGGGTATCGCAACGTCAGAAAGCGCATGGGATGTGCTTGGGCTCAGGCTAGTCGCTGCTCCAGGACGAACAGTCGATGGCACGCGCTTTAACGGTGGCTTGACGATTATCGATGTGAGGAGTGACGGCCCAGCCGCTAGGCAAGGACTTCGACAGGGTGACATTCTCCTGGGACTCCATAAGTGGGAAACGACCTCCCTTGAACACGTCGGACATGTCCTGGAGAGCAATGAATTCCAAAACTCTCCGTCAATTAAGTTCTTCATCTTGCGTGACGGGGCGGTCTTCTTTGACCACATGCGGCTTCTGGCTCAACGAAATCGAGAATCCTCGATTTAGCCCCAGTTTTTCAAGATTAGGGTCGGTACAGCAACGAACACAACAAAGGAAACCAGAAACGCCGGGATCTAAAGCCATCGCCGGCTGGCTGCCCCGCGTTCATGCTCTTCTGCCGCTAACGCTAACCTCATATCGGTCCATCTTCTCCCAGTCCTCGGACGTTACCAATTCAATGCGGCGAATCGTGTGATCCGTGCCCCCCAGGACGTTCACCCGAATCCATTTGCGATCCGCCTCACTGAGCTTCTTCAGAGTTTTGGTGGCCTGGTGCAACCGACGCTAAGGCCAGCGCAGCATGGATCTTACGTAGGGGGGTTGTATTCTCTCCCGCGATGGACGAACTTACCCAGATTCCGCATCGGTTTAAGCGGGCGACCCCTTCCCTGTGGACCACAGCTATTTTTCTTGGGTCGTCACCACAATGGCAGCGTTCTTTGGAATTTGACTCCCCTCTGCGGAAGTAGTCGTCGGAAATTCACCGTGTTCGCGCATGGGTCTGTCTCGCGCGACGTCTAAACCAAGTAGGCGTTCATAGGGAACCAGCCTCGCTTGGTCGGAGGACTCTGTGAATGCGACCATTATTCGCCAAACAGCGTCTGGGCGCCGTTCTCGACGACTCTCCGGCTTCGAGCAACTGGAGAGCCGACTTCTGCTCGCCAACGCTTTCGATTCGAGCTTTGGCCCAGGCAGCACTGGCATCGTCTTCACTGATTTCGACGTGAGTGGCGACCGGACGCGGGATTATTCGTGAAGGGGAGGCTTGAGGATCGTCCCCACTCCGGGGGGCGGTGGTTAACTTCGTCGGAGAACTCAACGATGTCGCGCAGCTCCCGAAAGGAAAGTTTCAGTCGACGAGAACGCCGGCGCACCCGCCGCCGTGCGATCGACCGCCCCAGCCTGCGAAACCTTTTCCAGACAGGGGGCCTGCGCGGGCAGCCAACGCGCGGTGCCGCGGCTCTGCGATTGGAGTTGCTCGAGCCGCGCAACCTGCTTGCGGCTGACGCCGCGTCGGTGGTCTTCGAAATGGACGGTTTTGGCAGCGAGCTCGTCTTGCGCTACGACGACCTCGAGCGGACTTTGACCCTTTACGATCGCACCTCCGGTGCGCCGGTTGCCGAGCGTACGGTCCAACGCGACGACTCCGTCACGCTCGTCGGCACGGACCGCGACGACCTGCTCGAGCTCGACTTTGGTGACGATGGGCTGATGCCAAGCGACATCGCATTCGTGGGAGGTGACGGGCGCGACACGGTCCTCGTCGCCGGAGCCGTCGATACGGTGACACTTTCAGCTGTCGACGAGGCGAAGGGAACGCTTACTCTCGGCGGAGGCGGCACGACGGCAGTTCTCACCAGCACTGAAACC
>CBDCWT010000039.1:0-22949 GCA_965223305.1 Pirellulaceae bacterium | reverse complement strand
GCGAATAGCACGAACCCCCCGTGGTCCATCAGGTGAGTGGGGTCATGCAGGCCGGCTAACCACCTCTCTGTTACGTAAAGGCGAACGGGAGGGCGAGGCTCCCGCCGAGCCGAGGGGCGCGAGAAAGAACGGCTCCGCAGGAGCGTCGCCCTCCCGGCGTCGCTCCGCACTGTCGCCGCCTCATCCCTCCCAGTATCACCCTCCGGACGTTCCGAGTGTCTGATGGAACAAGAAAAAGCGTTCAACGAAACCGTCTGTCAACGGGTGTTTTTGACCGGACCAAGTCCCACCCTAGAGCTAGGCGGGGTTTTCCGCGACAATGCGGGTTGCAGTGGCTTGCAGACCCTCGGGCATCTCATGGAAATCAGGGCAACTACGATTCTAACGGTGCGTCACCAAGGGCTCGTCGCCATGGGTGGAGACGGCCAAGTGACGCTTGGCAGCGCGATCATGAAGGGAGACGCCGTCAAGATCCGTCATCTCCTGGACGGGACGGTGTTGTGTGGTTTCGCGGGCGCCAGCGCAGATGCCTTTGCACTGTTGGAACGGTTCGAGGAAAAGCTCAAAGACTATCCGGCCAACATGCCACGAGCGGCTACGGAATTGGCGAAAGAATGGCGGACTGACAGGGCTCTGCGGCGGTTGGAGGCATTAATGGCGGTGGCTGACAGGAAGTCCACGTTGCTTGTCAGTGGGACAGGCGACGTCATTCAACCAACGGACGGAATTGTTGGAATCGGTTCTGGTGGCAACTATGCCATCGCGGCGGCGCGAGCGTTAGTCTCGCACTCTTCTCTCTCCGCTGCCGACGTGGTGCGTGCGGCGCTGGGGATTGCCGCCGACATCGATATCTACACGAATTCCAACATTGTTGTGGAGGAGCTGGAGTGCTCAACCTAGCCCTACCCGCCAAATCGTCGGGCACTTTGACGCCGCGTGAAATCGTTGCCGAGCTGGACCGCCATATCGTCGGCCAACACGATGCGAAACGCGCTGTGGCAATTGCCATCCGTAACCGCTGGCGCCGCCAGCAGCTCGCCGATGAAATGCGGGCTGAAATCGCTCCCAAAAACATCCTCATGATCGGTCCCACCGGTGTGGGAAAAACGGAAATCGCGCGACGGTTAGCCAAGCTGACCGGGGCTCCGTTTATCAAGGTCGAGGCGACCAAATATACGGAAGTAGGCTACTACGGCCGTGATGTGGAAAGTATGGTCCGCGAGCTCGTCGAAAACGCGATTGGGCTGGTGCGAGAGAAGGAGCGGCGGAATGTCGAAGAAGAGGCACGGCAACGAACTACCGATCGATTGGTAGAGATGCTGGCGCCGCGACCCATCGAAATAGAGTCGGCCGGCGATGAAGGAGACGACGCTGCTGAACGATTTCAGCGCACGCGAGACAAGATGCGAGCGATGCTGGCCGCTGGTGAACTGGACGAACGCCGCGTCGAGCTAACCATCGAACAAAAAGCTTCGCCAATCATGCTCGGCAATGTCAGTGTAGAGCAGATGGACTTCGATATCCAAGGCATGTTCGAAAAGGTTCTGCCCAAGAGTACCACTCGCCGCGAGCTGACTGTCCGCGAGGCAGGGGATGTCATCTTCGAACAAGAGTGCGAAGCGCTGCTCGATGCAGAGAAGATCAACGCGGCGGCGATCGAGCTAGCCGAAAACCTGGGGATCATTTTTCTTGACGAGATCGACAAGGTCGTAGCCAGCGACGGCAAGGGCGCCGATGTGTCGCGGCAAGGAGTTCAACGTGACCTACTGCCGATCGTCGAAGGCACTACCGTGCAAACACGCTATGGGTACGTGTCAACCGACCACATCCTGTTCGTTGCCGCGGGCGCCTTCCATCGCGCCAAGCCGAGCGAGCTGATGCCGGAGCTGCAAGGCCGCTTTCCGATTCGAGTCGAGTTGTCGGATCTGACCAAGGATGACTTTATTCGCATCCTCACCGAACCAAAGAGCTCGCTGACCAAACAATACACCGCACTCTTGAAAACCGAGGAGATCGCTCTGGACTTCACCACAGATGCGGTCGAAGCACTCGCCTCGTACGCCTTTCAGGTCAACCAATCGACTCAGAACATCGGTGCTCGGCGACTCTACACCATCATGGAACGACTGCTCGAGGAGCTGAGCTTCGATGCGCCCGACATGGCCGCCGGTAAGATGTCCATCAACGCCGGTTATGTCAGTGACAAACTCGAGGAGATCGCTGAGGACGAGGACCTCAGCAAGTTCATTCTGTGACTTCACGTGATTCGAGCCAGACGCAGTCGAGTAACCTCATTGGTCGAGCCGGTTCGCTAACTCCTGGACGACCCCTTCCGCGACCTCTCCATGCGGCTGAATCGTGAAGCTACGCAGCTCGTCGCCGGTAATCTCGATGTGGACCATGAGACGACTCGGCGGAAGGCACTGCTCGACTTTATCGGCCCACTCGATGATCGTAATGGCCGGCGAGGCAAAGTACTCTTCGGGTCCCAGCTCCAAAAACTCGTCTTCGTCGTGCAGCCGGTAGACGTCCATATGATCGAACGAGCGCAGGGCGCTGTACTGCTGGCAGAGAACAAAAGTCGGACTGACCACTTTGTCAGCCGGTACACCGCACGCCTCCGCCAGACCACGGACTAGCTGCGTTTTCCCTGCTCCCAGGGTCCCGCACAAACCGATCGTCATCCCGTCCGGTACGACCTGAGCTAGCGCTTCGGCAAGCCGCCGGGTATCCATGATCGAATTGGCTGTGAAACGATAGATCATTCCCTAGCCCGGATTATTCGTGAAGATCGTCGCGAGAGGTTGTAAGTACGTTCGTGGCAAGGAAGGCGAGCAATTCTTCCGCAGGCGTATTGTAGCAATACGTCGAGGGAGAATTGTGAAGCATGACGAAGCCACGGATGGACTTACGACCTCGCAGCAGATCGCTCATGAATAATTCGGGCTAGTGTTCGTATCCTCGCGGAGGAAGCGCTGTCCGACTACCATCCGAGTTGGTCTGCCAGAGCCCGCGCTCGGGCACAAGCCGCCCGATTCGAGTCAACGGAACTTGGAGCGGCTGGTTGGCAATCAGCCGCTCAGAAACAGCTTTTGGAACTGCGAGAATCAACTCGAAGTCCTCTCCATCAGCCAACGCATGTTCAAGCGGAGAGATTCCATCAGCGGCCGCCAGCCGGTGGGCAGCCGGTGATATGGGAATCAGCTCAGGATCCACGAGCGCACCGCAACCACTCTCGCTAGCAAGCCGCGACAGATCAAGCGACAAACCGTCACTGACATCGATCGCCGCGTGCAGTTCTGATCGCTCGTGAAGCCAAATCGCCTCTTCAATCCGCGGGATGAAATCGAAATGGCTGCCTAGAATGCTCCCGCCGAACTGGCCGGTCACGATTAGTTCATCCCCAATACGGCCGCCGCTCCGCAGCACCGGTCCACTCCCAGTAGGACTGCCCAGCAAGGTGATGCTGACTGCAAACGGACCAGACCAACTGTTCGTATCCCCTCCCGCAACGGCAACGTCGAATGACTCAGCGAGCTCCAGCAAACCGCTATAGAACTCGGTCGCAAAATGTAGGCCCGCCTCGGTGGGAACTGCTACGGACACGATCGCAGCGATCGGCCGGGCAGCCATCGCCGCCAAGTCGCTAAGGTTCACCGCGAGTGCCTTGCGACCGACTCGCTGAGCGTCGCTGTGCGCCAACTCGAAGTCGACCCCGTCCATCAGCATGTCGCTCGTTACAACACCGGTGCCAGTCGGAATGCTGACGACGGCCGCATCGTCTCCGATGCCCTTCGGCACCAATGGTGACGGCTGTACTTGACGGCGCAACCAGTCAATGAACTCAGCTTCCATTTTTCGAGCGGGGCCCCGAAACACAGCCTCGACGGCGAAGCCTGGTTTCAAAACTGTCAACGGCTGCGTAGAGATCTCCCGCCTGGGCGAGCACGGGGAGCAACAGAGGTCTTTGAGCCAAAGACAACAGTATAGCGGGTTGACCCAGAGATGACGCTGCGGGGCAGCCTAGTCACCAATCACCGAGAGGTCCAGGTGACCGTAGAGGGTTTCACCTTCTCGCAGGACATAAAACTTGACCGGTTGCGAGCGTCTGAACTCGTCGTTGTCGAGTATGTAAGCCATGTTGTCCATCGAGACTGTTTCCCACTTGTGCATACCGACTAGTACGTCGCCATAGCGAATGCCCTGATTAAATGCAGGTCCGCTGTTACGAACCGCAACAACCTTCAGGCCACCGTTGTAGCGGGAATTGAGTTTCTGGAAGTTGTGCGCCGTGATCGGTGCCAACCTAAGCCCCAGAATCCTCCAGCTGCGGTCCGAGACGCCCGCTTGGCTCTGGCGAATATCCCCCAGAACGATTCGACCGTGCCGGGCCGAGCCACTGCGGACAAAAGTCATTGGCAGCGATTCACCGGGCCGGCGCCCGATCAGCGCCCGCTCGAAATCCAACGAGCGATTGACGGCCACCTCGCCCAGCTTTGTGAGCACGTCGCCGCTGTTCAATCCGCCCAGCGCGGCAGCACTACCGGGATCCACCGAGTCGATTACGAACTTGCTGCTTACCGGCGTCGTCTCCGTGCGGCCAGAAATGCCATGTGCTACGCGCCGTGTGACCTCACTGTCCAGCAGCCTCGACGTGACGTCGATCGCTTGGTCGATCGGGACGGCGAATCCAATTCCCTGGGCACCAACGCGGACAGCCACGTTGATGCCGATCATGTCGCCGTCAATATTTAGCAAAGGCCCCCCCGAATTGCCGGGGTTGATGCTGGCGTCAGTCTGTATCAAGTCGACGTATTTCTGCGTGTCGCTGACCTGCACTGGACGATGCAACGCACTGATGATCCCGCGCGTTACCGTGTGCTCATACCCATAGGCGTTACCGATCGCCACTACCGGTTCGCCTGCCAGTAGATCGCTCGAGGTGCCAATCCTGATCACTGGCAGCGGAACGTCCATGTCGACTTTGATAATCGCCAGATCCGTAGCAGGATCGTGCGCAATCAGTCGACCGATGACCGTTTGGCCCTCGACGGCCGTCCCATCGCTGAGCACGGACGGCGCGGTGGTGACCTGGATCTGCCGGACACCTTCGATCACGTGAAAATTGGTGACAATATATCCACGCTCATCAATAACCACGCCTGTCCCCATGCCGTTGACTTGCTTGAAACCGTCCGACGTGTTGATCGACTCGGCGCGGTCAGTTCGCACTGTCTTGCGGCCGTGAATATTCACGACAGACGGAGCGGCATCTTGCACCGCGCGAACGATAGCGGTTCGGCGCAAGGACGATGCTTGGGAAATTGAGACCGGTACGGCAAGCAGGCAAACCAACCCGACGACAGCACGTCGGCAAGGTGGAGCCTGGAAAACAGCGATTGCGGGCATTGGGTGCTCGTCAGTGAACTTGGTCGCTAGGTTCTAAAGGCAAGCGGGACAGCTAGCACCTTTGCAGCGGATGCATCTCCGCAGCAATGGATGGGCCGGATGTATGAATCGGCGCAGGAGAATCGTTGCCTTCAAACGCAACGACATCGAGGTTAGAGTCGACCTAACTTCACACCGCGCGTCTAACCTGGACTTCTCTCCGACGTTCCGTCGCTATCCGATCGTAGCCGAACTCGCCTGAGCGTAGCCGAACTCGCCTGAGTTTGGTGAACTGCCGATTCGTCCAAATTCTGGTGAATTCGGCTACAGAAATCCCTAACTAATCCCTAACTAACCGCGTCGCCTCGCGGTTTGTCTGATCAGATGTTCATGCCGGTTGTTGGTGGGTCACCTTTTGTCTGCTCCGCACCGATGTTCTCCAGACTACAGGCCAATTGCAAAACGCAAGGTGCAGTCCGGCGGCTGCAGCGGAGCACCGAGAGTGGGTTCCGCCGTCGAGAGTTCAAGCAGGCGAGATACCGCCGGGCCAGCCGGCAGGCATTATTCGTTCGGCAGAGGAATCGAGACCACTGGCCCCAGCTCGTAAGGTTGGGGGGCGAAAACAGGCCTGGTGGGGACTGGGTGGAATTTCGAATGAGGAGGTTGGACCGCCGATTGATATTGGTCGATCGTCTCCTGGGGCGTGAATGGACCAGCCAGATAGTGCAGCAGCGGTCGACATATACCCACTAAACGATCCGGAAACAGCGGTATGGCGACCTCCGTACTGGCAGCCTCTTCTCCCTTGGCCACCGAAGGGCTGGGCTGATCAACCAACCTGTCGGAGCGAATCAGCGGAGCGCAGCACCCAGCCGAAACCACCAACGCGGCACCCACCAGACCGGTCCGCTGCAGATTCCACCAGAGACTCGCTTGGTTGGCCAATGCTAGCTCGCGCGCGACAGTCCACAAGTCAAAAAGAAAGTTACGGCTGTTGGTCTGTCGGCAGTTTTCCGCAACAACTTTAACCTGGATCATTCACGAGCGATCTGCTGCGAAGTCGTGTTGCGACCTGGGCCTGCGGGCCACCATTAACAGCAACTGCAATCCCAGGAATGCTAGCAGCGGATAAACCGGCCACAATCTTATGGCCAGCGGCCAGGCGTCTGTTTCTTCGGAAGCGGTCAACCCAACTAGTGGAAGCCGAAATCCCTCGATGACTGCGAGCAGAATGAATGCCATCACTACAAGCAACAGCAGAGCGCAGCTGACCATCGCCATAACGCCTTTAAAAGACCCCTCTTCAGTTCTCGGGTCACTGTAGACATCGAGAGTTCTTTTGCGCCGGAGGCTCTGCATTGCCGTCTCAGCAATCTCCAGGTGACGGCAAGCCTCTTGCCAGCTGTCAGCAGCGTACTCGCCCGACAGGGCGCGCTCGAGCTCGTCGACGGCAGCACTCGATGGATCCCAGTCCCCGAAGGAGTTGCCGACCGCCTCGAATGTGGTGTCGAGCGTCCACGAGCGGGGACCGCCGGATTGCTGCAGAGTGGCCGCGCCTTTCGAGCCTATCAGACATACCCTGGACTCCATGTGTGGAGTCGCTGTCCATCTCGCCTGAAGAGGACCGTCGCCTGCAAGGTGTACGGTCAGCGACTCGGTTGCTCCGACTTCGGCCGCAGCGCCGATCGCGCTGACGGTGGTGATCGGACCAATCAGCTGTGCTGCAACATAAGCGTCAAGTGCCAGGTAGTGTTGAAAAGTGGCCTGATCGCAGCCTGGCACTGCCCTCTCAATGTCGACGCGGCTCAGCGATCCGAGTGGGCCGGCTGCGCCCTCCCCAACGATGGCTGCCAGCCGGGCTAACCCGGGATGCGACCGGCCGGAAAACAACGGGATCAGCACTCCACCCACGTCCGAGCGGATCATGTCCAACTCGTATGCTACCAGCGCCGAACAAGATGGATGCGACACCACCAGTGTCGAACCCGCCTGCGCGAGCTTCCGTAGCTGCTCGTCGTGCAGTTCCTGATCCTCACCGCGGCCAACGAGAATCGCGTCGATTTCTTCAGCGGCAATCAGACCTTCCCAGTCCCTCTCAAACCGAACCGCTGGCTCAATCCCCTGCAGGAACTCCATGGCCGGCCCCGCGCCAACCGCAGTGACTACTCGGTGCTGCGTAGAGTGGACAAGATACTCGGCCAGTTCACGAACGTCCGGGTCGACTCCTAGCAAGGCGATCTTCATATTGTCATTATGCAGGCTGCAGTCGCGTGCGGGAACTGTGGCAATTCGACGCAGTGCTGACAATCCCAAGGCTAACGATCGGGTGCATTAGGTAATGTCGCAAGGTGTCGTAGCGGTCGTCGCAAACGAAGGCAGGTTGTTGGTCATTCGCCGATCGCGATTTGTAAAACGACCGGGTTGCTACTGCTTTCCCGGCGGTGGCATTGAGGAGGGGGAAAGCGAGGAAGTGGCGTTGGTCCGCGAGTTGCGAGAAGAGCTGAATGTGGGGGTCCGTCCACTCCGACGGCTGTGGACCAACACGACGCCTTGGCACGTGAAGCTGGCGTGGTGGTCCGCCGAGCTGTCGACGGACTCACCGATCACTCCCAATCAAGCAGAAGTCGAATCCGTTCACTGGTACCGACCTGTCGACCTCTGGCAATTGTCCAACCTGCTCGAGAGCAACCTCGAATTCCTGCAGGCCTGGCAACGCGGTGCCTTCGAATTGCAGCTATGACCAGAACAAACGAGAACTGGGTTTCGTTATAACAACAAACATACCGCTAGACGAAGGGCGCGATTTCCGGGAGGGCGAGGCTCCTGCCGAGCCGAGAACAAACAACCATGGGTACCAAGGCAGAACGCGCTGCACTCAATGGCAATCTTGGGCGTTAGACGATATGAGCAACTGCAGGGTCGGCAGTACGAGGTGGAATTCACGAGCTGTGAACGCTTAGCCCGGATTATTCATGAAGATCGTTCGCGAGAGGTTGTAAGTACGTTCGTGGCAAGGAAGGCGAGCAATTCTTCCGCAGGCGTATTGAAGCAATACGTCGAGGGAGAATTGTGAAGCATGACGAAGCCGACTTACGACCTCGCAGCAGATCGCTCATGAATAATTCGGGTTAGCGGCGGCTCGGCGGGAGCCTCGCCCTCCCGAGACCTGCGCCTGCTCTTCCCAAGACTTGCCCTTCCGGAGCCTCGCCCTTCCCGAGACATCTACAGCCCACTCTAGCGTCTGCGGCCTATCTTGCCCGGCAGCCAGTCCTCGACCGCCTCCTTCTTGTCGTCTTCACTGCCCGTAGCGAGTTGCGATCCAAGCCGATCGCCGAGAAGCGTTTGAAAGGCCTCCTGCTGTCCCTGGTCGCTCAGCAACCCTTGACTGTTCCAAAAGCTGATCTCCACCAGCACGGGTAGCAGGTTTTCGTGCTCCGCTGCAGCCAGGAACGAGACACGCCGCTGAACGTTGTCGTTGTTGAGTTTCGACGGCAGGGGTGCCATTGATAATTTATCGTCGATGTAGTTGGTGATCTTCTCGACCTCGGTCTCTAAACCGTCGTCCTCCTCCTTTTCGCGAGCCCTTTGGACTTTGATATTCTGCAGGGATCGGGTCCAGACCAGTCGAGCCTTCTTTGCCGGGTCGTACAAGGCGACACGCGTGTCGTTGGTGATGAACTCTTTGTTGACGTTTTTCTTGATAGTCACCCTGAACAGTGCCAACACGTCGACACCCTCACGAGCTGCCCGTTCGATAAGAATTTCGTCGGCCTTCCGGGCATCGCTCTTGCCGATGAACGTGATCCCACCGGAAATGTACTCGACTTTCGGTGCAGTTGTGCGACGTGACCTCAGAGAAGATCGGCGGCCTCTACTGCCGGAGACGGCTCCGCTTCCGAAGGAATCGGGCCCACCGCCGGTCATTCCGGCGGCGGCGCCGCCAGCACGACCACCCGCCAAAGCTGCCCGCTGCAAGATCTCACCAAAGTAGCCCTCCCGCATGCGGATTTGGATCTCCTCCAAAATGAACTCGCCGAACTCACCTGTGTACTCGCTGAGTGTTTCGCTGCCACCTGCGTTTCCTCCCGGCCCACCACCGACACCGAAGTCGGGACCGGAGCCTCCTGAGCCAAAATCGCCGCCCGAACCAAAATCGTCGCCGCCGGAACCGCCGAAGTCGTCACCGCCGGATCCAAAGCCGCCACCGCCCTCGCGGTCCTCGTCCGCCTCGAACGTCTGAGTGGAACCAATCGGGTGTGGGTCCTCGTCGAATTTCGGCGGCTGAATCAAGTGAATTGCGATTCCCCAGCGAATCGCCAGCGATGGACGCTGGAGGCCGGGCACCCATTGCATCGTTGGCAGAGTTTCAGCGGCGCCCTCGTCGTTGGTTAACGCATGCGCCAGCATATACTGAACGCCGTCGCGGTTTTTGCCGGAGCGAAACGCGAGCATCGATGATCCGCCGTAGCCCGGTGGAAGTGCAGGTGCGCTTCCAGCAACGCCACCCGCCCCAGGAAACGGTGCCGCCACGCCGCTCGTACCGATCGTACTGGGCGCACCGCCCAATGCTTCAAAACCGCTCGATTCGTCGTCTTCGTCTCCGTCACCCATCGAGTCCGCTAGCAGCGCTCGATCAAACTCCGACATGCCACCCGACATACCCTCGAAGCCGGACGACTCGTCGTCCTCTTCGCCTTTCGACGAGTCGGCGAGCAACTGCGCGTTGAAGGAGGCCAGGTCGTCGTTTTGCGCGGCCGCGGGTGACGGAGTGCCGCTCGATTCTTCATCATCCTGTGCGGCAGGCGTCTGAGCTGCCGCCGCCTGGGCTGCCGCGGGAGGTGGCGTGGTCGGCTTCGGCGCCGGCGGTGGTGGATTTTGTGCCGCCTGCTGAGCCGCGATCTGAGCCCGCAGCCTCGGATTCGGCGTCGAGTTCACCTGCGGAATGTCATCCTCGTCTCCACCACCGCAACCGACTGACATGACGATCAGCAAGACGACGGAAAAGCTGGCGAGGGCGCGAACCATGTAACACCTCGTAGAAAGTGATGGCAGAGAAAGGCGGACAACAGCGCAGTTATCTGCATTATTGCAACTTGCACCGTAGGTGTCGAGCAACATTCCCGAAACGGCTGCCTTCCGCCCCGACGCTGACGTTATTGACGCTCGCACCGATCTGGTATCCTGGTCTGGCGGAGTCGACGATGGACCTACAGCTACAAGATAAAGTTGCGCTTGTGACGGGAGGCTCGAAGGGAATCGGGGCCGGCATCGTACGGGGCTTGTTGGCGGAAGGGGCAAAGGTCGCCAATGTGAATCGCAGTTCCGCCGAAGGACGGGCACTGGAAGCTGAGTTCCGCGAAGTCGGGAGAGAGTGCGCTTTTATCCAGGCTGATTTGTGCGAAGCCGCCGCCTGCCGCCAGGCGGTCGCCGCCGTCATCGCGCGTTTCGGCCGGATCGACATCTTGGTCAACAACGCCGGGGCCAACGATGGAGTCAGCCTAGAGGCCGGCCCCGAGGCTTTTGTCACGTCACTGCAGCGGAACCTGATTCACTACTACTTGATGGTGCACTACGCCCTCGAACCCCTCAAAGAGTCCGCCGGAGTCATTGTCAACATCGGCTCCAAGGTTGCCGAAACGGGACAGGGCGGGACGTCAGGATACGCCGCGGCGAAAGGCGGTATCAACGCTCTGACTCGAGAGTGGGCAGTCGAATTGGCTCCATACAGCATTCGCGCCAACGCCGTGATTCCCGCAGAAGTCTGGACTCCCCTCTATGCCCGCTGGCTGGCGACGATGCCGGAACCAGAACGGACCAAGCAGCAGATCGAAAACCTGGTCCCTTTCGAGCAGCGTTTTACAACCGTCGCAGAAATCGCGGACACGGTGATTTTCCTAGCTTCTCCGCGATCAAGTCATACGACAGGACAAATCGTCTACGTCGACGGGGGCTACAGTCACCTGGACCGCAAAGCTACCAGCCCGGTCTTGTAGGCAAAATCATGCTCGGTCAACGCAGCCCTAATCTTCTAGCGGCTGCTAACGCATTCCGGCTGATTTGTTTGACCGTGGAACGCGGTTAGACTTCGATATCACGTCTATCGCACAGGACGCCTGCACGGTCGGCAACGTCACGCGGAGCGTGACGTCTACGTAGTCATCACGCTCCGCGTGATGAGGCATCGCGTGAAAGCCACAAAGCCACAGTTGGCTTGACCGCTTCTTGCGCTTGCGGCTCGGCAGGAGCTTCGCCCTCCCAAACACCTGCACATCAGCTCTAGTCCCAGATCGGACTCGAAACGGCGGCCGCGATGGGCGCGAAAAGAAGGAGCGGAAGCCAAGCAGCTAGAGCCGGACTCAGCAAGTAACCATGATTCCCCAAGGCCTGGCAGAGCATCAACACCGTAAAGAAGCAGACCACGACCCCCAGGCACCATCCAGCTGCTACGAAAATGTTGCGGCTTTCGCGTGTCAGAACGAGCGGAATGCCCAAGAAAAAAAGCGTCATATCCAACAACGGTTGTACCACCCGCGAGTGAATCGTGACGCGAGCATCTAGTCCAAGATCGTGGCTTGGATTTCGCAATCCCAAAAATAACTCCCTGGTCGAGGCAAATTGCTGCCACTGGGTGCCTCCGGCAAGTCGCTGAAAGTCAACCTCGCTGACCACGAAGCACTGGTCTGGCTTGAGCCAATCGGTATCGCGCGGACTATAAATCACCGGTGCGCCGTCCCACTGCGCCGTAGCCAGCACGGCCAGGTTCTCCGGCTGTTCGACCTTGTCCAAGAGATAACCGCCGGGCCGCCCCGGCTGGGGGGGGTGGTAGTAAGCATTCTCTGCGATCAGCTTTCGACCAAACTGGCCCAAGCGCTGATGCAGTCTGAAGTTGGGCTGCTCGATTCGCTGTTCGCGTGCGTAGGTATGCAGCCCGTTAAGCAGAATGTCCGAGCGGTAGTCACGCACGGGCTCGACCGTTCTGGGGGCCTCGCCCTGTAAGTCCTGAGCGTTCTGCAGCAGCCCGTTACGGTTTCCTGGGATCACCACCTCCCGGTTTGCCGCGGCCAGCAAACTGATCGCAACCGCTCCCAACACCAGCGGCTTGACGATTCTAGACTTGGGAATTCCCGCGGCGAGTAACGCTGTCATCTCATTGGTTCGTTGCAACCAGGTGATGGCGAACATCGCCGCAATCAATGCGAGCAGGCCACTAATGCGGTCAAAAAACCAAGGGACTCGGATGCCGTAGTACTCGCCGATAACCTGCAACTGTCCTTGCTGCTGCCCGGAGTTTAAAAACTCGTCCATGTTGTTGCAGAAGTCGATCACCACGTAGAGTCCAGTGATGCTGATCATGCAAATCAGCAGCACTTTGGCAAAAACCCGAATCAGGTAGCGGTCAAAGACCGTCACAGATGTTCTCCCTCAGCCGATCTACAATGCGGCGACTTCGCGGATGGCGCGGGCCAGCGCCTCCATCCCCTCACGGATACGTTCGCACGTTTGGACACCGAAACTGAGTCGCATGGTGTTGCTAAGGGCAGGGGCACCCTCCTTGGCGAAGGTGTATTGGCCAGGTACATAGAGCACACCCTGCTGGATCGATCGCTCAAAGAGCTCGCCGTCCGGCCCTGCGTCGACCTGCTTGGGTAACTCGACCCAAACATACAGCCCGCCTGCGGGTCGAGTCCACTCGACTCCTGGTAGCGGACCCAAGAACTCCTCCGCCGCTTCCAGCATGACGGCCATCTTCGCTGAGTAGCTTTTGCGAATTCGTTCGACGTGCTCGTCGAGCAATCCCTGCTCCAACACTCGCCGCATCAATTGTTGGTTGAGGTTGGGTGAGCCGAAATCGATGTTCCCCTTCTGGTCCCGGACCGGACCAACCAGGTCGGGGGGCAAGATCCCCCAAGCGACACGGATTCCCGGCGCAAACGATTTGGAGAACGTACCAGCGACCACCACGGTCTCACCGGATTCGTCCAGCGTCACCGCACTCGGCGAGTCTTCACCCTCGTATCGCAGTTCCCGATAAGCCTCATCGACGATCACGTGGATCCTGGTGTTGCGGGACCAACGTTGGGCGATCAGCAGGACTTCCGCCACCCGGTCCGTGGGCATCGAAATACCGCGCGGATTGTCGAAATAGGGCACTAAGTAGATGGCTTTCACCCGATCGCTCAGGCCCTGGGCGTGGAGCGCCTGCAGCTGGTCTTCCAGTGCATCAGGTACGATTCCCATACCATCGCTGGCCACGCCGACAGATCGCGCTCCGATGTTGGCCAGCGTACCGAGAAACACCAAATAGGTCGGCGAGGCACAGAGTACCAAGTCGCCGGGATCCAGCAGGCTCTCGGCCACGAGATGCAGCAGCTGGTTGCTTCCGGATGTCACCACCACCTGATCGACAGACGGGGGGTTGCTCAGAGCTCCCGCTGATCCCACGGAGCGGCCAAGCAGTAGCTCGCGGAGATCGGGATCACCAAGTGTCGAGCCGTATTGGAGGCACTGCCGCGCAGTCGTCGGGTTCGCAAACAGACTGTCCAGCACCTGCTGGACCGCAGCGGCAGGGAGCGTTTCCTGATCGACAAAACCCGCGGCGAGTGAAATAAGTTCCGGATTGGCCAACGCTTGCGACATCAAATCATTGATCGGCTGACCGGCGGCCCAGGTGGCACGCAGGCTCGGACGAAACGGAGTGGCCAGTCGTAGCGGGTTCATCGTTGGATGCCTCAGTGAAGTGTGGTCGGTACGATAGGATAGTCGTTCCTGCCGGGTCAAGGCGGGACAGGCAGCGTCAGTGAATTCTATACATGTCCAGTAGGAATTGGCTCTCCCCAGGCAACAGCCGCTACGGCGGGCCGGAGCGAGCGTGTCGGTTTGGCGAATATGCCGGAGGTGGGTGCCTTGTGGACAGCGTCCCGGGCGGTTTGGTTCGCAGGCTAGGACCAGAGTGGACCGGGCGCTTTCTGCGGCGCTAGCCATTATCTATCCGCCTATCTGCCCGGTTTGCCAAACGCCACTAGAGCAATCGGCTGAACCGCCGGAGCTCTGCAGCCGTTGTGCGCAGCCGCTGCAAGACAGTCGTCCGATGTGTCGCCGCTGTGCCCGCCCGCTGCCGACCACCTTGAAGCCCGCGCCGCGTGCCTGCACCGCCTGCCGAAACGGACGGTTTGCATTCGAACGAGCGATCGCGCTAGGGGTGTACGAGGACGAGTTGAGAGACGTCGTGCTGCGTATTAAGAAACCAAGCCAGGAACCGCTGACGATCGCGATCGCGAAGTTGCTTGCCGAGAGAATCCGGCGGGAGGATACCCTGCCCGATATTGACATCTTGGCGCCGGTCCCGGTTCATTGGTCTCGGCGGTTAGCTCGCGGAGGCAGCTGCCCCGAGTTGTTAGCCGAGACCATGTCGAAAACACTCGGAATCCGCGCCAACTCGCGGCTGCTCGGCTACCGCCGCAGGACAAGAAAGCAAGGAACGTTGTTGCCGAGCGAAAGAAGAAAGAACGTCCACCATGCCTTCAGGGCCTCGACGTCCTACAATATCAAGGGCGCGCACATTTTGCTGGTTGACGACGTTATGACGACAGGGGCGACGGCCAGCGAAATCGCTCGCGAACTCCGAAAATCCGATGCAGGCACGATCACCCTGGCCGTCGTAGCCCGCGGAATCGGATTTGACGCACAATAGGTGCGCGTTTGCCAAGCGGTGACGCCGAATTAGACTTTAAGCGGAAATATGCTCGAAATCGCTGCGTAGATCTTCCCTCCGGCCAGGCCGGCCTCCGATGGTCATCTTGGTGACATGACTGAGACAAGCCCCATTCAGCCACTTCGACCCTTTCGCGTAGCCGTGCTACGTGGGCTCGCGATCTTGATGCCGCCGTTGCTCACGATCGTGCTGTTCATCTGGGCTTGGTCGGTCATTGAAAGCTACATCCTGATTCCGAGCGAAACGGTCGCTGCCAAGGCACTGGTTTGGGTTTTCCGAGATAGCCGTGAGCAGCCCCCCAGTGATCCCGAAGAAGAGAAACTCGACCCGGGAGTTGAGCCGGCTTATGTGAATGGTGAACTGGATTCGTTTGACTACGACTCGCGCCACTATACCCGCAACGCCCGCGACGAGTGGGTTGGCTACTACTCGGAGGAGTACGTCAAGAGAGCCTACCTTCCGCGCTACCAGGTGCTCCCTTTCTTTATCGCGCTGTTCCTGTTGGTGCTCTATATGCTGGGCAAGTTCGTCGTAGCTGGTGTAGGGCGGATGATTGTCGCTTCCTTTGACGGCTTAATTCACCGCTTGCCACTCGTCAGCAACGTCTACTCGTCCGTCAAGCAGGTAACGGATTTCGTATTTACCGAGCGGGAAATCGAGTTTAACCGCGTCGTTGCCATCGAGTATCCGCGGAAGGGAATCTGGTCCGTCGGATTTGTCACCGGCGAAAGCATGCTCGATATTCACTCGGCAGCCAACGAGCCCGTGCTTAGTGTGCTGATGCCCACCTCTCCCATGCCGATGACCGGGTTCACTGTGACGGTTCTCAAGAGCGAAGCGGTTGACCTCAACCTGACCGTCGATCAAGCGATTCAGTTCGTCATCAGCTGTGGAGTCGTCATCCCACCGCAGCAGCAATTGACGTTGCTCAATAGAGAAGACACCGCTCCAGCTCAGACCGCTCTCCCGGACAGTAACGGCAACAACGGCCAAGACCGCGCGGGGGCTGAGGCTGAATCCCCAAGGAAGATCAGTGGCCCACACGAATGAAGGTCAGCTGAGGCTGGGAACGCGCGGCAGCATGCTCGCTCGCTGGCAGGCTGACTGGGTATCTGCACAGCTTAGAGAAACGGGTGTCCATGTAGAACTCGTCCCGATCACGACTGTGGGCGACACCGATGCTAGGCCGGTCGGCACGATCGGTGGCCAGGGTCTGTTCACCAAAGAGATCCAACGGGCACTGCTCGACGAGAGAATCGATCTGGCCGTACATAGCCTGAAAGATTTACCAACCGACCAGATCCCTGGACTCATGTTGGCCGCGGTGCCGGAGCGTGAGAGCCCGTTTGACGCCTTAGTCACCAGTGAAGCTACCGACTTATCACAACTTCCGCCGGCGGCGCGCGTTGGCACTGGTAGCCAGCGGCGGCGCGCACAGCTGCTGCACCACCGCGCGGATCTGGAAGTGCTGGACATCCGCGGAAATGTCGACACTCGCCTGCGAAAACTGGATGACGCCGATTTCGACGCGATCGTCCTAGCCGAGGCTGGACTCAAGCGGCTGGGCCTCAGCGATCGCCTTTCCCATGTCCTGCCTGCGAGCATTGTGATGCCCGCGGTCGGCCAAGGCGCTCTGGGGCTCGAATGCCGTGTCGAGGACGATGCAACCAGGTCGCTGGTTGCTGGCATGAACCACGCGCACAGCTTTCACTGCGTGCAAGCAGAGCGTGCACTGCTGGCGAAGTTACGCGCAGGCTGCTCCGCGCCGGTGGGCGCCTGGTGCCGTGTGGAACGAAGTCGCTTGTACCTGGAATCGGTCGTGTTAAGCACCGACGGACAGCAACGTCTGCATGCGGCCGCCGAAGCCGCAATCGATCAGCCCGCGGAGGTGGCGGCGCACGTCGCGGAAGCACTGCTGGCAGAGGGGGCCGCCGAGTTGATCGCCACAGTCTCTTCATAAGTCAGTGTGTGATTTCGTCTCTCTTCACTCTCCCCTCGGGGAGAGTCGGCCCGCAGGGCCGGAGAGGGGGAGCCCTCCCAGGACGCTACGCGTCGGTTTCGCTGGGAAACCGTGGGCTAACGCCCAGCGGCTGATTTGGAGCGTAGCCGAATTCACCAGAATTTGGACCCGCCGAATTCACCAGAATTTGCAGTCCGCCAAACTCTGGCGAGTTCGGCTACAACCATACTCTGGCCACCAAACTCGTGCGAGCTGGGCTACGACCAAACTTACGTTCCCGCGACGCGCAGATCTTGCGCGACATCGGCAGTTATTGCACTTCGCCGGACTAACTCCGCTCGAGCGCCATCTGGCTGCGATCTCACAGTTGGACAGTCTCGCCCGCACTTTTCTGTCAATCCTCGTTTTTCGGTCTGACCGGCGCGCTAGTTGCCAAGTAGCAACACAGCGGGGGAGCGCCTCACGATGGAACGGGAAAAATGCCCTACGGAATCTACCTGGCAGCGTCCGGCGCGGACGCCCAAAGCGAACGGCTGAAAGTCCTTTCGCACAACTTGGCAAACGTCGATACACCGGGTTTCAAACGCGAACTCGCCGTGATCGAGGCCGTGCCCGCCGAAGCAATCGAACGAGGGGAAGCGATCGCCGGCACCGGTTCTATCAACGACGCCGGAGGCGGTGTGGCCATGGCCGAGACCGTGACCGATTTCAGTCAGGGTGGTCTCACACAGACGGGCGTCGCGACCGACATGGCGATCGATGGAGACGGTTTCTTCGTAGTCGCCAAGGACGGGGAGCAAATGCTGACGCGCGCCGGCAACTTCCGCCTTTCTCCCACCGGACAATTGCAATCCGATCAGGGCTTTCCGGTGCTTTCCAGCGGAGGCGAGCCGATCGAAATCAATCCCAGCCTTCCTTGGAGGCTGACCGAAGATGGACGCATTTCGCAGCAGGGCGTACAGCTACCTTTGGCACTCGTGCAACCGGCGGCGCTCGGCGACTTGGTGAAAACAGGTCAAAATCTCTTCGCGTCGCTGGGTGAACTGCAGCCGCTCGCCCCATCCGAGCGCCGAGTCCTGAACGGTTACTTGGAACGCTCAACGGTCAAACCGACCCTAGAGATGATGCAGTTGATCGAAACGTCCCGCGCCTATGAAGCCAACGTGCGGATGATCCAAAGCAACAACCAGATGCTCTCAGCGCTCATCAATCGTGCGCTGGGTCAGAGATAAAACAAACGAAGGCGGCGATCCCCGCGCCTAACCGCTGGCTCCTCGACAGGTCAGCCAGAGCAAACCCAATAGGAAGGAATCGCAAATGAGCGTTCAGACGTTGTACACCGCGGCAACCGGCATGGAGGCCTTGGAAACCAAGCTCGACGTCATCGCCCACAACCTTGCAAACGTGAACACGACCGGGTTCAAACGCGGGCGGGCCAATTTCGAGGACCTGCTGTATCGGCACAAGGTTCTGCCTGGCGCCGAGGACAGTGCCGGGAATCCCACCGCGGTCGGTACCTCGATCGGCATCGGTACACGTGTCTCTAGCGTGCAAACCGACTTCCGGCAGGGAGCGGTCCAGCAGACCGGCGACACGCTCGACGTTGCGATCGAAGGGCCAGGATTCTTTCAAGTCCAACAACCCTCGGGCGAAACCGTCTACACCCGGGCGGGAAACTTTTCGGTTAACGCGAACGGCGCAATCGTCCTTGGATCCGCGACAACGGGTCGTTTGCTGCTGCCGAACATCTCGGTTCCTAACGACGCCCTCGACGTCGGTATCCAACCGGACGGTCAGGTGATGGCTCGGCTGCCGAACCAAACGCAGCTCAGTCAGATCGGCCAGATACAGATCGCGTCGTTTATCAACCCAGAAGGACTGCTTAAGCTCGGCGAGAACCTGTTCCAGGAAACAGGATCATCTGGTTCGGCGATCTTGGCGAATCCCGGCCAGCAGGGCTTGGGGGCACTGCAAGGTGGAGCGCTTGAAGCGTCCAACGTCGAGCCAGTGCAGGAGCTGATCGACCTGATTACCACCCAGCGTTCCTTCGAACTCAACTCGCAGGCCGTCCAAGCAGGCGACCAAATCCTCAGACTCATCTCCAACTTGCCACGGTTCTAGGTGGCGTTTCAAACAAAGTAGTAGGCGCACTCTGTGTGCCGTCACTCAGTTTAAAACAAGGTAGTAGGCACACTCCGTGTGCCGTAACCCAGTTTCAAACAAAGTAGTAGGCACACTCCGTGTGCCGTAACCCATCAGGCTGTCCTACGAATAGCGGAACCGCGCGGCAGAACGCGCCTGCTACTTTGATCCAACAACACTCGTCCCTAGGTAGATTCAGATGTCACACCGCGTCGCAAAACGAGTTCTTGGATACTTCACTCTCTTCCTGCTATCAGGGGCCGCTGCTAGCGCCGCCCAGATCGAGCTGAAGTCCACTGTGTCGAGCCCCGGTTCTCTCGTGCTGTTAGGAGATCTGGCGAAAATCACCGGGGACGACGCCAGGGAGATCGAACAGCTGAAACGCTTGGAGCTCTTTCCGGCTCCAGCCCAAGGCACCTCGCGCGTGGTGCGCCGCGGAGAAATCCAGGAGCTGCTGCGTTTGAACGAGATCGATCTGCGAGGACACCATTTCACCGGCGCAACCGTCCGCGCGAATCGTCTATCGTCGCCAGCCCCGAGGGCCTCGAAACGTCAAGCTGAGAACAGCCGGTCAGGGTTCCTCACAGTGGTATGTCGTGACCACTCGGTCCATGAGCCCAGGCGAAATCGTGCGACCTGCCGACGTATCGTTGGTCCAACAGCAGGCCACCACCGGTCGCGACCGCGGGTTCGTCAAACGGGTGGAGGACGCAGTCGACTTGGAGCTCGTGCGAAGACTCCCGGCCGGCCAGCCGATCCAAATCACGGCGCTCCGCCGCCCGCTGTTGGTGAGGCGAAACGAGATCATCAAGGTGGTCTCTCGTGCCTCGGGAGTGCGAGTCCAAACGGAGGCGCGCGCTACCCAGAACGGATCGCTGGGAGACTTGATCGTCCTGCAGGCCTTGAACAAAGGTCGCGAACGATACATGGCTCGCGTCGCCGGTTCGCAGCTCGCGGAGGTCTACGCCAGTGGCGTTCAGGTGTCCGGCCCGCCCTCACCACCTCGGCAACTCAACCCCAGTCGTTTCTCGGCTAGAAAGATCGGATCTGTCTCACCATGAAATCGACCTCGCTTCGCCGCGCCCTGCTCTGCGCCATAGTCTTCGTCGGTGTGCAAACCGCCGTGGGACAGAACTCGAGCCTCTACCAGCAAGAGTTGCCTCCCGGCGATCGTTCCGCCGCGCAGCTTCAGCATGGAAGCTGGACCTTCATACCGCGTCCGCCTCCTCCGAAGCAGCTTGCCAAGAACGACATCGTCTTTGTCCGTGTCGACGAAGTGACACGAACCTTAGCAGAAGGCGACATGGAACGCCGAAAGGACGCTCAATACGACACCGTCTTGCTCGACTGGATTCGGTTACGAGGTCTCCGTGCGATTCAAACCAGCCCGCAAGCTGGCGGTGACCAGCGCATCCCGCGGCCAGTTGCAGCAGCTCTACCGCGCCGAATCCGAGATGGAGACCCGCGAGTCGCTCTCCTTCAACATTGCCTGTAGCATCGCCCGACATTCGCCCCCAACGGAACGCTGGTGCTCGAAGCTCATCGCACGATCCGCGTTAACGAAGAGTCGTGGGAAGTCTCGCTCTCCGGTACGTGCCGCCGTGAAGACATCGGTCCCGGACAACGTCGTGCTTAGTCGCAACATGGTTGGGCTCAAGATCGACAAGCGAGAACGAGGCCACGTCCGAGACGGATACAAACGCGGGTGGCTGCTCCGCTGGATCGATGAATTCCACCCGTTCTAGACCAACAAGTTTGATTTTCAGGACCAACACACTGCAGCCGGAAAGCGTGAACATCCGGAGTGTCATTCGGCGTCAAAAGGTCGCGGGGAAGATGGCCTAAGACGGGGAAACTCTGACAAGGACTGTTGCGATGAAACTCGAAGTTGTAGCACCGCGAGTCGGGCCGGCACTCCTAGCTGTCACCGCGCTGGTTTGTCTGTTGCCGCAGCCGACCGCGGCTCAGCAGATACAAATCCGGGACCTGTGCCGTGTGAAGGGCCAGGAAGAGAACACGTTGCACGGTTTGGGACTAGTGGTCGGCCTCGATGGTACCGGCGACAACGAGACACCGACGATTCGCGCCCTGGCCAAGATGCTGGAGCTGATGGGAAATCCGGTCGCTGAAAACGCTCCCGGACAATGGGATATCGAAGAACTGTCGAACACTAGGAACGTCGCCATGGTCTTCGTAACTGCCACCGTACCAGCGGAAGGAGCTCGCCAGGGCGACACGCTGCATTGTGAAGTGAACGCCATCAACGCTTCAAGCCTGAGCGGCGGATACTTAATGCTTACCCCGCTCCTCGGACCACGCCCCGGCAGTACGCGAGTCTATGCCGTCTGTCACGGACCGATTTCCTTGGATCAACGCGCGCCCGAAACGACTGGTAAGGTCCACAGGGGTTGCCGCCTTGAGGCAGACATCAAGAACTCGTTCTTCAAAGATGGACGACTCTCCCTCGTAGTCGATGACGCTCACGCCAGTTGTCCAAACCGTGTACGAGCTGGTGGACAGTCTGGACAAGTACTTCAACGCCCCGCTACCAGAGTCGGATGATAGCTCCTATCGCTCCGCACGACGGGTGTCGGGTGAGTCCGACCCGGAACACGTCGAGATCCGTGCGATTGACCAGCTGAACATCGAGATCGCCATCCCGGTAAAGTATAAGGGCGCTCGAAGTCGACTTCGCTGCCCAGGTGCTCGATGTTCCTTTGATCCCTCCCGAACCTGATGCCCAGGTCTTTATCAACAAGCGAAACGGCACGATCGTTATCGGCAAGGACGTCGTCGTAGGACAGGTCGCGGTCAGCCATAACAACATTGCTGTGCAAACCGGAGGCGGTCCGGGAATCGGTCCGCTCCGCATCCTCGATCAGCCCACCACGTCGACGCATCTCCAAGCTCTCGTTGATGCCTTGAACTCGCTCAAGGTCGAAGCCGATGACATCATCAGCATCGTCGAAAGCCTGCACGAAAACAGCGCCATCTACGGACGACTCATCGTGAAGTAGCTGTGCACCACTGACAACACCGCGCATCCCTGCTTCCCAAACACAGGATTCTAAGATCATGTCCAATGGAATCGGTCTCCGGCCAGTCACGATCCCACAAGATGCGTACGGCATCCGCCCGCCATCGCCGGCTCAGCTCGAAACAGCAGCCGACCCAGGTAGACGAAAAGACCGGGGGGATGACGAGTTGCGCGAGGCTTTCCGTAGTTTTGTCGGTGAGACGTTCTACGGCCAACTACTCGGTGCCATGCGCAAGACGGTGAACAAGCCGGCATACATGCACGGCGGGCGCGCCGAAGAGATATTCCAAGGCCAACTCGATCAGCTGTTGTCCCAGCACATGTCGGAAGCTACCGCCGAGACCTTCGCTGATCCGATGTTCGAGCTGTTCATGCTCAGACAACCGTGAACCCTCGGACCCACGTTGTCACGCCGGCTCGTCCCGTCAGTTGTTTCCTCGCATCCATCACCCCCCATCTCGGACTTTGAGCAAATGGCAGAACTAGAAGACCAACTTGCAGAACTACTCGCGGAGCTGTCGGAGGGTTCAAGACGAACTGCTCGAGGTGCTGGCGGCCAAGCGTGACCGGATCTCCCACAACAACCTGGCAGCCGCTGCGGATCTGCAGCCTCGCACGGAGCAGCTGTGCGATCGCCTGCAGGCCTGCCATGCCAAACGTGGCGAGCTGCTCGCAGCGGCAGCAGCTGAGGGCCGCAGCGCGGAAACACT